>JANQSD010000019.1 GCA_028284225.1 Arenicellales bacterium
CGGCTGCATTGGGTGTGGCATCCGGCGCACCGTTAAAGTCTGGTGGCGGTTGCTGAGCAAATGCATTGAATGAAATAACTGAAATGAAAAGTGTAAATAGAAAAAAAAAGTTGGTTCTACCCATTATGAATGTCTCCCGTAGCTAATAAATTATTGTTATTTAATTAACCTACCTTGCCAATGATAATAGCAAAAAAACAGTGATATTTGCCCTCAAATACGCAATCACGGGATTAACAATATTTAATCTTCTGATGGGCCAATGATCACCAGAATTATTAATTCGAAGTCATCGTTAGTTTTGTAAAATTTTGTTAACTCGATTATTTATTAAATTAAAAGTTGATTGTGTTTTAGTTTAAAAGTGTTTATTATTCGGCCACAATGTTTGGAGAAACAGGCGTTGGGGTAGGTAATGCATTTCTTTGGCAATGATGAATTGCTTCGTCCCACCACAATGATTTCCGCTTTTTCAGCATAAGTATTTTTAAGTAGTAACTTAATAATTTAAAGTTTTAAGACAAGGGGTTAGTATGAAAATCTTGGTATTTTCCCAAGTGCAGGCTGTGGTTTCGGCTTCAAGAAATGTAACACAGTCGCTTTTTTTGCTTGTGATGATGTTGTTCTCGAGTATGGTATCAGCACAACAATTCACGGCCTATCCAGATAATGATCCAAATTCAGGGCGTTTTGTAAATATCGTTCGGGGTTTGTCATCATTAGGCGACGTTAGTATCGGCGATATTAGTTTGAGTCTCCGGTTGGAGGTTAGCGCTACGTCCACTCAGCCACTTAGGGTTGAAATATTCGACGGTGATAGCGGCGGCAGATGGGATACTCCGCCCTTCCAGAACAATGATGAGGTGGCTTATGAGATTTTTGCCGACCCCGATCGTGTGGGCAATACCGATCCGTTAAGTCTGGTAGGGACCAGTGTCAGCAGCCTGACCTTGCCGGATAATGACTGGGGCTTAATCTATAACGGCCCGAATGTCGGCCCAGCCTTAACTCCTGACGGCACAACATATAGCTATCACATAACCGCCAAATGGGTTAACCCTACCATTGGTAATGAATTAAACAACTTTAAAGTGCGTACAAATGCACGGGTTATCCTGCCGGTCGGTGTTACCCAGGGTCTAATTGGGCATAACGCTGCTGAATACGACTTTTTGCAGCAATTTGGTGTTAATACCGGTTTTGCAGCGGATGAACGTAATACATTTGATGGTACCTATACGTTTAAAACTATTGTTCGTGAGCCCGATAACCCATCTGAAACGGTCTGTAGTTTGGATCTATACGATGGTGACTTGGATTTTGCTGGGGATACCGATGATCCCAACTCGATTGATTTAGTCGGTGATAATTCTGATAATTATCCGCCGTTTAATGTTTCTACTGCTACGCTTGCTGAAGGCGTCAATCCGGGTGCTCCAGCCGATGATCCAGCTGCGGCTCAGCCGATTACTATTTCACCCTCTGTATTTATGGAAATTTATTATGATGGTGGTCTGATCAAAAACCTTGATGTATCGGGCAGTGCTGAGTGGGAACTGTTCAGAATTTTGTCGAATGACCCTTATTGTATAACTAACAATCTTCCAGCAGATCGCAGTACTGTAGACGGTGATGTGACATTACCCTCGATCGATCCAGGCGAATATTTCTTTGTGGTGCGCGGTGCTGATGGCCGAAATACAATATTTTTTACGCCACTGTTTGAACTTGAACCGGCTGAGCTGCCTGCTGCCTCGATTGGTAATTATGTCTGGGTGGATGAGAATGGTGACGGTTACCAGGATGCCGGTGAGCCGGGCTTAGGTAATGTTGCGGTAGAACTTACTGACTTTGCGGGCAATACAATTACGACGACAACAGGCACTGATGGCGGTTATCTATTCACAGATCTTTTTCCCGGCCAATATACGGTTACTATAGATGCAACGACATTACCGGTAGGTTTAACCCAATCGACGAATCCAGTGTTACCGAGTGCGGATTTGGGTAACCAATCGTTACCGTATGTGATTGATCTGGGTTTGGGTGAAAAGAATTTAACGGCCGATTTTGGTTATCAGTATGGTGACCCCACAGGTAATACGGGTAACGGTGCGATTGGTGATTATGTCTGGATAGACACCAATGGCGATGGCGTACAAGATGCAGGCGAATCAGGACTAGGCGGTATTACGGTTGAAATATATGCGGACACCAATGGCGATGGCGTGGTGATTACTGATTCAGCAGATCCGGCAGTTGATGGGTTGTTCGTCAGTGCGGTTGATCAAAACGGTGACACGGGTACAGGTTCGACTATTACAGAAGCGGATGGTAGCTATGTATTCACGGGGTTATCTGCAGACATTTATAAAGTTGTAGTGCTTAATCCTCCGGCAGGTTATCTACAGACTGGTGATCCTGATGATTTTGGCACATTAGCGACAGCACCTGACAATCAAACCACTATTGAAGTGGTGATAGCGCCGGGTGATGCGTATCTGAATATTGATTTCGGTTACCAGCCTGACACAGTTGTCACGAATTCGATTGGTGACTTTGTTTACTTTGACATTAATAAAGACGGTTTACAGACAGCTGGTCAGGATTTTGGTATTGCTGGCGTAACCATGAGTTTATTGGATACTAATGGTGTATCGATAGCTTCGACCACTACGGATGAGACAGGTTTTTACTTATTTGACGGACTACCGGACGGTGATTACACAGTAGTGGTGACCGATACTGATGCGATTCTTTCTCAGCTGGATCAAACGGCAGATCCTGATGCATTATTTGATGAAAGAAGTACTACTACAGTAACGGGCGGTATTAGTGACCTGGATCAGGACTTTGGTTATACAGATTCATCGACTAATAGTGGATTATTAGGGTCGGTTGGTGATACGGTCTTTTTGGATCGAAACAACGACGGTATGTTTGATAGTGGTGAAGGCATTGAAGGTGTTGCCGTTGAGATTTCAACAACTGGTGGCGTGCTACTTAATCGTAGCATCACAAATGCAAGCGGCTTTTATATCTTTAGCGGTTTAATGCCGGATGGCGCGTATACGGTACGGGTGATTGAAAGTACGTTGCCGAGTAATGATTTGACCAATACAGTTGATCCGGATGGCGGTGATGCCAGTCAGTCAACGGTTAGTTTGGCCAGTGACCCAGATGGTGTCAATGATGGTATCAATTTAGATCAAGACTTTGGCTATTCTGCCAATACGCCAGGCACTATCGGTGACTTAGTGTGGTTGGATACCAATGCTGATGGGTTTAATGACGGTTTGGCCGGTCCTGACGGCATTGTGGGTACAGAAGATGATGAGCCTGGTATTGAAGGTGTCACATTGGCGGTTTATTTCGACAGCGACGGCAACGGCTTGTTAGAAACAGGTGAACCCAGGGTAGGTACAACAACAACTGACTCAAACGGTGTATATCTGTTTGAAGGATTGCCAGATGGTGATTATATTGTTGATGTGACCGATGAAGCCGGTTTGTTGAATGGCTATTGGCGTTCGCTGGGCAATGTCGATACCAATGACAATAGCCAGACAGACCCGTATGCGGTGAACCTGCCTGCAGGTGGTGCAGTTGATACGGCCGATTTTGGTTATTACGTTGAGCTGGCCAGCATTGGTAACTTTGTCTGGTTTGATAGCAATGCGGACGGTCAGCAAAGTGCGGATGAGTTGGGCATTGACAATGTAACTGTAACGTTAACGATTGATTATCCGGATAGCTCAACGGTAGTGATGACACAGCAGACAGGGGCTGCCGGTATGGGGTTGTATGTATTTGACAATCTGCTTGCCGATGAAAATTACAATGGTGATTCGTCAGATGGTTCCCAAGAGCCGATTTTCACGATCACTGTTGAGGATCCTGCGGGTCTCACTGCAAGCCCAGCTGATGTAGGCAACGACGAAGCCATTGATTCGGATAACCCGGCCGGTGAGCTAGGTGAAACAATTCCGGGTGGCTTTGATGATACCAATGACTTTGGTTATTACGATCTGGGGTCGATCTCCGGTAACGTAGGTGAAGATACGGATCGTGACGGTACAGTTGATGTGTTGTTAAATAATGTGACGATTAATCTGTATCAAGACAGTGACCAAGACGGTATCCCTGATGATCTGAACACTGATGGGCTAATCGATGCCAATGATATTGTTGCAACGACTACAACCGGTGGTGCATTGGGTGACGGTAACTATGAATTTACCGATATAGACCCGGGTCACTATTTAGTTCAAGAAATTGATCCGACGGGTTACGATTCAATATTGGACCTTGATTCAACAGTGGATGTGCCTAGTGATCCAAATGAGTTGGGTAATGCGAGTCCGACGGATAACTTACTGCCGGTTTCATTGGTGGTGGATACAACTGCGCGGACGACAGAAGAAGACACGGGTAATGACTTTGTGGATTCACCCATGTTGGCCAGTATCGGTGATACCGTATGGTTTGATCACAATGCCAATGGTATCCAGGAAGCGGGTGAAGCAGGTGTGGCAAGTGTAACAGTCAACTTGCAGGATGATACGGGTGCCGTTATTGATACAACTGTGACTGACAGCACCGGCTTCTATGAGTTCGATGGCCTGATTGCAGGGACTTATACTGTTGTCGTTGATTCATCAACATTGCCGGGTGCATTACAGAAGACCTATGACTTTGATGACGGTGCAACCACTTCACCAGCTACACCTGACCAGGCGACTGTAACGATTGCAGCAGGTGAAGAACAAGATCAGATTGATTTTGGCTACCGTCCATTAGCGTCGATTGGCGATACTGTCTGGTTTGATCTAAATGCTAATGGTGTTCAAGATACAGGCGAAGCAGGCATTGCAAACGTTGACGTAACCTTAAGCGGTTCAGTGAATGCATCCCAAACTACAGGTGCTAATGGTCAATATCAGTTTGATAATCTGCCGGCTGGAAATTATACCGTCACGGTATCAGGCGCAGCGTTGGCTAACTTACAACAGACCCATGATCTTGATGATCCGGTTACAACCAGTCCGTCTACACCGGATACGGCCCAGGTTGTCTTGGCAATAAATGCCAGTAATTTGATTGATGATAACCTGGATGTTGATTTTGGTTATCGTCAACTGGGTTCAATCAGCGGTTCGGTTCAAGAAGACACGGATGGTAACGGTACTGGTGATCAACCGATTTCTACCGATGTCCAGCTTTATGAAGATACTGATGGTGATGGAATATTAGATACAGGTGAGCCGTTGGTGACTACTGTTTCCACAGATGCAAGCGGCAACTACTTATTCCAGGACGTAGATCCGGGCAATTACATTGTGGTCGAAGTTCAGCCTGTAGATTTGGTGGATGTCAGTGATGAAGACGAAGACACAACACATGCTGGTGATCCTGATCCACAAGACAGCAATACTGCTGTGGACAATGAAATTGGCGTACAGCTGAATTCAGGTGAGTCGGATACCGGCAATAGCTTTGTTGATGAAAACCAAGGTAGTATTTCTGGTTCAGTTCTAGAAGACACAGATGGTGATGGTGTTGGTGATGAGCCTCAAACAAGTGTTACTGTAACACTTTATGAGGACACGGATGGTGATGGTGTATTGGATACCGGTGAACCTGAAGTGACAACTACCACTACTGACGCAAATGGTGACTACCTGTTTGAAGATCTTTCACCGGGCGATTATGTAGTCATTCCTGATCAGGACCCGGACTTAACTGATGTACTTGACCAGGACCAGGCGACTGATGGTGACGATCCTCAAGACAATGATACAACTGTGGATAACAGTGTTGGTGTTGGGCTTGAGCCAGGTGAAAGTGATACTGAAAACAACTTTGTTGATGTAAATACCAGCGGGTCTATTTCCGGAACTGTTACTCAGGACACAACTGGAGACGGTAACGGTGACACGTCAATTCAGGGTGTGATGTTAGAGTTGTTTGAAGCGGATACACTTGGCAATCCTGTCGGTAGTGTCATCACGACTGCTACAACAGGGGCTGATGGCAGCTACACCTTCTCTGGTTTGCAGCCGGGTAACTACGTTGTGGTAGAAGATCAACCTGCGGACCTGGTCAGCATCAGTGATCAAGATCAGGCTCCGGATGGCGATAGCTATGATACAGATACCACTGTAGACAATCGTGTTGCAGCGACCGTTGAGCCGGGTGAATCAGATACGGCTAACAACTTTGTTGAGCAAGCACTTGCCAGCATAGAAGGTCAGGTGCTGATTGATAACAATGGCGACGGTGTTGGTGATGTTGGCCTGGGCGGTGTAGATATTACACTGCAGGACAGCAATGGTAATTCTGTTGGTAGTACTACTACAGCCGCCGATGGCTCTTACTCATTTACAGGCTTGCAACCGGGCAACTATACAGTTGTGGAAACTCAGCCTGCAGGTTTGGACAGTGTCCTTGATCAGGATCAAACGCCAGACGGGGATCCCCAGGATGCTGATACCACAGTAGATGACACGGTAGGTGTTAATCTGACGCCTGGTGAAACTGATACGGGTAATAATTTCATCGAAAGTGCGTTTGAGCCGATGATTGATATTCGTAAACAGCAAGAAGGCCCGGATAGCCGTACCTTTAACCTCGGTGATACTGTTGAGTTTGAAATTGCAGTGACTAACACAGGAAATGTTGATTTGACCAATGTGGTAGTCAATGACCCACTGGTTCCGGCTTGTGATAACACCATAGGTTCATTAGCTGCAGGCCAAACAGTGACATATACCTGTCAGTACACATTACAGGCTGGCTCTACACTGGAGACCACGGTTTTTGCTGACAACTTTGAGTCAAATCTGGGTTGGGCGTTAAATGCCGATGGCGACGATACAGCGACTACAGGCCTGTGGCAGGCGGCAGATCCTGAGCCTACAACATACAACGGCTATAACATGCAGTTGCATAGCGGTTATAACGGTAGTGCAGGAAACTACAATGGCCTGTTTACCGGTCCATTAGCTGGAAGTAGTGTTGGAGCCCATGATATAGATGGCGGCAAGACATCAATCAAGTCACCAGCCATATCGATTCCGACTGAAGGTCAAACTGAACTGTCATTACAGTATTATTTAGCCCATGCTTCTAATGCTAATGCCAATGACTTTTTGAAAATTCAGATTTATGATCAGTCAGGCGGTAAACATACTTTGCTCGACAAGCGTGGTAAAAACAGTTATCTGGGTGCTAATTGGACTGAGTTAACGGCAGATCTGAGTAATTTTGCCGGACAAACGGTTAATTTGGTAGTTAAAGCTAGCGATGCGACTGACAAAGGCGGCTTGATTGAAGCGGCGGTTGATGAAGTCAAAATCACCAATACAACCGCTACTGAACCAGATACAGGTTTTGTTAATATTGCCGATGTTTCTGGTGAGGCAAACGGTCAGGTGGTTACCGATTCTGATCCGTCAGAAGTTATTGTGAGTGATATCTGCATTCCTAAGCCGAGTGACAGTGTGACTAATGGTCAGTCATACTCAATCTGGATTGCTGGTGAGTATTTCAGTGCGAGTGCAAACAACACCTATACTGTTGATGATGCGGCAGGTACAGCTCGTTACCAAGGTAGCGTAACCAGCAATTCTAATGGTGCTACCCACAACGTAGACATCCTGTTTAGCGGACGTACGACCACTGCTCCTGCAGGCAGTCCTAAACTGCCGCCGTTCAGTGTCGATACATCTGACTGGGTTTACTACACTGATATTTCAGGCAACGTTGGTCCATATACAGTGTCACGTCGTGGCCCGGCTTACCAGGTGGGATACGGTGCCAATATGAATGACTCTGGTTACGGTGCTTCAGGTTGGATGTATTTCACAGATGGTTCCACCACTTTGAATGGTGACATAAACATTCAGTTAGTGGATTGTGAAGAACCGCCAATCTGTGAAGAGTGTGTCAATGGCTACAGCGAAATTACTCTGCAAATTTCAAACTGGTCTTCAAATCGTGACCAGAGTGAAATTGTCCGAGTTCGCGAAGGTGGTCTGGGCGGCGCATTATTGTTCGAAGGACAAGTTGCCAATGGTGGCTTATTTAGCTTCAATGTGAACAACCCCGGCACAACCATCGTTGTTACAGTGCAAGGTACTTATCATCCTTCTGAGTACGTGAAGGGCACATTCGTTACTGATTGTGACCTGTATGTCAACAAGACCAGCGGCAACAGTTATATCACTTTTAAAGTGGCCGATCTTGTCGGCGATGGTAACGGTGAAGACTGTCCGGAGCCGCCTGTTTGTGAAATATGTGTTAATGGCTACAGCCAGATTACATTGAAAATTTCAAACTGGAGTTCCAGTCGTGATACCTCAGAGCGTATTCGTGTACGTGAAGGTGGTCTAGGTGGTGCTGTACTTTATGACAGTAATAATGATGGTAATCCTAATCCAAGTATTCCTAATGGTGGTACATTTACTTTTAATGTGCCAAATCCAGGATCGACAATAGTTGTTACTGTTCAAGGGGCTAATCATTACTATGAAACCGTAAAAGGCACATTCGTGACAGACTGTGATTTGTATGTCAACGAAACCAGCGGTAACAGCTATATCACTTTTAAAGTGACTGAGCTGGTCGGTGATGGTGAAAATGGAGATTGTCCGGATCCTGTCGATCCAACACCTCCACCATCGAATGGTACTACAACGATCAAGAATGCTTATGCAGGCAAATGCTTGGACAATAATGGTGCGACCTCTAACGGTACCAAAATCTACAAAAACAGTTGCGATGGCAGTAATGACCAGCAATGGCAGCTTCAGGTATCGGGCGGCTACTATAAGGTTATTAATCAGACCAGCGGCAAATGTCTAGATGGCTATTCAAACTACAGCGGCAGTATTGTTGATCAATACTCCTGTAATGGCACGTCTACTCAGTTGTGGCAGATGGTGAGTGTTGGAAGCAGCTATCAGTTTAAGTCCAAGACCAGTGGCTTGTGTATGCAGGTACAAGGCACTAGTTCGGCTAAGGTATATAGCTGTAGCACCAGCGTATCTAGCGGTCAGCTATGGAATGTAACTTTGCCATAAAAGCTGAATAAGCTTCATTGAATAAGACCGGGGTCATTGACCCCGGTTTTTTTTAGATTAAACTAAATCACAACTTAAACGGAAAACACAACTTGTACAAAATTCCACAAACGTCTGTGAATCAAAAAGTAGGGGATGAACTAGTCATCCTGGATCTCGATAGCGGCAAGTATTTTGGCCTGGATGAAGTCGGTGCACGCATGGTTGATTTGCTGGCTGAGCATGGAGAACCTGAAAAAGTCGTGCAAATAATGGCTGAAGAATATGACGCATCTGCACAGCAAATTGAGGGAGATCTTGATAATTTGATTACAGAATTGCTCAAAAATAATCTTATCGTCGAAGCAGAATCCTGAATCCCCCGATAATCACCCTTTTCAAATAAAAATAGGGTAACAAAAATTTATTATCGGAATTATTTTGCGCTAAAATAAATTCGCTTGGGGGGAGTAAATATTCCTTAATAAGCTGGCAGCGTTGCTTAAAGTTCAAGACCGCCCAATCAGATTTAAATTGATCGATCCTGGACCATTGTTCAGCATTCAGGCGTTTATTTTCAAGCTCGCTCAGCTCTACTTGTGTTTTTTCAAGCTGGTTGATAATAGCCGTTGGAAATTCGGTTCTTAGTGTGTCGTTGCAAATTTCAAGCATTCGTTTGACCAAAGGGCCGAATTGCTTGTCTCCGGCTTCGCTCACTAATAATGCCCAATCGTGAGCAGAAAATTGACTACAGAGTAAATGCAAATCATAAATCCAGATTAAACGGTCACGTTCATTACTTCGGTGTCCGAAATAATGAACGACACTGTGCAGAAATGCACTGACGTCATCAAGCCCATAGGCCGGATTGCTCAGAACGGTCAAGTCAATTTTATTGTCGTAAAGTTGATCAAAATTGAAAAGGTTGACGTAGGCATTACGATTGGAAATTTTCCAATGAATATCGTAAGCATGAACCATGTCACGTTGGGTTTGAGTATAAGTATGCTGATAACTGATTAATTCACCGGAAATTGTTGTTGATTTAGTAAAGTTGTTATCCATCAAGAGATGTTCAATTTTTTTCTTATCATCAATTCTTATTAAAATATCTGTATCCAGCCTGGGGCGTAAATAAGGCTGCTGATAAACCCGGTATGCCAGGGCAGTTCCCTTTAAGATTAAACACTTAATATTGGCCTGGTGTAATAGTGTCAATAGTTTCTGCAAGTGTTGTTTGCGGTAGATTTCTTTTATATGGCCGATACGTCTGATCTCAACGAGTCGCTCTTTAACAACATTAGCAATTAGATTGGTGTTTTCTTGTTGCTCGAGTAGCTCTATCAGCAGTGTTTGCAAACCATGTTTATTCAGAAATTGAATAAAATTGTCTATGGATTCGGATGAGTGAATATCCAGTGCCTTGATGTCAGCTGTTTGGTTGGATAAAACGGCAATACAAAATTGACGCCACTGTATCTGTTGATTGAATTTTGCTTGAGCTGAGTTGTTCATCAAGATTCAGTTATGAAATTTATTAATGTTAGGTTTTTGCAAGGTAATGTTAGAACTTAAATGTCATCAAAACTGCCAGTTTTTCAGGGCTTAGCTACACCACACCCGACCAATCTGCTATTATCGCATGCAAAATTTTAAGTAGGCTATTTATAAAGAGTAAATCCATGTCAGAGAATCAATTGATTGATCGACGTGAACTGGCTAATGCCATTCGAATTTTATCAGCGGATGCCGTTCAGGCAGCTAAGTCAGGCCATCCGGGCATGCCCATGGGTATGGCCGATATTGCTCAGGTACTTTGGTCAGATTACCTGAAACACAATCCTAAAGATCCAAAATGGTCGGATCGGGATCGATTCGTGGTTTCAAATGGCCATGGCTCAATGCTGTTGTATAGTTTGCTACATTTATCTGGCTATGATCTGCCCATGCAGGAAATCAAGAATTTCCGCCAATTGCATTCAAAAACACCGGGTCACCCGGAATATGGTATTACCCCCGGGGTAGAAACTACGACCGGACCATTAGGTCAGGGTATTGCAAATGCGGTGGGTATGGCATTGGCAGAAAAAAACCTGGCACAGAATTTTAATAAGGACGGCCATACTATCGTTGATCATTATACCTATGTCTTTACCGGTGACGGCTGTTTAATGGAAGGCATTTCCCATGAGGCATGCTCGTTGGCCGGAACCCTGGGTTTAGGCAAGTTAATTGTTTTTTATGACGAAAACGGTATCTCAATAGATGGAGAAATAGAAGGTTGGTTTACTGATAATACACCTAAGCGTTTTGAGTCATATCAGTGGCAGGTTATTGCTAATGTAGATGGACATGATCCTGATGCTATCAAGGCAGCCATTGATGAAGCCAGGTCTAATACAGATCAACCAACACTGATTTGTTGCAAAACCGTTATTGGTTACGGCTCACCGAATAAAGCCGGTAAAGAATCATCGCATGGTGCGCCGCTGGGTGATGATGAGATCACTTTAGTTCGTCAGCAGCTTAGCTGGCAGCATCCACCTTTTGATATTCCAGATGAGATTTATGCAGGCTGGTCGGCGCTAGATAAAGGTCAGCGGGCACAAAACGATTGGCAATCTGTGTTTGCAAGCTACAGATCACAATTCCCTGAGCTTGCCCAAGAGTTTGAGCGGCGTACCAGCGGCCAGTTACCTGATGACTGGACTAATCAAGTCGCTGGTGTAATTAGCGAAACCAATGATAAGGCTCAAACTGCAGCAACTCGCAAGGCGTCACAATTCGCACTTAATGGATTTGGGCCGTTTTTACCGGAATTCATTGGGGGTTCTGCTGATTTGACCGGATCAAATCACACCGACTGGAATGTGTGTAATCCAATCAGCAAAGATGATGCCGGCGGTAATTACATTTATTATGGGGTACGTGAGTTTGGCATGGTTGCAATCAACAATGGTATAGCGCTGCACGGTGGATTTATTCCTTATGGCGGTACCTTTTTGATGTTTTCAGAATATGCACGCAATGCATTGCGTATGGCTGCCTTGATGGGGATACAGAACATTTGTGTATTTACCCATGATTCAATTGGCTTGGGAGAGGATGGTCCGACTCATCAGGCAGTCGAACAAGCGGCAACACTGCGGTTAATGCCGAACATGTCTGTCTGGCGCCCATGCGATACCCTAGAATCAGCTGTGGCCTGGCGTTATGCTGTTGAACGAAAAGACGGTCCAACGAGTTTGTTATTCTCAAGACAAAATGCTCAATTTGTGGAACGCACGGCTGAGCAGATTGCGAACATTAATAAAGGGGGGTATGTCATTAGTACCGGTACAAATTCCCAGGCCGTAATTATCGGCACCGGTACAGAAGTGGGTTTGGCGCTTGCAGCCCAGCAACAACTAAAACAACAAGGTATCGAAGTGGCTGTGGTATCAATGCCATCAACTGATGTATTTGATGCACAAGATGATGCCTACAAAGCCTCGGTATTACCAGCCGATATGCCAATTATCGCGGTTGAAGCGGGCATAGCCGATTACTGGATTAAATATACTAAAGATAAAACAAAAGTTATTGGCATAGATGGTTTTGGAGAGTCGGCACCCGGCAGTGCTGTTTATGAATATCTTGGTATAACAGAAGAAAATGTTGTAAATACTGTAAAGCAGGCACTGGCGTAAGTCGCTATAATATGCGCCCATTCTGGAACGTATAAACTTAACTTGAATCTGTGGAGAAACAGTGATGGCAATTAAAATTGCAATTAATGGCTTTGGACGCATTGGACGTAATGTTTGTCGAGCTTTGTTTGAATCTGGTCGTGGTGATGAATTTGATTTGGTCGCGATAAATGATCTGGGTAATGCTCAAACTAATGCGCATTTGCTGCAGTACGATACAGCACATGGCAAGTTTGGTGGTGAAGTGAGTGTTGACGGTGACTACCTGACAGTTAACGGCGACAAAATGCGAGTGTTGGCTGAGCGAGATCCGGCCAAATTACCCTGGGATGAACTAGGTGTTGATGTAGTGCTCGAATCAACAGGTTTTTTTGCCAGTAAAGAGAAAGCCAGTGCCCACATCCAGGGTGGTGCCAAAAAGGTAGTTATTTCAGCGCCTGGCGGCAGTGATGTAGACGCCACAGTGGTGTATGGTGTCAACCATGATGTATTAAAGGCATCTGATACGGTAATTTCAAACGCCTCTTGTACGACTAACTGCCTGGCCCCGTTGGTAAAACCACTGCATGAAAAAATTGGCGTGGTCAGCGGCCTGATGAATACTATTCACTCCTATACCAATGACCAGGTGCTAACCGATGTTTATCATTCGGATTTACGTCGTGCGCGTTCAGCCAGCCAAAATATGATCCCGACTAAAACCGGTGCGGCAGCAGCAGTGGGTCTGGTATTGCCTGAGTTAAACGGCAAACTGGATGGTTTTTCTATTCGGGTACCTACTATTAATGTTTCCCTGGTTGATCTGACTTTTCAGGCCGCTCGCGAAACTAGCGTTGAAGAAGTACACGCTATTCTAAAAGAAGCTTGTGAAGGTGAACTTAAAGGCATTCTGGGCTATAACGATGCGCCATTAGTTTCCAGCGATTTTAATCATGATGCGCATTCATCGACTTATGATGCGGGCATGACTCGAGTGACTGAAGGTACATTGGTAAAAGTATGTGCCTGGTATGACAACGAGTGGGGCTTTTCGAACCGGATGTTGGATACGACTAAAGCGCTGATTAATGCAGCGTAAATAAGGATCAAATCGGAGTCTGCGGACTCCGATTTCTCTAGTATGAATAACAACATAACTTCTATGAAATCTTTATCGCTTGATAACAAGCGAGTTTTGATCCGTCAGGATTTAAATGTTCCCATTGCCAATGGCAAGGTAACCAGTGATAAACGAATAGTTGCTTCGCTACCTACTATTAAAATGGCTCTTGAACAAAATGCGGCGGTGATGTTGATGTCTCATCTTGGTCGACCAACGGAAGGTGAATATTTGCAAGAGTTTTCACTACAGCCGGTTGCTGATTGCTTATCTGAACATTTGGCTCAGCCGGTTGAATTGGTTAAAAACTGGTTGGATGGTGTCAATGTTGCTGCGGGTCAAATCGTTCTGTTAGAAAATGTGCGCTTTAATCAGGGAGAAAAAGCCAACGATGACTCCTTGGCAAAAAAAATGGCTTCATTATGTGATATTTTTGTGATGGATGCTTTCGGTACGGCTCATCGTGCCCAGGCCTCTACCCATGGTGTTGCAAAATATGCCGACCAGGCCTGTGCCGGTCCATTATTAACCGCCGAGCTAGATGCATTAGACAAGGCCTTAAAGCAACCCGAGTCACCCGTAGTCGCTATTGTAGGTGGATCCAAAGTTTCTACCAAGTTGACCGTACTGGAAACACTAAGCAGCAAGGTCGATCAATTAATTGTTGGTGGCGGCATTGCCAATACATTTATCGCAGCGGCCGGTTATTCAGTAGGCCAATCACTTTATGAGTCTGATTTGATTTCGCAAGCAACAGCTTTAATTGAAAATGCAAAAGCCAGTGGCTCAGAAATTCCAGTGCCTACTGATGTGGTTGTTGCAACAGAGTTTTCTGATCAGGCGAGTGCGGTTACAAAGCCTGTCGATCAAGTCAACGATGATGAGTTGATTTTAGATATTGGCCCTGAAACCGCTGAAAAATACTCGGCCATGATGAAAAGTGCGGGCACCATAGTCTGGAATGGCCCGGTTGGGGTATTCGAGATCCCGCAATTTGCTCAAGGTACAAAAGTCATGTCGCAGGCTATCGCTGACAGCAACGCATTTTCAATTGCTGGTGGTGGTGATACCCTGGCAGCTATTGACCAATTTAATCTAACCGATAAAATTTCCTATATCTCTACCGGAGGAGGCGCATTTTTAGAGTTTTTGGAAGGCAAAACACTGCCGGCCGTAGAGATTTTAGAGCAACGATCAACCGCCTGAGGAGACAGACAGCTTATGATCAATCCATCCAATACGGAATTTAGGCGTACCAAAATAATCGCCACCTTGGGTCCGGCAACAGATTCCGAGGAGATGATCTGTAAAATGATTGAGCAGGGCATGAATGTTGCTCGTATCAACTTCTCTCATGGTAAGCCTGAAGAACAGATTGAACGGGCTGAAATGGTAAGGAAGTGCGCCATTAAGCAAAAGAAATATGTGGGTATCCTTGCTGATTTGCAAGGGCCTAAAATTCGTATTGGCCGCTTCAAGGATGATCAGATTGAATTAACTGCTGGGCAGGAATTTATTTTAGATGCTGAACTTGATGAAAATGCCGGCGATCAAAACCAGGTAAGCATTTCCTATAAAGAATTGCCGCGAGATGTGAAGGCAGGAAATTTACTGTTTCTTGGTGACGGCGATATTTCACTTAGAGTACAGCGAGTACAGAGTAATAAAATTTACACCTTAGTCGAAATGGCTGGCCCTTTATCTAATAACAAAGGCATTAACTTACAAGGCGGTGGTCTTTCAGCACCGGCGTTAACCGACAAGGATCACCGTGACATTAGAACTGCCGGAGAGATGCAAGCTGACTTTTTAGCCTTATCATTTGTCAGAAATGGTGTAGATATTCAGGTTGGACGGGAATTATTTAAGGCTTCAGGTGGTAGTGGCAAAATGATTGCCAAAATAGAGCGTACCGAGGCTATTGAAAATATTGAGGAAATTATCAAGGCGACTGATGCAGTTATGCTGGCCCGAGGAGATTTGGGTATAGAAATTGGTGATCATGAATTGCCGGGTGTGCAAAAGCGTATCATTAGGCAGGCTCGTGAGAACAATAGGGTCGCGATTGTCGCCACTCAAATGATGCAGTCTATGGTGGATAGCCCGATTCCTACCCGAGCCGAAGTCCTGGATGTGGCTAATGCGGTCATTGACGGTACCGATGCGGCCATGTTGTCTGCTGAAACTGCGATTGGACGGCATCCGGATAAAGTCATTACAGCAATGAAGCGTATTTGTCGTGGTGCAGAGCGGCATAGATTAAGTGAAAAAACATCCCAGCATTTTGGTGTAGAAGGTACATTTGCCCGGGTTGATGAAGCGATTGCAATGGCCAGTATGTTTGTTGCTAATCGATTTAAAATAAGTGCAATTATCGCTTTGACAGAATCAGGTGATACTGCGAAATGGTTATCCAGGGTACTGGGTGATTTGCCAATTTATGCAGTATCCCGTCATATTTCAACTCACCGGAGAGTTACGCTTTTCGGTGGTGTTTTCCCGGTAAATCTTGATATTAGTGCCTTTGATGACAAAAGAGCAGATCAAGAAGTTGTAGATGAATTAATACGGCGTGGAATTATCCATCTCGGTGAGCGGATCATTATTACGAAAGGTGATCTAACGGGAGTTTCCGGCGGTACAAATGTAATGAAAGTAATACAAGTTTAGCAAGTTATAGCAGGAGTTAGAACTATGGATATTGAAGCTTTAAAGCAAACCGCCCAGGCCATGGTCGCACCAGGTAAGGGTATTTTAGCGATGGACGAAAGTCATCCGACTTGTGCCAAGCGTTTTGAAAAACTAGGCATTCCCACCACTGAAGAAAAACGTCGCGAATATCGTAACATGTTGTTAACCGCTGAAGGCATAGAAAACTATATTGCCGCGGCAATTTTGTTCGACGAAACAATTCGTGACAACATGCTTTCAGGCGTATCATTCCCTGAGCATTTAAAAAACTTGGGTATTGTGCCCGGCATTAAAGTAGATGCTGGTGCCAAGCCACTGGCAGGACACGCCGGTGAAACAGTAACAGAAGGTTTGGATGGACTGCGTGATCGCCTGGCCGAATACTATGAGCTCGGTGCCCGGTTTGCTAAATGGCGTGCGGTTTATAATATTTCTGATTCGACTCCAAGTCAGGCCGCCAATATGGCTAATGCACACGGCTTGGCGCGTTATGCAGCGCTGTGCCAGGAGGCTAATATTGTACCCATCGTTGAACCGGAAGTATTAATTAACGGTGATCATTCTATCCAGCGTTCCTTTGAAGCCACACAATCTGCACAACAATTAGTGTTCGATCAGTTGCGCGAGCAAGATGTAGTCATGGAAGGTATTGTTTTAAAACCTTCAATGGTGACATCTGGTTTGGACGCAGCTGACAAGGCTGGAGTACAAGAAGTCGCAGAGCGAACAATTGAATGCTTGCTTAGCACTGTGCCAGCAGAAGTACCTGGAATTGCTTTCTTGTCCGGTGGCCAAACTGATGAAGAAGCTTCGGCGCATTTAAGTGCAATGAATTCATTAGGCAAAGATTTACCCTGGAATGTTACTTTCTCTTATGGTCGTGCCTTGCAACAAGCAGCAATGACAACCTGGAATGGAAGTCCGGATAATGTCGATGCAGCAAGAAAAGTGGCTGCACATCGTGCTCGTATGAATGGCCTGGCTTCTTTAGGCCAATACAGCGAAGAACTTGAAAAAGAAGCTGCTTAATCTCACTAATTATAATAATTACCCCTCCTAACCTCCCCTGATAGGGGAGGAACTATGTTCTCCCTCTTTCAGGGGGAGCTAGAGGGATGGGCAATTATTCAGAGTTCAGCAATTCGGATTAATTTTGATTGGTTTCACCGGGAAATGTAACGGGCATCAAGCAGTAGCTTTATTAAGTGTAGTCATTCAATTTCCCGGTTAATACTGCTAATACTAATTAGACTGCCTCACTTCGAATAATTTCCCATCCCCCTTTCAGGGGGAGCTAGAGGGAACGGGATTAATCAAAACCTCTGTAATGAGGAAATTACACTACAAATCAAATCCCAGGAATCTTATGTTCTCCCCCTTTTAGGGGGAGCTAGAGGGGGTTAAAATCCTATCAAATGCAAAACTTACTCATCGTCGCTAACTTGCCATCTGCTAACACCAGGAAACTTGTTGATGCTGTATTAGCTGGAGCCAGGCATCCTGATATCGAGCAAGTCGACGTTAAGTTTTCAGAACCATTAAGTGCTTGTGCAGAAGATGTACTCTGGGCCAACGGCATCATTGTGGGTACGACCGAGAATTTCGGCTACATGAGTGGTCAGATAAAAGATTTTTTTGAGCGAATTTACTACCCTTGTCTTGAACAGGCTCAGGGACTCCCTTATAGCTTGTTTATTAAAGGCGGCTTGGACGGAACCGGAGCGACCCTGTCAATGCAAAAAATAATTACCGGTTTACGCTGGAAAGAAATTCATCAACCCTTGCTGATGAAGGGCGAATTTCAGCAGCAATGGTTAGCAGACTGTGAGGAATTCGGTATGTACATGGCCGCTGGACTAGAGGCGGGGGTTTTTTGAAGGCTTGTCCCGGCAAAGTCCGGGGCAGATCCTAATCATAATAGATAATTACATAACCGTTACCATGGTAACCGGAACGATGGCGATAGTATTTTGAATGACGCTTAAACCGGCGTTTGTCACGGTAAGTACGTTTATATCCATAATGGTGAGGCTTATGGTAATAGTGACCATTATGATAATAATTATGTTTGTAGCGATGCTTTAAACGATGTTTGTAACCATGGCGATGATAGGCATGATGATGGTTGTAATGGCCATTTGAATAATAGCGGTGTTTTTTATAATGTTTATGGTCAGCAAGTGCTGTTTGAAAAGCAAAACCCAGTATTAAGGCCGCTGGAACTATCCACTTAAAAGCTGCTTTATAGGTGGTAGTCATCTGAGTACCCTCGCAGTTAAGAATGAATTAGCAGTTTAGTATGGTTTGGATGAAGGGCGTATGAACCCGAAACTGAACAAACTGAACGGTCATCCTGAGTCACTGTTAAGCGACGTGAGGATTTCTGGGGAGCTGTTCGGGCTTAATAATCGGAAATCCCCTAAGAGGATTAGCTACCTTTAAATTCAGAAAGTTTTGTTTTCAATTCCCTGCCCTGACTTCCAGACATCGCTAATAATGGCGGTCTGACATTGACCCACCGCGGGTCTCCAGTTTCAATTGCCAGAACCTGTTTTTGAGCTGCAATTAAATCGTAAGCCTGAACTTGTTGCCGGAAAGTTTTCACTTGCTCATGTGCCTGCAAGGCACCTTCTCTACCGTCGTTAAAATACTGATTAATCGTGCTTGCTATGGCGGTCGAATTCAAATTCGCCGTGGCTGAAATGCAGCCGTTGGCGCCCAGGTCCAGTGCATCTATTAATGGTAATTCGGAGCCGGGATAAACAATCAATGAACTGATCTCCAATAAAGCCTCGGTATTATCCCAGTCGCCTGAACTATCTTTGATACCGATAATAATATTGGGAAATTGCTGATGTAACGTTTTGACCACATCGACCGGAATACCTACACCGGCAACCTGGGGAATATGATAAAGATAAATTTTTAGATCAGGATGATTGATTTCATCAATTAATCGAATGAAATAATCCACCAGGCCCTGATTCGGTACCGACTTGATATAAAAAGGCGGTAATGTCATCACTGCTGCACACCCCAATTCAACACAGGCTCTCGAGAGCCGCTCAGTATCAGTGATGTTGGTCAAACCCGTGCCCGGAATCAGTTGGGCCGGATCAATGCCGGCATCTACCATTTTCTCCAAGACAGTAATGCGTTCATCGATACCCACCGAAAGAGCTTCACCGGTAGTGCCAAACGGTGCCAGTCCCACACAGCCATTTTGCAAAAGGTGTTTAGCATGGGAAACATACAAATCCGTTGCAATGGATAAATCATTGTTAAAAGGCGTCAAGTTTGGCGCAACGACTCCTTTAGGCAAGCGGCCAGTTTGCATCTTCATGATTCTCATATCTGTAGGTGAGGCTAGTATAAATGAGTTGCAATGAAGTGGTCGATATTAAAAGCTGTTTTTGAATCAGGCATGGTTAGCAGTAAAAGAGTTAGTATGAAGCTGCCGAATTAAATATTAAAAAACCCATAAAACTCGGCAAGTTGCTGACTGCTGGTTTTATAGTCTGCAATGGTAAACCTGAGTTTGTCTCCAGGACGGCATTGAGCCAGTTTGTTCAGGCTTAGTCGGGTTACACAACCAAGTTTTGGATAGCCGCCAATTGAGCCCGCATCTTTAAGTAATACGATGGGTTGCCCATCAGGCGGGATTTGAATACTGCCCAAGGCGACCCCCTCAGAAATGATCCCGGGGCCGGAATATTGAATCTTTTCGCCTTGTAGTTGGCAGCCCATCCGATCCATGCGCTGGCTGACAACAAATATGCTATTGAGAAAAGACTGCTGTTGGTCCTGCTCAAATCGATTGAATTGATATCCCGGAATAAATTCCAAATCAACCTGGTTGTTATATTCAGGTAAAAATGAATAGGGTACTTTTCTTGGGTTAGCCGAATAATCGTGATTACTTACCGGTAGTAAATCGTTTTCCTGCAAGGGCAGTCCATTTATGCCGCCTAATTGTTCACGTGCTACAGTTGCACAGCTGCCGAATATCGGTTCAATGTTGAATCCGGATTTAATAGCAAGATAAGCGCGTAAACCTGTTCTGGCAGAGCGGAAATGTAGTGTGTCACCCACGTTAATGACATGAGTTGACCAATTAGCGGCGGGCGCGTTGTTAATGGTCAAGCCCATGTCTGCACCGCAAATCGAAATCATGGTGTTGCATTGCGATTCAAAAACACAAAGTCCAACTGTAATTTCTATTGTTGCTGAATTACCGGGATTGCCTAGTAAATGATTAGCCCAGAGGAAGGCATGTTCGTCAATCGGACCGCCGGTGGACAATCCGTTTTGACGTTGCCCATAACGTCCCCAGTCTTGAATGGTTGACAAGACGCCAGGCTTTATTACTTTTAACCCGGAATATGCAATGGAATTCGTCATGAGAGGAAAAAGTGCAATAAGATCAAGCGCTCCCGCAGGGACAGGGCGATGCATAGCCAATTTATGGTGAGATCAAATTCCTGAGGATGTGCTTGAGATTGAAGCAATTTTTGATCGCAATAGAGTTTCATTGCATATTCCGGGTTTAACCCCGTCATAACTCACCTCCGAGCTCAAAATATTGTTCTCGGCTGATGGGCTGGAATTTGACCCGGTCACCTATTTGATAAGGTTGCGGTGGGTTGTTGTAGGGATCGAATAAAGTCATTGGAGAGCGACCTAATAAACGCCATCCACCAGGAGTCGGTTTTGGATATACAGCTGTTTGCATCTCAGTAATGGCAACAGACCCTTTAGGAACTTTGGTTCTGGGCGTGCTCAAACGCGGTAATCGTAAGCGCTCATCGACAATCCCCATGAAGGCAAAGCCGGGCATAAATCCCAATGCAAAAACACTATATTCGGGTTCACAATGAAGTTGAATGATCTGTTCAATAGATACACCCAGCACCGTGGCTGTATCTTCAAGATCCAATCCACTTTCAGGTGCATAATACACTGGGATTTCAATTAAGCGCGAATTTACATTGGTACTGTTCTGCTCAGATTGCTGGATAATAGTTGCGACTTTTTTGAGTAGAGAATCTGCGCTGATCAAAACTGGATTAAAGGTAATCAGCAGGCTGGTATACGAAGGTGTTAAATCAATGACGATACCATCTTCTAATGACTTCAGTTGATTAACGACATGGGCAATTTGAGGCGGTAAGGCTGAATCTATTTCATCACTGAAATAGATAATTAAATTCGACTCATTTACAACTTGAATCTTGGGGAAGCTTGACACGTATATAGCTTAAGTTCTATGCAACAATTGATTAATTAAAGGCGCCGCTTGAATTGAGGCTGGATTATCGCCATGGATGCAAATCGAATCGGCATGAATATCCATTTTTTCACCACCACGGTTGACCACAAACCCATTAATCATATTATCAACTTGTTGGGTAATTAAATCAGGATCATTATGGACAGCGTTTTCAATACTCCTTGGTGTCAATTGACCATCATAGTCGTAAAGTCGATCAGCAAATGCTTCGTACAACAACTCTACACCGATTTCTTCTGCCATTTTAGTATGTTCTTTAAAGCGCGGAGTAGTCACAATCATGAGTTTTAATTTAGGATCATAATCAGCAATAGCCTGCATAATAGTTTGAATCAAATCATCATTGCGCATCATGTCGTTATTCAACATCCCGTGTGGTTTGACATAAGTCAGCCGGGTACCATTGGCCTGACAAAATGCCTGCAATGCGCCGGTTTGATAAATCACTATTTTTTTGATTTCTTCACTACTGCACTTCATTGAGCGGCGGCCAAAACCGACTAAATCCGGGTAGCCTGGATGGGCGCCGATTTCCACGTTGTGTTGTAGAGCTAATTTAACTGTCTTATCCATGGTGACAGGATCGGAAGCATGAAATCCGCAGGCGATATTTGCCATGTCGAGATGCGGCATAACAGTTTCATCGTTACCCATCGGCCAGGGCCCAAAACTTTCGCCCATATCGCAGTTAAGTTTCATGTTTACTTCCAAGCTTTTCTCAAGATAACTATAGCGCAGATAGGAAATGGCTAACAATGTTTATTGTATGATTTTGTTCTCATCTATATCATGCTTTCATTTATAAATTGAGGATCAGCGATGGATTTGGGAATTCAGGGAAAAACTGCGATTGTATGTGCATCCAGTAAAGGCCTGGGCAAGGCTTGTGCGATTTCACTGGCTCAGGAAGGTGTTAATGTTATTTTAAATGGGCGTACCGCCTCGACATTGGATCAAGCTGTTGAAGAAGTGCGCAACCAGGCGGCCAGCGGTGTCACAGTTACGCCTGTTGCTGCTGATGTAACCACTAAAGAAGGTCGAGATCTGTTACTGCAAGCCTGCCCGGATCCAGATATTTTGGTCAATAACGCCGGTGGACCTCCGCCCGGTAATTTTCGTGATTGGGATGAAAAAGAGTGGTTGAGTGCTTTAAACGCTAATATGCTGAGCCCGATCAGTTTAATCAAAGCCACTGTCGATAATATGTGTGACAAGGGTTTTGGGCGCATCGTCAATATTACCTCAGCAGCGGTTAAAGCGCCTATTCCAGTACTTGGCTTATCTAATGGTGCCCGTACCGGTTTGACAGGTTTTGTGTCCGGGTTGGCGCGAGAAGTCGCTAATAAAGGTGTCACGGTCAATAATATGTTACCCGGAATTTTTGCTACAGATCGATTACCGGGATTGATGAACTACATTGCCGAATCCACGGGTAAATCCGTCGAAGAAGCCACAGAGATGCGCCGCAATTTAATTCCAGTTAAACGCTTTGGTGATCCTATGGAATTTGGTCAATATTGCGCCTATTTATGCAGTGTGCAGGCAGGCTATGTAACGGCTCAAAACGTGGTCTTAGATGGAGGTGCGTTCCCGGGCACGTTATAGCAAGTTTCGGATTGATAATTGCTGTTCTGAGCACTTAAATTAAGGTTCATTAGATTATATAGGTGCATAGTGTTAATTAGAGTGATTTGCTGCTAATTGTGGGAGCATTTCAACCCCCTCTAACTCCCCCTGACAGGGGGAGAACTGTTCCTCCCCTCTCAGGGGAGGCTAGGAGGGGTAGCTTGATAAGAGTAGCTAATTTCATATGCATCAGCTATCGATAAATATTTTAAGGAATAGCCATGTCAGCCAAGCTTTGGACGTTGTTAGTCATACTCTCTGTGCTGTGGGGAGGTTCGTTTTTTCTGGCCGAAATCGCGCTTGAAGATTTCTCGCCGTATATGGTGGTCACTTTGCGTGTCGGTATCGCAGCACTTGTCCTATTGTTTTACCTGCTGATTATCAGGCAATGGCTCAGCCTCAATGCCAAAATGTGGCTAAGCTTATTCATAATGGGTGCTTTGAATAATGCCATTCCTTTTACCTTAATCACATGGGGGCAGGTTTATATTGAGAGCGGATTAGCCGCTATTCTCAATGCCACCACGCCTTTATTTACAGTGTTACTTGCTCATTTTATGACCCAGGATGAAAAAATGTCGATCAATAAGGTAATCGGCGTGCTTACCGGCTTTGTTGGTGTGGTTTGCTTGATTGGCCCGGTTGCCTTGAGTGGTCAAAGCGAGCTGGCTTTAGGTCAGCTTGCTGTATTAGTTGCTGCAATTTCCTACGCGTTTGCAGGCATTTGGGGTAAGCGTCTGCGCAGCCTCCCTGCCGCTCAGTCAGCAGCAGGGATGCTGTTAGGCTCAACAGTGTTAATGCTGATTTTTTGCCTGGTTAAACAGGAATCTTTTAATCTGCAGGCATCACTACCCGGATGGAGTGCCATAATCGGGCTGGCTATTTTAAGCAGCGCGCTCGCTTATTTGATTTATTTCTATATCTTGGCCGAAGCCGGTGCGACTAATCTGCTATTAGTCACCTTCTTAATTCCCCTCAGCGCGTTAATCTTAGGTGTGGTATTTCTGAACGAAACATTTAACATCAATGCAATCATTGGTATGGTATTAATTATTCTGAGCCTGGTTTGTATTGATGGACGATTGTTTAGATTACGAAAAACCCCCTGAATCTGCAGGCGTTAAAGTATCTCGTTATGCACCGAGTCCAACAGGGCCGTTACATCTGGGCAATTTAAGAACGGCCTTACTAGCCTGGTTACAGGCAAGACTTTCAGGGGCTGATTTTATCCTGCGAATGGAAGACCTGGATTTGCCGCGAGTCAAGGCAGGTTCCGCCAAACAAATCATCGATGACTTATTATGGTTAGGCCTGGATTGGGATCAGGGACCGAGTGAATGTGCGGGTGTGGATGACTATTACCAATCCCAAAGAACAGACTTATATCAACAGGCCTTACTAAGCCTTTATGCTAAGGGGTTGGTTTATCCTTGTTATTGCTCGCGCAAAGATATTCGCGAGGCTGCCAGTGCACCTCATGGTAAGTTGCCTATTTATCCGGGGACATGCCGAAATCTTGATAACGATATCAATCCTGCAAACGAACAGTCTGTTAATGGTCGTATGCCGGCCTGGCGGTTTAAAGTCAGTGATCAGAATATAGCGTTTACGGATAAATTAATGGGTGAATACTGTCAAAACCTGCAAGTAGAAACAGGTGATTTTGTCCTGCGTCGTAGTGATGGTTTATTTGCTTATCAGCTGGCAGTAGTGGTTGATGATATCGAGATGGGTATCACTGATGTTTTGCGAGGTGAAGATTTATTAGATTCGACTTGCCGTCAAATTGCCTTGTACCAGGCACTTGATGCACCGGTACCCGATTTTTGGCATGTCGGTCTTATGCAGGATGAACAGGGAAAACGCATGTCTAAACGTGACGACTCGGATTCGATTTCGCAGCTGCGTGCTAATGGCGCTGAGGCTGAATCAATTATTAGCATGTTGGCTTATAGTTGTGGCTTGTTAGCTACTAATCAACCGATCTCAGCCAAGGAATTATTATCTGAGTTATCGATTATGAAATTCATTTTTTGTGTACAACGCGAAGTGAGCTAACGTTAATGTCTATCACACGTCTTGTAATGCTTACAGCTCTGGCGATGATTGCATTTGCCGGAAACTCACTTTTGTGTCGACTAGCGCTAGCTGAAACCGAAATCGATGCGGCGAGTTTTACATCTATCCGCTTGGTTTCAGGTGCCGTGATGTTATGGCTTTTAGTGAGTCTGAACAATGCTGGCAATAAAGGATCAGGGGATTGGTTTTCAGCCTTTGCTTTATTTGTGTATGCGGCGGGGTTTTCGTTTGCTTATATTAATCTTTCAGCGGCTACCGGCGCTTTGTTACTTTTTGGCGCCGTTCAAGTCACCATGATCAGTTTTGGTTTTGTCAAAGGTGAGCGGTTTTCGTTTTTTCAATTTATTGGATTCATGTTGGCTATTGCTGGCTTGGTTCTGTTATTTTTGCCGGGCATCACTACACCACCATTGTCGTCATCATTGTTAATGGTATTAGCGGGCCTCGCCTGGGGGATATATTCCATTCGGGGTAAACAAGCAGCAAATCCCTTGGTGGTGACTGCAGGCAATTTCCTGTTGACTATTCCGGTCACATTGGTGCTGAGTATTGTCTTTTTTAAGGAATTTAATCTGGATTTAAGCGGCGTGGTGTTTGCTTTATTATCGGGAGCGCTTGCGTCTGGGGTTGGTTATGCGATTTGGTATAGTGCCTTACCGTATTTGCAGGCTACTCATGCAGCAACGGTACAATTGAGTGTGCCGGTCATCGCTGCATTTGGAGGAATAGTGTTACTGGCTGAGCCGATCAGTTTACGTTTGATATTTGCATCAGTTGCAATAATCGGCGGCATTGCATTAGTCATACAGGCTAAACGTCAATAAAGGATTATTTCCTCTGTCTAGTCAGAACTTTTTAGCTGTGCACAAGCCTCTATGATTAAATTGCGGAACCATCGATGTGTGGGATCATGTTGGTAGCGCTCATGCCATAAACAATATAGCTGTATAGGTTCAAGTTCTATCGGGCAATCGATTGTGTTGAAATCGGCCATTATATTTTTAGTAAATAAACTGGGTATAGTGGTAATTAATTCCGAACCTTTCATCATCGCAGGTAGAAAATCGAAGTTACCAACCTGAAGCTTAATATTGCGCTCCAGTTTCAGTTTCTTTAGTCCATCATCAATGCTGGTATTGGCATGTGCGCCATAAACCACTACAGCGTGATCGGCGTTTGAAAAGTCTTTCAGTGTTTTCGGCGCTTTGCGAACACTGGAATCATAATAAGTCAAATAAGGATCAGCGAATAATTTTCGATAACGAATATTAGCGATATCAGCTAGATGGGGTGATAGCAATAGATGGCAATCGTGTACCAATGCTTCAAAGTTAAATCCGCCAATGAGTTTTATTGATAGTTTGGACAAAGGTGCCTGGGTCCAAAGTTGAGTTTTAACCGTTGGTAGAATCATATTGACTTCATAACTGGTCGCCCCAATCACAAATGTCTTTTCCAGTTCGCCCGGATTAAAACTCGATTGTTCTGATAGAGAATCCAGGTTGTTCAAAATCGGCTTGATATGATCGGCAATGACCTGGGCTTTGGGAGTCGGCTTAACACCATTGCCATAACGAACAAAAAGCGGGTCATTAAAAGCCTGGCGTAATTTATCCAGTGCATAACTGATATTTGATTGATTAGTATTCAGTGATTCAGCGGCTTTATTGACTGATTCAAGCTCAATCACCGTCAGCAATACTTTTAATTGCCGAAAGGAAAGCGTATCGATATCGAATTTTTCGATTTTCATTATTGAATAATAGATTATTTATTGAAATATTCAATAACTATAATTGGCACTCTGTCGTCAACATCATGAGGATGAAAATGAAAAAACTATCACTTGCCACTGTTTTAAGTTCCGCTCTTATTGGTTTTACTGCGTTTAGCAATGCCGATAACATGCAAACTTTGCCATTAGATTCAATTGATAACACTGAAGCCGTCAATGTATTGGCCGAAGTTGTAAATTACCAAGGTCGTGACGCGATTAAAGTAGCAGTAGATCCTGACCATAAATCGATTGAAGAAGGTGGCTGTGATAACTGTACCTATTTGCTGGTCGATAATGCGCCCTTTAGTAACGGTGTTATTGAAATAGACCTGGCTGGCAAACCGGCTGACGGTGCACCGGCCTGGGCGCGTGGGTTTGTCGGTGTTGTGTTTCGTGTCAATGAGGATAAATCCAATTATGAGGGCTTTTATCTCAGACCTATGAACGCCCTGGAAGCTGAGCCACGCCGCAATTTCACCAGCCAGTATTTTTCCATTCCTGATTATCCCTGGCACGTGTTACGTGAGAAATTCCCAAATAAATATGAAAAGTATGCCGATATAAAACCGGGTGAATGGTTTACCTTAAAAGTTGAAGTGGATGGTGCAGCGGCTAAATTTTCTATTAACGATGAAGAAATCATGACGGTCAACGAAATGTTTCAAGATGCCGATTTAGCAGGCGGAATCGGTTTATTCACCGAACCTGAAACTGATGCTTACTTCAGCAATTTGCGTATTACACACAACTAATTCAGTTCTTACTCTACTTTACAAAGAGGCTTCGGCCTCTTTTTTAACCTGAGTTCTCAGAAAAATCGATTCACAACTTATTAATTGACAGTCATCTGAGGAATCTAAATTTACACAGCCAAATAATTCTCAATAATGTCGGTATTCTTATTGAGCTGCTCTGAATCACCGTGCCAGACGACGTTGCCTTTTTCCAGAATGTAATGATAGTTAGCAATCTTTAATAAATCTTTGACATTTTTATCGACGATCAAGATAGATTGCTCAAGCGATTTTAATTGTTGTAAGCACTGCCAGATTTCCTGTCTTAGTAATGGCGCCAGACCTTCGGTGGCTTCGTCCAGTATTAATAATTCAGGGTTGGTCATTAAGGCCCGGCCGATTGCCAGCATTTGTTGTTCGCCGCCAGATAATTGATTCCCCATATTGTACTGGCGCTCGGCCAGCCTTGGAAATAACTCATAAATCGTTTGCTCATTCCAGTGTTTAGATTTGCTGACTCTGGCTGTGGCAATAAGATTTTCACGTACAGTTAGATTCGGAAAAATTTGCCGTCCTTCAGGCACATAACCAATGCCAAGCTGGGCAATTTTCCAGCTGGGTAATTGATGGATGGGTTCAGACTGAAATGAAATTTGTCCCTGGTATGCTGGGGTTAATCCCATGATGGAACGCAATGTTGTTGTTTTCCCCATGCCATTGCGGCCAAGTAATGTGACGATGTCGCCTTGTTTTGCCGACAGACTGACATCATGCAAAATCTCTGATAAGCCATATCTGGCGCATAACCGGTTAACCTGAAGCATCGTCACCGCCTAAGTAAGCTTCAATCACTAAAGGATCTTTCCGAATAATTTGCGGTGAATCAGAAGCGATAATCTTCCCAGATGCCATAACTGATACCGTATCAGCAAGTTGAAATACCGCTTCCATGTCATGTTCAACCAGCAAAATCGCCATCGACTGTTTGATGTTATGTAATAAGGCGATCATGTTTTTGCCATCGATTAGTGACATGCCGGACATCGGTTCATCCAGCAGCAATACTTTAGGGTTAGTGGCCAGGCACATGGCGATCTCCAAACGACCCTGTTCACCGTGTGATAATTCACCGGCCAGGTTTTCTGCATTGGGTAAGAGATCGAAATCTTGTAAATAGTGTTTTGCTTGGTCGATCAGAGGTGTGATCTTAGTGACATGAGTAAGACCGATTTGATCTTGCTGTGTTTGTGCCAATAAGGCAATCAGCATATTCTCGAGTACAGAAAGTTCATTTATGACTGAAGTGATTTGATAAGTTCGGCCCAGCCCGGCCTGGGCACGTTGCCAGGTTGATAATCCACTAAGGTCTTGGCCTTCCAATGTAATGGAGCCCTGATCAGCAAGTAATTCTCCAGTAAGTAGGTTTATAGCAGTGGACTTACCGGCCCCATTTGGGCCGATTAAGGCATGAATTTCACCTTTGCCCAACTCGATCGAAAAGTCGTCAACGGCATTTAGACCGCCGAAACTTTTTTTAAGGTTCACAGCTGTAAGCAGCTTAGTCATGTTGCTTTTCTGCCAACCAGTGAGGCATATAGTCCTGACTTAGACGTCAGCACAATAATTACTAAAGCAATACCCAGAATAAAATGCCAGTGGTCAGTATAGCTGGACAGTATCTCTTCCAGTCCTAACAATATTAATGCACCGTAAAGCCCGCCGAATAAAAAGCCTATGCCGCCGAGAATAACGATAACCAGGAATTTACCACTCAGACTCCAGTGCAAATAATCGGGGCTGACATATTGAGTCAGGTTAACCATTAAAGCACCAGCCAAACCGCTGCCCATGGCCGACAACACAAAAATCATTAATTGTGCTTTAAAGGGTGGATGGCCCAGTGCAATTAATCGCTGATGGTTAAGTTTGGCACCTTTGATCATCAAGCCCAAACTTGAGTAGATAAGTTTATGGGCAATCAGCAAATAAATAATCACCCAGGCCAGGCATATGTAATAAAACTGAGTGTCATCCTGTAAATTAAGGCCGGGCAATTTGTTTCGAGTCCATAGACTCAAGCCGTCTTCACCACCGTATTGAGGAATAGAGATGATCAAAAAGTAAACCATTTGCGCTAATGCCAAGGTGATCATGATGAAATAAACCCCGGTTGTGCGTAGCGAAATCACGCCGATAATAATACCCAATACCATGCAGACTAAAACAGCGAGTGGCCAGCTGATCAGGGCATTATTAGTGCCGGTAAATACTGAAAAAACCAACAGGTCATTAGCGCTATGATGGGAAAGCACACCGCAGACATATCCACCCATGCCAAAAAAAGCGGCATGCCCAAAACTCACCAGCCCTGCTTGACCGATAATTAAGTCAAGGCTTATACCGACCAAGGCATAAATAAGGATTTTGCTGGCGATAGAAACATAATAGCTCTGGTCAATTGCACTTAACAGAGGCGGTAATACCGCCAAGACTAAAAAAGTCAGGCCGATGATTAAGCTTTGGCGATTTAACCGTGTCATAATTTACTCGATAAACCTTGGGGTTTGACGACCAAAATCACCGCCATTAATAGGTAAATAGCAATCGAAGCTAGAGAGCCGCCGACCACAGCGCCGTCTGATGCTGACATAAAAGTCTTGAAAAAAGCGGGTAGATAGGCTCGTCCAAGTGTATCTACAATGCCGATCAACAGTGCTGCAATAAACGAACCTTTGATCGAACCGATGCCACCGATAACAATAACCACAAAAGCAAGAATTAGCACACTTTCGCCCATGCCAATCTCCACGGCATAAATCGGGCCAGCCAATCCACCTGCCAATGCCGATAACACTGCGCCAAAGGCAAAAATACCGGTGTAAAGTCGATTGATATTGATGCCTAATGCCTGGGCCATCTCTCGGTTGCTGGAGCCGGCACGGGTAAGCATACCGATTTTGCTATAAAAAATTAGCACGAATAAAGCGAGTAGAATAACAATGCCAAGTACAATAATCGCGATTCGATAAGCCGGGTAACCGCCTTGACCAAACAGATTAACGGTAAAGTTTAATGATTGTGGAATATCTATAAATAACGGCTGACTGCCCCAGATGATTCGCACGGATTCGTTAAAAAACAATATAAGGCCGAATGTCGCTAAAACTTGGTAAAGATGATCACGGTGATACAGACGACGCATAATTGTCATTTCTATGATTACACCTAGAATGGCAGCGCAGACTAATGCCGCACAAATCCCGAGGAAAAAATTACCGGTATGATTTGTGACCGTAGCGGTCACATAGGCACCGACCATGTAAAGCGAGCCATGGGATAGATTGATCAAACCCATGATACCGAATACAAGCGTCAGGCCCGACGCCAATAAAAACAAGGTTACACCTAATTGCAGCCCGTTAAATAACTGCTCAATAAATAGAATCATGGCCTAGAATGACATCGAGGTTGATTAGGTATCACTTTAATCTGCAAACACTATCGTCATTCCCGCGAGCCTGTCCCCGCGTAGGCGGGGAGCGGGAATCCAGAAACTTTAAACGAATTCTGGATTCCTTAAGTCGCGGTATAATTTTGTAATTACGGTATCAATGTATGCTTCGTATTGACTGAAATCTTAAGCTACAACGAACAATCACCAGCATAAGCATCTTGATGATTCTCAAATACTTTACCTGCCAGTTTGTTGGTTACTTTGTCACCGTCTTTGATTACTTCGCGAATATAAATATCCTGGATGGGATGGTGATTGGAGCCAAACTTGAAATTACCGCGAACCGAATCAAATTCTGCTTTTTCCAGGGCAGCGATAAATGCATCCTGGTTGGTCACATCTCCGCCTGTTGCTGCTAGAGCACTGGCAATTAAATTAGCCGCATCATAACCCTGGCTGGCGTAAAGTGTAGGAGTACGTTCGTATTTTGCTTTAAACGCTTCAACAAATTGATTGTTAGTTTCGTTGTCCAAATCATGTGACCACTGCGAGCCGTTCATTACACCTACTGCTGCATCACCGACGGCGCCCAGAATACGCTCATCAAATGAAAAAGCAGGGCCGAACAACGGAATAGACTCATTCAAGCCCGCTTGTGAATATTGTTTAACAAAGTTAATCCCCATACCACCGGGCAGGAAGAAAAATACTGACTCAGGTTCGGCTGCACGCAATGCAGCAAGCTCAGCTGAATAATCTGATTGTCCGAGCTTGGTATACACTTCACCGGCGATCTCACCCTGATAAAAACGCTTAAAGCCCGCCAGAGCGTCTTTACCGGCCGGATAATTAGGTGCAAGAATGTAGGCTGATTTATAACCGGCCGCATTAACATGCTGCCCCGTAGCTTCATGCAAGTTGTCATTCTGCCAGGCGACATTGAAATAATTTTTATGGCATAACTCCCCTGCCAGTTTAGAGGGGCCGGCATTAGGGCTAATATAAATCACGCCCTGATTCACCATTTTTGGCACGACAGCCATTGCCACATTGGAAAAGACAATGCCTGTCATTAAAGTAACACTGTCTTTTTTGACAAATTTATCGGCGACCTCGATGCCTTTTTCCGGTTTGCGTTCATCATCCTTAACAATGACTTCAACATCTACGCCGCCCAGTTGTCCATTATTTTGCTCAACTGCCAGCATAAAGCCATCCCGAATGTCTTCCCCAAGGTAACCGGCTTTGGTTGAAAGTGTGGTTAAAAATCCGATTTTCAGTGGTTCTGCCCATGCAGTTACTGAAATAAATACACTAGCTATGACTATCACTAATCTTGCAATCATGACCTTTTCTCCTTTAAATCAGGGGCTTATCTTACCCTATTAGGTAATGAAGATCAGCTGAGCAAGAGCAGTTTTCCAGTGAATTGTGTTAACTTGATGAATAGGAATTTCAAAACGCAGATTGAGTAGTCATTTGCCCAAACCAATTCTGTCATCCAGATTCTTTGTAGATCAGGTTGACAAATCTGAATTAGGGTTGCCGGTGTCACTCTAAAAATGAGTCTAGACTGCTCATTTTTAGGCAATTATTTTCTCTAGACGGATTCATCCTGTTAACTTGCTGAATCGGTTTCAGCAGCGCCAATGATTGATGGTGTTGACGCAGTGCAAAGCTATGTAAGCTGATTAAGCGTTTGGGCATTGGTACATTGCTGTTTGATTAGAATCGGTAATGTCAGTTGATCGTAAGACTGGTGTAACAGGTTGATGATTTCATATCGCCACATGGGCATGATGATTTTTTGGGGAAGTAGAGGGATTGCCAGTTGGTTGAATCAGTGTTCAGGCCGCCGCGTGTCACACAGATGTGGACGTTCCATTTCAAATCGTGTCCAAAGGTATGCAGGGTAATAAAAACGAGGTTCTGGGAATGCTATACTCATTATCTGGGAAAAGGCAAGAGGTCCACCATGTATCGATCTGACAATAAATCCACCTATTACTTGCCCCGTTTTATCCGAGGGATCGTCATTCTGTACGGTTTTGCATTACTGCCGTGTTCGTTGCAGGCGGCGACGATTGAGGTGACATCGAATCTGGATGACGGAACGGATTGTACCTTGAGAGAAGCGCTAGCGACGGTGAATGCGGGTTCGGATCAAGTCAATGGTTGTGTGGTGAGCGGTGTGTTGGGCACGGATGATACGATCAATCTGGCATCAATAGCAGGGATGACGATTACCTTAGGGGGCACAGAATTAACGATTACTCGCAATGTGGTCATCAATGGCTCAAGCGTGACCATATCAGGCAATATCAGATCACGGGTGTTTAGCATTATTGGTTCAAGTCTTGATGTCCAAATTAATGCGCTGACAATCACAAATGGATTTGTTAACACTAATGGCGGTGGAATTTATGTAGATCGTCTAGATGGGATACTGACTGTCACCATCACGAACAGCACGGTGTCGGGCAATAGAGCCAGTAATGATGGCGGTGGGATTTATGTAGATGTGGACACGATTGCCACCATAACGAACAGTACGGTACTGGGTAATATAGCCGATAATGGTGGTGGGATATATACAAAAGGTAGACAACTCATCTTAACGAACAGCACGGTCTCAGGCAATATAGCCGGTGATGATGGCGGTGGGGTTCATGTCGATAGCGGCACTACATTGATAAACAGCACGATGTCGGGGAATCATGCCATTAGAAATGGCGGCGGAATTTATGTTAACCGTTTTAGACTTTTAAGGTTGTTTTCCAGTGCTATCGCTAATTCTAGTATTGAAGATTGTAGTGGCCTAGGCATTATCATTGCAGATAGCAACAGCATTATCGAAGACGGTTCTTGTGGCACATCGGCCATGGCAGTTGATCCCATGCTGGGGCCACTCACTGATAATGGTGGCCCAACACAAACACATGCTTTAATGGCCGGTTCCCCGGCGATCAATGCCGGTAATAATTCTAGTTGCCCGGCAACGGACCAACGGGGGTTTACCCGCACCGATGGCGCCTGTGATATCGGTGCGTTCGAATTGGATGCGGTTGACCCCAATGCGATTGAGCCGGTGACATTAGTCAACAACCGCTGGACCATGGTGAGTCTGTCTGCGGATGCCCCGTCAAAAACGGTACAGGATGTCTTTTCGACCACCACCCCAACGGGGCTTGCAGCAGCGGAGTATATGACCAAGTGGGTGGTGTACGAGCGTGATGAGGCCAATGATAGCTATGTCATGTTGAATCTGTCTTCGCTGCTGCAGCAGGGAATCGGTTATTGGGTCTTGCAAATCACGGGTAGCGATGTGGACTTTGCACCTGCGGGTGCCCCAACCCCCGTTACGATGAATAATCCATTGTGTCCGTCACCCCAGGCCGGTTGTTTTGAGATTGATCTAACCCCGCCGGAAGCGGGCGGAACCAGCCTGTTTAATTTAATCGGTCATCCGTTTGATGTGCCGGTGAATTGGTCGGCTATACGGCTGGTTGTGAATGGTTCACAGGTCTGCACTCCCCAACAAGCGGCCGCCAATAATCTGCTGACAGATGCATTTTGGCACTATAACGGCAATGGTTATGATAATTTCAGCACAAGCATCCCGCCTGGCGGCGGCTCATTTGAAGCGTTTAAGGGCTATTGGGTAGAATTATTGCAAGGTACGGTGGGTGAAACTGTCACCCTGTTGATTCCCAAGGGTCCTGCGACAGATCAACCCAGCTGTCAGGCTATTTCACCGCTGCCTGTGACTGAGGCACGCCCTAAATCAGGTCAATCAGACTCCCTGCCGTGGTGGCTATCGTGGATATCCACAGCTAAGGCAGATAATATCCTTAAAAGCGGCGAATGGTGGGTGCGTCTGCAAGCAGACAGTGATGAAGCCGGTGGGATGAGCGATAAGTATAACTATCTGGGTTGGTACCGGGATAGTGAAGACGGCAAAGATCGCCGAGATGTGAAAGAACTGCCACCGTTTGGCAGTCCCTATTTAACCATTGTCTTTCCCCATCATGATTGGGGGGATGATAACGGTGAGTATGCGAGTGATATGCGCAAGCGTAAGTACTGGCGCGAAGGTGAAGAATGGGAATTTGTGGTTAAAAGCGACCAGCCAGGCCGTGAGGTGACATTGAGCTGGGAAGGCTACGACCGCTATCGCCGTTTTTGGCGAATGCGCTTAGTTGATGTGGAAACCGGAAAGGAAGTGCGCACCGTCAGACGCAGACAACTACAAACCTACACCTTTAATATGTACGATACTGAACATCGGTTTAAATGGGTATATAAAACGCGGCCTAAGCAATAGGTGCTCACTTAAGGAAAGCACTTTAAGTCATCGCCGTCAAGCGACCTAACTTGAAATTTTTGCGCTTTCGATAATTGAATGAAATTCGTTTTCTAACAGTGGGTAGTAATGTTCTTGTGGTGCAAAACAATTAAGAATATCAATTTGGTTACCGTGCTTTATGATTAAAGCCATCTGGTGATAAGTCAGCCCAAATTCTGTGTCATAAGTATATTCAAGCTTTATGGCTTCATTATTAGAGACCATTCGCTCAGACTCGTCTAAAATTTCAATATTATGGGCATTAGAGGCATTTAAGGCGTCCAGATAAAGTTCTGAGGCTTCGATTAAAGTCATGGACTTATCGAATTTAAAACCTTTGTTACGCTCAGTAACTCTTTGCTTGTAAATATGCTGCCCATCTTTGACATTGATGACACTGACTACGTTCAATAAAATACCATCACGGGTGAGGATTCTGACGGTTTTGTCTAACGAATTATATTGTGACCATTGACGCTCAGTTTTAATTGTTATATTGCCAAGCTGAGTTGACTGATCAGGTTCAACAGCTTTGAAAGTCTGGCAGCCGCTTAATAATACAACTAGTAGTAATGTAGAAACTTTGAGAATTCTAAGCATTCTATTGATTCCTTAGATTAAGAATTTTTTGTTCGATGGTTTGTTGTTCAGCGATGGACAGATCACCTAATTCAATATACTTTTGGTAGTTATCAATAGCCTGGTTTTTTGAATCTCTTTTAATGCTTAATTCTGCCAATTTTTTGTATATCTTAGGGTTATCATAGCCAAGCCTAATTGCAGTTAAGTAGTGCTGATTGGCCTTCTCCAAGTCTTTTTCTTCATTTCGACGGCGGTAAAGCTCAGCCTGATAGAAATTAATTTCATCATTATCAGGATTCGCTTTTGCTAATCGGTTTAACACGACTTCACTTGAGTTATAACTGCGTTTGGCAATTTCACGTTTTAACCATTTAGGGTAGTGTTTTTCGATTAAACTAAGATAGTCTTGATCAGGTTCCGACAACTCCATATTTTCAGATCCACCTAAATTTTTAATCCTCTCCTTGGTACTTGGATGGGTTGATAAATACAATGGCCGACTGTTTTTGGGAGATTGACGAGCTTCTTCCTGAACTAAAATCCAAACTTGAGCAGCAGCTTTGGTATTTAAACCAAGCTCATTTAAACGATTGATCCCGTATTCATCAGATTCTCTTTCATGATCACGACTAAACTTATAAAAAATTGCATTTCCGGCTAAAGAGCTGACTAATCCTCCAGTTGATGAAACCATACCTATTCCCAATAGAAGATTATTGAGATTTTTGGCGTTGCGCATTTGTTTGAGGGAATGTTGTTTGACGTAATGCCCGACTTCATGACCAATCACGCTTGCGACTTGATCTTTCGTCTGCGCCCTGAGCAAAAATCCTGACCAAATTATCATCATGCCATTTGGATACATAGAAGCATTAAAAGCCGGAACATCGACGATATAAACACGTATATCAGAGCAAAATTCGCCTGCAACTTCGCAGACTATCTCGTTAATATACTGATTTAATTCTGGATCTCGAATGCGGCTGGGAGAGTTTTTAATTTGTTTTTCAATTTTTTCGACTTGATACCATATGCCCCCAATGTCCGTGTCAGAAGCTGGACGCTCCCCTGGTTTTATATCCGCTACATTGGTTGTATGGCAGCCAGCAACTGTAAAAGCGGTAGCGATTACAAAAACAATTAACCAGTTTTTGGTGTTGCTCAACATGAAACACAATTACCGCCCGAAGCCTCAATACTTTCAACGGATTTCTCACCAAATTTAATTTGAGGTAGATCAAGCTGAGGGAATTCTGTTAAAAGTGAACGAATGGTTCTTTCTGCCTCCTCTTGTTTACGCAAATCTCCTACAATTTGGGCGAGATTGTTAAACCAAACTATTTTTCCAGTCTCAAGATCAACCAGACTGGCAAATGCGAATTGATAACTTACAACGGGGACAGCGCCAAATAACACAGCAGTAGCAACAGACAACGCAATACGACCTCCAGTTCCATAACCCCGTCTAAGATAAATGAATAAGCCGTAATCAGCATCATTGTGTCTTAATGAATTTGCACCTTTACCAAGGGTCCAATTGAAAGATTGTTTGGTCGGTAGTTTCAGTGTTTGGTTATTAAGAATGGATATGCCAACAGCTTGATGTAGCGCTTGAATTTGCCTTTGTCTGTTAAATTCTTCACCATCTGGTATCGAGTAATTTGCAAAATCCAGATCGTTTTTAGAAAAATATTCTTTAATCCAATATTCAGTATTTTTAGTACCCGCTTCACTCCAGTCAGCACGTGTCTCGTTTTGTCCACTGGCTAATACTTGTGCTAATTCGACATCAGGCTCGATAAGAATTATTTTGGGTTTTTCGCCAGTTTTTTTTAAATTCTCATTTTCAAGAGTCGTTTGCGCAGCAACGCAGATCGAAATATAAAAAGTTAAACTACAAGTTAAAAAAAGTCGCTTAATCATTCCCTTGCCATCTATTAATTATTTTTAATGGCTGAATTTTATCTTAATTTGTTGGCTTTCTAAATAGTTGTAAATGATAAATAGGTCGGTGCTTTTAGATAGAAATTGCCTTTGCTAGAGCCATATAAAGATGATTAATATCATCCACACCTGCAAATTCACGAATTGAATGCATGGCAAGTTGTGGCACCCCGATATCGACAGTGCGAACCCCGATTTTGCTTGCGGTGATGGGTCCGATTGTCGAGCCACAGCCCATATCACTGCGCACAGCAATGGATTGCACTGGAATATTATTGCTTTCACAGATGTGTCGAAACCAGCCTGCCGTTTCACTGTTTGTCGCATAGCGTTGATTGGCGTTGACCTTGATAACCGGGCCTTGATTAATCAGTGGCTTGTGTCCGGGGTCATGTTTATCAGCGTAATTCGGATGAATGCCGTGTGCATTATCGACCGAGATCAATTTGGAGTTATGAATTAATCGTTGAGTATTTTCTTCAGTTTGACCAATCCGCTTCAATACGCTGTGCAGGAATGGGCCATTAGCACCGCATGCTGAACTACTACCGATTTCTTCATGATCTGTACAGACCAGCAACGCGCCTTTTGATTTGGGGGTTGTTTTAATCGCTTGTAATCCTACAAAGCAGCTCAAAAGGTTATCGAGTCTGGCGCTGGCTATGAATTCATTGTTTAGACCGACAATGGCTGGGTGCTGGGTATCATAATAGTACAACTCAAAATCCAGCACCTTATTAATGTCGTTAAGGCCCTGATGCTTTTTAAGTAGCTTTTTTAATAAATCTCTGAAATCAATATTTTTACCTTTGGCCTGAAACCATACAGGGGGTAAATGCAATTGCGCATTTACAGTGCGCTGTTTATTGGCCTCTTTGTCCAGATGAATCGCTAAGGAAGGGATGGTTGCGATGGCTCTTTCGAGGTCCATCAATCGATTTAGAATCTTTCCCTTTCTATCGCTATAGGTCACACGGCCCGCAATCGATAGATCACGGTCAAACCACGGGTTGAGTAACGCGCCGCCGTAGACTTCAACGCCGGTTTGGAAATAATCTTCACTGATTTTTTCCGGCAGCGGTTTAAGTTTTAGACACGGGCTATCGGTGTGGGCGCCTATCATAGTCAGGCCTTTTTCGATAATTGAGCCTGCAGGTAATTGAAAAGCAATAATGGAAGAATCGTTGCGACTTATCCAGTATTTTTTACCTGCCTGTAGTGTCCATGCATGGGCTTCATCAAGTTCTTCATAATCGGCCTGATTCAATTGCTCGGCAATATTAGCAGTGGCATGAAAAGGTGTGGGTGAAGATTTGATGAAATCTAAAAGTAGGTTTGGATCGGCTTTGCGCATATCGGGTTGTGTGTTTTATGATATGTGATTAAATCATATTTTTGAGTTTAATCGAATAATGAAAATAATCGGTGTGCTTGGCGGCATGAGTTGGGAGTCGACCAGTATCTATTATCAATTGCTAAATCAGGGCGTTCGTGAACGGCTAGGGGGATTGCATTCGGCTAAAATTTTGCTGCATAGTGTTGAATTTAATCAAATTGCTGAATTACAGCATCAAAATAACTGGCAAGCTGCGGGAGAAATTTTAAATCAAGCAGCAAAAGGTCTGCAGCAGGCGGGTGCAGAGGGTTTGCTTATAGCGACTAACACCATGCATAAGCTGGCTGATCAGGTCATGCAAGGCGTCTCAATCCCTTTATTGCATATCGCAGATTCAACAGGCAAGGCGATTGTAAGGGCTGGTCAGCAACGTGTTGGATTACTGGCCACCGGGTTTACCATGGAGCAAGCATTTTACAAGGGCCACATTCAGCAACATTATGATGTTGAAGTCATTGTGCCCGATAAGACGCAGCGCCAGCGCGTCCACGAAATTATTTACCATGAGCTATGTCAGGGCGAGGTTAAAGCAAATTCACGCGATATTTACATCGATGTCATCGAATCACTACGTGCAAACGGTGCGCAAGGTATTATATTGGGCTGTACGGAAATTGATTTGCTGATTAGTGGCCAGGATACGGATATGCCTTTATTTGACAGCACTGCCCTGCATGTTACGGATGCGATTGAATGGATGCTTGGTGATTGAAAAATTCATGCTTTTAATATGTACTATAGCTGTCAAGTCAGCGATCGACCTCATGCCCGTTTTAGCATTTATATTGGGTCAGATGGTGCTAACAGAAAGAATTAGTGAGGTTAGATATGCCGGTGGATGTTAGATGCCCGATAATCTGAGTCGCTTAGAGCGTACCATTCGCATTTTAATCAGTGTTTCCATGCTGATTTATGGTTATTTAAATCCAGCATATATCGTTTTGGCGTTTGGTTTAATACTATTAGTGACGGCGATGTCCGGATGGTGTCCAATTGTTTGGGCCGTACATAGGAAAATGCTAAAATCGCCTGATAAATAACAGCACAATCGGAGTCTAAATGGCGGGTCATAGTAAATGGGCCAATATCAAGTTTCGCAAGGCCGCACAAGATGCTAAGCGCGGTAAATTATTTACTAAGCTCATCCGGGAAATAACAGTTTCCGCCCGGCAGGGTGGCGGTGACGCGGACGCCAATCCGAGACTTCGTGCCGCAATCGATAAGGCGCTTTCAAATAACATGACGCGCGATACCATTGATCGGGCGATTATGCGTGGTACAGGTGAAGGTGATGGTGCTGATATTGAAGAAATTCGCTATGAGGGTTATGCGCCGGCAGGAGTGGCGGTCTTGGTAGAGTGTGCGACTGATAATCGCAACCGCACAGTCAGCGAAGTGCGGCATGCTTTCAGCAAGTATGGTGGTAACCTGGGTACCGATGGGTCAGTTGCTTATTTATTCAGCAAGGTTGGCACCATTGTGTTTGAGCCGGGCGTAGATGAAGAGCAAGTTATGGAAATCGCCATTGATTCCGGTGCCGATGATGTATTGACTGAAGAAGACGGCAGCATTGAAGTGCTGACACAACCTGAGGTTTTTTCTGACGTGAATCAGGCGATTAAAGCAGCAGGGCTTGAGTCAATAGATGCGGATATCGTTCAACGGCCATCTACTGAAGTCGAACTGACCAATGATGATGCGGAAAAAGTGATGAAATTAATCGATGCACTGGAAGATTTGGACGACGTACAAGACGTGTTTACCAACGCCAGTTTCCCAGATGATATGGACGCCGCTTGAACTCAGCCCCAAGAATTCTCGGTATTGATCCGGGTTCACGCTACACCGGCTATGGTCTGGTTGAAAAAGCCGGGCGAGAATTGCGCATGGTAGAAGGTGGTTATATCAGCTTGGGTGATAAACCTTTGCCGGAGCGGTTGGGCAAAATTTTTACCGAAATCACTGGCATGATTCGAGAATTCGACCCTGATGTTATGTGTGTTGAACAAGTGTTTGTATCTAACAATGCCAAATCAGCATTAACACTTGGTCAGGCACGTGGTGCGGCAGTCTGTGCCGGTGTCAATAGTCACTTGCCGGTGTATGAGTATTCGGCCAAGCAAATCAAGCAGGCTGTTGTCGGCAAAGGTGCAGCCAAAAAAGAACAAGTGCAGTTTATGGTGCGTTTGTTATTGAAACTACAGGAAACACCACAGGTTGATATGGCTGATGCGCTTGCTTGTGCAATTTGCCATCTGCACAGTCAACAGGTAGAGTCGCAAATTAATTCCAAAGCCATCAATTTATGATCGGATTTTTAAGCGGCAATATTTTGCATAAACAACCACCCTGGTTGTTATTGAATGTGGCGGGCGTGGGCTATGAATTGGAAGCACCGATGACCACATTCTATGATTTGCCGGAAGTGGGGCAGAAAGTTGAATTGCATACGCATCTGGTAGTGCGTGAAGATGCCCAGCTTTTGTACGGTTTCAGCCGCATTAACCAACGTGAATTATTTCGTAACCTGCTCAAAGTTAATGGCGTAGGTCCACGTGTGGCGCTGGCAATTTTGTCGACTATGAATGCCGAGGAGTTTCAGGCATGTGTGGTGGCAGAAGATGCTGTGCAATTGACCCGGGTTCCAGGGATAGGGCGTAAAACGGCCGAGCGCCTGTTGATTGAAATGCGTGACAAGGTTGATCATTTGTTTGATGCCAGTGGCGGTTCAACGGTAATCGCCGGAATGGCGGAAAAAACAACTGCTGATTCGACCTCAGATGCGATAAGTGCCTTGATCGCTTTAGGTTATAAACCGGCTGAAGCCACTAAGCATATACGCAGTCTGGATGCCGGCTTAAGTAGTGAGGAATTGATTCGTTTGGCATTAAGGAATATGGCTAAAAAATCGTGAGTGAAGAACGTATTATCTCGGCGTTGTCAGATCCTGAAGATATTCAGGAGCAAGCCATTGAACGCAGCTTAAGACCGGTCAATCTTAGTGATTTTCGTGGTCAGCCTAAAGCTCGCGATCAGCTTGAAATCTTCATTCAAGCGGCCAATCAACGCAAAGAAGCACTGGATCATGTGCTGGTGTTTGGTCCACCCGGACTGGGTAAAACCACACTGGCGCATATTATCGCCAACGAGCTGGGATCTCATTTGCGGCAGACTTCCGGGCCGGTGCTGGAAAAAGCCGGTGATCTGGCAGCGATGCTGACATCTTTAGAATCGCATGATGTTTTGTTTGTCGATGAAATACACCGCTTAAGTCCGGTAGTCGAGGAAATTCTGTATCCGGCGCTGGAAGACAAGCAGTTGGATATTCATATTGGTGAAGGCCCGGCAGCAAGAACCATGCAAATACCCTTGCCACCTTTTACATTAGTTGGCGCCACTACCCGTGCCGGTTTATTAACATCGCCACTGCGTGATCGCTTTGGCATTGTCATGCGCCTGGAGTTTTATAACACTGAGGATTTGGCTCGAATCGTCAAACGTTCGGCTGATATATTGAGCATTCCAACCGACCAGCAAGGTGTGATGGCTATTGCCAAGCGCTCAAGGGGCACGCCCCGGATTGCTAATCGTCTGTTGCGCCGGGTGCGTGATTATGCTGAGGTCAAAGGCGACGGCGCGATCAATCAAAAAATTGCTGGTCTGGCATTGGATATGCTGGAAGTGGACGAATACGGCCTGGATACTCTGGACCGAAATCTATTGTTAACCATCATGCAAAAGTTTGATGGCGGTCCAGTAGGGATTGACAGTTTGGCTGCTGCTATTGGCGAAGAGCGTGGCACCATTGAAGACGTAGTGGAACCGTTTTTAATTCAGCAAGGATTCTTGATGCGCACACCCAGAGGACGGGTAGCCACTCGCTCAGCCTGGCAGCATTTGGGGCTGGATATTCCAGAACACTTGACAAAAAATCAGCCGGAACTGCTTTAGTTGATAGCAAACACGAGATCCTTGAATTCATCCGGCTTTCAGTTATTCAGATTATCATTCTTCAAACACATACGTAAGCCAGATGCAGCAATTTGATTTTTCGGTTCGAGTCTATTATGAGGACACTGATGCCGAAGGTGTAGTCTACTATGCCAACTACTTAAAATTCCTGGAACGCGCGCGTAGTGAATGGTTGCGACAACATGATTTGCCGGTAAGCAAACTGGCGAGCCAGCAGCACTTAATATTTGTAGTCAGACGCGTTGAAATAGATTATCTGCAAGCGGCCAGGCTTGATGATTTATTAAGTGTTTCAGTTGTTGTCAAAAGTTTATCAAAAGCAGGATTTGTATTAGAGCAGCAAATTAAGCGTGAAGATGTGATTTTATCCAAAGCGATATTAAAGATGGCTTGCCTTGATGCAACAAAGTTCAAACCTGTTAGAATTCCGACCGAAATTAACCGCATGATAAATAAAGAGATGTAAGGAATTTATGGAGAATATCGAAACACTCCCCAGCAATAGCCTTAATGTCATTGAACTGATTGCCCAGGCCAGTTTTTTGGTGCAAGTCGTAATGCTGCTATTGTTGTTGGCATCAGTGATTTCATGGGCGATTATTTTTAAAAAATGGTTCCGCTTCCGTGAGCTGGAAGCTGAAGCCGATGAATTTGAAGACGAATTTTGGTCGGGAGGTGATTTAACCGGTCTGTATCAACACTGGACCAATAGTGAAACACCAACCGGTATGGCCAGTCTGTTCGTATCTGGATACCGTGAGTACACCCGCTTAGCAGATAAAGACCTGAACCGCTCGGAACTGATCAGTGGTGTGCAACGAGCCATGCAGGTTTCCTTGTCTCAAGAAGTTGAAGAAGCAGAATCACAACTGCCTTTTTTAGCAACTGTGGGTTCAATCAGCCCCTATGTGGGGTTATTTGGTACTGTCTGGGGCATCATGAACGCTTTTCACGCTATCGGGTTAGCCAAACAAGCGACCATAGCAACGGTAGCACCAGCTATTGCAGAGGCACTTATCGCTACTGCAATGGGTTTGTTTGCAGCCATTCCGGCAGTTATTGCCTATAACAAATTTTCGAATCAGGCAGACTCTTTGGTTACACGTTATGAGATTTTCATGGATGAGTTTTTGAGTATTGTCAATCGTCAGGTTCGACGTGATCAATCAACAGAATAAACCTCAAATAGAGATTTAATTATGGCCAACAGCTTAGGACGACGTCATCATAAACGTAAACCCATGAGTGAAATCAATGTGGTGCCTTACATTGACGTGATGCTGGTGTTGTTGGTGATCTTTATGACTACTGCGCCGTTGTTAACCGAAGGTGTGGAGGTGGATTTGCCTCAGGCCAGCGCTAAAATAGTTGACGAAGAGCAAAATATAGAAAAGTTTATTGTATCAGTTGATGCGCAAGGCTTTCTTTACGCCAATGAGGATGAAGCACCTTCTGAGCCTGATCAACTGCGGGCCAAGGCTGCTGCGGTGCTTAATCACCAGCCTAAAACCCCGTTTTATGTTAAAGGAGATGCCTCTGTACCGTATGAAAAAGTCGTACAGGCGATGGTTATGTTGCAGGCTGCAGGTGTTCCCAGTGTGGGCTTAGTGACCGAGCCGGCTCCGGAGGAAGGGTAAGGGTTTGAATCAACCTCGTCAGTACAATAAATTTGCGCTTAATTTAAAGTCTTATTCGCTGGCGATTATTGTTCATCTAGTCCTGCTTGGTATTATTATGTTTAATTTATTCTGGAACCCAAGCAAAAAAATCAAAGTAGGTGGCGCCGAAGTGCAACCGATTCAGGCGCAAGTGATTGATGAAACATTGCTCAATCAAGAGCTGGAAAAAATTAAAAAAGAAGAAGACCTGAAAAAGCAGGAGGAATTGGAAAAGCAGCAAAAACTGGAAGACCTTGAACAACAGGCCAAGCTTAAAGAGCAAGAGATCAAAAAGCTTGAAGAGGAAAAAAAGCTAAAAGAGGAGCAGGCTAGATTAGAGCAACAAAAAGCTGAAGAATTAGCCAAGCAGCGCGAATTAGAAGAACAAAAAACCAAAGAGGCAGAGAAAAAGCGTTTAGCTGAAGAAGCCAGACTTAAAGAACTGGCCTTAGAGAAGCAAAAAGAGGAAGAAGAAAAAAAGAAAAAAGAAGAGGCTGAAAAGAAAAAGCAGCAGGAGTTAGCTAAAAAGAAAAAGGAAGAAGAGGAAAAGAAGCGTAAATTAGCGGAAGAGAAAAAGAAAAAAGAGGAACTGGCGAAGAAAAAACGTGAAGAGGAAAAGCGTAAAAAAGCTGAGGAAGAAAAGCGTAAACAGGCAGCACTAGAAGCACAGCTAGCCGAAGAGCAGGCTAAACGACAGGCGGCTTCACTATTTGCACAATATATTGGTCCTATACGCTCTAAGGTCACTAATAGCTGGATTCGACCTGCTTCGGTTCGACCTGGTGCAAGAGCCAAGGTGCTGGTCAGGGTTAGCCCACGCGGTGATGTGTTAACTGCTAGAATCCAGCAAGGAAGTGGTGATCCGATTTTTGATCGTTCTGTGATCAATGCGGTATATAAGGCTTCACCTTTACCGATACCGGATAATCCTAAGCTTTATCCGCATTATCGAGATTTTTTATTTAACTTTGATCCTCCAGGATAAAACATGATGAAAAGGTTATTGAGAGAAAAACTAAGTATTGCTCTGCTCGCATTCAGTGGATTATTTGCCATGCCTGCTAATGCGGTATTGGAAATAGACATCACTGAAGGCGTGATCGGTGGCATTCCAATTGCGATTGTGCCGTTTATGAATACCCAATCAGCGCCCCAGAATGTGAGCGAAGTTATTTCCAACGATTTGAATAGTAGCGGCCGCTTTGATTTGATTCCGGAGCGGGATTTCTTGAACCGGCCTACCGATGCTGTCGATGTCAATTACAAAGACTGGCGGTTATTGAAAGCTGATGCAGTAGTCGTCGGTAAAGTGATTCCGTCGGGTTCAGGTTATAACGTTTCTTTTCAGTTGCTGGATGTGGGTCGTGGCTTGCCGATAGAAGGCCGGAGCTTCAATGTGCCGCCCAATTTGCTCAGGCGGGCGGCTCATCAAATCGCTGATATCATTTATCAGGCTTTAACTGGTAAACCGGGGGCATTTGATACTCGAATTGCCTATGTCACTAAGTCAGGCCCGCGTTATTTATTGCAGGTGGCCGATTCTGACGGTTATGGCCCACAGAACGTATTGGAATCAGGTGAACCCATTTTATCGCCGGCCTGGTCACGCGATGGTCGGCGTTTGGCATATGTATCTATTAAAAAAGGCCGCAGTGTCATCTATGTGCAGGATTTAGCATCGGGAACAAGGCGTATTGTTTCTCAATCCAAAGGTATTAACTCATCGCCGGCTTTTTCACCGGATGGCTCACGCTTGGCGATGTCTTTGTCCAAAGACGGTAATCCGGAAATATACGTGATGAATTTAGCAACTAATGCATTAACCCGAATTACTCGAGATCGGGCTATTGACACGGAACCTTCATGGTCTCCGGATGGTCGAACTATCCTGTTTACCTCTGGACGCAGCGGCAAACCGCAGCTTTATCGTGTCAGTGCTGGTGGCGGCACAGCCCAGCGAGTTACTTTCCAGGGGCGCTATAATGCACGCGGTTCATTCTCGCCTGATGGTAAGAAAATTACTATGGTTACCGATCAAGGCCAGGGCCATCGCATTGGCTTATTAGACTTAAACACAGGTTCGGTTAAGGTATTAACGCGCAGCGATTTAGATGAGTCTCCAAGCTTCGCGCCCAACGGAGAAATGGTGCTTTATGCTACCAAAGCAGGGCGTTCTGGAGTATTATCGGTGGTGTCCGATTTGGGACGTGTCGCTCAGACGTTAAGGTTTCAACAAGGCGACGTGCGAGAGCCAGCGTGGTCGCCGATTAACAGGAAATTATAAGGAGTATGATGATGAACAAAATGGCTAAAATATTACTGGTCGCCTTGTTGGCAGTAGTAGTAGCATCTTGTGGTGGACGTAAAAAGCTGCAAGAAAACCCCGGCGTCAGTGCGGAGATAGGCGATACCACCTCCGGTATTGATCCGGAAATCCAGGCCTATATGGATGCAAATGGTATTGTTGATAGTGGTCGCTACAACCTCAGTGACCCACTGAGCAACAAAACTATTTATTTCGAATATGACAGCAGTGCTCTTGATCCGGAGTCTGACATGATTGTGCAGTTTCATGCACAGCACCTTGCTTCTACAGGTGGTTCAGTAGTGCTGGAAGGACATGCTGATGAACGTGGAACCCGTGAATACAACCTGGCCCTGGGAGAGAGACGTGGCCAGACTGTTCAGGCTGTGATGTCAGCCTTGGGCGCATCAAACTCAGACGTCGTATCGTATGGAGAGGAAAAGCCGGTTTCTGCTGAACTTTGGCAAAACCGCCGCGTCGAGTTGTTGTATTAATTAATTGTTTTTAAGAAAAGCCGGGCATTAGTCCGGCTTTTTTTGATGATGTAAAATATAGAGTCAGTAAATAGCGGATAACGCGATGAAATTTTTATCTAAATCCCCACAGCTTTTGATTATTACAGTTGCCAGTTTAGTTATTGTTGGTTGCACTTCTTATAGTCGTGGCAATAATCAGGTAGAAGTAGTTGAAGCTGAAGAAAAGCGAGCACTTAATCTTTTACAACAAATTAATCAGCTCGAAGTGGAGAATGCCGAGTTAAAAAACCAGGTTGAAGTATTGCAATATGAGATGAACCAGCTTAACCGGCGGGCTGAAAGCCAGCAGGCCGAGTTGGATCGTCTATATCAAAAGGAAGGATTGTCCGGCTATACATATCAACCAGGGCAAGATCAATTGCCACAAACAGGTGCGACTGATCAGGTCGATACACAAGGCGGCTATCAGGCCCAAACCGACGAAATCCAGATCGGTGATACTCAGTCGGGACAATATCCGGCGGTGACGCCAACACCTGCCCCACAATCGCTGCCACAGACATCGACCAGCGCAATATCAGCGCAGGACATGTATAACAATGGCTTTGAGCAACTAAAGCAAGGTCAATATGACGAGTCGATTCAAACCTTTAATCAGCTTTTGTCTGTGTATCCGACCAGTACTTTCGCCGACGATGCTCAATATTGGACCGGTGAGGCCCATTATGTTAACCGCGAATTTAATAACGCCCGCCAGGCTTTTAACAATGTGGTGAATAACTATCCTGACAGTGACCGTGCCCCTGATGCACTATTGAAAATTGGTTATATTTATTACGAGCAGGGTGATGTAACCAATGCCCGCAATGTATTTAGCGATATTATTGCCCGTTACCCGAATAACCAGGTTGCGGATTTCGCTCGTGAGCGCTTAAAGAACCTCGGCGGATAACACTGATTTAGTTGACAGTTATACAGTCAAACAGGATAATCAGCACCCTTGTCTTCCAAGCCTGATCTCAGGCTGAAAAACTAGATGGGCCGTTAGCTCAGTTGGTAGAGCATCTGACTTTTAATCAGGTGGTCGGGCGTTCGAGTCGCCCACGGCCCACCAATTTTCACTAATAAAAACAGTAATTTAACTCAATTTCCATGTTTTCTGATGGCTCCATTTTTGTATTGCGACACACTCTTGCCACTATTAAGCCCAATAAATAACAATAAAATACAGCCTATTTCATTATTAATCCATTGGGATAATTGAAATCATAAACTAGAATCTAGGGCTGCTAATTTAATCAAACAATTAAGGTATAGAATGAAAAGACTAATCAGTATAATTTGCTTTGGGGTACTTCTTTCCAGTTGTGTTTCTCACAAACCCGTACCCGATAACTACACTGGTCCATTGGCTACAGTGAGTGATAGTTCCAAGCGTATTGATGGCTCAAAAGCTTATTTCTTCCAATTGAACAAAATTGACGGTAGAGATGTATTAACCAGTGTTGGGTCGTCTGCTGAGGCGAGTTATGGTCATGGATTTGCGTTGACTGTTTTAACTGAATCTCGACAAGTTCCCGCAACAGAGTCAGAGCTACATTTGTCAGGGACTACATATTATGCTGCGCCGGTTTTAATGTTAAAAGGGGGTAATTATTCTGTTGATGGGAAAGTCAGAGTTAATCTTGAGGCAAACAAAATTTATTATATTAAAGGTGAGTTGTCGAAAGAGTATTCTGCAGTGTGGGTAGAAGATTCCCAAGGGAAAATTGTTTCAGAAAAGGTAGAGAAGAAATCCTGAGATGAAAGTAATATCTAGCTTAACATCGCAAATTTTCAAGGAATTTTGTGTCTTTAGTGTGTCATAAAACGATAAATTATTAATAAACTTAATAAATTCAATAGATTAATTATAAAGGACATCTGATTGTATATCAGGTGTTGTTATTTTTTGTGGATTGTTGTAATGTTTAGGTATGGCATCCATCAGAAAGCGAAAAGATAAGCAAGGTAACCTCCGTTACCAGGTTATTGTCCGTAAGAAAGGTGTACCGGATCAGTATGCAACGTTTGAGCGTTTAACTGATGCGCGTAGATGGGCCAGGCAGATTGAAGCAGCGATTGAAGAAGGTCGGCATTTCAAAACCTCTGAGGCCAAACGCCATACTGTGACTGAATTGATTGATCGTTATGTAAAAGAAATTCTCCCCTCTAAGGAAAAATCTGCTATCGACCAAAAAATACAACTAGATTGGTGGAATCAGGCTATCGGTACATACTCTCTCGCTGACGTGACAACAGCTTTAGTATCAGAACAGCGGGATTTGTTATCAAAGGAAGTAACACATTTAGGAAAACCAAAATCACCTGCTACAGTAAACCGTTATTTATCTGCATTGTCACATGCGTTTGCGGTTGCCGAGCAGGAATGGCAATGGATAGACTCAAACCCTGTACGTAAGGTTCGTAAACTTAAAGAGCCACGAGGGCGGGTTCGATTTCTTACTGATGATGAAAGAGCAAGACTTTTAGAAACCTGTAAGCAGTCACCCAGCAGACACCTATATCCAATCGTTGTTCTGGCTTTATCCACCGGAATGCGCTTAGGTGAAATTACTGGATTGCGTTGGAATGATATTAATCTGAATGACGGCCGTATTATCCTGGAAGAAACAAAAAACGGCGAGCGTCGATTAGTACCATTAGTTGGTTTTGCGTTGGATGCTCTGAAAGAACATTCGAAAATCAGGCGGCTAGGTTTTGATTATGTGTTTTCTTCGGATCAAAAGAATCAGCCTGTCATCATTAGGAAAGCATGGAATACTGCGCTGGAAAAAGCCGAGATTGAAGACTTCAGGTTTCATGATTTAAGGCACAGCGCCGCCTCATATCTTGCTATGAACGGTGCCACTTTAGCTGAGATAGCAGAAGTTTTAGGTCATAAGACATTGCAGATGGTTAAACGGTATGCTCATTTATCAGAAGCACATACTGCGGGTGTTGTTGAGCGGATGAATAATAAGATTTTTAAGTAGTAGAATGATGTGGAAAAGACCAGATTGGAAAAATCCTGAAAACTATCCTAATCCAGATAATGCACCTTTAATTCAATGGGCATGGGAGTTTTTGAGACGAAATCCCGCTTATCTATCAGACTATCAAAGATATTTATCGGATGAGGCGATTGCGAACAGTAATCTTATCCGCTGTATAGAGGAAAAATTTGATGCTGTGAGAGTGTTATTTGGCAAAGATAGTGATGAATATAAAGCTATATTCAAAACTTACCAAAAACAACTCGAACTATCTATGAATTGCTTGGTGATTAAACCAGAAGCGAAAGAAGATGAAACTTTTTACCAGTGGATTGAGAGGACAGGTGGACATATAACTAGATGGGAAAGTCCAAATCTATCACTTTCAAAAAAGTGGCTCGGGTTAGATCGTGTTTCATATTTACCATGCCCTTCAGACGACAAAGCTTGGGATGGTGAGGGACATATGGCATTAACATTTAATACTTCTACTCAAATGTCGGGCCTCAATAGTCGTCATGAAACTCCAAAGGATGATGCAGAACTTCTACATCTCTATAAGCAACTTTCAGAGGATGACGATCAATCTACCAAACAGGACATATGGCAAAAGATTCATACAATTCAATTCGAATTTCGCTATGGCTTACGTGGCAATGTTCCCATGAAAGAAATTCGTTATAAACCTTCGGGAATAAATGAGTTATTACTGAAATTTGATTTGTCTTTACCAATTAAAAACCAACTTAAAGCTGCCAAATATTTTTTTGAGAAAGAACAACGGAGATACAAAAAGCTAGGACGAGAAGTCATAAACTCACGAACCAGTGTCAAAAAATATCGAGATTATTTACGTGTATTAGATGCCTTTGAGGAAGGAACAGAGAAAAAAGAAATCTCTAAAATCATTTTTCCAGATAAAGACAATAGTTACCCGGATTATTTAGGAGACAAGAATGTTGATAATTACTATAAAGCAGCATTAGAACTTCAAAGCCAAAAATATCGTCATATTCTACTGAGATGAACACCCCTAATTAAATGTACCCTGTTATTTAGGGGTGTAATCCTATTTAGGATTGCAGTTTTAACTTTTCTATCTACAACATAACCAAAACTAGAAAATTCCTCACATGTGACAGCAATTAGTAGTCACAAATTAATGCAATAAATTGTGAGGTATTAGAATGTCAGAACCCAAACGACTCGGGACAGTCAAACAAACAGCCCAAACATATCAAGCTTTCACTGAAGCTTCATTGCGATGGCTAATCTTCAATGAAAGAACAAATGGTTTTTCAGTTTGTGTTCGGCGTATCGGCTCGAAAGTATTAATCGACTATGATGCTTTTGAGGACTGGATAGATTCTCAAGCAGAAGCAGCATAAGGAGGTGTCCAATGGTCAAAAAGAAAAACCCGGTCACTACACCGGGTCTCTCAAAAAATGTCCTTAAGTCGAACAACTCAAATTTTATCATATCGAAGAAGATTAATCATTCAGCCAAAGCACAACGTCAGCGTGTACTTCAATTTCTAAAGGAAAACGGTAGTGCAACTACTATTGATTTTCGAACTGGAATTGATGTGCTCCATCCGGCAGCCAGAATCATGGAATTACGAAAGCGTGGCTTCAATATTGTTACCACTTGGGATTACGCTGAAAATCCAGGTGGTACGACACATCGAATTGGACGTTACACACTTATGTCTGATAAGCGGGAGACAGTGTAATGGCAACTTATAAAAAGAAACGTAAAGCAACATATGTCAGCATTCCATATGCGGTCATGGATCATCCCAATTATTTAAAGCTATCACCCTATGGCGTTAAGCTTATTGCCGATTTACTTAGACAATACAACGGGTTTAATAATGGTGATTTGTGTGCAACCTGGAAGTTAATGAAATTGAAAGGTTGGCGCTCACCCTCAACATTATTTGCTGCGATAAGGGAATTAATTTATTACGGCTTTATTCAACTCACCCAGCAAGGCGGTAAACACCGTCCAAATTTATATGCTTTGACCTGGCACAAGATTGATGAATGCAAAGGCAAAATGGATGTCACACCAACAAAAGAAGCATCTGGACTATGGAAGGTTGAGAAAGAGAAATTCGACCCAAAGCCAAGCAAGGAAATTAAAAAGCGTAGTCGGAATACATATCAATCTAGTCGCAATGTGTATCAATTGAAGGGAAAAGAGAGGGTCAAGCCATGCTAATTACTCTGTATGTGTATCAGTCAGACCAAAACCACAGTACAAATTACTCGCTATGTGTATACCTTTATATATTACCAAGGGGTTTAGGGAATTTATTTTTGGTGGATTTACAAAGTGGAGGTAAATCATGACTGGCTTGGTAACTACTATCGAAAAAAACAAAACCGAAGAAATCCGTATCAGCCTAAGCGAATACAAAGGCACAAAGTTTATTGATATTCGCTTGTTTTGGCTCAAGTCAGACGATGAAATCTTACCCACTCGTAAAGGCATCAGTTTAGATATTGAAAAACTTGATGAACTGATTAGTGGATTGGAAAATGCCAGGCAGGTAATTGCCAATGATTAACAGCAGACAAAAAGGTGCTACCGGTGAGCGTGAGTTTGCTAATCTGATCTATGATGAGCTTAGCATAAAGTTAGAGCGGAATCTTGAACAAAGTCGGTCAGGTGGTTTTGATTTAATTGCTATTGGTAGTTGTCCAATTGCTCAATACCTGAATCAGTTTGCCATCGAGGTTAAACGCTACCGGCAAGTTACCGATGCCAAGGTTAGTGAATGGTGGCAACAAACGCTTACACAGGCTCAAGATGCTAATTTAATACCCCTGCTGGCATTTAGACAAGATCGTCAATCGTGGCACATCGTGCTTCCGCTGGCGGTTATTTCTGACTACCTGCCATCCAAATACCCCGAATTACCCTGGACAGCGTGGTTATCAATTGAAGCGTTTTGTTTACATGTCAGAGAATCAGTTACCAGCCATAAGAAAATCGCATGACTAAAGCCATTGCCAAAACAGAAAAGGAAATTAAAAAAGCGTTGAACGGTCTATCCGATAAAGAAATTGAACTGGTGCTTGAGAAAATTAAATTTAATACCGATCCTGATGCGCCGCCAAGATATGACTTGAACAAGGATGGAAAGTATCAATACCCAGATAAAACCGGTGATGAAACATTCAACAACGTATTATTTCAAGCCAAGCTCGCCAATAGCTATGGACAAGATAATCCTTACCTGACCCTTGAGCTAAACAATCAGCTTTATCGGGTTGCTGTAAATTCAGGCACTGAGCCAGATAGCATAAATGCAGCTATAGCGTTAATTGATCAGATTAAACCTCAAGACGGTATAGAGGCCATGTTAGCCAATCAAATGGTATCAATTCATTTGTTAACAATGGAAACAGCTAAACGAGCCTCCCTTAAGAATCAACCTTTTGATGGACAGGCATTATATCTTAGGGAAGTAAACAAACTCACTCGCACCTTTGCCGCTCAAATGGATGCGTTAAACAAACATCGTGGTAAAGGCCAACAGAAAATGACGGTTGAGCATGTTCATGTCAATCAAGGTGGTCAAGCCATCATTGGTGAAGTTAACGCAGACAAACCGCCTCCTAACAAAACACCTAAACGCAAGCCTGGGGGGATTAAAAATAATGCTGGATAAACCCCATGCAATAGCTCATCTCTCTTCAATTGCTCGCTGTGGGGCAAAAACCCGAAAAGGCACTCCATGCCTTAACCCGGTCATGAAAAACGGACGGTGCCGCTTACACGGCGGCAAATCAACGGGCCCACGTACACCTGAGGGATTAGCTCGGTGTGGCAACTGGAAGCATGGGCAATACTCCAAAGCTGAGCGACAACGGCGAAAGATGATTAATGATCTTTGCCTTGAAGCTCGATCCGTCATTAGTCAGATTCAAATCAATAATGGTAAGTTTACGCAAATAAAGACAAGGTTTAAATGATTGAGGTGATTTAAGTTGAAGAAACATAGATTAACTCCGCGCCAGAAATTATTCGTTGAGTATTGCCGATTAGTTCATACCTATCCTACTCAGACTGATGCCTATATTGCCGTATATAAACCCAAAGGTTCAAGACGTACTGCAACTGCTAGCGCCTCACGGATTGCAAACAAACCCAGTGTTCGTGCTTACTCTGATCAGCTATGGGCAATCGATGAACAAAGACGAATCGAAAGAGAAGACGCTGAACACCGACGATTCAGAGAGAGTTTAGGCATTGAATTGGACTAAAAAATCACAACAAACCTACATGAAAACCTGACAAAACCTGACACCTCTTTATATAAATTGACTTCGGAAAAACCTTGCTGATAATTGATATTTTTAATCTTGATTACTTTCAATGGAACTCACATTATCAACTGATCGATTAATTCTACGACCACTCTGTGACGATGATTTAGACTTGGCTATCGAGTTATTCACTGACCCAGATGTTGTGCGTTATGTCGGAAAGCTTTTAACTGTAGAAGAAGTTAAGGACTTGATGAAAGATTCCGTAAAAAGATGCGCTGATGGATGTATCGGGATTTGGTGTGTGATAGATCGACAAACGTCTGAAAAAATTGGCTCTGGTGTGTTATTACCAATGCCTATAGAGGAAGATGATACAAACTGGGATTTAGTTGAAGGACCGGACATCCCAAACTGTGATATTGAAGTTGGTTACATGCTGAAAAAATCAGCCTGGGGGAAAGGATTTGCAACGGAAATCTGCAAGGAATTATTGCAGTTTGCGTTTACACAAACTGCCCTCATAGAAGTAGTCGCTACGTTTAACGATGATAACGTTAACTCTCGAAATGTACTATTGAAATGCGGCCTTAAAGATATGGGTAGATGGCAAGCTTATGGCGAAGATTCACCCTGCTTTCGTATTACCAAGCAACAATGGCTTTCAGAAAATAGATAAAGCAATTTATTGATGTTGATAAAACTACTTTTTACAAAATATATGGTTATTGTCATGGAGTGCTAGAGGCTAAAGACATTCACGACACATTTCCTCAAGAAAATCGAACCAGAGATATTTATAGTTATTTAATCTGACTGCGTTACAACCCTCTCCCCTTCCGGCGTTTCTTTAAGTTGCTCTTTTATTAACGGCTGCTTTTGTTTTCGATTGATTCAGTAATTAGTTTTTCAAAACGCGACTCGGGTATTGCGGCAATTTTTTCGCATCTGTTAGCTTCGCTAGTGGATATGCCAGATTGTTGAAGGACTTGCGTTTTGGACTTCCCACTGTCGGGAAGTGCGTTATATTGATTTCCTTGTTTATCAATTTCCCTGCTCAGCTCACCAATTCGGCAAATAGCTCTAAACTTCAGTCTTTACAATTTCTACTGTCTCATATCCATTGATGGTAACTTGGTCATAAACATCACAATTTAGCAAAGCCTTCACGTACCCTACAGGCTTGGGCGTTACTACCGGATTCCAGACTCCAGGCTCTTGGTCAAAGACAAGATTCAATATGAGTATTCTAGGGTTTATACCTGGTCGCGCCTCTACTAAACGTGGATGGGCGCCAGGATTGGGAGCATCTACTGTACCTAGAACTGAAAGTAACGATAATTTGATTCGCGAAAAATGTACGCACTCAGCAGCAAATTTTTTGCTTTCGGCAAAAGTTCTATAGTCAGCAGATTGGATAAGGTTATTGTGAAATTCCATAATTTTTCTCCTTGTTTGTTTTAATACTGGCTTGTTCAATAAAATATTAGAACTGAAAACCTGATTGAACAATATGTCTTTAGTGATATGAAGTAGTTGCTATCAGAGAAGGCATTTAACCGAATCACAACGTTCAATGGTCGCGGCTAAGATTGCGAATATGGAATCTGGTGATCGAACTGACTTGGAACCTACTGCAAATTTGCAGAAGGTCAGCAGAAAAGAAGCCGCAGTCCAACTTAACGTATCAGAACGCAGTGTTAATACTGCCAAAAAAGTTCTGAGATTGGGATTTGTATCAACCCGATTATTTATTTAACATTACTAAAGGTATCTAAAATTGAATCATTATGTTGACATATATTGTTGTGATTTTGAGTGGTGTTACCGCGATATTAGCTTTTTGGATTAGTTCAAATAAAAACCTGTCATTAAACAAGTGGGGCAAATTGTTAACGACAATAATTATATTTCAAACTGGCTTTAGTGCGTACAACCTTTGGTTGAAAGATAAAGAGTTGTTAGCGTACTCAACAAAGCAACTAAGAGTGTTATGGGTAGATGACCATCATCCATCCAAAGAATTATTTTCCAAAATTGAGGAGGTTGGTGGATTTGTTTCCTATGCCAGTACAAATTTTGATGCCTTAGAATTGATAAAGAATCATCAGTTCACACACATTGTAACTGATAATTACCGAGTTGGCTTTGACGGAAAAAATGCTGGCTATGATCTCATTCAAGCACTTAAGAATCATGAAATTAGCATACCTGTGTTGATGTTATCAGATACTGTTGAGAACTTTGACGAAAGCAACATTGATGAACATGGATTTGTTGTATCGAATAACTCAACAGAAATACTGAGTCAATTACTTCGTTGGAAAGGACAAAAGTAGTTTACGACTTGCTCGCTCTATCCAGAGTACCTCTAACCCAGGCACTAAACGTCTTACCTGACTTCTCAGCGGCGGCTTTATAGCTTTCTAATTGATCGGGAGTTACCCTTACCCTTGGAATAGTGACTGAGGCAGGATTAGCAATAGTTGGTCTGCCAGGTTTACGCTTTACTTCTACCTTTTTGCTCATGGTAGTAATTATATATAAATGTAGCCACAAATACTATTGACAATTTTAAATAATGTAGCTACAATATTATTCATAGCTTGAAGGGGCGGCAACCCCAACAAGCTACTAACCAAACTATTAACTACAACGGAGTTAACAGCATGGCTACAGACCATTATACAAATCTAATCGAGCAACTTAAATCTATTCCTCGTGGTAATTCTGAGGGCGCTAACGAGCGTGGTAAGAATCAAGCGATTCAATACGTCACCAATTCAGACCTGTCTGACAATGAAAAGCAAAGCATTATTCAGGCAATAGTTAAATCAGCCAACCCTTCTGGCTGGTACACGGTGAATAATGGCGTTAATGCTGCTATCGAAACCCTAAACACCCTGAGAGCTAATATAACGGCTTCAGAGCAACGTTCGTCTGAAACCAACGGCAAACCATTAATACGCAAACGAAATGATAATAATGCGCTTACGCATCATCAAAGCATTTCAACAACCTTCAACAGACGCAACCTAAAGAACCTTGTATCTGACGGTAAAATCTTCTCCGTTGAGTTTGTTAAACGCTCTACAGGTGAACTTAGAACCATGACCGCCCGGTTAGGTGTTAGAAAACATTTACAGGGTAGCAAGAAAGCCTTCAATCCGGCGCAGCATAATCTTTTAACTGTGTTTGACATGGACGCTAAAGGCTATCGGTCAATCCCAGTCGAAGCCATACAAGGGCTTACAGTCGGTGGTCAGACCTTTGATTTTGCGAGGGTGTAATTATGAGTGAGGTAATACAAAACCCTGTCCCCAAAAACGTCATTCGGCTTGTAAGTTCGAAGCCTAACAAGACTAAGAAACAATCCGGCGACCTGGATTTAGAAATTCACTATGCGCTAATGGCGATCCACAACATCAGCAAAGAATCGTTAAAGCAGCAATTAACCGCCATCATTGCTGATGAATTAAGGGTACGAGTAGCCGCTGATCTTAGACGGTTGGGGGTTTGATTATGGGTAATGTAATCAAATTCAAAGATCGCACTCGATTGAAGGGCAAGCCCAAGAAAAAAACCAATAACAACCAGAGCCTAACCAGGTCACTAAACAAACTCCATGATGCAATTGAAGCTATTCCAGACGAATCAATACAAATGCAATTTATGGAGCCGTGGCTTGACGTTTCTAATACCCATATCAGAAACAAATTCAAGGTAGGTGAGTTATGAGCAATGTTATTACCTTCGATAAGCGCAAAAAGCCAATAAGAAAACCGCCTACACAGCCGCAAGGTGGTCAACCAACAGTATTATCGGGCATTTACAAAATGCGAGGTATTGTAGAACAGATTTCAGCTCAAGACAGGCAGACAGCCCATGTTTTAGCTCAAGCCTTAGATAGCGCCGCAGCGTCCTACTTGGCCCGATTTATGGGAGGTACGACATGACCATTCAATTTGAGGCTATCCCAAATGTTGAGCAAATCGAACAGAAGTTCATGCAAGAATTGGCTAACGGTGAAGGTGGTGTCACTCGGCGAGTTGCATTGACTGTTTTAAGTCAACCCTCAGAGTATTACTACAATCAAGCTATGGACGACGAAACCAGACAAGCGTTTTTATCAAGCATCGATTCTATGACCGTTTATATTGACCTAATGAAACTCCATCTTGAAATGATGGAAGCGGCAAGGGCTAGAGTGTTCGCAGTAATGAAGTATCATTTTGGTTGATGGACTGTAGTTTTCTAGAGATAGTTTCTTCAGAAATTTCAGTATAAAAAATCGAAATCATGATTCTATATAATTCGTTGTTAGTTGGATTATAAGTTGCTAGTTCATCCTAAATTTCCTGCGAATAGCCAATACGAATAGCGTTACAGGAATTATGCTTAGTAAGGATTGAATCAGACATTGAATCTGGATAAAGAGAATGCTTGCGCCCCCAAATAACTTGATAATAGATTCAACACCATTTATGGACCAAATGTTAAATGGCTTAACGATTTGTCTGATCGTAAACTGGATAGTCTCGATAAAATTAGACCTAAAGTCATCAGGTGACTTGAATACATCAACTGAAAATATTTGGAATGAATAAACGAAGAAAAATACTAATGTTAATAGTCCAAGCACAATAATAGGTCTAATTATGCTTTGCCCATAATCAGAGGTTTTCTCGTAAGCAAAAGAAGTGATTTTTTCACTAATTTTTGTATCATGGTGAAAATATTTGCTTTTTTGCTCCAAAGCATAAAACATAGCTTCTTCTGTTGTTGATCGTTGTTCACCCATTTTTAATTTCAGTGTACGATAATTTCGCGTAGCGAAACTACTTTTCACATCAATAAATTGGCACCGGTCAAAATTTGTATCAGAATGCAACTCACATTGATGGAAGTTTGGAGCAATCCCAAAGATAGCATCCTCAAAAGATGTTGAGTTTGAAAATACGACATTGATAAAATTTGCTTGCTTTGAAAATTGAGATTTCCTGAAAACTGCAAAACGAGAAAATGATGAATTGATAAAACTTGCAAAATTATAAAACTGCGTGTCATTAAAATATGTGTGACTCATGAAATTGATCATACTAAAAAAAGCTTCTGAGGAAAAAGTTGAGTGACTGAAATTAGCAACTCCAGTGAATTTAGCTCCACTGAAACTAGCAACGCCTGAAAACACCGTACTTTTGAAATATACAGGCTTGGTGAAATGAGTTTCTTTAAAATGCACATCGCATGCAAATTCAAAATTTGAAAACTTTGAAGTTTCTATTGTACATTTTGAAAAATCTATGAATGGGTTTTTAATATTATTTTCCTTAATAAATGATTCAAACTTATTATTCCAATCATTCCATTTTTCAACACCAAGTTTAACACGGTGCAAATGTTCTTTTGCTATCTCCTCTTGATCTCCTGGATGATCAATGGCATAGCGGTGAGTATAACGTTCAAATTCTTTTCCTGACATATCGGATAGCCTTTGTTCATTTTTTAGAACTATAGTTTATTTCACAGTTTATAAAGGTTGGGAGCGTTTAGGTATTTATTCTTGCCGCGTCCAGCACATCAAGCTATTGATAAACTTCCATATTCAGACTCATTCTTCTCTAGCCAGTAGGAAATAATTCAAATCGCTTGAAATTTCGATGACACACTCTTGCCACACTAGCAGATAAAAAAGAGCGAAAACCCACAAGAATTAGCAATAATTACATACCTCTAATCCATTGATTTTATTGCTGTAGGTTGTTGTAGATTGCTGTATTCGTCAGACTTTTAATCAGGTGGTCGGGCGTTCGAGTCGCCCACGGCCCACCAATAAAATCAATGACTTACGTACATTTTCTGAGGTCTATCCCAATTAAGGGGGCATCTAGGAACATAATACTTTAACGCGTATTCTGTAGTTTTCAAAATTTCTAAAACCATAAGCGCGTCGTTGAATGAGTTTCATTTTTCGGTGGAACCCTTCGGTAATGCCGTTGGATTTAGTGAACCGCCATATACACACGATTTCCTCACGCCATCGGTATAGTGTTTTTCCCAGTGTTTTGAGGGCTTCAAAGTGCTGTAGTTTGAGTTGTTTGATGTGCCGTAAGAACACGGGGATGAGTATTTGGCATTGCCTCATCGTTCGATGTTTTTTCATCAATAGTCGGTAGAGTCGTTGCTGGAAGTGATAGACGGCCTCACTGGCCGGTTGTTGTTCTAGATAGTGTTCAAGTCTGTATTGTTGATGAGCTGATAAGTGATTGGGTTTGCGCCTGAATAAAGTTAATAGGCCCCGCTGATATTTGAGGGTTGGATCGATTTGCTGATAAGTTTTCATGCACAGGTGATTGAGTAATCGAATGACATGGAATCGATCGGCGACGATTTTAGCGTTGGGGAAGTAATGTTTGACGAGGCTTTTGTAGGTAGAGCTTAAGTCCATGCACACGACTTGTACGTTATTTTTGCCGGGCAGTTGGTCGAAGTAGTGTTTTAAACTTTGTTTGTTACGGCCTTTAATGACATCGAAGATGCGGTGTTTGCGTAGATCACATAAGATGGTGGCGTAGCCTTGTTTTTTGCTAAAGAAGTGTTCGTCAATACCCAGTACGCGAGGACAATCGCGTTGTTTGAGTGTTTGATGATGGCGCTGATAGTATTGCTGATAAAAACGTTCCATGGTGGCTTTTCCGAGTTTGTTGCGTTTAGCCAAATCGGTCTGGCTAATCCCGTGCGTATGGTTAATGAAGATCTGCTCTTTGAGTTTTTCAGTGCTGCGTTGATAAGGTAATATGCCAGGGAATCGTTGATTGAAATATCTCTGACAAGCTCGGCAATAATATTTGTGTGCTTTAAACTCAAGACAGGTTTGCCTTAGCCCAATAGATTCATGTCGAACTCGTCTGATCCTGGAGGCCTTAATGCGAATAGATTGACTGTTGCAGTGAATACAGTGTTTTTGTTTAGTCTTGTATTGGACGGACAAGATGATTGGATTAAAGCCCGTTGCTTTGATGAGTTTAAAACCGGGTAAATTTACGATAACATCTTTCATTGGCATCTTAACCTCTTTTTCTATTTCATTTCATACAGTTAGTCTAACTAACTTCGGTTAAGATGCCCCCTTTGTTGAGATAGAGCCGTTTTGTGCCAGAAAATTCATTCACTGATTGTTCATATTTGACAGTCATTACTATACTATATCGAGTTTGCTAACGTATTGATTTATTTGAAGTGTGCCATGAAAACCATCTGATTATTGATCAAATAGTTGTTTTGTACAATCCTGTGATGTTTATGGGTTATAGAGCGTTAAATACATTTCATTAAACTAATATTTATTGTTAACATTACGCACTAGGCTGAATACGATTTCAAAACAGAAATTAGTTGGAGATTTCACAGATGAGAGTCAGATTATTCACTTTTTTATGCTTGATAGCTGGTTGTTTTGGGCAAGTTCTAGCATGCAGTACCTTTTGCCAGAACTGTAAAATTACACAAATAGAGCCTCATATCACAGGTAGTACTGTATTCTATTTTAATAAACCAGCTGCCAATAATTCCGATAATTGTTCCTACACAGGGAGTGTTATTATTGATGCAGACCAAGAAGGCTCTAAAGAACTGTACTCAAGCATGTTAGCTGCATTTTTAAATGATAATGAGTTTTCTTATGTGAGAACTTGCGGTTGCAAGGTTGAGTGGGGAACAGAAAGACCATCAATAGGATGGGTTAGAATCTTGCCTTGAATAGATTCAGTTCAATAACTATATTTGGTGAGAATCAATAAGTAAGTTTAGTTTTACCCATAATTTTTACTACATTTCATGAAACGCATATTAAAAATTACTTTTTTCTTTCTAATAGCAGCACTGAACGCAAATGCCAATGAGATAACAATGCTTAGTTATAATATTCTCGGGCATAGTTATAATTCATATACTTGGTCACAAAGGCAAGCACTTGTCTTTTCAAATATTGATCAATTTAACCCCAATATTATTGGAATACAGGAAGTCACTAACGGTAATTCACCAGAAGATTATTACAATGATGTTAGAAATCGGTATCAAGACTCATACCATATCGTTAGGTCAGCTCAGTCAACCGCTAATTTACTTTTAATAGAAAAACAAAAGTACCAACTTGTACAGTCCTCAAGTTACGATTTTTCTTCAATTGATAATCGTTACTTTGTTTGGGCGAAAATTAATGAAATATCTACAGGTGACCAAATTTTCGTTGTAAACCTGCATTTAGATCACGAGGATTCACTGGGAAATTTTCTAGCTGTGCAAGAAATGATGAACCATATCTATAATGATCTAAATATAAGGAACACACCAATCGCCATCTTGGGCGATTTTAATGCCGCTGTCGGTTCAAACACAATTAAATATTTAATTAACGATGCCAATTATCTTTCCGGTGCAACCTATCCATCTGGATTTAGACGACTTCATGATTCGCATTGTGCTGATATGAGTGCTCATTGCAATTCAGTTACGGCTGTAGGTGCCAACCTTAGTAGAATCGACTTCATTTTTTCCTCTAACGATTTGGTGGTTGAAGCAACAGAAGTATTTGGTGATCAAACCTACACTAACCCAGACCCAAATTCACATCATGTATGTTATAGGCCTAATCAGACTCCAAGAGTAATTTGCCCATCTGATCACTTGGCGGTGCTGACAAAGTTTAAATTGAAAAAAATTTCTCATCTAATAAATTACGATGATTACATAATTCCAATTGTCAACTAGGTGCTTATTATGAAGAAAGTCATTCTATTAGTTAGCCTGTTTTTGAGTCTTCCCTGTCAAATTATTGCTCAATCTTCGAGGCATTGTACAGGCAAAGTTGAAGTTGTTACTGTGCAAGGGAATAATGCACTTAGAGCAATTATTAAAGATAGTGCAGGTGGAGTAAACATAAATCAATCAGTATTATGCAGTCTAAGTGGAGTTAATGGGTTGATTTCTCAGGAGGCTTGCAAAGCAATTTATTCTGGGCTTCTGGCGTCAAAGACAGCTGGTACCGACGTTACGCTAGTATTTGGGGACAGCAATTTCACATGTAATAAAACGTGGGGCAGCGCCTCAGATCATGGTTTAAGTTATTTCTACTTTCGAAACTAACTAAAAATGGGTTTGTTAGTTAGATATTTTCGAGGATTTCTCTCGTATTCAATGTTCAATTCCCAGACAACTTATCCCGAGAAACAAGCGTAACTATTTTACGATTTTGCTCAACTCCGACTTGTGACGCAACCCTATAATTGAGGCTCATTGGACAACAGAGTAATCGCTGAAAAAATTTCCGTTTATTAGTGAACAATCATGGGGCCACAGTAAAATGTGGACGACTGGTTTTTACCAAGATAGTAGACTGAGATGATCAAACGACCTATCGTTATATTAAATTCCAAGTGTAAATGGTTCCTGTTTAGTCCAGCCATTGAGTAGAGAATTAAGCTGCTAATAAATATTCCATGGGCGTCATATCATTGAGTGAATCATGGAGCCGTTCATGGTTATATATTTCAATCCATTCATCGGTTAAATCTTTAACTTGTTGCAAGGTATCAAACACATACATATCTAAAATATCTTCTCGATAAGTTCGATTAAATCGTTCAATGTAGCTGTTTTGATACGGGCAACCTGGTTGAATAAAATTCAATTCAACATGATGATCTTTTGACCATTCAGCTAATGCAATGGATGTAAATTCAGGCGCATTATCCATTCGAATTCGATCTGGATAACCTTTCCACGCTGCAATCCGGTCTAACACACGAATAATGCACCTAGCCGTTAAACTGATATCCACCTCAATCGCTAACGCCTGACGATTAAAATCATCCACCACATTAAAGGTTTTAAACCGAGTACCTGAATACAACATATCACTCATGCAATCCATTGACCAACACACATTACTGGCATCGGGAACCACCAAGGGTTGAGGACAGCGGTTCGGTAATCGACGTTTACTTTTACGCCGAATATTCAATTTAAGCTGCCTGTACACGCGGGCAATTCGCTTTTTGTTCCAACCATGACCTAATGCCCTTATGCGTTTGTATAACTTTGGCAAGCCCCAGCGCGGATGTCGATCAACCAGGGATAACAACACCTCAATCAACGGATGATCATCACGAGGTTGGGGTTGATAACGGTACACAGACCGACTTATCCCAATCACGTCACAAGCCATCGAGATACTGACGCCATAGTGTGCACGCAAATAATCCACCCAGTCACGCCGCTTCGCGGCTGTCAGGGCTTTTTTTGTATCAGATCCTCCAGCATTTGGTGTTTCAGACTCAGGTTCGCATACATCTCTTTGAGTTTGCGGTTCTCGTCCTCAAGGTCTTTTAGCCGTTTGATGTCTGACACCTCCATGCCGCCATACTTACTACGCCATTTGTACAGCGTGCTTTGTCCCACACCGTACCTACGGGATAACTCAGGCACACTGATGCCAGATTCGGCTTCTTTCAAAATACTGACTATCTGATTTTCGGTAAATCGGTTTCGTTTCATTTAGAAATCTCCTAACTTAAAGTTTAATAGAAATTTCTACTCAAGCTCCGGACTATTTTAGGGGGTAGGTACAGCTCTGGACTGAAAGGGCCGTTGAGTCGACCATATCGCAAAACATAACTGTAATTTGGCGTCGTTCAGGTGCAGCATGATGATCAGATAAATTATCAGACTGAGCGTCTACTGATGCAGAATTGATTGCCTCAATAGCTTTAAGTAATTTTTTGCCATGTCCAAGTGATACGCCTAACTTATGCAAATCGTCTTCAGTCAGCTGATCGAGAATACTCATGTCGATATCATTTTCTAGAAATGCTGCTGAATATTGGCTCATGCCTATTTCATTTAACCAATGTTCAATGTCGGAATGCAAGTTATGTTCCTTGATGATCGTATAGTTGTTAGCGAATGCGTGTCGTTTAATTTTAGAAACAATGGTAATTATTTTAAAGCAGTTAGATCATAGCTCAAATAACTCAATGAGGCAGGGGAAAGTCCAAAATTATTTATATACCTTAATGTTTGATTTTGTGGCATCTGCATAGGCGATTCAATTTTGAAAATCACCCTTTTGGGTGAGGTAAAAAGAATAGTTTTTGTCTATTATTTATTTAGCAGCACGCATCAGGATGATGCAGTACATCAGGACGATGAGATAGAACAGGAGGTTCTGTGCTGTTGCGAGAAGCCGCCTTTGGGCGGCTTCTTTGTGTTTCAAGGTGCAATTAACCAAAACCGGATTTCGGTTGAATAACAATGAAAATTTCTATTCATTAATGTTATCGTATGGTCTTAATCATAAGTTAAATGTCACGGGTAGTATGTCAGCTAAGTCTAATCATTTAAATTCAGTCATTGAAGTAGATAACTATGAACAGCAAGAGAAGTTATACATAGAACGTATTAAGCTTTTATACCGGACTGGTAACGGAGCATTGCTCGGTGTATTTGTTGTTAGCCTGTTTTTGGCAATTTCTCTTTGGATTATTACAGCCGACAAGAATTTATGGTGGTGGATGGCGGTTCTAACGCTGGTAATCCTGCTACGTGGTTTTACCATAGCTATTTATAGTAGAACAGAAAATGAACACCGAGATTATCAGCTTTGGGCAATAATTTATGTGATTGGGGTGGTGTTGTCGGGAAGCTTGTGGGGTGTTGCAGGATGGGTGTTTTTTGATTCAGATAATATGATTACCGTCGTTATTTTAATTACATTCACTCTGGGCATTTCGGCAGGTGCTGCAACATCAATTTCAATTTTTTATCCCGCATTTTTTGGTTTTATCATTTTTGCAATTTTTCCTCTTTCAGTTAGATTATTTCTGGAAGGAAAAATATTTATCCCTTTCGGTGCTGCAGTAATGTTCTACATTCTTGCCAGCACTCTTTTTGCTAAGCAATATCATAGAGCCATTTCTGAATCATTGAGACTTAGATTTGAGAATTTAGATTTAATTAACGAAATTACAGCAGAAAAGGAGCTGGTTGAAAAAGAGAAGCAAATTGCTGAGCAAGCAAATATCGCCAAATCTAAATTTCTAGCCGCCACAAGTCATGATTTACGCCAACCTTTACACGCACTGGGTTTGTTAGTTGATACCTTGGAGTCTACAGATGATTTGAAATCACGGGCTGAAATATTAGGTCATATAAAAGAAAGTGTTTATGCCCTGGATGATTTGTTTAATTCACTGCTTGATATATCCAGGCTGGATGCCGGCATTGTGGAGGTTGATATTGAAGATAGTTCGCTTAAAGAATTGTTTGAACTTTTGAATAATGAATTTAGGGTGCTAGCCAAGCAAAATGATGTGGAACTCAAATTTATTCAGACCAGTTATGTTGTGCGTTCTGACACAGTGCTGTTGGGCCGGGTTTTAAGGAATATAATCTCGAACTCAATCCGTTATACCAGACATGGCAAAGTCCTTGTGGGAGCGAGATCAATTGAGGGGGAAATCGCTATAGATGTGTTGGACCAAGGAATCGGTATCCCGAATGAAGAGCTAAACAACGTTTTTTCCGAATTCAGTCAATTACACAATCCAGAGCGTGACAGAACCAAAGGGTTAGGCCTGGGTTTAGCGATTGTTAAACGTCTTTGTAAACTTTTGGGCCACTCATACGAATTGCGATCCCAACTCGGGAAAGGTACGTTTTTTAGATTAAAGGTGCCAAAAGGCAGCCCGGAAGCAATCGCAATACCCTCAGCAAAACCAGCACATGAATTGGATGATTTTAGCCGCTATACAATTTTAATCATTGATGACGAAAAGGCGGTTCTTGAGTCAATGAGGTTGATCTTAACTAAGTGGGGCTGTGATGTATTGTTTGCGGATTCAATCGAAACAGCAGTTGAATTGGTTAAACACATTAAATGTTCTATTGATTTAATTATTTCAGATTATCGGTTGCGCGATAATACAACGGGCGTTGAAGCAATAAAGAGAATCCGCGAAGTGCTCAATTACCATGTAAATGGTGTTTTAGTCACAGGAGATACCTCGAGCGATATTCTCAAATTAACCAAGCAAAGTGGATTTCCACTGTTGCATAAACCTGTCAAGCCCGCTCAGCTCAAAATGGCTATTGTTGCAATTAAAGAGAATAGACCCGGTGATATCGGTAAAGACTAGAACCTGCCTCGTAATAGTTTGACGACATACCATCAAACACAGGTGTTTTGAGGTGGGTTCTAATTCAGTATTCCGTGTTTTCGCCCCAGCCGCACGCACTCCGTTCTGTTTTCGGCCTGCAAGCTACCTAATAATGCGGTGACGTGAGATTTGACTGTATTCTTGGACAAAAATAGTGTGTCCGCGATTTTCTCATTTGTGTATCCTCTCTCCATCAGGGCAAGGACATCAAGTTGTCGTTTTGTGATTCCAAATTGAGTATATGGCTTTTGTTCACCAATGTATTCTGATTGTTCTTCTTTTAGCCGGTTCATTTTTTTTAGGACAGATAATGGTATATATTGGTTTCCATCATTGACACTTCTCAGTGCATCAAGCAGCTCTGTACCATTATATGATTTAGGCACAAATCCTAAAGCACCGAGGTTTAAAGCTTGCTGGATGCTATGGATGTCTTCGGTCGCAGAAATGATTACAGTGGGAATCAATATTTTCTTCTGCTTTATATATCTCAGAATTGATAGCCCATCGGATTTAGGCATGTGAATATCGAGTAACAACAGATTGAAATCCGGGTTGGATTCAATTTCTGCCAAACCGCTTTTTGAGTCGTTAGTTATTATTAATTCTATGTTCTCTGCGAGCTTCCTAAGCAAAAATTTCAACCCGTCAGTAAACAATTTGTGGTCGTCAATCACTAATATGCGCATAGTTACATAATTCTTATTTTTGATTAAAAAATTCTATCTGAAAAATAATTTCAGATTAAATATCAGCTTTAATAAGTAATTTCATACTTCTGGGTGATGTAATCCCGTGTCTACTTTGCCATTCTAACAATAATTATTATTGATTGACATATAAAATGTAGTTGGAAGTGTAATTTGTTATGGTACAGGATTGTTTTAAGTTGTATGTCTAGTATTTTCAGCAAAGACTATTTTGAACATTCGGATGTATTCAATCGGGTGTTGACAGTTGTTTAATTATTGTTGATTCCGAAAAAAGGTTTAACGGATTGAACCATAAGTATTCGGGTAGTGATTTTTATGTTGCTTTGAACATCCTTTGTCTCTATGCCTGTAGATATCGTTATGTACAAAAGTAAACCTTTTGTTCGGCTAATCGCATGATTAGATGCTGAACTGTATTTGATACAGTTTGCTAATTAAATTTTTTCTGATTTATCCAGTAAGTCGTTGAAATGTTGAATGATATAGCGACAGTGTTTTTTATCTGCAAGGAAATTAACACCGAAAACATCTGTCCTAGGCGGTACAACCATGGCAAGATAGGCTTCATCAAAAAGACTGTTCTCTATAAGTTCAAAGACAGTTGGATGTTTTTTGCGTAGCATTGATGGTTTAATCATATAAATAATATACGGTGCAATGATAGATTGTTTGCATATTCGCATCTCAAAGCGTTTAAGGGCTGATTTTCCACATTGTTTGTTAATTAATTTTTTATAAGCATCAACAGTGCTTAAGTTCGCATCCTTAGCATATACTTCAATATAGTGGTTTTCTGGATATTCACGTAGTGTGGCAACTAGATTGTGGAAGTAATCGCTTTGAAAATGTTCTTGTTTTTCCTCATCATAGTGTAAAAACTCATTGGCATCGGGATAAGCCGCCATGGTCTTTTGAGAGCATTGCTCTATGCTCCACATTTCATCCTCCAATAATAAGACTCCAGAGCTACGTGAAAAAACGTCTATAAAATTATCGCTATAACCTTTAACTATCGATGCCAGGTCATTTTCCAGTTTTCGACTAATATAATTCAATATACGAGTTTGACCTTCTATTCGATTCTCAAGACGCAAGGCCATACGGTTGAAATGTTGATTGTTCGTTTCTTCGAGAGTGAGTGGTATTGCAAACTCTTTACCTTGGGCCAGATAATCGATAGATACACCAAAAATATTTGACAACTTAACCAGAGCCGACAAAGTTGGATCACTTATTCCTCTCTCATAAGATGAATAGGTACCGGTACTTATATCTAATTTCTCAGCTAAATAACTTTGTGACCAATTCTCCTCATTACGAAGATATTTAAGAATTTCAGGAAATTGATGTTTTTTGCTCAATTTTTTAATATTCCAATGTTTTGACAGTTCGATTCCATAAAAAATATATCAGCCATATTCAGAAAACCATGTGAATTGATATTCCTGAATCCATTTTAAATTCAGATAGTATATTTGTGTAGCCTAATAAAACGTTCTAAATACAAATCAAGTTTAGACAGATAGGTAGGTGAACCCGTGAAAACTTAAGGCAGGGGTTTATATTTATTCAGATATATCAATAACAATTGGTTTAACTGATTTTTCTCGCTAAGGATATTTAACAAGCCGGATGGATATATTCCCCTGTCTTAAGAATTCGAAAATTTGGGTTGATCCAGTTAGTATAAAAATTTATATCCTTTAAAGGAAAAAACTCGAATAAGCTACTGGATTTCAAAGCTTATAAAAAAACACTAAACGGTAAAGGTAGTTACCGTTCAGTGTTTGTATACCTATTATTGATATCCCCCAAAGAGTTAATGACTATTTTTCGTCATCTATACAAACCAAAGTATATACCTAAATTATATAAATGAAAAGTAATTAATGAATAGTTTGATATACTTAGTTGTTGTTGATGCCGCACAATGTTATAAAACTCATACATAGAAGTCTAATTTCTTAAATATATTATGGAGTTTTAGATTGGCTGAAGATATAAAAATAGACAATAACCTCAAAGGGGTAGTTAATCAAACAGCCGCAGCTTTTTTTGATTACATACGGCCAACAATTTTAATGGTCGGGCAATGGGATGATTATTTTTCGATCATTAAAACACAATATAAATGGGCGGATCATGCCTTCTCACCTCCAGGAAGAATTAAAAAGGATGTGTCTTTAATAATTACCAATAATCGTCATTATTTTAATATGATCGTTTCGATGGTTAATGGTGCCGGACTAGACTTGGCCATAATTGTATATGACGACACACAAGTGATTCCGGTTGAGGAACGTTTGGCAAGACTAAGTAAAGTGTGCTATCTGCGTTCATCATCACCAAGATATATTAACGGGCATATTCGTTCTATGTTGCAGCTACAGCGGTGGCTGTTTGGTGTCAAAGAAGATTATCCATTGATATTAACTGACCCAGAAATGTTGAACCGGATGCATCAAATCATTGTCGCACTAGACAAGGGATTGCCTATCAACACTATAACTGGAAACTCTTATTATTTCTTCTTGCTTTTTAAAACAATGGTTGCCGAAACTCATTATGATTTCGTTAGGTATATTGACCATATTGATCAATTTGACGAATTGGCATCACATGAATATACAACATTGTTTCTGAATATAAACTCTATTGAAGAATATGATCAATATTTGAAAAAACCGATCATGGAATATACTATCGTATTCGTCAGTCGCTTCGAAATTGAAGATAAGCACGTGACGCAAATATTTGACATGAATCAGTTAACCAGATTGAAATCGGTATTTTTTCTTTCTGCATATTACTATTCTCTGCAGCAAAATCTGATTGATCAAAACAATCAGACTCGTTTCGTACAAATAGGCGATTTAAATAAGATTTATTCAGAATCTGATGATTTTTTTGAGTTTTATCAAAAACTTAAAAATTATCATAAGTCAAATTCACTTCGGTTTAAAAATATGGCGCCAATGATAAGAGGAGCAAACTATGGTTTATATCCATTAGATGCTTTGGTAGATCAACTAGTTAGCGCGATATATAACGAATTTTTCGAGCAATCAAATTTTGCTTTGGAACATGCTGAGATGGTTTCTGGCGTAAAGCGGAGTACCTTGCAACCCAAACTTGGGAAATTACAGCGGGTAGATAGCGAATCGTAACTATGCACCTCCAGCTGTTTGACCGAGTATGACAGAATTATTGCTGTCAGCCTGGGGTGAATTCTGGATAGTTGTTTGGGTACCGCCTTTACTATGGGCAATTGTTCTGCTTCTAGATGTATTTCAAACTAACCACATTTTTCAGGATCGCTGGGATGGCCCGATTATATCTTCTTTATTTATGGTTTTTCCGGCAATAAGCTTTTTTCTATTATTTCCTTGTGAGTTGCCAAATGTGCAAAAGGGAGGGATTATAGCAGCTAGCGGTGTATTCAGTGCCATGGCTGTGTTCTATTACTTCAGTGCTCTGGAACAACGAGATGATGTAGTGATGGCTGATTCATTGAATTCAATTGCCATAGTACTCGTGCCCTTAATCAATTACATGGTGTTTGGGGTTGATTACAATTTTTACGGTATTTTGGCTATCATGTTGGCATTTGTGAGTGCCTTGTTATTTGCGCTTGAACCCTCCTCATTTAGAGATAATTTAATAAGATTGAGATCTCACAACCCCGCTTTTTGGAAGGCTTTCGCCTATATGATGATCTCGGTATTATTCTTAACTTTAAGTATAGTAATGGCCGATCATGCCTATTCTTTTGTGCCATTTTCAACGGGTATAGTTTTATTTAGTTTAGGCAATGTAATAGTAGGGTTGGGATTATGGCTTACTAGCCCGAGTATAGTTAAAAAAGTAAAGCATGCTCATTATAATTCTTCGCGAACAGGGGTGCTGGATTTAATTAGAGAGAATTGGCGTATTTTCATTATAGCAGAGTTAACTGCAGTGTTAGCGATTGTGTTTTTTCAAAGAGCGATCGATTTAGGTGATGCCGCAATAGCAATAATCATTGAGTCAACAACACCTTTCGTAGTGATGTTTATGTCCTTTTTAATATTGTCAATTAAGGCATTTGCAAGATCAATATTGACGGAAATTAGCAAAAAACAACTTTATAATCCCGTTATAAAAATAGTGGCTTGTATTGGAATGTTTGTCAGCTTAATGCTTGTAGCATTGTTTGTTTGATCTCTAAGTTTAGCTCCAAATATCCGGTTGCCTGCTTTCATGACATAATCGCTATAGTATTTTTCGTGACTAAAACAAGGAGATTATGACATGAGGCAAAACGCCGTATTAAAAAGTGAATGTAATTATTTTGCTATAACGCAAACTGCTATCAGTAAGATATGGAGTGTAAATGAATGGGGGAAATTACATGAAATAATACTTGGTGATCCGAGCAGCGGTTATCTTCCAAGCATGGATGATGTATCTCAACTTAACTATGATCGTTTGACTGAAGAGGAAATAAAAAGAGTTATTCCTTCTAATATGCCAGAGTATGTGATTGATGAAACACAGGAGGACTTAGAGCAACTTCGAAGAATCCTTGTTGATCTAGATGTGAGTGTAATTAATGCTTCTCCGCTTGATGTTTCATGTTCGGTGGAGTCTCCCTATTGGAAAGCAGAGCAGGAGAGTGCAATTAATATAAGAGATTTGACCTTGATACATGGTGACCTTACTATTGATGTGGCATCAGCAACTCGAGGACGATACTTTGAGAGTTTCGCCGTTAGAGAGCTTTTTCTGGATTATTATAAGCAACGTAATTACTCTGGACTGTTGTGTCCGCCTCGGCCTCGATTATTTGATAATACTTATGATTTATCTCGAGGGCGTGGCATTAATGAAACAGAACCATTATTTGATGCGGCCAATTGTATGCGTTTAGGTCGAGATATCATTATTGATATTAATAACACCGCCAACCTTGCCGGAGCACAATGGCTGCAATCAACATTAGATTGCTACTATGGGCATGACGTGGTCAAAGTACACCCGGTATCATTATCGCCAGACCATATCGATATTGTCTTGATACCATTATGTGAAGGGCATGCGCTGATTAATCCGGAATATGTTACTGACACTAACTTGCCCGATTTTTTATACAATTGGAATTTAATAGAATGTCCGGAAATGGTAAGACAGTCATATGGTTCACGTACACCAAAAGCTTCCAAATGGATTGGGATGAATCTACTGGTAATTGACGGCGAGGAAAGGACAGTTTTAGTCGAGGAGCAGCAACTGCCTTTAATCGATCGCTTAACTCAAAATGGGTTCCGTCCGATTCCTGTGCGTTGGCGTCATGGTCGTACCTGGGGAGGTGCGTTTCATTGTATATCCCTGGATACTCATCGCTCAGGCAGTCTTTAAATCTAAATTCCTTAACTGACGGTTGTTTACCTGATTAATAGTATTTGAATATAAAACCAGCCTTATAACTTTTTTTGGGTTTTCCATGAATTTGGAAGACCAGAGCCGAAATTGAGTTAGCATTAAGGCTGGTTTTAATTTGTAGAGTGGAATGAAACGACAACCTGGAGCAAAGATATTGTCTCTTAAGACGAATCATAAAAATGATGAACTAACAAAAGCCTTCGATGTCACAACTTTACCTGACTTAGTCTTATTGCTAAGAAAAAAGCTGAATAATAAACAAACGAATATTGTATTGCTGGCCGATAGGATGGGCTGTTCAAAATCTTTCTTGTATGAATTTAGAAATGGTAAAGCAGTATGTATGGATATTCTTAATCATTTAGCTAATCATTTTCAGATTAAATATGTAATCACCAATTTTGATCCCGACAAGTTGAACGGTATTGCCTGGCATTTTCCGTCGGAGAGAAAACCACCGTCTTGAACTAATAGATAGGTTTTAAGGCGGGAGATTAGGATTAATGGGGTAAACAAATCATGCAGTGATCGTAAATATTTTCGCCTAAATACTTTGATTACTGATACAACCTCTTCTCCCGCCCTTTTCCATTAAGGCTGTTTGCTAAACAGCACAACTTTTTTAAGATGATTTTTAAATGACGTCTTGTTTGCTTAGCTTTAGTTGGAACGTAGTGCCATGGCGCTGTCTCAAGCATGTAAGTTGATTGTGCCAGTTCCATTTGAATAGCGTGGATATTTTGATCAGGTTGTCCATAATGTCGGGTTGTCCAGCCGCCTTTAAAACGTCCATTGACCACATAAGTATAATCGCTCACTTGGCTGCAGATCGATTTTACAATCGCCTCAATTTCGGGATTGCATGAGTGACCGTTAAATGTGCCGATATTGAAATCAGGCAAGGTACCATCAAATAGAAACGGAATAGTTGAGCGTATCGAATGGCAGTCGTAAAGAATTACACTACCGTGAATCTGTTTTAAACGTTCGATTTGATCTGCCAAAGCATTATGATAGGGTCGATGATAAGTGTTGCAGCGTTGTTTGATTTCATCTTCACTGGGTTCGCGGCCAGTCTTGTAGATTGGATTTCCATCAAAGTCAGTTAATGGGCAAAGACTGGTAGTGTTTTGGCCGGGGTATAGTGATACATCTTCTGGATCACGATTGGCGTCTATTACATAGCGATGTACATGTGATTGCACAACGGTGACATCATTTAGCAAGCCATCGTAAAGTCGATTGATATGCCAGTCAGTGTCAGCCAGTGCTTTGCCTGTATCGTTAAGTTGATCCCGGATCGAGTCAGGTACATGAGTGCCACCATGCGGCTGGGCTAAAATGATGGGTGAACGCCCTTCGAGAACACTGAAAACCTTCATAGAACAGGTAGTATTTTATTGTCGATAATGTCAACTATTGTGCCGTTAAGAATAAGATCACTTGCGCTTTTAATATCATCGGCCATGTAACGGTCATTGCTTAACGGTGCGATGTTTTGTCTTAAAACTTTAATTGTACTTTCTAGCGGTTTACTGGTTCTTAGTGGTTGTCGAAAATTAATGCCTTGAGCACTGGTTAATAATTCGATGCCGATAATCGTTGCCAGGTTTTGGTTCATGTCTAAAATTCTACGGGCACCATGACAAGCCATTGAAACATGATCCTCCTGGTTAGCGCTGGTCGGCGTTGAATCGATCGAACTAGGCGCCGCTTTTTGCTTATTCTCAGACATTAATGCAGCGGCGGTGACTTCGGCAATCATAAATCCGGAGTTTAATCCAGGCTCTGGCGATAAAAATGCTGGCAAGCCATAATTAAGTGCCGGATCAACCAGGGTGGCGATACGACGTTCTGTAATTGATCCAATTTCACTAATGGCCAGTGCACATTGGTCAGCAGCGAAGGCAACCGGCTCAGCATGGAAATTGCCACCGGAGATAATCTCATTATGCTCGGCAATCACCAAAGGGTTATCCGTCACAGCATTGGCTTCTATTTCCAGCGTTTTGGCAACTTGTTTCAAGATATCCATACAGGCTCCCATAACCTGTGGCTGGCAGCGCAGGCAATAGGGATCTTGTACGCGCTCATCATCCTCGCGATGAGACTCTCGAATTTCAGAACCGGCCAATAATTCCCGCAGGCATTGGCCTGCTTCGACCTGGCCAGGCTGGCCACGTAATTCATGAACTTCGCTTCGAAACGGCGCGGTTGAAGCCATTAAGGCATCACTGGCCAACGCACCTGTAATAAGTGCTGATTGTGCCAATCTCCAACCATCAAATAGACCGGCCAGGGCCAGTGCAGTTGATACTTGAGTGCCGTTGATCATGCCCAAGCCTTCCTTGGGGCCAAGTTTAATGGGGTTCAAACCTGCCTTGCGCAATGCTTCACGGCCGGACAGTTTCTCACCTTGATAGTTGGCACAGCCTTCACCGATTAATACTGAAGTTAAATGGGCTAATGGAGCCAGGTCTCCTGAGGCTCCAACAGAGCCTTTCTCGGGAATCACAGGAATAATGTCATATGCAAGTAAATTTTGTAGCTGCTCGATGATTATCCAACGAACACCGGAGGCACCTCGGCCAAGTGATAACAACTTTAAGCTGATTACCAACCTCACGATATTGGCAGGTAAAGGCCCGCCTACACCGCAACAGTGAGAGAGGATCAAATTACGTTGTAATTGGGCGGTTTGTTCTGTCTCAATACGGGTGCTGGCCAGTTTTCCAAAGCCGGTGTTTATGCCATAAATAGCATTGTTGCTGTCAGCCGCTTGCTCAACAATAGTTGCCGCTTTTTCAATTGCGGGTTTGCAACGCTGATCTAATTCTATTGTGCATGAGTTACGATAAATTCGCTCCAGTTGTTCTAATTTTGCTTGACCGGGAGTGAGTACAACTGTATCGCTCATGATTAACCTGCTAAACGATTGATTGTTGATCGGAAATTATTTTCGATGTTGGTTTCATGCTGATGGTGACCGTCTTCAATAAGCTTGATGCCGCCTACGTAAACATCCTTAACAGTATTATCATTGCCGGAAAAGATTAAGCTGTCGAGTAAATCGTCTTTGCTGCGGCCATAAAGTCGTGGGTGCATGTCGTCTATGACAACAAAATCAGCACGATAGCCTGGCTTGATTCTGCCTGTTTTTCTTGCAGTTGCTTGAGCACCGCCTATTAATGCCTGTTGGTATAAATGACAACCGGTGCTTGATTTTACGGTTGTATTTAAAACATTACGTCGATTTGTTTGCAGGCGTTGGCCATATTCAAGCCAGCGCAATTCCTCAAACGGGCTTATGGAAATATGGCTGTCAGAGCCGATACCCCAACTGCCTTTCTCAACAAAATATTGTTCGGCATTGAAAAATCCATCACCAAGATTGGCTTCAGTAGTGGGACATAGCCCTGCTACAGCACCTGATTTAGCCAGATCGGCTGTTTCCGCAGCAGTCATATGAGTGGCATGGATTAAACACCATTTATGATTGATATCAAAATGATTAAGTAACCATTCAACCGGACGCTGGTTGCTCCAGGCTAGGCAATCTTCTATCTCTTTTAGTTGTTCAGCTACATGGATATGAACAATTTCAGCTTCAGAACAATGTTGTAATACTTCTTTTAATAATTCTTGGTCAACTGCACGCAATGAATGTGGGGCTATACCTAGCGAAGCATTTTTAACATCTCGAATATCTTTTTCCAGGCTTTCTACAACTTGGATAAATTCTTCGGCATTATTCAAAAAGCGCTTTTGCCCCTGGTTTGCAGGCTCACCACCAAATCCTCCATAGGTATACAAGACGGGCAGCGCTGTAAAGGCGATACCTGCCTCTACAGCTGCTTGAAAACATTGCTTGGTCATCTCGGCGCGGTCTTGGTATGGGTTACCGCTCAGGTCGTGATGTAAATACTGAAATTCGCCTACACAGGTATAACCAAACTTCAGCATTTCCAGATAGAGTTGACTGGCTATGGCTTTAAGGTCATCGGGCTGAATGCGTTCAAGATAATGATACATCATGGTGCGCCAGGTCCAGAAACTGTCTTCACGATTGCCGGTCGTTGAGTTTTTTTCAGTCAGGCCTGCCATGGCTCGTTGGTGGGCATGTGAATGAAGATTGGTCATGCCGGGGATTAAGACCCCATTAATAACAGTTGCTCCGTTAGCTGTGCTTTGCGCTACACAACCTGTAATTTCTCCGCTGCTGTTTATTCCAATGCGCACATCTTCAGCCCAGCTATTGCCGAGAAATGCATATTTGACCCAAATTGAATGATCGTCTCGATGTTTCATGCTATTTGCAATGTTAGCATAAGAATTATATACTTGTATATACAAGTATAGGAAAGATTGAATGCCTTATCGATTATTGACAAATGCAACACTGGCAACCATGCAGGATTCGACTTCCTATGGCTTAATTCCCTCTGCAAGCCTGGTTGTTGAGAGCGGTAATATCGCATGGCTGGGCCCTGATCAACAATTACCTGGGCGGTTCAAGATATCAGATAATGAATCTATCAATTGCCAGGGTCAATTAGTCACACCGGGATTAATCGATTGCCACACGCACCTTGTTTATGGGGGGAATCGGGCAGTAGAGTTTGAAATGCGCTTAGAGGGAGCGAGTTATCAACAAATAGCTCGAGCAGGAGGTGGTATTAACTCGACTGTCAGGCACACTCGTGACGCCAACGAACAAGAATTATTTGATAAGGCGGCAGATCGTCTTCATGGTTTAATGACTGAGGGGGTGACTACAGTTGAAATCAAATCAGGTTATGGCCTGGATATCGAAAACGAAATCAAAATGCTTAAGGTTGCGCAGAAACTGGCCGATCAAAACCCAATTCGAGTGAAAAAAACGTTTCTAGGTGCACATGCTTTACCGCCGGAATTCAAAGCAGATAAAGATCGATATATCGATTACGTTTGTGACCAGATGCTGCCTGCTGTGGTAGAGGCTGGCTTGGTCGATGCTGTTGATGGATTTTGTGAAGGCATAGCATTCTCAGTTGAACAGATGGAAAAAGTATTCGACAAGGCTCAAGCATTGAATTTACCAATCAAACTTCATGCAGAACAACTAAGCCATTTAGGAGGAGCAGCAATGGCCGCAATGCGCGGGGCATTGTCGGTTGATCATGTTGAATATCTAAAGTCACAGGAAGCAAGGATTTTAGCGGATAACAATACTGCTGCTGTCTTGTTGCCGGGAGCTTTCTACACACTCAGAGAAACCCAACTGCCACCTGTACAAGCCCTGCGCCGGAACAATGTGCCGATTGCTATCGCAACTGATTTAAACCCCGGTTCTTCACCACTGCATTCACTATTGTTGACCATGAATATGGCGTGTACATTGTTTTCATTGACGCCAGTTGAAGCACTCGCAGGTGTCACCATCAATGCTGCAAAGGCCTTGGGATTGGATCATCAAATAGGCAGTTTAGAGGTTGGAAAATCAGCAGATTTAGTCATATGGGGAGTGGATCATCCTGCAGTATTGTCTTACGAAATCGGTTCAAACCACTGTAAGTCAGTAATGATCAAGGGTCAATGGCGAGAAAATAACCATCAACCAATATTGAACTGATGAATACGTCCAGCACTGTATCGGCCATCGATAAAGACGCATCATTGCCGCTTTATCAACAGATAAAGGATGTCATTAATCAAAGAATTAAAGATGGGCAATGGCGAGCCGGTCAAAAAATACCATCGGAAAATGAGCTGGTTGATTCACTTAGGGTTTCCCGGATGACAGTAAATCGTGCCTTGCGAGAGTTGACGCGGGAAGGGGTGCTAAACCGGGTTCATGGTTTGGGTACGTTTGTCAGCGAACCCCCTCAGCATGCAAGTTTGATTCAACTTAAAGATATTGCCGAGGAGGTTACAGATCAGGGTCAGGTGCATTCATCAACAGTGTTAATGCATCTAAAAATCAGAGCTTCAGACTACATCGCTGAAAAAATGCAGTTATTAAAAAATGAAGACGTTTTCTATTTGAAGTCAGTACACTTTCAAGATCAGCTGCCGATTCAATTGGAAGAGCGTTATGTCAATCCACTGATGATTCCTGATTTTATGAATATTGATTTTACGGCACAGACTGCAACCAGCTATCTCATGGCTCAATTTCGGCCTGATCAAATGGAACACCGGGTTCAGGCGATTATGCCGGATGATAAATCCAGGGATTTGTTAAACCTTGGTCGTTTACAACCTTGTTTGAAATTATCAAGAAGAACCTGGAAAAGTGATCAAGTAGTTACCTATGTGACAATGATTTACCCGGGTAACCGCTATGATCTGGCCGCCAAGTATTCAACCAACGACTATCAAATAGTCAAACATCAATGAGGAACAGTAATGATTTCGAATCGAATTGATAAAACCAGGGTGATTCGAGCACCACGTGGATCAGATTTAACCTGTAAAAACTGGTTGACTGAAGCCGCTTACCGCATGATACAAAATAACCTGGATCCGGATGTGGCCGAGCGACCTGAGGAATTAACGGTATATGGGGGCATTGGGCGGGCGGCACGAAACTGGGATTGTTTTGACCAGATTTTAAACACTTTGCAACAACTTGAAGAAGACGAAAGCCTGCTAATCCAGTCAGGCAAACCAGTAGGTGTCTTTAAGACACATGCCGACGCACCGCGTGTTTTGATCGCAAATTCTAACCTGGTTCCACATTGGTCAACCTGGGAGCACTTTAATGAGCTTGATCGTAAGGGATTGATGATGTTTGGGCAGATGACGGCCGGTTCCTGGATTTATATTGCCAGCCAGGGCATTGTCCAGGGTACCTATGAGACATTTGTTGAGGCTGGTCGCCAGCATTTCAGTGGTGATACTAGGGGCAAATGGATATTAACCGCTGGTCTTGGCGGGATGGGAGGCGCCCAGCCGTTAGCTGCGACCATGGCAGGTTATTGTGCACTGTGTATTGAATGTGATGAAACGCGTATAGATTTCAGATTAAGAACCAAGTACCTCGACAAGAAAGCCGATTCGTTACAGCAGGCATTAGAAATGATTCAACAAGCCTGTGAACAAGGTGATGCAATTTCTGTCGGGTTATTAGGCAATGCGGCTGAATTATTACCGCAAATGGTTGAACAGGGCGTTAAACCCGATTTGGTGACTGATCAAACTTCTGCCCACGACCCGGTCCATGGTTATTTGCCGATTGGCTGGACCATGCAGCAATGGCACGAACAGCAAAAATCAAATCCCGAGCAGGTGGCGAGCGAGGCTAGAAAGTCAATGGCAGTTCACGTTAAGGCCATGCTGGATTTCTATCATCGAGGTATACCAACAGTTGATTACGGTAATAACATCCGCCAGGAGGCTAAAGATCAAGGTGTAAAAAATGCTTTCGATTTTCCAGGTTTTGTACCGGCTTATATACGCCCCTTGTTTTGCCGAGGGGTTGGGCCGTTTCGATGGGTGGCACTATCAGGTGATCCGGAGGATATTTATAAAACAGATCAGAAAGTGAAGGAGCTGATACCCGATGATCCGCATTTACATAATTGGCTGGATATGGCACAAAAACGTATAAGTTTTCAGGGCTTGCCGGCTCGAATTTGCTGGGTTGGTTTGGGGCAGCGTCATCGTCTGGGTTTGGCCTTCAACCAAATGGTGGCCAGCGGCGAACTTAAAGCTCCTGTTGTTATCGGCAGGGATCATTTGGACTCCGGTTCAGTGGCCTCACCTAACCGTGAAACAGAAAGCATGAAAGATGGTTCTGATGCCGTGTCGGACTGGCCATTGTTAAATGCATTACTAAATACGGCCTCAGGTGCGACCTGGGTGTCTTTTCACCATGGTGGTGGTGTAGGCATGGGCTATTCACAGCATGCGGGTGTGGTTATTTGTTGTGACGGCAGTGAACAGGCAGCTAAACGTATTGAACGAGTACTTTGGAATGATCCGGGTACAGGCGTGATGCGTCATGCTGATGCCGGTTATGAAACAGCAATAGAATGTGCGCAGGAAAACGGGCTTAATTTACCGGCAATACTATAACGCTACTGCCCAGATATTGGCCAAATCATAACCCCAATTCACTTGCCAGTCTCGGGTGCAAATCAGGCCGATTAATTCAGCACCAGTAAGGCCACAGATGTCTTATAATTTGATTGAACAAATTATAAGGCTAAGAATATGTCGCAAAATAGTAATTTCAATTTTTCGACGGTAATTGAGGATGCGATGCAGGTGGTTTTGAATCCGTCGGGATTTTATCGGGACATGCAAAAAACCGGCGGTTATGTTGAGCCGCTAATCTACACATTAGTGATAGGAGCTGTCGCAGGTGTAATCGCTGTCGTCATATCGATATTTGGAGCAGGATTGCGTTTTGGTGCGGGTATGGGCATTGCATCGCTTATTTTCATGCCCATTGCTGCGATGATAAGTAGTTTTTTTAGCGGTGCAATCATGTTCGTTATATGGAAATTAATGGGATCAACACAACGGTTTGAAACGGCTTGGCGCTGTGTTGCCTATTCAATGGCTGTATTCCCTATCATGCTGCTGCTGCAATCGATTCCTTATTTGGGTTCGATAATAGGGCTCGCCCTGATTTTCTGGCTAATGTTCCATGCCTCCGTTGAAGTTCACGCTATTGATAGAAGCAAAGCAAAAACTGTGCTTGGTATATTGGCAGTTGTAATGATACTGCTGAACGTGAGTTCAGAACGTACAGCCCGGAAATTTCAAGCTCAGATGGAAGAATATAGCGGCAAGCTGGAAGGGATTGAGAACATGACACCTGAAGAAGTCGGGGAAGCGCTAGGCAAATTTCTTAAGGGGCTTGAAAAAGCTCAGCAGCAAGAGTAATTAACGCCGCCAGTTGTGGAATTTTTCTAAGAACGTTAATGCCCACTGCGGCGCATTCGCTTTTTTCCAATTGCCCGCAGCAAATTTATTGGCCTCCATCCAGGTTGGGTAAGGATGAATGGTTCCAAGAATTTTGTTTAAGCCCAACCCGTGCTTCATTGCCAATGTAAACTCTGTGATCATTTCTCCGGCATGGGCGGCAACAATCGTCGCGCCTAGGACTTTGTCCTTTCCTTTAGGGGTAATAACTTTGACAAAACCTTCGGTATCACTTTCAGTTAAAGCGCGGTCAAAACCTGATAATTCATAAATAGTTGTGTCGACATCTAAACCTTGTTGCTCAGCCTGATCAGCGGTAATGCCAACTTGTGCAACCTCAGGCTCGGTATAAGTGACCCAGGGAACAACACTATAGTCGACTTTAAAGGTTTTAAACTTATCAAACAAACTGTTCACACTGGCATACCAGGCTTGATGTGAAGCCGTATGGGTAAACTGATAAGGCCCGGCCACATCTCCGCAAGCCAGAATGCTGGGGATGTTGGTCTGTAAATATTCATTCGTTTTAACGGTACCGTTTGGATTAATTTCAACACCCAGTTGCTCTAGCCCGAGATTTTCAGTGTTGGCACGACGTCCGACAGCAACCAGAATTTCATCAAATGGAATCGAAACAGTTGTTTCTCCGGTTTCACAAATGAGTTCTTTAGAATCACCATTATTAACCTTAACAGCTTTGTGACCGGTGAGTATTTTGACGCCGTCGCGTTCAAGGCTTTGGTGAACAATTTGAGCAGCCTGCTTGTCGTCTTTGATCATGATGCTGGGCGCCATTTCAACTAATGCCACTTCAGTGCCAAACCGTGCAAATGATTGTGCTAATTCACAACCAATCGGCCCGCCTCCTAGTACTGTAAGCCTTTTGGGCAACGTCTCTATTTGCCAAATATTATCTGATGTTAACGCCTTGACTTGATCAAGGCCTTCAATTGGCGGAACAAAGGGACGTGCACCACTGGCCACGACAATGCGGCGAGTGCTGAGAGTTTGACCGTTAACTTCTACCTCATGGGGGGTTATTATTTTTGCTTCACCTATAATGCATTCAACGCCAAGTGAGGTGTAACGCTCAACTGAATCATGCGGTTCAATTGTCTTGATGATAGATTGAATTCTCTCCATAATCTTCTTGAAATCGAATTCCGGCTCAACTGAATTCACTCCAAAGCTATCGGCTCGACGCATGTCTGCACACATTCTTGCCGAACGTATTAATGCTTTTGAAGGCACGCAGCCATAGTTCAGGCAATCACCGCCCATTTTGTGCTTTTCGATTAAAGTCACCTTTGACTTAATTGCCGCAGCAATATAAGCGGTTACCAGCCCCGCTGAGCCGGCACCGATAACTATCAGGTTATTATCAAACTTTTTGGACATTTCGATTCCTGTAAAACGTGACGAGTTTTTTAGCAACTAATGGAAACAATCCCAGCAAAGCTAAAGAAATAATTATGGGTAGTGAAATAATATCTTTGACAGAGTCAATACTTGCTAGTTGATGGCCTGCGTTTACATATATAACAGTTGCAGGCAGCATGCCCAGTTGGCTTACTAATGCAAAAACCAGAGTTTTGATGGTGGTTAAACCCATGACTAAATTAACAACAAAAAATGGAACGACAGGTATCAAGCGCAAGGTAAACAAGTAAAAACCACCTTCCTCGTCAATACCTTTGTTAATGGCTTCGAGCTTAGTGCTGTATTTCGATTGAATAGTTTCTCTAAGCAAGTATCTGGCTGCCAGCATTGCTAAGGTTGCACCAATGGTAGAAGCAAATGAAACAATAATAGAGCCGCTGACCACTCCAAAAAATGCCCCTGCTGCTAAAGTCATGATCAGTGCTCCGGGTAATGACAAAGCGGCTACAGCAACATAAGCCATAAAAAAAGAGAATTTGGTTAAAAATGGATGATCGTTGTCAAACTGCTGGAATTTGGCTTGTTGGGATTTCAAATTCTCCAAAGTGAAATACTGGCCCAGATCAAATATAAAAAATAATCCGATCAGTACAACGATACAAACCGCCAGTAGTATTTTTCCAGGACGCATGGTGGTCAATTAGTTTTTTAAAGTCTTCATCATACTGATTAAATAAGAGTGTGCAATAAGCCCGCTTTACGAATGTCTTATGACAGGCAAAGTTTTAAATAGTTTCTTAACAGAAGTTAAAGTTATTTAAATAAATTAACTTGGCAGATTCATCACTCAGTTGAAGTTTAGATACACGGGCATGACTGAACTCAAAACTGAAGACACAACTGGCAGGCAGGTCGAGCAGTATGCTGGTGATTGCTCTTAAACTTCCGGCATGTGCGACGATAACAATCGGTGTGTTCTCGGTACTCATATGGTTGAGCCAGTCACGGCATCGACTGATAACATCATCAAAACTCTCTCCCATAGGTGCCGGCTCTGTCAGCCAGTTTTCAGCCCAGTGGTTAAAAAAACTTGGATCATCGTTGTAGGTTTCATCCCAGAGCTTATTTTCCCACAGGCCAAAATTTAATTCGTTAAGCAGCTCATCGTGTTCAATCTCAAGTTGCCAGTTTTTATTGAGAATTTCAGCAGATTGTCTGGCCCGAATTAAACTGCTGCAATAAAGTTTGGTCGGAGTTTCTTGTTTCCAGCTTTTAACGAGTTTTGTAATTTGTTTTTTTCCTGCGGTCGATAAATCGATATCGGTTTGACCAATAACACGATCTGGTTCAGCCGTCGTCTCAGCATGTCGGACAAGATATATGCTTTGTGAGTTTGTGGGCATTTAGGACAGTCGATGGTTGCTATAGTAGGAGGACTATATCACGCTCATCTTGCCAGGGCCGCAAATACAAGAAAAACTATTACTTCCGTAATTTGATTAGTTGCTCCAAGGCAATCACCGGTAATGCCACCGAATGAACGCCGGAAATAATAGTGTGCACTTAACAAAACTAGCATTACCGCAGCAGCAAGTATAAAAAACCTGTCAAAATTCAATAATGCCACCACTAATGCTGTCAATAAGGTAGCCATAGTTAAGCGTTTATCGTTAATCGCATTTGCTATCAGGTCTTTTCCGGTTTTAGAGTTTGGGCTGACATAATCATTAAAATAAATCAGCGGCAGGCAAGACCAACGGGATAAACAATGGGCAATAATAAAAACAACCCAGATATTTCGCTCTGTCTCACTAATAATTTGCAGAGCAAAAAACTTAGCCAGTAATAAACAGATAAGACCAATGACACCATAGGTGCCGAGCCTGCTATCTTTCATGATCTGTAGCTTTTTGTCTTTGTCGAATGCGCCCATGCTGTCGAGAACATCTGCAAAGCCATCCTCATGGAAGGCCCCTGTGCTGATAATTCCCGCTGTGATTGCCAGAATTATGGCTACATTCTCATTATAGAAAATGTTAGCTAGAGAATAAGTCAATCCACAGATTACGCCCACGCAAACGCCAACAAGCGGAAAGTAAACTGAGGATCTGAGTAAGCTATTTTCATGGTTGATGGACCAACGTGCTACAGGTATACGTGTTAAAAAAGTCATTGCGGTGAAAAAATAGCCCACCTCATCACTGATTTTTTCCATTCGTAGTATCAACTTTCTTTACCTGATACACCTGCTTGCTCAAATGTTGCCATATCAGCGAGTATTTTGGCTGCGGTGTGTATAATCGGTAGCGCAAGTGCGGCACCGGTTCCTTCACCTAATCTCAGATTTAATTGTAGTATTGGCCTGGTATTAAGAAACTCCAGTGCTAACTTGTGTCCCTGTTCAGCAGATTGATGAGAAAAAATCAAATTACCGCGAACATTGGGATTAATCTGGCAAGCTGTCAAGGCTGCTGCAGTGGAAATAAATCCATCCACGACGACTATCATATTAAATTCGTGAGCCTTGAGTATGGTTCCTGTGAGTGCAGCAATTTCCAGCCCTCCCAAGGCGGCGAGCAGGAGTTTGGGTTGGTCAAATGTTTGCTGATGTAACGCGATGGCTGCTTTCACTACAGCATATTTTTTTTTCAGGGCTTGTTGGTCAATACCGGTTCCAAGCCCAACAATTTTTTCAACTTGATGGTTGGTAAAAGCACAAACCAGGGCGGCAGCGGCAGTTGTATTACCGATCCCCATTTCGCCAAGGGCAAGTGTTTTAATGCCGTCCTTAAACGCCGTTATGGCTTGATCTGAGCCAATTTCCAACGCTTTATTGCACTCTTGCGGCTTCATTGCCGGACCCTGAGTAAAGTCCTCAGTACCTGCTTTAACTTTGCATTGATCAATATTTTTTAATTCGGACAAGTCGGCGTTAACACCAACGTCGATAACTTTTATCGATGCGCCTACGCTATTCGCAATCACATTAATAGCTGCGCCGCCATTAGAAAAATTAGCCATCATTTGGGCCGTGACCTCAGCTGGGAAAGCACTAACACCCTGGCGGCTAATGCCGTGATCAGCGCCAAATACCAGAACCCGAGCCGGATAAACTTCAGGTGTCAATGTTTGCTGAATAGTCGCTAACTGAATGGCAATTTGCTCTAACTGGCCTAAAGCCCCTAACGGCTTGGTCTTGTTATCAATTTCATTTCGAGCGAGCTCTGTATAATCTATTTTGTCCATGTAAACGATTTAATTCAAAAATGCCAAGTATAGCTCGAACAGCTAATGATTTTAGAATAAGTTGCTGTCTTCTAAGTTATTGAAATAGTTGACGATTAAACAATTCAGTCAAAATTTAGCCAGCTTGTATATAATCACTGGAATATAACAAACAGGACTTTTAATAATGCTTACTGAAAAACTCAAAGCATTTGTCGTTTCGCTAACAATCACTGTATTTTTAGCAGCCTGTGCGACTAATCCGGTTACTGGTAAACGGGAATTGTCGCTGGTGGGAGAAGAATGGGAACTCAATGTTGGTAAGCAAGCTTATTCGCCTTATCGTCAAGCTCAAGGGGGTGATTATGTGGTTGACCCTCAAGTGCAGGAGTATATCAATCAAGTGGGTCAGCGATTAGCTGTGGTGAGTGACCGCAAATTACCCTATGAATTCAAAGTACTGAACAGCTCCATACCGAATGCCTGGGCACTGCCGGGCGGTAAAATTGCGATTAATCGGGGATTATTGACAGAACTTAATAGTGAGGCTGAATTGGCTGCAGTATTAGGTCACGAGATTGTTCATGCCGCTGCAAGGCATGGTGCAAAAGCGCAAACTCGAGGTTTAGGCTTACAAATAGGCATTATTGGGGCGGCAATTGCAGGAGGGCAAGGTTACGGTCAGGCTGCATCGTTGGGTGCTCAGTTAATCAATCAAAAGTATGGCCGTGGTGCGGAGTTGGAGTCGGATGAATACGGCATGCAGTACATGTCTCGAGCCGGTTATGATCCCAAAGCAGCAATTGACCTGCAACAAACATTTGTCAGATTGTCAGAGGGGCGAAGAACTGACTGGGTTAGCGGCCTGTTTGCTTCTCATCCGCCTTCTCAGCAACGAGTTGCCAAGAATCGCGAAACTGCAGCAAAGTTACCACAGGGTGGCGAATTAGGTGCAGAACGTTATAAAAAACGTTTGCGAACTTTGTTTAAATCAAAGCCCGCCTATGATGCCTATGATGAGGCGATTAAAGCGGCCAATAAAGGTGATTTCAATAAAGCTAGAAGTTTGGTCAAGAAGGCCAAGAAAATTGAACCTAGAGAAGCGCTGTTTGATTTGCTTGATGGTGATTTAGCAGCAGAACAAGGCCGCGAGCAAGCGGCAATGACAAGTTATAACCGTGCTGTGACTAAAAATCCTAATTTTTTTGCTCCTTTGGCAAAGCGCGGTTCATTGAAATATGAAATGGGCAACACAGCTGCAGCAAAAAAAGATTTACAGCGTAGTTTGGATTTGTTGTCGGGCTATGACGTTACTCACTACACACTGGGTCGTATTGCGCTTGATGAAGGCAACACTCGTGAGGCAATCAAGCAGTTTCAAACCGCCTCTCGGAGTAAATCTGAAATCGGTAAAAAAAGTTATGCGGAACTATTGCGGCTGGATTTACCCAGTAACCCTCAAAAGTATATCCAGGCAAGAGCAGCAGCAAACAACGGTGAGTTGATAGTACGAGTGGCTAACGCTACTACTGTGCCGATAAGAAACATTGTTGTAGATATACAGACTCGTGATGCCGCAGGTAAAACACGCAGCTTCCGGCGTGATTTGCGCGGTACGCTTGGGGCCAAGCAGCAAACCACAGTCAGAACCGGTATAAGTGCTCAAAATTTATCATCAGCTAATGCTCGCGTAGTTAACGCACGAATTGCAAATTAGTTGGCTTAAATGAGTCGAAGAAACTGGATTTGGCTGCTGGGTTTTGCCTGTTTTCTGGCTGTTACCGCGCTATGCTTGTTGGCTGTTCCCCCTAAAATAACGACAAAACTGAATGCCTCATTGGCGCAAAAATTCATCGATAATGGGATTAAAACACAATTTGAAGTAGACGGCAGGGATGTTATTTTTACCGGTGACGTCAGTATTAATTATAATCGCACTGCCCAATTTAATTTGGCTAGAGAAATTGTCGGAGTCCGCAATATCGTTGATCAGCAGGTGCTTTATGAGCCCCAGCCTGCATTCGGTCAGATTCTGATTGAGAATAATCAAGTCAAGTTTACTGGAGGTTTTAAAAACCCGGCTAATCTTGAACTTATTACCAAGCTGATTTACCAGTATTTCCCTGAGTATCAAGTTATCGTCGAAGCTCAGGCTAGTGATCGTATGATAACTATGCAGCAAATCCTGGATTATGAATATTTATTTCAACGTTTTCAGGGCAATGAGGTCTGGTTCGAGTTTTCCGACCAGCGAGTGGTGATGAACGGCAGATTCAAATCCGAGCATGACCGGGAATTGGCCGAGCAAAAGATACTGTCACAAATCAGTAGACAGACACGCTATATAAACGATATCAAAATTACCGGACTGGAAGAATCAGAGAGAATTGTTTTTGAAAAGCAAGCAGAAGGTATCACTGTGTCCGGTGTGTTAGCTGATAATGGGCTTAAACAAAAACTCATTGCGCTGTTTAAAGGTTATTATCCCAACACAAAACTTGAAATTGATATTCGTATTAGTGAGGAGCTAGAGTATATGGAATGGGATGAAAAAATCGGATATTTAATTCCGGAGTTGGATCGAATTATTGTCGGTGAATTTAAGTTCTATTCAAAAGAAATCGTACTTGAAGGAACTGTTGATGATCTATCCACTAAAGCAGGAATAATCAATAGAACAGCAGAAGCAATACGTGATTCACAAATTATTGATCGGCTTGTAATTGCAGATTAGGGTCTACTGGCAATTGCTAAAACCTATCGGCAACAGAGGCTGGCGTTAGCTACTCACAAGATTTATTTTATAAACAATTGTATAAATTATGCCGGGGTCACCACTGTTTCCAGACGGAGTTAATATAGGTTTGAGCAGCTGTGGTGCTAACTGATTGAAATAAAAAGTTATTTTTAAACCTAAAGAATTTTTTTATTTGGCCTGGATAGCATTTCTGTCAACATAATTGGCGATGAAATACTGCAAAATTCTTTAATTTCTTGTATATTATTGATTATAGTTCAAAATTAGTTGGAAAAATTTCGTTTTGCAAACGTGGCGAAAGCCTATAGCTTGTACTTTGGGAGTAAGCAATAAATGAATGGCAAACGGGTATACTCTAAACCAAATATAAAAGAGTTGGGTTCTTTGAAAAGTCTAATCATGGCAGCCTCAGGACAGTTTGATGAGTCTGGGCCGCCAAATGAAAGAGAGAACTAATCTAAATCATTTTCCACGGTATAAATCGGGGTGAATTAAGGTATTTTGAGATAGGTTCTATAAATCCTGTAGTAACCAAGAGACTTTCAATATACATCATTATAAGAAGAATCATCTGATCGAATCGCTCTGAACCACAATTCGGTTAATAAAAAGAATCGAAGTCTGTGAGTTTTATTGATGTCACCGATCTGATTGATCATCAGGTCTAGCTCTTTGGCATTAATCATTTTTTCGTCAACTAATAGTGAAGATTTGCGAAGATTTGTGATTGCCTTTTTATTTTCTAAGATGCCTGTTTCAATCAATTCACCAAAGTTAGTTTTGGAAGTCCGGTTGATTATATGGTCCAGCTTGAACCTTTCTAGACTATTTATCTGAATGCCGCGAAATTTACCTCGTTTTGATAAATATTGAACCGGCAATCGCCACATATATTCAATCATTTTTTTATTGTAATAGGGTAAAGTCAGCCCGAGACTGTATCGCAGATATAAATGTCTGCGCAAAAAGTGAAGTCCTTCCGGTATATTTCTATAATAAACGAGTTTCAGTAACTTTTCGTGCTGAAACAGTTTACATTCTTTTAAAGCCTTTTCATCATCTAAATGGTTTAAGTATTCATCCGGGATACTGAAATCATGCACAGCAGAGGTTTTTGAAATTTTCCGATAGATCCTTTTTAGCTGTTGCGGTAGCGAAGGTCGAATTCCAAAATTCAGCAGTTTCGAAAGCTCGCTGAATTTTGCTGTGGAGTTCAGTAAGCTTTTAATAATCTGTAGGAAGTGTCTTTGGCGAATTAAATCAGCATATAGATATTTGAATCCCCCGAATAAATCATCGCCGTTGAGCCCCGACATCAGCACATTCTGATGATCAGCATGCGCCTGACTGTAAATTGATTCAGGTAAGGCTGCATAAGAGTCTAAATGTACAATATCTTTAGTGATTAGCCGGGTGTCTAGGTCAGATAAAATGATTTTGTCATCACAGTTAATAAGTTTTCCGTTTATATTTAATATCTTCAGTGTTTGTCTGACGTATTCACTTTCATCACAACTTTTAAATTTATCAAAAACATAGGAATAGCTGATTAGCTTTTGTCTGAACTCACTATTTGTAGATAAAATCGCCGCTAACAGACTGGAATCATTGCCACCGCTTAGCATTAATCCAATTTTCTGATCCTTGCCAACTTGCTTTTTGATTTCCCCAGCTAGAATTGAAATATATTCGTCGGTGTATTGTGATTCGGTTTTTGATTTTTTGGGAATTCGAGTTTGGGTTAGCTTCCAGTAATCTTGTGTCTTGATTTTGTCGTCTTGCACTTTGACTACATGGCTCGCAGGGCAATAATTACAATGCTTAAAATAAGTTTGTTCGGGTGTATTGTTGGAATAACGAAAGCATTGATAAAAACGGTTCAGATTGATGGATTTATCAACCCTGGGTTGATCAAGCAAAGTAGCTAAATCCGAAGCGAAGTATAGATGTTGCCCCGCCCAACTGTAACTGAAGCTACAATAGCCCAGTGCATCAAGCCCTGCGAGTAGAATTCTGTCATTCCGGTCCCAAATTATGAAAGAAAATTTTCCGTCGAACACATTAGGAAATTGCTCTCCCCATTTTAAATAAGCTGAAATAAAGAATTCTTCGTGCTTTGAATCCGGATCTAAATCCAGTTTGTCTGCAAGCTCTGTCTTATTAAACAACTGACAATCTGTTGCACAAACAAAATCATCATTAACATATATTCGCTCAGATTGATCGGGATATAGTTTTTTGGGGTCATTGACTAGAGTTAGACTAAATCCGTCCTCGGCATGAGTTGAAATGCAGTTTTCATATTGGGCAAAGATGGTTTTATTAAGCCATTCGATTTGGCGCTGGTGAGCCTGCTCTTTTGACAAATCATGAATGTGTCCAAAATAAAAGTTCATCTGTCATCATTGTATTGTTTGAGTCGATAATGGTAATCGGATGGTGACTACTAATCCATGCTCTTCACCATTATTTGCTTTAATTTCACCTTGATGAACTTCAATAGCCTGCTTACTAATTGCCAGACCCAGCCCTGTGCCGCCGCTTTTTCGGTCACGTGATTTTGATGTTCGATAAAACGGTTCAAATATTTGTTCTAATTCGTGTTCTGGAACCCCGGGCCCTTTATCAGCCACTGCAATAATGGCTTGATGATTTTCTAAGGCCAGTGAACAAGTGACATTGGTATCGTTGGCAGAATATTTCAAAGCGTTTCTTAAAACATTCTCTATTGCTCGCATGATCAATGTCTTGTTGGCATAAATGTCTACTCGCGTGTAACTTGTGTTAAATATGGCTTGTTTGTGCGTGCTTTCGCCCTCAAAGTTAACGTCAGCAATAATCTGCTGAATTAATTCGACCAGATTTATCTGTTGTTTATTAACCTGTGATGATTGATTCGTCAGTTTAGAAAAATCAATAATTTCACCGATGAGATCATCAAGCCGGGAGATTTCACGTTCGATGCGGTCAATCTCGGAGGAATTCGATGCATCGATCTTTTCTTTGATTAATTCAGAAGCAACTCGCATCCTTGCTAAAGGTGATCTTAGTTCATGGGATATATCACGTAACAGCTCTTCACGTTGTTGAAATTGGTTCTTAATTTCATCTGACATTCTGTCAAAATCACTGGCAAGATCAGCTATTTCATCGCTTCTGTTTTTAAACTCAGCGGCCACCTTATTATCATAATTACCTTGTTCGACTTGATTGACGGCTGCACGTAATTTAACGATCGGTTTGGAAATATACCGTGCTAAAAAATAACAGATTAATCCACTGACTAACAACGCCAGCAACAATCTGAAAGCGGCCCAGCCCGGCGTTCGTTGAAAAGGTTTGAACCAGGGTCGATGGTCAAAGTTATCTGCATGCACTTTTTTGGGTAGCCATAAGATAAATAAGGTCAGTTGCCGGGCGTCTATTTCGAATGCTTTTGCCTTAATATTAAGTTTCACTCCTCTGGGCTCTGGCCAGTTTCCGGTATCGAGGTAGTGTTGCAATATTGGTTTAGGAACACGTTTAACAGCAATAACATTATTATGGTCATCGACCAGAAGTATTCCGATACCCCTGGGTAACCGTTGATGTTTTAATTCTCTTGCAAATTCACCAATACCCTGTTCATTTAATTCTTGCTCAAATTCTTCAAAATAATGCGCAACAATTTCATCAATATCGTGAGTATGCCGATTATTATCAGTTAAACGCGAGCTAATAAAATAGGTAGCGGAAATGGTGATTATGGTGGTTAACCAAAACCAGACGAATGTTTTTAAAAATAGGCCTTTCACACTTATAACTCGCTATACCACAGACATTAACACTTAAAATGATTTTGATGTGTAAAGCAGACGTAAAGATAGTGACCTGATTGCTATTGTATATTCCGGGTCAAGTACATATAACCGATGCCTCTGATTGTTTTGATTCGCTGAGTACCATCAGGTTTGGCCGCCAATTTTTTACGAAGATTGCTGATATGCATGTCAATACTGCGGTCATACAGTTCAAGTTTTCTTGAAAGAGCTTGCTCAGTAAGCTTTTGCTTGCTGCAAACTTCACCTGCAAATTTCAAAAGTATTGTCAAAATTTCAAACTCAGCCGCAGTCAACTCGGTTTCTACGTCGTTGACAAGTACCTGCCTGGAAGCTGGATGAATAGTGATATCTTCAACTTGATAAACTTCAGTCGAATCTGGTTGTTTCTCTGTAATACGTCTGAGAATGGCTTTTATTCTGGCACTTAATTCCCTGGGATTGAAAGGCTTGGATAAATAATCATCCGCGCCTAATTCAAGCCCAACGATTTTGTCAACGTCATCACCTCTGGCTGTCAGCATAATGACTGGTAAATCAAAGTTTTCACTGCGCAATTGTTTCAACGTATCCAGACCATTAAGCTTGGGCATCATAATGTCCATCACAATCAAATCAGGATGTTCGTCACTCAAGCGCTCCAATCCCGCCCGACCATCATTAGCTATAGTGACTTCAAAGCTTTCACTTTGAAGAAACTCTTTTAATAATTCACAAAGTTCTACGTCATCATCAATGAGAAGAATTTTAGCCATGAGCCAAGATTTATGGATATTCCCAGGCCTGCACGTGGTGCAGGCAAGGATGTTAAGTCATTATTTTATCAATGAGTTTGTCAGCAAATTCACTTGTAGATACAGTTGTTGCGCCGTCCATCTGTCTGGCGAAATCATAAGTGACTGTTTTATCGGCGATGACCTGTGGATAGGCGTTATTAATCAGCTTGGCAGCTTCTTTCCAACCCATGTAGTCCAGCATCATGACTCCTGATAATAATAGCGATGACGGATTAACCTTATTCTGGTTCGCATACTTGGGAGCAGTACCGTGGGTGGCTTCGAATACAGCAATGTGGTCGGCCACGTTGGCCCCTGGCGCAATACCTACGCCACCAACCTCGGCTGCTAATGCATCGGATAAATAATCACCGTTGAGATTCATGGTTGCGACCACATCAAATTCTGCCGGTCTGAGTTGCATGAGTTGAAACATGATATCGGCAATACGGTCTTTGATGACGATTTTTCCTTCAGGTAATGTTCCATCGTGTTTATCCCAAAGCTCATCCTCAGTGATTAAGACATCGGCAAACTCGTCTTTGGCAAGTTCATAGCCCCAATTACGGAAGGCGCCTTCGGTGAATTTCATAATATTTCCCTTGTGTACCAGGGTGACGCTTTTGCGATCATTATCGATGGCATAATTAATTGCACTTCTGATCAGGCGTTTTGAGCCAAACGGGCTAATGGGTTTGATACCCAGTCCGGCATCCTCAAAAAATTCAACACCCATTTCTTCACGTAAAAATTTGGCTAGTTTTTTGTTTTCCTCAGAACCGCTCTCATATTCGATGCCGGCGTAAACATCCTCAGTGTTCTCCCGGAAAATCACCATGTCCACATCATCAGCATTTTTTTGTGGCGATGGAACTCCTTGATAATATTTAACTGGACGCACGCAGGCATACAAATCTAAGTCCTGACGTAAAGAAACGTTAAGCGACCGGAAACCTCCACCGACAGGGGTAGTCAGCGGGCCCTTTAGTGCAATATACAAGTCTTTAATAGCATCCAGGCTTTCAGCTGGGAAATAATCCCCGCCATAAATACCGGCTGCTTTTTCACCCAGATATAACTCACACCAGGCAATGTTACGCTTGCCCTGATAGGCTTTTTCCACCGCGCTATTAAGTACTCTCAGTGATGCTGCGGTGATATCCGGGCCAATACCATCACCTTCGATGAAACCGATAATTGGCTGATCTGGAACCGACAATTTGTTGCCAGATAAGGTGACTTTTTCACCACCTTCAGGAAGTTTGATATGTTCGTAACTCATTTAATCTCATCCATTGTTGTAGACAGTTGGCGGTAATACGCGGAAATTTCTCCTATATACTGACACCAATCTATAAATATTGTTCAGTTAGAACCTTTCTCAAAATGCCTGCGCTCGTTAATACGTCGTTAAAAGCTCACTCAAAATGCTCATTTACGCTAAGTAAACTGCGCTTTTTCGCTCACTTTCGCCTCGTCTCAACGTCGCTCGACTATTTTGAGATAGGTTCTAGTTTAACGCTGAAACCGATTCAGAATAATCACAGTGCGAGCTTGGCAAGATGCTCTGGACATACGATTAATTCTACCATTTAATTCTAACTATGTAGCTAAACCAATATTGGGAATTTAAATAGTGAGAATAAAAGGTGCTGTAGCAAGCGGGCATCCAAAAACAACTTATGTTGCCGAAACCGTATTGAAAGCAGGTGGTAATGCCTTTGATGCGGTGGTCGCTGCGTATTTTATGGCTTGTGTAGCAGAACCGGTTTTAGCATCGTTGGGCGGCGGCGGATTTTTAGTTGCAAAAACAAAAGAGAAAAAACCTTTCTCCCTGGATTTTTTTGTACATACACCGGGATCAAAAAAACCTACCGAGGAGCTGGATTTTGAGCAAGTACTGGTTGATTTTGGCAGTGCTACACAAGGTTTCCACATGGGCAACGGCACAGTCGCCGTGCCCGGATGTGTAAAGGGAATTTTTGAACTACATCGGCAATTTTGCCGAATACCGATTTCAGAGTTAGTTGCCCCGGCTGTAGAAGCAATTAAACAAGGTGTGCAAATCACCAAGGAACAGGCAGCCATTCTGAAGCTGGTGCATCCTATTTATGTCAACCGTCAAAGTGCCAGAGCATTATTTGTAAAATCAGCAGATGGCAGTGTGCTAAAACAAGATCAAATATATCAAAATAGTGCACTTGCTGATGTGCTGGAAACCTTGTCGATAGAAGGACAGGAATTTTTTTACAAAGGCGAAATCGCACAAAAAATTGAGCAGTCAGCGAGTAACAATGGCGGATCGATAACGGCGAGAGATTTAGCTACTTATGAGGTTTTTTATCGCAAGCCTATACAATATTCGCTAAATGCCAGTCAGATTTATCTCAATCCACCGCCTTCAGCAGGTGGGATGCTGGTCCAGTTTGCCAGTGAATTATTAATGTCGCAAATCCAATCAGTAGAGTCTAGTGCAACATCAACCTATTTTGAGCTATTGGCCCGGACTATGGAGCTTACTCAACAAGCAAGAGTTGAGGCGCTAGCAAAGTCAGCTTATCAAGAGCTGGAACAAGGTGTTCTATTCGAACACGCTAATTTAGCGACATACCGGCAGCAAATTGCAGACCGACAAAAGTCAAACCGCGGTACAACCCATATTTCGGTTGCTGATGCCGAAGGCAATGTCGTTGCCTTGACTGTTTCAAATGGTGAAGGCTGCGGAGAAATCTTGTCTGATACCGGGATTATGTTGAACAATATGCTGGGCGAGGATGACTTAAACCCGCTAGGCTTGAATAAATGGGCACCGGATCGTCGTTTGTCTTCAATGATGTGTCCTGGAGTTGCAATTAAACCGGGTCAAGCGATCGCCTTGGGTTCGGGAGGATCAAATCGGATAAGAACAGCCGTATTACAAGTGCTGCTGAATGAGATGTTACTCAACTTTCCATTAAAGCAAGCGGTGCAAGCGCCCAGGCTGCATTTCGATGACCAGCTATATCTGGAAGCCGTAGGACTAGATGAAAGCACATTGGCTGTATTAAAAAATAACTACCCTGATATGAAAGTTTTTCCTCAAAGAGATTTCTATTTTGGTGGTGTTAATGCGGTTTCAATGTCAACCAATGGTGCTGAAGCAGTAGCTGATCCAAGAAGGGGAGGTTCAGCTGCAATAGTCTAACTCCATCTAAAAACTGCCGGTCAACAGCCAGCGTTTCATTCGAAATTTATTATTGCTGGGCCCGGGCCAGGTCAGGCGCGGCACAATCTGCATATCAGGATTGAAGCTGGATTCAATACGCAGATAGTCAACGGTTGCTATGTTTTTGAAGTATTTATTGGCAAGTTGATGATCTGAAGAGAAATAGCTATCAAACGGGTATGAAAATGAAATAGGCTGGATTCCGGTCAGCTTAGTTAAACGAGATTGTGAGAGGCTAAGTTCCTGTTCAAAACACTGTTCGGATATATTTTTACGTTTATAGTGATAATGGCCGTGACTGCCAATTTCATGTCCACAAGCAAGCGCTTGAGTAATGTCGTCTGCAGTCGGGTAGATTGATTCTGCCAAGGTTTGAATCGGTTTTTGCAGCGATAATTCTTCAATTATTTCAGCAGTAACCTGTTCAATAATGGTGGGGTCGCATTGATCACGAATATCTATAGAGGAGTTTAAGGTGGGAAAGTTTGTGTGTGTTTTGATCTTGTTGATAAATATGTTTTTGTAATTTTTGTGGCTGAAAATCCAATATAGCGCATGTTCCCAGATTAAATCCTTGCGATTGATAAAACCGCTGCATTGAAAAAATACAGCGGGAATAGAATGATGTTTTAAAACCTCTAATCCTTGCTGGTAATTGCATTTAAAGCAATCGTCAAAACAGATTACAACACCGATCTTATCCGGGTCTGGAAATGCTCCCTCATGTAATTGCGCCAGCGTATAAAAATTAACAGGCAGGGTTTTCAAATACTGCATCTCTTGATCAAAATCTTTAGGGCTTGTTACAGGTGAGCCGCCATGATCCAGAAATACATGCTTGCCGTAATCTTCAATACGGTGATAAAGCAGACAACTGACTTTACCTTTGAGCCTGTTGACCCATTTTTGTTCCTCTCCGGGAACAATCAAAGCATAGTCTTTACTGCGGTTTAGAATGCGCTTAAACATATTGCGATGTCAACAAACCCTAAAGTCGCCGACGGTTTTGACCCGTTGATCGACTTCAGCTTTATGCTTTAAATAATCACGAACTAAACCTCTGCTAATCAATGAATTAACCTGTAGGCGATGATAAGGCCGGTAGCTATAACCAGTACGGTTTAAAAACAGTTTGCCTTTCTCCCACTGTTTAACTCGATCAGCGCTACCGCAAAACAGTCGTCGACAGGCTTCCAGCATCGCATCTATACCTAATTTAAAACATTTAGCATCAATGATTTCATAATTATCATCCTCATCATACTCGACTTGTGCTGAAATTATGATGTCGCCACTGTCTATACCCTTGTCGATATGATGTACCGTGATACCGACAAGTTGCGGCTGTTTTTCCAACAACATATACAAATTGCAGTTACCCCCACGGGAGTAAGGTGAGAGTCCGGTATGCAGATTAATAATGCCATAGGGAATATCAGCGATTTGGTCAAGTAAATGGTTTTTTAATAAGTTAGTGCCATTGACGCAAATAATATCCGGTGAGTGTTGCTTGATAAAGTCAACCACGGCTTGTTCATTGACATCATCGGTAAATAGTTCAGGAGTATTTTCTCGGTCTATATTTTCAGTCTTAAATGTCGCGTTAATGTAGTCTTGTGCACGTTTGTCATGTTCAGCAAGTTTAAATCGCGCATATAGATGCTGGATAGCCTTAATCGGGTGGGCCAGTTTGCTTACTATACGGTTACTCTGGGGGTTTAGATCAGGATACTCATGCCGAACAACGGCGCATACAGAAAATTCCTTATCCAGTTGATCTATCATGTAATCCTGAAACGGACCCTGACAGCACAAGACTAGAATTTTTTTATCCTTTTGGGGCATTTAATAATTTATACCAGGCTTTAAGATTTAGTGGGTTTTTGGCTAATGCCTTTCTCAAATATGCTTTGCCAAGTTGGGGTTGTTTGAGCAACAAGCAGGAACCCATAAAATACAAAGTGCTTGATTTGTCTGCATTAAGTATGAATTTATTGGTACTTGGTTTAATTGCTGAGGCCTGTCTGAGAATGGGCTGTTCATCTCCATTGTGGCTGCGAACACGCGCTGACTCGATAATGATGTTGTGATATTTTTTTTGGGCGCGGTGATGCATGCCGCTGATTGTATTACTTGATAATAGTGCTTGATAAAGTATTTCATCAATAACTTTAATATCACCTAAGGTCTTCATGCGCACCCACAAATCCAGATCCTGGGCAAATCGAAATTCCTGGCGATATCCGCCGGCCTGAAAATATGCGGTTTTACTGAACATCGCACTGCCATGATGCGACGGTGCGGCAATATCACCATCACTGTAGTCCAATACAGATTTTATGTCATCAGTCTCAGGTTGATGTTGAGAAATCACCACACCATTTTCATCGACGACTTGGAATTGGCAAAAGACCGCCACCAAATTTGGGTGAGACTGAAAACAGTTGACTTGTTTTTCCAATCGAGTGGGAAAAGAATAGTCTCCGACGTCCTGTCTGGCAATGTATTTTCCTTTTGCTCTTTCGCAACCGGTAATTAATGATGAGGTCAATCCCTGGTTGTGTTGGTCAAGGATAATGATTCGATTGTCCTGGTCAGCGCATTTTTGCAATATATCCAGGCTGTTATCGGTGGAACCATCGTTAATAATAATAAATTCGAAATCGCGGTAGCTTTGATTAACAACACATTCGATTGTTTTATAAAGCAGGTCTGCGCCATTAAAGACGCTCATGACCACAGAAAGATGGGGATCAGCCGACATTGCACTACTGTTATTGATTGAAGGTATTTTACCTTCAATCAAGATTCTGAGTTAGTGAAGAATGGACGTCAGGCTCTAAAGTAACGAGGGCAAACTCTGTTGTTGATAACCTGGTGGAATTTTGAAGTAATCAGCGGAGACTAATTCACTATCAATTCCGGTTAAGGTCAATTCAAGCTGGACACCGCCGGATACTGAGAGAATGTAGACAGGTAAACCGCCGAGTTCGCCAGCACCAAATTCGGGAATGGGGCCCAGACTTTGACCGATAGTTTCGCGTGCGGTTTTCGCTAATCTATCACCGGTTTTATAAAGATTTTCCAACGTTTCATAATCATTGGGGGAAATATCCAGGCGATTGGATTTAGCTATGCAAACTTCGCTTTCCTTAACATTGTTCACCTGAATTTCGTAGAGTTCGCAAGAAATTCCAGCGACCCGTCGTTGAATACCGCTATGCACAACTGATTTTTCTTCTGACCGGGGTACCAATGGATTATTAAATGGTAATTCACTTATAACACTATCGATTAAATTTTTAATTTGTCCGGCCATTGCTGTGAGTTCCTGCTCATTGACTTTGATATAGCTTTTTTGTTGATGGTCTATCAATGTCAACTCACCAGAATTGCTATCAAAAATTGCTTCAGGTTCAATCCGTCCGCCGGTATTGATCACTCTGACCATGCCGTTGGAGACATAGGCGACCCGTTTATCCACCTGTGTTGATCCCGAATCACTAATGGTATAGCGAACTACAGTATCGGCCACAACCTGTGAGGCCAGTAAAGAAAATAGAAAGAAAAAGGTTATTTTCTTAATCATGCATATCCTCGATAATTTCTGTCTACAGTATCTGATCAAATAATTTATCACTACATTGCCATGGTCTGCGGCGCAGATTATACCCCTTGTTAAGTACTGACGGCATCTGCCTACTATTTTGGGATAAGTTTTAGTCTTCGATCATGTTTTGCTTAAGTTGCAGTCATTTTAGGTTGATTGGCTGAATCAGCTCTGAACTACTTTTATCACGCTAAAACAACTCTGCAATGCTAGAATACGTTCAAAACTCAGGTCGTCGTTTTATGGTCCAACATCCCAACTTTGATCCGATTGCAATTAGCATTGGTCCGGTAAGTATTCATTGGTACGGCCTGATGTATTTGATCGGGTTTGCGGCCGGGGTGAGTTTGGGCGTCTATAGAGCTAACAAACAAAGTAGTGACTGGACAAAAGACCAGGTTTGGGATTTGCTTTTTTATGTCGCCATGGGAGTTATTCTCGGCGGTCGTTTAGGATATGTGCTGTTTTATAAATTCAGTTACTATTTATCCAACCCGATAGAAATTTTCTATCTTTGGCAAGGGGGCATGTCATTTCATGGCGGATTGATTGGCGTTATTGTAGCCATGATTTTATTCGCCAAAAAAATCGATAAAACATTCTGGAACGTGACGGACTTTCTTGCACCGCTGGTTCCAATTGGTCTGGGTACAGGCAGAATCGGTAACTTTATTAACCAGGAGCTTTGGGGCGGTATAACCCATGTTCCATGGGCTGTAATTTTTCCGGCAGCTGATAAATTTCCTCGACATCCTTCTCAACTCTATGAAGCAATACTTGAAGGTTTGTTACTGTTTTTAGTGCTCTGGTGGTATTCTTCCAAGCCTCGTTCACCCGGCAAAGTCAGTGGTCTGTTTTTAATCGGATATGCAATCTCTCGATTCTGTGTTGAGTTTTTTAGAGAACCTGATGCCCATCTGGGTTATTTAGCATTTGGCTGGTTCACTATGGGACAATTATTAACACTGCCCATGCTTATTTTGGGGTGCTGGTTAATGTGGCGCAAATCCGGGCAACATACATAAGTGAGTATTCATCGTGAAAATACCAATTGCCGAGTGTTCTTAATTGATGCCAGTATTTATATCTTTAGGGCCTGGTATATCTATCCAGAAACGATTACGGATGAACAAAACAGACCTATCAATGCACTATACGGTTTTTTGTACTTTCTAAGCGATTTTTTGGCCGACGTAAACCCTAAACATATCGCTATTGCATTCGATGGGGGTATGAAACTTGACTACCGTAAAGAACTTTATCCTGCTTATAAAGCAAATCGTGAGCCACCGCCTGAGGAGCTTAAATACCAATTTGGACTGTGCATGGATGTGGCCCAAAAACTGGGGTTTCAGTGTATGCAAAGTAACTATTATGAGGCAGACGATATTATTGCTACATTGGCCAGTCGTTATAAGCAATTGGATTTCGGTGTCACAATCGTCAGTGCTGATAAGGATTTGGCGCAAATCATGGAAGATGAGCATGATTACCTTTGGGATTTTGCCCGTAATGAGGTTTATGATGCGCAGCGCATAGTCGATAAATTTGGTGTTATGCCGAACAAGATTCCGGAATTGTTGGCACTTGCCGGCGACAAAGTCGACAATATACCGGGTGCAAATGGAGTGGGCGTCAAAACAGCTGCTAGGCTACTGGGTAAATTTTCAAGCCTGGATGAACTGCTGGCTAACCCGGATAAATTTAAGCAATATAAGATTCGTAATGCCGTTCAAATTGGCGAAGCTATCTATAATGATATCGAGCAAATAAGGTTATTCCACAAGCTGACGGTTTTAATCAATAATGCGGATATTGATGAAACAGCTGATTGCCACTGGTCTTGTCCGAATGCTGATGCTATAGACGAGCTGTTAATGGGGTATAATATTGATAATATTTTACGTTCTCGGTTTTCACGAATCGCCACCTCTTAAGTAGAAAGCAGTACAATACGCGTTTATGTATAAAGCTTATTTCGGCCTCAGTGATTTACCTTTCACCATAGGTCCTAATCCTAAATATCTTTACCTCAGTGACCAGCACCGTGAAGCAATGGCGCATTTGCTCTATGGCTTGAGCGAACAAGGCGGGTTTATTTTATTAACCGGTGAAGTGGGGACAGGTAAAACAACGCTTTGCAGAAGTGTCTTGCAGCAGCTGCCTGAAAACGTTGAGGTTGCTTTAATACTAAACCCACGCGCCAGCAGCATCGAGCTTTTGCAATACATCTGTGACGAATTAAAAATCAACTACCACGGCAGTGATTCGGCCAAGGTGCTAAACGATGCGCTTAATGCTTATTTGCTGGAAGCTTACGCCAACGACAGGCGTGTCGTGGTGATGATTGATGAGGCACAACAATTATCTATAGAAACCCTAGAGCAGGTTAGATTATTGACTAACCTAGAAACGAATAAAGATAAGTTAATGCAGATTATCTTGGTCGGACAACCTGAACTTAATGAAATGTTGTCATCAAAGAATTTGCGTCAGCTTTCACAACGTATCAAGTCCCGTTACCACCTCGGTGAGCTGGATGAGCAGCAGCTCGGTGCTTATATTAAAAACCGCTTAAGAGTGGCCGGCTGCGAACGCCAGCTTTTTACTCATAAAGCAGTCAAGCAAATATTCAAATTCACAAACGGTGTGCCGCGTTTGATTAATGTGCTCTGTGATCGCTGTTTGATGGGTGCTTATGCGACAGATAAAACTATGGTTGATCATCATGTGGTTCGCCAGGCAGCCAAAGAAGTATTTGGTAATGATATTGAAGTTGATCACTCAGGGTGGCTTAAATGGATCAGTTTCGCAGTGGTCATCATAGGTCTGATTTTTGCTTCAATCTGGGGCGCACGTCACTATCAACCGGAATGGTTAAGTAAATTGGGGCTGTCCAACTCAGCCCAGGCAACTCAGTCAAAGAACTAGCAGTACAAGCTTACGGAGTTAAAGCACAATGTCGTATATTCTTGATGCGTTAAAAAAGTCAGAGAGAGAAAAAACGCTTGGGCAAGTGCCGACCCTGGAAACGGTAGTGGCGGATGGCGCTAAAAAACAAACTAATGGGACACCATGGTGGCTCAACCTGCTAGTGTTTGTTCTGGTCTTGTTGGTCGTCCTGGCGGGTTTATATTTTGCTGGGTTAATTAAATTTGATACAAACAAAAACACTCTTACAGTTGGCTCCCAAACGGTTAATCAGAATTCTGCCAATCAAGCTGAGGTGGCAGCTGAGCCAGCGCAGGTTACGACCACAGAGGCAATACAGCAAAACATCGGTCAGGCTGAGCAGCAGCAAACAGAATTACCTGTTCAGCAGACTATAAATACTACTGAAACACAACAGCTAGAAGCCCAGGCCCAGCCGATTGATTCGCAGCCTGTGGCAGGGCCGCAAACAAACATCACACAGAAAGCTATTGAAGAAATAGAACAAGCTGTGATTGCTGATCAGACGACTGAAATAGAGGAAATTGCTGCAGCTCAACAACAAGCTTTGATTCAGCAGCAAGCCAGTGAATCAGCGGCAGTAGAACAACTGCAGCAAAGCCCGCAAGTGATCGTTCAGGAGCCGGTAGAGACGGCAGGTTCAGAAGCATCGGCGACACAGCAGATTGCTGCTACTCCAGCAGCTAATAATGACTATGAGGAAGTATTACATCAGAACTTGCGTAATGTCGCCGTTAATGTTGTCTCCTATTCCAGTGACGCCAGGCAACGATTTGTTATGCTGGATTTGACAATTTACAAAGAAGGTGACAGTTTATCTAACGGTGCTGAGATAGTAGAAATAATGCGAGGCGGTGCTATTGTCAATTTCCAGAATAAGCGTTATTTACTCAAGCCATAACCATCATGCAAGACACTTCTTCCTCCAAAGTTGGTTTTGTGAGTTTAGGATGCCCTAAAGCAACGGTTGATTCTGAACAGATTCTGACACAACTAAGGGCATGCGGCTATGAGATATCCGGTTCTTATGAAAATGCTAATCTGGTAATTGTTAATACCTGTGGATTTATTGATGATGCAGTAGCAGAGTCGCTGGATACGATCGGTGAGGCCCTTGAAGAAAACGGCAAGGTAATCGTTACCGGATGCCTGGGTGCAAAAGGTGATCTGGTCAAACAAACGCATCCAGATGTGCTTGCAGTTACCGGTCCGCAGGCTACTGCTGAAGTTATGGCCGCAGTACGTAATCATTTGCCAATGCCTGAACATAACCCGTTCACTTCTTTACTGCCCCCGGGTGGAATCAAGCTAACCCCCAGGCATTACGCTTATTTAAAAATCGCTGAGGGCTGCAATCATAAATGCACGTTTTGTATTATTCCTTCTATGCGTGGAAAGTTGGTGAGTCGGTCTATCGCAGAAGTTGTACAAGAAGCTGAAGCATTAGTCACTGCCGGAGTAAAAGAACTACTGGTTATTTCCCAAGACACCAGTGCATACGGGGTTGATGTTAAATACAAAACTGAGTTTTATAACGCCAGACCGCTTAAAACCAGTATGCTGGAGTTGGCCAAAGCCTTGGGTCAACTCGGTGTGTGGGTACGCCTGCACTATGTTTATCCCTATCCGCATGTCGATAAGATTTTACCATTAATGGCTGATGGTCTGGTCTTGCCATATCTTGATGTGCCGTTTCAGCATGCCAGCCCTGATGTTCTAAAAGCCATGAAACGTCCGGCTTCGGCTGAGGACAATTTACAGCGAATTAATGCCTGGCGCGGGATTTGTCCGGACCTGACTATCCGTAGTACTTTTATTGTCGGGTTCCCGGGTGAGACCGAGCAGGATTTTGAATATCTACTTGAGTTTCTCAAGCAGGCACAACTAGACCGGGTCGGGTGCTTTGCTTATTCAGCTGTAGAAGGAGCCAGGGCCAATAACTTGCCTAATCCAGTGCCGGAACACATCAAGCAAGAACGCCTGCAACGTTTTATGTTGTTACAAGCAGATATTTCTGCTGACAAACTCAGGCAAAAAATCGGTAAAAATTTACCGGTTATCGTTGATGAGGTCGATGATCAACAAATTGTCGCCAGAAGCCAGGCTGATGCACCTGAAATAGATGGTTTAGTCTATATTGAAGCAGGCAATTCAGCTTACAATATCAACCCTGGGGATGTTATTGAGGTTAAAGTTGTAGACTCCAGCGAGCATGATTTGTTTGCTGAGTTTATATCCGGATGATTTTGTAAACCTCATTAGGTATTACGTTTAACACTATGTTTGGCAGCTTTTTCAAACCCAAAATCGAGCATAATGACCCGCAGGTCAGATTGTCGGCGCTGAGTGATTTGTCTTGTGATAATGATACTAAAATCTTAAGTCATATTGCTCTTGATGATGAAGACAGTCGTGTTCGCACGCAGGCATTGAAATTGCTGGAACAGGGTTTTTCAGCACAGCATGAACTTGATTCGATGACTGCGGCCAGACTGTTTCCATTATCGACAGACTCATTGTTTAAGCAAAAGTTAATCAGTCGTATTACCGAAAGTTCACAGAGCGATAAACTGATTAGTGATCTTGATGAAGATGAGTTATTAGTATTATTTGCTTCTGATTCACCATTGCCTCAGGCAAGAAAAACAGCAGCAGAAAAAATTTCAAATATTGACTGTTTACGGCAGCTACAAACCCAAAGCAGCGATAAAAATGTGCTTAAGATAGTCAGGCATAAAATTCAGCAATTCAAGAGCGAGCAAAAACAAAAACAGGCAGCACATGATAACCTGGTTCAAATCTGTGAGGCGTTAGAACGGTTGGCCAAAACCGACTATGGCTCACTTACTGCCAATCGTGTACATGTATTGGAAACACGCTGGCAGGAAACAGAAGATCAATACAAATTTGATTTTGAACAGCGTTATCAACAGGCTTTGCAAGCCTGTCGTCAGGTTATAGCCGCTGCCAAAGAGCAAGCGGCCTTGCACGAATATCAACTTGCGCAAAACCAGTTATGCCAATCCTTATGCGATAGTCTACAAGAGCAACTGCAATTGTTAGATAGTGGTTCACTTAATCTTTGGTCTGGCAAAGTCGGTCAAATCGATCATCAATGGCAACAGACTTGCCAGAATTTTAGCCCTGACACCCAGATCAATGAACGCTTTCATAATCTAAGCGCAGCGATTGAAAAACTAGACGCTACCATACAGGCTTATACGGAAATACAACAGATTGAATCGCAGGCAGATCCATCACAAGCCTATGAGACGTTGAATGCAGTGGAGCAAAAATACTTTTCCTTATCTAAAACATTGAACTGGCCTTTCACAGTAAAACAACCCAAGTTATATGAGGAAATTCGGCAGCGACATGCTGAATTAAAATCCAAGCTTAAAGCTGAGCAGAAAAAACATCGCGATAAACGCCTGGAAATTGATAAAAAAGTTACCATCTTAAAAAGCCATATCCGGCAAAAAAACCTCATCAAGGCCAATCGCCTATTCAATTACATACAAAACTTACTTAATGAGTTTCCAGTCTCATTACAAGATAAGGAGCAGCAAAAGCTTACAACTGTTACACAGTCTTTGAATGAGTTGAGGGGTTTGAATAAATTTGTTACCGCACCTAAAAAAGAAAGCCTTTGCGAGCAAATGGAGGCTTTAATCAATGCCCAAATCAAGCCGGAAGATTTGATGCAGCAAATTAAGTTAATTCAAGATAAATGGCGATCTTTGGCGACTTCCGACGCTCAGGCAGACGACATTCTATGGGACAGGTTCAAGCAAGCAGCAGATAAAGCTTATGAACCTTGTGAGGCTTATTTAAAGCAATTAGAGCAATATAAGCATGCGAATCTACAATCGCGAAAAGATCTAGCCGCCCAGGTTGAATCAGAGCTGGCCCAAATGGACTGGCAACATGTGGACTGGAAAGAAATTCAAACGCAATACAGCCAAAACTGGAAGAAATGGAATGCGCTGACGCCGGTATTTTTTTCAGAAAACAAACCGGTGCAACAATGGTTTGAGTCGTTGATGGATCAAATCAAGACTAAACTTAATGCCGAGAAAAATGAAAACCATGCAATTTATGATCAATTGATAGAACGCGCCATTACTGTGATTGAAAGCCTTGAAGAAGATAATGTTGATGATGGCATTGAACAAATCAAAAGATTACAGGCCAGCTGGAAGAATGTCGGGATTACTCATTTTAATAAATCAAAAAAGCAATGGAATAAATTCCGTAAGCTTTGTGATCAGTGTTTCGAGTTCAAGCGCAATAAGCATAAAGCGTTGTTAACTGAGCAAAATCAGCAAGCAAACTCGGCTTATAAAATAATTGATCAGATCAAAGCTCTAAAAAGCCTTGAGGATGAACATTTGCCTGCAAGCCAGGCTGATTACCAGGTATTCAAACAGGAGTTTGAGCAAATCCAGGATCTGCCGGAAAATCGTCAGGAGAGTATAGACAAGCGATTTAAGCAAGTCTGTGACGAATATGAATCACACCTGGCTGGTTTGCCCGAACGTAATCGCATCAGTCATCATGCCCAGGTTCGCAGAGCAGCCCAATTGTGCTCGGAGGCAGAATCTATAGCTTTGACAGAAAAGGATTTGGAGCAATTCAATAGCTTAAAGGCTGAGCTGGAAAAAATGGAAAATATTCCGGAAAAAATGCAGGCCAAACTAACTGAGCGGATCAGTTATGCTCAGACAGTTGTTGAAGGCGAGGGCACTTATTCAGATACACAGCTTGATCAAAACCAACAGATATTGGAACAACTGGCCATCAAGCTAGAGGTATTACTCGATCTTGATTCGCCGGACTACGCAAAAGCCGAGCGTATGAATTACCAATTGCAACAATTGCAAGCAGGTCTGAAACCGCCAGCGACCAAACCGGAAAAACTCGAACAATTATTAGATTATGAATCCCGCTGGTATAGTGTGGGTGGGGTTGAACCGCAAGCACGCAAGCGTTTGGACAAGCGTTTACATGCTGCCATCAAACAAGCCGAAACTTAGCTGTCAATAAACTTGTTAAGTGCTTGAGTTATCTGTCTCAAGTGATGATAATCCGTTCTTTTTTAGTTAAACCTAGATTCCTCAGTTGACCACTGAGAAGTATAGTTAAGCTTATGAATTCAAATGTAAATATACTTGTTCATGCATTCAGCTTGTGGGTGAGAACGCTACCGGCTTTAATGCGGGCTAAAATTCGCTGCTGCGGTGTTATGGATTTTGCAAGTAGAATAACTACATACTGCAATCCATGCCTTGCATCAGCGCATTTTACCCACACCTTAAAACCAGTCCAACTGAGGATTCTAGGTTAAACCCTATGTCACAACTTGCTGAACACATTAATGCCCGTCGCACCTTTGCGATTATCTCGCATCCGGACGCAGGCAAAACCACATTAACCGAGCAATTGCTTTATTACGGCGGGGCGATTCAAATGGCCGGTACGGTTAAGGCAAGAAAAGCATCGCGTCATGCTACCTCGGATTGGATGGAGCTTGAAAAGCAAAGGGGCATTTCGGTGACATCCTCAGTGATGCAGTTTGCTTATGGCGACAGCATCATAAACCTGCTCGATACTCCCGGCCACGCCGACTTTTCTGAAGATACTTATCGGACATTGACAGCCGTTGATTCAGCCTTGATGGTCATCGACGTAGCCAAAGGTGTGGAAGAACGGACTATCAAATTAATGGAAGTCTGCCGTTTACGTGATACACCGATTATGACATTTATCAACAAAATGGACAGGGAGGGGCGCGAACCGATTGAACTTATGGATGAGGTTGAGTCGGTGCTGAATATTCAGTGTGCACCTATGACCTGGCCTATTGGTATGGGTTCAGCCTTTAGAGGTGTTTATCGTCTTTATGATGATGTTCTGCATCTATTTGCCAGCAAGGACGGCAAAAAGCCTGCGCAGTTTATTAGCGGCCTTGATTCGGCTGAGGCAGAGGAAATATTAGGCGATGATGCAGATGATTTTCGCGGTGAAATAGAGTTAGTTCGTGGGGCCAGCCATGAATTCAATCAAGCTGATTACCTGGCGGCCAAATTAACGCCTGTATTTTTCGGTTCGGCTTTAAATAAGCTCGGAATTGATGAGCTACTAGATCAATTTTCCAACTATGCACCTGCACCATTAGCACGTCAGGCAGGATCAAGAAGTGTCGATCCCAGCGAGGATAAATTGACCGGTTTTGTCTTTAAGATACAGGCAAACATGGACCCCAATCATCATGATCGTGTTGCTTTCATGCGGCTTACTTCAGGTAAGTTTTCTAAAGGCATGAAAATCAAACATGTGCGTGCCAAACGAGGTATGGCTGTACATAACGCGATTACATTTATGTCATCCCGACGCGATCAAGCCGAAGAAGCCTACGCCGGTGATATTCTGGGCTTACACAATCACGGTACTATCCAGATCGGTGATACCTTTACCGAAGGTGAAGATTTAAAATTTCAGGGCATACCATTCTTCGCTCCCGAATTATTCAGGCGGGTACGGCTGCAAGACCCGCTTAAAGCCAAGGCACTACAAAAAGGATTGATTCAACTGTCGGAAGAAGGTGCAACCCAGGTATTCCGGCCCTTGATTAATAATGATTTGATTCTGGGTGCAGTTGGTATTTTACAGTTCGATGTTGTTGCACACCGGCTAAAAACCGAATACGGTGTAGACTGTAGTTTTGAGGGTGTGCAAGTATCAACAGCGCGCTGGCTCAAATTTCCTGATGAAAAAACCGAAAGAGATTTCAAAAACAAAAACGAAACCAATCTTGCTATGGACGGCGCCGATGTTCTGACTTATGTCGCTCCCAATAGAGTGAATTTACAACTAACCCAGGAACGCTGGCCTGATGTTGAATTTTTGACTACTCGAGAATTATAATTTTCTTAATCCGACTTATAGCTTCCTCATTAGCATTAACCGTCATACCGGCGCAGGCCGGTATCCAGGCAACCCTTGAAATTCACGGATTACAATTCAGGTCTATCCTGACCTTGGCAAGTGGCTCAATAATCTTTATTACCTTGTCTTTCCAACTGGGCGCTAATGGTCTTCAATGTTTCACCAGCTCTTGATAAGGTATAAACCAGTTCCATCTTATCCTGCGTCAAAATACGATCATAGCGCTGGATTTCATAATCGCCTGCTTCGGTAATCAACATGCCGAAAACGGTGAGGGTATTGCCGTTTACCTTGGCCCAAAAATACGGCTCACCTTTCATCGGATCCAGAGCCTCCTGACCGCCAAATAAGTTAGTTTTCATGGCTGAGCCATAAATGCCGGAACGATCTGATTCGGTGAAATTGATGGAATAGGATTTAGTTTTTCCGCTTCCTGACTGATCATGCTTGATGGTTTTCCAGCTGATATTAAAGCCATTTTTCTCCGGCTTGATGGTGACTTCAAGGTCACGAATTTGATTTTCGCTAATCTCTGTATGGCCTGTGAACGTACCGAAGAATTTGCCGTATAAAGATTCATCTGCATAGGACAAAGGGATGAAAATTAGCGGCAAAACGATGAGTAGTAATTTTTTCATATGCTTAAACATTCCTCGGAAACTTTGCTAATGCATAGGCTAATATTACACCGCTTATCAAGCCCGCGGTATGAGCAGTATTAGCAATGTGTACACCGATTTTTTCCAACAAGCCTGACCAACATAACACAAACCAGCCTACTACAAACCAGGTGAATCTGGGATCTAATCTTATCGGGTAATAAGGCGAAAACTTTCCTAATCCCCAAACAAACCCCAGCAAACCATAAATAACACCGGAAAGACCTCCGAACAGGGGGCCGGTGACCAAGTACTGTGCTGTGTTAGAAATAATCGCCATAATAACTATGATAGAACTATAGACAACGGCGCCGTGTAAGGGTTCCAGTAGACGCCCGAATATCCACATCATTATGCCATTCATGGATAAATGTAGAACACCAAAATGTAAAAAAATGGGGGTAATTAAGCGCCATAATTGCCCTTGCTGAATTTCATAGAATTGCGGCTCACTGTAAATACTGTAAAAAAGCCCAAATACGGGTTCCAGATGTTTCCCCAGGCCCGAGATAAATGCCACAATCACACTGATTCCCAAGAGAATAATAGTAATAATAGGTTTTTTAGTGGGCATTATTGTTGTGGCAAAATTTCCAATCGTTCGTTATCACCCAGCTCGATTATACGACCGTCAGCGGTGGTGAATTTTCGATTTTTAAGGGCACTTTTTTTAACTTGGTATTCAGTGACGATGTTTTCTGCAGTCGTTACCCGAACCGTAATTAAACTGCGATCATCAAGCCAGTTAAGCGCAAAATATATGCCTGAAAACAAAAGCATGAAACCTACAATAATGTAGGCCATAAGCTGGGTTGATAATTTTCCTGGTGGAACTTCGTGTTTGACTTTTTGATCAGTTGGCGGCGCTGAATTTTTTAGTTTGTAAAATAAAAAGACAACGCCGGCAACGAAAAGAGTAAAAAGAATTTTTTTAATCATTATTGATTAAGATAGTTAAACGACTTGCCTTTCAAGATCGTGCGAAGGCGGCAGTTGTACAAAATACCCCTGTGACTTTAATTGTGTCGTCACAGTCTGGATGTCGGCATTTGCCAGTTTAACGCGCTCAGACAAGTCAACACTAAACACGTACTCAAGTTCACCCATCAGTGTTAATAGTGTCTGGGGAATGTCAGAAAAATCACCTTCCCTGGTGATATATAAATAAGTGTCAGCTTTACGATTTCCTTTGTAAACAAAACATTGCATCAGGTTCAGCTTTTCTTGGCACCCCAAAGTTTGCCCCAAAGCGATTTGTTACCGTTGCCGTTTGTGTGCGCAGCCTCAAAAGCCCGTTTATCCAGACTCTCGAATTTGCGATGGCCGTTGCCAGTATAAAGTTGACGCGGGCGGCCAATTTTCTTTTCATCATCTTCAATCATTTCTTTCCAGTGAGAAACCCAACCAACAGTTCGGCCAATGGCGAAAATCACAGTAAACATATTGGTAGGAAAGCCCATGGCACTAAGAATGATGCCGGAATAAAAATCGACATTAGGATAAAGTTTGCGCTTAACAAAGTATTCATCTTCAAGTGCGATTTTTTCCAGCTCCATAGCAATATCAAGCTGCGGAGAATCCTTGATGCCTAATTCATGCAGGACTTCATGACAAGTTTCACGCATGACTGTAGCCCGAGGGTCATAGTTTTTATACACCCTGTGGCCAAAACCCATTAATCGATAATCATCATCCGGATTTTTAGCACGTTCAATGAACTCAGGGATGCGGTCAACTGTCCCAATCTCAGCCAGCATTTTGAGCACTGCTTCGTTAGCGCCTCCATGGGCGGGCCCCCACAACGAGGCAATACCGGATGCTACACAAGCGAATGGATTAGCGCCGGATGAGCCGGCCAGCCTGACCGTCGATGTAGATGCATTTTGCTCATGGTCTGCATGCAAAATCAGGATTTTATCCATCGCCCGTGCCAATACCGGATTAACTTTATATTCCTCACAAGGCACGGCGAAGGTCATTTTGAGAAAATTCTCAGCGTAAGTTCTATCGTTATCAGGATAAATAAATGGTTGACCAATAGAATATTTATAAGCCATTGCACCGATAGTCGGCATTTTAGCGATCAAGCGGTGTGCCGCTATCATGCGTTGAATGGGGTCGTTAATATCAGTGCCGCCATGATAGAACGCGGATAAAGCACCGACTACACCCACCATGATCGCCATGGGATGAGAGTTACGTCTGAAACCTTTGAAAAAAGAAGCCAGCTGATCATGCACCATGGTATGACGGGTGATACTGAAATCGAACTCCTTTTTTTGTTGTGCAGAAGGTAATTCGCCATATAAGAGCAAATAGCAAACATCCAGATAATCGCTATGCTCAGCAAGTGCATCAATACTGTAACCTCGATGTTCAAGTACGCCTTCTTCACCGTCGATAAACGTAATCGCTGAGGAACAAGAGGCAGTCGAGGTAAAACCAGGATCATAAGCGAAATAACCGGTATCGCGATATAACCGGCGTACATCAATTGCCTTAGGACCGACAGTTCCATTTAAGACGGGTAATTCATACTGCTGGCCAGTAGCATTATCAGTCAAAGTGAACGTGTGGTTTTCCGTATTGTTTTCGTTGCTCATAAAATATCCTCTAAATGTCCTTTATTGTCTGTCATCACACGTCATTGTGTGTTGCACAAATGTCCTTTATAGCATAAATCCTGTGTTTGAAAAAAGCATAACTGCATATCTATTTAAAATAATGAATATTGAAAATAGAGAAAAAAGCAGCAGTTTTTGTACGTTAATTGAAAATTAGTTTAGCATACTGTGACTATTAAACGGCGCAGGCGTTCATAAAAAGTAGCAAGATGAAAATATTTATCCTTACACGGGAATGGCAACAAACCTCGCAAGCAGTAGAGCTTTGTTACTGGGGGACTACCGGAGAACAAGCCGTTAAGCTACTTATTAATGATCAACCTTCTGTATGTTTTATTCAATCACAACAGAAACTCGATACGGATCTGGTGCATCTATTCCAGCAGCGCAAACCGCTTAAGCTAAAGACATTAAATGGTGAGGCTGTTGATGGATTGTATTTTTCTAATCAGCATCAGCTACGGCAATTTTCGCAGCAGGCTTCTTTGCGCGGTATCAAACTTTATGAATCTGATGTAAAGCCGACAGATCGTTTTTTAATGGAGCGCTTTATTACAGCTTCATGTGAACTGGCCGGTCAATACTATGAAGATAAACAAGGTTCGCTGGTATTTGTTAATCCCAAACTTAAGCCGGCACAACTGAAACCAAAAATAAAATGGCTTTCTGTCGATATTGAAACGGACATTACTGCCAACGATTTATATTCTATAGCCGTTTATGCAAACGATGTCCAGCACGTTTTTATGTTGAGCCAGCAACCGATTGAAGAAAAACCCGAATTCGAGTGGAGCTTGTATGATTCAGAAAAATCGTTGCTGCTGGGTTTTCTGAACTGGTTGCAGAATTATGACCCGGATCTTTTGATCGGTTGGAATATCGTCGGCTTTGATTTGATTGTACTGGAAAGCAAATGCCAGCAACTAGGGTTGAAGCTTAATATTGGTCGACAACACGCACAGGCGCGCATCTTTAAATCACGCCAGTCAGGTGAGATGAACATTGCTCAAATTCCAGGCCGCGTAGTCATGGATGGTATCGAAATGCTCAGAGCAGCATTTTGGTCGTTTGAGAGTTTTACTCTGGATTTTGTATCACAAGAATTACTGGGTAGGAATAAGCTGATTACAGATGAGGACAAACCTGCTGAAATCAGTAAATTGTTCAATACCGATAAAATTAAATTAGCACGTTACAATCTTGAAGATTGTCGTCTGGTTGCAGAAATATTCAAAGTGACCGGTTTAATTGAATTTGCTATTGAACGATCATCCATGACAGGCTTGGCGTTTGGGCGAGTAGGCGGCTCAGTAGCGGCATTTGATAATCTCTATTTGCCGAGATTGCATCGCAAAGGCTGTGTTGCACCTGATGTGGGTTCGCAAACAGATGACACTCCCAGCCCCGGTGGCTATGTGATCGACTCCAAACCCGGGCTTTACAACGATGTGCTGGTGCTGGATTTTAAAAGTCTGTATCCCAGCATTATTCGCACGTTTCGTATTGACCCATTAGGATTGGCACAACCGGGTGATCATCCGGTTCCAGGTTTTTTAGAGGCCAATTTTTCCACACAGCAGAGTATCCTGCCTGAGTTAATCGAAGAACTCTGGCACAAGCGTGATGAGGCAAAAACGCAAAACAATGCACCCCTTTCGCAAGCCATAAAAATCATAATGAATTCATTCTACGGGGTATTGGGGACGGATGGTTGCCGTTTTTTCGATCCGCGCCTGGCGAGCAGTATTACTCGCCGAGGGCACGAGATTATTCAACAATCACAGGCTTTTATTGAGCAATACGGCCAGCAGGTGATTTATGGCGATACGGATTCCATTTTCGTGCTGCTGGAAACCGGCTTGACGACCACGCAGGCGAGAAAAGCAGGTCAGGAATTAACCCAAACAATGAATCAATACTGGCAAGACAACATCAACCAGCAATTCGATTTGCCGAGCTATCTTGAAATCGAATTTGAAACTCATTTCAAGCGTTTCTTTATGCCTACAGTGCGCGGGTCAGAACAAGGCAGCAAAAAACGTTATGCTGGCTGGGTTGTGTCCGACGGCAAAGAACCTGAACTGGTGATCAAGGGACTGGAAGCGGTGCGTACCGACTGGACACCATTTGCACGTGAAGCACAAACCAGGGTACTAACCCGTCTATTCACAGACCAACCGGTTGCAGACTACGTGCTGGAATTAGCCCAAGGCTTAATGGAAGGTAAATATAACCAGCAACTGGTTTACAGTAAACGTTTGCGCAAACCACTGTCGAGTTACACCAAAAATGTACCCCCGCATGTACAGGCCGCGCGCAAATTGGACAAACCCGGCCGTAAAATTAATTATATGATCACCTTAAACGGCGCCGAACCGGTGGCAAACCTAACCGCAAAACCGGACTATGACCACTACCTGGAGCGCCAACTAAAACCGGCAGTCGAAGGGCTTTTGCATTGTGTAGAACTGGACTTTGATGATATCGTCCGCTCGCAAATGAGTTTGTTTTAGTCAGAGTGAAAAATATTGGTTAGAATGTGTCAATTGTAGTAGATGAGTTGCTATTTTTGGCTTTCATTGTTTTACCCCTCCTAACCTCCCCTGAGAGGGGAGGAACTGTTTCTCCCCCTTCCAGGGGGAGCTAGAGGGGGTTAAACACGTCTAAAATTGTAGCAGTTCAAATTTACTATATTTACTCTGTCGCAATGTATATTTGACAATTATCTTTTTGAGTTCAAACAAAAGCCATCAGTCAATAACCATGTTCCAATAATGAGAAAACCTAACGAAATAACCTTACCCATTCGCAATATCAACCTGACCGCGTTGCACTGGCAGGCCGAGTCAAACATCAAAATATTGGCAGTACACGGTTGGTTGGACAATGCTGAAAGCTTTACAGGCTTAGCTGAATTATTGCCTGAGTATGAAATTGTCGCACTGGACTTTCCTGGCCATGGACATTCAGACCATCGGCCACAAGGCGAAGTCCTGCATTATGTCGATTACATCGTTGATATTTATGAAGTCTTAAATGCATTGGATTGGGATCAATGCTTGTTAATGGGGCATTCTATGGGCGCGGGTGTGGCCAGTGTGTTTACCTCGGCCTTCCCGGAAAAGTTGACTGGATTGATTTGCCTGGATGGATTAGGGCCAATAACCAGTGCTGCTGATCATTTGCCGCAACGATTGAATAAATCTGTTCGCATGAACATAAAGTCCACAACAAAAACTAAAACCGTTTATCCGGATGTCGAAGCTGCAGTTCAAGCACGGCATCAAGCAGGCGATTTATCGCAACAATCAGTTCGTAAGCTGGTGCGGCGCAATCTTAAGCGCATCGACAATGGCTATATCTGGCGTTCTGATTCAAGATTAAGATTGCCATCGCTGTACTATCTGTCAGAAGAACAGGCTCATGCCTATCTCAACAACATTCAAACACCGACATTAATGATCAGACCGACAGATTCCAGTTTTCGTGCTGAAGCGGTTTTAAAGCAACGTGCCAGCCTGATTAGCGATTTGATATGGCAGGAACTTCCAGGCGGGCACCACCTGCACATGGACAACCCTGAGATAGTAGCGCCGGTCGTAAAAGATTTTCTCCACCGGCTTGAAAATGCCTGAATTACACCGATATAAACACAGTGTTATAATGTGTTGAGTTTGTTTTAATTAACTACCATGAGTCAGAAAAAGCGAGTATATCGAGTAGTTTTCCAGAACCAGGGAAATATTTATGAACTTCACGCCCGTGAGGTTTCTCAGGGCAACATGTTTGCTTTTGTCGAAATCGGCGATATTATATTTGGTGAGCGTTCGCAACTGGTGGTTGACCCGTCCGACGAAAAGCTGAAATCCGAATTCGCCGGAGTAAAACGAACCTATATTCCCATGCACGCCATCCTGCGTATCGATGAAGTCGAGAAAGAAGGTATTAACAAAATCACCTCCGCATCAGGCGAAAAAAACAAAATCACACCTTTTCCAATGCCGGTTCCACCGACGGGTAGTGGGTCTTCTTAGTTACTTTGTAAACATACAAAGTAACCAAAAATGTTTGCTCCTGAATCGCAGGCCTTCGGCTTCCCTGCGCTTCTCAGATTAAGTCTATGCTGCGGAACTCGCTTCGCTCAAACAGTCCTCGCATTTAACGACTTAATCCTGCGATGCCCGGCTGCTTTAAGTCGCGAGAACTGACTCCATCCTCGTCATCTCGGACACCGATCCGGGACCTCCTAATGACTATTCAGGCCTATTAAAAAATCCAGTCTGTCATCCCGAACGAACGTGAGGGATCTCTTAAAGACTGTTCGGGCCTATAAGGTTAATTGTTACTTTTGTTTCGGCAAAAGAGAGGCAGTTCAATTATCTTTTAGTTCTCAGTTTGTGCAAATTTAATTAATTCTACGAACCTCAATGAAGAACAAAACCATTAGCTCCTAATTTGCAGCCTAGAGTAGATACAATTGTGCTACAAGATAAGGAAAAGTTTTCTTCTACAAGGTAATTTAACTGAAAGGGTGTTGGTCCCCTGCGTTTCTCGGAATAAGTCGGTGCTGCGGAACTCGGCTATCGCCTCAAACAGTCCTCGCACTTATCCGTTTCAGATTGCGATACTCTGCTGCATCAAGTCACGAGAACGAATCCACCGTCGTCATTCCGGACAACGATCCGGAATCCAGTAAGGAAAATGGAGAGTTTTTAATAAACCTGTCAATAAGTGCGAGTGTAAATGACTAATATATACAAGTTCAACTCTGTTGTTATCGAAAATAATTACGGCTTTATACTCGAAACCGACTTTCATTATTATTTTCCTTGGCATCTATTTGGTACTAAAAGCGGACTAAATTTAATCTAATCCCCAGTCCGCATTTGCTACAATTAAAAATTGTTTATAAATGATCTAATTTATTAATAGTTAAGGGAAAATGAGACGATTTCTACATACAACTGAAAAAATATATACGGACCGGTAGGTCGGTATAGTCCACTGTTATACGTCAAGATAAAACAGCAAATGACTGAAGAGAAAGAGCTATTGAGACTAGCCAAATTAAGACAGAAGACAACATACGAAGGATATAAATCAATTGCTGACTATGAAGATGGATATTACGAATGTGATTATGTATCTCCTTACAGCAAATCGGCTCACAATATAAACGCAGACGTTTTTATTGTTTTACAGGACTGGTCTTCTGACGAGAATATGTCTGGGATATGCCAAGAAACCAACAGACTTGGATATACCCCTAGCGTTGGCACCAATATAAAGCTTATCGGGTATCTTGAGAAATTCCTTGGCATAGCTTTGAAGGATACTTATACCACCAATCTTTTTCCTTTTATAAAGATGGGAGGTATGAGTGCCAACATACCTATAAAGTATATGCGAAGAGCTGCTAATGAATTCACCCTGCCTATGATACAAATTATAAGCCCTAAGATAGTTATTGCATTAGGGCGAAAAACTTACAATGTCATTTGGGATTGCTGTAAAGATAAAACAGATGTTATGAGTGGTTCGTTTAAATACGGAGCGACAAAGGTATTCCATCAACCTCACCCCGCCGCCAGAATCAGTAATATCGAAAAGGAGAAGAGATGGGCAGAGATGAAGCAGTATCTCGATAATGTGCAGCAATAATTCAGCCTTACAACGTATAACAAGCCGTTCCTGCCTACCCGCGCTCGTAAAGCTTGCTTGGTCGGCAGAGCTTAAACGTTAGGCGCACAAAAATGCAGTACTTAGAACTATTAATAATGTGGGGGCTTGTATTCTGTTACGTGTCTATAATTCATTTTATCTGGCGAATGGATTTTAAGAAGTGGTGCAAAGAAACAAACCAGATGGATGTGTATTGGGAAGGCATGGCAAGATTTCCGATTAAATTTTTAAGCGGATGGTGGCCAATAGCTAAACAAATAGAGTATTTTAAAGACAGATATAATATGCCAATATATTTGTCATTGATAACTTGTTTATTATTTTATTCGACGCATAAAGCTTATGAGTTACTTGTTAACTTTATCGCCTAACCAGACAAGTCAGCGTATGTCAAAACCAACGCTCCGCTGTGGTATTTCCTCCGCAGCTTTCAAACGTTATGTTCCTCTGTAGTAAACGTAAACTCAGATGGCAAGAATAAACTACGACACAAAACAGAAGCTAATTTCTCTCGCAGGGACCTGCTTTTGGTACTGGAACAGTTATTACACCTTCCTCGGTTCATGCGGTGTCCCGAAGCGCCTCTTAGACAAGTATCCAAGGGACAGTTTTAATAAATACGATGTAATGCGGAATATACTGAGCGATCTAGAAGATCAGGATAACGAAGATGCTATCAATAGTATCGTATCTAATTTCTACCGCATGAAAAGCGCTGCCGATAATGACGTTCCCGATCCGAGAAAAGCAAAGGAGTTGCTAAGAGAATTTCGTGAAAGTGTGGGTAATGACCCCATCGAAAAAGAACTCGAAAAGCGTAAGCGGGATGAGCACCGAAAGAAGTATGAAGAGAACGCAGAATCGTACAGATCAGCTCGTGCAAAACTTCAAAAGTTAAATACTGAGTTTCTCAGTCTTCATATCGCCGAAGACTTAACACCGCAGCAAAGAGGCTTCAAGCTTGAAAGCTTATTCTGCGATCTGCTCGAGCTGAACGAGCTGGAATACAAGAGGCCGTTCAGAACTCCCACCGAGCAAATTGATGGTCATCTCAAGTTTGAAAAATTTGACTATTTACTTGAGACAAAATGGGAAAAGGGCCCGATTAAACAAGACTCGCTATCAATTTTTGACGGCAAGATACGAGGTAAGGCCCAGAGCACTAGAGGTCTATTTATAGCTGCGAACGGATTTGATCAAAATGCAGTAGCGAAGTTTTCTGGCGATTCGCCGCGAATTATTCTCATGACGGGAGAAGATCTGGCACTTGCTTTTGGCGACCGTATCGATTTGAAGGATGGTTTAAAGGCAAAGGTAGACGCAATAGTTCGTTATGGAAATATTCATTTGCCATTTCGTGATGTCGGAACATAACCAGTTGAAGCCAACGACGCTTGACTTGCCTGTGCCCTTGCTCTCGCAAACGGCTTGCCGCATCAAGTGCACGTGTTCACGGCGTTATGCGTCGATACAACTAAACCAAAGAGGAATACATGAAATCTAATTTCGTAGTTGCAAAACTTCCCCACGATAGCCAAGCTCGTGACCCCATCGATTGGGCAATTGTCGCAGTCATACTTGGTGGCGCGTCACTACTACTAGCTTTAGAACAAAAAATAGAAGCTCGACAACGCCATGAAAGCGCGGAAACTGAGAAGAAAGCTATTGGAGGTAATAAGCTTAGGCTCAAAGGGATCAGGAGCATTTTGCAGGAACTTGAATATTCCGTTTCCTTTATCAATGACATTGCGAAGCCCGTTGACAGCGACAAAATCGATGGAATTAACGCAAAATCCATTACATTTGCATCCGATATTGATGAGGAGGAATTCAACAAATGCTTTGACCACATTACTTACTCTATATCCAGAATTAATCGTTTGCTTAATGAGTTAGACGATATTGGCTGGCCCCTTTCAGATGATGATGTTGAAAACTTCGTTACTACACCAATACGAGAAATTAAGGAATCCACAGTTCAACCACTTGATATCAATATGGACTTTCGAGAAAGAATGAATCAATTGGGCGGGTTAATTGGCAAGTACAAATCGTTAGTTGAAGGCCTCGAAGGAGTTCTTAGTGCTATTGATTAAAATTTGGCCGCCGCATAAGCCATGGCAGTGTAAACCTAAATGCGCCGCTGCTTTCAAACGTTAGCTTTCATATACAGTATCTATGATTACACACGATATACCTGCAACCTTTGTAACATATGCCGCGAATATTCTGGGAGACACTGATAAAGGGTTGACTGGTTCTAAAATTGTACAAATCACTGTCGCTCACGCTGTCGATCATAACGTTTCCCTACCTCATCCTACTTATCCTTTCTCAAAACTAGGAGTTAATAAGAGAACCGCTCTTTTCCAAAATCTTATGCCTTTTTCTTCTAACTTGAGATACAAAATTATCAAAGAAATGTGTGGTCATCCTGATATTCTGGCACGCAACAAGGAAGAAGCTCAAAAATTAAAAATTAAACTCTTTTCCAAATACGGCCAATTTGATGAAGAAGGTGATGCAAGTGGCATAAATGAAAATTTAATTGAACAAACTCAACATTGGTTGGAACAGTATCCTGAATCATTGGAATTATTCAATTCCGCATTGCAAAAGCAGGAGAATGAAGTGTTTTTAAGAAATTTATTAGATGATCTTAGGTTGAGTTTAGAGAAACTACTATGCTCAATTTTTGAAAACCAAAAATCTTTAGAAAATCAGTTTCAATTGCTTGGTCAATTTTTAAAGAAAAAAGGCGGTTCTCCAGAACTTACTAACATGTTTCAGAAATTAATTGATTATTATGCGAAATACCAAAATTCGTATGTAAAACATGACGCGGCCGTATTGGAAGAAGAAATTGAATTTATTTTTGAAATTACTGCTTCTTTTATGAAACATTTGATTAAACTGAATTTAAGAAATTAATGCTAACAGGCTTCTTCTGCCGATTCAACTCACGCAAGCTTGTTTGGTCTACAGAGCATAGACATTTTATGCTTTAAAATGATTAAGAAACGATTAGAAGATTATGAGTTATAGAAAAAGAATATATATTTCTTACTGTCAAGCGGACATAGAAGTGGCCTTAGACATTAAAAAAAGGTTGTATGATGAGTGCATTGAAGTCCTGACTAACTATAACTTTGAGCAAGGTTCAAATATTCAAACCAATCTAAAGTACTTTGTTGAATCTAGCGACATCATTCTATTACTGCTCTCTAAATCTTATTTTCACTCAGCATATAGTGAGAAAGAGCTATACACTTTCCTCGATAGAAGCAAAAAAAGAAAGGTTTCCATCATTCCAGTAGCCATTGAAAGGTGCAATATTCCTTGGCAGCTGAAAAACCTCAATACGATTTATTTCTACAAAAACATTGATGCTGGAATAGAAAAATTAAAACGGCAAATAAATGTCTTGGAGCATGTTAGCTTTGATAAATTCACTGCTAAAGGCTTTGAAGAATTCACATACTTGCTGCTAAAGGAATATGGGTTCAGGAATATAAGTCGTGAATTCCATAATTCAGATTATGGAATTGATTTTGTTGCTGAGGCTTATACAAAAAACCCATTCGGTTTTATGCAAAAGGAAATTTGGATTGTAGAAGTTAAGTTTTATGAGAACGAACGCTTTAGTATAAATACTATTAAGCAGTTGTTTGAATACAAGCGCAGCATTCTACCTCATGACAGCAAGATGCTACTCATCACCAATAGTATTTTAACGTCAGTTGCAGAAAATTATCTTGAAGATATTCAAAAACACGAGAACACTCAGATTGAGGTGATTGATGGTATAAAGTTAAAAAAGCTCATAGCTAAAAGAATAAAACTAATTAATGAGTTTATGCCATAATGAACGAGGTTAATGATTTTATAATGGCATTGGATAACTGTCCATTAGGAAATCCCGGATGGGTTCAATTTGAGGACTTATGTACGGATATTTTTTCATTTTTATTCATTCCGCCTTTGAGTCCACCTAACAGGCAAGCACGAACATACTCAGGCGTTAATAGAAGAGATGCGGTCTATCCAAACAGAAATATTACACCGAATAGTAATCCGTGTTCAAGCAATTGGCATCACCTGTTTCTCGAACTAAATGCCCGTATGATCTTGGTAGAGTATAAGAATTACAACAATACTGAAATTGGACATGAAGAAGTAAATCAAACTAGGAATTATTTGACAAACCCCATGGGAAGACTTGCTCTAATGGTTTGTAGTAAGCAACCAAATGAATCAGCCCATCGACAGAGAAATACCGTCTTCACTCAAGATCAGAAAGTTATAGTGTTCCTAGACAAGGAGCATTTAAAAGAAATGCTGGCCATGAAGGAAAGAGGTGAAGACCCCTCAGACTTAATTATCGACTTGGTAGAAAGATTTTACATCCAGCATGAGTAGTGTTAATCAGCAAACGAGTAGCTCTACCAGACAAAATACTCGCTGCGCTCGCATTTTGCCAGTGAGCTAAGCATTAAAGTCTGGTTTGAAATAATATTTGGAAAATACAATCAAATAATAAACGTCTGTTCAGGGCAACAATTTGCCATTGCCACAGCTAGCTGTCATTGTCTTTTTCAAGTACATCCAAAGATTACAATATTTAAAAACATATAAATTAAAATTCTATAAGATTCAAAGTCTTTTGATTCTTAGGTTCAAAATAATCATCCTGTTCAACTCCCAACAAGATCAAAAGAATTTCTTTATAATCGGGTGATTAATTTTTTTGAAGAGTCATGAGTAATTTATCTGTCACTGTTATCCAGGATGTTCTGCACTGGCATAATCCGGCGGGGAATCGGGCGATGTATGATGCGCATTTTGATTCTATTGACGAAACGGATTTGATTGTGTTGCCGGAGATGTTTAGTACCGGGTTTTCGATGTATCCAAGGGATTGTTTTGAGACCATAGAGAGTGAGACGGTGTCTTGGATGCTGGAAACGGCCAGTCGCAAAAGTGCAGTGGTTACCGGCAGTTTGATTATGAAGCTGGGTGAAGCCAGGTTTGTGAATCGTATGTTGTGGGCGAAGCCGGAGGGTGAGTTTGAGTATTATGACAAGCGTCATTTGTTTCGTTATGGTAAAGAACATATCAATTTCACCGCAGGGGATGAGCGTGTTGTGGTTGAACTAAATGGCTGGCGATTTGCCTTATTTGTTTGTTATGACTTGCGTTTTCCGGTCTGGAGTCGGAATCGTGATGATTATGATGTGGCAATTTATGTCGCTAATTGGCCTAATCCGCGCCAGTTTGCCTGGGATTCGTTATTGGTGGCCAGAGCCATTGAGAACTTGAGTTACGTGGTCGGTGTAAACCGGATCGGAGAAGATGACATAGGTAATTCATTTTCCGGCGGTACGGCCGTGCTTGATTTCATGGGCAAGGCTTTGGTGGATTGTAAGGACAAGCAGATGATTGCTACCCAAACACTTGATATGCAGGCATTGAATGATTTTCGTCAACATTTTCCGGCTAAACTTGATGCCGATGAGTTTGAGATTAAAAAATAAGCCTGTTGTTCAAAAAGGATTTTGCCGATCTTTTATAAGTGTTCTGTTTGTTTGTATTTTCGTTTCTGCTTGTACGATAAAAAACTCTACAGACTATTTTCTCACCGATGTAGATACCAATAAGGGTTATTATTTAAGTAACTCGGTTTCCAACGGTTCCGATTCAATACTACTGGTTTTGTCATTTTCCGGTGGTGGTACACGAGCTGCCACTATGGCTTATGGGGTTTTGGAAAAACTCAAACAAACGTACATTGAGATTGATGGCGAGAAAAGATCTTTACTAAATGAAGTCGACCTAATTACCTCTGTCTCAGGTGGAAGCTTTACGGCGGCCTATTATGGGCTTTATGGCGATCAGGTTTTCACTGATTTTGAACAAAAATTTTTAAAGCGAAATTTCCAGGCCGATTTATACCGGCTTTTGTTTAGTCCCTGGCACTGGCCCGGGCTTTCAACATCTACTCTTGATCGTAGTGATCTGGCCGCACAATACCTGGATAAATTATTATTTGATGGCGCAACCATTGATGCGATGCAGCGAGCCGATACACCGTTTATTATGATCAATGCATCGGAAGTCGGTTTTGGCACGCAAATTGCGTTTGAACAGCGCCAGTTTGATATGTTTTGCCTGGACGTTGCTAAAATGCCGGTTTCTACTGCGGTGATGGCGTCATCGGCTGTACCGCTCGCTTTCAGTCCTATCACGTTTGAAAACAAAAGCGACCAATGTGATAACAAGCTACCGCGCTGGGTGCGTAAAGCGCTTGATAAAGGTGATACTCGTTCGCGTAATTATCATTTGGCGCATAAATATAAAACCTTTCAAGATGTTGAGAATTATCCTTATATACATCTATACGACGGTGTGTTGACTGATAACCTGGGTCTGCGTTCGATCATTAATGTGTTTGAACGCCAGGGCGGGGCCTGGAAGACGTTAAAACTAATCAATCACCAGAATGTGCGTAAGGCTGTTGTCATTGTTGTTGATGCTAAATCGTCTTCGGCCATAGATTCCGGTCGTGATAAGCAAATCAAGTTTAAGGATGCGTTGAATTCGGCATTAAATGTATCAATAAATTCACTCAGTTTTGAAACAATCAGCATGATGCGTGAGAACATGTCCGGCTGGCGTGATCAAGTGACTATCGATCGCTGCTGGGAATATGCCAACCAAAACATTGAGCAGACAGATTGTTATGAAATTGAGCCTTATTTAATTGAGGTGAGTTTTGATGCGCATCCTAACGATGAAGAAATGCATGAATTGCAACGTATTCCGACAACATTTAATCTTTCTGATGGTCAAGTTGACTTGATTAAAAAGTCCGCAAGTCAGGTGCTGGATGAGTCGGCGGAATTTCAGCGATTATTAAACGATTTGGCAGATTCTCACACCCGTCTAAGCGTTCAAGAGTAGTCAAATTGTAAACAAATCAACGTATTGCTTGCGTATAATTAACCGTCCTTACACTTAGCATTATTAATGTCCCAAGTCACGAACAATCCCAATACTGAATTTGACCGTTTGGTTAATGACTATTTCAATGCCTGGTTCCGGTTTCATCCGGAGACAGCGGTTGATTGTGGGCAAGATCATGCGGGTGAATTGACTCCATTTTCAAATAGTGAAATGGGGGCCTTGCTGACTCTGCATGATAATTTGTTGAATACGCTTGAAGAAGTCGATTATCAAAATCTGGATGCTGATCGGCAGTTGGATTTTGATGCCTTGATCGGTCATGTTTACCTGGAGCGGCAGGCGATGTTGAAATTCGACTGGCGTTTTCGTGATCCGCAACACTATTTGCCTTTGAATGCGATTGACCAGTTACTTCAGCGTCCGGTTAGTGGCTTTGCGAGAGCCTTATCCTCCAGATTGAAGGCGGTGCCTGATTACTTATGGCAGGCTCAAGAGATGTTGTCTCAACAACCTGAAACCATTCCCTATGCCTGGTTGGAGCAGGCAATTCAATCGGCCAGGGCCGGCGATGAATTTATGCGTTCATTAAACGATCACCCAAAAGTTGTGGAAGCAGTCAGTCGAGGTCCGTCGTTAGTGCAGGAAATCAGCGAGGCTGCAAAGGCGGTGAAAAATTTTGCACGCTTTTTGGAACGTGAAATCGGTGCTAATGCTCAGGGAGACTTTGCTTGCGGAGAACATCGCTTTAATAAACTGTTGCAACTTAATCATGGTTTAGCGATTAATCATCAACAACTTTATAATTTTGGTTTGAAGTTGGCCGAGCAAACCTACGCAGATCTAAAGCAACTTTGCCAGCAGTTGGCCGGGCATGAGGATGTCAGCGAATTAACTCGCCAACTCAGTGCAGACCATCCGGATGGTGGCTCGTTAATTTTGATTTACCAGGAAGCCATGCGCTCGGCCAGAGGTTTTATAGTTGAACGGGATTTGGTGACCCTACCTGAGACCGAGCAGCTTGAGATCATCGAAACCCCGGTTTTCCTGCGTCATCAGATTCCTTTTGCAGCCTATATGCCACCTATGGTTGGCGACAAGCAACAACAGGGTTTTTATTATGTAACACCGACAGACGATGAGCAGGCCCTGGGCGAGCATAATTTTTTGGGCATCAAGCATACATCCGTGCATGAGGCCTATCCCGGGCATCATTTACAATTTACCCTGGCGAATTTGAACTCTGTGAGTTCTAGCTGGCCGAGAATCATCAATACATCAGCAACCTTATATGAAGGCTGGGCGCTTTATACCGAGCAATTAATGCACGAACAGGGTTATTTGGATCAACCCTTGAATCAATTTATATTGCTTAAAGATCGCTTGTGGCGAGCATTGCGAGTGCTGATTGATGTAGATTTACACGTCAATAATATCTCAGTAGAGCAGGCGGCAAAAAAACTATCAGATCGTTTAGGTTTTACCCAACAACAAGCAATGGCTGATGTGTCCTGGTATACTCATGCGCCCACAGTGCCCATGGGGTATGCATTAGGTTGGGCCATGATAAACGCATTGCGTGAGCAACAGCAAACGCAGAATTCATTTAAGCTTAAGTCTTTTCACGATAAATTATTGGCATCAGGCTCGATTTCATTAGCACAGGTGATTAAACGGCAATTCGGGGTAGAGGCTTTGGATAACGTTATGAAAAAAATTATAAGTTAAAATAACAGCCATGAACTTAATTACTGACTGGTTTAAACGCCACTTTTCTAATCCGCAGGTGGTTTTTCTGGCGTTGTTGTTGCTGATTATTTCAGCGATTATTTATTTGTTCGGTAATATTCTTGGCCCGGTGTTAGCTTCAGTTGTATTGGCTTATGTGTTGGAAGGCATGGTGAAGCGCATGCAATCCTTTGGCTTGTCCAGAATTTTGGCTGTTTGTTTTGTATTTATATTATTCGTTTTTTCCTTGTTTGCTATATTGCTGTGGCTTTTGCCATTGCTTACTGAGCAGATCAGCCAACTTGTGCAGCAAGTTCCGCTGATCATAAATCAGGGTCAGCACGCCTTATTACAGTTACCCGAGCGTTATCCTGATCTGGTTTCAGAAGAACAGATTCGTGATGTAACCAGTATTATCCGCAGTGAAATAACGATTTTCGGGCAAAAATTATTATCATTTTCAGTTTCATCATTTAAGAACATTATTACCATCTTGATCTTTTTAATCATCATGCCCATTCTGGTGTTCTTATTTCTAAAGGATAAAGACAAGATTATTGAGTGGTTTACCAATTTCATGCCAAGTGACCGGCAATTAACCAACAAGGTCTGGCGTGAGTCCAATGCTCAGTTCAGTAACTACATTCGCGGAAAATTTGTTGAAATCGTGATTATCACCATTGTTAGCGCTGTTACCTTCGTTTCCTTAAACTTACAGTACGCTGCATTACTCGCTGTTGCTGTAGGGTTGTCAGTATTAGTTCCTTATGTAGGCGCAGCTGTAGTGACCATTCCGGTTTTATTGATAGCTTGGTTTCAATGGGGATGGTCCTGGGATTTTGGTTATGTTGCCATTGCTTATTTCATTATTCAGGCCCTGGATGGTAATGTATTGGTGCCATGGTTATTCTCTGAAGTAGTCAATATGCATCCCGTAGCCATTATTGTTGCGGTATTGTTCTTTGGTGGTTTGTGGGGCATTTGGGGCGTATTCTTCGCTATTCCGCTGGCAACACTGGTGCAGGCTATCATTCGTGCCTGGCCTGAAGATGAGCAATTTGCCGAAGCCGAAAACCAATAAATGTTGACTATTTTTTATAGATGGTTTCAGGCCTGATTCAAGCATTGATACAATAATAGGCCTATCAAAACGAAATCATTCATCGTTAAATGATAAGAATCTATCAAGCGCAAGATTTGCCGCAGGCGCAGTTAATTTTAGATCTGTTAGATCAGCATAATATTCAAGCATTGCTACAAAATACCAATGCTCAGTCGGCCATGGGTGAATTGCCGTTTACGCATGCTTACCCTGAAATATGGCTTAAGTATGAAAAAGATACAGTTCAGGCCAAACAGTTAATTGCCGATTTCGAACAACCCATTAGCCATGAACAATGGTCATGTAAATCTTGTCAGGAACTTTCACCAGTAACATTTGATTTTTGTTGGGCATGTGAAGCCCCCAGGGATTAAACCTAGTTAGATGGTCAGACGTAGAAGAAAAACCAAAAAATCAATCGGGCTATTTGGCCTTTTTGCCCGTCTTTTTTTTGTTATAGCCTTAGTCGGCGTGGTTATCGGTGGTTTTTGGCTGTATCAGTTAGATCGCCAGGTAGTTGCACAGTTTGAAGGTAGAAAATGGGCAGTACCGGCCCACGTTTATGCTCGGCCACAGGAAATTTACCCTGGTTTGAAGATGGATCGATCGGCCTTTGTTGATCAGTTGGAGCGATTGGGTTACAGGCGGGTTAGTGTTATTGACCGTATGGCCAGTTACCTGGTTGCTGAAAATTCTGTCAGTCTGGTGACTCGTCCTTACAAGTTCTGGCAAGAGCAGCAACCTGATCTGGCCCTGCGGGTTGAGTTTAGCGCGGATCGTATCCGAACAATTGTCAATCTGCGTGATTCGTCGACTGTTTCAGTGTTTACATTGGAACCGCAATTAATCGGTAGTCTGCGCCCCGGACAACATGAAGACAGAGACCTGGTCAATATAAAAGAGGTGCCGCAGGATTTTATTCTTACGTTATTGGCTACAGAGGATAGAAAATTTTTAAAACACTATGGTGTGGATTTTGTCGGTATTGCCAGAGCAATGGTGGCTAATATCAAGGCCGGGAGAGTGGTGCAGGGGGGCAGCACAATTACCCAGCAGCTGGTCAAGAATTTCTATTTAAGTTCTGAACGTACGATTAAACGTAAACTCAAGGAAATGGTCATGGCGCTATTGCTTGAGTTCCATTACGAGAAGTATCAAATCCTGGAAACGTATCTTAATGAAGTGTATCTGGGGCAGGCTGGAAACCGAGCGATTCACGGTTTTGAATTAGCAAGCAAGTTCTATTTCGGGCGGCCGATGCGTGAGCTTGATACGCATGAATCGGCATTGTTGGTTGGCTTAATTAAAGGCCCATCTTATTACAATCCGTTACGCAATCCTGAGCGAGCTACGACACGGCGAAATGTAGTCATTGACATTATGCAAGCTGAGAAAACCCTGTCACTGGAGCAGGCACAAAAATTAAAGCAAGCACCACTGGGGGTGAAAAAAAATACCATTATTCGTAAGAGTGCGCATCCCTCCTTTCTGGATCTAGTCAGGCGACAACTTGTTCAACAATATGATGAGAACTTGTTGCAAAGTGAAGGAATGTCGATTTACACCACCATGGATTTGGTGATTCAGCAGGCTGCTGATAAAGCCCTCAAAGAGTCGATAGAAAAAATCGAACAAAGTAGAAATCTTGAAAATGGAACGCTGCAAGGTGCAATTGTGGTGTTACGGGCCAGTAGCGGTGAAATTTTAGCCTTAACTGCTGATCGCGATACAGATTTTGCAGGTTTTAATCGAGCCCTGGATGCCAGGCGCTCAATTGGGTCATTGGTTAAGCCAGCTGTATATTTGGCTGCTTTCGAGCGATCAAGTCAGTATACCCTGATGAGTACAATTGCTGATTCACCATTGACCATAATTGATGATGCGGGTAAAAAATGGAGCCCCGGAAATTATGATAAACAGCATCATGGCAATGTGACTCTGGTTGAGGCGTTAGCTCGATCCTACAATATTCCGGCAGTGCGTGTCGGGATGGATATAGGTGTGGATGCTGTGATTGATACGATGCTGAAACTGGGTTTAACCTCCGAGATCAAGTCATTCCCATCGACGTTGCTCGGTGCCAGCCAACATACACCGCTGGAAGTTGCGCAAATGTTTCAGACTATCGCCAATGACGGGTTTAATTCACCGTTACGCGGTATTCTAACGGTGCAGTCTGCTGCTGATGAACCGCTCGAACGTTATCCACTTACCGTTCAGCGCGTTACTAGTGCGGCATCAAGCCATTTGTTAGATTTTGCCCTGAAAGAGGTTGTGAAATCAGGAACTGCACGTTCTATTGCCAGTCAATTTCCCAGTGATTATGGAATTGCAGGCAAAACCGGTACTACAAATGATTATCGTGATAGTTGGTTTGCAGGTTATAGTGGAGATATTGTGGCTGTGGTCTGGATGGGGCGTGATGATAATAAATCAATGGGGCTAACGGGAGCCAGTGGTGCTTTAAAAGTCTGGCAGGAATTGTTTAAGCAACTTCGCTTACGTGAATGGCCGGATGCACCGCCACCGGATGTAAATTATTTAAGTGTCAATAAATTGACCGGACTTAGAACCGAACCCGAATGTGAGTTAGCGGTTTCCATCCCATTCAGATCTGGAACAGAACCGTCTCAGTTTCAATCCTGTAATCAGGTGGTTGAATTGGAGTTGCCCGATATTATTTCAACGTTCGAAATGCCGGAAAAAGTAGAAAGCGTGGTTGATGAAGTTAAAGACTGGTTTCAAGTGCTGTTCGGCGGTTCCAATGAAGATAGACAGCCCACACAGACTGTAGACCGTTAATCAGGATCGGTGCAGCTATTCTTCACTAACGTTATTTCGACTGCCGAATTTATTATTTAAATAAAGAATCGCATTAGCATCATCACCTGCTCTTTCAACCAAAGCCAGGCATTCTCCAACGTTCTTTTCTTCCTCGACTTGTTCATCAACAGACCCTAAAATACCGGCCCATGGAAATACCAGAATATCAACCTAAGCAAATCGAGGCCGAAGTCCAGGAATACTGGCATCAGCAACAAAGCTTTAGAGTTACGGAAGACCCGGACAAAGAAAAATTTTACTGTTTATCCATGTTTCCTTATCCCAGTGGTCAGTTACATATGGGGCATGTACGTAATTACACCATTGGCGATGTGATTTCACGCTATCAGCGCATGCAGGGTAAAAATGTTCTTCAACCTATGGGGTTTGATGCATTTGGTCTGCCGGCTGAAAATGCCGCGATTAAAAATCAGGTTGCCCCGGCTGAGTGGACCTATCAAAACATGGCCTATATGAAAGAGCAGCTTAAACGGCTGGGTTATGGTTATGATTGGTCGCGTGAATTAGCAACTTGCAGACCTGACTATTACCGTTGGGAACAATGGCTGTTCACCAAACTGGTTGAAAAAGGCCTGGCCTACAAGAAAATGTCGGTAGTAAATTGGGATCCGGTTGATCAGACCGTATTGGCTAACGAACAGGTCATTGAGGGTAAAGGCTGGCGTTCTGGTGCACCGGTAGAGCGCCGTGAAATTTCACAATGGTTTATTCGCATTACCGATTATGCAGAAGAATTACTGGCGGATATCGATAAGCTTGAGGGCTGGCCGGATGCAGTCAGAACCATGCAGCGCAACTGGATTGGTCGCTCGGAAGGTATAGAGATCGATTTTAAGACTGAGCAAGGACAAGCTGTTACCTGTTATACAACACGGCCGGATACGTTGCTGGGCGTTACCTTTATTGCTGTGGCGGCGGAGCACCCTCTGGCTAAACAAGCTGCACAGGGTAGCGAGGAAATTGCCAATTTTATTGAAGAATGCAAGCAGGTCGCCTCGGCTGAGGCTGAACTGGAGAAATTGGAAAAAAAGGGCAAACCACTGGGGATTCAAGTGATTCACTCGATTAGCGGTGAAAAGATTGACGTGTGGGTGGCTAATTTTGTGCTGATGGCCTATGGCACGGGTGCAGTAATGGCGGTGCCCGGACACGATCAACGTGACTGGGAATTTGCCACCAAACACAATCTTGACATCAAACCGGTTATTACCCCGGCCGATGGTTCACGGCTCGATATCAGCGAAGCAGCCTATACTGAATATGGGCTATGTATTAATTCCGGTGAATTTGACGGGCTGGATTACGAATCTGCATTTGCAGCAGTTGCTGACCACCTTGAGCAGCAATCATTGGGACGGCGACGGGTAAATTATCGTTTGCGTGACTGGGGCGTTTCCCGGCAACGTTATTGGGGCTGCCCGATTCCTGTGGTGTATGATGAACAGGAAAACGTCTATCCGGTTCCAGACGATGATCTGCCGGTTGAATTGCCTGAAGATGTGGCTTTGAAAGGTGTAGGCAGCCCGTTGACCGATATGCCCGAATTCCTGCAAACTCATGTTCCAGGCGGTCATGCACCGGCGACGCGGGAGACTGATACATTCGATACCTTTGTAGAATCGTCCTGGTATCACGCCAGATTTTGTTGCCCGGATTCTGATCAAGCAATGCTTGATCAGCGAGCTAATTATTGGCTACCGGTTGATCAATATGTCGGTGGTGTAGAACATGCAGTATTGCATCTGCTTTATGCCCGCTTTTTTCACAAGTTAATGCGTGATATTGGCTTAATTGACAGCGATGAACCGTTTACCCGTTTGTTAACACAGGGCATGGTGCTAAAAGATGGTGCGAAAATGTCCAAATCCAAAGGCAATACCGTTGATCCACAGGCAATGATTGATCAATATGGTGCCGATACAGTACGTTTATTTGTGATGTTCGCCTCACCACCGGAGCAAGCACTGGAGTGGAACGATGATGCGGTCGCTGGTGCGAATAGATTTTTGCGGCGGTTATGGAATTCGGTTCATAGCAACCATGATTACTTTCAAGCAGCAAGTGATTTGATTCAGTTTGATCAGGCCGGTCAGGCAAGGTGGTTAAGCCTTCCACAATCCGAGTCGGCAAAAGCATTAAGATTGGTCGTTCACCAGCTGTTGCAACGTATCCAGCGTGATTATGCCAAGCATCACTTTAATACTGTGATTGCCGCTTGTATGGAAATGACTAATGCTATCGAAAAAGCAGATCAAACTGAGCCTGAACAAGCAGCGGTTTGTTATGAGGCGTTGACTGTTATTACTAAAGTTTTAGCACCCATTGCACCGCATATTACTCATGTGATTTGGCAGAGACTGGCCGGGACGACTGAATTGATCGATGCCGGCTGGCCGCAGGTGGATGAACAAGCATTAGTCAGTGACAGTATTGAATACGTGATTCAAGTTAACGGTAAGCTCAGAGGGCATCTAAAGGTGGCGTCTTCTGCCAGTAAAGACGAGGTTGAAAAGCTGGTTATAGACGATCCGGCAGTAAAACGCTATACACAGGACAAGCCGATCAGGAAAATCATTGTCGTTCCGGGGCGTTTAGTTAACGTAGTCTGCTAATTTTGCCCACTTATTGAATCACATCAGGTTATAATTTGGTTGAAACGGATAAACAGGTAAAAAAATGATTAAACGCATTACCATTATTTTACTTAGTAGTGTGCTTTTAAGCTCATGCGGCTTCCATTTGCGTGGCAAATACGAATATGCACCCGAGTTAAATCCAATCGCTATTGTCAGTGAAGACAGGGATTTTATTTACGAACTCGAAGAAGTATTTGATTTTAGCGATCTGGAGGTTGCGGATTCGATTGCTGGTTCGAACGCTATTTTGGAATTTACCACTGAGGAATACGAAAGAAAACCGGTTACGCTTGATGAGCGTGGCCGTGCAACCCGATACCGGCTCCAGTACACTGCACGTTATCGAGTTATGACTCGATCTGGTGATGCACTGTTAAGGCGTGGTTCGACTACCGCTAGTCGTATTCTGGACTATGATTCTTCTCAGGTTTTACAAGCTGACAGTGAAGAGGAATTCCTGCGCGAAGAAATGTACGAAGACATGGCTCAAGCCGTTGCCCGGCGTTTAGCAAGGGTAACGGGAGAAATTGTTGCTACAGCAGAAGAAATGCAAGAATATGAGGCCGAAATCAGACTTTATGAGCAGGAAACAGAATCGGAATAATCCCGGGGTACTGGTACAGACCCTAGTGTAAATGCAATTAAAGTTACACGAGCTAAACTCGCATTTTAAAACAGATTTAGCACCGGTTTATTTGTTTCACGGTGCTGAGCCGCTACTCATAGAGGACTCAGCTAATCTGCTGCGTCAGGTGCTTAAGCAAAAAGGCTTTGCTGAACGTATTATCTTTACTATGGAAGCTGGTTTTGACTGGCCGCGTTTCGCCGGTGAATTTGATAGCATGTCATTATTCGCGCAACAAAAACTAATCGAGTTGCGGCTACCAACAGGCAAACCAGGCACTAAAGGGGCGGAAATTTTAGCTGAAATAGCTGCAAATTCTGTGGCCGATACCGTTTTGTTGATTCTGGCCGGCAAGCTTGAAGCGGGTGTTAAAAACACTAAATGGGTTAAAAGTATTTCCCAGCACGGTGTCATGGTTGAGCATTATGCAGTCTTGCCCAATCAATTATTGAGTTGGATTTCTAATCGTGCCCGACATTATCAATTATCGATTAATAATGATGCCAGCCGTCTGCTGGCTTACTATCTGGAAGGGAACCTTTTAGCCATTGATCAAGAACTGAAGAAATTTGCATTAGTATCTGAGGGTGAATCGGTCACCATACAGATGATTCAACAAGGAGTGGAAGATAGCGCCCGTTTCAGCATTTACGCATTGATTGATTCGGCTATCGCAGGTAATTTAAGGCGCGCGTTAAGAATGCTGACCAGTCTTCGATCAGAAGGCACAGAACCTGTGCTGATCAACTGGGCGCTGGCCAGAGAAACTCGCAGCCTGTTAGAAATGTCGAGTGATATTGATCAGGGTAAACATATATCTCAAGTACTCAAACAGTATAGAGTCTGGAATAATAGAGCTGGTATCGTCGAATCAGCGCTCAGGCGATTAACTGTTGCACAGTGGCGACAAGTTCACCGCAGGGCAGCGACGATGGACCGTATGATAAAAGGTCGGGAATCGACCACAATGAAGGCAGATATTTGGACAGAATATGAGAGAATAATCGCTTGTCTATGTGGAGTGACCACAACATGTTAGCAGAAGATAAAACTAAAGAATTAGATGACTATATTTGTGAGCTTGGAAAAAATGCCAAGCTGGCAGCACGTCAGATTGCCAAAGCAACTACCCAGCAGAAGAATCAGGCATTGACTGAGATTGCCAATGCACTGGAAAACGCTGAGCAACAAATCATCCAGGCCAACCAAATGGATTTGCAGGCAGGTCAGGCTAATAATCTTGAGCCGGCATTGCTGGACAGATTGGAATTAACCCCCGCCCGTATTGCCACCATGATTGACGGGCTCAGGCAAATCATCATGTTATCTGACCCTGTGGGTCAGATTAGTGATATGAGTTATCAGCCAAGTGGGATAAAGGTTGGCAAAATGCGTATTCCATTAGGGGTGATTGGTATTATTTACGAATCACGGCCTAATGTAACCATTGACGCAGCGGCCCTATGCCTTAAGTCCGGTAACGCTGCGATTTTAAGAGGTGGTTCCGAAGCATTTCACTCTAATCAGGCCTTGGCTAAATGTATCAGCAAAGGGTTAGCGCAAGCAGGATTGCCGGAATCAGTGGTGCAGGTCATTGATACGACTGATCGTAATGTCGTGGGTGGACTGCTTAGGTTATCGGATTATGTGGATATTATCATTCCGCGTGGCGGCCGCAGCTTGATCGAGCGCGTCAGCAGCGAATCAACCATTCCAGTTATTAAGCATCTGGATGGTAATTGTCATGTTTACATTGATGAAGATGCTGATAATGATAAGGCCATCGCCGTAGCCTACAATGCCAAAGCACGCCGCTATGGTATTTGTGGGGCGATGGAAACATTATTAGTGGCAGAACCAAAAGCAGCAGAAGTTTTGCCTAGCTTGATTGAAAAGTATCAGCAAAAGGATATTGAGCTGCGCGGTTGTGATAAAACTCGCCAACAGGGTGAAAATATAACTGCAGCAACTGAGCAGGATTGGTATACCGAATTTCATGGTCCGATTCTGGCAATCAGGGTCGTTGAGGATGTGGATCAGGCGATTGAGCATATTGAAATATATGGTTCGCATCATACCGACTCAATCATCACCGAAAATATGTCGCATGCAAATCGCTTTATGACCGAAGTCGATTCAAGTTCAGTGATGGTCAATGCTTCAACCCAGTTTGCTGATGGTTATGAATATGGATTAGGTGCGGAAATTGGTATCAGTACTAATAAGCTTCACGTGCGTGGCCCGGTGGGCCTTGAAGGCTTAACTACTCAAAAGTTTATTGTGATTGGCGATGGGCATATCCGACCTTAAGGGATTTTAACGATTGTCTTCCCGAGCACCCAAACGGGTATAAACTTGTCAAGAGATCTTACTGACTGAATCAAGGTTTCGCGGAAATTAGTACTGAATCAATTAAATTAATCGGAATTTTTGGGGGCACATTCGACCCGATCCATAACGGGCACCTCAAAAGTGTTCTGTCATTGTTCGACGAGTTGAAGTTTGACCGTATTCATTTGTTGCCCAGTGCAACACCGCCACATCGCTCACCAACACTATCCAGTGCACAGCACCGATTGGAAATGGTAAAACTGGCAACAGAACCTTATCCGCAGTTGCTAATAGATGACAGAGAATGCAAGCGTCAGGGTAAATCCTATACGATTGATACCTTAGCTTCATTTCGCAATGAATTTCCACAAAATCCACTGGCATTTATTACCGGCATGGATGCTTATCTTGATATTCCAAACTGGAAGCAATGGCAGGATTATCTTGAATATGTGCATATTTGTGTGATGCGAAGACCGGGCTACGAGTTCGAACCATCCTGGGGCGATGAGTTTGTTGCCTGTTGCCAGGATGAGCTAAAACACAAAAGCCAGGGATTGATTTATTTTGCCAACAGCGAGCTTGTAGATATATCATCCACTCAAATACGTGAAAAACTTAAAACCGGGCAAAGTGCCAATGCAGAATTGCCGGTCGATGTCATCAATTACATTATCGAAAACGAACTTTATGCAAACACCTGAACAATTGAAAGACTTAATCTGTGAAGCATTAGACGATATCCAGGCTCAGGATATCAAAGTGCTTGAAGTCACAGAAATTTCCAGTTTTACTGATTATATGATCATTGCTACTGGTCGCTCTGATCGCCATGTTAAAGCGGTAGCCGATGCAGTGATGGAAAAATTGCTTGAGCAGCAAATAAAGCCGATCGGCAAAGAAGGCATTGATACTGCACAATGGGTTCTGCTGGACTTCGATGATGCTATTGTCCATGTTATGCGTCAGGAAACCCGGGAATTTTATGATCTTGAAGGTTTATGGGGCGAAGAAGTAAAGCGATTGGTTAGTCAGCATCGGGAAAAGGATGGGCAATGATTCGCAGTTCGGCAATTCAGATTAGCGTTGATCTAGTTCACCGGGAAATGAAACCGTGCTTGAGAAAAGAATACCTGTCCCGGGACCTCCATGAGAAGTTACGGTTAATTAGGAGACCCCGTGACGAGCACGGGGCAGGGCAGGAAAAAACCTTGCCTTACTAAGACTCACTCACTCAACCAACTCCCATCCATTTCATCAAAGCTCAAACAACCGATCTGCTGTAGTGTACGGGTGATTTCATCACGGAAGATTTCAATGACCTGGTTGGCGCCTTTTTTACCCATTGCACCCATACCATAAAAAAACGACCGGCCGGAAAAGGCCATTTGTGCGCCCAGAGCTTTAGCGCGCACTACGTCAAGTCCGGTGCGAACACCGCTGTCGATCATGATGGTGAGTTTTTCATGGGCGTATTCAGGTAATTGCTTGAGACTGGCTATCGAAGTGGGTCCCGCATCTAATTGTCGAGCACCATGATTGGAAACGATAATACCATCAACACCATAATCGATGGATTCTTCAACATTGCGTTGGTCCTGGATGCCTTTGAGAATCAAAGGCCCATCCCATAAATCACGCACCATCTTGACACGATCAAGGGTGACACCGGCCTGAGTAAAGCTACTAATAAATTGTGCCAAGCCCTCGTTAGTATCTTTGCGATATTTGAGCACATTCACGAAGTCCGGTTGACCATGACGTAATGTTTCAATAGACCAAATCGGATGAATCATGCTTTGCCAGATGATATTAGGCGTAAGTTTAAAGGGTAACTTAAGTCCGTTTCTAAGTTCTCGATTGCGTTTGGCTCCTACTGGAATATCCAGTGTAATGACCAGTGCATTGAATCCTGCCTGTTTAACGTTCTGGATCAATTCTTTAGCTACCTCTATATCATTGGGCATATAAAGCTGAAACCAGCATACATCAGGTGCTGCTCGTGCAATTTCGTTTAGATCAGTGGTGCTAAATGTGCTCAGGATATAAGGAATGTTGGCCTTTTGTGCAGCTGTTGCCAGCGCCAGTTCAGCACCCGGCCACATCATATTACCCAGGCCAACCGGTGGGACACCAAATGGAATATCATAACGTTTGCCGAAGATTTCGGTACTGATATCGACTGAGCTGACATCGGTCAAATAACGAGGGGTTAATTCAATTTCATGAAAAGCTTGTCGATTGCGCTGCTTACCCACTTCATCATCTATGCCGGCATTGACATAATCGTAGGCGAAATTTGGAATACGTCTTTTTGCCCTGCGCTTTAAATCAGCAATTCCAGGGTAGCGGGTATCGTATTTAAGTGAACTCATTTTTATCCTGTCTCGGTAGCTAGGCCTTTGTGCCCCATAATAACTTCATTACCCGGTTGCGGTGTTGAAGGGATATTTAATGATAATAACAACGAGATAAGCGCCATGACACTACCACATAAGAATACCAGTGCAGGTGAGCTGAGCCACACCACCCCGAGCAATACGGGGAGGAAAACAGCAGCAATGTGGTTAATGGTAAAACCGACTGCTGCGGTAGCACTGATATCCCTTGGATCTGCAATTTTCTGGAAGTATGTTTTGATGGCAATGGCCATGGCAAAAAACAAATGATCAATGACGTATAAACCTGCAGCGATACGATGATCTTCGACAAATGCATAGGCAGTAAAGACAATAAACAAACCAACATACTCAATAATCAGCGCTTTACGTTCACCGATATGACCGATTAATTTGCCAATTTTGGGAGCAATATATACGTTCATCGCAGCGTTGATTAAAAACAACATGGCAATTGCTTTAACACTATAGCCAAATTTTTCCACCATCAAAAATCCTGCAAAAACGATAAAGATTTGACGTCTTGCACCTGACATGAAGGTTAGGGCGTAATAAAGCCAATAACGTTTGCGCAACACAACTTTTTTATGCTGGGTTACTTTTTCTGGATAAGTTGGGTAGAGCACCCAGCAAAAGACAGCGATTAAGACTGAAAGACCACCGCCGAGTGCATAAATCCAGATGTAATCAAGCTCTAATACGGTCCGGGTTAACCAGATCACCCCGTATATCACAATAGACGTGAAGGATGCTACTCCAATAATTTTGCCCATGACATGCGGCGCCTGTTGTTTGCCCAGCCATTGCAGGCTTAAAGAAGTTTGCAATGTTTCATAATAATGAAACCCAATCGACATGATCATGGTGGTGATGTACAGCCCTAGAGCACTGGGGAACCAACCCGTAATCAAAGTCCCGCCGCCGAGTAAAATGAGTGAGATATAAGCCAGCCGCTGCTCACGAATGAATAATAGTAAATAAACTACCGCGAATGCTAGAAAACCGGGAATTTCCCTTAAGCTTTGTAAGATGCCGATTTCTGCACCAGTGAAAGCAGCTCGTTCGATACTGAAATTATTCAGCAGTGTTGTCCAGGTAGCGAAACTTAAGGGTACCGCCGTAGCCATTAGCATCAGAAGAATTTCAGGTTTACGCAGTTTCTCTAGCATTAGTTGATTAGTGGTCGTCTACTTATATTTTGTTCCAGAGGGTATTGTTCAGCGATGTTAGTGTTGTCGTTAAGCACCAAATCACCATGAACCAGCCAGGCATGGCCTTTAAAAGCCGGTTTTTCAATAGCTAAACCCATTTTTAATTCAGAATCAATATTGTATTGTTTTAACAGCCATTTTAATGCCAGTGATTTAGGCAGGCAGTTGGCATTGACAGGATGATAGCGTGAGGCCAGTACAACCATGCGGCGGATTGTGGCAATAAGCTGTTTATCATTACCTGTTAATTCTCTCGTGTTAGTATTAGATTGATTGACTAACCATTTTTTCCAGCTTTTAAATGGAGTAAGGTCCATTCGCAAGCGTATATAAAACATCAGCAACCAGCTTTTTATGAATAATTGCCATTGCTGAGCGGACAATTGCGTAGCTGTTTTGAATTTATGGCTTAGTGAGGGCATAAAGTGTTTATTAGCAACAACATTGCAATGGTACTAAATAAATACCCACAATGAATAGATATTTCAGGATGTTTATAGGTAGTTTTATTCGCGCTGTTTGAATGTGCATGCGATAATCGCGCTTTTCAAGGAAGTAAGTAGTTAATATGTATGTAGAAAAAGAGCAAACTTCGTTTTCCTACGATGACATTATTGCTTGTGGTAAAGGCCAGCTATTTGGTCCGGGTAACGCTCAATTGCCGTTGCCGCCCATGCTTATGTTTGACAGGATTACTGAAGTTTCCAAGCAAGGTGGAACGTATGATCGAGGAGTGTTAAAAGCCGAATTGGATATCAAACCTGATTTATGGTTTTTCGACTGTCATTTTGAAGGTGACCCGGTGATGCCGGGTTGTCTGGGGCTGGATGCAATGTGGCAACTGGTCGGTTTCTATCTGGGGTGGTTAGGTGCTCCGGGGAAAGGTCGGGCTTTGGGTGCCGGCGAAGTCAAGTTTACCGGGCAGGTTATGCCTCATGTGAAAATGTTGACTTATGAAATCAGCATTAAGCGTGTCATAATGCGTAAATTAGTCATGGGTGTGGCTGATGGTACAGTCGCAGCTGACGGACAAGTTATCTATCAAGGTAAAGACTTAAAGGTTGGATTGTTTACCCAATCACAACTGTAGGAGAAAAATATGCGTAGAGTAGCGGTTACTGGATTTGGAATTGTTTGTAGTATAGGTAATAACAAACAGGAAGTTAAGGAATCATTACTTAAAGGCAATTCTGGTATTCAATTTTCGCCGGAGTATGAAGAGAAAGGTTTTCGCAGCCATGTTTATGGTCCGATTGAAATTGATTTGAGTTCAATTGACCGCAAGCAGCGCCGTTTTATGGGTGACGGTGTGGCGTATAACTATTTGGCCATGCAGGAGGCAATCGCAGATGCAGGCCTTGAAGAGCAGCAAATTTCTAATACCCGAACAGGCATAGTGATGGGCACGGGCGGCGGTTCATTCTCAAACATAGAAGATACCGTCGATATTTTTCGTGAGCGCGGCCCCAGAAAAGTCGGTCCCTATATGGTTGCTCGAACCATGGCCAGTACTAATTCTGCAGTGTTAGCAACTGCTTTTAAAATTAAGGGTGTCAACTACAGCATGAGTTCTGCTTGTGCCACCAGCGCACATTGCATCGGGCATGGTGCAGAGCTGATACAACTAGGCAAGCAGGATATTGTGTTTGCTGGTGGTGGTGAGGAACTTGACTGGACCTTTACCGTGATGTTTGATGCTATGGGTGCGTTGTCGAGTAAATACAATGATACACCGGATAAGGCATCACGTGCCTATGATGCCAATCGCGATGGTTTTGTTATTTCCGGCGGCGGCGGTGTCGTGGTGTTGGAAGAGTTAGAGCATGCTAAAGCCCGTGGTGCGAAAATCTATGCCGAATTGACCGGCTATGGAGCAACCTCAGATGGTCATGATATGGTTGCTCCGTCTGGTGAAGGTGCGGTTCGCTGTATGAAAGTCGCCCTGGAAACAGTGGACCAGCCCGTTGATTATTTAAACACTCACGGTACCAGCACGCCCGCCGGCGATATTACCGAACTTAATGCAATTAAGGAGGTATTCAATGGTGCCATGCCGGCAATCAGTTCAACCAAATCTTTGACAGGCCATGCATTAGGTGCGGCCGGTGTTAATGAGGCTATTTACTGTTTGATTATGATGGAAAACGATTTTATTTGTGCGTCGGCTAATATCGAAACTATGGATGAAGATGCGAAGTCTGTACCTATAGTAACCGAATTAAAAGAAAATGCAGGCCTGAAAACTATTATGTCCAATAGTTTTGGCTTTGGCGGGACAAACGCGACGCTAGTATTCAGTAAATTATAAAACTGACTGCTGTTCTTCTTCTTATTCTCGATGCTTGTTTAGTAATACGGATATGTCTTTGTACTCCTCCTATATCTCCCTTACAGGGATCGCAATTATTCGCAGTTCGGCAGTTCAGAGTAGTTCTGACCTAATTAACCGGGATGAGCAATGATAAAAAACTCAATACTTAAAGCCTTGCTTAGAATTTTTTCAACGGGAAATGAAACGGGCATTTGTGAGGAACCCCTCCTAACCTCCCCTGAGAGGGGATCGGCAACCATTCGTAGTTCGGCAGTTCAGAGTAGTTCTGAGCTAATTAACCGGGAAACGAAACGGGACTGGCAATGATAAAAAACTCAATACTTAAAGCCTTGCTTAGAACTTTTTCAACGGGAAATGAAACGGGCATTTGTGAAGAACCCCACCTAACCTCCCCTGGAAGAGGAGAAATACTGGGTTTTCCCCCTTTCGGGGGGAGTCAGAAGGAGTAACAACATGTCAAACCGCAGTATTTCAATCTGGTTAATCATCTGTTGCTTGATGGTGTACAGCATGATTTTGATAGGGGGTATCACGCGACTTACACAGTCAGGGTTGTCCATGGTGACTTGGGAGCCGTTAATGGGGACGATTCCGCCATTAAGTGAAAGTGAATGGCAACAAACATTTGAGGCTTATCGACAATTCCCGGAATATCAACAAGTCAATCGAGGAATGAGCTTAAGCGAGTTTAAGCAAATTTTTTGGTGGGAATATATACACAGAGTGCTGGGCAGGTTAATTGGCCTGGTATTTTTATTACCCTTGTTGTTTTTTACTTATACAGCTCGAATTCCAAAATCAAAAATACCGGCTTTTTTCGGGCTTTTTATTTTGGGTGGATTACAGGGTTTAATGGGCTGGTATATGGTTAAAAGCGGTTTGGTTAATAACCCTCACGTTAGCCAATATCGTTTGGTTGCGCATTTGTCATTGGCCGTGCTGATTTACAGTATTATGCTATGGCTATTACTGTCGCATAATCAGATTAAAAAAATACGCACGGGTAGTTTCAGGCCGCGCGGCAGCTTTTTTGTTAAATGCTTGATTGCCTTGATCGGGTTGATGATTATCAGTGGTGGCTTTATGGCCGGCACTAAAGCAGGGTTTATATACAACACATTCCCGAAAATGGGCGATATGTGGTGGCCGGATCAATTGTTGGGATTATCGCCCTGGTGGAAGAATTTTTTCGAAAATACCGTTACAATTCAGTTCCAACACAGAGTAACTGCCTTGATAACATTAGCCGCTGTTATATATTTTTTTATATATATGCGCCGTACACCGGAGTCAGCAGTCATCACAGGCCTGAATTTTTTGTTGATTTTAGCGCTGGTTCAGGTGTGCCTGGGTATTCTTACGTTGGTATTAAAGGTGCCTGTCATGATTGGGGTCATGCATCAGGGTGGGGCTATTTTATTGTTGACTGCAGCAATATATACCGCCTTTCAAATAAATAAGAGTTAACACAACGATGACAAAAATAGTACGAATGATATTAGCGGTAGCTATGCTGCAAACTGCCATAGCTGCAACGGCTGCAGATGAAAACTGGTCTTTGCAAGATTTGATGCAAACCATGGCGCAGATTGATAGTTTTAAAGCTAACTTTGAAGAAATTAAAGATTTCGCTTTCTTTACTGATGCCGTTAAAGTTAATGGATTATTGAGCTATACAAAACCCAGCTATTTGAAACGTGAAGTGCATTCCCCGTATCGTGAAGTAACGATTATTGAAGATGACATTATTCACATAGAGCGTGAGCGAACAGGTGATAACGATAACAGCCAGCAGCAACGCTTATCTATTGATATACATCCGGCTGTAAGAACTTTGATTGAAAGTATCCGGGCAACTTTTGCGGGTGATCTAAAAGTATTAGAAAAATATTACAAGCTGGCGCTGGCAGGAGATGAAAGCGCCTGGCATCTGATTTTGCATCCGCAGCAAGATCAGGTGATCGAATATGTGCGCCAGGTTGAGATATTTGGGGCTGGGCGCGAAGTAAACAAGATAATTACTATTGAGGCTGATGATAGCGAATCGGAGATCACCATTGTCGACATAGTCTTCGATTAGAAATGCCGTGACAAGCCGGTTAGAAAAATCATATGCGGGGATATTATTAGTTTTAGTTATCGTGGCCGCGATTTTTGTTTTTAACAGGTTTCAGATGACCACCGACTTAGGCGACTTTCTACCCAAAGGAGAATCTCGTGTCGAAACGCTTATGGTTGATTTGCTCGATAAAGGTGCTACTTCGAACCTCATATTCGTGGGAATTCGCGGTGATGATACTGAGCAAATTGTAGCGGCTAATAAAACCCTGGCAGAAAAATTTTCCGATTCAGATTACATCCTTGCTGTGCATAACTCACCTGCCGGTTTGACACAGTCACAACAGGAACTGATTCAACAATACCGTTATCTTTTAACTAATCGTCTGGCATCGCAAACCATGACGGCTCAAGGTCTGACCCAGGCCCTGCAACAGCGAATGCAAGGTCTGACTTCGCCGCTGGCATCATTGGAGAAAAAATTTATTCGCTTTGATCCAACCGGGGAGGTTTTAAATATCCTGCAACAGGTGTCCAATCAGGATAAAGATCAGTCTTCGGCACCTCGATTAGTTGACGGTACCTGGATTGCTCAATCAGGGCAACGTGGTTTAATGGTTCTTGAGCTCAATGCAACGGCTTTTGATCTTGATGGTTTGTCAGACGCTTATGAGTTCGTTGTTCAAGAAATGGGGGAACTTGCAGGCAAATATCAAGTAGAGTTTGATGTTACCGGGCCGGGTGCATTTGCCGTATTCAGTCGCAATATCATTCGTGATGATGTTAAGTTACTGAGTATCCTGGCGACAACCGGCGTCGGATTATTTTTACTATTGGCGCTACGTTCCTTGCCGATGTTGTTTATTGTATTTGTACCGCTTGCTTGTGGAATCTTATTTGCTATCGCTGCAATCTTGCTGGTGTTTGGCAAAATAAATGGCATAACGCTGGCGTTTGGAGTGACGTTGATTGGTGTGGCGATTGATTATCCAATTCATTTTTTCACACATCTTAAACACGGTAAACATGATCCGTCCAGATCAAGCTTGAAACTCATTTGGCCAACGCTTCGCTTGGGTGTTTTTTCAACTGTCATTGCTTATGGCTCATTATTGTTCGCCGAGATGAGAGGATTGCAGCAACTTGGATTATTTACTATCACAGGTTTATTAATCGCAGCCATGACAACACGCTGGGTTTTGCCCTTGCTTGTGCCTCACCAATTACCCTCGAATAAAGGCTTGTCGGGTTTGCATCAGGTACTGGAACATATCGCGTTACCGGCCTATAAAATCAGATGGCTGGCCCTAGCTGCAACAATAGCTTCATTAGTTTATTTGTTAGTGATTGATCGAACTATTGCTGACTACAATACGCGATCACTAAGTCCGATAAGCAAGGCTGAGACGGCTTTGGATCGTGAGATTCGAGCTGAAATGGGGCATTGGGCCGGCGGTAATTTGTTTTTAGTCACCGGGGAAAGTGAGCAACAAGTTTTACAACACCTTGAGCAATTAGAGCCTTATTTACAAGAGCTTGTTAGTGAGCAAAGAATTTCTGACTACGCCTCAGTAGCTTCATTTTTACCGAGTGTCGAAAGACAGTTGCAACGTCGTAATGCTTTGCCTGATGAGAATACACTTAGGCAGAATTTAAACTTTGCTCTAGACGGGTTTCCCTTCAAAAAAGACTTATTTGATCAATTTGTCGATGATGTTGTACAGAGTAAAACCCTCGAGCCCATTACCCTATCAAATCTGGAGCAATATGATTTGCAGGAGAAAGTATCAACGCTACTGCATCAAAAGGATAACCAATGGTACGCGCCAGTGTTGCTGTATGGTGTCTATGATGAAGCTGCGCTAGCTGATAATCTGAACCAGGTTTACCCAGATCAAAACTGGGTTAGCTTTATTAGTTTGCAGCATCAATCTAACAACATCATGGAGAATGCGCTTAATAATATGATTAAACTGATCACCATGGGTGGCTTTTGTATTTATTTGTTGCTCAGCATCAGTTTCAGAGATTTTATTCGCCCTTTAAAAATTATTTTGCCTACGTTAATGGCGGTTGGTTTAACTGTTTCTATTTTGGCTTTTTCCGGAATTTCCTTAAATGTATTCCATATTGTTTCACTGTTGCTGGTAGTTGGACTCGGTTTGGATTACTCGTTGTTTTTTCATCGTCTCACCGATCATGAAGATGAATGGTCATCCACATTCAGAGCATTGTGGATGTGCTGCTTTTCTACTGTGCTGGTGTTTGGTATGTTGATTATTTCTAAAACACCGCCATTGCATGCAGTAGGTATGACAGTCGCGATTGGGGCGTTATTGTGTTTAACACTGGGTGCAATATTTGCCAGTCGAAGTTTGCGCCATCCGCAAGAAACATAAGTTTACAAATGCTTTCAGGCTATAGCTTTAACTCGCTATAATTATCCTTATATAGTTATACTCAATAATCATTTACAGACCGGAGGTAACCATGGGTCTTCTCGAAACAATTTTAAAAACCAATGATGGTGCGGCTGTCCGCGAAGCTGCAAGACAAACCGGACTTAGTGAAAAGCAGGCTTTTGAAGGGTTGATAAATTTAATTCCTTCTTTGTCAGAAGGCGTTAAGAAAAATACGGGTAATCAACAAGGTCTGGAATCATTAATTAATGCTCTTGGTTCAGGTAAGCATGAGCGCTATTTAGATCAGGCAGGCAATGTGAATCCGGACGACTATATTAAAGACGGCAATGACATTTTGGGCCATATTCTCGGTAATAAAGATGCTTCACGTCAGGTTGCCGCGACTGCCGCAAAGAAATCCGGTCTCAGCTCTTCAATTTTGAAAAAACTACTGCCGATTGCGGCAGGTTTGTTTATGGCATCATTATCCAAAAACTCTCGTTCTAAAAATATGTTTGGCCAGGAGAAAGTAACCAACAGCAACGCGGGCATACTGAGTAAAGGTTTGACCATGTTTCTTGATTCTGATAACGACGGCTCAGTAGTAGATGATTTGCTGGGCATGGCCGCGAAAATGTTTTTCTAAACAATCCCAAGTTTTACTACACCATTCCTTTTCAGGTTGGAAAAGGAATGGTTTAAATTACTGCATATAATAAAAATCCGGCAAATACAATGCCGGCCAGCAACCAGGCACGAATAAGAGTTTCGCCAGATTGTTCAAACCATTTAAGTAATTTGTCTATTCGCTCTTTACCAATCACCGGAATTGCGACAGCGGCAATAATAGCGACATAGCCAAGAATTTTAATTGCTAATGGGAATTTGCTAAAGGGTGCGATGGCAATAAGATGTAAGCCTAGAATTAACCTGACAACAATGGCGATCGGCATGCCGGATTTGCCTTGCCAGATGGCATCGACCTTTTTGATTAGCTTTTCTGGAAAGATGAGTCCATAAATACACATTACCCCAATGACAATGGCGAACCCAATAACGATAGCGTAGGTCAACATTAATTTTTCTGCTCAATAAGTAAGCGTTCGTCTTGAACTTCTTGAATGCGAGCATCGATGCTTGCCTGGTTATAATAACTGTCACCGGCATTATTTTTGGCCTGATGGAAATGATCTAGTGATTTCTGGTAATTACCACGCAAGTAGTGAAATTCACCAAGGGCACGATGGGATTCGAAGGTGTTGCCAAGTTCGCCATTAGCCTGTGCATAAAGTCGGTATAAAAATGTGTTGTTTTTATCTTTCTGAATCAGCTTGCGTAGTACGGTTTCTGATTGTTTGGCTTGTCCTGCTTTGAGCAAGATATCAGCATAGTCTGTTTTAAGAGCATTATTGTTTGGGTGCTTTTCCACTGCAGTTTTAATGATTTTTATAGATTCATTAAAATTGCCCGCACTGGCATGGATTTGAGCGAGTAAATTGTCCAAATAAGGATTGTCCGGCTGTTCGTTACGTAAACGCTTGGCGATTTTTCCGGCAGGTTGATATTGCTTGTTTTCCATCAAAGCATAAGCATAGCCATATTCGACATATGGTTTTAATCCAATGGGTGTTTCATCAAGCCGGGCTTTAAAATCATCCACTACTTTATCGGTACGCTTGTTTTCCGCTAAAGCCCGAATTTTTTCACGCATATAATAATAATCAGAACTGGATGAGACTCGCGCCACGTTGTATTTTTGAGCTCGATTCTCAGATTCACTGATGCGGTTAATAGTAAGAGGGTGAGTCCGTAAAAATTCCGGTGCATTGGTGTCGAGTAAGCGTGTTTTATCCTTGAGAATTTTGAAAAAATTCGGCATGCCGTTAGGGTCAAACCCGGATTTAACTAATATGCGTATGCCGAATGCATCAGCCTCACGCTCAAAGTCGCGAGTATAACTAAGCTGATCGCCGATCAAACCGGCATTTGAACTAACAATCGCTGCCGCCCCAGCCTGACCACCAAGTAAAATCCCGCCTATTATTGCTGCAGCAGCTGGTACAGTCAGTTCTTTTTGGCGTGCAATCATTCTCGGTAGGTGACGTTGTGTCACATGAACGATTTCATGTGCCATAACTCCGGCTAGTTCGCTTTCGGTAGTGGTATTAGCGATCAAACCAGTGTTTAAGCTGATATACCCGCCTGGAATGGCAAAGGCATTTATATCAGGACGGTCAATAAGATAAAAATGGAATTCGTTATTGGGCAGGTCACTATTAGCTAACAATCTATTACCCAGACGAGTAATGTAGCTGTCGATTTCCGGATCAACGACATAGGGGAATACACGCCTGGCTTGAGCCATCAAGCGCTTGCCTAATCGGGTTTCCTCGATCGGTGAAATCACAGATGCCGAAGGATCACCAAAATCAGGCAAATTGAAATCAGTAGTTTGTGCTTTTAAAGTAAAAGCAGTAAGACTTATAACGGCAATGACGAGGTATTTATAAATAATGTCGACCCTTTTTAACCTAGAATCCTCAGTTGGAGTGGTTTTAAGGGGCGAGTAAAATCCATAACGAAGCAGCAGTGAATTTTAATCTGCCTTAAAGTCGTTAGCACATTCACCCAGACGGTGAATGCATCAACAAGTATCTTTACATTAAGATTCATAGGCTCTAGTGTACTTCACAGCGGTCAACTGAGGAATCTAAGTTTAACCAAAATATCAGCATAACCGAGTGTGTCTGAAGGCGCAATGAATCTTTAGATAATCCGGATTGAAAGTTATAATTATCGCTTTGTTATAGCAAGCTCCCAAGGTATAAAGTGGACAAGTCTGAGTCCAATAATGAACAGCAATTTGATGCTGAGATCGACGCATCGGATTTATTTTGTCCACAGCCAGTTTTGCTTGCCAAAAAAGCCCTTGATCGGATGTCTAAAAATAGTGTCTTAAAACTAATAGCTACAGACCCAAGTTCTAAAAAAGACATCGAAGCATTTGTAGATCAGGCTGGGTATAAACTGATAGATTCTGAATTGAATGACGAATTATTTATTTTTTATATTGAAAAGGTAATTATTTAGGCTAATTCGGTTGAATAAACAGCAGAAAAAATTTGTACTCCTCGTGGGTGCCGCTCCTTATACTAATCAAGCTGCTGACAGTGCGCTTGAATTTGCTAAAGCAGTCATTCAGGCAGGTCATTTAATCGAACAGGTTTTTTTCTATTTCGATGGTGTTTATGTCGCGACAGCCTATGCTTCACCGGAACAATCTGAGCGTAAAATAACTAAAGCCTGGTCGGCTTTTGCAAGGCAATACAAGCTTGAATTAGTCGTATGTAGTAATTCAGCGTTAAAGCGCGGTATTCTGGATCAAACACATGCCCAAAAGGTAGGCCAGTCCGGGTGTAATTTTGACACAACATTTACTCTGGCTGGTTTAGGGCAATTTGTTGAGGCAACAACTAAAGCAGATCGGCTTATTACTTTTTCCGCGTAATGATGGTTAAACGACTTCTATTTATTAATCGCCAGGCTCCCCATGGTAGTCATTTTGCCAAGGAGCAATTACAAATGGCGATGGTGTTTGCTGCCTTTGAACAGCAAGTATCAATGTTATTTATGGATGATGGTGTATTTTCATTGTTGAACGAACAACAACCACAAGTCATAGGTTTTGAAGATTTCTCAAAAATGTATGGAGCATTGGATAAATACTACGACATCAAGGACATTTTTGTGGATGAAGAATCTTTATCAGTTAGGAACTTGAGTGTTGAACGGTTGTCGGTGCCGGTTCGGCTAGTCAATCAACAACAGATCGATACACTGATGCGTAATCAGGATTTTATTTTATCGGCTTAGGCTTTGTGTATGTTTACTATTATGACATCATGAAAACCATATTACACATCATCAATAAATCTTCAGTACGCTGTCATTCAATGAGTCAGTTGCAAACCCTGACGGCACCCCAAGATGCAATTTTATTTATTGAAGATGGTGTCTACAACACAGTAGAAACGCAGACAAATCAGGCTATCCTGGCAATGATTAAGGGTAACGTAAATGTGTTATTGCCGGATCTTCTAGCACGAGGTTACCGGCAACAAGATTTAATCAGCACTATCATTCCGGTTGATTATGCACAGTTTGTTGGTTTAACACTTGAATATGATTTAGTACGGACCTGGTAATGCATTTTATTGAAGTTAATGGTGTGCAAATTGAAACGGATGCTGAGGGGTATTTGCTAAATCGCCATGATTGGTCGGAATCAGTTTGCGAGTTTATGGCGCAGCGTGACCATTGTGAGTTGACTCAGACTCACTGGGATATTGTTCACTTTTTGAGAAACTATTACGAAGAATATAATCATTCGCCTGCGATGAGGATTTTTATTAAGGCGTTAAGAGAAGTAATTGGTCCTGAAGCCGCCAACAGCCAAAACCTCTACGAATTATTTCCTTATGGACCAGCCAAGCAAGCGACTAAGTATGCAGGGCTTCCTAAACCTGCACATTGCATCTAGAACCTATCTCAAAATGCCTACGCTTGTTGATACGTCGTTAAACGCTCGCTCAAAATGCTCATTTACTTTATGTAAACTGCGCTTTTTCGCTCATTTTTGCCTCGTCTCAACGTCGCTTGACTATTTTGAGATGGGTTCTAGTGAAAAATGATAAAAACTTATAATTTACTTAATTCACTATAGATGAATATTTGAATTGAGAATGTCAGGTGTTGAGCTAATTACGTATTCAACCACAGATCTAAAAGTATGGTATTCGCCTTGCCTGATTTGATTAACCACACAGTAAAAGCCAGCACAATCAGGCTGATAATGATTCGAAAGAAACTAAGTATTTTCTGGATCTGATACATGGTGTGAGTATCGCCAAATTAAGCTTAATATGGAATTAATAAACCAAGAGCTATTGTTAAATTTTAATAAATTCTAAATCTGATTCGGCCCGTTGTTTTGTTCAAAGTTAGTTCAAACGTGAATAGTTTACAAAGCTGCCAGCTTGCGTTGCCGTGGGATTTTAATCATGTAAAATCTGCATACCATTATTGAACAAAAAGTACATCGGCAGAGCTTGTTAGAAACATGATAAACATAAATCAGCAATGCGAAAACATCAAAGATGGATATCGACCAAATGTGGGGATTATTCTGAGTAATAATTCTGCCCGGGTATTGTGGGCCAGGCGAACCAAGCACGATGGATGGCAATTTCCACAAGGCGGCATTGAACCCAGAGAGACGGTTCTGGAAGCGGCGTTTCGGGAACTTGAGGAAGAAATCGGTGTTACCGCTCATCAAGTTGAACACATCGGTAACACCGCTAACTGGTTGCATTATGACTTACCACGGCGGTTCAGGGCTAATCATTTCAGACGCAATCCGATTAAAGGTCAAAAACAAATCTGGTTTTTGTTCAAATTTCTGGGCAGTGACAATGATGTTTGCCTGAATGCATGTCAGCAGCCGGAATTTGATAAATGGAAATGGGTGGATTACTGGGAACCGGCAACTAATATTGTTGAATTTAAGCGCAATGTTTATAAAAAAGCGCTGGGTGAGCTCGAGCCATTTCTAAGTTATTTAAAGTAGCCAGAGGCGATCTATTCAATAATAATCGATCGCTATTGCATAGTTTGGTTGAATGCCGGTGAACAAATTTAAGTCCGTTTTTGTTTTGACCGTTACGATTTTTCTCGTTGCTTGTATTGGCCGTGTCGGTGATATTAATGATGCCTGTGATTTATTGGAAAATAAACGCAGTTGGTATAAAGGTTTAAACAAAGCAAGTATTGAATGGGGAGTGCCGAAAGCCATTATTCTTGCGTTCATTCACCAGGAATCAAAATTCAAAGCCAAAGCTAAGCCTCCTAGAAAGCGTTTGTTTGGCATTATTCCCACCTTCAGGCCCTCAACAGCATATGGTTTTCCGCAAGCCCTGGATACGACTTGGAGCGAGTATCGTAAAGCGACCAACAGTCGATTTGCTCAGCGGGATGATTTTGGTGATGCGGCTGATTTTATCGGTTGGTATATCAATGGTTCTAAACTGAAACTTAAGCTACCTGTTGATGATGTAAAAGGGCATTATCTGGCTTATCATGAAGGCAGGGGAGGCTATAGTAGAGGGACTTATGAAAACAAAGGCTGGCTTTTGGCTGTAGCAGAAAAAGTTAAAAGCCGTGCGCTGCTTTATTCCTCACAATTGGCTCAATGTGAAAGCAAACTCAGTCGCAATCGGTTATTAATTTTTTAATCTTATTAATCAGGTCAGTCGTGGAGCGCTGAAAATTAAACGGAATACTCTTTACTTTGCCACCATTTGCCCAGACTACATCATTGCCGACAATATCGTCTACTGCCCAGTCACCGCCTTTGACTAATATGTCCGGGAGCAGGGTTTTGATTAGTTCTATGGGCGTATCTTCATCAAAAGCGATTACATAATCCACAGCCTGCAGTGATGCCAGCACGCTGAGCCGGTCATCAAGTGAATTTATAGGGCGTGGCGGTAATTTGTTCTGTCTTCGTACTGAATCGTCAGTATTGACACCAACAACCAAGGTTTGTCCCAGGTCCTTGGCGCGTGCCAGATAATCAACGTGGCCCCGGTGCAGAATATCAAAACAGCCGTTAGTAAAAACTAACGGCCGTTTCAGATCAGGGTGATCTGCCAGCTCACGGGCAGTTGTAATCTTATTCGTCAATATATTCAAAAACTTTGACGACTCGCTCCACACCGGTCACGGTTCGTGCCGATTGTGCGGCGCTGTCGCCTTCAATACGGGAAACCAGACCCATTAAATAGACGATACTGGATTCGGTGACTACCTTAATGCGTGTTGCGTCTAAATTATCGGCATCGAATAATCTTACTTTGACTTTGCTGGTTAGCCAGGAGTCGTTAGAACGGCTACCAAGATTGGACTTGCCGGCAATTTTAACTTCGTTAACCACTTGGCGAACTTGAGCAATGTCCTGGACGATATCAACTGCCAGAGTGCGCTGCTCCGGACGTGGCGCTTCACCTGTCAATAGCACTACGCCATTCATGCTGGTGACATTAAAGTGGGTGGTGCCTTTCAGGTCTGGATTGGTTATCAGTTCGTATTTACCTTTGGTTTCAATTAACTGATCATCAATATAGCTGCCGGTTGTGCGCCTGTCTCTGGCAATATCAATTGCCGTCACAGCAGCGGCAGTCGCAGCTACAAAAGTACAGCCACTCATGACAGTGGTAAACGAAGATACCACTAATACTGTGGCGAGCATGGTTTTCAAAGACTTGGATTTTATCATTGTAGAAAATTACTCCTAATTTGAAAAATGTTGATCAATAATTTCACAAAAACAGTGGATGGCCAGGCCATGCACCTCCTGAATTCTCGCAGTTACATGAGAAGGCACGCATATATTGATGTCGTCTGGCTGAATTGTACCTGAAAGTTTGCCGCCATCATTACCACTCAAAGCCACGATTTGCATTTGCTTATCATGAGCGGCCTGGATGGCCTTCAATACATTAGCAGAGTTGCCCGATGTAGTGATAGCCAACAATAAATCACCTGCATTTCCCAGTGCAGTGACTTGCTTGGAAAAAACCTGGTCATAGCTATAATCATTGCCGATGGCGGTTATGGTGCCGGTATCGGCGGCAAGCGTAATTGCAGGTAATGGGCGGCGTTCTAGCACAAATCGGTTTAGTAACTCGGCACTAAAATGCATGGCATCACTTGCTGATCCGCCGTTACCACAGATTAATATTTTATTTCCGGCGACAAGTGCGTCTACCATTTTATTAGCGGCAGCATGAATTTCATCAGCCAGCACATCGGCGCTGTGTTGCAAAGTCATAATGCTGTCAGCAAAAATTTGGTTGATCGTATGATCGGATGCCTGACTCATGTTTAACTGTAAAACGCGTCTTTAATCCAGTTGATTTTATGGTCCGGTATTGTACCGTGTATTGCCACAATGTCGAATCGACATGGATACTGATTCGATATTTTTTTCTGCAATAGAAAGTTTTGGGCGGATTTAATGATCTTTTGTTGTTTGTAATAGTTGACTGTCTCTTGTGGTAGCCCAAAATTTACTGATTGGCGATAACGTACTTCGACAAAAATCACCATTTGATCCTGCCTCATAATCAGATCGATCTCGCCATAACGGCAGCTATAGTTTTTTACAATTAGCTTTAGCCCTTGTTTGGCGAGATGATGATAAGCGATTACTTCTGCTTTATGACCGACAACTAAATGCCGAGGTGTGTGTCTTTTGAGCCAATCCATGGCATGTAGATTCCGGGTTTAGTTAACGGGTTCGGGCTTACCTTCAACAAATTGCACTAATGATCGGGTCAGACGAAAACGATTGCCCTGTAATTGTATGTTTCCGGTCACTCCTTTAATAGAGGCACCTGGTTGTCGCATGAATTGAGGTAATCTGATGGCCAGAGCATAGGCATCAACACCAAAAGCGAAGTAACGGTCGAGCGAATTAGGGGCCTGTAGACGATCTGTTGCAAGTTGTTGTTTTCTAAACTGTGCATTAGAAAAGCCATTAATCATCCAGGGCATATCAGTAAAAATAACATTATCTAAAACAAAGTCACGGGTTGGGTCAAATTGCCCAGAATAAATCGAAGAAGTGGCAAAAATTGCTGTATTGGGCCGACGTTCACCAATCACTTGACTTAACAAGCGCCCATGTTGCGCATTTGAGGCTAGAAAAATGACATCGGGAGAAGCGCTGGACAAGAGCCTATTAACAGGCGTTATTGCTTCATATAATTCATTATTATAGGGAATAGAAGCCGCAATGTTGCCACCAAGTTGCTGCCAACGTTGAATAAAGGCATGATTGAGCCGTTTACCGCGTCCAGACTCTGGGTATAGTATTGCAGCACGATTATAACCACGGTTATAGGCGAGGTTAGCGATTGTTTCCGCCTCATGCTCTGGGTCCAGAGAAAACATGAAAGTTTCGGGTGTTAACATCATATCTTCAACGATATCGATGCTACCCAACAGGATGGTTGGTTTGACAAGATCGGTAGCGTGCACCAGATTATTGACCGCCGCCTTGCCTAAAGGTCCTACTATGATTTGTGCTCCCTGACTAATCGCTTGTTGATATCTATCCTGTACTTGATCCAAATTAGGGCCGGTATCATAAACTTTTACTCGGTGGCCTTTAGCTGCGGCTGCTGCCTGGAAACCATCACGGATTGTTTGTGCAATTTCTTGATAAGCAGAACTTAAAGGTAACAGTAAGGCAATGGCACTATTTGGATATACGCCGCTTTCGTCCAGCTCAGCGGCCACAGCTTCACTGTACTGGTTGTGTACGGTTTTTGCCGGATGATCCTGATAAGCGTTTTGCCAAAGAATCAATGATTGTTGCCAGATGGCCGGCGGTGTTATCGAGCGCTTTTTATCTATAATGCCTAATTCAATCCAGCCAAGTTCGGATTTGCGCCGGGTCTGCTGTTTGTATAAGTTGAGTTGTTCCAGATTTTGTTCCTGAACCAGTGTCCAGATCTGCTGTAAGTGTTGCTGCTTTTGTTCATTTTGCAGCAAATCACTTTGTAAGTTCATGACCTCCAGCAGCTGTAAAAAATCACCCTCTTTTTTATATAGCTTGGTCTGTGCCAGGATGATCCAGTCATTAAAGACAGGGTCGCTACTCTTGTAAGCCTGTAGATGATTAATAATTTCGTGGGCTTTATTTAAATCATTGTGTTCGATAGCAAGCGCCGCATACAGGGCTTCTTTGCGCAGTTGCAGGATTTGCGGCAGTTTTTGCTGGTTGGTCTGTTCTAGTAGTGCCTCGGCCTTATTTAATTTTCCCTTATCCAGGTAGGCACTAGCGGCATATAATAACAGCTCATCTTTCTCTGGATGGGGTTTATTAGCCGCACTTTGCTCTAGCTGTTCAGCACTTAAGCGGATGGTCTGGTCAGATATAGTGCCGGGTAAATCAAGAGGCGTCGTTGTATCGGATTGTGTCTGAGTTGATTCATTTTCACTATCTGCCCAAGTACCGTCTTCAAGTTCAAGCGAAGCACACCCGGTTAATAGTAACAACAGCGCATATAGCCCAAAACAGCGGCAGACATTATTTTTAGCTTGTGTCATTATTTGAGTCAGATTCTTCGAAACTGAGAGTATAGTCATTGAACACTGCGTTAGGCAAACCAGGAATGTTATATATTGTTGCAACTCCGATTGGTAATTTAGCTGATATAACTGATCGCGCCAGGCGAATACTGTCCGAAGTCGATATCATTGCGGCTGAAGATACTAGGCACAGTGGGCAATTACTACGAACATTAGGTATTTCAAAACCGCTTGTCTCATTGCATGAGCATAATGAGGCAGCCCAGGCTGTTGAAATGATAAAGCGGCTAAACCAGGGCGTAAGTATTGCTTTAATCTCTGATGCCGGCACCCCTTTGATCAGTGACCCAGGCTTAAGACTGGTTGACTTGGCCCATCGAAATCAGATAAAGGTGGTACCCATACCTGGTGCGAGTGCGGTAATGGCGTCGCTATGCGCTGCCGGCATCAGTACAAGTGATTATCGGTTTATCGGGTTTTTGCCAGCAAAATCTAAACAGCGGCAGACCATGCTGAGTAAATTAGCTAATGAGACTTCAACATTGGTATTATTTGAATCACCTCACCGAATCCTTGCAACATTAAATGATTGTGTCGAGATTTTAGGCCCGCAAAGACAAGCGTGTTACTGCCGTGAGCTGACCAAGAAATTTGAAACTATATATCGGGCAACATTGGCGGAAGTAAAAGAATTTGTCAGCACCGATGAACACCAGCAACGTGGTGAGATTGTGTTGGTTATTGCTGGAAATTCTAAAGAATCCAGCGACGATGATAGCGTTGATTACCGTGGCTTGCTAAAAGCAATATTGCAGCATATGTCGGTCAAGGATGCGGCAACACTATTAGCTAATACCACCGGCAAATCAAAAAAATACTTTTATGAAATCGGGCTGGAGATAAAAAATAGTTGATTTCACGAGGTTGTTGCTGGAGAGTTTTTAATAATTACCCTAAAATTTAATGCTGGAGTTGGCCAGGCAATCGCCTGTTATCTTGTTAGAGATGATGGGAGGAAAGTCCGGGCTCCATAGGGTAAGGATGCCAGGTAACGCCTGGGCGGTGTGAACCGACGGCTAGTGCAACAGAAAATATACCGCCAGTTTAGCTGGTAAGGGTGAAATGGTGCGGTAAGAGCGCACCGCGCTATTGGTAACAGTAGTGGCAGGGTAAACCCCATCCGGAGCAAGACCAAATAGGAATCCACAGAGTGTTGAACTCAAATGTGCGGCCCGCACAGGATTCGGGTAGGTTGCTAGAGTGTTATGGTGACATAAAACCCAGATGAATGATTGTCCATGACAGAACCCGGCTTATCGGCCAACTCCAATTTCCCTTGAAATTTTTAGATTTCCCTTCTTCTGTTCAATCCTTCTTATAGAACAATTTTATATATCAAAAAGTAAGCTTTTTTTCCTAATAATTCACTTTAACTTTTGCTTGTTGAAAATTTTCAAATTTGCGCTAATTGCTTAATTTTAAATCAAAAATTCTGAAGTTTAGTGGTGAAATTTGCTTGACCAACGCTGTTTTGATCACTATAGTGTCGATATGTGGGAAATAGTGGGAATAAATGGAATAAAACTAACACAAGAAGCTGATGTTTAGAGGTGTAAATAATATAAATCTGGATGCCAAGGGCCGCATGGCAATACCTACCAGATACCGAGAGCCGCTTATCGAAAATCACAATGGTTCTTTAGTGATTACTGTCAATCACAGTGAGCGCTGTTTATGGATTTTACCGATAGATGAGTGGTTAGTGCTCGAGCGTAAAGTCGCTGCACTGCCAAACATGAACAGCCAGAACGCGCGTTTGCAGCGAATTTTGATTGGTCATGCTACCGAAGTTGATATGGACAAAAGCGGGCGAGTTTTGATACCGCCGCCTTTGAGAGAATTTGCCAACCTGGATAAACAAGTTGTGCTAATCGGACAAGTTAATAAATTTGAGCTCTGGAGTGAGGCACTCTGGAATGAAAAACGAGATCAATGGCTGGCTGAAGATTTTTCAGATAATTCTCTGCCTATTGATCTGGAATCGTTGTCGCTGTAATGGTTGATGACAGATTCTGTGCATGAACCCGTCTTGGTAAACGAAGTGATAGAAGCATTGCGGATACAGCCAAATGGTTTTTATTTAGATGCGACATTCGGTCGAGGGGGACATTCCCGCCAGATTTTGGCGCGTCTTAGTCAACTAGGACGATTGATAGGCTTGGATAAGGACCAGGCGGCAATAGATTATGCCCATGCCAGCCTGAAAGGTGACCACAGATTCAGCAGTTTTAAATCATCGTTTGCCAAGTTGGATGATGTTTTGCCACAAGCGGCAACGGACCAAGGCCTGGATGGCATTTTGTTCGATCTGGGCGTTTCTTCGCCGCAATTGGATCAAGCTGAACGAGGTTTTAGTTTCCAGAATGACGGTCCACTTGATATGCGTATGGATCAAGCTAATCCACTGACAGCTGCCAGATGGTTGGCAGACGCCGAGGAGTTTGAGCTTCGTAAAGTTTTCAGACAATATGGTGAAGAACGCTATGCCGGCCGCATTGCCAAGGCAATAATCAAGCAACGGCAAATTCAACCCTTGCAGACGACCACCCAGTTGGCGGCTCTAATCAAACAAGTGGCGCCAACAAAAGAACCCGGTAAACATCCAGCAACCCGCGTATTTCAGGCAATCCGGATTCGGATTAATCAGGAGCTGCAAGATATTGCCGCTGCATTGCCGCAAGCACTTAACAAGCTGAAACCGGGAGGGCGATTGGCTGTTATCAGTTTTCATTCTCTGGAAGATCGTATCGTTAAGCAGTTCTTCAAAAAGCAGGCCAGAGGTGATGATTATCCTCTTGATTTGCCGGTTACTGCAGACATGCTTAATCCGCGGATGAAGATCATTGGTAAGCCCTTACGGCCAACCCAGGCTGAGATTGATTTAAACCCACGTGCACGTAGCGCTATTTTAAGAGTAGCCGAAAAAATGGATAGTCGGCCATGAATCGGGCGCTTATGTTTGTCGGCCTGATACTGCTCTGCAGTGCTTTGACGGTAATTTATGTGCGGCATTTGAATCGCATGGTGTTCGTCCAGCAGCAAGCGGTTCACCAGCAACGTGATGAACTCAATATTGAGTGGAGCAAGTTATTGCTTGAACAGGCAACCTGGTCGGTATTACGCATCGAAAACAAGGCCCGTAAAGAACTGGAGTTAAAGGTGCCTACGTTGGAGCAAACCCAGTTTGTCTGGACTGGAGAACAGCAGGGTGGATAACCTGAATCGCCGTGTCTATACCGAGCATTGGCGCTATAGCCTGGTTATTTTTTGTTTGATGTTGACATTTGTATTGCTGGGCGCGCGTGCATTTTATCTTCAGGTTTTAGGCAAAGACTATTTGCAAGCACAAGGTCAGGCCAGATATGTCCGTGATGTTACTGTAAAGGCCAATCGAGGACGAATTCTAGATCGCAATGGACAAACGCTTGCGGTCAGTACACCGGTTGATTCAGTTTGGGCTAACCCCGAGGAGTTTGGTGACTCGCAAGCACGCTGGCCAGAACTGGCAGAAAAACTGGGCATCAAACTTAAAAATATTGAAACTAAATTCGAAAAATACAAAAACAGGGAGTTTATGTATTTAAAGCGTCATCTGGCACCGGCAGAAGCACAGAAAATCATGGCGCTAAAAATCACAGGCGTGCATTTACAGCGCGAATACAAGCGTTTTTACCCGGCTGGCCCGGTTGCTGCACACGTAATCGGTTTCACTAATATCGATGAGCAAGGTCAAGAAGGCATTGAGCTGGCCTACAACCAACACCTAACGGGTAAAGATGGCCGTAAACGTGTGCTGCGTGATCGTGTGGGTAATGTGGTTGAAAATATCGAGAGTATTGAGCCCGCTATTGATGGCAAAGATTTGCACCTGAGTATCGATGCACGGATTCAGCATTTATCACAACGCTATTTAAAGGCCGCCGTGGTTGAACACAAGGCAGAAGCCGGTTCGGCAATAGTTCTGGATGCACAAACGGGTGAAATTCTGGCGATGGTGAATGAGCCCAGTTTTAACCCTAATAACCGCAAAGATTTTGATAGCGAAAAATTTCGTAATCGGGCGGTGACGGATATGCTGGAGCCCGGTTCAACCACCAAGCCGTTTACGGTAGCCATGGGGCTTGCCAGCGGGCGATTTCATCCGGATACACTCATTGATACCACGCCAGGCTACATGACAGTGGGTAAACGAACGATTAAGGATACCCATAACTATGGCTTGATTGATGTATCCAAGGTCATTATCAAATCCAGCAATGTGGGCGTGACAAAAATTGCCATGAGCTTCCCGGTAGAAAAATTCCGCGGATTGCTCGCCGATATTGGCTACGGCAGCTCAACCCGGGTAGGTTTGCCCGGAGAGATTAATGGTGTTTTGCCGGACCGCAAAAAATGGCGTCCCATTGAACATGCCACATTGGCCTATGGTTATGGGTTCTCAGTCACGCCTGTTCAAATCGCCAGAGCCTATACGGTACTTGCAACGGATGGCAGACGCTTGCCGGTTAGTATCCTTAAGCAGGATAAAGCGCCTGACGGCAAGCAGGTTGTTGCGCCCGAAGTGGTGTCGCAACTGCGCACCATGATGAAAAAAGTGGTTTCAACTGAAGGCACAGCCAGACGGGCAGCCATGGATAAATACTCTGCAGCCGGCAAAACCGGCACCGCACATAAGTTGATCAATGGTCGCTATGCAGAAAAGCGCTATACCTCAGCATTTGCCGGTTTTGCACCCGCAAATGATCCACGATTGATTATGGTTGTAGTCGTCGATGACCCCCGCGGGGAGCATTATTACGGTGGCCGGGTAGCAGCACCGGTGTTTCGCAATGTGATGGCGGAGTCGTTGCGATTGATGAATGTGCCGCCTGATAAGATTGAGCTCACGGCAGACAATCACAAAAATGAAGAGCACAAATCATAATGGCGGCAACAGTTCAAATGTGTGATTTGTTACAAGGCATTGATGTTGCAAGAAATAGTTTGCCTGATATTTCTATCCGCAATGTAGTTTTGGATAGTCGTAGAGTTGAACCGAACGATGTGTTTGTAGCGATTAAAGGTGAGAGCACAGATGGTAGCAAATTCATTGCGTCTGCCGAGCAAAATGGTGCCAGTGCGATTTTAATCGAGGCTGAATTGGCTCCAGCAGCCACTAGCGTTCCGGCTATTGAAGTTAACCAGCTAAAACAATGTTTACCGCAAATAGCTGACAATTGTTATGCCGATCCGTCCGCTTCCATGACTCTGGTTGCAGTAACTGGAACTAATGGAAAAACCACTTGTGCTCATTTGATTGCACAAGCTTTACAGCAACTCAGTGTTCCAAGTGCGGTTATTGGTACGGCCGGACAAGGTTTAATCGATAATTTAACAGCAAGTTCTCTAACCACACCAGATGTGTTTGAACTGCGCAGAATATTGGCGCAGTTTAAGAACAGCAATGTTCAAGCTGTAGCCTTCGAGGCCTCCTCTCATGGCCTTAAACAAGGTCGCATTGATGGGCTGAAGATTGACTTGGCCGTGTTCACAAATCTGTCCCATGATCATCTTGATTATCATGACAATCTGGCTGAATACGCCGAAGCCAAATTAAAGTTATTTCAATTTGAGTCCTTGAGTAATGCGGTCATGAATGCAGACCAACCTCTTGTTGATGACTTTATTGAGCGAACAACGGCTGACAATGTTTGGTTTTATGGTCAGGCCGATCATGCTGATATTCGTTTAGTGCAAACTGAAATCCTGACAGATGGATTGGTACTCACAATCCAAACCAGCCGCGGCGTTTATGAGTTTACCAGCAGACTGATTGGTAGCATCAATATCGAAAATTTATTAGCTGTTTTTACCACCTTGCTGGCCTATGGGTTTACCGAGGAACAAATTTGTACTGTTATCCCTAGGCTCAAATCTGTGCCTGGACGTATGGAGATGTTCGGCGGAGATGCAAAACCAATTGTTGTAGTGGACTATGCCCATACACCCGATGCGCTGGAAAAAGCGTTGTTATCGCTAAAACAGCATCCGTACCAAAAACTTTATTGTGTGTTTGGTTGTGGCGGTGATCGTGACAATGAAAAGCGACCGAAAATGGGAAGGGCGTCAGAAAAGCATGCAGATATCACAGTTATAACTGATGACAATCCTAGGCATGAAAAATCCCAAAGTATTATTGCTGACATCCTTAAAGGAATGACTTGTGAACCAAAAGTTATAAGTGATCGCCCCAAAGCGATTTACTGGGCGATTAATCAGGCGCAGGCCGGTGATTTGGTTTTAATTGCTGGCAAGGGCCATGAATCAACTCAGCAAATCGGTGATCAATACATCGATATGTCAGATCGAGTACTGGTGCAAGCGGCTCTGGAGTTGTGGATGTGATGTCTTTGATTGATGCTGCAAAAATCATTAACGGTGAGCTGCAAGGCGAAAGCGTCGGCTTTAGCGGTGTATCGACTGATAGTCGCAGTGTTAGCAATGGGGAGTTATTCGTGGCATTGACCGGTGAGCACTTCAACGGGCATGAGTTTGTTAGTGCTGCCGCTGATAATGGTGCCGCAGCTGCTTTAGTTTGCGAAGATGTTGATGCTTCACTGCCGCGAATAAAGGTCGAAAATACGTTGACCGGTTTACAGCAACTTGCAGGATCGTGGCGGAACCGGTTTGAATTGCCACTGATAGGCGTTACCGGTAGCAATGGTAAAACCACTGTTAAAGAATTAATCGGTGCAATATTGAATGCTGCCTATGATCAGGTTTTGATCACTCAGGGAAATCTGAATAACCACATAGGTGTTCCGCTAACCTTGCTCAAGCTGAATCGAGAACACCAGGCAGCGGTTATTGAAATGGGTATGAATCATGCCGGTGAGATTTCTTTACTGACTCAACTATCAAAACCGACAGTTGCATTAGTCAATAATGCCATGTTAGCGCATGTGGAAGCGTTTGATAGTGTGGTTGATGTGGCTAAAGCCAAGGGTGAAATTTTTCAGGGGCTGTCTGAAGATGGTATCGCGATATTAAATGCCGGTGATGACAACTACTGGCTTTGGAGAGATTTAATAGGCGAACGCGAATACATTGATTTTGCCTTGAACAATGAAGCTGCTGTTTCAGGGACAGTTAATTACCGAACCGACGGACTTGCAATTGAATTTCAAACACCTGCAGGCAGTTTCAAGGCGGTTCTAAATCTGTTTGGTCAACATAATGCCATGAACGCGTTGGCTGCAGTAGCAACAGCTTGTGCTTTGAATATCAGTGTAGACAAAATTAAGCAGGGCTTAGAAAGTGTTTATCCTTACACGGGGCGTTTGCAGCCGGTGCAGCTCATTGACGATGTTTTATTACTCAACGACAGCTATAACGCCAATCCTGATTCAATGAAAGCAGGCATTGATGTGCTGGCGCAATTACCGGGTCAGAAAAAGATTTTAGTCGCTGGGGATATGGCAGAGCTTGGAGAATCTGCTTCCCAGTTACATACGCTTATTGGCGAGTACGCCAGTGAGAAAGAAATTGATTGCTTTGTGAGTCTGGGTTCATTAATGGCTAATGCAGCACGGGCGTTTGGGCATGGTGCTTTCAATACTCAGGAACTGGCTGAGTTATTGGACAGGCTTGAAACTGAAATGACCAGTGGTGCGGTGGTTCTGGTTAAAGGGTCACGCTCAATGCGTATGGAGCGGGTGGTCGATGCGCTTGAAAAAAACTATCAGTTGGGTGAAAACTGATGTTGTATTGGTTATTCGATCAATTGGCTGAATATTTTAATGCCCTCAATGTATTCAGGTATTTGACCTTTCGCGGAATCTGCAGCGTGATTACAGCGCTGCTTTTAGCTTTAATGCTGGGCCCGAAAATGATCCGCAAATTAACAGATCGCCAGATTGGTCAGACAGTACGAACCGACGGTCCACAATCACATTTACAAAAGTCAGGGACGCCAACGATGGGCGGCGCATTGATTATTCTGGCTTTGGTGTTATCAACCTTGTTATGGGCTGATTTAACAAATCATTATGTCTGGATCGTGGTATTCGTCACCATTGGGTTTGGGTTAATCGGCTGGTATGACGATTACTTAAAAATTAAACACAAAAACCCACGTGGTATTGGCTCAAGGAACAAATTTCTTGGCCAATCATTAATTGCTGTTATTGCAGGCCTTTGGCTTTATGCAACTGCTGAAGGTCCGGCTGAAACGCAATTCATTTTGCCTATATTTAAAGATGCCACATTCCAGCTTGGGTTTGTTGCCTATCTGGTGTTGAGTTATCTGGTTATCGTTGGTTCCAGTAACGCTGTCAATCTAACTGATGGTCTGGATGGTTTGGCGATCATGCCCACAGTATTGGTTGCAGGTGGTTTGGCGGTATTCTGTTATTTAACCGGCAATGTGATTTTTTCCGACTATCTTGGTATCCCCTATATTGCGGGTGCCGGTGAGATGATTATTTTTTGTGCCGCAATTGTCGGCTCAGGTTTGGGATTTTTGTGGTTCAACACTTATCCGGCGCAGGTTTTCATGGGAGATGTCGGTGCCTTGTCATTAGGCGCGGCCCTGGGTGTGGTTGCAGTTATAGCCAGGCAAGAAATCGCCTTATTTATCATGGGTGGTTTATTTGTAGTCGAGACATTGTCGGTAATTATTCAGGTCGCATCTTACAAGCTGATCGGTAAGCGGATTTTTCGCATGGCGCCCCTGCATCATCATTTTGAACTAAAGGGTTGGCCGGAACCCAGAGTGATTGTGCGTTTCTGGATTATCAGCTTAATGCTGGTGCTGGTTGGCCTAGCAACGCTGAAACTAAGGTGACACGAGAGTGGAATTAAATCAACACAAAAATGGGCTGCTGAATAAAGTCGATAAGGTTTGTGTTGTGGGTTTGGGTGAAACCGGGCGTTCCTGTTTGCGTTACTTGAGCAAAAAAGACGTCAGTATTGTTGCAATGGATTCTGGTGATGGACTTAAAGATCTGTCAATGCTCAAAGCTGAGTACCCGCAAACACAGTTTATAACAGGTCAACTGGATGCTGAGGAACTGTTACATACTGATGTAATTGTACTGAGTCCTGGCGTACCCAGAGCGACAGTAGAAATAACAAATGCACATCGTCAAGGTGTGCCCGTAGTGGGTGATATTGAACTGTTTGCCCATGAAAGTGATTGTACAAAAGTTATTTCCATCACCGGTTCTAATGGCAAAAGTACTGTCACCGCATTATGCGGCGAGTTGCTAAAAGCTGCTGAATTGAATGCGCGAGTTGGTGGAAATATAGGTTACCCAGCCCTGGATTTGTTAGATAGGCCGGCCGATATCTATGTGCTGGAATTATCCAGTTTTCAGCTCGAATCAACCTATAGTCTAGCCTCGACCGTAGCCGTAATTTTGAATATTAGTCCGGACCACATGGATCGCTATGCATCGGTCAACGATTATATCCAAGCCAAACAACGTATTTATTCAAACGCAAAATTCGTTGTCTACAATCGCGACGATAAACATACTTATCCGAAAAACCATGCACCGGAAAAGGCGATCAGCTTTGGTTTGGACCAGCCTGGTAATGACGAAGATTTTGGTATAACTACGTTTGCAGAGAAAGATTGGCTATGTCAGGGAAGCAGGCGGTTAATTGCCGTAGACGCCTTGCCAATCAAGGGTCAGCATAATCAGCTTAATGCCCTGGCGGCTTTGGCGTTAGCCTACTTAATCGGTACGGATTTATCTAAGGCAATAACGGCATTTGCAAACTTTAAAGGTTTGCCACACCGCTTTGAATGGGTCGGTCACTGGAATAGTGTTGACTGGATTAATGACTCCAAGGGCACGAATCCTGGAGCAACATTAGCGTCGATTAGCGGTCAACCTAAGCCCATAGTGTTAATAATAGGTGGAGATGCTAAAGGTGCTGATTTTTCTATACTGACCCAGACCATTGATCGGCATGTCAAAGCTGTAGTGCTATTTGGACGTGATGCGGGGCTAGTGGAAAAAATTCTGCCCCGAAAAACGGTTTTTAGTTACGCCTCAAGTTTAACCGACGCCATAAATAAGGCGGATAATTATGCCGAAGAAGGGGATTTAGTACTCTTTTCACCTGCTTGTGCCAGTTTTGACATGTTTGAAAATTATGCCGAGCGTGGACGTATATTCAAATCCAGTGTCGAGGAGCATTTCGCATGAGTGGTCCAGTAACACAGGCACTGCCCAGACAAGAGCAATGGGAAGTTACCGGCCCAGATCCAGTGTTGATGGTGCTATTTGGTTCGATCATGTTATTTGGCATGGCAATGGTCTTTTCTGCCACAGTGAGTAATGATCATCAGCTCGCACACAGCAATTTCAATCATTTATTGATGCAGGCGATGTATTTGATGGTCGGATTGGCAGTCGGCATTAGTGTTTCATTGTTCTCCCTCTCTACCTGGCAATATTACAGTAAATTTCTGTTGTTTTTTGGATTTTTATTACTGGCAATTGTGCTTATTCCGGGTGTCGGTATTTCGGTCAACGGCAGTCAGCGTTGGTTGCCCTTGGGCCCGGTGCGTATGCAGCCCTCAGAAATTATGAAACTGGTCATGATCATTTATACCGCCAGTTTTCTGGTGCGCCAGGGCGAAAAGGTAAAGGAATTCAAGGTCGGTATCCTTTCTATGGGACTGATTGTCACTTTAATGGCAACCTTGCTTTTACTAGAGCCTGATTTTGGCAGTACGGTTGTGATTGCCGCCACAGTCATCGGCATGATGTTTTTAGGCGGTGTTCGCATGACACATTTTATGTTAGTGCTTGGTGTCGGAGTGAGTCTATTCGCAGCACTGGCACTGACATCAACTTATCGCCTGCAACGTATATTGAGCTTTATGGATCCTTTTTCAGATCCCTTCAACAGTGGTTTTCAATTGGTACAGGCCTTAATCGCTATTGGCCGCGGTGAATGGTTCGGGGTGGGTCTGGGTAACAGTATTCAGAAACTTTTTTACTTGCCCCATGCGCATAATGATTTTTTACTGGCTGTGATCGGTGAGGAACTCGGGTTTTTGGGTCTTGCAACGGTAATCATTTTGTTTGCACTACTGGTGCTCCGAATTTTCAGATTAGCGAGATTAGCGGAACGTTCCGGGCGCATGTTTGAAGCTCGTGTGGCACAGGGCATCGGTTTATTGCTGGCATTTCAGGCGATTATTAACATCGGTGTTAACCTGGGCGTGTTGCCGACTAAGGGTTTGACGCTGCCATTTATGAGTTACGGTGGTAGCTCTCTGGTTGCTAATTGTCTGTTAATGGGCGTGTTATTTGCCATTGATCGTGAGGTCCGCCAGGAACCAGGGGGTGAGCGGTGAAAATGTTGATGGTGATGGCAGGTGGTACCGGTGGTCACATTTATCCGGCTTTGGCAATCGCTAAAGAATTACAGCAAAAAGGCGTATCTGTGGTCTGGCTGGGTACACGCGAAGGGCTTGAAGCCAGGGTGGTGCCAGAGCAAGGCATTGATATTGAATGGATTGATATCAAAGGTGTGCGTGGCACAGGATTGACACGTTGGTTAAAACTGCCTATACAGCTGTCCAAGGCTGTGCTCCAGGCAATCGCTATTTTTAATCGCCGTAAACCTGATGCGTTATTAAGCATGGGCGGGTTTGTTGCCGGCCCTGGCGGTATAGCCGGCAAGTTGAAAAGAATTCCGCTGATTTTGCATGAAGCCAACGCTATTGTTGGCCTGACCAACAAAGTACTGGCCATGTTTGCCAGCAAGGTGATGTGTGCCTTTCCAAACACTAATGGCTTAGTCAAACATGCACAAGTTGTCGGCAATCCGGTTCGCAAAGATATCATTCGCCTACATGAGCAAAATAAGCGTTTAAGCGAGAGCGAGCAACCACTGAGGTTGCTGATCGTCGGCGGCAGCCAGGGTGCACTTAGTCTTAATAAGGTATTGCCTGAAGCAATTTCTATGCTTGATCCGTCAATACGCCCTGAAATCAGGCATCAAACTGGCAAAGGGCGCGGTGAACAGGTTATTGAAGATTATCGGAACTTCGGCCTGCAAGTGGATGTGCGCGAATACCTTGATGATATTGCCACAAGTTACGCCTGGGCCGATTTGATCATCTGCCGCGCTGGTGCAATGACCGTTGCTGAGATTACTACGGCAGGGCTACCGGCTTTGATTGTTCCTTACCCATATTCAGCCGGTGATCATCAGGTTTTTAATGCTGAATTCCTGGTTGAGAATAAGGCAGCAGAATTATTGTTACATCAGGATCTCAATGCTACAAATCTGGTGTCCAAGCTAACTGCTTTACTGACCGATAGAGAAAAGTTAGTGCAAATGTCTGCTAATGCGTTGGCACTGGCCAAAATTGATGCCACTGAAAAAGCCGTGGAAATTTGTGAGCAGGTGTTATATGCGTGAACACGTCAGGCATATTCACTTTGTCGGTATCGGTGGTAGCGGTATGAGCGGCATTGCTGAGGTGCTTTTAAATCAGGATTATCAGGTTAGCGGCTCTGATTTATCAGACGGGCCAGTTGTACAGCGTTTGATTAAAAACGGTGCTACCGTAAATATTGGTCATGCAGCTGAGAATATTGAGGGTTGTGATGTTGTTGTGGTCTCCACAGCAGTTAGCGAACAGAATCCTGAGGTTTTGGCAGCCCGCGAGTCTGCAATTCCAATCGTCCCCAGGGCAGAAATGTTGGGTGAGTTGATGCGCTTTAGTGATGAAGGTATCGCAGTAGCCGGTACTCACGGCAAGACCACCACCACAAGCCTGATTGCCCAGGTACTGGCTTACGGCAACCTGGATCCGACTTTTATTGTAGGTGGACTGGTTAACAGTGCTAACAGTAATAGCCGTTTGGGTAAGGGTAAATACCTGGTCGCTGAGGCCGATGAAAGTGATGCTTCATTTTTGCATTTGCAGCCGCGTATTGCAGTTGTGACCAATATTGATGCGGATCATATGGAAACCTATCAGGGTGATTTTTCTACCTTAAAGAAAACCTTCATTGAGTTTCTTCATAATCTTCCGTTTTATGGTTTGGCCGTTCTATGTATTGATGATCCGGTTGTTCAGGAAATTCGGCCTCATGTGCAAAAGCCGGTGCTGACTTATGGCGAAAGTGATCAGGCTGATTATCGCGTCAGTAATATCAACCAAAATGGCCTTGCTACTAGTTTTACTGCAACTTTTGCGAATGGCAACCGGGAGCAGTTTACCCTGTCTATGCCGGGCAAACATAATGTTCTCAATGCCATGGCAGCAGTAGCCGTTGCTCATCAACTAAGAATACCCATGGCGGATGTGGCTAGGGCGCTGGCTGAGTTCGAGGGTATTGGTCGTCGTTTTCAGCAGCGAGGGCAGATTCGCTGCGAAGCAGGCACATTCACGTTAATCGATGATTATGCCCATCATCCCAGGGAGTTGGAGGCAACCTTGTCGGCCGCTCAAAATGCCTGGCCGGAAAAACGACTGGTTGTGGTTTTTCAACCACACCGCTATTCACGAACGCATGATTTGCTTGATGATTTCAGTGTGGTTTTAGAAGCGCAGCAACCACTGATTATCACGGAGGTTTATCCGGCCGGTGAACAACCCATTAATGGTGCAGATGGCAGGGCGCTATGTCGCAGCATTCGTGCCAGAGGGCTGAGTGAACCGTTGTTTGTAGAAGAATTGTCACAACTACCTGAGTTGCTCAATAGAGTGATTATGGATGACGATGTGGTTTTGATGCTGGGGGCAGGCGACATTACGCATCTTGCGGCTCAACTGGAGTCCTGCGGGGCTACGGAGGAGTCAGCATGAAACGCACAGTCAACCGTGATATTAATCTGGAACCTAGCTTGGGTGAAATCAAATCAGATCCGCAAGAACTTGACATTAATCTGAGAAAACCTGTCAGGTTGAGCAAACCCAGGAAGACCGAGTCGGAGCCTGCAGTTGCAATACCGGACATTGAAATAAAAAAACCGGCTATTGTGCTGGCTAGTCTGTTATTGCTGGTTTCATCCATTATGTTCGCGTTTGACCAGTTGTTTAGTCCGGACAGTTTTCAGGTGGAAGAGCTGAAGATCAGTGCCGACTTTAAGGAATTAAACCCGCAGCAGATTAGAGAACAGGTTTTACCGTTGATTCAAAATAATTATTTTGCCGTGAATCTTAAACAGGTAGAACAAATCGTTGAGAACATTGCTTGGGTTGACAAGGTTTCCGTAAGACGGCAATGGCCTCGATCCATACATATTCGTTTGAGTGAGCAAAAAGCAGTCACCCGATGGGGTGAGGATGCTTATCTCAACTCACGTGCCGAGACCTTTGATGTCGAGCAAAAACAATCAGCCGAGCTCCCTTATCTGTTCGGTCCAGAGGGTACAGAGAGCGAATTGCTTGAGCGTTTCCACGATTGGCGAGAGCGGTTTGCACAAAAAGAATTAATCCTGGAGCGCTTAATGATGACACCCCGTTACTCGTACCAAGCCAAAGTTATTATCCCGCGCCATCAGCAAAAGCAATTAACCGAACAGGCTTTAATGGAATTATTTGAGAAAAAAGAGCAGCCTGTTCCGGTACTTGACTGGCGACAAATCGAGCCCTTCACTTTAACGCTGAACCTGGGTAAAGAGGCAGTGGAACAGAGGGTTGACAGGTTTATTGCAGCATTCCCGGAAGCATTTGGTGAACAGTTATTGAAAGTCGAAACCGTTGATCTGCGCTATCCGAATGGTTTTGCAGTGCGCTTTAACGAAAAGGAACTGCCGCAGGATTTTCTGCAGTTGGCAGTCAAGATCGACGAGAACATAAGCGAGTAGGTTTGAAATGATCAAAAAAGCAGAAAGTAATCTCATCGTTGGATTGGATATTGGTACTTCCAAGGTGTTGGCCATTGTGGCCGAGATCTCACCCGCTGGTGAGGTTGAGATTATTGGTGTTGGACACCATCCGGCCCGCGGCATGAAAAAAGGTGTGGTGTCGAATATCGAGTCCACTGTTCAATCAATTCAGCGGGCCATAGAGGAAGCCGAGTTAATGGCTGGCTGCCAGATTTATTCGGTGTTTGCCGGAATTGCCGGTGCGCATATCAATAGTTTTAATTCTCACGGCGTGGTCGCGATTCGTGATAGCGAAGTGCAACATAATGATGTTGATAGGGTTATCGAGGCGGCACAAGCGTTGGCGATTCCAAATGATCAAAAAATTCTCCATATTTTGCCTCAGGATTTCATTATTGACGGGCAAGAAGGCATTCGTGAGCCAATCGGCATGAGTGGTGTTCGCTTAGAGGCTAAGGTGCACATTATTACTGGAGCGGTCAGTGCAGCACAAAATATAATCAAATGCATACGGCGGGTGGGTCTGGAAGTCGACGATATTATTCTTGAGCCTATTGCGTCCAGTCAGGCCGTACTTACAGACGACGAGCGTGAGCTTGGGGTTTGCCTGATTGATATAGGTGGTGGCACCACCGACATGGCTGTATTTATTGACGGTGCTATTCGCCATACCGCCGTGATTCCGATCGCCGGTGATCAAATTACTAACGATATAGCCGTGGCGCTACGAACACCCACACAAGCTGCCGATGAAATTAAAAAGAAATACGGTTGTGCTTTGACTCGTGGTGTCAGCTCAAATGATTTGATTGAAACACCCAGTATAGGTGATCGTCCGGCTCAACAGTTAACTCGGCAACTATTGGCAGAAGTGATCGAACCCAGGGTGGAAGAACTGTTCAGTCTGGCACAGGCAGAACTCAGGCGTAGCGGCTTTGAAGACCTTATTAGCTCCGGCATCGTTTTGACCGGAGGCACTTCAAAAATGGAGGCCATGGTTGAGTTAGCCGAAGAAGTGTTTCATGCACCGGTAAGACTGGGCATGCCGCAATATGTGGGTGGCTTAAGCGAAGTGGTGCGCAACCCCATTTATTCGACTGGGGTTGGGTTAATTCAGTTTGGTTATAGTAATCGCTCTAATGCGGCCAAAGAAAAGCCTAAATCACCTTCAACATTCAAATCGGTTTGGGAACGAATGAAAAATTGGTTTCAAGGAAGTTTTTAGTTTGATGTTTATGACGTCTTTTATTTTTAATTTTAACTTTTATCTTTATATTGTTTAACGGAGGCAATTATGTTTGAAGTTCTAGATACAATCGACCAGCAAGCGGTCATTAAAGTCATCGGAGTCGGTGGCGGCGGTGGCAATGCATTGGAGCATATGGTGAGTTCAGGCCTGGAAGGGGTTGAGTTCATTAATGCCAATACCGATGCGCAGGTGCTGTCTCGATCATCTGCTGAGACCAAAATTCAAATGGGCAGCAGTTTAACCAAGGGTCTTGGAGCTGGTTCTAATCCTGATGTCGGTCAACAAGCGGCTGTTGAGGACAAGGAAGCTATTTCCGATGCTCTGGGTAATGCCGACATGGTGTTTATCACTGCCGGTATGGGTGGCGGAACCGGAACCGGGGCTGCACCAATCATTGCTGAGGTCGCTAAGGAAAAAGGCATTCTGACTGTTGCAGTTGTGACTCGGCCTTTCCCGTTTGAGGGTCGCAAACGCGCCATGATTGCGGATAAAGGCATTTGTGAATTAGCTGAATCGGTAGACTCATTAATTACTATTCCTAATGAGAAAATCCTTACCGTATTGGGCAAACAAGCCAGATTAACCGATGCATTTGCTAAAGCCAATGATGTACTTTACAACGCAGTACAAGGTATTGCTGAATTAATCACCCAACCAGGCTTAATCAACGTCGACTTTGCTGATGTTAAAACGGTAATGTCGGAAATGGGCATGGCCATGATGGGTTCATCAATGTCAGCCGGTGATGATCGCGCAGTAGATGCGGCTCGAGCTGCTATTTCCAGCCCATTCCTTGAAGATGTGGATATTTCAGGTGCACGAGGCGTGTTAGTTAATGTGACGGCCGGTCTTGATCTTGAAATCGGTGAATTTGACGCTGTAGGTCAAATCGTACAAGAATATGCATCTGATGATGCTACTGTAGTTGTAGGGACTGCTATCGATCCTGATATGGATGATGCCTTGCGAGTAACCATAGTTGCCACCGGCATAGGCAATCGACGTTTTAATCGCGGTGAAAATCGCCAACGTACACCTGTTCGCCCTCAATCTCGTGAAACCGAGCGAGAATTTGCTGAACCCGTATTCCTCAAGGAAGTTGCCAGCGAAGATGACGATGACATGATGAATCAACGTCGTCGACGCGCCAGGCAGCCTATGGTTTCAGGTGCTAACGCACTGGCGAGCAAGGACGATGAGTATATGGAAGAGTTAGATATACCTACATTTTTGCGTCGTCAAGCGGACTAAAGCCGCAGCATATGTTGTTTATTAACTATAAGGCCAGGGCATAGGTACACAAATGTCAGGATTTGGTGTAGCATCTTTAGCAGTGACTGTCGTATGTAAACCTGAACCGGCCTTAAACACTTTGGACCAAAGTTGATATGATAAAACAACGAACTTTGAAGAGTGTCATCCGTGCTACGGGTGTCGGGCTGCATAGTGGTGAAAAGGTATTTTTAACGCTACGGCCGGCACCCGCAAACACCGGCATCATCTTTCGCCGGGTTGATCTTGACCCGGTGGTCGAAATTTCTGCAGATCCAACCCATGTGGGCGATACGCGCTTATCGACTAACGTAGTGATGGACGATGTCAAGATCGGGACTGTAGAGCATTTAATGTCTGCCTTTGCTGGCCTGGGTATTGATAATGTTTATGTGGATTTGACTGCAGCAGAAGTACCGATCATGGACGGCAGTGCTGCGCCATTTGTGTTTTTAATGCAATCGGCCGGCATTGAAGAGCTTAATCGACCGAAAAAATTCCTCCGGGTCACCAAACCGGTGGAAGTTCGTCACGGCGATAAATGGGCACGTTTTGATCCATTCGAAGGCTTTAAAATCAGTTTTACTATCAACTTCGATCATCCCATTTTTGTTAATTCGGATCAGAAAACCAGCGTTGATTTTTCTTCAACTTCATTTATTAAAGAAGTCAGCCGCGCTCGCACCTTTGGTTTTATGCGTGATCTGGAAGAATTACGCAATGCGGGATTGGCCCAGGGTGGCAGTCTGGATAATGCCGTGGTGCTAAATGACTCGAATGTCGTTAATGAAGACGGACTGCGTTACGGCGATGAGTTCGTCAAACACAAAGTGCTGGATGCTATCGGTGACCTATACATGCTGGGGCATCCTCTGATCGGCGAATTTACCGCACACAAATCCGGTCATGCGCTAAACAATCAGGCACTTCGTGCCCTGGTTGCCGACAAAAAAGCCTGGCAAATGGTTACCTTCGAAGAAACCGAAAAACCACCCATTCTATTTACCCAGCAACTGCAATTTGCGCAATAAACAATAAACTGGAGACATTTTGTTTAGCTTAACTTCTTTAGAAAACAGATAATCCGGTCAGTTTCTGAGAAACCGATAGCTTCATGAGCCTTAATACTGTTCGAATTTTCCAAGCAAACGTCGCTGGCTAATTCAAAAAAAGAATTTTCAAGTGACCATGATTCAGCAGCTGCGATTAACTTTCTCCCCAAGCCTTGACCTCTATATTCTGGAGCAACATACCAACCTTCAATATAAGGAACTTCAGCAGCCTTACTACCTTCCGCATAGTCTCGAATATTAAGTTCTATCAGTCCAATTAATTGATCACAGTTTTCAATAACGAATATCTGCCTAATGTGTTTATTTTTGTTCTGAAAATAATTTTCTATTTCAACCTGATGATCGTCATCTGAACCAGAGAATAATTCCCCTCGCATCTTTACCAATTCTTTTTCATCATTTTTATTGACCTTTCTAACAATTACCTTATTCGTCATATGCAATTTTAGGATTAACCTTAATCTTAATAAATTTAACTTCCTTGAATCCCAGTTCATGTAGTTTTCTTAAAGCCGATTTAACCGAATAACGCATTTTGTTGGCCCAGACCGGGCTGTGAGTTTCAACAATAAGCTGTTCCTCATCTAACCGCACGGGTTTTACATTTTGGCTGAGTAATTCTGTAGTGCAACGCGGCCAGCAGGTGATGATGCGGTCGAGTTGCCTGGATAAGGCATGGATATCACCTTCCGGCAGATGTTTGCGGATGACATTATCGACAATATCAGCGGTTGATTTGAATTGGTGGGTTGGCATTGGGTTATTTTAGCTGATAAAGTTTGTTTTGGTGTATCGATCCAGTCATTGCGAGCCGAAGGCGAAGCAATCCATAATGACATTTCGCATAGACGTTTATCCCCGCGAATGCAGAGAATCATTACATTCACTCCTTCACAACGGTAGAGAATTCGGTATTAATCCTTTGATAAAATTAACCTCGAAAAAATTGTTTTAACGGCAAATATCCCCATATAATGCTCAGTTTCTATAAATATTTATAAATCATTAGGATTTCATGTTCGGATCAGTTTTAACGAAAGTATTTGGCAGCCGTAATCAGCGCTTAGTCAAGCAAATGGGCAAGATAGTGAGCCAAATTGGTGCTCTGGAAGCAGATTATGAGGCACTGTCTGATGATGGCATTAAAACTAAAACCGAGGAATTTAAAAAACGTGTTGCCGAAGGCGAAAAGCTCGATTCGCTATTAGTTGAAGCTTTCGCCTTAACCCGCGAAGCATCTAAACGAGCATTAGGGCTGCGACATTTCGATGTACAGCTAATTGGAGGGATTGTTCTGCATGAAGGTAAAATTGCAGAAATGCGTACTGGTGAAGGTAAGACCCTGGTCGCAACATTGCCAGCTTACCTTAATGCGCTGACAGGTAATTCGGTACATATTATTACTGTCAACGATTATCTGGCCCGACGTGATGCGGGCTGGATGGGAAAAGTTTTTACTCAATTAGGCATGTCAGTAGGTGTCATCTATTCCGGCCAGCCCTATGATGAAAAGCAGGCAGCTTATCGCAGTGATATTGTTTATGGCACTAATAATGAATTCGGCTTTGATTACTTGCGTGATAACATGGCTTTTCAAAAGGAAAGACGCTCACAGACAAGTTTAAGCTTTGCAGTTATTGATGAGGTTGATTCGATTCTGATTGATGAGGCCCGAACACCGCTGGTCATCTCCGGGCCGGCAGAAGAAAGTACCGACCTATATCAAAAAATCAATCAATTTGTCCCGAACCTAACTCAACAAATGGAGGAGGACGGGCTAGGTGATTTCAGTCTTGATGAAAAATCCAAACAGGTTTTCATGACCGAGGAAGGCCACGAACACGCTGAGCAACTGCTGGAAAAAGCAGGCTTGCTACCACAAGGAAGCAGTTTATATGATGTTAGCAATATTTCCCTGTTGCATCATTTATATGCAGCTTTAAGGGCCAGGCATTTATTCCAGAAAGATGTGGACTATATTATTCGTGATGGTCAAATAGTGATTATCGATGAATTTACCGGCCGCATGATGCCGGGACGACGCTGGGGTGATGGCTTGCATCAGGCTATTGAAGCCAAAGAGGGTGTAAAAATTCAGCAGGAAAACCAAACCCTGGCCTCGATAACGTTCCAGAACTATTTCCGACTTTATGAAAAACTCTCCGGCATGACCGGTACCGCTGATACAGAGGCCACTGAATTTCAGCAGATTTATGGTTTGGAAGTCGTAGTGATCCCTACTAATAAGGACATGGTTCGTGATGATTCTGCCGATATGGTGTACCGGACTACTAAGGAGAAGTTTCAGGCTATTGTTGAAGCGATTAAAGAAGCCAGGGATCGTAAGCAGCCTGTGTTAGTGGGTACAGCGTCGATTGAAAGCTCTGAACTATTATCCAAATTTCTGAATAAGGAGAAAATTGATCACCAGGTGCTTAATGCCAAACATCATGAAAAGGAGGCGCAGATTATTGCGCAGGCCGGTCGGCCAGGTGCAGTGACAATCGCTACCAATATGGCAGGTCGAGGTACAGATATTGTGCTGGGCGGGAATCTGGAGCTTGAACTCGAAGCGGCCAATGATGATCAACAAGTACAGCAACAAATCCACCAGGATTGGCAGCAACGTAACAGCCAGGTTTTAGAAGCAGGCGGGCTATTCGTCGTAGGTACGGAGCGTAATGAATCCCGTCGGGTTGATAACCAGTTGCGCGGTCGTTCCGGGCGGCAAGGTGATCCGGGATTAAGTCGTTTTTATTTATCCATGGACGATAATTTAATGCGTATATTTGGTTCGGATCGCGTATCCGGACTGATGGAAAAATTGGGCATGGAAGAAGGCGAAGCTATTGAACATCCTTGGGTGACTAAAGCGATTGAGAATGCGCAGAAAAAGGTTGAAGGTAAAAACTTCGATGCGCGCAAACAATTGCTGGAATATGATGATGTCGCCAATGAGCAGCGCAAAGTTGTTTATCAGGAACGCAATGCGTTAATGGACAGCGATGATATCTCCGAGAATATAGAAACCATTCGTGAAGAGGTGGTTAACAATGTGATTTCGCGGCACGTTCCTTACCAAAGTATGGAAGAACAATGGGATGTCCCGGCGCTGGAAAAAGATTTACAGGATGAATTTAATCTAACACTTCCGGTTGCCAATTGGTTGGAGGAAGACGACGAGCTACACGAGGAAACTTTACGGCAAAAGATTCTTGATCAAGTTATTTCAGTCAATAAAGGCAAGGAACAGCGCTATGGTGCGGAAATAGTCCGCCAAGTGGAAAAGGCAGTAATGCTGCAAATGCTGGATGTTCACTGGAAAGAGCATTTGGCGAACATGGACCATCTGCGCCAGGGAATTGGTTTGAGGGGATATGCACAAAAAAATCCCAAGCAGGAATACAAACGCGAATCATTTGAACTGTTTTCACGGATGCTGGAAACAGTAAAGACATCCGTGATTGCAACTCTGGCTAAATTTGAAATTAATACCGAAGCAGTACCGCAACCGGAACCCCAGGTTGACGAAAGCAAAATGAACTTTGAACATGCAGCTGCTGCACAGTCTACCCAGGATTTGGTCGGTAGTCATGAAACCGAGGTTGCCGATGGATCACAACCTTATGTTCGGGAAATGCCCAAGGTCGGACGTAATGAACCGTGCCCATGTGGGTCAGGGAAAAAATACAAGCGTTGTCACGGTAGACTTAGTTAAGATTATCCCTTTATCAAGGGATAATCTTATCCCGCATTCATTGCGGAATCTCCTTGGATTGAGTATTGCCTTTCTCATGGAGATCCCGGCACAAGACCGGGACAAAACTACTTAATTTAATGAAGCGGGCATGTGTAATATACCCCTCCTGGCCTTCTCTGAAAGGGGAGGAACAAGTTCTCCCCCTTGTAGGGGGAGCTAGAGGGGGTACAATCCATGTAACTATTTTAGAACTGTACAAATGAAAAAATCCCCTCTTGCACCTGTTTCATTTCCCGATTTACCCGAGATTAAGGGTTTACGCTTAGCTGCGCTTGCAGTCGGTGTTAAATACAAAGGCCGTAAAGATGTTATGCTGGCGGAGTTAGCGCCAGGTTCGACAATCGCAGGGGTTTTTACTAAATCAAAAACCTGTTCCGCACCGGTGGACTGGTGTAAGAAGATATTACCCAAAGGCAGGGCCCGCGCTATTGTGGTGAATTCCGGCAATGCAAATGCGTTTACAGGCAAGCAGGGTGAGCGTGACGTTAAAACCATGGTGGCTGCGGTCGCCAGGTCGTTAAAATGTCCTCAAAACCAAGTTTACGTAGCCTCAACAGGAGTAATCGGGGAAAGACTGCCGGTAGAGCGCATCAGCAAGGTTGCAGTTAAATTATCTTCCTCGTTAAAGTCAAATCGTTGGCTACAGGCAGCGTCTGCAATTATGACAACCGATACCTATCCCAAAGGCGCATCTGTAACAGCCGAGGTTTATGGTCAAACGGTGACGATTGCCGGGATTGCAAAGGGCTCGGGAATGATAGCACCGGATATGGCGACGATGTTGAGTTTCGTTTTTACTGATGCAACGATACCGGAAGATTTACTGCAAAAGCAATTAAAAAAGGCCGCCGATCAAACCTTCAATTGTATTACTGTGGATAGCGATACCTCGACCAGCGATACCCTGTTGCTGGCTGCTACCGGCCAGGTAGACCATCAACCAGTTAAAAACGAAAAAGAGTTAAAGTCATTCCAATCAGCGTTACAAACTGTGTTAACAGATCTAGCCACTAAGGTTGTCAAGGACGGTGAGGGTGCAAGCAAATTTATTACTGTTGATATTACTGGTGCTGCATCAGCAAAATCGGCACGTACAATCGGGATGGCAGTCGCCAATTCGCCGCTGGTGAAAACAGCCATTGCCGGCGAAGACGCTAATTGGGGCAGGGTTGTTATGGCGGTGGGTAAAGCAGGTGAAAAAGCTGATCGTGACAGGCTCAGCATAGCTATGGGCGAGACAACAATTGTCACCAGGGGAAAACTTAATCCTAATTATGATGAGGCGGTTGTGACCAAACATCTAAAAGGCACTGATATTACTATCAAGGTCGATGTAGGTGTGGGTAAAGGCAAGGCCAGAGTCTGGACCTGTGACTTGACCCATGACTATATCTCTATCAATGCCGATTATCGTTCTTGATGAAAATCATTAATGTTGTAGTAGGAATAATCCTCGATTCATCCAAGTCAAAAGTATTAGTCGCGCAGCGCAATACGGACGATGAGCACTTCGGTCAATGGGAATTCCCGGGCGGTAAAATAGATATTGATGAGCCTGCCGAAGATGCATTAAAGCGTGAATTGGCAGAGGAGTTAGGCATTAAAGTAACAGTATTTCAGCCATTTGAACGTTTTGACTACCAGTATGTTCACTGTAAAGTAAACCTCAATTTTTATTTAGTAACCGGGTTTGCAGGCGAGCCGCAGGGCAAGGAAGGACAAATCATCAAATGGCAACATCTGAAACGCCTTGCTGAGCTGGAAATGCTGGAAGCGAATAAGGATATAATAGCTCGACTATCGAACCTTCAAGATTAACTAGTCAAAAAATCTACAAGCCAATATTAACCTCATCCAATTTGTTGAACGAATATCAATTATTAGCAAAGTCAGTTGATTATCAACTCGGGAATACTATTCAAGCTTCTGTATTAGATGAGATTCAAATTACCTGCCGAGAACCGACAAGCTTGGTTAAACAGGCAGAAGTTCATGGCGTGGCGCCTTTTTTATATCAATTTTTTAAACACTATAACATTGAATTACCTGATGAGATAAAACGACAATTACAATCACTGACACTTAGGCACAAATTTGCGGCCCAAGCCAGGCGTAAAGCGCTCAGGGAAATAATTACTGTATTTAATGACAGGGGGATTGGTCTTGTTTTGTTAAAGGGTGCAGCTCTGGCTGTCATGATTTATGACAAGCCGGCCCACAGACCGATGCGCGATATAGACATTCTCATTAGTACGGCAGATCAACAGCGTGCTAAGGATACGTTGGAGGAGCTTGGATTTACCTTTGATAAATCGCATCAAAGCATCTACATGGGTGATATTCATCATTTGCCTAATGCGATCAAACATGTTGATGGCTTAAAAGTTAGTCTGGAACTGCATCACCAGGTTTATTCCAGAGATGTACAGGGCAGTCAAACCTTCGAACAAATCATAGCTAATGCCCAGAATATAGAGCTGGATGGCAAGCATGCATTAACGCTTGATCATCTGTCGATGCTCAATCATCTGTGCCGTCATACATTCAGTCTGGGCGGGCAAGTACGCTTGATTCATCAGTATGATATTGTCAAATATGCCCAAACATATATAAACGAGATACCCTGGCAAAATCTATACACGGAATATCCATTCATTATTAATACCTTAAGATGCTTGCATTACTCCATATTTCTGCCTGAACAGGTCAAGGTAAAGATTAATATTCCAGCAGCTCAAAACATTCAAGGTATAGGGCAGGCGATGTTGCCTTACACCCAGATTATTCGAAAACACAAGAGTTTTAAAAAACGAATTAAGGCGTTGTTTACACCATCCCCCTGGTGGATGCATGTTAATTATAATATCGAACCTGGCCAATCTTTGTTGTGGTGTTATATATTTACACATCCTAAAAGAGTCATAGTTGATATTAGCAACAGATTGCTGCAGGCATTCAGGTTTAAGTTAAGGCGTTTAATATGAAAATAGAAACAAAAGTTCCGAAGCGGAACCCACAATTTCGACTGGAACAAATGGATGATGAACATCTGCTCTACAGTCCTTTGCATACAAAAACAATTTATTTGAATTTCAGTGCAGCCTTAGTCTGGGATTTATGCGATGGAGAGAATACGGTTGATCAAATTATTGAAGTATTGGAGCAGTCCTTTCCCGAGTCTAAGCAACAAATTCGTACTGATGTAATGCATTCTATTGATGAGCTGGTCAAAAATCAGGCCCTTTTTCTGGACTGAATATGCAAAAATCCTCACAGATTGCCGATTTGGGTTTGGCAGTGGAATATCCGCTAACTCTGTCAACTCAGGTACAAACTCTGTTTCCAGGTTTTAAAGATAACCAATCAACTCAGGCTGATATCAGCTTTTCGATAAAAGAATTACCCCAAGGAAGATTTAGTTTATCTGAAAACGGTAAATTGTTAGTTGAGAACCTGGACATAAATAAAGTCGCAGTAGTTCTGATGAATGAAGTGATAAGATCTGTTGCGGAAAATTCCAGTAACCATATTGCTGTGCATGCCGCAGCGGTATCAAAAAACGGCACTAATCTGGTACTTCCGGCAAACACCGGGTCGGGAAAAACCTCGTTAGCTGCCTGGCTAACATCACAAGGCCATGCATATTTAACCGACGAGCTAGTGCTTTTCAGTGGTGAAATAGCGGAATTTGAGGCGCTTTATAGGCCATTAAATATAAAAGCTGAAGGCCTGGATGTACTCAAAGCCTTGATAAAAAACATTCACTCAGAGCAAGAAATCAAAACTGACAATCTGATTGTTTGGCCTGCAGAATTTATTGGTCAGCGTATCTGTGAGCCCGGAACTTTTACGGCTGATTTATTTATATTTCCTAACTATAAAAAAGACAGTGAGTTGATTATTGAGCCGTTAAGTTCAGCTCAAACAGGTCTGGAGTTAATGGCATGCAATGTTAATGCCAGAAATCTTGCAGATCATGGTTTTAAACAGTTGAGCAAGATTGCCAGACAAGTTCCCGGTATTCGCTTGACCTATAGCAGTTTTGAACAATTAACACCTTTAATACCTGAGTTAATTGATTTAATGACCAGCAAGGTTATCGACAATGACTTTTTGCGAGCGCTATTTAAAGCGGCTCCGGTGAGCCAGACACCGGCGGTTGCTGACGATGCCGGCCCTAGTGCCGCTATTCCGTCTGCTACGATAAAAACCGGAAAAAAGAAACTATGTATTGGTATGGCGACTTATGATGATTACGATGGGGTCTATTTTTCAGCGCAGGCAATCCGACTGTATCATCCTGAAATCACAGATGATACGCAAATCCTGGTTCTGGATAATCATCCGACTGGAAAATGTGCTAACGATCTTAAGGCCCTGGATAAGAAAATCAAGAATTATCATTATCAGCCGGTTACTGATAAAACCAGCACGGCAATTCGTGATCAGCTTTTTGAACATACCGATGCGGATTATGTTCTATGCATGGATTGTCATGTTTTTCTTGAGCCAGGTGTCATAAAAAAGTTGTTCGACTATTTCGAATCTAATCCAGACACAAATGATTTGCTACAAGGTCCGATGTATTCAGATGATTTAAAGCAATTATCAACGCATTTTCGTCCCACTTGGAATCAGGGCATGTATGGAGTGTGGGGATATGACCAACGTGCACAAAGGCCGGATGCACCAGCATTTGAGATTCCAATGCAAGGTTTAGGTTTGTTCGCTTGCCGTAAACAAGCCTGGCCAGGATTCAATGAAAGCTTTCGTGGTTTTGGTGGTGAAGAAGGCTATATTCATGAAAAATTCCGCCAAGCAGGGGGCAAAACCTTGTGCCTGCCTTTCTTGCGCTGGATACATCGTTTTGCACGACCGATGGGCGTGCCTTATCCTATCAACTGGCCGGATAGAGTGAGAAATTACTTAATTGGTTTTACCGAGTTAGGTTTGGATACACAGCCACTCATTGAGCATTTCAACGAGTACTTGGGCGAGGCTGCTACAGCCACAATGGTGACGGCTTTTGAGCAAGAATTTGAATGATCGGTAATACTACTAGCCTAAACGATATAATGCGTCCATATGGTCGTAAGTCAGGGCCGAAATTTCGCGCAAAATATCGCTACGGGAATTGATCCAGCGGGTATAGGATCTGGCTCGACGATTACGCTGAATCATGCCAATAAATGTATAAGGATACTCATTGCCTTTATTGTCCTTGGCTACAACAATGCCCATATCGCCACACAACCTTGAGGTTGAGCCCGTCTTATCATAGACATCAACGGAGTTGGGGATACTGGGCACATAAGTGGCAATTCGATCTTTGTTGGGTAATCCCATGTAATATTTAAGTTGATCGGCCGATGGTAAGCGGTCATTCCAAATGGCGTATAAAAAACGGCTGTAATCATGTGCCGAGGCTGTATTACGATACGTCTTGCCACCTCTGGGTATATATTCCACGATAGAGGTTTGTCTAAACAATCTCGGGCTGTGGGATTTCAAAACTCGCTCCACTTTAGTGGGTCGATAGGAGCGTTTGGCACGTTTACCTATTATATCGATAAGTTTGTTAGTAGCACTGTTGCTGCTGTAGCGAATCATCCGTTCAAGTAAGTACTTTTCCCGATGGGTATAGGGATAGCGGGCTGAGTTCGTGTTATGTTGAATAAAAAATGCCTGAGCCACGAACGGTTTGATCATGCTGGCAGCTTGCATGGGGCGGTCTTCATTGATTGAAACCAGCTTGACTCCACTGGTGAAATCGTAAACTGACCAGGCGGTGCGTTCATTACTGTCCAGCAAGCCTCGGCGACGCATGTTTTTGACTGCTTTTTCAATTTTATTCTCAAGCGGATGCGAAGATGCCGAATAAGCAATGCCGGGGAAAATCAGGGAAGGGATGCCTGCGGTGGCCGCACCAGCCGCTGTCAATTTAATAAAGCTACGCCTGTCTAATTGTGCTGAACTCATAACTTCTCCCGTATGAAGATCAGTCCTAGTTACACGTCTAAAAACTTTCGATGCCTGCCTCCTGCTATGCAGATGCCCCCAAGCATCATTCGGTTGGAAACAAAGTATAGCATTTAAAGTTACCTGCATTCCACATTTATTATTTTTTGCATAAATAATAATTCAAACTAAAAATTTCATAAAAATACAAGGATTTTGTGTTTTGAGTGCGCTAAGCTTGATATGTAATGAATGATGTAAAAATAGCTGACGAATCACTGAAATATAATAAAGGTCGAGGGGCGCTGAGTAACCATACCAACCGGTTTGAATCGCTGATCAAAGACACAGAACCTGCGTTTATCCATGATGAAGAAATTCCAAAACCGGTGACGCAGCTTATTGAGGATCATTCCAAAACGATTGTAAATTTTAATGATTCTCCGGACATTCCGTTCGATCAATCAGTGAATCCTTATCGGGGTTGCGAACATGGTTGTGTATATTGCTACGCTCGCCCGACACATGCTTATCTGGGTTTATCCCCAGGCCTTGATTTTGAGACCAAAATTTTGATCAAACCCAATGCACAAACCCTGTTGAAGGGTTATTTAGCTAAAAAGAACTATCAATGTCGGCCATTAGCATTTGGGACAAACACCGATGCTTATCAGCCGGTTGAAAAAAAACTTAGAATCATGCGGCAACTGGTCGAGCTATTGCATCAATATCGGCATCCGTTGACGATAGTGACTAAATCCGCACTGGTCTGTCGGGACATTGACTTACTGGCAGATATGGCCAAAGATAACCTCTGTCGGGTGGCGGTTTCGGTAACCTCACTGGATCACAAATTGAGCAACAAACTTGAACCCCGAGCAGCTTCCCCCCAGAGCAGGATTAAAACTATAAAAACACTAAACGATGCCGGGATTCCGGTAATGGCGATGGTGGCACCGGTAATACCCTTTTTAAATGACAGTGAAATTGAGTCAATATTGGAAAAGGTGGCTGCTGCGGGCGCCGTAGATGCAGGATATGTATTGCTTAGGTTGCCCCATGAGATCAAAGATTTGTTCAAACAGTGGTTGCAAGTGCACAAACCGTTGAAGGTTGATCATATTATGAGTTTGATCAGGCAATCTCGTGGAGGCAAAGAATATGATAATCGCTATGGTTATCGAATGCGTGGTACAGGGCAATATGCTGAATTAATTGCTCGCCGTTTTGCCGTGGCAAAGAAAAAATATGGCTTGAATGGTATTCATCAACCCATGAATACAACCTTGTTTGTTAAACCCAATACAGGCAATCCGGCACAAATGAATTTGTGGTGAGAAACTTATTTCGCTGAATTCTCTGCTATACTGAATCAAACGGGGTAGGCAATCTAAGTTCAACTTTGAAGGAGTTTCAAATGAAAAAAATTGCTTCGGCATGTGCCTTTTTCTCACTACTCATTGCTTCTCAAATCAGCTTCTCAAGCGAATTAATTTCTAAAGCACCGGCTGGCGCCAGCGTTTATTTTATCGAACCTGCGGATGGCCAAACAGTATCCGGTGACATCACGGTCAGGTTCGGCTTGTCGGGCATGGGCGTAGCGCCAGCGGGAATTGATGTCGATAATACCGGCCACCATCATTTATTAATTGATTTGGCAGATGATCAATTGCCGGATATGACCCAACCGTTACCCAGCGATGATAACGTGAAGCATTTTGGTAAAGGGCAAACTGAAACAACAATCCAACTTGAGCCCGGTGAACATACACTGCAATTACTATTGGGTAATCATTTGCATATTCCACACGATCCGCCAGTGATGTCCGATAAAATTACTGTCATCGTTAATTAATGGAGCAACAAACTCATCGAATAGAAATAGAATATTGCCATCGTTGTCGTTGGCTAACGCGCTCAGCATGGATGGCCCAGGAATTACTATCAACATTTACACAGGAATTGGATGAGGTTGCACTTAAACCTGCACAACAAGGTGGTAAGTTTGAAATTCGTCATAATGGAGCGGTAATCTGGTCTCGCGCACACATGCAGAGGTTTCCAGAAATCACCGAGCTGAAACAACTAATCAGGGACAAGGTCATTCCCGGTAAATCGTTGGGTCACGCAGATAAAGACTAGCCTTGACTTATGGGCTGCTAGTAAAAATTGCCTAGATGAGTTTGTTTTGCTACTATGATTTTATTGGTTTTAAGGTGGCTGCGCTTTAAAGCAGGTAAAACGTTTAGTTTATTCACACTTACATATTCCGATGGAGGAAGATATGTCTGATAATGGTAAATCATGCTGTGGTCCGGGTTATGCATCGCCACAGGAAGCGATACAGGCTGAAAGAGAAAAGCTGCTTTACACGGTTGCACTGTATACGGGTACCGGAATTGAGAGACCTGACTACCTGGCTACAGTTGATGTTGATCCCCAAAGCCCTACTTATTCACAAGTCATTCACCGACTGGAAATGCCGAATATCGGAGATGAGTTGCATCATTCAGGCTGGAACGCCTGTTCCTCCTGTCATCATGATGCAGGCAAATCGCGTCAATACTTGATATTGCCCGGTGTGCGTTCTTCCAGACTGCATTTTGTCGATACGGCAACTGATCCACGTGCCCCAACACTGCATAAGGTCGTGGAAGGTGATGATGTCAAAAGTAAAACAGATCTTTCCGGCCCACATACGGTTCATTGCTTGGGCCCGGATATTATTATTTCCATGTTAGGTGATGCCAAAGGCGAGGGGCCCGGTGGTTTCTTGCATTTGAATGAGGATTTCGAGATCGTCGGGCGCTGGGAAAATGATCTTGCCGGCATGAATTTCAACTATGACTTCTGGTATCAACCCCGCCACAATGTGATGGTGTCATCCGAATGGGGTGCGCCGAATACATTCATGCCGGGTTTTGATCTTGATGATGTTGCAGCCGGGAAGTATGGTCACTCTATCCATTTCTGGGATTTCGAAGGTAAGAAAATTGACAAATCTGTTGATCTTGGTGAGGAAGGCATGATTCCATTGGAGGTGCGATTTCATCATAATCCTGACTCAACTCATGGCTTTGTTGCGGCAACCTTATCATCTAACGTTTTTCACTGGCATAAAAACGGTGCCGGTTGGGAAGTCGAAAAAGTTATCGATATTGATCCAATTGAACTGGAGGGCTGGCCTTTCCCTGTGCCAAGTTTGATTACTGATATTCTGGTGTCCATGGATGATAAATATATTTATTTTTCTAATTGGTTGCATGGTGATTTACGTCAGTACGATATATCTGATCCATCTAATCCTAAAATGACCGGACAAGTATGGCTGGGCGGGCTGCTGGACAAAGCACCTGAAGTCAACGGCACCAAGGTTGCCGGTGCTCCACAAATGATTCAACTTTCCCTGGACGGCAAACGACTTTATGTGACAACGTCGCTCTTCTCTACCTGGGATAATCAATTTTATCCCGACATGAAAGACAAAGGTGCCTGCATGATTCAGGTTGATTGTGACACTGAAAATGGGGGCATGAGTATCAATCCGAATTTCTTTGTCGATTTCGGCAAAGAACCACATGGGCCGTCACGGTGCCATGAGATGCGTTATCCAGGTGGTGATTGCACGTCTGACATCTGGATTTAATACCCTTAAACCAGGGATAGATAAGTCCCGGCTTTATGCCGGGATTTTTTTAAAGTACGTCAACCGGAATTTTGATATAACGGATACCGTTTTTTTCTACCGGCGGCATGGCTCCTGCACGCATGTTAACTTGAACCGAAGGTATCATTAAAAACGGCATTTTTAGTGTTGAGTCCCTTTCTGAGCGCATTCGGACAAAATCATCCTCACAGATATTATTGCCGACATGGATGTTCTTTTCTTTTTCTTCTTTGACAGTGGTGATGTTAGCAACTTGATTTCGTTGACTACTGCCATAGTCATGACAAATAAAAATTCGATAGTCTTCAGGCAAAGACAAAATTTTCTTGATTGAGTTGTAAAGTGTTTTCGCATCTCCACCGGGGAAATCACAGCGTGCGGTGCCGGAGTCAGGCATGAACAATGTATCACCAACAAATACAGCATCTTCGATGACAAAGGTGATACAAGCCGGGGTATGCCCTGGGGTATGAATAACATGCGCATTAAGATTGCCGATTTTAAATTTTTCTCCATCTTCAAAACGATGATCGAATTGCCGCCCGTCAGTTTTAAAATCATCTTCAGCAAGCAGTGCTTTGAAGATTTTTTGAATATCACCAATATGGCTGCCTATTCCGGTTTTGCCACCCAGTTTGTCCTTTATGTAGGGGGCGGCACTTAAGTGATCAGCGTGGATATGGGTTTCTAAAATCCACTGTAGGTTGAAATCATTTTTCTCTATATACTCGATCACATCATCGGCACATTGTGTATCTGTACGACCTGAAGCGGGGTCATAATTCTTGACAGAGTCTATGATTGCGCACTGTTTGGTTTCTTCGCAGCTTACAACATAGCTGAATGTATTTGATTGGGTGTCAAAAAAAGATTCAATTTTCATCGATGGATTGGGTACTGAAGTATCTTGGGTAATGATACTACAAATCAAACCTTGAACAAAAAAGGCGGGTTTAAACCCGCCTTTTTATACCAGTCCCACTCTGTCTCAGGAATGGATTATTTCCACTGCATTTCGCTTTTCTTAACCTTAGAGCTCATTTCCTTGATTTAGTTCCAAAACAAAACCATTTATTAGTTAAATGCGAATTTTTGTAATCCTAATAAACCTTCACCCATAAGGTTTGGATAACGAGCTTTATATTTTTTGACTAGATCATCTGCATCAGCTGATTCAGAAATTAATTGTTGATATTCATTCAAATAATCAACTGCAGCTGTCAATTCACCTCGAGATGAAGGATAACCATGGCCAACTAAAATATTTTCAGCGTCTAGTTTAGTATTTAATTCTTCCAGAATAGTAATCCAGTTGGTTCGATCCATGCCGGGGAACATATAACAATTGTTATAAACTAAATCTTGGACAATGGCAGTGCTCATTTCAGGAATTTCAATCACAATCTGCTCTTTCGCTTCAGCATTTTTATAGTTATGAATTTTCAGTGTTAACCCAGCCATGGTCATTTCATCAGCATCGAGTGCCTGAATTTCATCCACATTTTCTGGCTTTTTAAAAGGTCCGTTTTTTATGTTACCTAATATGCCTTGGCTGGTAAAAATAGGTAATCCCTTATAGCTATTTAGACCTCCAGTATGATCCGGATGATCATGGCTGAGAATAACCCCGGCGATGTCTTTGCCGAGAGATTTGGCCATAGCCACAACTTCTTCAGAATACTCACCGGCATCACCACTATCTACGATAATCAAACCTGATGGCGCATCAAGCAAATGAATTGTTACTCGGCCATCATTATGCGTTACAAAAGTGTGACTGGTGCCTGCTTTGTTAGCGATACTCATCAACGTTGAACGTTGTGCAGAGATTGTCTGAGCTTGGGCCGAGCTAATAAAACCGTTAACAGCCGCTGCTGCAGAGACTGAACTTAAGCCAGCTAATAAGCCGAAATTGCGCCGAGAAATTAAATTGTTCATTAGTTTGCTCCTTGGATTTGTACGGCAAATAATATGAACTATCTATAACGCGGGCAAATGAAAAATTAGATTTACGTTATAGAAAAATTTGATATTGAGAACCTGCGTTAAACAGCTAAATGTTGAATTTGCCGTCGATTAGCTTTGGTTTTAGGTGTGAGTCTGGTTTTTATTTTGCTGCGTTGTTTGTCGATATTTAGAGTCGCTAGTATATTGCTGTCATTAGAATAAAAATCCTCAACAGCGGCAAACAGATCCTCAAGTTGAATAGTGTGACTTCGTTTGAAGCGGTCATATAAGTATTCACTTAATGCCATAAAGTTTCGAAATGGATCACCAGTGAGAATTAGTGGTATTGATGTTCGAAAACGACCGCTATTGGCAATCTTGTCCCAAAAACGAGCAAAATGAGTAATTTTCTTAGTTGTTAGTGCATCAATATGGTTAGTGGAGATGATTTCATAGGGCGCCTGATCGTTGAATTTCATGTTGTGAGTTTCAGTATGCCGAATAATGGGTGTGCCTCGTAAGCGTTTAAGGATTCCCAGCTGTATTTCATCTGGTCCAAGCTCCACCAGCTGATTAAAACTGGTAATAAAACTTTCCAGAGTTTCCCCAGGCAGGCCAAATATCAAATCAGTATGCAAGTGTGCGTGAGTATTTTGCTTGAGCCAGCGAATATTGTCCTTGGTCTTTTCATTATGCTGTCGGCGGCTGATTAAGCTTTGTACTTCTTCGGTGAAAGTTTGGACACCGATTTCGAACTGCAGTGAGCCGGCAGGAAATTCAACCAGCAAATTTTTTAATGCATCAGGCAAATTATCCGGGATCAATTCGAAATGTAAAAATAAATCATCAGTTGCCCGCTCAAGAAAGAACTCAAGAATGTTAATGCTAGTCGCAATTTTGAGATTAAAGGTCCGATCAACAAATTTAAATGTTCTGGCGCCCCGGTCATAAAGCCGAACCATATCAGCAAGAAATAAGTCAAGATCAAAGGGGTAAGCGGTTTTATCTAGTGACGACAAACAGAATTCACATTTAAATGGGCAGCCTCTTGATGCCTCGACATAAATCACCCGGTGGGCCAGATCTTCCCGGTTATAAAATTCATAGGGTAATTTTAAATCGCTGAGCGAAAATGGCTGTGCTCTGATAATTTTTTCCGGTTTAGCTTGGTTATTCAAAATACCCCGGCACAATGATTTAAAGGCCAAGTCTGCCTGCCCGGTAATTAAATAGTCCGCAAGCTCTACAATCGTTTGATGCTCATATTCATAGCTGACTTCGGGGCCGCCGATAACAACGATAATCTCTGGGCGGATTTGCTTTAATTTCTTAATGAGTTCGGTGGTTTGTTTAACATTCCAGATATAAATCCCAAAGCCGACGATCCGGGGATTATGCTCAAGTATCTCATCGGCAATTTGTATAGCGGGTGTTTTGATGGTGAATTCAACTAATTCTGTTTGAGGTTGCAGCTCATCCATATTGGCATACAGATAACGCAGGCCCAACGAGGCGTGGATGTAGCGTGCATTCAACGTCGCCAGCAAGATTGATTTATTGCTCATTGATGCAAAGCTAATTTTTGTAAAACGTAGCTGGCTGCAAACAGACCAAAGCTTGCCGTTACTGTCATTGCCGAACCAAAACCTTGAGCACAATTGAGTCCAGTAGTGGTTTGGCTTGATGCCTTATCAAATGTGGTTTCGCCACCCGCAGTTGGATAACGAAGTTGTTCATCGGAATAGACGCAGGGAACATCGAATCGACGTTTTAAGTTTCTAGGAAAGTTGTAATCCTGGCGCAGTATTTTCCTCACTTTCGCCAGCAATGGATCGTGCTCAGTGCGGCTTAAATCTGCAATCTTGATCCGCTGCGGATCGGTTTGTCCGCCGGCACCACCAGTTAAAATCAGCTTTATTTTGCGTCGGTTACAATGCGCTGTAAGTGCTGCTTTTAGACGAAAATTATCAATACAATCAATAACGTAATCAAATTCAGTTGTTATCAAATTTTGAATATTATCCTGACTAATAAATGCTTCGATAAGGTTAGTCTGGCATAAGGGATTAATATTGATAATACGTTGCTGCATGGCCTCAACTTTGGGCATACCGACAGTGTTATCCAGAGCATGGATTTGCCGGTTAATATTCGAAACAGCTACATTATCTAAATCGATTAGTGTTAATTGGCCTATAGCACTGCGCGCTAAGGCTTCTACCGCCCATGAACCGACGCCACCGAGACCAATCACACAGACATGAGCCTTATCAAAACTGCCTCGTGCCTGCTGACCATAGACACGCTCGACACCCTGAAAGCGTCGTTGCTGGATGATCGTATCGTTTGGTTTTTGCATGGTTTTATTTTAACCCGGAATAAGTGTGCAAAAGTCCAGGGGTTAACAATGTAAAAGCCTGTATCTAATGTAGAAACATCGTGGGTGTTGCATTTCTGATTTGGGTGATCTGCTTAATTAATATGTATAAAGTCTGCTGTAATCTGCGTTGATGCAAACTCGAAGAAAGCGTGAACGCGGGCACTGCGATGGATATCGGGATGCGCTAACATCCAAAGATGCGAAGTGAATCGCTCCTCGGGCTCGTGAATACGAACAAGCTCTGCACAATGTTCCCCAAGATAGCATGGTATCGCGCCTATGCCGAGCCCCAAACGGACGAATTCAAACACACCCATCATTGTATTGACTACGGTGACGGGTGCATCTTTGGCTTTGCGTAGATTCATTATCTGGCTCATTGGTGATAGGTTTAAGCTGTCGCTTAAGCGGATCCATCGGTGAGTTTCTGGTGTTTGGTGCTGTGCAATGTCCCAGTAGCGTTTATGTGCATAGGTTGCACAAACGATTGGAAACAGCTTGCGGCCGATCCAGTGTTCAGGGGGATTTCGGGTAGGTCGCAAGGCGATGTCTGCATCTCGTTGGGTTAGATTGAGCGGACGTGATTCTGATACTAGCCGTAGTTCAATCTCAGGATATTGTTCTTGAAACGCCAAAAACACGGGCGTTAAGCAATAGAGTAACGAGTCAGTTGTTGTGACCGTGAGCACACCCTCAAGGCGTAGGTCCTGCCCACCTAATTCTCTTTGGAGGCTGTCCATTCCATCTCGAAGCAGCAGTCCGTTTCGATAGAAGTGTTCCCCGGCAGGCGTCATCACGTAGCCATGGCTTAATCTTTCAAATAGTCGAACACCCAGATTCGCCTCGACAGCTTCGATTCGGCGAAATACTGTTGAATGGTTAACATTAAGCATTCGTGCTGCGCCTGAAAGACTGCCTGTGTCACAGACAGCAAGTACGAAAGGAATATCGCTCCAATTTAATATCTGTGCATTCATGCAAGCTCCATTTGTTTTTATTGTGAATTGTCTTGCAATAAATATCAATATATCTTTATTGCAAGACAACGATTAGAGAAACAACATGACCAAGAAATTGAGCCTTTCACAGCGTTTTGGCCCGAAGCCGAATACCACGAGCAGCATTCCACATTCACAGATAGATCAACATGGTCCTGACCCGATTATTGATAAGTTACATGCATGGGCATTTTCATTGCCAGGTGTCGAGAATCAACACAGCGCTATTTCAGTTCCAGGTGCCCGTGCGCTGGTCATGCACGACAGCTGTTCGTGTAACCATGAAGCATTCATGATTGGTCGAGAGTTTGCGCACATTCACCCGCATCCTGACAACGGTAGCATGCACCTTATGCTATCGGCGCAAGATGCCGTCGAAGTCGCCGAAAAAGGTTGGGGCGAGGATCATTTCCTGGTCACGCAGGGACAGTTTCCTAAGGGTCTGGTAATGGTGTTCTCTCCTCGTGACGATGATGAACTGGATATAGTCAAAACCATCATAACCCGTTCCTATGAGTTTGCAACTGGGATGTCTTTGTCTACTGTAGCAACATAAAAGCTGATCTTTGGGCTTGGACACACCCGATGTCCCGGAAGTGTCATTGCTGGATGAAGTATCTTTTGGTTTTTGCATGGTTTTATTTTAATCCAGAGTAGGTAGGCGTTAAGTCCAAGAATTACTATGCAAAAATTTACATCTAATCTTGAAGTTTCCTAAAATAGAGCTTGATCTGATTAGATAGTATTAATTAGAAAGGTTGCTTTTTTGCCCAGAAGAGACATTCGATAATCTGATAAAAGTCTCTTGATTTTATATAAAGGGGACATTCTTGGATTTAAAAGCTAGATCTGTCTAGCTGTCATATTGGCACTCAATCCATTAATAGCTGTGACTTAGATATCAACATAGTGTAGTAATATGATTGTGTGTCTCGAAATCAAATATTACTGGATTGGTTAACTTTCGACGAGAGAAGCGATGTGGCTTTATTTCGCCAGCTGTATCTTGCGTTGCGCACTGCCATAGTTGAGAACAAACTCGTTGCCGGGTGCAAATTACCCTCTTCACGAACTCTCTCAAAACAATTGGGAATCTCAAGAAACACAGTGGTAAATGCGTACGAACTATTGATTTCTGAGGGCTATCTAACAGCACATACAGGATCAGCTACGCAAGTTACTTCTTTGTTTGAACAGCAATCCAACAAAAAATTTCAATCAAACTCAAGTGAACAATCCATATCTCTGCTGCAACTTTCAAAAACGGGCAGTCTTTTCCTTAAAGATGACACGGATCTAAATGGAATACCCACGGTTGAAGCATTTCTACCTGGTAATCCGGACCATACAGAATTCCCGCTGAAGATCTGGAAAAGCAAAATAGCCAAACAATATAAATCTTTAAGTTTGTCTAATTCAATTCAAGAGGTATCGGTTCCTCTTTCGGAATCGCATACTCAAGGATATAAACCACTGAGAGAATCTATTTCACTATATCTAAAAACATCAAGAATGTTGTCATGTGATGCAGATCAAATATTCGTATTCACTTCTTGCAGGGCCGCGTTGGATTTCACATGCAGAATGTTGTGTAATCAAGGCGAAAAGATTTTAGTCGAAGAACCAGGCTATGACACTGCCAAAGTAATCGCGAGAATGAATGGATTACAACCCGTCCCTGTCGACGTAGACCGAGATGGATTACAAATTAATTTACGAAAGCACTGTGATGCTAACATTAATCTCGCATATGTGACGCCGTCGCACCAGTGGCCGACAGGTGTGAGTCTCTCACTAGAACGACGAAAAACATTGCTTGAATGGGCAGTGTTGAATAATTCATGGATAATCGAAGATGATTATGACAGTGAATTCAGATTCACACAAAAACCACTTTCGACTTTACAGAGCCTGGATCAAAATCAAAAAGTAATCTATATCGGCTCATTCTCAAAAGTGTTAGTCCCCAGTATTCAAACCGCTTATCTAGTTGTACCCAAAAAGTTGATAACGACTTTTGAAAGAGCTTTTTGGTACACGGTTCAACGACCTCCAATACATGGACAGCAGGCATTAGCTGAATTTATTACCGAAGGACATTTCACATCACAGATTCGCAAAATGCGTCGAATATACGCCCGCAGGCAAATGTTGTTTGTCGAATCGTTAAACAAATACTTGCCGAATGAATTACGAATAGAAAGGCCTCCAGGAGGTATTCAGATTGCATTGCCGTTGCCACAGAATATTTGTGCGGAAGATGTGTCACGACGCGCTGCTGCTTTTAATCTTCATGTGCGCCCGATGAGTATTTATTCCGAGAATGTAGATAATGCTATTAATTCTCTGCATTTAGGATTTGCACTTATTTCAGATAAAGACATCCCGGTAAAAACAAAATTACTTTGCAAGGCAATTATACAAAGTAAATAAATGGTCCGAGTCAGACGATCAAAAGTGGTGCTTGTGAACTTTCTTTAAGTATTTATAGTGGTTTACTAAAACTATAAAACAGAAAAGGAGATAAATTATGCCAGCTACTTCTTCATTTGCCGACTATCAGGTCATTCGAGATGGAAACATTACACTGGATGCGGGGCCTTCTAATGATCCCAGCGAGGAAACACTTCATTTTACGGTGCCATCAAATATGGTCATCAGCAATTCACGCCCAAAAAGACCGATTTTGGCGTTCAAGCTCCGGCCATTTGAGAATTCACGTTTATTTGTGTCGTTCGATAGTCAAGAGATTCTCGATACCAGCTTTGATACAAGCCATACGCGCACATACTGGGAGGCTGTTAATCTGACATCTGCTCTGTCTCAATTTCCTAACCCAGTTGACGTTCGAATTGTGTGTACGCAAGGTCGAATCAGGCTCGCGGATATTATTATCTGGTATCAGGTTACCGGTCAGGTTTGATCGCCCCAATCAGGAAGAACATTATGAAAATGAACAAGACAGACCAAACATTGAATCGTGGGATTTCGGAATCTGCACGATTATGCCAAAAGGAAATCGTAGAGCAGCTTGTCGAAGCCGCGCTCAAGGAGGGGATATCAATCGATACGAATTCGATCGCGGTGGCGTTCTCGTGTAATGTCATCATGGTGAATGCAGCAGTTGATGGGCTGGCAAAGATTGATCCGATTAGCTATGAGGATGGGATTCTGACTAATTTCGTGTATATCGACTCTCCACGTACGTCATTAGCAACTGGTTTCTACGCAGTCACCATAGTTGCCGATTTTGTCAGGATTGGCCGAATTGAGATTCGCTCGGAATTCTCTCAAAGAGGCGAGCTAGTCGCAGCAACCTCTGGTTTTGGTATCGTAACTTCACTGCGCGTACCTCCAAACGCGCCGCCTTCTGTCGTCCCGGGCATCGGGTTGATGGAGATTGTGGATAAGCCAACAGCCCCCGTCCCCCCCTTTCTCCCTGACTTTATATACATTACATGTAGCAACGGTATAAATGTGTGCGAATCTCTAGGTCAAGACTCTCAAAATGACTAAGGCATGTTTGTAAATCAATCTAGGCTTGGCTCTGTTGCAAATAATACTGGTTTTGAATGTAAAGTCTTAATTTGATTGATTAATCACTATAATTACCAAATTGTCTTTCTATTTAGACGGATCTCTCCCCATAAGCTTCCTGTGGTAAACTTAAACATCTACTCTTATCCTTCAATTAGTTGGATTGTTTAGGAATTATTTTTAATTTGAGCAAAGACGGACCGAGAAAATTAGTAATCTATTGAATATGTAATGACTCAAGTAGACTAAATATTTGTCCGCTTTTGAAAAATTGGAATCAGTAAAACAAAAATCTAAACGACTGTTCAGAGTATTAAGTGTGATTTGACAGAGACTTTGCCCGTTACTGACATTTAAAAGATGGCAGATAAATCTAATCTCTGTAGTTTGATTGTTGAAGTAAGAGACACCAAATCAAATACAACTAATTCAGTTATTAGCTGTAACCATTAAGTTATCAGGTTTATGCGGTCTCATCCAAATCAATTTCAGGCTTAAAGGGCAGCAATTATTTCAAGAATTATTTTTTAATTTTATAAAGCGTTAAACTAATCCGATAACAACAAATGATAAGGATAGAGTTCTCCGTCGTATACAAAGAAATGGTAGTTTATTTGTGATCCGGTAATTTCTAGAACACATCAGAAGGGGCAAATACTGTTTTCCCCTAAAAAAATTGACTATGGCTTTTTCTTTCCTCGACTTCGTGCTGGTAGAGTGATTTCGAAGGTATCTTCTTCAGTAATGGCCGTAAAATAATCAGCCTCTTCTTTAAGTATAGCTGCTGTCGTTTGTTCAACAGCGGCAATTTCAACACGTACACCCCGAGATTTTAAATACCTTACTAGCTCTACATAATCTGAATCCCCAGAAAGTATGATTATCGTATCCACTTTTTGCGCAATTTGTGTTGCAGATATGGTTAGTGGTATATCAGCTGACTTATGGCAAGGCACAACACTTCCATGAAAGTTGCCATGTAAACGTTCTGTTAATTTTGAACTAATCTGTTTGCCTTCACGAAAATAAATTAAACGGTTTAATGCGCGGTCATGTAATAACTTTGGCACTAATGCATCAAAATTCGCGAATACATTTTTTTTGAGCATGTCTTGCAAACTTCGTTCAATATTGTTGCCGTCAATGAGTATAGCTACTGTTTGGTCAATCTTAATCATGTGCTCTGTGTTTGAGAAATTTAATTTGTACTAACAAACTTATAATTGAAAAAATAAATACCCCGCCTAAGCGGGGTGGGTTATGATTTCTACTGCCGTGGCTCATGCCAGCAAATAAGCTATTATCATTCCTATAACTAAACCTGCAATGACAGCACCGATTACAAGGAACGTGCTGTGGTATTTCATTATTCTCATTCTATCATCTAAGTTATGAGGAAAAGTATTTAATGCTTTAAATATCCCGACAGAGTGATGTGATATCCAGGAGGAAAGAAATTTTCTTTTACCCTGATATCGTGAATCAAATTGGTGCGGGTGTTTGTTGACTATGTTTGTATTTGGGTGACAGATGAGTATTGGCTTTCTTTGCTCGATAATTTTTCGTCTTAAATGCTGGATCTCGATTTGTTGCTGAGCTTGAATTCTTGGATTTAGAATCGAAGCAATCTGGCGGTAAGCGGTCAAGTTTGTATTTAAGCAGCCGCTCTATCGCTGATAGTTGTTTTGATTCTTCAGGGCTAACCAGTGAAATCGCTTCACCTTTTTGACCTGCGCGTCCCGTTCGACCAATACGGTGTATGTAATCCTCTGCCACAGCAGGTAAATCGAAATTGATAACTCTTGGTAACTTATTAATATCTAAGCCTCGTGCTGCTATATCTGTTGCGATTAATATCGATATTTTACCGCTTTTAAAATCAGCTAATGCACGAGTTCGCGCTCCTTGACTTTTGTTTCCATGAATTGCATCAGCTTTGATACTTTGTTTTTTCAAGGTTTGAGTTAATTTGTTAGCGCTGTGTTTGGTTCTTACAAAAACTAAAACCTGAAACCAATTCTTAGAGCGTATTAATTCAATTAAGAAAGCTGATTTGTGGTTCTTATTAATAGGTGTCATCCAATGTTTAATAGTATTAACAGTTGTGTTGGCAGGAGAGGTGGATATCTCTACAGGTGCATTCACAAATGTTTTGGCGAGCCTTCGAATTTCTTTTGAGAAAGTCGCAGAAAACATCAGATTCTGACGATCAGTTGGCAATAAACCAAGAATTCTGCGTATGTCATGAATAAAACCCATGTTTAGCATACGGTCTGCTTCGTCTAGCACCAAGATTTCCAGTTGATCAAATTTGATTGCGTTTTGATTGTATAGGTCAAGAAGCCGTCCCGGTGTCGCAACCAAGACATCAATACCAGTGCGAAGCTTTTGTATCTGAGGGTTAATTTTGACACCGCCAAATATGGCCATGCTTTTGATGGGTAAGTATAGGCTATACTTGTCAATGTTTGCCTGTACCTGGGAAGCTAGCTCTCGGGTAGGTGTAAGTATTAATACTCGTATTCGTCGAGGATTACTTGGTTTTTTTCTAGACAAACCTTCAAGTATAGGCAGCGTGAAACCTGCTGTTTTACCTGTTCCGGTTTGTGCTGCTGCCATGACATCTTTGCCTTCCAGGATCACTGGAATCACTTTACTTTGGATGTTAGATGGAGATTTATAACCTTGTTGGGTTACTGCTTTAACGATAGGCTGGGACAGCCCTAGAGAAGAGAAATTCATAAGAGTATTTGTTCGATTAGTTAAGTTTTTAAGATCTACTGCATTGAGCAAATCATGTGTTTGAGTGATTTTAGATATTTTGATAAAGGCGAATTGCCAAATAAAGTTTTAGTGTACAAAGAATAGGTTCTTTATCTACGCCTGCTTCGTTGATTTTTTTTATTTTCGAATTTAACATTCAGCACTTTGCCTTGATAAGACTTTCCGTTTAAGCCCGCAATAGCAGCCCGAGCTTCATGGCCTTCCATTTCAATGAAACCGAAACCTTTGCATTTGCCAGAAAAAATATCTCTGGTGAGCTTTAATGAGCGCACTGTCCCATATTTTGAGAAAAGCTCATTTAATGAAGCCTCTGTGGTATCTGCCGGTAAACTGCCAACAAAGAGTTTCTTCATGCGAAGTGCCTCGATTAAGATGTAAACACCCTGCGATATTACAGGGCGTGGAATAGCGAAGCGGTGCTAGAGCCTTACATTTTTTGCTTGTGGACCTTTGGGTCCGTTTTCAGTCTCAAATTCAACCTGCTGACCTTCTTGTAACGACTTAAAGCCAGAGCTTGAAATAGCAGAAAAGTGAACAAAAACATCTTTACTGCCATCTGTTGGTGTTATAAAACCGAATCCCTTGGATTCATTAAACCATTTAACAGTTCCTTTAGCCATGATTTACCTCATCAAGATTATTTAAAATGTTACTATTCTAATGAAGGTTGAAACATGGAAAGTTCTACGGAGAAGAGCTACTGTGAAAAAACCAGTTTAGAAAGTAGAGAAACGGAAGTGTATCAGTTTTTCAACTTAAAAGTAGGTTTAATGTAATATATTTGACTTCATTAACCATCACCTATTACCAGCAAGAGAAGGTTTTAAGCCTGTTACTGGGTTATAAAGTTAAATAAAATAAATCTATTCCTCGTAATGAAGGGGTCGTAACAGCTTTTTGAAAAGCACTAGAATATTAAGTTTGATTAATAAAAAATGTCTGCTTCTGGGGTTTTATCATGTGATCTTTAAATATTCGAAATGACCGAATTGAGTATATTGTAGACATTACCAAATTTCATCGAACTTAGTTGTAATGTCCGGCTGGTTAAGTTCAGATTTTTACGGTTAAAATCACTCCATGCAGTTGTTCGATACGCATTGCCATATTGATTTGGAGGAATTTGATCAAGACCGGGGTCAGATTTTGACTGCTGCCAGAGAGCAGGGGGTTAGTGATATTGTGGTTCCGGGGGTATTACAAAATCGTTGGTTCCATTTATTGGAAATTTGTGAATCATATAATGGTCTACATCCGGCAGTTGGTTTACATCCAATGTATTTATCTGAGCATAATAAGACTCATCTTGAATTGCTTGAATCCGTGTTGGCTGAAAATACTGTGGTGGCAATAGGCGAGGTTGGTCTGGATTTTTATGTCAATGATGTGGATAAGCAAGGGCAATTTAAGCTGTTGGATGCACAGTTGGCTATTGCAAAAACGGCCGATTTGCCAGTGATTTTGCATTGCCGTAAAGCGTATGATGATTTAATCAAGTTGTTGACTCAGCATCAGTTGAAAGGGGGTATTGCCCACGCGTTTAATGGCAGCCAGCAACAAGCCGGCAAGTTGATCGATTTGGGTTTCAAACTTGGTTTTGGTGGTATGCTGACTTATGAACGTTCCACAAAGCTTAGGCGATTGGCACAACAATTACCGCTTGCCAACATAGTGCTGGAAACAGACTCGCCCTTTATGACTGTATCTCAACATCAAGGCGAGCGTAATAGCCCGGTTTATCTACCTTATGTTTTGCAGGCATTGTCGGAAATTCGACCGGAATCTATGGAACATATTGCTCATCAGACCTACCAAAACAGTCTTGAGGTTTTTTGTATTTAACCTGGGTTTTTAGATTCAATTCAATAACAATTTCAACTCCTCTTGATTAGCATAGTGTGGAAGGATTTGCGGCGAATAATGGTGTTTTCTAAGCGTGTAGGCGATTTTAAGGAGATTCTTCGGCTATCGCCTCAGAATGACAGCCTATAGGAAGGTCTGTGCCGGTTTTACTTCGAGCTCAGGTTATTTAGATTTTTGTTTGGCGAGTTGCAAGTATTTTCGGTGCAATGATTCGACTTGCTGATATAAGTGTTCAAGGTCCTGGTCGTTAGTAATTACATCATCTGCCACTTCAAGGCGTTGGTGTCGGGGAACCTGTGACTGGATGATTTTTTCGATTTGCTGTTGCGATAAACCACTGCGTTGTTGTATCCATGCGATGCGTCGTTCATCAGGTGCGTCAATCACTAGCAATCGATCAAATAGTTCCGTTTGTCCGGTTTCTATCAATAACGGGATGGAGAAAATAATATAATCGGCGTCAGTTTCTACAGCTTGTTCGCGCATGTTTTGACGAATTAATGGATGTAAGATTTGTTCCAGCTGCTTTTTTTTAGCCTGATCATTAAATACCAGTTCCCGTAGTTTTTCACGATCAAGCGTATCTTTATCACTGAGTATTTGTTCACCAAATGTTAGTGCTATATTTTTTACTGCAGGTTGTCCTGATTGTGTGATTGATCGTGATACTTCATCCGCATCGACAACACAGGCACCGAGTTTGGCAAAATGATTAGTCACTGTGGTTTTGCCGACACCGATGCCGCCGGTGAGGCCGATGGAAAAACGATCAGTATAGCGTTGCATACAGCTAGATAATTAATCGTCTGCGGATTAAAACAACCGCAATGTAATAACCAACCAGAGCAAACAAACTTAGCGCAAGTAAGTGTAATAGCGGATTGTCTATAGTACCGCCGGCAATCAATGGACGCGTTAATTCGATGGTGTGTGCCAACGGCAGGTTTCTGGCAACGGGTTCAAGAAAATCAGGCAAGGTTTCAATCGGATAAAATACACCGCAAAACAAAAACATGGGCGTAATAAACAAGGTCATATAGTAATTAAAAAAATCATAACTGCGGCTTACTGCCGTCATCATTAGTGCTAACCCTGAGAAACATAAGCCGGTTAAAAATAATATCGGAATAACCAGCACCGCACTGAAGCTGGAAACAGCGCCTAAAAGAGCAGCAACCACCAATATAGCTGTGCCGCTGATTAAACTTTTAGTTGCACACCAGAGCATTTCACCGGCGACAATGTCGTCAACAGTAAGCGGTGTGGCTAACATGGCCTCATAGGTTCGCTGCGGTACCATACGGGTAAACACCGAATAGAGTGCTTCGAATGAGGCCGTGTTGGTTGCTGAAAATGCCACCATGCCGGAGGCCAGGAACACTAAGTAAGGTACACCGTTAATATCGCCTACAAATTGCCCTAAACCAAAACCCAGACCAAGCAGGTATAGAAAAGGTTCGCCGAAATTAATGAGTAAACTGGGTCCCATTAACTTTTTCCATACGCTGATATTGCGTAGCCAAACAGACAGACAACGCAAGTTAAAACGGGGTGGACTTAAATCTAGGGTGTTAATCACGCAGCTCTCTACCCGTGAGTTTTAAAAATACATCTTCAAGATTTCCGGGCCGATGGTAATACTCAAGTTCGGGCTCCGATTGCAGTAATGCAATCACGCTATTTTGTTCTGCGGTATAGACATAGGTACTGTCCCCGATTATTTCCATAGATGTATTGGCAAGTGAACCTATTTTTTCGCTGAGTGATTTGACGTGTGCACGAATTTCAAAGACATGAGGTTCCACATATTCGAGAATTAATTGTTTCGGTGAGCCTTGAGCAATAATACGTCCTTTGTCCATGATCACCAACATATCACACAGGCGTTCGGCTTCTTCCAGGTAGTGGGTAGTTAATAAAATAGTTTTGCCGTATTTTTTTAATTGTCGTAATCGCGCCCAAATCATATGCCGGACCTGGGGATCAAGTCCGGTCGTAGGTTCATCAAGGATGAGTAATTCGGGGTTGTTAATCAAGGCTCGAGCGATGCTTAGCCTGCGTTTCATACCGCCTGACAGACTATCAATGCGGGTATTCGCTTTATCAGTTAATTCAACAAAGCCGAGTAATTGTTCGATACGGCGCTCAATTTGAGTGCTATCCATACCGAAATAGCGGGCGTAGATTTTCAAATTTTCACTGACAGTAAAATCCGGGTCCAGATTGTCCTGTTGTGGTACAACACCACAGCGATAGCGAATTTCCGCTGCATTTTGGGGTTGCTGTAGACCAAAAATAGTTAACTGCCCATCACTAATCGGTGATTGTCCCAGCATCATCCGAATAGTTGTTGTTTTTCCAGCTCCATTTGGCCCCAGGATTCCAAAGCATTGGCCTTTGCTGACATTGATATCAATAGCACTGACAACCTCAGTCTGTCCGAATTGTTTGACCAGTTTTTCTGCCTGAATAATGGGCGTTGATATTTGTGTTTGTTCAATCAATGTTGGTTAAAAACTTGAAACCGGCAATTATAACGGGCTAATGAGTTGCATCAAGTTGGTTTGATTTACTAAATATAGCCAGCCGGCAATACTCAGAAATGGGCCAAACGGAATAGGTTTACTATGATCAAACTTAACAAGTAGTTTTAGTATTAGGAAAGTGACAATACCGGCAAGTGAAGAAAGCAGCATCACAAGCGGTAGCGCCTGCCAGCCCAACCAGGCACCGAGCATCGCCAATAGTTTGAAATCACCATAGCCCATGCCTTCCCGACCTGTTAGCCGGTGATGAATTTGATAGATTGACCACAATATGCCATATCCTGCGATAGCACCGATTAAAGCATCGGTAAACGATACAAATTCATGAAACAAGCTGCACAAAAGGCCTAAGGCGATACCCGGCAAAGTTATCGAATCCGGTAACAACCATGTCTCCAGGTCGATAAATGTCAAAGGCACTAACAGGCCGGTAAAAATTAATGACCAAAGTAGCGTTGTACTGACACCAAATTTAATCGCACAGATAACAAATAATAATGCTGTGATCAATTCAACCCAGAAATATCGTGCTGAAATCATGTCATCGCAATGTCTACAACGTTGTCTGAGCAATAGATAACTGAGTAAAGGAATATTGTCAAACCAGGAAATTTTATGTTTGCAAAAAGGGCAATGGGAACCTGGTTTGATTAGATTTGGAAGCGGTTTATCAGACTCTTTTGCCAGGTCACTATCAATCAGCGGCGGCAACCGGGTAATCACTACATTTATAAAACTGCCAATACATAAACCAAGGACAAATATCAGAATATAGAAATAAACAGGGTGGTGCTCTAGTGTTTGGATAAATGTCATTGCCGGCGAATTTTAGCAAATGCTTTTAGTCGTGGACTAAAAACTTGATCCTAAATTAAATACCGGTAAGTACATGGCAATCAGAATGATACCGATAATTGTACCCAGCCCTACAATCAGAATCGGCTCCAGCATTATTTTTAGTCTGTCAAAATTGCTGTTAAGTTGCTCCTGGTAATAATGACTGCATTGATCCAGCATCAGTGCAAGACTGGCGGATTCTTCACCGGTTTTGATGAGTTGAATAGTCAATTGGTCAAAATACTTACTGCTGGCTAGTGCTCCGGCAAGACCGTGTCCGTTTCTTATCTCAGCGAGGATACAGTTAAGCGCTTGCTGGTATTTGTAATCCGAGCTTAAATTTCGGCAAGATTCAATGCAATCAGATATAGTCAATCCCGCCGCATAAAGCCATGAAATCGTCTGGCAAAATCTGAGAGTATTAACCTTTTTGATCGTTTTGTTAAAAATAGGGATGTAATCGCTCCATTGATACTGTTTGATTCGACCAAGCGTTATCAGCAGGATAAGCGTGCTAATAATCCCTATGCACAGTGTATTGAAATAGTCTGTTAACCAGTTACTAATATTTAAAATTGTGACGGTGATAAAAGGTAACTCGGCATTTGATTGTGAATATATTGATTCAAATTGAGGTATCACAAAGATAATCAGTGTTGTTAACACAGCGATTGATACCAGAAATAAGATAGCAGGGTAAAGCAGGCTGGTGAGTAGTTGGTTAAGCGTTTTTTGTTTCTGAGTATAGTACTCAATGGCCTGCTGTATGGACTTGTCCATTTGGCCGCTGACTTCACCGCTGTTTATGAGTTGGATAATAATAGTATCGAATAAGGTCGGATAAAGTTTTAATACGGTTGATAGTTCTTCGCCTTTTGAAAATTGGTATTTCAGATAGGTTAATAATTCAGATAATTGTGAATCCGCTTGGTTTTGTAGCAGTATATCGACGGTTTTACTTAAATTTAGCCCGGTCATCAGCAATGCGTGCAGTTGAGTGAGAAAAAATAACACTTGCTTGCTGCTAGACCATCTACGCAATTTAAGGCAATGATAATGCTGCCGTTGAATTTTTTTGACGATAACTTGCTGTTTATATAGCGTGTATTTAAGATTTGTTTTCGAATCAGCATAACTGCGACCGGTAATGTATTGACCTTGATGATCGACACCCGACCAGGTGTATAGATGAGCCATTACAGCACGCGCAATAATTCGTCGAGACTGGTTTTACCGGATGCGACAAGTTCTAATCCGGCATTTTGTAGATCGACGTTTGTGTTTTGGCCTATTTGATTTGGTGACAGCAATTCGAATATACCCGTCCTGCCACGATAACCTTGTAAGCAAACAGGACAACCCGTGGCTGTGTATATATGTTTGGGTATATCTGTGTTGAACTTGCCAAAAAGGTTTAAAGCTGATTTGGACGGCTCAATTTCGCGCTGACATTGCGAGCAGATTTTTCGTACTAGTCGTTGTGCAATAGTAAGTCGCAGAGCATCCTCAAGTGAATAACGATTAACACCAAGCTGCTGTAACCGGGCTCCGGCGCTATTGGCTGTTCGACTATGTAAAGTTGCTAATACAAGATGTCCGGTTTGCGCTGCTTTAACTGCAATTTCCGCCGTTTCTGCGTCACGGATTTCGCCGATCATAATAATATCCGGGTCCTGACGTAATAAAGCCCTCAGTGCTATGCTGAAGTCCAGCCCTGCTTTACGATTGATGCTGACTTGATTGATTCCGTCGACATAGATCTCAGCTGGATCTTCGATCGTACTGATGTTTTCTTTGCCTGTGTTGAGCAGTTCAAGCAGCGCATAGAGTGTCACGGTTTTACCGGAGCCTGTGGGTCCTGTCACCAGAATTAGTCCGCTAGGTTGTTTCAGGATTTCACGAATGAGTTGATATTGTTCAGCGAACAGGCCAATTTGATTTAATTTAATGTGTTTGCCGTGTTGTTCGAGAAGACGCAAAACCAGTTTTTCGCCATAAATAGTTGGCATGCTGTTGACCCTGAGCGATACGCTGCGGTTGTTAAGTTTATGGGTAAAGCGTCCATCCTGGGGTAAACGAGATTGAGCGATGTCCATATTTGCAGCCAGCTTAATTTGGGAAATCAGCTTTAGGCCTTGATCGCGAGAAATTGAAGCCAATGAATGCAAAACACCATCGACTCTAATTCTAAGGCCGCAATGACCATTAAACATTTCAATATGAATATCTGACGCCTGGTGTTGCATAGATTTTTGCAAGTATTGATCCAGATCATTTTGATAAGTCGGATCATTAGAGCTGTTAGTTTGCTGATAATGTTGTTGATTACGAAATTTGCGGATTAAATTAATGTCCGCCAATACCGGTTCTAATTGTTGCTTTGTGTAAAAACAAAGTTGATTTACCCGATTAAGCTTCTCAGGAGAGCCAAATGCAACTAGAGGATTATTATTCTTGTCGGTAAGCGTGAGTGCATCAAGATCATCCAACACCCTGGCCGGAATATTAAACATATTCTTTTTCTTATAATTCTCTCGGGACAGCTTGATAAATGGTACTGACCAGACTTGAGCAGCCGTTTGATAAAGTTGTTCAGGTGCAATCGACTTGTGATTCAGCAGTGATTCAAATAATTTTCCATTTGAATGCTTATTTGAATTTTTGATATTGATTAATTGTTGCTGTGTAATCAGTTGTTGCTCGATAAGTGCCTGTTCAAATGCTAATAGCTGTGAAGAAATCATCATCTAATCCAGATAAGTACTCGCGTCATTTACATCGGGCGCCAAATCTGCACAGGGCGCAGGCAGATATTTTTCATCTAAATTGTCTTGCGTTGTTTGTGCACAGTCCCACTCGACGCTGACATTAGTTCCTAATGCATAAAGCCCTAAAGTCTGGCCATCTGTGACGGCTGCTCCTAAATTCTTGAGTGCAACAGTGATCAAGCTATGGGTATCGTCAGCTCTCGAATAGCTGACAGAATCAACATATTTAGACTGTGATGATGAAAAGCCGCTAAAACCTGAAGCCGGCATAACTCCATTGGTGATAAAAGACTCGGAAACGGCCAGTTTCGCTGGCGCTAGGGCGTTGATTGCCTCAGTAACCTTGGCTTTTATTGAATAATCCTGATAAGCCGGCATTGCAATGGCAGTCAGGATACCAACAATCGCAATAACGATCATTAGCTCAATAAGGGTAAAGCCGGATTGTTTGAAATTTAGTGGCTGAAATGAGTGTGTAGTGCCAGGCATAGCAACCTCCGTGTTGCAAGTTAAAAATCCTTTTAGTTTATATAGGTTACCAGAGCAGTTTTTGTGGTCAAGTATTTCTAGCTAACGCCCAGATGCTGATTTTTTCTACCCCGGCCTGTTTCAAAGCTCTTGCTACTTGATTTACCGTTTGAGTAGTAGTGATCACATCATCGACTAGAGCAATGTGTTTGGTGTGGGTTTTCGTTACTACAGTAAACGCATTTTGGACTGCTTGTTGGCGTTCTTTGGCGCTTAATTCAACTTGTGGTTTGCTGAATTTGTGCCTTATTATCAAGCAGTTATTATGATTGACATTAAATTCTTTGGCCAATGCCCTGGCAATTAGACCGCTTTGATTGAAGCCGCGCTGACGAATTCGACGCGGATGCAGCGGAACGGGTATGATCAGTTCAGGTACGGGCTGCTGAATTTGCTTAATCATGGAAATTAATTCTTCAACAAGTGGCCTGTAGGCATAGAAATGTTGTTGATACTTGAATTGATAGATAAGCCTGTTTATGGGTTGCTTGTATTCAAAAGGCACCAGTGTATTGTCAAAATAATGTTTCTGACTTAAGCAAAAACCGCAAACTCCCTTTTGATTTACAGCTGCTGCGCAAATGGGGCAAGCGGACTGAATTCTGGGCAGGTGTTGATCACATTCGTCACAAATCCAGCCTGTAAAATCCAATTTCTGCTGGCACAACAGGCAATTACGAGAGAATAGGGTACCTTTAAGTCTGCTTATAAACACTACAGCCCTCCATGGCTTGTGAGATTTAATCTTAATATATTAGGTCGATTGTCTCACATTAAATCGACCATCTGCGGACCAATATTATTCAAAATTTATATTATTACAGTATTTTTTGTGCCAGATGGTTACCAGAATCCGATTAGTTCCGTTACAATTGACCCTGATGTGTTAAGTGATTCGCCCAAAAGAATTCTGATTACTCGTAATCATTCCTTGACCAGCGCCCAGGCATGTATGATCGTTGGTTTTCTGGCAATCGTTTTGACATCAATAGGCGGCTGGTTTTATAGCCAGGGAGCATGGCTGGTTTTGCCTTTTGCCGGGCTGGAGATGTTAGCGGTAATGGCTGGATTTTATGCTTGTGTGAGGCATAATAATGACTACGAGCTGCTTGAGATTGATGACGTTAATATTCGTGTTGAGCGTTGTATAGCCAATCGTGAGCAAAACTTTAGTTTTCAAACATATTGGACTAAAGTGATGTTGGAGGTCACCGAAGGATGGTATCCATCTAAATTGTGGATGCAATCAAAAGGTCGGCAAATCGAGCTGGGGCGCTGGCTGACTGACCATGAGCGGGAACAGTTAGCGCATCGGTTGAAAAGTTTTATTTGAACAAGATTAGGAATAAGGTTGGACAGTATGTTTAGACCCCTGGGAAACAAGTTACTATCGATTTTGGTAGGGTTAGTATCAGTTCTGATGACTAACGCAGCAATGGCAGAATATGCGTTGAATTTGCCCCCGCCAGTAACGTCAACTGCGGAAGAGATATTGACACTGCATAATTTGATACTGCTGATATGTCTGATCATATTTGTTCTGGTTTTCTCCGTTATGTTTTATTCGATGTTCGCACATCGCAAGAGCAAAGGAGCAAAAGCAGCCAGTTTTCATCACAGCACAACATTGGAAATTGTGTGGACGGTAATTCCGGTTTTGATCTTAATCGGCATGGCTGTGCCTTCAACAGCGACGCTGGTTCGTATGGAGGATACGACCGAGTCCGATATGACGGTTAAAGTTACCGGATACCAATGGTTCTGGCAGTACGAATATCTTGACGATGATGTCAATTTTTACAGCAAACTTTCAACCCCCCGGGCACAGATAGAAGGGCGTGAAGAAAAAGGTGAAAATTATTTGCTTGAGGTAGATAGAGAGGTGGTGTTGCCGATAGGTGAGAAAATTCGCTTCCTGTTTACTGCTGCTGATGTCATTCATGCCTGGTGGATACCACAATTCGGTATTAAGAAAGATGCTATTCCGGGTTATATCACAGAGAGTTGGGTGAGGATTGATGAACCTGGTGTTTATACCGGTCAGTGTGCCGAGTTATGTGGCAAAGATCATGGCTTTATGCCTATTGTTGTTAGAGCGGTGACACAAGAAGAATACGCTCAGTGGGTGGCTGAAAACCAGGCTCCGTCTGATTCAACTGTCAGTAGCGCAAACCAGGGCGAAGAACTTAATGCGGCTGCAAGCGTCGCAACTAATTGATTTTTGGAGACTATAAGCATGTCTAGTACAGCAGAGCATCATCACGACGATCACCATCATGGCCCGGCAAAGGGCTTTATGCGCTGGGTGACTACGACCAATCATAAAGATATCGGTACCATGTACCTGATTTTTTCACTGGTTATGTTTATGGTTGGTGGATTTATGGCTTTGATTGTTCGGGCCGAGCTGTTTGTGCCTGGATTACAGCTGGTTGATCCGCACTTTTTTAATCAAATGACCACAATGCATGCACTGATAATGGTGTTTGGTGCCATCATGCCGGGCATGGTCGGGTTTGCTAACTGGCAGGTTCCGTTGATGATCGGGGCGCCGGATATGGCTTTGCCACGGCTCAACAACTGGAGTTTTTGGATTCTGCCATTTGCATTCTCATTGATTTTAAGCGGCTTGTTCTTTTTCGGCGGCGGACCGGCGAGTGGCTGGACATTATATGCGCCTTTGACGCTACAAGGCGGCATAGGTGTTGACTTGACTATTTTTGCTATTCACATGATGGGTATTTCTTCCATTATGGGTGCGATCAATGTCATCGTGACGGTGTTCAATATGCGTGCACCGGGCATGACATTAATGAAGATGCCACTGTTCGTCTGGACCTGGGTGATTACTGCTTTTCTTCTGATCGCTGTAATGCCGGTGTTTGCGGGTGCGGTCACTATGGTTTTGACCGATAGACATTTCGGTACTGCCTTCTTTGACCCTGCAGGTGGTGGTGATCCAGTGCTTTATCAACATATTTTCTGGTTCTTTGGGCATCCGGAAGTGTATATTATGATTTTGCCTGCATTTGGTATTATCTCGCAAATCATCCCCACTTTCTCCCGCAAAAAGCTATTTGGTTATGAATCAATGGTGTTTGCAACAGCCGGTATTGCGTTTCTATCATTCATCGTTTGGGCGCATCATATGTTTACCGTAGGTATGCCATTAGCCGGTGAATTGTACTTTATGTACGCTACTATGCTGATTGCTGTGCCGACAGGGGTGAAAATTTTTAACTGGGTCTCGACGATGTGGCGTGGCTCGATGACCTTTGAAACACCGATGTTGTATGCGATTGCAGTTGTGTTTTTGTTCACAATAGGTGGTTTATCAGGTCTAATGCTTGCGATTGTGCCGGCTGACTTTCAGTATCACGATACTTATTTTGTGGTCGCTCATTTCCATTATGTATTATTTTCAGGTGCAATTATGGCGATGATGGGAGGTGTATTTTACTGGTTGCCCAAGTGGACCGGCCATATGTACGATGAACGTTTAGGCAAATGGCAATTCTGGCTAACGACTATATTCTTTAATATCACCTTTTTCCCTCAGCATTTCTTAGGTCTGGCCGGTATGCCACGCCGAATTCCGGACTATAATTTGCAATTTGCAGAGTTTAATTTCATGTCCAGTGTCGGTGCGATGGGATTAGGTATTACACAATTGTTGTTTATCTACATCATTTATAAAGCAGTTAAAGGCGGCGAAAAGGCAACTACTGAGGTTTGGGAGGGAGCTGAGGGACTTGAATGGACTGTACCGTCTCCAGCGCCTTATCATACCTTTGAGACACCACCTGTTGTTAAATAATTGTGCCCTCTGACCAAAGGCGTAAAAATATTAGATTGGCACTGCTACTGGCTTTGGCAGTGCTGATTCTGTTTTTGTTCACTTTGTATCAGCAGAGCTAAAGTGTTTTCCTTATAGCGTTTAGATTGAGTTTGGAATGATTGCAAGCAAGTCGTTAGTCTCGAAATTATTGGTTGTTGTAGTCTGTATGTTCGGATTCGGTTATGCGCTGGTGCCTTTATACGATTTGTTCTGTGACATAACAGGAATCGGCGGCAAAACGGGACAGATTGAACAGGTTGTTGCTGCACAGGAGCGAATTGATAAAGATCGAGTAGTCACGGTTGAATTCACCAGTGTGTCGACCTCAGGTTTACCCTGGGAATTCAGGCCTGAAAAAAACAAGTTAAAAGTGCATCCTGGTGAGATTTACGAAATCATGTATTTTGCGAAAAACAATAGTTCGCAGTCTGTAGTGGGTCAGGCAATCCCAAGCGTAACGCCGGGCCTTGCTTCGAAGTATTTTAATAAGACCGAGTGCTTTTGTTTTACTCAGCAGACGTTAGCAGGCAAAGAACAAAAAGATATGCCGGTGAGGTTTATTATTGATCCGGATCTGCCAGAAGATATTCATACCGTAACGTTGTCATATTCTTTTTTTAATGCACAGAAGTATGCACAGAATTAGCACTAACGTTGCGGCTGTATATTCTGTAAAATACAGTCTAAGCAAGAGATTATTCGTTTAATTAAATAGTTTTTTATAAGGGACAAGAGATGAGCGGACCAAGCGATTATTACGTACCTCATTCAAGCCATTGGCCGATTACGGCAACCATCGGTTTATTCATTTTAGCTTTCGGAGCAGCCATAATGTTGAATGATATGGCTGCTGGAAAGTGGATTATGCTTGTAGGTGGAGCAGTTCTAATTTATATGCTGTTCGGTTGGTTCGGAACGGTCATTAGTGAAAGTGAAGGTGGTTACTACAGCGGTCAAGTGGATACTTCGTTCCGCATGGGCATGGCCTGGTTTATTTTCTCTGAGGTTTTATTTTTTGCTGCATTCTTTGGTGCGCTATTCTATGTGCGTAAACTTGCTGTGCCATGGCTCGATGAAGCTGAAATATTATGGCCCGGATACAATGGTGGCTGGCCGACAGCAGGCCCCGCTGGTCCCCAGGTGTTAGGCCCTGATACACACGTTGAGCAAGCTGGATTCTTTTCTACCATTGGTGCCTGGGGTTTGCCGATGTGGAATACCATTATCCTGTTAACATCCAGTGTAACCTGTACATTTGCTCACTGGGCATTCGTAAAGGGTCAACGCGGACGGATAGTTTTTTGGCTGGCGGTTACGGTAGCGCTTGGTTGCTTGTTTCTTTACTTCCAGGCTTTCGAATATCATGAAGCGTATACAGCCTATGGCCTGACGCTTGGTACCGGTATTTACGGTGCAACCTTTTTTATGTTAACAGGCTTTCATGGCTTGCATGTCACCATTGGCACATTGATTTTGTTTATTGTGTTGCTACGAGTGATCCGAGGTCATTTTACTGAACAAAACCATTTTGCTTTTGAAGCAGCAGCCTGGTATTGGCATTTTGTTGATACCGTCTGGTTATTGTTGTTCGTATTTGTTTACGTTTTATAACAGTAAAGAAAGCTGAGTTTAAATGCCGCCCAGGTTCACCTCGGCGGCATTTATTATTCGGTTTGTTGAGAACCAGTTTTGGGAATAAGCGTATTGCTTGGAATGATTTTCCCAGTACCCATGCCAATGAGTACAATGATAAACAGCACAATACAAATTGAAATTCGAAATGTTAATGCTTTCACATTACGTGTGCCTTTGCCGCCGTCTTTCATCATGTATACAACACTCATTAGCAAAGCCACGCCTGTTAAAGCAAAAAGTAAATAAATTATCCAACTGACCATTTACAGAACTAGAAATAAGAACAGCCGTTAGTATATTCGATCTATTAATTCAATGCGCAAATCGTTTTCAACCACTAAGCTTTTATTAAATGGATTAGCCTTGGTTTCGATGGTTATAATGGTCAGGTTAGGGATTTGGCAATTAGATCGTTCCGAATTTAAAGCAGAAAAACAAACAGTTTTTACTCAACGCGCTGCCCAGCCTGTTCAAGAATTACCCACTGGCTTAGTGAATAAGGATGACTGGAGTTATTACAATGTTCAAATTAACGGGCAATATCAAGCCGATGACAGCTTTTTTGTTGATAATGTGGTAAATAACACGGTAACGGGTTTGCTATTGGTTACTCCTTTGAGAATAGCAAACTCAGAACACACGATTTTGATTACCAGAGGATGGTTGCCATGGGGAGTGGATCGAACTTTTTTACCTGCGATCCAGACACCAGATGAGAAGGTAACATTAACCGGTTTATTGGTCCCAGCTGCTGAGAAGCATTTCTATCTTAATGACCCAGACAAGTCAGATGAGCCTGACAACCTCTGGTTACAACTGGATTTGAAGCGTTTTATGGAATTAACCGATTACTCAATGCAGCCTCTAATTTTAGTGCTTGATTCCGGTCAGCCGGGAAGTTATGAGCGTATTTGGCAATTACAAGATGATAGTTGGGTTGCACGTCACAAAGCTTATGCGGTGCAATGGTTTGGCCTGGCACTAATGTTACTCATCATTACATTGGTTCTTAATTTTAGATCAAGCAAAGGAAATACAGAAAATGGTTGATTTAACCGGTGAAAGCTCAAATAGCAAACGTAACCGAGCACGGTTTGCATTAATAGCTATAGCCGTTATCTTTGTTATTCCAATAGTGGGCCCCTTTTTCTATACGCCCAAAAGTTTTGTAAATCGAGGTGAGTTGGTACAGCCTCAGGCCAGACCGCTTGAATCATTGAATTTGGTGAATGAGCAGGGGGAAAAGGTTGGCATAGAAGCTTTTCAGGGTAAATGGACAATGTTGATGCTGGATCATTCCAGTTGTGATCCCGCTTGCCAGACAAATCTTTATAACATCCGTCAGGTTAGATTTACTCAAGGACGTCGAATGGAGCGTGTGCAACTAGCATGGATTTTGCTATCAGGAGAACAAGCTGAGATTGATTCAAAACTTTTAACAGATTATCCGCAAGTTCAGAGATATAATATACCCCCAGATCAGGTTGATATGATTAATGATCTGTTCACAACCAAATTTGGGAAACCAAGTGACGACATAAAGCGGGTTTATTTTGTTGATCCGTTTGGGAATTTGGTAATGAGTTTTGCAGCTGATCAAAACCCTAAAGATATGCAAAAAGACTTGGGTCGATTACTGCGAGTCTCCAAAGCAGGCGAGAAGCAAAGTTAATGAAACTTGAAAATATAATAGTTAAAAACCCGGAATTGTCTTACAAGGCAATGCTGTTACAGTTCTATGAACTGACCAAGCCCCGAGTGGTCGCCTTGATCATTTTTACCGCCATAGTCGGCATGTTTTTGTCGGTACAAGGTTTGCCGCCATTGGATTTGTTTTTCTGGGGAACTGTGGGTATTGGAATGGCTTCAGCTGCAGGTGCGGCCATTAATCAATTGTTCGATAGCGAAGCTGATTCTGTCATGAAGCGAACTCGCCTGAGGCCATTGCCCAGCGGACAACTCAGTACGACTCAGGCGCTGATTTTTGCCCTGTTATTAGCAGCGACAGCCATGTTAATTCTGGTCGTAAAAGTAAACACTTTAACGGCAATTTTAACGTTTGTATCGTTAATTGGGTATGCCGTTATTTACACTGTTTACCTGAAACATGCCACACCCCAAAATATCGTAATTGGTGGTGCAGCCGGTGCAGCACCACCGGTTTTAGGCTGGGCGGCAATTACCGGTGAAGTTGCATCCGATGCCTTATTGCTGTTTTTAATTATTTTCGTCTGGACACCCCCACATTTTTGGGCACTTGCATTGTATCGTTATCAGGACTATCAAAAGGCGGGTATTCCTATGTTGCCAGTGACTCACGGCCAAAAATTTACTCGTTTGAATATTTTACTTTACACAATATTACTCACGGCCGTGTCTATTATGCCATTTGCTGTGCACATGAGTGGTTGGTTGTATCTAACCGGTGTAATGGTTTTGAATATCGTGTTTTTATATTACGCTATCAAGCTTTATCGAAATTACAACGACTTGTTAGCGCGTAAAACCTTCGTTTATTCTATTCAATATTTGGCCATGTTGTTTGCTTTAATGCTGGTCGATCATTATTCTCATTATTTAACTCAATTTCTGCAGCAATTATAACTTCCTTAATATTTCGACCTGGTACTTATGTTTCGTAAGATTGCAAAATCACTATTGGGTGAAAAATTAGTTGGGAAAATTGATTATTATCGTTTCCCACAGCAAAAGCAAAGTTGGGGAGGCCCATTTAATGGTCAGGAATTTAGAAAAAAAATCTTTCACGAGTTAACCGAAAATATCAACTTTGACTGTGTAGTTGAGACCGGAACATATAAAGGTACAACTACTGAGTATATGGCCCAAAACCTGGATTTGCCGATCTATACAGTTGAAGCACTGGAAAGAAATTATGGCTATGCGACACACCGTTTGCGTAAATTCGATAATATTTTTCTTGAGCTAAGCGATAGCCGGGTATTTATTAGACAACTGGCTCAGCAGCCGGAGTTGCTTGAAAAAACCGTATTATTTTATCTGGATGCTCATTGGGACGCAGAAGACTTACCTTTGGCTGAAGAGTTAAATTTGATTTTTCAGTATTGGAATAAAGCAGTAATTTTAATTGATGATTTTCAAGTTCCTGATGACGGAGGTTATGGGTATGATAACTATGGTGAGGGTAGAGCGCTCACCCTGGATTATCTTGGAATTCATAATTTAAATGACTGCATAGTATTTTTCCCAACCTTGCCGGCACTTAAAGAAACGGGGGCAAGGCGTGGGATGGTTGTACTGTCTCAATCATCTGAGTTAGTCGGGCAACTAAAGCAGATGCAAACTTTGCGAGAATATCAGCAGGCCTAGTACATCATAGACTGTAGATGGACGATGACAACGTGGATTCTGAAAGAAATTATTCATATTAACAGCCCCAGCACTGGCCCACTATAATTTTTATATTATGAAATTTGATATGGCCGGAAATGAAGTACCTGAAAATCGCTGGCCAAAATAAGGACGGAAAACTAATGCATGTACTGGTTCTTAACTGTGGGTCATCATCATTAAAGTTTCAAATCATAGCTACAGATGTACAAGCCATTAAAAATAACTCAGATCGATGTTTAGTTAAAGGAGAAGTCGAACGTATTGGTTCTCAATCACTAATCAACTACGAGGTTCCAGGCCGGCCGATAGTAAAAAAAACCGATCCTATTGCCAATCATCAGGCCGCAATTGAATTAGTACTGCGCTGGGTTATATCGCAAAAATCAGGTATTGAACAAATCAATTCGTATGCGGATATCCATGCTGTTGGTCATCGTGTAGTCCATGGCGGTGAGCAGTTTAGTCATTCGATTCTGATCGATCAGCAAGTGATCGAGGGCATAGAGGGCTGTGTTGAACTGGCGCCTCTGCATAACCCGGCAAATATAAAAGGAATAAAAATAGCGACTAAATTACTGGGCTCAGCAGTACCACAAGTGGCTGTATTTGATACGGCCTTTCATGCAACTATGCCGGAACACGCCTATTTATATGGGTTGCCTTATGAATATTATCGTCGCCATAAAATCAGACGTTATGGCTTCCATGGGACATCACATCGCTATATCGCCTACCAGTATCGTGCAATAACGGGTTTGAGTAAAAGCAGCACTGACATAATTTCATTGCACCTGGGTAATGGTTGTTCAGCATGCGCGATTAAGGATGGCTTGTCGATTGATACGTCCATGGGCTTTACACCGTTAGAAGGATTGTTAATGGGAACACGTAGTGGCGACGTCGATGCGTCAATACTCGAATACCTACATTTGCAAGAGGGTATGGATTTTAATGATCTTGATAAGATGCTCAACAAACGTTCAGGATTATTAGGCATTTCCGGTTTAACCAGTGATATGCGAGAACTTTTGGAAGAAGAATCAGAAAAACAAGATCGCCGGGCGAAATTAGCCATTGATATTTTCTGCCGCCGGGTTAAGCGCTATATTGGCAAGTACTTCGTTGAAATGGACGGAGAGGTTGATGCCATTGTTTTTACCGGCGGCATAGGTGAAAATTCCGCTGAGATAAGGCACCGAATTTGCGCTGGACTGCAATGCTTGGGTTTACAGCTTGATAATGACAAGAATCAGCAAATGGTTAATGAGCACGATGGCAAAATATCGACTGTTGATAGTGCTTTCCATGCCTACGTCATTCCTACTAATGAGGAACTCATGATTGCCCGCGATACAGTAAGAGCAATAGATAAAAAAGGACACTAACATGTTTACAGCTATCAAAAATCAGTATTTGGTCACTGATAATAACGAATTCTCGATTGCAAAAGCTGCGACTAAACCTGAATCGTTAACGGATGAGAAAAAAAGCAAAAAATCACTACGAAAAGTAATTGCAAAGATTGATGACTTACAGCGTGTACTTTATGCACAAGATAAGTATTCAGTGTTACTGATTTTTCAGGCAATGGATGCGGCAGGTAAGGACTCAACCATTAGAGCGGTTACCCGCGGTGTCAATCCGGCAGGATTTCAAGTCTACTCGTTTAAGCAACCATCTAAGTTAGAGCTTGATCACGATTTTCTCTGGCGCAGCGCTATCGCCCTGCCGGAAAGAGGGCGCATCGGTATTTTTAATCGCAGTTACTACGAAGAAGTGTTGGTTGTGCGGGTACATCCTGAATATCTATCAGGTCAGCGACTGCCGCAAACGGCTGGTGATATTTGGGCACAACGTTACGAGTCAATTATTGACCATGAAAAACATCTAGTTCGTAACGGAACAATTGTCCTCAAGTTCTGGTTAAATGTTTCTAAGCAGGAGCAGAAAAACCGTTTTATTGCGCGTATTGATGATCCAACTAAAAACTGGAAATTTTCCTCTGGTGATGTGAAAGAGCGTGGTTATTGGGATGACTATATGCATGCTTACGAACAAATGCTTAACGCCACTTCTAAGCCATGGGCGCCCTGGTATGCGATCCCGGCTGACGATAAGCCTTATATGCGATTGAAAGTTGCGCAGATTATTCAACAAACTTTATCCAGCCTAGATCTTGAATATCCTAAACTGGAGGAAAAAGAACGGGCGAAACTTGACGAAATGAGAGTTAAATTACTTGAAGAAGGTTAAAGACATGAGTGTGAAAAAATTAGTATTGATGTGCTCTATAGTGTTTTTAGCTTCCTGCACACAGGAATCACAAAATAAAATTGGCAGAGCGGTACAAAACTGGACCGGCACAAATGGTGTATTAGAAATATACGCCGGTAACACATTGGTTAAACGATTTCTGGAAATAGATAAGTTAACGACTGCCGATTCGACCGGAATATCCAATGATCAGGCACGGCCTTATCGTTTTGGTTATGGTATTCTGGACGAAAATCTTAATGGCAAAAAAGATGCGGGTGAGAAAAAAGTCTATTTCGAATTCAGTGACTATTCGACATCTTATGTGTTTTATGAATCACCAAGGTGATATGAATGCAGCTTGAAGATATAGTAGCGTTATATAGACATGTGCCGTTTTTCCCCAAACGCAGTCTTTACAGGCATATTGTGAATTGGACTGAAGGTAAGCGAGCGGGTCAGGAAAATCAAAAGACGACAACTATAAGGCTGGATAATAATCGATGTTTTAAGATGAATGTCGATATCAATACTTGGTTGGGGAAAGAAATATTTTATTTCGGTAAATTTGAGTTATTTGCATATCGGTTTTTTCTTAAGAACGTGCAACAAAATGCTGTGATTGTCGATGTGGGTGCGAATATTGGGTTTTACTCTTTATTATCATCTGTATTGGTTGGAGAGCGGGGTCAAATTCATAGTTTTGAGCCCACTGATAAATTTTTTTCTCAACTTGATCAAAACGTTAAGCTCAACCCATTCACCAATATACATTTAAATAAATTTGCCCTTGGTGAAGAAAATAAGCAGCTCTTTATCGAAGTTAGGGAGCAGACAGCCTCTGTTACTGAGGATGAAAGTGGAGAGCGAGTCGATCAACTTACATTGGATCAATATTTTTCTAATTTAAATGAGAAGCCAGATTTGATAAAAATAGATGTTGATGGGCATGAATTGCCGATTCTTAGGGGCTCAGCACAAGTGATCGAAAACTGTCTACCGAAGATTTGTTTAGAAGTCAGTCGACACCAGCAAGATTGCGAACAGATTTTTGATTATCTTGCATCTTATGGCTATAGGATTTTTAACGAAAATAATCCTACAGTGACTATCGAGTTTTCTGATGCTAAAGAGCTTTTCAAACATATTAACGGATTTAACCTAATTGCGATTCACAAAGACTCCAATTATGAGTTATGGTGATTTCTTAATTTTAATTTGGAGAGATTAATGACGACAAAAGCAGATTTTACAGACAATGAGTGGCAGTTAGTTTTGGATGTGCCTGTCATGATCGGTATGGGTGTAATGATTGCCGGGAAAAGTGGATTGGGCACCATGAAAGAATCATTTGCTCTGAGCAAAGAGATGATCGACGCAGTGAAAACGCATGCAGATAATGAACTAATTCAATCGGTCGTGAATGCACGTCTAAAAGATAAAGAAAAGTCTAGCGCAGAAGGCTTGAGTAATAATCCGTATATGGGTCAGGGGCGTGAGGGCTTAGTTGATGCAGCGGTGCAAAAATGTGAACAAGTATGCGGTTTGCTGGCAGAAAAATGTTCCGAGCAGGAAGCTCAGCAATACAAGCAATGGTCTATGCGAATTGGTGAAAAAGTAGCTATGGCAGCCTCTGAAGGTGGCTTTCTTGGTTTTGGTGGTGAGCAAGTCAGCGCAAAAGAAAAGCTGGCGCTGGCCAGAATTTCCCAGGCCCTGGGCGTTGAAGCATTCAGTTAAGCAAAGTTCGCAGATATAACTCAATAAAATAATTACCTACCGAACGAGCAAGGATTTGTTACGAACAACATGATTATCTAAGTGTGTAGCAGATTTGAAAGAGATTCTTCGGCTATCGCCTCTGAATGACAGACAATAATAGTTCTATACTGATTTTCTCTGAACCTAGGTTAGTTAGTTGATCATAGTGTCGGCAGGATTGGCCTGGCCCAAACTATTAGAGTTTTGTTGTAACTGCCATAATGATGCATAGTGCCCCTGGTGTTGTAACAGCTGATGATGTGAGCCTGTTTCAACCACTACACCTTTATCTAGCACAACAATTTGATCAGCGTCCATGATAGTCGACAGACGATGAGCAATGACTAAGGTCGTACGATGCTGAGCGATATTATTGAGCGCTGTTTGAATCGCTTCTTCGGATTTAGAATCCAGTGCCGAGGTTGCTTCATCAAGTAATAATATAGGTGGATCCTTAAGAATAGTTCTAGCGATAGCCAGACGTTGCTTTTCGCCACCTGAAAGCTTTAACCCACGCTCTCCAACTTCAGTTTGATAACCGTCAGGCAAGGTTTCGATGAAATCATGCAAGTAAGCTAATTTTGCTGCTTGCCGAATTTCAGCATCACTTGCGTCGGGTTTGCCATAATGAATGTTATATTCAATGGTGTCATTAAATAGCACGGTATCTTGCGGCACCACACCAATATTTTGCCGCAAGGTCTCTAGTGTGACCTCCTTGAGGTCCTGGCCGTCGATTAAAATCCTTCCATTTGTGACTTCGTAAAATCTGAATACCAGTCGCGCAATAGTGGATTTTCCCGCTCCACTATGGCCGACTATAGCGACTTTTTGACCACCCGGAACGCTAAAACTGATTTTATCGAGAATTTGGCGCTCAGGTTTATAGGCAAAGCTGACTTGGTCAAATTCAATATTTGCATTCTTGATCTTGAGCGGTTTGGCATCTGCTTTGTCAGTGATTTCCTTTTCAACTTCCAGTAATGAAAACATACGGCTAATATCAACCAGTGAGTTTTGTAAGGTACGGAAAACATAGCCAAGAAAGTTTAAGGGTACGTAAAGCTGTAGCAAGAAAGCATTAACCAGAACAAAATCACCCAGTGTCATTTTTCCGGCAACCACATTTTGACCTGCCATAACCATCAATATAGTCAAACCAATAGCGATAATCGTGGCTTGTCCAACATTTAGAGCTGCTAAAGAAAATTCACTTTTATAAGTTGCATCTTGCCAGTGTTTAAGATTTTCATTGTATCGCTGCGTCTCCAGTTTTTCGTTAGTGAAATACTTGACTGTTTCGTAATTGATTAATGCATCGATGGCGGCGGTGTTCGCGCTGGATTCAGCTTCATTCATGCGTTTGCGAAATTTAAGCCGCCAATTCGAAATTGAATAGGTATAGATGCCGTAAGAAATAATAGTCAGCAAGGTAACGATTACAAAACGAGGCTCATAACGAACAAATAAAATAATACAGACAACTGTTAATTCAAATAGTGTTGGGAACACACTAAAAATCAAAATTCGAAGTAACTCATTAATCGCACGGCTGCCCCGGTCGATATCCCGGGATAATCCGCCGGTTTTGCGCTGCAAGTGATAACCCAGGGATAAATGTTGTAGGTGTTCAAATACTTTTATGGTGATATTACGAATCGAGCGCAGTGCCGCCTTGGCAAAAACCAGATCTCGTAACTGATTAAACAATGAATTAGCAAAACGTAGTCCACCATAAGCAAGTAGCAAAAATAACGGCAGTTGAATGGCCAGTTGACCGACGGATGGTTGCTCAAGTTGATCGACGATCTCTTTTAACACCAAGGGCACGGCGATGGTTGCCAGTTTGGCCAAAATCATCAGCGCTAAGGCAAAGCCAATACGCCAACGGTAATCCCAAAGGTGGACTAAAAGTGATTTAACGGTGTGCCAGGGTGCATACAACGATTGATCGTTATCCATCTGAGTAATATGGAGACAATCGCCTATGTAAACAAGCTTATGCCAGTTTTATTTGAGTGAGTTTCTTCTTTCGATGTGCGATAAGCCGGTAAACCAGCAGTACCGTCAGTATAAAGGCGTAAATGGCTGGTTCGGTAAAGTCCGCTTTAACCAGCCAGATAAAATGAGTGACGGCCGCAATGGCAATTAAATACACCAGCTTGTGCAGTTTTTGCCAGCGTTTGCCGCCCAGGCGCTTGACCCAGCCGTTTGTTGAGGTAATTGCCAGTGGAATCATCAGCACCAGGGCTAACATACCGGCAAAAATATATTTGCGCTCCAAAATATCGTTAATAATTGCTGTCCAATCAAAGAATTGATCGAATACGATATAAACCATTAAATGGCTAAATGCATAAAAAAAGGCGTAAAGCCCAAGCATGCGTCTGAATTTGATTAAATCCGGCAAATTTAATAATCGTCTTAACGGTGTAATAGCCAGAGTAATGAGCAAAAAGCGCAGCGCCCATTCTCCACTGACATGGGTCATTGCTTCAACCGGATCGCCAGAGATATTGTTGGTAAGTACATTGTAGCCAAGCAACAATGCAGGTATTAAGCATGCAATAAATACAACAACTTTTAACCAGCGAATCTTTGCTGCTGAAAGGGGGAGGAACATTGAGTTAGTAGTGTTTGGATAAATCCATGCTTGTATATAGATCAGCGACTTCTTCAGCGTAGCCATTGAACATCAAAGTAGGCCGCTTGAGTAGCTCCCCAATACGGCGCTCTTTGGCCTGAGACCAGCGTGGGTGATCAACCTGGGGATTAACGTTAGCATAAAAGCCATATTCCGAAGGGCCTTGAACATTCCAGGTATTACGTGGCTGCTCTTCTGTAAATCGTATAGTGACTATAGACTTTATGCCTTTGAAGCCGTATTTCCACGGTACTATAAGTCGTATTGGTGCGCCGTTTTGGTTAGGAATATATTCACCATATAAACCTACCGTCATAATGGTTAATGGATGCATGGCCTCGTCCATGCGCAGGCCCTCACGATAAGGCCAGTCGAGAACCTGCCCGAAAAAACCCGCTTTTTGTCCGGGCATTCGCTCGGGATCATAAAGCGTTTCAAATTCTACGAATTTAGCATTTCCTGTTGGTTCACTGTGCTTAATTAACTTTCCGAGTTCAAAACCAATCCAGGGTACCACCATTGACCAGGCTTCAACACAACGATGACGATAAATCCGTTCTTCAGGAGGAAATGCTTTAATCAGCTCATCAATATCCCATTTTTTAGGGTTATTACACTCTCCTTCGACGCTGATTGTCCATGGCCGTGCAGCAAAATCCTTGGCTAGTTTAGCTGGAGTTTGTTTGTCAGTAGAGAACTCGTAAAAATTATTATAAGTCGTGACTGATTTATAGTCGGTCAGTTCTTCATCAGTTGCATATGGCCCGGTAGCAACATCTGCAAACGGTTTAGGTAAATCATTTTTGCTGGTTACCGCAGCTAGTGCAGGTGCAAGGTTCAATCCAAGCGCTAGAGCAGCCCCGCCTGCCAGAAATCTGCGCCGGTCCTTATAGATAGGCTCAGGCGTAATTTCACTGGGCCGGATTGGGTTATTTTGTCTCGTGCGAATTAACATCTATCACCCACGTATATTTTCATGTATAGACTCGCTTGGTATTATATAGTTCAATACATGCTGAAATACATCACAATGTTCCTGGCTTTGATTACCTTAGCGGTAGTAGGTTATTTCTTTTACCAGGGCAAAGTGTCTCAAAAGCAGGGATTTCGTCATACCACAGCAGCTAAATTGTCAGCTTGTCCTAATACCCCCAACTGTGTCTGTTCAGAATATCCTGAAGACGCTGAGCATTATATTTCGGCTCTGGGTTTAGATGGATTGGATTTAGCGACCATAACCTCGGCTATAAAAGAAATTGGAGGCACTATAGTGGTACAGGACGATGCTTATATTTCAGCCGAGTTTAAATCTGGATTATTCGGTTTTGTTGATGATTTTGAAGTTAGAGTGGATGAACAGAATAATCAGATTCATCTGCGTTCTGCATCACGAGTAGGGCGCTCAGATTTGGGTGCAAATCGAAACAGAGTAGAAAAATTCAAACAGGTTTTGAGTCAAGGATGACTTCGATAAACATGGGAGTGAGCGGTGAATAAAATTCTGGTGCTGTTTGCGCATCCCGCCATACATAAATCTATTGTTAATCGACGTTTGATCAGGATTTACCGGGAATTTAAAAATATAGTTTTCCGTGATTTGTATGATATTTACCCTGATTTCATGATTGATGTTGATGCCGAGCAAGCGCTTTTACTAGAGCACGATATTATTATTTTTCAGCATCCGATTTACTGGTACAGCTGCCCACCGATATTGAAACAATGGATGGATCTGGTGCTTAAAAGCGGTTTTGCTTATGGTGATAGTGGTGAAGCACTGGCAGGCAAGCGATTATTATCGACTATTTCGACAGGCAAGGATGACACTGATTATGCTACCGATGGTGTGCACAATCATCGTTTACGACATTTTTTACTTCCTTTCCAGCAAACGGCAGTGTTTTGCGGTATGAGTTATTTACCTCCGTTTGTAGCCTTTAGTAGTGGCAGTCGCTTTGATCAAATCAGATTAGGCGAACATTTGCATCAATATAGGATCATTCTCACCGCATTATCAGATCGACAATTTGACTGGGCATCTATTTCCAGTCTGGACTATATGAATTCGGATATGCAGTTGTTTAACTTTTACCAACAGAGCATCCATGCATAGCGATAGCTTATTATTTCAGGCCTTTATTTATTTAGTTGCTGCAGTTGTTTCTGTGCCGATAGCTAAACGTGCCGGATTAGGTTCGGTTCTGGGTTATTTAATGGCAGGTGTGATCATTGGTCCATTTATTCTGGGTCTGGTTGGTCATGAAGAAGGGGTGATGCATTTTGCCGAATTTGGCGTAGTTATGATGCTGTTTCTCATCGGCCTGGAACTTAAACCGGCGCTACTTTGGCGTATGCGCGGGCCTATCCTGGGTCTTGGTGGTTTACAGGTGTTACTCACGACTTTGCTAATAACCTTAATTGGTCTGCTCTTTGATTTGGTTTGGCAAAACGCGCTTGTTATCGGTATGACATTGGCATTGTCCTCAACCGCAATTGTTTTACAGACCCTTAACGAAAAAGGCTGGATGAAAACCGGTGCCGGTGAGTCGTGTTTTTCAGTATTGTTATTCCAGGATATTGCAGTGATTCCGATGTTGGCTGTTTTGCCGTTGTTAGCAGTAGGATTTACAGCCGAAACAATCAGTGCAGGACAAAATACTAATCAGCCCGGTTGGCTAAACACTTTGAAAGTGGTCGCCGCAGTGGCAGGGATAATATTTGTCGGCCGTTACGTGATTCGCCACATATTTAGAATTGTTGCGGATACCAAGCTTAGGGAAATTTTTACAGCAACAGCATTATTGCTGGTCATCGGTATTGCCGTATTGATGGAGGCTGTTGGTTTATCCCCGGCATTGGGAACTTTTTTAGCTGGTGTGGTATTGGCGGATAGCGAATACAGGCATGAGCTTGAGTCGAACATTGAACCGTTCAAAGGTTTGTTGTTGGGATTATTTTTTATCTCCGTTGGTGCCAGTATTGACTTCAATATTCTATTCGCCAGTCCGATTATGATACTCGGCTTAGTGATTGGGTTAATAGCGGTCAAGTTTGTGGTTTTGTTTGTATTAAGCAAATTTTTCAAAATGAGCTTTAATTCAGGCATGTTGTTCGCCTTCGCTTTGGCTCAGGGTGGTGAATTTGCTTTCGTTTTATTTTCTTTTGCAACACAAAATCATATTATTTCTACTCGCCTAACTAACCCACTTATTGTTGTGGTTGCATTGACGATGTTGATTACGCCTTTATTAATCATATTTTACGAGCGCTTTTTTGAATCGCATAAACCGGATAATGTGCAAGCCGAATATGATGATGATATTGAACAAGCAGACAATCCGGTGCTGATCGCGGGTTATGGGCGCTTTGGACAAATTGCAGGCAGGCTATTAGCCAGTAATGGCTTCAAAACCACTATTCTGGACAATAATGCCAGCCATATTGAGGTTTTAAGAGGTTTTGGCAATAAAGTTTATTATGGTGATGCCAGTCGGGTGGATCTGCTTGAACTGGCCGGTGCGAAATCCGCCAAATTAATGATCATTGCCATAGAAGGACGCGAGAAAATTAATGAGCTGGTCGACATTGCCAAAAAGAATTTTCCTAACTTAAGATTATTAGTCAGAGCAGAGAATCGTTCTCATGCCTTTGAATTATTAAAATTAGGTGTTTCTAAGGAGGATATCTATCGGGTTACGTTTGGTTCATCGCTTGAGCTTGGTCGCGATGCATTGCGTCACCTAGGTTTTAATGGTTATAGAGCCCAGCGTGCCGCCTTGATGTTTAAAAAGCATGATGAAGAAGTCATTACAGATTTATACGAGCAGTACTTCCAGGACTATAAAGGATTTCAAAGTAAAGTGATTACTCGAGAGCAGGAGTTGAATGAGCTGTTTGCCTCTGATTTAAAAGATGCAGAAGAGCATCCGGACGAAGCCTGGGAATGAATGCCAACATCCCTAGTTTTTAATCTTATGTAATCGGTTGTAAATCCTGCCGAACATTTCCGAGCCTTTTTTCTGGCCTGCTACACGATTGATAATACGGTAGATATACATTGCCAGTCTATCCTGTCTACTCAAGCCTTCACTTGCCTTTTGGGCTAATTCAAAGGCGGCATTTGATTCTGCCGATAAGTTTAATTCTCCGGATTGCCTAGCTAATAAAAACATGAATTTGGAAAAAATTTGTATTTCCTCACTGTCTGGATCCAGGCCAAATTTCAGCATGGTCTGGTATATATGCTCCCTGGCTTTAATTTGGTGCGAGAGTTGTTTGCCCCGGTTAGCGTTATCGACGCTAAAGCGATCACCACTATGATGGCGGATATCAGTTAAATGTTGATCAATAAAATGTAGTTTGGGGTTTTGCAAACCTACACGGCATTCGTATTCCAGATCTTCTTCACAAGACAAAGGCAGGATTTTGCCAGCCTGTTTCAATATTGAATGCTTATAAATGGGTGTCGCTGTTCCCCAGATGCGTCTGACAAAAAATTGGGGCAGTAAAGAATCTAACGGTTGGTCAGTCAGCTTCCAGATAAAGTAACTTTTGGGATCGTCAATTGGGTAATAATGTGTTGTTGCATAGACAATATCCGCTTGATCAGGACTATTAAAGGCATTAATAAATAACTCGAATTTTTTGGGTAATATCAAATCATCGCTGTCCAAGAACTGTATATATTTACCTTGCGCATGATCTAAACCCAGCTGTCTGGCTGCGCCTGGCCCTTGATTTGACTGATTTAAAACTCGTATTTTTTCCGCATGCTGTTGCGCCAGTTTCGTAGCGACATCGGATGTTTGATCAGTTGAGCCGTCATTAACAATAATAATCTCATAATGACTGTAGGTTTGGGCCAACACGCTTTGGACGCACTCATTGATAAGTTCCTGGCGGTTGTAGACAGGAATAATACAGCTCACCAGTTCGTTGTTTTGGCCAGAATCACGCATGTATTTCAATCAGTCATGTTGGTTTTACAATAGTCGCAGTAAAATAGTGACTATAGCGGAAATTGAGTCCAAAAATGATGAAAACTCGGATTGAAAAAGACAGCATGGGCGAATTAGAGGTTCCGGCCGATGCTCTGTATGGTGCACAAACCCAGCGTGCAATTAACAATTTTCCAGTTAGTGGTTTGGCCATGCCAAGTCGCTTCATTTCCGCTTTGGGCTTAATTAAAAAAACTGCCGCAGCCGTGAATGTTGAGTTAGGTGAATTGGATACTGAAATTGGTAAAGCCATTGTCAGTGCGGCCGGGCAGGTCGCTGGTAATCAGCATGATCGTCAATTTCCAATTGATGTGTTTCAGACCGGTTCAGGTACCAGCTCAAATATGAACGCCAATGAAGTAATTGCAAAGCTTGCCGGCGACACTTTAGATGCAACTGTATCAGCCAATGATCATGTCAATATGGGGCAAAGCAGTAATGACACGATTCCGACAGCCATCCATGTTTCTTCGGCACTTGCAGTTCAAGGTTCATTATTGCCGGCACTTGCGTATTTACAATCTAGCATAACGAATAAAGCTGAGCAGGTTGATCAGTTTGTTAAGACAGGTCGAACTCATTTAATGGATGCCATGCCGGTTAAATTATCGCAGGAACTGCAAGGTTGGGCGTTACAGATCGAAAATGCCTGTGAACGTATTAAATCAGTACAACCTCGATTACATCGACTGGCGCAAGGTGGAACTGCAGTGGGGACTGGAGTAAATGCTCATCCTCAATTCGCAGAGCTGTTTGCGCAAAAATTGAGTGCCGAAGCACAACTTTCCTTCAGTGCTAATGCCTGTTTTTTTGAAAGTTTGAGTGCTCTGGATACAATTGTTGAGCTGTCAGGGCAATTAAAAACAACAGCCGTCAGCTTAATGAAAATATCCAATGATCTGCGCTGGATGAATTCCGGCCCGTTAGCGGGTTTGGGCGAGATCGAGCTGGAAGCTTTGCAACCGGGATCTTCGATTATGCCAGGTAAAGTAAACCCAGTTATTCCTGAGTCGGCCTGTATGGTTTGTGCCCAGGTGATAGGCAATGATCAGACCATTGCTATTGCCGGGCAGTCAGGCAATTTTCAGCTTAATGTGATGCAGCCCGTGGTGGCCTATAATATTTTGCAAAGCATTGATTTAACTGCAAATATTTCCAGACTTTTGGCTGATAATGCGATTAAGACCTTTAAAGTGAATCAACAGAATTTGGAAAAATCGTTGACTAAAAATCCTATTCTGGTCACCGCTTTAAATCCGGTCATCGGTTATTTCAAGGCAGCAGAAATTGCAAAAACTGCCTATCAACAAGGCAGGCCGATTATTGATGTGGCTGAGGAAATGACTGATTTATCCAAACAAGAGCTTGAGGCTTTGCTTGATCCGCGTAAACTTACCGGATGAGAAACGTTGATAAAAAGTAATGACTGAGCAAAGTATTAAAAATCCCAAAATGTGTGAAACCATGCAGGACGTACGTCACGCAATTGATAATCTTGACGAGAAGTTATTGGATTTACTGGCTATGCGTATCCGTTACATTGAGCGGGCTGCAGATATAAAAACATCGATAGAGAGCATTCGTGATGATGAGCGAATAGAGTCAATTATTGCCAAACGCAAATCACAGGCTGTTGAGCATGGTTACAGTGAGGCGTTTATAGAATCAACATTCCGTCAATTGATCGAGTATTCTGTAGCACACGAAATGAAGCTTTTTAAACAAAAAAAGTAAACATCCTAAGTGCTGCAAAAAATCCTTATCCGCGATGATAGTTGCCAACAATGGCTATCGTTCAATCAACCTCGTCAAATCTTTAGTATTACACGGCTTGAAGATGTTTTAACGACTCTCAAGCAAATTGAATCGCTGGTACACGAGCAACAACTATGGGCGGCAGGCTGGATCAGCTATGAGGCCTCTCCAGCATTTGACCGTGCATTAGTGACTCATCCCGCGGGTGAATTTCCTTTGTTGTGGTTTGGGCTTTTTGAGGCTTGTGAATCCATAAATTTAGAAGCTCTGATTAAGTCTGAACATGTCGATGTTTTTAGACAAACCGTATGGTCATTGAATTCAAATTTGCCTGATTACACCCGAAAAATAAACCGAATTAAAAACGAAATAAAAGACGGCAACACTTATCAGGTGAACTACACGATTCGCCAATATGCTGACCTGGACATATCGGCAGAGGATGCATTTTTGGGTTTTGCCGCTAACGCTAAATACGGTGCATTTATTGATACCGGCCGATTTGCTTTATGTAGTGCTTCACCTGAACTTTTTTTTGAGATTAGTGATGGTCAAATCAGCTCTAGGCCAATGAAAGGCACTGCACCACGAGGCCGTTTTCTGCGAGAAGATTATCAGCTTAGAGATGAGTTACAGGTATCGGAAAAAAACCGGGCTGAGAATTTAATGATAGTTGATATGATCCGCAATGATATAGGTCGTATTGCCGATGCCGGCTCGGTTAGTGTGCCAAAATTATTCGAAATCGAGAAATATCCAACAGTTTGGCAAATGACTTCTACAGTGACTGCTAAGCTTGATGTTCCATTGGCAGATGTTTTTAAGGCGCTATTCCCCTGTGCCTCTATTACCGGCGCACCTAAGGCCAACACCATGAAGATCATTCATCAACTCGAGCCGTCAAGCCGCAATATTTATACCGGTACCATCGGATTTATTCGCCCCGATATGTCAATGCAGTTCAATGTGGCGATACGAACTGCCTTAATCGATAAACTCTACAATCAGGCCGAATATGGCGTTGGTGGTGGTATTGTTTGGGATTCTTCAGCTGAGTCTGAATATGAGGAATGTTTGACCAAATCCAAGGTATTGTCTGGGCAGGGCACATTTACCCATCAATTATTGGAAACATTACTATGGACACCCCAGCACGGGTTTTTTCTGTTTGATTATCATTTGCTTCGCTTGCAGCAATCGGTAGAATATTTTGATTTTGAGCTGGATATGGATGTTATAAAAAAGCACCTGGATGACTCAGTGATAACTAAACACCAAGCCCAACGTGTTCGATTGTTAGTATCAAGAACTGGGGCTGCAGAAATTCAACTTAACGATTTTGATACAGCAAGCTCGTCTCGTAATTTCAGGGTGAAGCTTGCTAGTGAACCTATCGATTCAAATGAAATTTATCTTTATCATAAGACTACACAACGCTCAGTTTATGATTATTTTTTGCATCGATATAGTGATTTTGATGATGTGTTGTTATTCAATCAGCATGGTGAAATCACGGAATGTTGTATCGCTAATCTAGTGATTGATCTGAATGGAAAACAATATACGCCTCCAGTAACCTGTGGACTGTTGAACGGGACGTATCGCCAATATCTGCTGGATAAAGGTGTATTGACCGAACGAGTGATTACCAGGGCTGATTTGGAAAAAGCTGACGCCTGTTATTTGATTAATTCAGTTCGAAAGATGTGGTCTGTGGATATAGAGTTATAGTATCAATCAGGTTGAATCATTCCTCACTATTAATGTTTTGGATAGTTAATTTTTGTGTAAATTTTCAAATTTCAAGAAGTGAGAAACTGGTTTTGGAGGTAGACGAGTTTGCTTGAAAGTGCATGTGTATTGGTTTGGGGTACTGTTTATATAGGAAAGTAAAGATCATTGTGGGCGTTCGAAGCAATCTTTAGACAAGGGGTAGGTGAGAATAGATTGTTCCGTAATTTTACGTATTATTTAAAACACGTCGCCCACAATGATAAAACCAAAACCTTGCAAACCCTACTAAAGTTTATCACTTAGTCAAGCATGCGACTACTTATTTAAGTGTAAATTCTCACTTTTCTTGCAATTTTTCTTTAACAAACTGCAAAAGTAGTCAACTAACCCTAATTAATCGATAAATACCTTAACTCAATTATAAAATGGTTTGGGTTAAATCTTCATTAAATGGGAAGAAGGTTTATGACAAAAATAATGCTTCATCTTGATTTAAGCAAAATTATTTGCGAAATAAGAAGATTTCGAAAAAATAATTGCCTGCATCATTGGCTGTATTGATCAATCTAAAGTTGTTGCTGCGTTTTCAGCAAGGCTATTTGATTGACCAAGAGTTGCTTATAATTTTTATCTTCAGTTTGTTTGAGTTTAGATTTAAGGGTATTAATCTCTCTAAGTACTTGAACTTCGGTAGGTGACACGCCGGCATTTTTTAAAATCCGAAATCCCATTCTTAGTTCTTTAGGTACATGTACGTCATCATCCAGGTTTAGCGGCAGGCCTTTACCTTGTAAATTATTAAGTTCTCCTTGTTCTATCGCCTGAGCAATTTTTTGCTCAGCTGCTTTTTCGAAATTAAGCATACGGTTTTAATTAAATACGTTGCCAATGGTGAGTTTCAGCTTTTCAATAATTTCCTCCAGTTGAGGCTCATTAATGATAAAGGGGGGAGCAATCAGGACATGATCACCGTTTACGCCATCAATCGTACCTCCCATGGGATAGCACATTAGGCCGTTTTGCATAGCCGCTTGCTTGATTTTGGCATTGATCTTTAACTCAGCGGCAAATGGTTGTTTGCCTGGCTTGTCTTGCACAAATTCAATACCTCTGAATAATCCTCTGCCACGGATATCCCCTACGTTTGGGTGTTGCTGAAACTCTGTTTCTAAGGCCGCTTGAAGCTTCTCTCCCATATGTTGTACATTTGCTAACAAGTTCTCCTGCTCAATTACCGTTTGTACAGCCAGCGCAGCCGCACAACCTATGGCATGGCCCATGTAAGTATGACCGTGCTGAAAAAATCCACTGCCTTCATAGATGGTTTGAAATACTTTTTTACTGACTAAAGTGGCACCTATAGGTTGATAACCAGCTCCTAATCCCTTGGCGATAGTAATTAAATCGCACTCAACCCCGTCTTCTTCATGGGCATACAAATAGCCGGTCCGGCCCATGCCGCACATGACTTCATCCAGAATCAATAAAATACCATTGTCATCACAAATTTCACGAATCCGTTTTAAATACCCTTTGGTGGCAGGTACAGCACCGGCGGTGGCTCCGACAACCGGTTCACAGACAAAGCCTATGACGTTCTCAGCGCCAAGCTGTTCAATCATGATTTGTAATTCATCAGCAGCACGAATTGAATACTCTTGTTCACTTTCATTTTCAGCTTGATATCTATAAGCATTGCAGGGAGAGATATGTTCGAAATTGACGAGTAAGGGCTTGAATTGCTTGCGCCGCCATTCATTTCCCCCTACTGCCAAAGCACCTAAAGTATTGCCATGATAGCTTTGTCGCCTGGCAATAAAATATTTGCGATTAGTTTGTCCTTGCTCAGTGAAATACTGGCGTGCCAGTTTTAATGCAGCTTCCATTGCTTCGGAACCGCCGCTAACAAAATATACTTTATTCATCTGCCCGGGGGCATTATTGATTAGCTTTTCTGCAAGCGCTTCCATTGGTTGTGTGGTAAAAAAACCGCTATGCGCATATGACAGTTCATTTGCTTGAGTTTTAATGGCATCAATAATGACAGGATGGTTATGACCCAGGCAGGACACAGCAGCACCACCACAAGCGTCTAAGTAACGTTTCCCATCGCTGTCGATTAAATAAATTCCATCACCTTGTACAGCTGTTGGATAGTGAGCGTGTGGATTGCGGTGAAATACATGGGTCATTGACGATTATCCTTCATGTCAAGGTTAAACCTGGAATACGCAATAGCAATCTATTGCCATGAAAAACTGCTTCAATCTTGAGCATTGCCTCATGAATTCGATCTCACCATAGGCTGGCTATGGCATCGTTCAAATTTACAGCGGGAGCGCTTGATCTTATTGCACTTTTCATCTCACGACAATTCCCATTACATACTCCGGGTTAAAAAATAGTAAATCTCAATTGGGAAATCAAATATTGGCCTTTTGAGCGATGCCAAACTCTTTAATTAACTGCTCCCGGCGTTTGATAGCTTTGATGGATTTCTCGCCCAGGTGATGAGCCACTACATCAAGCAAGCCCTCAGCAAAAATAAACCAGGAAGCGACATTATTACCAAAATAATGGCCTTCAATCGGCATGATTACCACATGGTGGGCATGTGCAGCTAGTGGTGAAGCATAAGAATCTGTTAAGGCAATAACCCCTAAACCGTGTTCATGGGCAATGCGGCATGCATCGGCTGTTGCACGTGTATAAGGCTCGGCTCCAAGAACGATCAATAAATCATCTTCGTTAAGCTGTGCCAATGAATGCACAACGCCATGTCCGGAATCACCCAGTACATCAACATTGTCGCGTATCATCCCCAAACCATAGGACATAAAGCAAGCCAGAGAGAAAAACTGCCTTAGCCCGTGTATACGCACTGATTGACAGTTGGCAATTTTTTCAGTGATAGTATCCAGCGTTTGAGGTTGAATGTTTTTAAGCATGACCGAGATGTTTGATGTCTCATCATGTGCAACATTTGCAATTAGCGATAGATTTTTATACTCATCCGGATTTTCATCAGATAGTAATCGATTGAGTTTATCGCTATAAAAATTCGGTTCTTGGGAAATGTGCTCGCGGAATACGCTCTGAAATTCAGAAAAACCACTGTAACCCAAACGTTTGGATAAGCGTGTCAACGTTGAAGCATTAACTTTCATTTCTCTGGCGATTTCGGAAATAGAGCTCAAAGCAGTATGTCTGGGATTGTCGATCATGCCGGTCAAGGTATTAAAGGAGCGTCGACCCAGCTTAATGCCTGATTTACGTTGCTTTATGCGTCCAAGCAATTGTTGTAATTCATCAAGATCTTTGGCGGGTATTTCTTTTTTATCAAGCATGAGTTCACTGATATATCAAATTTAATTGAAAAGCAAGACTTGAAATGCTGTTTTTATTTGCGTTAGTATGCGTTATGCAAAGAATATTGCATATATTCAGCATTTAACTGAATATTTAATCCTTTTTCACTGTAATCTAACGGTGTGAGGGTTTTTATTCTTTTTTTAACTCTATCAGGAGGTAGATATAAAATGAAACGTTTGGCAATTGCAGCCGTAACAGCCGGTGTATTATTCGCCGGTACTGCTCAAGCAGAAACATTCGTCACCATCGGTACCGGTGGTCAAACTGGAGTGTATTACGCCGTCGGTCAGTCTATTTGTAAACTGGTCAACCGTGGTGGTGATGAGCATGGAATTAAATGTACTGCACCTTCAACAGGTGGTTCAGTCGCTAACTTGAACGCGATTGCAGCTGGTGAGATGGATATGGGTGTTGCCCAGTCTGACTGGCAGTATCATGCCTATAACGGCACCAGTAAGTTCGAAGACCAGGGTGCTAATGGCGATCTTCGCGCAGTCTTCTCAGTTCATCCAGAGCCTTTTACAGTCATCGCCCGTTCTGATGCAGGTGTCGAGTCTTTCGCGGACCTTAAAGGCAAGCGTGTCAACATCGGTAACCCTGGTTCAGGTCAGCGTGGCACTATGGAAGTAGTCATGGAAGCTTTAGGTTGGACTAAAGATGATTTCAAGCTTGCTTCAGAGCTCAAGTCTTCTGAACAGTCTGCGGCCATGTGTGACAACAACGTAGACGCTATTATCTTTACTGTCGGTCATCCTAACGGTTCGATCAAAGAAGCAACCACATCATGTGATGCGAAATTGATTTCAGTGACCGGTCCGGAAATCGACGCTTTGGCCAATGATAATGATTATTATGCTAAAGCAACGATTCCTGGTGGTATGTACAACGGTACTGATACTGATACTGAGACTTTTGGTGTTGGTGCAACCTTTGTTTCTTCAACTAATACTGACGAAGAAACAATCTATCAGGTTGTTAAAGCCGTATTTGATAACTTTGACCGTTTCAAAAAGCTGCATCCGGCTTTTGCAAACCTAAAAGAAGAAGATATGATTGTTAACAATCTGTCAGCGCCTTTGCACGACGGTGCAGCGAAATATTACAAAGAAAGAGGCTGGATGTAATCTGCTGATTTCTTTGGGTTTTTTAGAAATGGAGAGCTCTGCTCTCCATTTCGCATTACACGACACAAGACTCTAATGGCGAGAGGGTTTATTCGCTATTGACTCACTAATCACAATAGCATATTGGTATTGCTATTAATTAACCAAACATACTGAGGAATGGTTATGTCACAAGACCAATCACAGACAGAAAACACCAAGATGTCCGATTCTGAATTGGATGATCTGGTTGCTTCAACTGACACCGGGGGGAGGAATCCCAGCGGGATTACTAAACAAATTTTATTAGGTGTGGCCTTAACCTGGTCACTATTTCAACTTTGGATTGCCTCGCCAATTCCATTTATCGTTGGTTTCGGAGTATTCAATGATACCGAGGCACGTTCAATTCACTTGGCGTTTGCCGTTTTTCTAGCGTTTCTAGCTTATCCGGCATTTAAAAAATCGCCACGGGACTATGTGCCAATTGTCGATTGGGTCTTTGCCATCGTTGGTGCATTTTGTGCTGCATATCTGTTTTTGTTTTACGAATCGTTATCTGATCGACCTGGTGCGCCGATTCAACAAGACGTTATTGTTGCCTGCATCGGCATGGTGTTATTGCTGATGGCAACCTTTAGAGCCTTGGGCCCCCCATTAACGGTTATTGCCACATTATTCCTGGTATATACCTTTGCAGGTCCCTACATGCCGGACTTAATCGCACATAAAGGTAATTCATTGAATGAAGTGGTTAACCACCAATGGATAACCACCGAGGGTGTATTTGGTATCGCCGTAGGCGTATCGACAGGATTCGTATTCTTGTTTGTATTATTCGGAGCTTTGTTAGATAAAGCAGGGGCCGGTAACTATTTTATCAAAGTCGCATTTTCATTGATGGGTCACTTTAGCGGTGGTCCAGCAAAAGCTGCGGTGGTTTCATCCGGTCTGACAGGTTTGATATCCGGTTCGTCGATTGCCAACGTGGTCACTACAGGTACCTTTACCATCCCCATGATGAAACGGGTCGGGTTTCCTGCAGAAAAAGCGGGTGCCGTTGAGGTGGCTTCATCAGTAAACGGTCAGATCATGCCACCGGTAATGGGCGCAGCCGCGTTCTTGATGGTTGAGTACGTAGGTATTTCTTATTTTCAGGTTATTACTCATGCCTTCTTACCTGCTGTAATTTCCTATATTGCGCTGGTTTATATTGTTCACCTGGAAGCGCAAAAAGCCAATATGGCCGGTCTGCCACGTGCGGTCGAACCTGGGCCCTGGCAGAAACGTCTGATGGGATTCTTGTTCGGTTTTATCATGATGTGTGTAATCGGCTTTGGAACCTATTATTTGTTAGGTTGGATGAAACCCGTTTTAGGGGGAGTCGCGGCCTGGGTTATTGCTGCTGGATTAGCCGTTATTTACTTTTTCTTGGCCAAAATTGGCTCTGGTTACCCGGATCTTGAGATAGACGATCCTAATGCGCCTGTTGTCGCCTTACCCGAGCCACGCCCGACCATTCGCTCAGGTCTGCACTTCATCCTGCCGGTGATTGTTCTGGTTTGGTGTTTAATGGTTGAGCGCTTGTCGCCAAAATTATCAGCCTTCTGGGCCACTGCTTTGATGATTTTTATTCTTTTAACCCAACGTCCGTTGTTTGCGATGTTTCGCGGTGAGAGTGATTTAAGCGTGCGCTGGAAGCAGGGTTTTAATGACTTAATCGAAGGCTTAATTGATGGTGCCAGGAATATGATTGGTATAGGTCTGGCTACCGCGACTGCGGGTATTATTGTTGGTGTAGTCTCGCAGACCGGTGTTGGCGCAGCGCTTGCTGATGTAGTTGAAGTTCTATCAGGCGGTAGAATTATGCTAATTCTTATTCTCACCGGCGTGCTCAGCCTGATTCTTGGTATGGGTCTTCCGACCACAGCCAACTATATTGTTGTGTCATCGTTGTTGGCGCCTGTTATCGTTGAATTGGGTCAGCAAAATGGTTTGATTGTGCCGCTAATCGCTGTGCATTTGTTCGTGTTTTACTTCGGGATTATGGCTGATGTTACGCCGCCAGTGGGTCTAGCTTCGTTTGCAGCAGCGGCCGTATCGGGTGGTGACCCGATAAAAACCGGATTTGTTGCTTTCTTTTATAGTCTGCGAACTGCAGCATTACCCTTCCTGTTTATCTTTAATACTGATTTGTTATTAATTGATGTGGGTTGGGGTAAAGGCATATTCACCTTTATTGTGGCGACTGTTGCGATGTTAGTGTTTGCAGCGGCAACCCAAGGTTATTTCTTTGCCAGAAGTAAAATCTGGGAATCAGCATTACTATTACTGGTTGCTTTTACACTATTCCGTCCCGGTTTTTGGATGGACAAAATATTTCCCCCGTTTGCTGAAACAGATCCGATGCAAATTATGGATGTGGTCGGCGAAATGGAACCTGGCCAGGAATTACGTTTACAGGTGCTGGGCGAAGATGATATTGGTGACCCGAGGTCATTTGTCGCTTTATTACCTGTTGGTGAAGGTTCGACTGCAGAAGAAAAACTGGAATCAGCCGGTCTTACTTTGCTGGAAGACGGTGGCAAAATGATTGTTGACAATGCTGGATTTGACTCTGCTGCGGAGAAGGCAGGATTTGAGTTTGATCAAGTGATTCAAACTGTCATGGCGCCTCAGAGCCAGCCGTCTAAGTATTTCTTATTTATCCCGGCTTTGGCACTGCTTGCATTAATAGTTATGATGCAAAAAGGCCGCAAAAAGAGGGAAGTTGCGACAGCTTAATTTCCAGTAAGCAAATTAACTTAAACAGGCCGGTTTTTACACCGGCCTGTTTTTTTATAGGGCATGTGATGTTAGCTATAAACTTGCACTAACGTTATAATTCTCTAGCAGCCTCTAATCTAAATATGTTAAGTAAAAGTTTAAATATTTTTGTTGTTTGTATCCTGCTGGTTTCTTGTGTGAGCCTTGATTCTGGCACACCGGAGCGTTCGCAGTTTGTGCTACTGGAAAATTTATTTATTCAATCAGATAGTTCCAAGATTTTTTTTCAAGACAATGGTCCGATTCGCCCATTTGATGTGAATGAATATGAACCCTATTGCAGCCTCGATACTGAATTAAGTTCAACAAGCCGAAATCCTATCGAAGTACAGGCGGATACATTCACTATCACTAAAATCGAAAATAATTCAACTGTAGGAAAATCTTATACAGTCAGTGGTGGGCAAAAAGCAGGTGTAAACTATACAACAAAATTCTTGTTGGCGTCTGAAAAGCAGTCGTTTGTACATAGTTTGGTTTGCCGACGTTGGGTAGTGGGCAGTCTAAAGCGTTATCTAAGCATCGCTGATATCGAACAAATTATTGGAAATAAGGGTAAGTTTATAAAGTGAGTCTAGAGCATCCAGATAATCCAAATGTGAGTCTGCATTGGCCGGTACCTTTATTAGTTAAGCGTTTTGAGCAGGCCGCTAGTGTTAATCCTGAATTGATAAAACTATTTAATCAGCATCGTGAAAAGCACGGTAAGCCTGGAAATAAAAGCTACGCCAGCGCTGATGATCTGCATAAGGTTTATGAGAGTCACCAGCCCTTTATGCAGCTGGCCCAATTTATAATGGGGTCTGTATTCGAGATCGCTAGCGTTGTTAACGGTAAGTATTGGCAGCAGCTGAAAGTACGGGACATTAAAATAAATCTGTCAGGGATCTGGTTTCAAATTACTAATGAGTATAATTTTCATGAAGTTCATGTTCACGGTAATTGTTCCTGGTCCGGTGTTTACTATGTGCAGTCAGGCAATGCGGGAAGCAAGGACCCAGGTTTCCCCAATGGAATTACTCGATTTTATGGACCACATCTGGATATTCAAGGTGGTGGACACCTGGATTTGGGCAGTTTTTACCTGCAGGACGCCAGCCACGATGTTGTGCCTGAAGATGGTAAGTTAGTAGTATTCCCATCCCATCTGAAGCATATGCCATATCCTTACGTGGGTGATCAGGATCGAATCATCGTCTCGTTTCATGCTCAGGTTGATGGTAATAAACCATTGAAATTAGGTTATAAATTTAATTAGGGTTTGGAGATTTAGTTGGAAAAGAGTTTTAGTTTTCAGGCTCAGGCGCCTAAAAAGACAAATACTAAGCTAAGTACGCAAAAAATTAAATCTATGCTTCAAGAAGGAGGCAATCTACTAAAATCCGGTCACTATGCAAAAGCAGTCAAGACTTTTTCCCTCATACTTGCAGCACAACCCAAAAACCCGACTGCTAATTATTATTTGGGCTTTGCTTACCATGCTTTGGGTGATGCACCGCAGGCCTCTAAATATTATTCAAGTGCGGTTAAAGAAAAGCCGGCATTAGTGCAGGGCTGGTTGAATCTTGGTAATAGTTATATGTTGCAGGATAAACTTGATGCTGCTGAGACCGCGTTTAGAAAAGCACTGAGTTTAAATGTAAATTCCCCGCAGTCACTATCTGGTCTGGGCATGGCTTTAGGCGCCCAAGATAAAGATCAGGAGGCTGCAGGGTATTTTCTCAAAGCCTATAAACTTGAACCTGACTCGATTGATATTCGAAATAATCTATTTACAGCACTGGTTAAGTCGGAAAGCTACACTCAGGTTCTTGAACTATTAGAAAAGATACCTGGTTTTAAAAAGGTGCCGGAATTGTTGCGGCACTATGGCGTTGCGCTGGTTGGAATAGGTAACTTGGAACAAGCTGAAACTGCATTACACGACTACCTTGAAATAGAGCCTGAAAATCAGGAAGTGATTTACAATCTTGCCCGGCTTTATCAGGATCAGACTCAATATGAAAAGTCACTTGAGTATTTCAATCGCCTGGATGATAAAGAAACAGATATCAAAACCCTTTCCCATCTGGGTGCAGTACTGGATTCGTTAGGGCGTTTTGAAGAAGCAGAAGAAGTTCTACAAAAGGCGTTAAAGCTCAATGAGCAGGATGTCACCGTATTAAATCACTTGGGTAATGCGCTGACCGGTGGTAACAAGACTGAAGATGCAGAAGCTATGTATCGTAAGGCTATAGCGCTTAATAATGATTCAGCCATGTCACACAATAATCTTGGTTTTGCATTAGCCGCCAGAGGGCGGGTTGATGAAGCGGTAGAGGAGTATTCCAATGCTATCAATATCAAACCGGATTATGGCGAGTCTTACCGTAATTTAGTGACGGTTAAAAAAATAAAAGATAAAAACGATCCTATCATCCAGCAAATGATCACACAAATTGAATCTGAATCCATTGCTGAGCGTGATCAAGTGCAATTTGGCTTTGCACTAGGAAAAGCGTTAGATGATTGTGGTGAGTATGATCTGGCTTTTAAATATTACAAGCTTGCCAATGATTTAATTGCTAAAAGCAGGCCGTTCAATGTCGGTAGCTTTGAGCAGCACGTTGATAATATTATTGAAGTCTATAACGATGAATTTTTTGCCAGGCATAAAAGTCAGTTTGGTATAAATTCTGATATGCCCATTTTTGTGGTAGGCATGTCACGCTCAGGTACAACATTGGCAGAAAAGATAATTGCCTCTCATCCACTGGTTCACGGTGCCGGTGAGCTGGGTAAGCTATTTGAAGTCATAAAGAACTATGAGAAAAAGGCTGACCTTGAATATCCACATGCAATCAAGCAGCCCGATTCGGAGTTATTAGCGATAGCCGGGAACGATTATATTGAATATATCAGCAACTATATTCAATCTGATCAGATTCGGCATGTGGTGGATAAAATGCCTTATAACTTTGCTCATCTTGGTTTTATTGCCTTGGCCTTGCCGAATGCAAAGATTGTGCACTGTAAACGTGATCCAATAGATACGTGTTTGTCCAATTATTTTCAGTATTTCCCGCGCGGGATCAGTGCCTTATATGATCTGGAGCAATTAAAACGATATTATCAACAATATCAACGGTTAATGGCACATTGGCAGAAAGTGTTGCCGATACATTTTTATGATTTGCAGTATGAAGAGCTCATTTCTGATCAAGAAATGATAACCAGGCAGGTTATTGAGTTTCTTGGTCTTGATTGGGATGATGCCTGTCTACAGTCCCATAAATCCAGATCTTCGGTACGAACAGCCAGTATCTGGCAGGTGCGTCAGCCTATTTACAAAAAGTCGGTACAACGATGGCGTAATTATGAGAAGCATATCAGCATTTTGATTGATGCCTTTGCTTAATTGTTTGTGCTGATTCCACAATAAAAAAGGCGCCTTGAGGCGCCTTTTTCATACTTAAAAGCGTTTAACTTAGAAGTCGTGGCGAATACCGAACAGATAGACGTCTCTATCAGCTTCGTTAATTTCACCTGTATGGCCTTCAAAGTAAAGTCTAGTACGGCTGCTCAATGAATGGTAAACACCCAGTAATACACCATCACCTTCAGAATTATCATCACCGTCACCTTCTCCATTCCAATAGCCTAATAGGATTCGGTTATTATCACTGGCATTAAAACCGGCGTTGACATGATAGGTGGTACGATCTAGTGCGCCTGTATCATCTTCAGCCTGTTGAACACCAGCGTTAATATTCCAGCCATCGCCGCTATAAGCGAAGATAAGCGTGTCAACAGAGATGTCATTGTCGCCTTCACCTTCAACTGTTGATACGTCGACAATATCAATACTACCATCTGGAAGTTCTACACCAGTGACTACGGCACCAACAGCTTCTGTTGTTTTACGTTCGTCATGTACATATGCAACAGTAACAGGGCCGTTATATTTGATACCAGCAACCCAACGATCAAGATTATCGTCTGCTGCATTGCTATCATCAACCTGAAGGTCAAGACCAACGCTGACAGGACCGAAATTACCGGTATAGTTGACTACGCTTTCAATACGGTAATCGCCGCCACCATAAGAGCTATAACCAAAATAGCCTAGTGAATAGCTGGGATCAAGGTGAGTACCAACAAAGTTGAAGTGGGTGCCCCAGATTGCACCAGCTTTAACTTCGCCAAAACCACCACTAAGGCCAACCCAACTCAAACGTTGAGTTGCACCGCCACCACCAGTTGAACCAAGGTTACCGCGGTCAGCATTAACACGGAATTCATATTGATAATTCGCAGCCAAGCCATTGCCAAGGTCTTCCGAGCCACGTATACCGAATCGTGAGACAACATCGCGTAAATCAGTAACCGTGTCATCGCCACTATCATTGACTTCTAGCGCTAGATTGATACGGCCATAGAGCTTAGGACCTGAATCATCCGCCATAGCCATTGGTGCAGCGATTGCACTGGATACTGCTAAAGCAATAAGTTTTTTGTTCATGAGTAAATACTCCTCTTTAAATATTTAAAAATGAGAACCTAAAATTATTTAGGTAAAGGCTATTTAAAAGGATTAGTTAACGTTTTGCAACAATTATTTTGTTTGAAAACAACAAAACCCTCGGTTTGTTGTATAAATGCTACATTTTTCCAGTTTTAGTCCTGGCTAGGTGATGATATTAATCTATTCAGGTATCTAATCTTTTTCAAAGCACAGATTAATAACAAAACGTCTTTCGGTTCTAACCGGCGTTGTTGCGCTGTGATATTGCCTTGAGTCCATGCGGACCATATGACCGGCCTTGGGTGTGACTAATGCCTCCAGGTCACCGTTTTCATCAAATAGCACAGTATCCCCGTCCGAATCGTTTACATAATAGACATAGACGTATCCGGGCTTGTCAAAATCCCGGTGAGGCACAGATATTTGAGGTTTTGGTGTTTGATGCACGCAGTTTGCTTGAGCGCGTAGCAGTTTGTGAGTTTCAAATTCCGGAATGACCCCCAGAGATTTAATAGCCTCAATTATTTGAGTATCTATATGTTTCTCACCTTTGTTAGGCCCCAATAAATTATGAAAATAGAGCCAGTTATCCTTGGGTTCATAAAGATGGATAAGTTCGTGGTGGTAAAAAATATCGGTGTCTGGAACCGTGTAAGGCCGATAAAACCATGGCATGGCTGATGATTTAATATGTGTTGAAATAAAATTTACCGCCGGCACCTCAACGGGTGAGCCATCACGAATGATTCTATATTTTTCCATTAGGTATTCCTTTATGAATAGATTCTTAATCTTAAGTAAGAGTATCAGCAGATGTAAGTTACGAGTCAAGCCGAGTTAAAAATTTCACCCATAACTTGAAAATATAAAAAAGCGCCTCAAGAAAAGGCGCTGAAGAAGAGTATCTATTTGAGATTCAGAAATCGTGGCAAATACCTAAAAGATAAAGTTCATTATCAGAGTCACCAACCTCGCCATTTATGGCCCTCAAACCACAATTTAGTACGTTTGCTTAGCAAATGATAGGAACCAAGTGTGACGCCGTCACCATCAACATGTTACAGGAGTATGGCAATAGGACGATTGTTTCGAGTTTTTTCCTGCTAAAACACTAATCTGTATGTCGCACAAAGAATGGAGTCCGGTATGAATCGTTGTATACTCTGCATGTTATTTCAGTGGAGCAAAAACAAGTGAAGCGCGATAAACGTAGACGTATCGCGGCCAAGGGTCGAGCGGTCAATACTGCCATTCGTGAAGAGTTAGTAGCGTTAATTGATGAACCAGATTTCAAACGCGATCGGCTGATAGAATATTTGCATAAAATTCAGGATAAGTACGGTCATATCTCTGATGGCCATATCGTTGCACTCGCAGATTTGATGCGCTTAGCTTCAACTGAGGTCTATGAAGTGGCCACGTTTTATCATCATTTTGATGTGGTCAAAGATAATGAGCCTAAACCGCCTATTTTGACAGTGCGGGTTTGTGACTCGGTTACCTGTGAGATGTTTGGTGCAGAAAAGTTAATTACCGAGCTTGAAGCAGCTACTGATTCAAATGTTCGTATTCAACGGGTACCTTGCGTAGGGCGTTGTGAAACGGCTCCAGTGGCTGTGGTGGGTAAAAATCCTGTCTTGAATGCAGATCAGGCCAAGGTGGTTAGCCTGGTCGAGAAAAAAGAAATCAATGATCCTATTCCTGACACTGTAACGGACCTAATCACTTATCAATCTGCCGGGGGCTATAAACTTCTTAAAGATTGTTATAGCGGTCAAATCACAGCCGATGAAGTCATTTCACAACTCGAGAATGCAGGCCTACGCGGTCTTGGCGGTGCCGGATTTCCCGCAGGTCGTAAATGGCGAATCGTAAGTGGGTTTGATGCGCCACGCTTATTAGCCGTAAATATCGACGAGGGGGAACCTGGAACGTTTAAAGATCGCTATTATTTAGAACGGGATCCTCATAGATTTATCGAAGGTATGCTAATTGCTTGCTGGGCAGTGGGTATCAATAAAGCCTATGTCTATATTCGCGATGAATACCCGGCTTGTATGGATATTCTACGTGAAGCAATTGCTGACGTAGAACTGGTATTTAAAAAGAATTTACCTGAAATAGAATTAAGAAGAGGGGCTGGCGCCTATATTTGTGGTGAAGAATCCGCCATGATTGAATCTATTGAAGGTAAGCGCGGTATGCCTCGCTTGCGGCCACCATTTGTGGCTGAAGTGGGCTTATTTGGCAAACCGACCCTGGAACACAATATGGAAACTTTGTTCTGGGTCCGTGATATTGTCGAAAAAGGTGCCGATTGGTTTGCATCCTTTGGGCGTAATGATCGCAAAGGTTTGCGATCTTATTCAGTCAGTGGTCGAGTTAAAAACCCAGGTGTGCATCTGGCCCCGGCGGGAATCAGTCTGAATGAGCTGATTGATGAATATTGCGGTGGCATGCTGGATGGTCACCAACTATATGGTTATTTCCCCGGCGGTGCCTCGGGAGGTATTTTGCCGGCATCACTGGCAGATTTGCCCCTGGACTTTGATACTTTGCAACCGCATGGCTGCTTTATCGGCTCTGCTGCGGTTATCGTATTTTCGGATCAAGATAAAGCACGTGATTTGGCCCTCAATGCGATGAAATTTTTTGCCCATGAATCGTGCGGCAAATGCACACCGTGTCGGGTGGGAACATCTAAGTCAGTGCAGTTAATGCAAGCATCAAACTGGGATAAGAACAAGCTAGATGACCTATCTCAAGTCATGGTGGATGCATCAATCTGCGGCCTCGGTCAGGCAGCGCCAAATCCGATACAATGTGTATTCAAATACTTTAGTGAGGAGGTGGTTTAATGGACACCACAGTTCAGCAAAATCCTCAGACTGTCAATTTTAGTTTGAATGGCCGCTCAATCGATGCAGAGCAAGGCGAAACTATTTTGCAGGCAGCCAAGCGTGAAGGGGTGGACATTCCACACCTGTGTTATACCGATGGCATGCGCGCTGATGGCAATTGTCGGGCCTGTATGGTTGAGATTGACGGTGAACGAACGTTGGCTCCATCCTGTTGTCGTTACCCGACTGAAGGCATGCAAGTTTCCAGTGACAATGAGCGCAGTGTCAAATCACAAAAAATGGTGCTGGAGTTATTGCAGTCGGATATGGCGCAAACATCCTACACCTTGAATTCTGAGCTGGATTATTGGTCACAAAAGTTGGATATTTCCAAGCCGCGCTTTGACACTAGACAGCAGCCTGAATTCGATAAAAGCCATCCGGCAATTGCAGTAAATTTAGATGCCTGTATTCAATGTACTCGTTGTGTTCGAGCTTGTCGCGAAGTACAGGTCAATGATGTGATTGGTTACGCACATCGGGGCAGTCACGCCAAAATAGTGTTCGATCTGGATGACCCGATGGGTGACAGTACTTGTGTGGCTTGCGGTGAATGTGTACAAGCCTGTCCAACAGGAGCACTCATGCCTGCCAATGAGGTTGGGTTAAAACAAGCGGATAAATCTGTTGACTCAGTTTGCCCTTATTGTGGGGTCGGTTGTTTATTAACCTACCATGTCAAAGATAATGAAATCCTTTACACAACAGGTCGAGATGGCCCCTCTAATAATAATCGGCTTTGTGTTAAAGGCCGTTATGGTTTTGATTATGTTAAGCACAAACATCGTTTGACCAAACCTTTAATCCGTCGTGATGATATCCCTAAATCGGGTGACTTCAGCATGGATCCGGGTAACCCGTTATCCGTTTTTCGTGAAGCTTCCTGGGAAGAGGCCATGGAAAAAGCAGCCAATGGCTTGAAGTCGATTCGAGATCAACATGGTAGTTCGGCATTGGCTGGGTTTGGGTCAGCAAAAGGCTCGAATGAGGAAGCCTATCTTTTCCAAAAACTGGTACGAACCGGGTTTGGCACGAATAACGTCGATCATTGTACACGCTTGTGTCATGCTTCATCAGTTGCTGCTTTGCTAGAAGGTGTAGGTTCTGGAGCGGTATCCAATCAAGTGGCTGATTGTGCCGATGCAGAAGTGATTGTAGTGATTGGCTCTAACCCTACTAACAATCATCCTGTTGCTGCAACATTTATGAAAAATGCAGCTAAGGCAGGTAAAACCCTGATTTTGATGGACCCCAGACGAACAGTATTGGCGCGTCATGCAGATTATATGCTGCAATTTAATCCTGATACTGACGTGGCTCTCATCAGCGCTATGATTCACACCATTATCGAAGAGGGTTTGGTTGATCAGGATTATATTGACAATTACACCGAAGACTATGACAACATAAAAGAGAATATCAAAGCATTTTCTCCCGAAGACATGGCGCCGATTTGTGGTATTGATGCTGATACGATTCGTGCGGTGGCAAGAAAATATGCGACATCCAAAGGTTCAATCATTTTCTGGGGCATGGGTGTGTCACAGCATATTCATGGTACCGACAATGTTCGCCGTTTAATCACTCTTTGTATGATTACCGGGCAGATCGGACGGCCCGGTACCGGATTGCATCCTTTGCGTGGCCAAAATAATGTCCAGGGTGCATCTGATGCGGGTCTGATTCCGATGGTTTTCCCGGATTACCAACGCGTAGATAATGCAGATGCCAGAGCAAAGTTTGAGCAAGCCTGGAATGCACAGTTAGATCCTAATCCGGGATTGACGGTGGTTGAAATAATGCACGCAGTATTGGATGACAAGATTAAGGGTATGTACATCATGGGAGAAAACCCTGCGATGTCCGATCCTAACCTCAATCATGCGCGTGAAGCATTGGCAGCATTAGATCATTTGGTAGTTCAGGATATATTCCTCACTGAGACCGCTTATTTAGCCGATGTGGTATTGCCAGCTTCAGCCTTCCCGGAAAAAACCGGTACATTCTCCAATACAGACCGCCGAGTCCAGCTTGGACGTAAAGCTCTGGAAATGCCCGGCGAAGCACGTCAGGACCTAAAGATCATTCAGGATATGGCCGCTCGATTGGGATTAGATTGGCAGTATTCAGATGTGTCAGAGGTTTATGAAGAAATGCGCAGCGTCATGCCGAGTATTAATGGCATCACCTGGCAGCGACTGCAACAGAATGATAGTGTGACTTATCCATGTGATGATGAAACAGACCCGGGCCAGCCTGTGGTTTTCACTGATGGTTTTCCAACCCAATCGGGTAAAGCCAAACTGGTGCCTGTTGATCTGGTGTTTGCCGATGAGCATCCTGACGAGGATTATCCATTTGTACTGATTACAGGGCGTCAGCTTGAACATTGGCACACAGGTGCAATGACCCGTCGAGCCAGTGTGCTCGATGCAATAGAACCGTTACCCACCGTTTCAGTTAATCCTGATGATTTAACTAAGATGGGGATTAGCGAAGGTGATGAAATCGTGGTTGAATCCCGCCGAGGGAAAATCAAGGCATTTGCACGTGAGATGTCCGGGCTTCGTAATGGAGACATTTTTATTCCATTTTGTTTCCATGAAGCAGCAGCGAATTTGTTAACCAATGAAGCCATTGATCCAGTTGGTAAGATTCCTGAATTTAAATATTGCGCGGTGAAAGTTTCGGCTGCGGCATAATTGCCAATACCCCTGCTAACCTCCATTGGCAATGACTCGGAGTTCGGCTGTTCAGTCTGGTTCTGATCTAATTAACTGGGAAGTGAAACGGGCATTAAAACGTTTGTATTTCAACTTCCCGGTGAATGCTTTCAAGAAATACCCGGTTTGCATCACTTCGAACAATTGCCCGTCCCCTTCCAGGGGATGGGCAATTGTTTAAAAGTAAAGCTTTTCGGTTTAGTTAGGATAAAATTAACCGGGAAATGAAACGAGCCTTGAACAACAACCATAACTTTACCCGACAGGTCAAAACCCTGGATGCCTACGGTCGTAACAAAGAACTGGCTGTTACAGATGAGCGACCACTTACTGTTTATCTTAATCGTAATGAAATCGTAACCTTAATGACCATGGGTAGTGAAGCGACGAGTCTGGTGATTGGTTATTTGAAAAATCAACGTTTATTGACCGATCAAATTACTTCGGCAGATGTTGAGGTCCAAGTTGACTGGGCAGTAAACGCTGCGGCAGTAAAAGTGCCGGAAGACGGAGTTGCTCAAAACGTAGATTTGGATAAAAAAACTGTAACATCAGGTTGTGGGCAAGGTACAGTTTATGGTGATCTGCTCAAGGATCTTGATGCTAAACCGCTCGCTAATGTCCAGATTCTTCAATCTCAGATTTATGCTGCGCTCAGTAACCTTACTTCATTTAATGAAATTTATCGAAGCGCAGGTGCGGTTCATGGCTGTGCATTGCTGGACGATAAACAGCAGGTAATATATTTTGTTGAAGATGTAGGTCGTCATAACGCTGCCGATGCGATTGCTGGGAAAATGTGGTTGGATGGTGTCGATAACAAGAAAAAATGGTTTTACACTACCGGCCGTTTAACATCGGAAATGGTGATTAAAAGTGTGCAAATGGGTATCGGTGTATTGTTATCGCGTTCCGGTGTGACTGCGATGGGCGTCAAGTTGGCTAAAAAGTATAATGTTATTTTGATTGCCAGAGCCAAAGGTAAATATTTCATTGTGTATAACGGAGATAAAAATATCATTCTGGACCAAATGCCCAGAGATGAAAGGGAGCAAAACGTTTGAGACAAATATTAAGATCATTGGTGTTGATTCTGTTGCTGAGTTGCAACGCCCATGCTAATAATGTCTTGCGTCTGGTAACGACAACATCGACTGATAATAGTGGTTTGACTGACTATTTGATCGAGGAATTTAAGGCACAAACAGGTATTGAAGTACACACTGTGGCTGTTGGAACCGGCAAGGCATTAGCCATAGCCAGAAACGGTGATGCCGATGTGATTTTAGTTCACTCCAAAGCTGATGAAGTTAACTTCGTCGAGCAGGGTTATGGTGTAAAGCGCATAGAGGTTATGTATAACGATTTTATTATTGTGGGGCCAACTGCCTTTAGCGAGGCCCGAACAATACAGAATGTGTTTGCCCAAATAAAAGCCACCGAATCCCTATTCCTCTCCCGTGGCGACGACTCAGGCACACACAAAAAAGAAAAAGCGTTATGGAAGGCTGTAGATATCGACCCCCAAGGGTCTTGGTATCGTGAGTCAGGTCAAGGTATGGGCAAGACCTTGCAAATTGCCAGTGAACTGGATGCCTATGTACTGACTGATCGCGGAACCTGGCTGGCACAAAATGCCAACCAGTCATCGCGATTAACGATTGTTTTCGAAGATGATGAGCTGTTATTTAATCCATATGGAATTATCGCCGTCAATCCACAAAGATACGCGCATGTAAATATTGAGGCGGCACAACAGTTTATTAACTGGTTAACATCGGCCCAAGGTCAGCAGTTAATTGCCGAATTTAAAATCAACGGACAACAACTATTTTTTCCTTCAGCCAGCTGAGTTTGTGTGGAATCCTTATTTGATGCAACCCTAGATGCTTTAAAGCTGTTGATCAGTTTCGATGCTGATTTATGGCAAATCATTTGGGTATCGTATTCAGTATCGGTTAGAGCGATATTGATCGCTGCACCTTTTGCAATTATTACAGCTTACCTGCTGGCATTTCACCAATTCATATTTAGGCGAGCGTTTATTTTATTAGTAGAAACCTGGTTGGCGCTGCCTGCGGTGGTAGTGGGATTGACTTTATATATTATGCTTTCACGTAGCGGTCCTATGGGTGATTGGGGATTATTATTCACGCAAACAGCAATGGTAATCGGGCAGATTATATTGGCATTTCCAATTATTGCCGCGTTGACGTTTGCTGTTTTCAAAGGCTGTGATGAACGTATTCGGGAGACAGCAATCACCCTGGGTTTGCCTGAGTGGAAAACGATATTAATCACTATACGAGAACTTCGATTTGGAATTCTGGCTGCTGTGGTGGCAGGTTTCAGTCGAATAATTGCGGAAGTGGGCTGTGCTTTAATGGTAGGGGGGAACATCTTGAATTACACCCGTAATATGACCACGGCTATCGCGCTTGAAACAACCAAAGGCAGCTTTACCAGCGGGATAGCGTTGGGATTCGTATTGTTATTAACGGCTCTGTTGCTTAACTATACAGTGTTCAAACTAGGATCGGATAAAAACCATTTGTTATGACACAGCCATTTTTAAAAGTCAGACAGTTAAGCCATTCTTATAATGGTCGTGAGGTTTTTAGTGATTTTAAGTTCAGTTTATCCACAGGTGATGCTGTTTTATTACAAGGTGAGAACGGAGCGGGCAAAACTACAATTCTGAAAATTTTGTCCGGATTGCTGGAACCTACAGCCGGTAACTTTGTCTTGGCTAATCAGTCTGGCACCACCTACAAAATGTCCAAGGACCAATTAAGATCACAAAGCATTTACCTACATCAACAGCCGTTTTTATTTGATACCAGTGTAGAGAAGAACCTCGCTTATGCCGGTGATTCTGCTGATGTACTACCCTTGCAAGCGCAGCAGACTGTAATTGCTGAACTCGGTATTCAGAACTTACTCGGACACAATGCGACCAATCTGTCGATTGGGCAAAAGCAACGGGTTGCGATAGCACGCTCGCTCTTTAGCAATCCCCGCTTGCTTATTCTTGATGAACCGTTTACCGCGATTGATAAGGATTCGTTTGTTAATGTAGTCAGTGTGTTGAAGCAATATAAAAATCGTGGCGGAACCATTTTGCTCGTTTCTCACCAACATGATCGCAGCTTTGATTTAATCAATTGCTGTTGGTGTATTCACCCCAGAGGAGTCTTGTATTGCGTGTCAGTGGATTAATTTTAGCCGGTGGTCAGGGGCGTCGTATGCAGAACCGGGATAAAGGTTGGATTGAGCTGGCCGGTAAGCCGATGATTGAGCGGGTTATTGAGCGCCTGTCACCTCAGGTTGACGAGGTGATTATCAATGCTAATCGTAATATTTCCAGCTATACAACACTACAGCATCGTGTAATAGAAGATGAGATACAAGGTTTTCAAGGGCCTCTGGCAGGTATATTATCCGGCCTTAAACAGTGCAAAAATAAATTTATGGTTTGTGTGCCTTGTGATACACCTTTTTTCCCATGTGATCTAGTCTCACAAATGACAGCTAAACAGCACACAACATCGGCGGATGTGATTAGCGTTAGTGATGGTAACCGAATCCATCCTGTTTTTGCATTAATTAAATCCGACCTGGCAGGCAGTCTTGAAGACTATCTGGCTAAAGGAGAGCGAAAAATTGATCGTTGGTATCAGCAACACAACTTTTATTTAATTGAGTACCCGGGTGGCGAGCACTTTTTTGAGAACATAAATACCGTTGAACAATTAGAAATGGCAGCATCAAGGATTGAAAGCAATGGCTGATATTCCAGTATTAGGGTTTGCTGCCTTCAGCGGTACAGGCAAAACCACATTATTAAAAAGACTGATTCCGGCTTTAAAAAACAAAGATTTGAAAGTTGCAGTGATTAAGCATGCACATCATGATTTCGATGTTGATTGGCCAGGTAAGGACAGCTATGAACTAAGAGCGGCAGGTGCTGAGCAAGTGCTGATTTCTTCAGCCAGACGTTTTGTCAAAATTGTCGAACAGATAGAAGAAAAACCTTTACAACAATGTATTGCTGAAGTTGACTCTGTAAATTGCGATTTGATCCTTGTGGAAGGCTATAAACAGGCCCAAATCAAAAAACTGGAATTGCATCGTCCAGGGCTTGGTTTTCCTCTGCTTTGCCAGGCAGACAGTAATATTATCGCGGTTGCCGTAGATAATGAACTCGGAGTTGAAATTGATATACCTGTGTTAGATTTGAATAATATTAACCAGATTGCTGATTTCATAGTCTCAGCCAGAGAACAATTCATTTAACCTTTAATAGTATAAATTTTCATCGGTTTCGAGCGTCCACGCAGACTATGCTCGGTAACCAATTGATAACTAAATTTATCTCCGGCGGCAATTTTAGTTTTTTCCGACAATAACAAGCGTGTATTAAATTCCTTATTTAATTGTTCCAGTCGTGAAGCGATATTTACATCGTCACCGTGCACCGTATAGTTCAAACGCTCTGGAATTCCAACTAAACCACCTGTTACTTCACCGGTATTAATGCCAATTCGAACAGAAAGTTTTACTCCGGAAAAATCCATTGTTTCTAGTGTGCGTAAAATTTCAAGGCCGGCAAGAATAGCATTTTGCGCGTGCTGCGGGTTTTGTTTGGGGATATTGAAACTGGCTAATATCGCATCTCCCTGAAATTGATTAATCACCCCACCATGCTTATGAATAGGTTGTGCGGCGACGGCAAAATATGAATTTAAAGTCATGACCAGTTGTTGGGGAGTCATTGTTTCACTGATTGATGTAAATGCTTCCAGGTCAATGAACAAAATGCTGCATTCGCCGGTTTCTGTATAGTTTAAATCAGGCTCATGCGAGTCATATTTTATTTGTTGTGCAATCACATCGGGCACGAAACGGGATAAATCCTCAGCGGCCACATTGCTTTGCACAGCTTCTTTCAACAATCGCTGCCCCCTGGCAATGACTGCTGCAAGGATTGCTGTAACGACAATAATCGAAATCACCTTATCCCATTCAGCACCGATTAGAATTTTATTACTGGTCAGGTATTCAACATAATCACGGGTGATATTTTCCATGCCGGTTTTGGAGATTGCGTAATAAGACATAGTCAACCAGCCTATAGCAGCTGTTAATCCTGCAAACACCACAAATCCAGGTTCAAACCTAAGGGCTCTTAAAGTTATGAATATAAACACATATAACAGTGTCGGTGCTTTCAAATAGAAAGATGCAGGTTGTTCATATTGGATGTGGAAACTCCAAATCAGGCCGAATAACAAGGCCATATCGACGACGATTGAGATAATCAAAAAAGCAAAGTTGAGCTTGTTTTTGTAACTCAAGTACAGTCTTATCAGCGTAAAAACCAAATAAGCGCCCAAAAACCAGGGCACTGGTGCAAACATGGTTGATTCGGAAAATGTTTTTGGCGAAATTGCATATAAAATCGAAAAAGCCAGCACAATACTGAGTTGTGCCCAACCGATAATCCTTTCACTGGCCTGCTGCTGGGCGTTAATATTTTCAGTTATCCGCTTGGGGATATCCTTGACAGCGGGCTTGCCGGCCAGCCAGTTGTGCGCACTGAGTAGCTTTTGAAACAGATTTCTCAACTTGATTAGTTGTAAATTATTAATTTTTTCAGACATTATTATTTTAACCCGGAATACGCATTAGGTTTTATTAAGACTATTGCTAATGCATATTTCGGGTTTACTACAGATAAGTTACCATACGGTTTTTAGCCAAATATTAAATGACGCAATATTTAGACAGGTTACAGGACGCGAAAGTTCTGATTTATAGCCACGATAGTTTTGGGCTTGGTCACTTGCGCCGTTGCCGTGCAATAGCGCACTCGTTAGTCGATGCCTATAAAGGTTTGTCGGTGTTGATTCTTTCCGGTTCCCCGATTATTAGTCAATTTGATTTTAAAGCTCGGGTGGACTTTGTTCGTATTCCCGGGGTGGTTAAATTACGCGATGGTGATTACACCTCATTGGGTTTGCATATCGATTTGGACCAGACACTGGCGATTCGTTCGTCTATTATTCAACATACTGCAGAAATTTACTCCCCTGATATATTTTTAGTCGATAAAGAACCGTTGGGGCTGCGTGGTGAGGTCGCACAAACCCTTAGAGTATTGAAATTGCGCGGAACCACCAATATCCTTGGTCTGCGTGACGTCATGGATGAATCTGAGGCTCTGCAGGCTGAGTGGCAACGTAAAGAAGTATTACCTGCTTTAAACAAACTCTATGATGAGATCTGGGTTTACGGTAGTGAATCAATAGTCAATCCTATTCAGGGCATTGATTTGCCTGCAGCAACACGCAAAAAAATGCGTTATTTAGGTTACTTAAAGCGCCAATTACCGACTACGTCATATCTGCCAAGAGAATATCGCAACCAACCCTATATTCTAATCACCACAGGTGGCGGTGGTGATGGCGAGCAACTTGTTGATTGGGTTGTTCGTGCCTATGAACAGACTGATGAAGATGAGATATTGCCGGGGTTGATCGTGCTTGGTCCGTTCATGTCGAATATGGCACAAAGAGAATTTCAACAACGCATACAAAAGATCAAAAACCTGAAAGTTAAAACTTTTGACAGTTACCTCGAAGTTTTAATGGCCAATGCCGAAGGAGTAGTCGCAATGGGTGGATACAATACTTTTTGTGAAATACTTTCGTTCGACAAAAAAGCGGTGTTGGTTCCTCGTGAAGTGCCGCGTCTGGAGCAATATATTCGTGTTGAATTCGCCGCCGAACAACAACTTGTTTCAATGCTTAAATACAGTGATTACCAAACGACAGAGTTGATGGTGCAAGCATTAAAAGCATTACCAAACCAGCCTTTACCCTCAAAATTCGGTGGGACAGAATTACTTAATGGACTAGGTAAAATTAATCAACGAGTCGCTGCATTAATAAAACAATGACCAAAATCCTTGTTTATGTTCAACATCTGTTGGGAATTGGACATCTGCACCGCACGGCTTTAATCACATCTGCTCTGGGCGATAACGGTTTCGATGTCACCGTCGTCAGCGGCGGTATACCAGAAGCACAAGTTGATTTTGGTCGTTGCAGATTAGTGCAATTAGCTGCAATTAAAACTGATGCTCAGTTTTCGAATTTGTATGATGAAAACGGTGAAATCGTCACTGACGAGTTTAAGCAACAAAGATGTGAAAAATTAATTTCTCTTTATAGAGAAATTAAACCCGATGTACTTTTAATCGAAACCTATCCTTTTGGGCGCAGGCAAATGCGCTTTGAACTATTGCCTTTATTAAAACAAGTTGAGAATGAACATTCACGCAAACCGCTGGTGGCTTGCTCTATTCGGGATGTTATACAACCTAAATCTAAGCCGAAGCGTATCGCTGAAATTGTTGATATTATCCAACGCTATTTTGATCTGGTGTTGGTGCATGGTGATGCCTCGTTTATTCCATTCGAGCGAAGCTTCCCACAGGCAGTAGAGTTTAAAGAAAAATTGTTCTATACCGGTTATGTTGCAAAGTCATTGAGTGTGGTAAAGAAGTCATCGATAGACAATATTATATTGGTATCGGCAGGCGGAGGTTCTGTAGGGCAGAAACTGTATCAAACAGCTATCAATGCAGCTAACTCATCATCCGGGAGGTCGTATCAATGGCATGTTTTGGTAGGAAATAATATTTCTGATCAAGCGTTTAATAAGTTACAAGAACAACGATCAAATAACTTAGTGATTGAACGAAATCGAAGCGGTAGCGATTTTATTGAGTTGCTGGCAAACAGCACGATCTCTATTTCCCAGGCAGGTTATAACACCATTATGGATATTCTTGTCACCCAGGTAAGCGCTATTGTTATTCCGTTTGAAGGTGTAGCCGAACAGGAACAAATCAATCGTGCTAATGCTCTTAAGGAAAAGGGAGTACTAACTATTTTGAGAGAAAATGAGTTGTCAGAATCAGCACTGTTGAAGGTAATATCCGGATTGCAGCAAAATACTGATAAATCAAATATTTCAATTAAAATGGACGGAGCAGCACAAACAACAAGTTTGATGAAACATATTTCATTAAATAAAACAATGACTTAAATAACACACTGAACTATTTCATTTATTTTGATAACATCGATGGTACAGATGATCATTGAGGCCAAAACTGTTGGATGTATTTGAAGAAGCCAAGCAGTTAAGTCGCGTGCCGCTTTTTTCAAAGCTGGACGCATCAAAGCTTAAACTTATCGCTTTTACCAGCGAGCAGCTTAGCTTGTCTGATGGTGACTATTTGTTTCATTTAAATGATCCATCTGACTCAATCTTCTTAATCTTGGAAGGGGTTTTGGAGGTTGTTGTAGAACATGAAGATGGCCGCATAGATGTGATTGTTCAAAGGGGTAAAAATGAAATTATTGGTGAAATGGGGGTGATATCAAATGCACCGCGGTCTGCCACAATTCGTGCTGCAGGTGCTGCTACGGTATTGCGTATAGAGGCCGATGCTTTCATGAATTTGTTATCAGAAAACCCGAGCATGTCATTGTATGTGATGCGCGAGTTAAGTGATCGGTTGAATAAATCACATAGACGCGAAGTTAAAACACTAGAAAAAGAAATACGACATTAATTGATAAAACTAAAAGATAGATTTGTTTCTCTATGGCAGCGCCATGCATATATTGACAGTGGCGACAAAGCCAAGGATGTTTTTGACCAGCTGGTTGTGATGTACAGCGAAAAATGGCGCAGTTATCATAATACCGAGCACATTGATGCAAGTATCGGTTACTTTGATATTTGTAAAGATTCTGCTGATTTTCCTGATGCAATAGAGTTTGCCATCTGGTTCCACGACTGTATTTATGTTTTAGGTGCAGCCGATAATGAAGCACGAAGCCGAGACTGGTTTCTTGAGCAAACACAAGGCTATCTTGTTCCTGCGCTACGACAGGCCGTTGACCTATTAATCATGGATACCTGTCACATCGATGTGCCACTTACGCCTGATGGTAAATTAATCGCAGACATTGATTTAACTAGCTTCGGTTTGTCCTGGGAAGATTACATGAAAGACAGTCTGGCAGTGCAAAGTGAGTTTCCGCCGCAGACCGCTGATACGGTTGCCAATGGCAAAAGAGCTTTTTTGAATAACTTGATTAAAGATGGTCAGGTTTATTATTCTGATTATTATCTTGAGCATTATGAGCCCAAAGCACAAGAGAATGTACAACGTCATCTTGAACTGTTAGACCAGCGTCGACAACAATAAATCCAACTAACCCCTCAGTAATTTATTTTTGGCCGTGTCCATCGACTAGTTTATCTAACCAAGTCCAGGCCTGGGTTGAGCCGGTATCAGAAACTAAATAAACATTGCGTTTAAATTCCTTGGCTTTAGTGACGGTATGCAATCTTTTATTTATCAAATGTTCATGGATTAAGTGTTCAGGCAAATATGCAGAACCACTGTTTTCTAATAAATAATCAAGTGCCCATGCTGCAGAATTGAGCACAGTCATCGGTGTATCACCATCGGGATAAGTTGCGGCATGGTTGCGCCTGAATTCTTCACCATAGTCAACATAAACATATGCCGGATCCCAGCGCATGAGCTTGCGTCTTTTAGTTGAAACTAAAATCAATCGTTCACGATGTAAAATCTTTGCCGTCCAGTTTTCCTGTAATGTTGGTGAATAGCAAATGGCGGCGTCAATTAGGCCCGTATTCAGCCAACGAGTTAAGCTATCTTGTTCTCCCTGCCAGATTGATAATGCGGCATTCGGTTCATTGTTTCGAACCTGTTGAAAAAAAGTCTTGGCCAAGCCTGTCCAAAGTTCTGGATGACAACCAAAGTTGCACACATATTTCACTTTATTCGGTAAAGCCGTTTCCTGCTTTGCCTGTCGCCACAAGTCCGTCATTAACGTCGCATAACGTTCAAACTTAAACCCGGCAGAAGTAAGCTCTGCGCCGCTTTTTTTTCGGTGAAACAGCGTTTGACCTAACTCTTGTTCTAATGCATTAAGCCGGGCGGACACTGTAGATTGAGTAACGTTGAGCTTGTTTGCCGCATGATTGAGATTGCGAGTTTCGATGATGGTCAGGAATGTTTTGAGTGTTTGCTGGTTCATTTTAGAAAGTTCAAAAATATCGAATATATTATACAAAATAATTCGTTTGTTAATTTATTCTGCATAGGGCATCATTTTCCTAGTCAATGTTGCTCAGGGGAAAGCGATGAAATTCAGTATTCAACTGTCAGCCTATTTTCCGGATAAGGCTTATGGCGGGGATCGGATTTACCAGGACATGATTGACCAGGCGGTTTTGGCTGACCAGCTCGGCTATGATGCTGTTTCTATCACTGAGCACCATTTGATTAATATTCTGATGATGCCTGCTCCCTTGCAGTTTGCAGTCAAGCTTGCCAGTGCTACTGAAAAAATAAAGATCATGACGTCAGTAGTGGTGTTGCCGTTACACGATATGCGTACTTATGCGGGTGAGGTAATCTGCGCAGATATATTCACTCAGCAAAGACTGATGTTGGGTGTGGGTCGTGGAGCATTCGGTTTCGAGATGCAACGGCTTGGTGCACCTCTTGAGATTACTCAGGAAAAATTCAACGAATCATTAGATGTTTTGCAGGCATTGTTGAACGAGGAAGAAGTTTATTGGGACGGTAAATATTATCAGTTTGATCCCATTACAATCATGCCCAGGCCGGTGCGTCAAGTTCCGATCATGATGGCGGTTATGAATCCAGAAGGTATTTATCATTGTACTAAGCGCGGCTTTCATATCCAAACTACGCCGCTGGCAGGTAATCATCAGTTGATGATTGATCAAGTGGATGCATTTAATCGTGGCAAAGAGGACCTGGGCGATAAAGGTAAAGAGTTAACTTTATCGCTGTCAAGAGTGACCTTTTTAGCACGCAATCAAATTGACCAGCGGCGTAAGGTTGAGCAGGCCCATGATTATTACAGCCGTTTCGATAATGTTTTTACCGGCCCGGGAATTGTTGAGAGCGGGATGATAAAGCCACTGCCCAGAAAAATGACCATAGAGCAAACGGCCGAGAACTTGACCATATGCACAGCGCAAGAAATGGTCGATAAGCTGAGTCTTTATGCCAATGCCGGAGTAGACAGGATGATCTTGAATGTGAATTTTGGCATGAGCCAAAGTGAAACATTAGAAACTATTGAGCAATTTGCTCAACAAGTCATGCCATATTTTTCAGCGGGTGCAACAGCGGCTGCCTAGTTGTGTAGACAATCATGACTGTAGCAATTGATTGTGCATATACGGTTCAAGGTAAGGGAGAGCCTTTATTCTTGATTCACGGTATAGGAGCAGCGCGTGATGCCTGGCGTTTCATGGTTCCTAAACTGACTCAGCACTTTACCGTCATTACCTATGACCTGCGAGGTCATGGTGAGTCGTCACTAGCTTCGAATGAGTTTGGCTTAAATGAACTCGTGGCTGATCTGGAACGGGTTAGAGAGCGAACGGGCTTTGGGCAAGCGCATTTCGCCGGTCATTCATTAGGGGGTATGATCGGCCCGGCTTATGCTCGAAAATATCCGCAGCGGGTGCTTTCATTAGGCTTGCTGTCAACTGCGGCGGGTCGCACCGATGAGGACAGCACCAAGGTTTGGTCAGTGGTTAAGGCCATGGAGGCTAAAGGTATCCCCCAAGTTTTAGAGACATTAGTGGATCGATGGTTTACCGATAATTTTATTGCAGCACAGCCAGAGATTATTCAACGGCGCCTTGATCAGGTGGTGAATACAAATCCCGAGGTTTTTTTGAACGTATTTCGGATTTATGCGAGTACTGAAATGATGCCCTGGTTAAATGAAATAAACGTTCCCTGTCTGGTGTTAACGGGTGAAAATGATGGTGGTTGTAATCCAAGGCTTAATCGATTGATCGCTCAAGCCTTGCCGAATTCACAGCTTGTTATTTTGCCGGAATACAAGCATTCAATATTGCTGGAAGCGGGTGATCAAGTCAGCGATTACATAATCAAGTTTATTTCTTCACTCAAGATTTAATAAGCTGATGGTCACGGAGATAGGATAATTCACAGCCACGCCAGATAAACTCATAAGCATGATTATGAGTGATATTGATCTGGTGATCAGATTTCATGTCCCACTCGGTAGCCAGGCTTAGCGCCGCCCGAATAACCCCGCGATGTGTGACTGCGCCGATACGCTGATAGGGTTGATCAAGGCATTCAAGCCAATGTTTTAATCGAGTTCTGACCTGGCGCGGCGATTCACCACCAGGCGGGCACAAATCAAGACCCTGGCCATCAAGCCGCTTAACCAGCTTCGGATGTTCTTGTCTGATTTGTTTCAGTGTCCGACCTTCCCATTCACCCCAATTGGCTTCGATTAATTCCGGTACAATGGTTCTGGGCTTAAGTTGATGAATGTCGGCGGTTTGAATTGCACGTTGGAGTGGACTGATAAACCAATGTTCAACATCAGCGGGTATTTTCCATTTTGATACTTGATCGATGCCATCGTCTGATAGCGGGGTATCAGTATGACCCTGATATTTTTTGAGCTTGTTCCATTCGGTTTCACCATGGCGTATAAAAAAGATGTTCACTGCTTAACTGACCCAATAACTTTATTTAAAATTTGATTTAGTTTTTTTGAGGCTGATTCAAATGAATGCTCATTGTTGAATTTATGTTTGGCATTTCGTGCTAATTGTAATCTCAATTCTTCATCCTCAATCAATCGTTCAACAGCATGTTTAAATTCTTCAGGAGACTGTGAGTCGGTCACGAATCCTGTTTTGCTGTGTTCTACAATGCTGCCAACACCTCCGAAATTTTGTGCCACTACGGGCAGGCCACAAGCCTGGGCTTCAAGCAAGGCAAGACCATAGGCTTCATTGACTGCAGGCCAAGTAAATAAATCACTTACTGATAGCCATTTGACTATATCCCTTTGCTCCAGTTTGCCTAGGAAGATACAGCGTTGATCAATGACAGAAAAATAGTGTTTGATTTTTACAGATGCTTCGCCATCGCCAATCACCAGCAAGTGCCACAGACGTGCCTTAGTAGTAGCTAGAACATCGGCTAGCTGCTTATAAGAAGCCTGCTTATCGCCTTTACGCATCATCGCTACGGCGATTAACCAGCATTTATTGGTATCAAGCTTATATTTGCCAGCTAATTGTTTTCGTTGAGTTTGGTGATTTTCTACTGCTACGGGTAAGGGTTCTAGAAAGGGTTTGATTAATTCAATAGTTTGATCATGCTTGATCAATGGTTGAATGCATTCACTGTCAACGGGATTTAGTGAAATGATGGCGGTGGCAGATTGGATGCACTTTAATGTCTGTATATGCCCATTGTGCCAGAGACCATTTTCTTGCTTGGGTGCAAATGAGGCTTCGGCGATGATATATGGAACCGATAAGAGTTTTGCTAACTCTACGCCAATCCAGTCCGGTGCTTTGTGGTAGACATGGTAAGTAAAAATTAAATCCGGTGCAGGATGTTTTGAATAATTTGTTTTAAGTCTGGCCACTTCATTTTTTGCCTCAGACTGAATCAGCAATTGAGATTCTTCATCTCCTGTTCCTTGCCAGCTGCGTAATTCAGAGATCAATTCAACCTTATGCCCCAGTGCTTTGAGTGCCTTAATAAATAATCTTGCTATGGCACGATCCCCTGAAGGGGTTTCATCGTTAGGGGATTTCAATGGAGCATAAAAACCAATTCGCATTAACGAAACCGATCAATCAGGGTTTGAATATTTGCTTCAAGCGAGAATTTTTCAGTGACAGTTTTATAACCGGTTTCACCTAACTGTTGACGAAGTTCAGGTGATTGAATCAATTCGGCCATATTCTTGGATAATGCCTCAGTGTCTTCAGGTTCTATTAAGATGCCGTTTTCTCTATCAGTGATTAATTCCGGAATTCCTGAAATGTTACTCGCGATGCAGGCTAATTTTTGCGTCATTGCTTCCATCAATACATTGGGTAAACCATCACGGTCACCATTTTTATCGATTCTCGAGGCCAATACAAACATATCAGCAGCCTGGTAATGCATGATCACCTGCTCAAAGTTTTGTGCGCCCAGCCATTCGATATTATCTTTTAACTGCAAATTGCTTGCCTGAGCTTTTAAATCGTCCAGCAGCGGGCCGCCGCCTATGTGGGTAAATGTCCAGCTAAGTTGTTTTGGCAGTTGTGCCAGCGCATTTAACAAAACATCATAACCCTTTTTACTTACAGCCCGTCCGACTGAAACTATCCGAACAGGCTTGTTATGATCAGTTCCATCAATGCCACTGAAAGACACTGGCGTGGGAAAGCGTGACAAATCCAGTCCATGATACAAAAGTGTTACCTTGCTCTGTTGTGGAATTAATGCTTTTAAATGTTCGGTATTGGACCGGGTGCAGGTCACCAGCCATTTCATTTCAGCCAATTTTTCACGGCTGTCCCAGTCTTTAGAGGTCCAGATATCTTTGGCATGGGCCGAACAACTCCAGGGCAGCTCGGTTAAATAACTGGCATAGCGTGCCACCGATGCCGGTGTGTGTAAAAAATGCACATACAGCCATTCTCTATCTGCTTCAATCTCATTAAACAATACCAGGGCTTGCCCAAAACGGCGGATACGATTCGGCGTTAAGTCACGCAGCAAGTCTTTGATGAATTTAGGGAAAACGGTATAAAAATGCTTATTAAACAGTGATTTAAACAAAGCTTTGCCAACCCGAATAGGGTGCTGATACAAATATTCAGGCAGATAATGAACCTTAGCCCGGATTTTCTTGTGCACCGGATGAACCGTGGTATCGGTGGGGTGTCTTAAAGAATAAATAATGATGTCGACACCGGCCTGTTCCAGCGCAAGTATTTCCTGAGCGATAAACGTTTCGGACAGGCGTGGATAACCTTTAACAATACAGGCGATTTTTTTCATCTAAACTTGGGTAAATAAGGGCTAAATGCTAGTATCAAATCATGATAACAACTTGCAGAACAGATTGTGGATGAAAACAAGATAGAACCGTCCATTTATCGCTATATTCTCAAGCATACCAAGAAAGATCAGTTCTTGCTGTTATTGTTGACCCTGTTGTCCATGCCGTTTGTCTATGCGTCGCTGGAAGTACCCAAGGTCATTATCAACAGTGCCCTGGGCGGAGTGAATATTCCTGATGAAATTTTAGGCTACCCCATCGATCAAGTTAAATACCTGTTCTTTCTGTGTGGGTTGTTTTTGGTATTAGTCCTGATTAACGGTGGCCTTAAGTATGTGATTAATGTTTACCGTGGGATTCTTGGTGAGCGTATGCTACGCCGGTTTCGTTTTGATTTATTTGGCAGATTATTACGCTTTCCTATTCCGCGTTTCAAGCAAGTTTCCCAAGGTGAAATTATTCCCATGATCACTGCAGAAACGGAACCTTTAGGCGGTTTTATAGGTGATGCATTTGCTTTGCCGGCTTTTCAGGGTGGTTTATTAATTACTTATCTGTTTTTTATTTTTAATCAGGATTTGTTATTAGGCCTGGCTGCCATCGCTTTATACCCACCCCAGCTTTATATCATTCCAAAATTACAACGGCGTGTGAATGAATTAGCCAAACAACGAGTGCAGGCGGTGCGGCGGTTTTCAGATAAGGTGGGTGAAACAGTGTCGGGGATTTCCGACATTCATGTTAATGACACCTCCAGTTATGAAAAAGCACATGTATCCAGTCGGCTTGCCAGGATTTATGCAATTCGATTCGATATTTATAAAAAGAAATTCTTTATTAAATTTCTGAATAATTTTCTGGCCCAGCTCACACCTTTTTTCTTTTACGGGATTGGTGGTTATTTTGTTATTACCGGTGAATTATCCTTAGGTGCACTGGTGGCAGTGCTGGCGGCGTACAAGGATTTGGCATCGCCATGGAAAGAGCTATTGAAGTATTACCAGATTACCGAAGATGTGCGTGTAAAATATAAGCAGATTATTGATCAATTCCAGCCAGAAAACATGCTCGATCCAAAATTGCAGGAGCGTGGTCAAGAAGTGCCGAATTTTGCCGACTCAGATTTACTCGCGACTTCAATAAGCTATAGTGAAGATGAGTTTGTTAAGTCACTAGACGGTGTTAATTTTTCCATCGGTTCGCAAGATCATATCGCCGTGCTGGGTCTGGGAGGCAGCGGCAGAAGTGTGTTAACACAACTTATTGCGCGTTTACTGCAGCCTAATTTCGGCCAGATTAAAATAGGCACCCAAAACATTGCTGAATTACCCGAATCAGTTTTAGGTCGAAATATTGCTTATATCGATCAGCAGTCTTATGTATTTACCGGCACGGTCAGAGAGAACTTGCTATACGGCCTTAAAAACGAGCCTAAAAAAGAAGCCGACTATTCTGACGAGGAATTAAAACAGCGCCAACGCTATATTGAGGATTCAAAGGCCTCGGCAAATTCACATGATGATATCAATGCGGACTGGCTGAATCATGAGGCAGCAGGTATTGATCGCGAATCATTTGATCAGCGTGTGTTAAACACCTTGAAAATCGCTGACCTGGAAGATGACATTTATCAATTGGGATTATATAGCTCAATTCATGCATCGAATTACCCGCAACTGGCTGAAGGCATACTTCATGCCAGACAACGCCTGCGTGAAATTTTGCACCAGGACGATTATGCCAAGCTGGTCGAGACGCTGGACCCCAATCAGTACAACACCAATATGACCGCCGCCGAAAACTTATTTTTTGGCATGCCGGTTCAATCGGGTATTCAAATTCTGGATTTGCTATCTGATGCTAATGTGGATGAGGCTATCAACAAAGCCGAACTTAAACAACCCATGCTCAAGATCGGTCTGCAAGCAGCCAAAATCATGGTGGATATCTTCTCAGATGTGCCCGAAGGCAGTCCCATGTTTGAACGCTTTAGCTTTATTAGTGTCGACGACTTGCCTGATTTAGCCAGATTATCCAAACTTTCGGAAACCGTGTCGTTAGATTCAATTAGCGATCAAGATAAACAAACCATTTTGAACTTAGCCTTTAAACTAAATGTAGCCCGACATCGTTTAGGTTTGATTACCCCGGAAATACAACAAAAAATCGTTAATGCCCATGAGTTATTGAAGCAGGAACTTGGCGATGAAAATGATTTGATTGATTTCAATGGTGATGAAAAAGTCTCCAGCCACTTGACGATTCAGGACAATATTTTATTTGGTCGGGTTGCATACGGTCAGGCCAATGCCCAGCAAAAAGTCGGCAAACTAATTCAAAAAGTTATCAGCGAGCTGGATTTAAAACAACAGATCATTGAAGTTGGGCTGGATTATTCTGTAGGCGTTGGTGGTGCTAAACTGACCTCAGCTCAACGGCAGAAACTTACGATTGCCAGAGCCTTAATCAAAAATCCTCAAATTTTGATCGTCAACGAAGCCACAACCATTCTCGATGGTAAAGTTGAGAAGGCACTGATTGAACGAATCCTTGAGATTATGCAAGACAAGAAAGTCATCTGGGTATTGAGCAACACTGATTACATCGACAGCTTTGATAAATTATTAGTCTTGGACAAGGGCAAGCTGGTCGCTGAAGGCAGCGTCGAAGAAGTAAGCAGCCAACCGGACATCATGGACAAATTAGTGCACAACTAAGTGATTTTCGGAATTTCTTAAACCCAACCATTCCCCGGATACCGGGTTTTGTCCGGCACAAGCTCATTCCGGGATCTGCAAATCACAATGATTCGATTAAAAGATTCCGCAACAAGTGCTGGAAATGATGCTGCCTTTAATAAATACATTATCTTTAAACTTTTAAAACCATACATCAGTGCCTTTCAAGCATATTAGTACAAACACCAAGAAACCGACAAAATTCTCTTCTTTCGTCATACCCGCGAAGGCGGGTATCCAGTATATTTAGACATAAGTAGACACCGGATCACCGGTCATAGCAAAAGAAATCAACAGGACAACAACCATGCAATACCGAAAACTCGGCCACACAGATATTGAAGTCAGTCTGATCTGTCTGGGTTCAATGACCTGGGGTGAACAGAACAGCAGAGAAGATGCCTTTGAGCAACTCGACTTCTCGCTGGCTAACGGTATCAACTTTATTGATACCGCAGAAATGTACGCCGTACCACCACGCGAGCAGACCTACGGCCTGACTGAACAATATATTGGTGATTGGTTTAAACACAGCGGCAAACGTAACGAGGTTATTCTGGCAACCAAAGTTATGGGTAGGGCAGGTCGATTCCCCTATGCGCGTCCACATTTGCATGATGGAGAAACCCGGCTTGATAAACAAAGCATTTTGGAAGCCTGCAATGCCAGCCTCAAACGCTTACAAACGGATTACATTGACCTTTACCAACTGCACTGGCCTGACCGACAAGTTAACCTATTCGGTCAGCTTGGCTACAGCTACAATCCTGACGATGATCCAGTGCCACTGCTAGAAAGCCTGGAAGTGCTGAACGAACTGGTCAAAGCGGGTAAGGTCAGACATATTGGTTTATCCAACGAAAGCCCATGGGGCACCATGAAATGTCTGCGGTTGGCTGAAAAACATGACCTGCCCAGGCTGGTGTCCATTCAAAACCCTTACAATCTGCTCAATCGTGCTTATGATTTCGGTATGTCAGAAGTTTCCTGCCTGGAACAAGTGGGCCTACTGGCCTATTCACCGCTGGCAATGGGCGTGTTATCCGGCAAATATGAAAACGGCGCCCGACCTCAAGGCTCTCGCATGCAACTGTTCGGCCACTACTTCACCAAATACATCGCCGATGATGTTATAGCAGTAGTCGATCAGTATGTTGCCATCGCCCGTGAACATGGCCTTGATCCATCTGTAATGGCCCATGCCTTTGTCAACCAACAACCGTTCACCACCAGCAATATCATCGGAGCCACCAAGCTCGATCAAATCAAAACTGCACTGGATTCAGTCGAGACACAATTATCAGAGGAATTGCTATTGGAGATTGCACAGGTGCACAGTCGTTACCCGCATCCGTTGAGTATGTAATTTTGTTTATGCTATAGATGCCTTACCTTGCGATAAGGCATCTATTTATGGTGTTATTTGCAGAATTACAACTGCATGGTAGTTAGGAATAGAACTAATCAACCAGTACACTTATAAGTTCCTTACGTTCAAAACGGGTATTCGAAACTTGTGATGTTCCGTTGGTTGTAACGACAATATTATGGCTTCCACGAACTTTAGTCTGATTAAGTTGGGCAAAAGCCACACCACTGCTAATCATGGAATCAGATATGCCGTTTGCTGAGCGTAGCGGTGGTTGAGTTAAGTTTCGTCTTGCCAATCCTGATAAATCAGCCCTTAGACCCGTACTTTCTAATAATCTGGGCTGATCAAATCTTGGTGTGGCATTAGCATCAAGTACTGGATTGTTGAAGACATTTCCAGCACCTTGTGAAATACCGTTAAAATTAGGAACCAAGTGTGATAAGCCTCTATCTCTTAACTCGCCTAATCTCAATTCCCGCACGGAAAGATTGTTTACTTCAGGTGCAAAAATATCTATACCGTCACTTGCTTGGAGTTGATCTCGGAGAATATTGAACTTGGCAAGATTTGGGTCAATATCCCTGGACCTTTGAGGGTCTATTGAAATGTTCCCAAGCTGGGTTCTATATTTTTGTGCAAGATCATCAAACGAAAACATAGGCGCGACTGCCTTTAACTTGGAACGGAATCCAGTAATAGGCTCTTGACCGTCAAAAACCTGAAATGCAACTCGCAAAGGTGCGTTCAAGGCAATTCGCTGCTTGAGTGTAGGCAACACAAGCTTAATCCCTGAGCGAACAAAACCACCTAAAGTATATGGAGTATGCTGTTGCCTGGTGGTTTCCACCTCGACATGCCAGCGGCCGGACATGGGTTCTTGAATTTTAAAAATAACATATCCCTTGCCGACGATTCGGCGCACATAAGAACTGTTATTCGCGAGCAGTTTTCCGTTTGGGTCACGCAAACGAATATTGATGTCTCGATCTCGTCGGGGATCACGCGCTACATAGCGCAGCGATTCATCTCCCCAGGTTAGGGTAAATGTCACTTCTTCGGTCAACGAGTCAACAAACGCCGCAATTCTGCTTCTTGATGCCATAGCTGACTCATTAACAATTATCCCTGTACTGGTGACTTGCCCACGAATGTAGTTATATATCTCAAACAAATCATCAATAGTCGGCATAAAATAGTACCGGCCGCCCGAGTCATTGGCCAATTGCCGTAACAGATCTTGATCCGAGTTCGGCCCCATCGCACACGTGTAAATGGGTGTGTCAGCGGGCAACATACCGGCTGCCTGAATAGCGGATGGACGTGCAGGATCAGACATCGCACAGCCTTTGTTGTCGTAGCCATCAGACAACAACACCATAGCCGGGGTGCCCGTAGCGGAATCCAGTAGATCTCGTGCCTTGAGGATGCCGTCTCCCATATAGGTGCAACCTTCAAATGTCACACTATCCACAGCACTCTTGGCTGCATTTTTGATGGGATCACCGCTGATGAGTTGTAAATCGTCAGGAGAAGCCGGGTCGGAGTATTCGATTTGACCGTCATCGCCGAAGCTGACCACACCGACCTCATCATTGATATTCATGGAGTCGAGAAATTGCTTGCTGGCGGTTCGAGTGATATCCACATAACCACTGCTAACCATACTACCGGAGCGGTCTAATACCGGTACCACGCTCACGGGGGCAGCTGCAGGCACATCTGCATTATCGATAACCATGGCGAAATCCTGCCACGGCATAATAATATCGGGTCGTGCACTGGCTGCAATATTCTGAGCAATGATCCGTACCTCGTAGACACCAGCAGGGTTCAGAATATAAACACATTCAACGTTGTTTACATCATCAAAATCATCACCGGAATCAGCAACAGAGAAACCATTACTGAATGCGTTGCCTTTATAAATGTTACCGGTTGCTAATTCTGTTACTTCCAAATCCAGATCATTTACCAGGGCAGGATTAGCACCATCTGCTGCAGCCGCATCCGTCCAGGCAAGAGTAATCCTCATCGGTCGGGCATTATCGGCTGGTGCGATATTGATCTGATATTCCTGCCCATTAGCGGTAAAAGCTTGCCGTTGGTCAGTGAATAACTTTGGGCCTCGATCCGAATCTGGAGCCTGAAGCACCATATTGGATAAGCTTACCCGTCCCCAACCTTGAGCGTTATTGGGAACAGCTGCCAGAGGTTGGGCGTCATCAACAAGGTATAGAAGATATTTTGTTGTGCCAGAAAAAGCTATACCTTGAGGACGATAAGTAATAAGGTCTGTAGCACTATCGTAAAACCAGTCGCCTGGATTGATGACATCGGCACTTGTGGCTACACGGTTTATAATATTAAAGCCATTTACACTTAGCTCGACGATCCTTGATGGGGCGATAGAGGAGGGCCCTTTAGGGTCAGTAGGGTCAGCGGCAGTTCCCAAATTCAAAACAATCTGCAACGGTCCAACGGTTTGTATTGTATCGGTAGAAGTAAGTGCCAATCGTCGCCAATCCTCACCGCCTGCACAGTCTTCAGCGCCATTTACAAGTAAAGCCTTTAGCATCGCCTGGCTGGGTGTTTGCCCACCGGTGCGATTTCGCCACCACTCGATCAACAACGCACACAGCCCACTGACATGGGGTGCTGCCATTGAGGTGCCGGTAAGTGCAGTATGTTGCCCATGCTCGATACCTCCAGTATCCCGATAAGGGCCATATGGGGCCTGTGTTCCCGGAGTTGCCGGATCAGTATCCACTGTGGAGCGTGTGGCTACAATATTTGTTCCCGGGGCCACTACCGTTGGAAGAATTCGCTCATCAGGAGCAGGACCACGGCTTGAACTGCCATCAATGCTGCGAATATCATCTGATGGAAATAACTCATTAGGACGCGAATTAAGAGAATTGCCGACTACAATTATATTCTTGGCAAGTTTAGGATAAGTAATACTTCTTGTTCTTCCCCCTCTGTTGCCAGCAGAAAAGACTATGGCTAATTTCTCCAAATCAGAAGTTCCTACATCCGGGTCACGCACACCTTGGTCAATGTTTCTGGCTAGTGTTGAATAAGTCGTATCGATAGATCCGCCCCAGCTATTATTCATCACATCAACATTATTTGTTGCCATTGCTTGAATCCAGTTGACAGGCGTAGTCGTGACAGTAGCGTCGTCTGGGTCTTGGATTGGATTAATACTACCAAAGCGGGCTTCTGGGGCTACACCTTGGCCTAATTGAAAGCCTTGCGGATCAGCTTCACCACTTGAGGCATTACCTAAGGCGATCCCAGCTACATGAGTGCCATGGCCATCAGTATCGGTTGTAACACCTCCACCAGTTTGATCAGCAAAAAAGTCCATGCGCCCAGCCAGATCAGGATGCATGGTCGCATTGTCATGAGAATCTATCCCGCTATCACAGATACCAATAACAGTTCCTGCACCGGATAATTCAACATCATCCAGCGTGTCTTGATACCCAAGATTAGGCCCTGTATTTGGTAAAGGTGTTCCATTCAAATCTTCTGCAATAATCTGACAAGACCGTTCATCTTCAAGTTCCAGTGGAGGCCTGTGCTCAATCCAGCGCACATCAGGTAAACGAGCCAGCTCATCAAGTGAATCTGCGTCTATTTCAATGGTCAGAATCTGGTAGTTGTCATGCGGGTTTACTTTTACACCTTCTTCAAAAATAATTGTACCGTTAAGGCGTTCGATCTCTGCACGCACAGCCTCAGTATCACCATCCTTATAAATACTGATGCTTACATATTTTAAATTTCCATCCAGGCCATTTAAGTTAGCAGAGAGTCGGTAAGCAGGTTTGAATTCTCCAGTCCATGCAATGAATGGCAGGTCCTCTAATGACTTGATGACATCCTGCGAACCAATTACGAAAGTACCATAGGGAGGAATAGGTTCAACAATTGTGATCCCTCGATCCTCAAGCGCGGCAATCCATTCTTGTTCCGGGTAACTGATGAATTGGATTAAGAAATGTTGCCAATCATCCTTTAGCTCCTGTGGAACTTCTAAATCTGCTTTTAAATCGGGCAAATCTGCTTCAATATTGATTGTATAAGCACCGATATTCAGAAGATTGACATTGCCTAGCCGTTTGACACGAAAACCTTGCTTTTGCAGTTCTGCGATTTTAGTTTGCTCTAAGTCCTGGGTCAGTACTCTTGCGTTAATAACTTGTTCTATTTTAATGTCAAACTTTGATTCGAGGGAATCTGCTTGTAATTGAGCTCTACGATCTCTAGAACTAATAAGAAATTTATCTGTCATTTGGTATCTCCAGTAATTGCTTTGGTTATCTGGTTTATATTTTTATTATTAGAATATATTATTAATATATACTCGTATCATAACCAACATAAGTCTATGAAAAATATATCTTTAGAAATAGATAATTTATGAAATTAGTCTAGGTTTAGAGAGTTTTGCTTGCTTTTTTAGATATTAATGCTAATTAATGATATAAATACTCTGGATTAATATAAGCGAGCTAATATTTACCCTAATGACAGTTAAAACAGGAGGATTAAATGAGTAAAGCTATTATTTTAATTCATGGTCGTAGTGAGAAACCATCTGAGCAGATCTTGCGTCAATGGTGGCTGCAGTCGATGAATGATGGTCAGGAATTTATCGATCGCCCACAGATTGATGAACAAGTCGTTCCTATCAAGATGGCCTATTATGCGGATGTTTATCATGGCGAGCCCCTTGCTGAACATGACGTCGATGAGCCTTACCGGCCCCCGGAGGACGGTGCTATTAAGGAATACAAGGATTCGTTATTTGATTTTTTGCGTGACATCGGCGGTGAGATTGTGGGCGCTGGGATTGATACGTTCGAATCTTTGACAGGGGTGTTAGGTAATGTGGCTGAACATGTCATCAAAGAACTGCAAGCTGATTTACACAGTTATTATACTGATCAGGCTAATCGTAATACGATTCAGCAACGTCTAGTAGACCAAATAGTCGACCATCAAAATAATGAAATTATTTTGGTGTCACATTCGATGGGGACGATTGTCGCTTATGATGTCTTGAGGCGTATGGGTAAGGAACCGGAATTTAACGGGATTGAGGTTGAGCATTTTGTGACATTAGGCTCGCCTTTAGGATTCGCGCCGGTCAAATCGAAAATCTTTGATCAGAATAATGGAATTTTACGCACGCCGAGTATTGTCAGCCGCAGCTGGAGTAATTTTGCCGATGGCCGCGATATTGTGACCCTGGATACGCGGTTATCGGATGATTTTGAGCCTAATAGCCAGGGTGTTAAGGTTGTTGATGACAGGGTGGCATGTGATTACCCGGATAATCCGCACAAGTCTTATGGTTACTTGCGGACACCGGAGTTTGCTGGTTTGTTGAGTGCGTTGCTTTAGTTATGTCGAGCAAGGTCAAATCGTATTAGGCTTTTTGTATATACCCAACTGTTTCCTGACGGCTGTTGAGCACGTCAGGGTGTAAAAATTGTTTGAGTTTTTGACGTGCCTGGTCATCAAGCAAACCCAGTTCATCCAGTAAACTAACCAGTAGAAAATTGATGCCGCGTACTGAGCCGTCGGCAATTTTTAGTGCCATACCTAACTTTTGTTCGCGATCAACTGCAATGTGATAACCCTCGGCACCGATTTTTGCCAATATTCTGCCGTTTGTCGCATTAGTGAGATGAGCGGCAAGTTCATTAGTGCCTGACATATATTCCGGGTATTCTGCAATAGCATGTTGCAGTTGTTGTGATGCATCTGATTTGGATTCACCAAGGCTTTTATGATCAACAAATTTTGCCATAGCATATGCCATGTCTTTTAGTTTTAGTGCCGGTGCAGGGAAACCGCATCCGTCAATTTGCCAGGGAAAGTGTGTCGAATCCAGGTTGGTAAAATAACTTAGGTTTTGTTGAAATAGTTGTTGTACCGGGTGCTCAAGTTGATGATAACCGTCTGTCTCAAATCCCAGGTGCCGGCATACAGTTAAGAAGCCGGTATGCTTGCCAGAACAATTATGAAACACACGATTGCGATCATCATGCTGTCTTAGCCTGCTGTAGAAAGATTCCTGGTCAAGTGGATAGTCCGGTCCGCAGGCCAGGTTATCGTTGCCCAAGCCGATCAGCGTTAACCATTTGTTCACTAGCTCAATATGAAAAGGCTCTCCCATATGCGAGGCACAGGCCAGGGACAAGTGTCGGTTATCAAGGTTGTAAGCTTTGGCAGCACCGGTCTCAACCAGGGCTATGGCCTGAATAAATTTCAATGCCGAGCGCGGAAACGTGATCAATTCTGGATTGCCGATCGAATAAATTAATTCTCCCGAGGAATTAACTACCGCTGCGACACCGAAGTGAATACTCTCTTCAACATCGCCGCGATAGACGCTTACTCTTTTTTCATAATCCATAGGCATTTCTAACACATTAGTTCTATCTGACTTTGTAACTTTTCAATATGAAAGATTGATTAAACAGTGTGAGCGCTGACCTGACAGGTCCACCATAGCATGCACTCATCCCTATTCATGAGGTTCTTGTCGTTGTTGTGAAGTTGCAATTCCACATAGTACCAGTAACAGGGCAGCAATTTCTTGAGGTTCAATTGATTCGCTAAGGAATAGGGCGCCAAAAATGACACCGAAAATCGGCACTAGATAACCTGCCATGGAGAAGAATGTATAACCGACCGATATAACCAGCTTTGCCCGAATAACGAATGCCAGTGCTGTCGGAACAATTCCTAAATAGATCACAGCACTTAACGAGGAGATAGTTGCCTGGGCTATTTCTGAAGGTGGATCAATGATCAATGAAATCGGCACGAACAATGCGGATGCAATCAACAATGAACAGCCAACCAGCATCTCCGGTTTCATGAGTTCTATTTTTCGAATAAAAACGGTGGAAAATACATAACAAAACGCCGCTGCGATTGTTGCTAACTGGGGAATAAGGTTCTGACCTAAGCCACTAAATACATCTACCCCGATAACCACCGATACACCGGAAAAACCCAGAACCATACCGGCCAGCTTGCGCCAGCTGAATTTATCATCAGTGGTGAATATTTGTGCTAATACCAGAGAAAAGATCGGACCTGTGGACATCAGGATTGCAGCCATGCCGCTGTCAATAGTCTGTTCGGACCAGGTGATCAGAAAAAAAGGTATACCATTACCTAAAAGCCCAACAACTAATAACAAAAACCAGGTATCGAGTCGCTTTGGAAATTTATATCCACGAATCAGGCAATATAAGATTAGCGCTAAAGCACCGACCAATACTCGACCGGTTGCTACTGTTAATGCTGAAATTTCGCTGACTGCTATTTTCATCATCATGAAGGCTGATCCCCAAAGCATTGCGCACAGGATCAGCAAGAATATATCCGCCAGATTAGCTTGTCTGATGGTGGTTGATGTTTGTGAGATGCTGGCCATTAATTAAATGTTGGTTTCTGTTGTAAGCCTGAACAGTGATTTGGAGATCCTTGCGGTGCTAGCGCTTCAGGATGATGGAGTAACATTGTCATTCCGAGTGTAGCGAGGAATCTCCATGAATGGGCTTCCAAGTTGAATGGAGCATAAACTTGCATCAAAGCCCGAACAGTAATTGATAGATCCCCACGTCACTTCGTTCCTCAGGATGATCTGACCACCGAAGGTTTGGTCAGATTACTTATAAGGATCAGCGGCATCGCGTAAACCATCACCGAGAAAGTTAAAACCCAGGATGACGATAATGACCGGAATTACCGGAATCATCAGCCAGGGATAGAGTGCAACAACGTTAATGTTTTGGGCTTCGTTGAGTAATACACCCCAGCTTGTTATAGGCGGCCTGAGCCCGAGCCCAAGAAAACTCAAGGCAGTTTCCCCCAGGATCATGCCGGGAATTGATAATGATGCGGAGGCGATTAGATGGCTCATGAAACCGGGCAACAAGTGTTTGCCGATAATTCGTTTTGGTTTGGCACCCATGAGTTGTGCGGCGGTGCAATAATCTTCCTCGCGCAAGGCCAGCAATTTTGAACGCACCGCACGGGCAAGTGATGTCCAATCCAGCAAGGCCAGAATTATGGTAATGCCGAAAAAGATCAACAGCGGACTCCAGGTCACAGGTAGTACGGCCGATAAGGCCATCCAGAGCGGTAATTCAGGGAAGGAGCGAATAATTTCGATTAGGCGCTGAATAACATTGTCGACAAAACCACCATAATAACCGGCAATGCCACCAATAATTATTCCTAAGGTAAAACTCACTACAATACCGATCAGGCCAATGGTCAAGGAAATACGGGCACCGTGGAATATTCGTGAATACATGTCGCGACCCAAACGATCAGTGCCCATCAAAAAGAATTGGCCATCTTCGGCCGGGCAGACAAAATGTTTGTCGGTCTCAAATATTCCCCAGAATGTGTAACTGTCACCACTACAAAAGAAACGCAGTTTGTGGATTTTCTCGGGATTGGGCGTATATTCGCGCTTCAAATTTTCCATATTGAGCTCATAGTCCAAACCATAGACAAACGGCCCAACAAACTTACCCTCATGGAAAAAATGAGGTAGTTGCGGTGGCGCGTAAATGAAATCTGTATTACGAGTATGTAAATTATAAGGGGTTAAAAACTCACAAAACAAAGCGCCAAAGTAAATGAAAAACAGCATGATTGATGAAATCACCGCCAGTTTATGGCGCTTGAGTTTCCACCACATCAATTGCCATTGCGAGGCAAAGTAGTATTGTTCCTGTTTTTCCGTCAGTTGTTCGACGGAATAAGGATCAAAGGGCTTGTCGGATACAAAGTGCTTGGTCATTTGGTAATTTCACCTTGTAAGCGAATACGCGGGTCTGTAACCGCCAGCAAAATATCAGATATCAACACGCCGATCACGGTTAGCATGGCCAGAAACATTAAGAATGAACCGGCCAAGTACATGTCCTGACTCTGCAAAGCACTGAGTAACATTGGGCCGGTAGTGGGTAGCGACAGTACCACGGCAGTGATTTCTGCACCTGATATAACACTGGGCAGTAAACTGCCGATATCGGCAATAAAAAAGTTAAGTGCCATACGTAACGGATATTTACGTACCAGTTTACCTTCCTTCATGCCCTTAGCTCGGGCGGTGGTTACATATTGTTTTTGTAGTTCATCAAGCAAATTGGCCCGCAGGCGTCGAATCATACCAGCAGTGCCTGATGTGCCTATCACAATCACTGGAATCCACAAATGCTCGAGTACTGATTTGATCTTTGCCCAGCTCCAGGACTGGTCAATAAACTCAGGATCCATCAAACCACCGATGGATGTGCCAAAATAAACGTTAGCAAGGTAAAGCATAACCAGCGCTAACAGAAAATTCGGAGTGGCAAGACCGATAAAACCAAGAAAACTCAGGCCATAGTCGCCCCAACTGTATTGATGGGTGGCTGAATAAATACCAATCGGGAACGCGATCATCCAAGTGAAAATGATCGTCACGACTGAAATAATGATAGTTAGAAACATGCGGTCTCCAACCACTTCCCGAACCGGTAAGTCAAATTCGAATGAGTAGCCCAGATCGCCTTGCATCAAGCCCTTGGCCCAGACAAAGTATTGTTCATAAAGTGGCTTGTCAAGACCGTACTCCTGACGCAGGAATTTTATTTTGGCATCGTCAACAGATTCACCCTGGCTTTGTAATTCTGCAATATAGCTTTCCAGATAATCACCGGGCGGCAACTGAATAATAATGAATACCAGTACACTAATGACGAATAATGTCGGGATCATCAATAACAAGCGCTTAACAATATAGTTCAGCATGTTTATTGCTCAAACCAGAAAATATCAGGATGGTAGACACCAAAGTAGGCGGTCGGTGACCAGGCATAAACGGCTTGCTCAGGTACATTGCGTAAATTACGGTTCACTACAACAGGTTGCGGAACCGAGTTAATGATGCCGATGCTGTACACTTGTTCACAATACATCTCTAGCATTTGTTGCCAGATTTGTTTTTGCTCACTCATGCTTGAAGTCCGGCTCCATTGTTGGTTGAGTTCAAATAGTTTTTTTGCTTCAGCCAGGTCCGGTGCTTCTCCGCGTTCACCTTTGGTTTCTGAATATTGTCCCCATTTTGGCCATTGATATTGATTCTGTGAAGTGGGCGCCAGCTCATGCGGGCTCATGTCAGCAGTAGGCAGGCCATTTTCAAGGCCACTCCAGATAGACATCATGGCATCACCGGAAAACACACGTTCCCTGAAAACTTCCCGTTGTGAGGGCTTACTGTAAATCTTAATGCCCAGTTTTAACCAACTATCGTGTAATAGTTCCAGAATATCGGTTTCCTCAGTGCTTTCTCCGGCGGTGTGAATGATTATTTCCAGCGGCTTTCCGTCAGAACGAAGTCGTATGCCTTTTTTGTTACGCTTGTCCAGGCCAACTTCATCCAGTAAGCGATTAGCCTGATCAGGATCATATGTGGCCCAGTGCTGCTGCAACTCGGGTTTATGAAAGGAACTATCTGGTAGAACGGTGTTATTGCTCTCGTTGGTGAGGCCGAAATAGACAACCTGATTAATCTCATAACGATTTATGCCCAGAGACAATGCACGCCGAAAACGCGTATCACGCGCTAGTTCACGCCAAACATCATCGCTGCTGTTAAGGTTCGGATATAAAGCTTTATGTGAGCCATTAATCGTTCGCCATAAACGCACATCGTAATTGCTCCGTTTTTCACCTTCCTTGAGGAAAGTGTAATTGTCCAGCCGTAAATAATGACCTTGCAAATCCGACTCACCGGCACCTGCTTTAGCCGGAATTAAGCTGCTGGAGACAATGCTAACGATGACCTCATCAATATAAGGCATTTGTCGGCCATTAACATCGACGCGATGGAAATACGGATTACGTTTAAATATATAGCGTTCTGCAGGTTGCTTAGTAGTATTTATCCACGGTTGTAATGAAGGTAATTTAGGATTGGTCAGTTTATATTGGCGTGCTTTTTTCAAATAGTAACCGGCCCAATTACGTTTGCCTGATTCTTGGGCCTGTTGTTGTAGTTGATCCGGGTCAGTATAGTTTGGGTGGTATTTCTTTAAATAATGCTTGGGTTGATAAATGAATAGTGGACGCGGTGCAGCCAGTTCGGGTAAGAAGTATGGATTCGGCTTTGACCAACGATAAATGACTGTCAATGCATCTGGGAATTCAACTTCAGGTAGTTCGCCGTCGACTAACAATGTTTTGGGTGGACCGAATGGATTTAAATCTTTATTAGTAGCGATATCTTGCCAGTAAAATTTGAAATCTTCAGACGTAAATGGATGGCCGTCAGACCAACGATGACCTTTACGGAGTTTGAAAATAAATTCTTTGTTTCCCCGGTTTTCAAATGATTCGGCGATGTCGGTAATCAGCTTAAGGTTTTCGTCGTAACCCACTACGCGTGAATAACCATAAACCACCATGCGCCTTATATCCTTGTCTTTGGCCATAAGCATGTTGAGTTTGCCGCCGTAGACGCCGGGTGTCTTATTACCCAATGATTCATCCATAATCAACGGTGTTTCGGGGATACGCTCAGTTAGCGGTGGTAACTCGCCGTTAGCGATCTGTTCGGAGAAATACTCCGGTTCCAACATTGACGCAAAAGCACTGCCAAAAAACCAGGATAGTAAAATTAAATATTTAACTGCTCTGATCATTTAGTTGACAGCTGTTTGCACAAAATGATCATTAGCTACAGCCTTAAGCTGAGTAGGATGTTGCGGCCCGCAAGTGTAGGGTGATGGCCAGGCGCCGGGTTCTGAAGATTTTCCATCCATGACTAATTCAAAATCCAGGGATTTCTCCAGATCAGCGAAGGGTACCGCATTAAGCAATGCCTGGGTATAAGGGTGTATCGGATTATTAAACAGTTCTTCTTTAGCCGCGATTTCAACCAGCCTGCCCTGGCACATAACGGCAATTCGATCAGCAATATAATCAACCACTGCCAGATTATGCGAAATAAAAATGTAAGTCAGGTTGAGTTCCTGCTGTAAATCCTTTAATAAATTTAGCACCTGCGCTTGAATAGATACATCGAGTGCTGAAACCGGCTCATCACAAATGATCAGTTTTGGTTTTAATGCCAGTGCCCTGGCGATGCCCAGGCGCTGACGTTGTCCACCGGAGAAACTATGTGGATAACGGCTTAAAAAACGCGGATCAAGGCCAACCAACTGCATTAGCTCCTTGACCATTTCGATTTGATAGGCTTCATCACCGACGCTATGGATAACCAGAGGTTCACGAATGATGTCGTAAACCGTCATGCGTGGATTTAACGAACTAAACGGATCCTGAAAAATAAATTGCATTTTGCTTCTAAAATCAAACAGCTCTTGATCTTCCAAAGCAAGTACGTCGACTTGATCGCGACCATCGTAATAAGTGACTTCGCCTGAGTTCGGCCGTAATGCTTTCATAAGAATCTTTGAAAGGGTGGTTTTACCACAGCCGCTTTCACCTACCAGGCCAAAACACTCTCCACGCAACACATCAAAACTAACATCATCAACAGCCTTGATGATGCGATGTTCCGATTTGCCGAACATGGGCTTGTGGCGTATTTCAAAGGTGCGAACTAAATTTTTAACACTTAAGTGAGTAGGGTCTTGTTCTTGTGTTTGAGGAGACGACTTTTCAATATGGAATCGACCCAACTCTGATTCAATTTCACGTACCGGTTTAAGGCGTTCACCCGGCTTCATGTCGAAATGCGGCACCGCTTGCATCAATGCCTTTAAATAGGGATGTTGCGGGTTCGTATAGATATCAGCAACTGAACCGCTTTCCATGATTTCGCCGTGATACATAACGACCACATCGTCGGCAACATTGGCGACCACACCCAGGTCGTGCGTAATCATCAAGACAGCCATGTGTAATTCTTCCTGCAGGTCTTTGATGAGTTTCAGGATTTGTGCCTGTATGGTGACGTCAAGTGCAGTAGTCGGCTCATCTGCAATTAACAGTGCCGGTTTACAAACCAATGCCATGGCAATCATGGCACGCTGTCTCAAGCCGCCTGAAAGCTCAAAGGGGTAAGTCTTTAAAGCTCTATTAGCATCAGGAAACCCAACCATGTCTAGCATTTCTTTGGTGAGTTGAGTTGCTTCAGTGGTATTCACTGATTGGTGTAATAGCACTGATTCACTGACTTGATCACCGATAGTATGCAGTGGTGATAAAGACACCATTGGTTCCTGGAAAATCATGGAGATTTTACCACCGCGGATATCCCGCATTTGAGGGCTATCAACCTTAAGTTTAGCGATGTCAATGGTGGGTTGATTCGAATCAGTTGTTAACAGGATTTCTCCTGAGCTGATAGTGGCGATTTTGGGCAATATTCGCATAATGGCCTGAGCTGTGACCGATTTTCCCGATCCTGATTCACCAACCAGTGCTACGGTTTTGCCGTGTGGGATTTTGAATGAAACATCTTTGACAGCCGAAATCGCGTCACCATGAAGCGCAAAATCGATTTTTAGATTCCTGATATCCAGGACATTCATAATGTCAAAATAATCCTACCGTGTGAAAAGTTAGCCTGCATATTGCATCAGTATTTGCTAATGATAGTACTGGTTCATTTTTTTGGCTCCGGCTGGTGCAGTATGCAGGCTAGAGTATAACAATTATTTCTTATTATTAGATGACCATTGCTGCCAGGTTTTCTGCAATTTATCAGGATAATCAGAAATAATGCCGTCCGTGCCCCACTGCATCAGTTTTTTCATAGTTGCCTTGTGATTGACTGTCCAAGTAAAGACTTTCAAGTGATGAGAATGAGCTATGTCCAGATGAGCTTTGCTTAAATTTTTATAGTAGGGAATCCAATACTCGGCACCAAACGCAGCAACCATTTCGGGCGTGACACGGTTGAAGTCACGAATATCCAGCCCTGCATTCCAAAGCGAAGGCTTATTATTAACCGGCGTGAGAGTATTCTCAGTTGGGTCAACTGTCGTTAAACAGCCGATTGACAAGGAGCTATCGATTTCTCTTACTGCTTTGATCACCGCCCAATTAAAGCAGGATACTACGCAACGATTGTTTATCTTTAAGCGATGAATTTCGTCGACCACTTTTTTTGCCAGGGTAGTCGGCCTTGGGCATAAACCGGGCTCTTTGGGCGAATGCTTGATCTCAATATTCAAGATCGCCTGATTTAAACGTTGCTTGTCAAAGTATTCAACAAGCTCGGCCAGAGTGGGTATGGTTTGATCCGGCAATATTTGTTGTTTACTGTAAAGCAAACCATAAGCGCTACGCTTGTTAATTCGACCAAGCTTGTATTGTCTAAGCTGTTTCAGAGTCAGGTCGCGAACGGCTGGGCCCAATTTTTTTATCCATTTACCGTCGGCGTCCCGGGTGATGTTGGATTTCAATCTCAGGTCATGATAAATCACTAATTCGTTATCCTTGCTGAGTTGAACATCAAATTCAATTCCGTCAGCACCGAATTCAAATGGTTTCGCCAGTGACGGCAGCGTGTTTTCCGCTAATAATCCTCTGGCACCACGATGGCCTAGTAATGAAATTTGTCGCATAATCCTAGATTCCTCAGTTGACCGCTGTGAAATACATTTAGACGTATGAACTCAAATATAAATTCACATATTCATGCATCAATCTTGTTGATGAATGCGCTACCGGCCTTAATGCGGGTTAAAATCCACTGCTGCTGTGTTATGGATCTTGTCAGTAGAACAACTACTCACTGCAATCCATGCCTTGCAGCAGCGTATTTTAACCGGGCCTTAAAGCCAGTCCAACTGAGGATTCTAGGATAATCCAAACTCTTACACGATTCTAAAGAGGGTAAAAGTATTTTTTATGGATCAAGTGTCATATACATATCAAAATATGATCGGAGATTTAGAGGATTGTGGGCTTAATTTGGTCGCCGCATTCGATATTTCTGTGTTACCTGAATCGATCACGAATACTCTTCCTGATCGCGCACAAGAAGACTATAGTTCTTTGCTACTGGTTGGTACTAAGGGAAGTAGTTTCTGGCAACATTTAAAAAGTATAAATAAAACGCAAGGTGATTGTTTAGATGAAATGAGCCAGAAAATTACAATCGATATCTTTTCTACCCACTTTGCCAATGCTCGATATTTGGTTTTATACCCTCACTCTGAATATGTAATACCCTTGCAGCAACTCGGCCATTTAGTCGGTTGGGGCAGGCCGTCAATTTTAGGGCCAGGGATTAATATTGAATACGGCACCTGGTTTGCCTATCGAACGGCAATGCTGGTGTCGGAAAGTCTGCCTGCCAGTGAATATGCACAAGCTGAGGAAGTTTGTGAGCAATGCATTGATAAACCTTGTCAAACAGCCTGTCCTGTCAGTGCTGTGAAAACATTGGGGAATTTTAATCTTAAATCCTGCATTGGCTATCGAGTAACAGATGATTCGAACTGTGCGGATAAATGTCTGGCGCGTTTGGCTTGCCCCATAGGGATGGACTATTTTTATCAACCTGACCACCTGGCCCATCATGGTTACTTTTCTTTACGTTCCATCAAACGTTACATCGAGAATAATAAATGATGGCAGATATTGAATACATGATGGATGCGCCTTCAGAGTTAGGTGTGCCTCATCAGGTAGCAGAAGCAATATATTTGATACGTTTGCCTTTGCCCTTTGCATTGGATCATGTCAATGTCTGGTTGCTGGAAGATCAAGGCTCGTGGACGGTTGTCGATACAGGTTTGGGAAGTCAAGATTGCCTGACTATTTGGGATAATTTGCTGACGTCATTTTTGGCACAAAAGCCTGTTAAAAAAATCATCTTAACGCATTATCACCCGGACCATGTGGGGCTGAGTGGCGATTTGGCCGAGCGAACCGGTGCGGATGTGTTTATGTCGCGCACCGAATGGCTAATGGCCAATATGCTTTATCATGATGAGCTTGGTGTATTAGGAACCAAGATGCTGGAATTATTCCGCAGGCACGGTTTGTCCGCTGACATGTATGAGCAGATGCAATACTTTAAAACCTCCTATCGTAATCGTTGCTCAAAATTACCAACAGGTTTTAACAGAATTAGCCATCTTGATGAATTAGAAATAACCGGAACTAGTTGGCAGTGTCGGGAAGGGCGTGGGCATTCACCCGAACATATTTCCTTATATAACCCGGATAACAACATTTTGATTGCTGGCGATCATATCCTGCCCAAGATCACGCCAAATATTCCAATGCCAGTACAGGATTTAACCGCTAATCCTATTGCCGATTACATTGATTCTCTGGCCGCTTTTGAGGATATTGATAACTGCGCTCTAGTGTTGCCTTCACATCGATTGCCGTTTACAGGATGTAATGCCCGAATTGATCAGCTTAAGACTCATCATCATGATCGTCTTAACACCTTATTGCAAGCTTGTGCAGAGTCTGTAACGGCTTATGACGTTTTACCGGTCTTGTTCAATCGCGAGTTAGACTCAAATCAGACCACCTTTGCCATGCTGGAGGCACTATCGCATCTGGTTTATCTTGAGAAAGGAGGCAAAATAAAAAAACAGGAGAATGATGAGATAGTTAGCTGGCAGGTGTTAAATGGAAATATTTAGGACCGGTATTATTCTCAATGTTGAGAATTTCGATGATTGTGTCAATTTTTATAAAGCCGTTTTCAATCTTGAAGTCATGTTTGAAGAACAACAGGGTGATTTTCGGCTCTGCTGTTTTGAGTTCGGTGGGTCATATTTAATGATCGAAACCGGAGGTGCAGCAAACTCAAGCGGGAAACCGATCAGCCAAGGTGCGGCTAAATTAAGATTTAATGTCGCTGATCTTGACCAAGCGATTGATCACCTGAGATCCAAGGGCATTAATGCAAATATCCAAACATTTAATTGGGGATCGACAATTAATATTTTTGACCCTGATGGAAACAGAATCGGTATTACTGAAGAGGTCAGGTTTTCAAACCAATTTACTTAGAGCCTACCTCAAAATGTCTGTACTCGTTGATACATCATTAAAAGCTCGCTCAAACAAAATGCTCATTTACCTCAAGTAAACTGCGCTTTTTCGCTCAGTTTTGTCTCGTCTGAACGTCGCTCAACTATTTTGAGATAGGCTCTAATAAAAAAGGCTGGCAAAGCCAGCCTTTTTACTTTTCAACTTACTTATTTAATAAATTGTGGCGTAACTAATGGTGTATATAAAGTAATCATCTCTATCACCATCATTGAATGCAACGCTGCCGTTCTCAAGGTCGATAATAATATCTTTGATGTAATGTGAATCGATGTTTGTTCCGGCTTCATCCTTTACATATTTCAGTTTAAAACCTTTAAGCACAGCTCTATCACTTGTGCCGTCAGGTCGGGTGTAATTATGGCTGCCTTTAACTGCATTGCCTTCATTACTGACTTCAAAATGTGATCCAGAGAAAAAGGCTTGGTTGATCCAGGCAATTTGAACAATGAACTTGAACTTCCATTTTTCTCCATGTTCATCTAATGATACTGTCAGTACGTTTTCGTCATCGATAAACGCTTCAATTTCTGATATTTCATGATCATTCATATCGCTACTGTCAAGCGACATACCTCTTAGAATTGGCACATAACCGGGCCTTGTGCCCAAGTGCATATAGCATTTATCGGTGCATTCACCGGCTTGTCGAACGATCAGTTCACTATCAACCGATGCCATGCTGGAAAAAGGTACAAAATCAAAACCATAGACATACATGTCATCAACAATTCTGTCACGCATATTTACATAGACATGTTTATCGTTTTGCAAAAATGAAACAGAGCGAATTTTGTGTGAATCACCACTACTGGTTCCAAGACTGTCTTGAGTACCCAAAAACGGAAAAACCGGGAAGGTGATGTCCTGCAGAAACTCTGCTAAAAATTCCAATTCATCTTGTACCTTTTCGCCTCCAAACGAAAGCATGATCTTGTTGATTCCATTGATGTTCTCGTAATTTTCGAATTCTTCAATATGCAGTTCTGCACCCAGGGCAGCACCGCCAATTTCAAATGCTTGTGCGCCGTTAGCTGCAACTAACCCCAATACAGCACCTGCAATATAGTTTTTAAAAGCTTTCATGGTTTTATCCTCCAAAAGTTTTTGTATAGATGCAAATCAGTTTAGTAGATTGATTTTTTAACTGTTATTAACGGGTTCACGTTTTTTCTATGAAAAATTCACAGTTTTAGTGTGCAGATTTGCATAAAAACTGAATAACGATGTGCGCTATAGGGTAGGCTGATACAACCTATAGCCTTTGATTTAGGCTCTAATTAGCTCTGATCGGCTAATTTTCTCAGTAAGTATTTTTGTGTTTTGCCTGTAGAGGTTTTATTAATTTCACCAAAAATCACTTTTTTAGGTGCTTTGAATTTGGCCATGTTCTCGCGGCAAAAATTAATAATATCCTGCTCGGTCAATGTTGAGCCTGGCTCGGTAGTTACGAATGCACAAGGAACTTCGCCCCACTTCTCATCTTGTTTGGCGACAACCGCCGCATCAATGACTTCAGGGTGCTGGAACAGTACATTTTCAATTTCAATAGTGCTGATGTTTTCTCCGCCGGAGATAATAATATCTTTCGAGCGGTCCTTGAGCTGTAAATAACCGTCTTCATGCATGACACCTAAGTCACCGGTTCGAAACCAGCCGCCCGTAAAGGCTTGCTCCGTAGCTGCATTGTCTTTGTAATAACCCATCATCACAATATTGCCTTTCATGCAAACTTCGCCCAGCTCTTGTGCGTTTCTTGCTACCGGTTGCCCGGTGTCGGTATTGAGAATATCCAGATCAGTTAAACCCGGGTATTTGACGCCTTGCCGGGATTTACGCTCAGCGATGTTATCGTCATCCAGGTTGTCCCAGTCTTGTTGCCATTCGCAAACAACGGCAGGTCCATAGACTTCTGTCAATCCATAAACGTGTGTGATATTAAACCCTTGTTGCTCAATTTTTCTTAATACAGAAACGGGGGGCGGCGCAGCAGCTGTCATGATGTCAACCTCATGGTCGAGTTTGGCTCCTTCATCAATCAGCATATTCAGCACCACAGGTGCTCCACATAGATTAGTCACCCGGTGTTTGTTAATACAATCGAAAATTGCCGGTGCTTCGACTTTGCGCAAGCATACATTAATACCCGCTAATGCCGCTATCGTCCACGGAAAGCACCAGCCATTGCAATGAAACATCGGCAGCGTCCAAAGATAGACAGGATTTTTGGGCATATGCCAGACTAAATGGTTGCCCAGTGCGTTCAGATAGGCGCCGCGATGGTGAGTCACTACGCCTTTGGGTTTGCCGGTTGTGCCTGAAGTATAAGAAAGACTGATTGGAAACCATTCATCATCTATATCCCAGTTAAGGTTTTTGTCGTTAACATCTCCCTGTTGCAAAAACGCTTCATAATTTAAGTCCGGGTCAGTTTCGGTTGGAAAATCCTCACAGTCTTCAATGTAAATAATGGGGATTTGATGCTTGCCCAGCTTAAATGCTTGTTTAACGACCGGCAGAAACTCAGTATCAACCAAAATCAGTTTTGAGTCGGAATGCTCAAGAATGTAACTAATTGACTGCGCGTCGAGTCTGGTATTGATGGTATTAATAACCGCCTCAATCATTGGAATACCAAAATGGGCTTCGTACATGGCGGTGGTATTAGGCGCAATTATTGAAACGGTATCGCCTTTTTGAATGCCTTGCTTTAATAATGATGAGGCAAAAAGCTTGCAACGCTCAGATGTTTGTTTCCAGGAATAGGACTTTGTTTCAGTGATAATAGAGGTGTAGTGCGGAAAAGTCTGAGCTGTTCTTTGCAAAAAAGAAACAGGTGTCAAGGCGCGATAGTTAGTCTGGCACTTGTCTAAGCCCGAACTAAAATTTTCCAGCACTACATGTGGCTCCTGTTAGCTAGGCTAACTTGCTTGTGATCCGGTAATCGCTTTAAGCTCCAGAAATTCGTGTAAACCCCAAACGCTTTTCTCACGGCCATTGCCGGATTGCTTGTATCCGCCAAAAGGTGTATTGGTGGTACCGCCTACATAATTGATGGCGACTTGCCCTGCACGGATTTGCCGTGCAACTTGTTTTGCGTGATCCATGTCACCTGAGGAAACATAACCGGCCAGGCCATATTCAGTATCGTTGGCAATTTCAATGGCTTCTTCTTCACTGTTGTAAGCCAGGATACAAACCACAGGGCCGAAAATTTCCTCACGGGCGATGGTCATGTCGTTAGTGACATTAGCAAAAACAGTAGGCTTAACATAGTAACCGGTTTCAAGCCCTTGTGGTTTTTCCGGCCCTCCGGCAACCAGTGTTGCACCTTCATCAATACCTTGTTGGATCAAACCGGTAATTTTTTCGTATTGGAGCTCGCTGACTACAGGGCCGATTTCAGTGTCTTCTGAAGACGGATCGCCCACAGGGATTTTGTTAGCAGCTTCGCGGGCGGCTTCAATGGCCACATCCATTTGATCAGCCGGTACCAACATGCGGGTTGGTGCATTGCATGATTGACCGCTGTTGTCCATGACATAGTCAACACCGTCGGCTACTGCTTTAGCTACGTCTGAGTCACTTAGAATAATGTTGGCTGATTTGCCGCCTAATTCCTGGCCCACTCGTTTTACTGTATCAGCTGAGGCTTTGGCCACTGCGATACCGCCACGTGTCGAGCCGGTAAATGACATCATGTCGATATCAGGGTGTCGAGACATATGCTCACCTACATCGGGGCCGTTGCCGTTGATTAAATTGTAAACACCGGCGGGAACCCCCGCTTCATGCATAACCTCAGTCCAGACAATTCCGGTTATAGGTGAAATTTCGCTGGGTTTTAATACCATGGTACAACCTGCTGCCAAGGCTGGAGATACTTTGGCAGAGATTTGATTCAGCGGCCAGTTCCAGGGTGTAATTAGTCCACACACCCCAATCGGTTCATGACGTAGAATCATGTCATCCTTGATGGTTTCAAATTCGAAATTCTTTAATGCATTTAAAGTGCTTTTTATATGGCCTAGTCCTAGAGCAGCCTGAGCGCCGCGGGCGTGTTTAATCGGGGAGCCCATTTCCATCGAGGTAGCTTCAGCCAGATCGTCCCAGCGTTTTTTGTAAACGTTGATTACGTTTTCCATTAATTCAACGCGTTCGCTTACACTGAAGTTAGAGTAACTGATAAAAGCTTTACGGGCAGCAGCTACTGCAATATCAACATCAGCTTTTGAGCCCATGCTGATTGCGGCAAATGGTGCTTCTGTGGCCGGGTTGATGACTTGTAACTGCTTGGGGGTTGATGGATTAACCCACTGGCCATCAATATAAAATTGTAGATATTGTTTCATGACTTATCCTGTTCGGTCGCTATAGTGGTCTGTATTTCGACAATAGTAATTCTAATCAACCTCTATTTACAATAGAATTCTCGTAATATGAAATCTCAAATTCATAAATTCAAAAACTGGATTTTTGACATGGACGGGACCTTGACCGTTGCTTGCCATGACTTCAATGCCATCCGTCGTCAGCTCGGCATGCCGGAAAACAAGCCTATACTTGAAGAAATCAAAAAATTACCGGTGGCCCAGGCTCAACAAGTCCACCAGCAGCTTTACGATATTGAGCTGGAGCTTGCTTATCAAGCACAACCACAGCCAGATGTAGAAAGATTATTGGGGATTCTGTCAGAGTCAGGCTATAACCTGGGTATTCTTACCCGTAACAGTCTTGAAATAGCCTTCACAACCTTGAAAGCCTGCGGCTTGGTCGATTACTTTAAGCCACAGAATGTGCTTGGTCGCGAATGTTGTGCTCCCAAACCCGATCCAGAAGGGATTTTGAAATTAATCAGTCAGTGGGCGGTTGATCCAAGCGAAACGGTGATGGTCGGAGATTATTGGTTCGATCTAAAGAGTGGTTACACAGCAGGAACACATACGATTCATTTTGATGTTAATAGTTCGAATTTATGGCCCGATGTTACTCATTTTCGTATCAAGAGTTTCGCCGAGATAACTGACATTATCGTCAACTGAAATGCGGCCGTTATGAATAACTTTGGCAGTAATGCCGCCATGTCCACGCACAGCGTTATAACCCCCGGGACCCAAAGTTTGCTCCATAAAGGAGCAAGGGTGGCATAAACCGGTCATTTGCAATTTAGTCTCGCCAATGCAAAACGATTTGTCCTTGAGGGCGAGCAGATTGATACCGCTGACAACAATATTGCGGCGTAATAATTCGGGTTTGATGATATCAACGCCTAAGCAGCTGGCAATCACTGGCAAATGCTCAGCCTGAATTAAAGTCACTTGGCGGTTGCCGCTACGACCGCTGTAGCGATCACCGGTTAATCCATTTTCGGTATTAGCTTCAACGCTTCGAACAATTTGCATATCAGCTTTTTTAGTTGGGCGTAAGCCTATCCAGACGACTTTGCCTATTTGGGGTAGGGTCTTCAATAAGTTTTGAATAGTGCTCATTGTTAGATTTTACAATGTGCATTTACTAGAGAACAATTTTCTGAAATTATTCCAGGGCGTTATTACAAGTAAGTCTGGAATTTTTGTAAGAAGATCCCGGCACAAGGCCGGGAAATATCAATGCTGTTAGAAGGCCCGGCATAAAGCCAGGATATGTTAATGCTTTTAGAAGGCTAGGCACAGAGCCAGGAAAAGTTCTTTCTTTAAAAAATTTATTTGTCATCCCGGACTCCGGTCCGGGATCTCCCAATGACTGCTCGGGCTTTGTGTGAGTGTATTTTCGGTTGAATCTGCTACTAGCTCCCGGAAGATACTGGCTTTCGCCGGTATGACGTATATTTCCCGTCTCTTAAAAAAGTCCCGGCACAGGGCCGGGAACAACATTATCCCCTTTAATATTAGGAGAGTGTAGTCTTGGGTAGACTAAGAAAACATTTCAGACGCTAGGCTGCTTCAGAAGTAACTAATGGAGCAGACTGTTGACCCTTGGCTATTTCGCTAGTCTCAAAATGATCAACGTGAATCACTTCCATAAGCTCGGCATCAAATTCGAATAACTGTCGGGCTTCATCTTCAGTGATTACGCCAGCCTGTTGAGCCAGTTCTATTTGTGCTTTACCTAATGCCTTTTCTAACTTATCGGCTTTGATTGCGTCTCTGATTTTTTTGTGAATAGGAGCCAGCTCCAGGCTTTGCATGAATACTGAATTGACATGACCGACTGGATTAGTTGGCAGGTTTTCACTGAATGTGCCTTGTAGCAAACGTTCACGTGTTTGCGTTGCTGTTGTAAATAACTTAACTAACTGCTTATCCTGGTAATCCTTTGGCATATCAAATCGAGCGCCCAAAGGGAAAATAATGAATCGCATTTTCATTGCCAATAATTTACTGGGATAGTTTTGCAGAATTTCCTGCATGGCGATTTGATATTGATGGGTCAAATAATTCATGGTCCATTCAACTAAAGGATATTCCTCTTCAGGGCAACCTTCAGACTCATAGTGCTTTAACACCATGCTGGCCAGATAAAGGTAGCTTAATAAGTCACCTAAACGGGCTGACAGCATTTCTTTAAATTTGAGTTTGGATTGCAATGTCAGCATAGAAACATCGGCAATTAATGCAAATGCAGCACTTAAGCGATTTAAGTCGCGGTAGTGCTTGGTTAATTTGGCATTTCCGGTAGTATTGGTAAAGCGGCCACCAGTCACACCTAATACAAGTGAGCGGACTGCATTGGAAATTGAAAAACCCACATGTCCAAAGAAAACTTTGTCGAATTCAGATACTGTTGAATCATTAGTTTCCTGACTGGCCAGTTCCATTTCTTTTAACACATATGGATGACTGCGAGTCGCACCCTGACCGAATATCATCAGATTGCGGGTCATGATATTTGCGCCTTCCACAGTGATCGCCACAGGAATAGAACTATAGGCATCAGCAATATAATTTTTGGGGCCAAGCATCACCGCTTTACCGCCGTGAATGTCCATCGCATCTAATGCAATTTGGCGCCCCATTTCCGTCAGGTGATATTTAAGAATAGCAGACGGTACACTGGGTTTTTCGCCGTAGGATAACGATTGGGCAGTGTGTAAACGTGCCGCGTTCATGATGTAAGTCAGGCCGATAATTCGTGCCAGCGGCTTTTGTACACCTTCAAACATGGCAATGGGCAAGCCGAATTGCTGGCGTACTGCACTATAGGCAGAGGTGCCCATGAGCATGTGTTTGGCCAATGAATTTGAAATACTGGGTAGCGTAATACAACGCCCAACAGATAAACAATTCACCAGCATCGTCCAGCCTTTGCCGGCCATTTCCGGGCCACCGATAATATAATCAAGTGGTACAAATACATTTTCCCCCTCAATTGGACCGTTTAAGAACGGATCACCGATTGGACGATGACGGCGTCCAATGTTTATGCCTTTAGTTTCACGCGGAATCAGAGCGCAAGTAATACCGTAATCATCAACGTCTCCCAACAAGTGATCAGGATCTTCGAGCCTAAATGCTAGGCCGATCAAAGTAGCAACAGGTGCCAAAGTGATATAGCGCTTTTTGAAATTAAGTTTAATGCCCAAAACTTCCTTGCCTTCGAATTCACCTTTGCAAATCACGCCGGTGTCAGGCAATGATGTTGCGTCCGAGCCAGCTAAAGGGCCGGTTAATGCAAAGCAGGGCACGTCAATACCTTTGGCCAGACGCGGCAGATAGTAATTCTTTTGTTCTTCGGTGCCGTATTTGATCAGTAGTTCACCGGGGCCAAGTGAGTTCGGTACGGTAATGTAATTAGCAATACAACCGCCCGTTGAACCTAATAAGCTGATGATCTCCGTTTGTGCCATGCCGGAAAAGTCCAGGCCGCCATATTCTTTAGGAATAATCATCCCTAAAAAGCCATTGTCTTTAATGAATTTCTCAACCTCAGCCGGGATCATGGTTGTGTTGTGATTGACGTCCCAGTTATCAACCATGGCACAGAGTTCTTTAACGGGTCCATCAATAAAAGCTTGCTCTTCTTCCGTGAAAGCAGGTTTGGGCATGGAAAGCAGTTTGTTCCATTCAGGTTTGCCACTGAATAGTTCGCCGTCCCACCACACTGTTCCGGCATCAATGGCTTCTTGCTCAGTTTGGGAAATTTCAGGTAGAACATTTTTAAACCAGGCAAAAATAGGTTTGCTTAGATGCTTTTCTCTTAAGCTATCCATTGATAGCACGCCTATAGCAGCGGCTGCAATGATCAGTAAAAATGAAAGAATTCCACTCGCACCTGCGATCAACGAGAATAAGGCTGTTGCTGCCATGGCAATAGCCGAAGTGCGCAGGGACATTTGCTTAAAGCTAAGTGTAAAAAACACGGCTAAAGCAATCAATAAAACGATAAATGTAGTCATTTCTGTTTCCTGGTCGTGACCTTTAAGAATAATTGCATTTTTTAAAAAATAAAACGAGCGTTCGTTCTTTTTTTATGTTAATCTATTTCCACTTTCATAGCAAGTTAAAAATTTAAAGCTTAAACATATGACAGCGCTGGCGGCAAAAGTTGCAGATTTCCCAGATATTTCCTGTTTTGACTCCTATCAAAAAGCTTTTCCTTATAAAGGCGAGAAACTATTTGAAAAGATCTACGAGCAAAACAAAGATGATATAAAAATCAAAAAAAGCCATGTTGCTGTTGCTAATTTGAAAAAGATTTTTAAGGCTGCGTTTAAGCTTTCATCGCAAATCGGATTTCACGAAATGTCGGTGCGTGATCTCTCCAATTCGACCGGGGTGAGTATGGGCAGTATTTATTCCTGTATCTCGAAAAAAGAGAATATTGCAGTGATCGTCAAGAATCTGGTTAGCGAGGTATCCGAGCAATATATGCAACTAGGACGTCAACAAAATGATGCCTGGTCTAAACTGGAAATGACTATTCGTTTGCAGTTTTACAATAGCTGTATCCTGCAACCATGGTTGTTCTTTTTGTATTTTGAGACACGTAGTTTGCCTGAGAAGCATCAGGCGGACTCAAAGCAGATTGAACTTAATACCATCGCAAATTACAAAGCTATTATTGATGAAGGTGTCGCTAACGGTGCTTTCCAAACCCAGCAATCTTCATTTGTTGCGCATAATATTTTAGTATTGATTCAGGACTGGTATTTAAAGCCCTGGAAAAACAAACAGCAGCAGATTGATCGAGAACAATATCTACATGATGTATTGCTAATGGTTAAGACATCATTAGCAATAAAACAGTCAGCTTGAAATTTTAACCCGGAACATGCAATAGGAATCGTTATGAGAGGAAAAAATGCAATAATATCAAGTACTCCCGCAATTAATTTGGACGATGCCATAGTTGTCCTATGGTGAGATCAAATTCATGAGGACGTGCTTGAGATTGAAGCAGTTTTTTATCGCAATAGATTGCTATTGCATGTTCCGGGTTTATACAATGTACGAGTCAGACAGAGTTAACGAGGTAATAAAATGGAACGATTTTGGTTGAATTCATACCCAGAAGGGGTAGTGCACGATATCGATTACGGAGACTACACATCTGTTTTCGATTTTTTCAAAAATACTTGTCAACGATTTCCAAACAATCCTGGTTATTCGAATTTTGGCAAGACGCTAACCTTTGCTGAAGTCGATCAGCTCAGTCAGCAATTTGCAGCTTATTTGCAAAATGATCTAGGTATGAAAAAGGGTCAGCGTCTAGGCATTATGTTGCCCAATGTCTTGCAATATCCTATTGCACTTTATGGCGCTATGCGTGCCGGAATTGTCATCGTTAATATCGATCCGCTCTACACCGTGCGTGAATTAACCCATCAACTGAACGACTCCGGTGCTGATGCTATCCTATTTTTAGAAAATTTTGGCGATACGGTACAGAAAACCTTACCCAATACAAAAGTAAAACATGTTATTTCAACCAAACTTGGTGATTGCCTTGATTTCCCTAAATCAGCGCTCATCAATTTCGTTCTAAAACATGTAAAGAAAGTTGTTCCCAAGTTTAATATTCCCCAGGCTGTTCGCTTTACTGATGCATTAAAGATTGGAAAACAATCAAAATGTACTGATGCAAAACTCAGCTTCGACGATATTTTATTTTTACAATATACCGGTGGTACTACAGGCGTTTCCAAAGGGGCAGTATTAACGCATGGCAACATCGTTGCCAATGTGCTTCAGGCCAATGCCTGGATAAGCAGCGATTTTGTACATGGCAAGGATAAAGCCATTATGGCGTTGCCTGCCTATCATATTTTTTGTATGACCGCGAATATGCTGACCATGATGAGTATGGGGATTGAAAATATCATGATAACAAACCCTCGTGATTTTGAGGGCTTTGTCAAAATTCTGCAGAAAACGGACTTTAATATTATCCTGGGTGTAAATACTTTATTTAGAAAGTTGCTCAATACTCCTGGTTTTGACCAAATTAAATTTAAAGATATGAAACTCAGTTTCGCCGGTGGTATGGCTGTTACAAAGGATGTTGCTCAGGAATGGGAAGCAGCAACGGGTACAGTGGTTGTCGAGGCCTACGGATTGACTGAAACCTCTCCGGCAGCTTGTATCAATCCTCTCGATATCAGTGAATTTACAGGTAGTATCGGTCTGCCGATTTCATCAACATTTGTGCAGATAAAAGACGATGATGGAAAAAATGTCGGCATAAATGCCGAAGGTGAGTTGTGCGTAAAAGGGCCACAGGTGACACAGGGATACTGGAACCGGCCTGATGCAAATAAAGACTCTTTTACTGCCGATGGCTATTTTCGCACAGGTGATTTCGCCACAATCGATGAAAAAGGCTACGTGCGAATTCTAGACCGCAAGAAAAATATGATTCTGGTTTCCGGCTTTAATGTCTTTCCTAATGAAGTTGAAGATGTGGTTTGCCAGCACCCGGACATTGTCGAAGCTGCGGCCATCGGTATTGCTGATAAAAATGCCGGTGAGGTGGTCAAATTATTTGTCGTTAAATCCAATGATGCCTTAACTGAAGACGATGTGAAAGCCTATTGCAAAGAGCAGTTAACCGGCTATAAGCGTCCAAAGGTCGTGGAATTTATTGATGAAATTCCCAAGACAAACGTTGGCAAGATCTCACATAAGGATTTACGTGATTGAGGCTGATTACCGTCATTCCGAGCTTGCCGAGGAATCTCTTTGTGAGGGTGACCCTGCATTGATAGAAGTGGATTTTGTTAAGACCCAAACAGCTATTAAGAGATTCTCACGTCGCTATGCTCCTCAGAATGACAGTCAATGGTCATTCCAGAGCTGTCGAGGAATCTCCTCAAACTGGTTATTAACTCAAAATGATAATCCGAATTTATAATTAAGCAAGAGAGAAATTTGGATTTCATTTAATGAATTACCCGCACATCTTCCAACCCCTGGACCTCGGCTTCACAACTCTGAAGAACCGAGTATTGATGGGCTCTATGCATACCGGTTTGGAGGAGGCTAAAAACGGTTATGTACGTATGGCGGCTTATTTTAAAGCTCGTGCCGAAGGTGGAGTAGGGTTGATGGTGACCGGAGGTGTCGCGCCGAACCTGGCCGGACGAACGGCACCGTTTGCGTCACAGCTAAGCTTTCCTTGGCAGGTCAAGCATCATCGTATTGTTACCGATGCGGTGCATGAAGTTGAAGGAGCAAAGATTTGTTTGCAGATTTTGCATACGGGTCGCTATGGTTATCATCCGTTTTGTGTGGCACCGTCGAGAATTAAATCGCCAATCACACCATTTAAACCTTGGGCATTAACATCCCTGGGCATTAAAAAAACCATCTGGGATTTTGCCAACTGTGCACGCCTGGCACAAAAAGCAGGCTATGACGGTGTCGAAATCATGGGTTCTGAAGGATATTTGATTAATCAGTTTATTGCACCCAGAACGAATAAGCGTAAGGATAAATACGGCGGCAGCTTTGAAAATCGAATTCGCTTGGCGCTGGAAATTATCAAGGCTGTGCGTAAAAAAACGGGTGATAAGTTTATTATTATTTATCGCTTATCTATGCTGGATTTAGTTGATGGCGGATCAACCTGGCCGGAGGTAGTGGCTTTAGCTAAGGAAGTGGAAAAAGCAGGCGCGACAATCATTAACACCGGTATTGGTTGGCATGAGGCACGAGTACCTACGATTGCAACTATGGTGCCACGTGCCGCATTCGCCTGGGTAACGGAAAAACTTAAGGGTGAAGTGTCTATTCCACTTATCACCACTAACCGAATCAATATGCCTGACGTTATTGATCAGGTTATTGCCGATGGTCAAGCAGATATGGTTTCAATGGCGAGGCCTTTTCTGGCTGACCCGGATTTTATCAATAAAGCCCAGGCAGGCCGTCCTGATCAAATTAACACTTGTATTAGTTGCAACCAGGCTTGTTTGGATCATGTGTTCAAGCAGAAAATTGCAAGTTGCCTGGTTAACCCCAAAGCTTGCCATGAAACTGAATTTACACTCACGCAGGCAGCGCAGCCGAAAGCAATTGCAGTAGTGGGTGCAGGTCCGGCTGGTTTGTCATTTGCTATTGAAGCAAAAACCTTGGGTCATGAAGTAGTCGTATTCGAACGTAATGCTGAAATCGGCGGGCAGTTCAATATCGCCAAGGAGATTCCAGGTAAAGAGGAGTTTCATGAAACCATTCGTTACTTCAAAGTTAAGCTGGAAGAGTTGAATATTGATTTGAGGTTGAACACTCAGGCAACTGAAGTGCAATTAAAAGAATTTGATGAAGTAGTTGTCGCTGCCGGTGTACGGCCTCGCATTCCAAAAATCGAGGGCATCGATTCAACTAACGTTTTGACCTATCAAGATGTTTTGTTGCATAAGAAGCCGGTTGGAAAGAGGGTTGCATTAATCGGTGCAGGAGGTATTGGTTTCGATGCAGCAGAGTATCTGGCCCACAATCCTGATCACCAACCGTCCTCCATGGATAAGGAAGAGTTTTACAAAGAGTGGGGCATTGATACTGACTATCAAAACCGTGGTGCAATCACTGAAAAACAAACTTCGTCACCTTATCGAGATATCTATTTATTGCAACGCAAGGCAACTAAATTCGGTAAGGGTTTGGGCAAGACCACCGGGTGGATTCATCGCCAGTCACTTAAAGATAAAGGCATCAATATGATAGGTGGTGTCTCCTATGAAAAAATTTCCGATCAAGGTTTGCATGTAAAAATCAATGATCAAGAGCAATTACTTGAAGTCGATAATGTGGTGCTCTGTGCAGGACAACTTTCAAATAATGAGTTGTTTGAGAAACTCGAATCAACAGGCCAGAACGTTCATATTATTGGCGGTGCAAAACTGGCTGAAGAGATTGATGCCAAGCGTGCGATTGATGACGGAGTGCGTTTGGCGCATACAATCTAATTTAATGTATCAGTTTATATTTAATTTATAACCTATTGAAATATTGAGGAAATAATGAAGCGAAATATTCGAAAAGTCGCTGTTTTGGGTGCCGGTGTAATGGGTGCGCAAATTGCAGCACACCTGGCAAATTCAAATGTAGATACAGTCTTGTTTGATCTGCCCGCAAAGGAGGGTGACAAGTCTGGTATTGCCAAAGGTGCAATAGCGAAAATGGCAAAACTTAAGCCGGCTCCATTCGCCACATCAGGTTTAGCGTCACGAATCAAACCGGCAAATTATGATGAGCATCTGGAGGAACTTCGCAGTTGTGATTTATTGATCGAAGCGATTTCCGAGCGTATGGATTGGAAAAAAGACTTGTACGATAAGATCGAACCCTATGTTGCTGATCATGCCATTTTGGCCACTAATACTTCCGGCTTGGGAATCAATGAATTAGCAACGGTTTTGAATGAAAGACTTCGTGAACGATTCTTATGTTTACACTTTTTTAATCCGCCGCGTTATATGCATTTAGTTGAGGTGATTCCCTGCAATCAAACCAAGCCCGAAGTGTTAGAAGTTCTGGAACCCTTTTTCGTCAGTACCCTGGGTAAAGGTTTAGTGGTTGGTAAAGATACACCCAACTTCATTGGTAACCGCATCGGTATTTTCAGCCTGCTTGCAACCATGCATCACGCCGATGAGTTAGGTATTCCGCTGGAGGTGGTAGACCAGATTACCGGTAAGCCGCTAGGCCGTCCTAAGTCCGGCACTTATCGAACAATGGATGTGGTCGGCCTGGACACTATGAAGCACGCCATTAATACCATGGATGTGAATCTAAAGGATGATCCCTGGAGTCAGTATTACCAAACACCGGCTTACATTGCGAACATGGTTGAGCAAGGCGTGCTTGGCCAAAAAACAGGCAAAGGTATTTATGCCGAGAAAGGTAAACTTGTATTTAGTCCGGCTACAGGCGATTATGTTGCTGCCGACAATAAGTTCGACAAAGACATTGCCGCCATGCTCAGTGGCCCTAATTGGGCAGAAAATTTTCTGGCACTGAAACAATCTGATCACCCACAGGCACAATTCATCTATCGCTCGTTGCGGGATTTGTTTCACTATTGTTTAGTGACACTGGAAGAAATCGCTAACTGCGCGCGTGATGTCGATTTAGCAATCCGTTGGGGATTCGGTTGGGCTATGGGACCGTTTGAAATCATTCAGGCAACAGGTGTAAGGAATGTTGTTAACATGCTTAATGAAGAGCGCACGGCAGGAAATCTAATGGCTGATGTGGAATTACCTGCTTGGGTTAATGACATCGACGATATTCATAATGCAGAAGGTTCTTACTCGCCTTCTGAGACGGCCTATATTCCACTCTCTTCATCACCTGTTTACGGGCGACAAGCGCTTAGAGAAAATGTTGTTGGCTCGATATCCAATAAACCTCTGGGCGAGACAGTCTTTGAAACTGACGCAATACGTATGTGGCATCAAGGTGATGATGTCGGCATTCTAAGCTTCAAAACCAAAATGCATACGATAGGAATGGGCGTGATCGAAGGTATTCTTCAAGCTACAGAAGAAGCAGAGAATAACTTCTCCTCATTGGTTGTTTGGCACCCGAGTGCGCCATTTAGTTTCGGTGCTGATTTAAAAGAAGCCATGGGTTTTCATCAGGCAGGTGAATTCGACAAAATTGGTCTGATGATCAGTCAATTCCAGCAAGCTACCATGGCTTTGAAGCATTGCTATGTGCCCACTGTTGCTGCTGTACAAGGTATGGCACTAGGTGGCGGCTGCGAAGTTCAGATGCACTGTGATGTGACTGTTGCCGCACAAGAATCCTATATCGGATTGGTTGAAGCCGGAATAGGTCTGTTACCAGCTGCCAGCGGCTCTAAAGAGATGGCAACCCGGGCAGTCGGATTAGCTAAGGGCGGTGATTTGATGCCTCACATACAACGTGCTTTTCAGGCGTTGGCAATGGCAAAAGTATCAGCCAGCGGTCTTGATGCGATCAAATTGGGTTTGATGACTGATCAAGATGTCGTAATTGGTAATGCTCATGAATTATTACATGTGGCAAAAGCCCAAGCTAAGGCATTGGCGGCAGCAGGCTATCGACCAGTGTCCAGAAGTCAGAAGGTTAAAGTGGCAGGTAAACCCGGCAAGGCAACGCTGATGATGATGGCCGTTAATATGTTGGAAGGCAATTTTATATCTGAGCATGATTACTTAGTTGCTGATCGAATCGCCACGGTGCTGACCGGTGGTGATGTAGAAGAAGGCAGTTATGTCACCAATGAGTGGTTATTGAAACTTGAAGTCGATGCGTTTGTTGAACTATTGCAAACCGAGAAAACCCAGGCGCGTATTGCGCATACCTTGACTACAGGAAAACCATTAAGGAATTAATACTTTTTGTCATTCCGAGGGAATGAGAGACGAATGAGTCGAGGAATCTTTCAAACTTAACGGAATGATAACAAAACGAATAAATGAGGATTAAACATGACTAATCAAATACAAGATGCCTATATCGTCAAAGCAGTACGCACGCCGGTCGCCAAGTACAAAGGTGCCTTCAAACATGTGCGCCCGGATGACATGTTGGCGCATGTGCTTAAAGGTGTGGTGGCTGACCATCCCGAAATTGCTAATGATGTCGAAGATGTTGTCGTTGGCTGCGCGATGCCGGAAGCTGAGCAAGGTATGAACGTTGCCCGAATTGGTGTGCTGTTGGCTGGATTTCCGGATAATGTGCCTGCTGTCACAATCAATCGCTTTTGTTCATCCGGTTCGCAAGCCGTTGCAATGGCCGCAGATAAAATTCGGCTAGGTGAAGCTGATGTGATGATTGCTGCAGGTACGGAGTCAATGACGATGGTACCCATGATGGGCAACAAGATTTCATTGAACCCCAATGTTTTCGCTGATGATAATGTAGCCATTGCCTATGGTATGGGCATCACTGCTGAAAAAGTAGCCGAGCGCTGGAATATTAATCGCGAAGATCAGGATGCGTTCGCAGCTGAATCACATAACCGTGCAATCACAGCAACTCAGAACAGCTGGTTCACCGATGAAATTCTACCTTATGAAATTGTAACCTCTCATCCTTCTGCAGACGGACTGGGTGTTGAAACTAAATCCCGAACCATGACTGACGACGAAGGTCCACGGCCGGGTTCAACGCCTGAAGTACTGGCTAAACTTAGAACAGTGTTTAAAGCCAGAGGCTCTGTGACAGCCGGAAATTCCTCACAAATGTCAGACGGTGCCGGTGCGGTATTACTGGTAAGTGAAGCTGCATTGAAGAAATATAACCTGGAACCTATTGGGCGTTTTGTGACGTCAGCCGTCGCCGGTGTTGAACCCGAAGTCATGGGCATCGGTCCCAAAGAAGCCATCCCTATGTGCTTGAAGCGCGCCGGTATGACCCAGGATCAATTAGACTGGATCGAACTCAACGAAGCCTTTGCTGCACAAGCCCTGGCAGTCTGCAACGAACTCGACCTGGACAAATCCAAAGTTAATCCCAACGGCGGTGCCATCGCACTCGGCCATCCGCTTGGTGCAACCGGTGCGATTAGAACAGCCACACTCATGAACGGCCTCAAACGCACCGGCGGCAAATACGGCATGGTCACCATGTGTATTGGTACGGGTATGGGCTTTGCCATGATTGTGGAAGCGATTTAGAAGACCCCCTCACGGGAAATTGTTTGAAACGCAGGGTTCCTCCCCTATCAGGGGAGGACAGGTGGGGTAATTTTTAATGCCAGTTTCGTTTCCCGGTAAAAGAGATCAGGGCTAGTCTGAGTTGCTGAACTTTGAATCATTGCCGATGGGGAGGACAGGTGGGGTTCTTAATTATTTTTTGTATGTCTTAAGTGTCTCTTTAAAATCTCAAAAAAGTAGGTGCAGTTACTAACTTCATGTAAGCTCTTGTTTGTTGTTCCTTAAAATAAATCCATGAGCAGTAATCGAAACAGCTGGATGGTTTACATCCTACGTTGCGCAGATGGAACGCTATACACAGGCATAACCACTGACATTAATCGCCGGATTAATGAACACAACAATGATAATTTCAAATCAGCCCGTTATACAAAATCTCGGCGACCGGTTGAGTTGGTGTTTCAAGAGTCATTCGAGAGCAGAGCCCTGGCTAGCCAGAGGGAATATGAAATAAAGCAATTGAATAGAACCCAGAAAATTGATCTGATTAATCAAAGTAATAAGGATAATTCCGTTTAAAATTATAAGAGATATGTTTATTTGCCTTCTACAGTAAACTCAGTACACTTCAGATTAGATTGGTTTTGAGCCTTTATTGCATAGGGTAATTATCGGTAATACATAATATGAAACTAGAAGAATTTGCGCTTGAGCGTACGCTGTCTCTTTATGAAAACTTGGTTGAGTATGATATTTCTCCTAGCGGTGTTCATCATTACACCATTGATGAGCTATTGACTGAGGATGAACAACAGGAATTATTAAAGCAAGAGTTAGGCTATGGTTGGACGAATGGGTCAGTTGAACTGCGTGAAACTATTGCCGCGCTTTATAAGGATAGAGACGCGGATAATGTAGTCGTTAGCAGCGGTTCGGCTGAGGCGAATTTACTGGTAGTTCTGTCCTTTTTGGAGCCGGGGGATGAAATCATTGTTGTAGTACCTAATTTCCTGCAAATCTGGGGATTGGCGCGAGGATTAGGTATTACAGTAAAAGAGTTATGGCTAAAGGAAGATTTAGGTTGGCAACCGGATTTTTCCGAGCTTTCTGAGTTGGTGACACCAAAAACAAAAATGATTTCCATCTGTCACCCTAATAATCCTACTGGTCAATATTTGTCGCTTGAGGATATGCAAAGATTGGCCCGGTTCTGCCGTGACCATGAGATTTGGTTGCATGCTGACGAAATCTATCGGGGATCGGAAATTACGGTAGAGGAGCCGCCGAGTTTTGCAGATTTGTATGAGAAAGCTATTGTTTCAAGCGGCACTTCAAAGGCCATGGGTTTGCCAGGGCTGCGAGTCGGCTGGTTGGTTGGGCCAAAAGATGAGATTTACGTTGCCTGGCAACGTAAGGACTATGCTTCCACAGTGCCCAGCACGCCAATGCAATTTATTGCCGATATAGCGTTGAAACCTGCGCGTCGCCAGCAAATTCTTGAACGGGGTCGGGCAAGATTGCGTTCAAATTTGAGTATTGTCAGCAATTGGGTTGAATCCTATTCTGATCACATTTCTTTTCTGCCGCCACAGGCAGGTGCAATGGCATTTTTTCGCTATCATTACGACATCAATTCAACAGAGTTAATGCATCGGTTACGCAAAGAACAGAATATCTTGGTGTTGGCTGGAGATGTATATGGATTGGATCATTTTATTCGCATCGGCATTTGTATTCCAGAAGAGCATTTACGAATAGGATTAGAACGAATGGATAGACTATTTGAAAGTTTAAATTCTACATATAAATAATCGATTCTGTTTGCTTGCTGGATTTATGCTGGAATTTATATTCTGGCATAAATCACATTCATCAATGAACTAAGTCCATACTCTCGATCTGACTTCCGCTAGTTATTCTTCCGGATGAAAATATGTTCTAATAGCATAGTTCTAAACATTGATAGAGGAGAGTTATAGCATGTGCGATGCTTGCGTTATTGATTCAGTAAAACGTCGAATCTTGTCACGGAGGGATTTTTTCAAAACGTCAGCTGCAGGGATGGCAGCAAGTGCACTACCGGCGACCATTCCAATAGTGTCGGCGGATCAACCCTCGTCTTATCAAGATCTGACACACACCCTTAGTGAAACGTTTCCGACTTTTTCCGGGCAACCGCAGTTTTCCAGGGAGCAAGTGTTCAATTTTGCCGAGAATGGTTTCAATCTTTATCAACTAACACTGAGTGAGCATGTGGGAACGCACATGGATGCGCCCATTCATTTTTCAGAAGCGGCTAACACTGTGGATCAAATTCCGGTAGAAGATTTGGTGACGCCTTTATGTGTGATCGATATTGCTGCCAAAGCAGAAGAAAATGCTGACGCCCAGGTTGTCCCCGAAGATATTCAACAGTGGATTAGCAGTAATGGAGAGATACCTGACAAAGCCTGTGTCGCCATGCATAGCGGTTGGGAAAAACATTTGGGCACTGATAAGTTTCGTAATGCGGACGAGGAAGGTGTGATGCATTTTCCAGGGTTTCATGTTGAGGCAGTGAATATGTTGTTGGAAAACACCAGTGCAATTGGGCTGGCAGTAGATACATTATCGCTGGATTACGGGCAATCCGCAGATTTCGCTACACACTATGCCTGGTTGCCACAGCAACGCTGGGGTTTGGAAAACGTAGCAAGTCTAGGAAACCTCCCAGCGAGTGGCGCCACCATGATCGTCGGTGCTCCAAAGTTCCTAGGTGGTACAGGTGGGCAGTGTCGGGTGTTTGCTGTTGCTTAAACTATCTTCATAGTTAAGTTAATAGTAACAATAATCCGCCGTCATCCTGACGACTATAAGGAGGAAGGATCTCTTAAAGATCAGGATATTGCCTAAGTGTTTTGCTTGTCTAATGGAGATTCTTCGGCTATCGCCTCACAATGACTGCCTGTTTGTCAGGCACGTGCTATTTTTTTCGGGTAGTAACTAGTGGTGCTTTAGCGGTTCAACGAAGCAAATGGATTTTGGTAAAGCTGGTCATGTGATTCAACGCCATCTTCGATGACACAATCGGTTTTGGGGTGCGCCACACAAAGTAATATATAACCGGCTTGAGATTGTCTTCGGTTAATCGCAGTAGCACCAGGTTGACGCACTTTCCCGGAAATTAGTTTGGCTGCACAGGTAATACAACCGCCGTATTCACAACCGATAGGGAGTTGGATGCCGGCTCTGAGTGCGGCATTATAAATAGGTTCATCCTCACCAACGTCTATAGTCGCACCACTATTTTTAAGCTCAACTTTGAAAGTACGGCTTGAGCTCATTTTATAAAGCTATATGGTTTGACCAAGTTTCGGTTTCCAGAATGGGCGAAACAACTCGATTTTGGGGCAACGATTCATCACCACACGCAATCCTGCATCTTCAGCTAGTTTGGCAGCTTCTTCGTTATATACCCCAATTTGTGACCACAAAACTTTGGCACCGATGTCGATGGCCTCTTGAGCAATGCCTGGTAAAGCTTCAGAAGCCCGGAAAACGTCAACCATGTCCACCGGTTGGTCGATTTCAGCTAAACTTGGATAAACCTTTAGTCCGCGGATTTGCTTGCCTGCATGTCTGGGGTTTACTGGAATCATGTTATAGCCTTGTTCGTGTAACACGCGCAGCACACCATAGCTGAATTTTGTAGGATCGGGACTGGCACCAACCATGGCAATCGTTTTTACTTCAGATAATATACTGGCCAGGTATTCGGCCGGGTAATCTTGTTGATGATCCATTAATAGATACTCACTATAGCCAGATGTCAGACGTACAATCCCCACCCGGATAGCGGGTTTCGTGGCAGCGGGAAGGCCCGTTTGGCTCTTTGCCGAAATCAACAATAAAATCCTTATTAATGCTCATACCGCCTTTTTCGGTATCACAATCAACCATTAACATTACGCCGCCTTTATGGCGGATATCTGGATAAAACTGATTGTCCCAGGTCGAAAATAATGATGTTGTGACATAGAGTCGTTTGCCGTCCAGGCTTAACTGGATCATTTGTGGTCCACCAGCGATTTCTACGCCATTGACGATAGGCGCTTTCTTTAATGAACCGCCCATCCAAACCTGACCTGTTAGCACCGGGTCATGGGGATTGCTGATGTCATATTGGCGAATATCGCCATGCAGCCAATTACAAAAATACAAAAACCGATCATCCATTGAAATGAGAATAACAGTAATCATGCCCGGTAACGGGATAGGCCACTCGGGATGTTTTTCATTTTCGACATCGATGATTTTTTCAACAATCCACTCTTGGTCCTTTTTATACCAGTGAATAACATTGGATGATAATGCAGCACCGACAAAACCATGGCTTGAATCCGGATTATGCTGAAAGCGCACTTCCAAAGGGACCAGACCGTCTTCACCTAAATAGACTGTATTTTCAACTTTCTTTTTTTCAAAATCCCAAAAATGCAATTCACGGCCGTATTTCAATAAACCGACTTCCTCTAAGTCAAATCCGGGCATGAAGGTGTTAGGTGCAGCCCATTCGCTTGACACCATCACGTTATGACGTGGTTGGTACCAGAAATCGTAGTTGAATTTCATGCTGCCCAGGTCGTTCTCCCAACGGCCAACGATTTCAAAATCCTTATTCAGATGGAGAAAGCCGCCGGGCGCGTTTCCCTTGGCATCACCCAGCATCGATATAATAATTTCGCTGCCCAGGCAATGAACAGTATGCGGCGCTGAAAGATCTGTTTTTTGCTTGATTTCATCGCCCGAGATCACTTTGTAGATTTTCGGATTCTTTGGGTCAATGCCACAATCAACAATATGCAGGTTAGAACTTCTAACTCCTGGCACAATTAAGTAACGTCGTTCCATGGAAGCATCGTCATGACATGACGAGCAGGCGTTCCAGCCCATATGGTGTAGTTCATCGCCAATTCCAGGCATTTCGCAGCGGCTGATCACTTGTGAGTAGGTTGGGCTGTCCGGGTCAGCATCAATGGTGGCCAGGTAATCGGGTTTCTGAATGCCAGTGCCGACATAAATTGCTATGGTGTAAAGCAGTTTCTCCCTGGGCGCTTGCATGGCTTGCTGTGGTGATTCATAACCAGGCCCGCAACATGTTGAAATCTTGTTAATTGATACTTATCCCAATCTGAGTGTTAGTCATACATCCGGTACAGATTGTATTATAGGTTAGATGATTCCATAAGGAATGTTTGGTTGATAATTCTGTTGAAATTTAACTTTGTCTCGTTCGTCAAAGACAATTATGGGAGACATTGAGCTTCTGGGGCGTTTGTTTCCCTGGATCCTATTAGCAACCGCTAACCCATCAGTTCCTAGAGGATTAAAGGAGAAGTCAGGTAGCTCGTTTACTGCAGTGCTATAAATATCTGATGATTGTAGGTAAACTTGTTCAATATTATTTAGATTAGAGATTTAACATGAGTGAAGGCACTTGCCTGTGTGGAAGTATTCGTTGGTCTGTTACTGCTCAACCCACAGGGTCCAGTCATTGTCACTGTTCGATGTGCCGTAAGGCACATGGTGCGGCATTTGGGACTTATAATACGGTTGACGCTGCCGGTTTTGAGTGGCTGACTGACTTAGACACACTGAAAATATATGAGCCAGCACCCGATGCGGAAAGAGCGTTTTGTTCGCGCTGTGGATCGGTTGTACCTGATTTTAGTGAAGACGGTGAGACAGCCTATGTACCGGCCGGTTCGCATAATGAAGGACCGGCGGTTGATATACATATATTCGTGGCCTCAAAAGCACCTTGGTTTGACATTACTGATGACTTACCGCAGTATGCTGAATTTTCGTCTGATGAACAGTTACAGGTTCATCCGGATAAACCTCTTACAGACAAACCTGAAGGTGTAATACGCGGTAGTTGTTTATGTAATGCTGTGCAGTTCGAGATTACTGAACCCTTCAAGTTTATTCACAATTGCCATTGCTCACGTTGCCGCAGAGCCCGCTCTGCGGCGTTTACGACAAATGGCTTTACTTCTAGTGATGGTGTCAAATTTGTGAGCGGTGAATCAAATATCAAAATATATAAATTGCCGGAGGCCAAATTTTTCACACACGCTTTTTGTCAGACCTGCGGCTCAGGTGTGCCGCGTTTGGATGCAGACAGAGGTATTGCTGTAATTCCTTTAGGTTCGCTGGATGATGACCCAGGAGTTAAGCCTGACGATCATATTTTTGTTGGAAGCAAAGCAGGCTGGTACGACATTACTGATGACCTGCCGCAGTTTGAGAAATATCCTGAATAGCATAAGGAGTGATGATGAGCACTATCAAAAAACCGGATGATCCTGAATCTGACCCTCGTGTGAAAGCGGTATTTGATGAAATCAGAGCACTCAGAGGAACCGATTATATAAACAATCTTTGGGTTTACTTGGCTTTCGATCCGCCTTTGCTGGAAGAAATCTGGCAAGGAGTGCGCGATGTGATGGCAAAGGAAACGCTAATTGATTTTAAAACCAAAGAAATGATCTATGTTGCTGTTTCTATTGCTAACTCCTGTAAATACTGCATTCATTCTCATACCGCAGCAGCCAAGGCGCGAGGAATGACTGATGAAGAGCACGCAGAATTACTGCGCATTGTAACTACCGCTGGACGAACAAACCATCTGTTAAATGGTTTGAATATTCCAGTTGATGATGTGTTTGATACGGATACTTAGAACCTATATCAAGGAGATATAGACAGCTAAATTCAAGCTCTCTTGATCGATGGCCTCATAGGTTAAAGTAGTAATAAATGAAATAATTTAGATTCCTTCCGGAGCAACTAATACTTGTAACGCAGCTACAACTGGTTGTTAGGGGCGTTCTCACGCACCAGTAGAAATCTTTAATAATGTCTCTCGGGTTTGATTTAATCTGTTAATCAAATTCTGTTTTTGTGTGCCATCCAGGCTGCTTACCACGTCGGCGATAACTTGAGCAGCTATTTGCTGACTATGTTGATATTGCTCTGGGTTTTTAAGCTCTATTTGATCTTGATAAACCGCAAGGTGTTTTACTATGGTTTCACCAAAGTCAGCTTTTTGACGTTGGTATAACAAATCAATAAATTCAGCTTGCCATTTATTGTAAATTTCATGCCGTTCTCGCGGTTCGCTTTTAATTTGCTCAAGCCCGGTTTTAATGACTTGCTGCTGATTTTCGTTCAGGCTGATATCCGCAATTCGCTTGGTGTTTTTAATAATCCGTTCAAGTCTGGCTTTGTCAGCACCATCTTGCTGCCGCTGTTGATACCATTTCTCAAACTCTTTGTCTTGCTCAAAAAAATGGTTTTCAATTTGTTTGACTTGTTGGTCAGTCAAGGTTTCAAAGAATCGGGGATGCTTGTAAATCGGTGAGTGTTCGAAACCAGCTCTGGCAAATTCACGGGCTTGTTTGAAATTATCCAACACCATCTGATAGGTCATGTTACCCTCAGATAACTGTATTGATAAGTTGTCGAGGAACTTAGCATAACGCGGTAGTTCATTCTGTTTATGCCACTCGGTATATTCATCAACTGCCTGTTTTATCTGGGCTTTTTGTTCTTCTGTAAATGTCGCATAGGCAATAATGCGATCATAAAGCTTAACATCAATCTCACCATAAAAATAACGTATCACCAGGCCATTAGCACTACAGCCTGTTAATAAAAGCAGGATCATTAAAATTGATATTCGTTTCATGGTTTTATTAATGCTATTAATAATCTTGTTTTTTATTGCGAAGTTCTGGTTATTTTATTATTGATTGAAGAAATAAAAAAGGCATGGCCATGAGGCCATGCCTTAAACACAGAGAGGAGAGATTTACTGATGAACCTACCCACTAATGTTCATCATGGTTGGTAATATACATCAGGGTTATTGCCGACACTGTTAAATAAAGTTACAACTAGCAACTAAATTGTTAACAAATATTAAACCTAGATTCCTGAAGTGTGATACCGGCCTTAAAACCGGTCTAACTAAGGACTCCAGGTTAAAGCAATGATTAAAGATTACAAATGTGAAAAGTTGTCTGCATGCTGCGGTAAGCAGCTATAACAAATAAAGCGTTAAGAATTCATACTCACCATCAAGAATCCTCCGAAAGCTGCGTTATTCGGAGCGATAGATGGATTGACCTGATTTTTCATGTCTAAAACTGCATCCCGGTATCCTTGATAAAATTCCCATGTTGGTGCAGGCTTGTAAGTTAAATCTTCTAACTCAAAGTATTCAATTACACCCTTGGCGGTTGTCGGTTTAACGAAGACTTCTGTGTGCGGATAATAGTAATTAGGGATGATGGTTACAAGAGACCATTTTGCCAATTTTAACGGTCTAAGTACATCATTGATGGTTTCAAACCCCTTTTGCTGATTGCCATGTAAAAAATTCTTTAAGCCATTGCTCAGTGATTTCAATTCTTTTTCCGGCAATACTTTGATTGCATCACGAAACTTAGGTTTTTCAAACATGGAAACCATGGAGGAACGGCTAATAACTTTAGTCATGTTTTCAGTGATTGACCAGGCATCTCTAAATTTGCTTTTAGAGAAATTCTGCTGTGCAGATTCAATCATTTGATCCATTTTATGTTTCTTGCTGATTGCTTGTAAATCCGGGTGCAAAAACCCCCCTGGATATCTGTCCAAGAATTGAGTCTCAGCTTGTTTAAGTTTGGCAATGTTCATCTGTTAGTTCAAAAATTCTTGTATTTTTATAATTATACCCCGCCTGTCCTCCCCTGATAGGGGAGGACCCTGCGTTTCTCATCCTTTAAGGGGGAGTTAGAGGCAACGGCCTTAATTGGAATTTGGACCTGGCAGTCTTAGGTAAAGTTTAATAAAAATCCAGGAATCGTATGTTCTCCCCCTTTCAGGGGGAGTTAGAGGGAACGGCCTTAATTGGAATTTGGACCTGACAGTCTTAGGTAAAGTTTAATAAAAATTCAGGAATCGTATGTTCTCCCCCTTACAGGGGGAGTTAGAGGGGGTTAAACATACACCCCACTCTTACACAACAAAGATTAAACACGCTGCCGTGTTTAATAGTAGCCTTTATTTTCTTTGACATTTTCCTGTTCCTATAAATTAATTGTTTTTAGTTCGTTCATCGACAGTTGATAAAAATCAATGTCGGGCTGACGACGAATTAATTGCTGATAACAGCGCTCACGTAACAAAAATTCCGGTGCTGCCCAGGTTTGTTTGAATGCAAACTTTCTGGGTAAATCTGTATAGATCGATCGCGGCGGCTGCCAGGTTTTAGACATTTTCTTCACCTGCCATCCGGATCTGGCCGTATGCATAAATAACCGATTAATACCGAGTTCTTGATAAATAAACCAGATAGTTGCCATCAGCATTGCTTCTGCCCAGACCTTCGTATAATGGCTAAACCACTGCACATAGTTCATTTTGATTTTGCACTGTTGACACATACAGTTTTTATAGTAGTCAGCATTATCTTTTATGTTTCTGACTGCATCGGTCTGAATTTCTTCAATTAATGCTTCATTATGAGTAAAATCCACATCAATACGTGACCAGGCTAATGTGTCTCTGAACATGGCATTATTATCCGGTTTCTGTACCGGGTGACATGACCAACGACCATTTAATGTGTCATTCCAGTCAGCATCCACCCATTTTTTATAGTTTTGAATATGTTGATTAGGCAGATTTAACTGCAAAACCAGATTCTCACCGAAACGTGAGGTTTGTTGCCAACCTCTATCACTGGTACCACCCCAACGACTCACAGATAACAAAAAGGGCAATGATGGTTCTTGCCAGATACCTTTAACCTTGTCCTGACATAACATCCCATCACCTGCATTTGCAACGACCTGCTTTAACGTTTGATGATCAAGCAAATTCTTGAATCGAGATTTATTCAATATTGAAATTGAAGCTGTTCTCGGCAACAACATGCTCAATAACTTTGAGGCATATGCACCTTTAAAGTAACGATAATGCGTCTTACCTTGAGGTAAGCAATAGATAATTTCATCTACAAGTTTCTTGTCCATTTTATATTTCCTTTTGCTTACCAAGTTAGTTGATAAGCGTCTATTCGTTTTTGCTATACATATCTGTCTCTTAGTGGGTTAAAGGGTCTATCCTTGTCAGATAAACCCTTTGAGTCTAGCCTTTTACACAAACTACCTGCTTCAAAGTATGTACTACTTCAACCAAGTCAGTTTGATTTTCCATGACTTGATCAATGTCTTTATAGGCTGCCGGGATTTCATCAATCACGGCCTTGTCCTTGCGACATTCAACCCCTTGGGTTTGTTGCTCCAGGTCTTGCATACTGAAATGCTTTTTGGCCTGAGTTCGACTCATTAATCTTCCAGCGCCATGAGCACAGGAACAAAAGGAGTTCAAGTTTCCTTTGCCTCTAACAATATAGGATTTTGCACCCATGCTGCCCGGGATGATGCCGAGTTCGCCCTCACCGGCACGAATCGCACCTTTACGGGTGACAAACACTGATTCACCAAAATGAAATTCTTCAGTAACATAGTTATGATGGCAATTGATTGCTTCTTTGGTGACTTTAAACTGCGGTAACCGCGATTTAAGCACCTGTAAAATTAATCGCATCATTTCCCGGCGATTAACCATGGCATATTCCTGAGCCCAGTCCACTGCTTCAATATAATCATCGAAGTGCTGTGTACCCTTATTGAAGTAGGCCAGATCACGATCCGGTAAATTCATTTGAATTTTTTCCATATCGCGCCGGGCCATTTCAATAAAATAACGGCCGATTGCATTGCCAATACCACGACTACCGGAATGCAGCATCACCCAGACATCATTGTTTTCATCCAGGCATAATTCAATAAAGTGATTACCACCACCCAACGTGCCCAGCTGGCGTATCCAGGTTTGATACGGCTTTTTTTGTTTACCCTTAAGCTTGGGATGCTTTTCCCAAATCAGCGATAAACCCTTAGATAAAGCCCGTATAGTTGAGTCAGAAACCGCATCACGTTTATGCATGGCAAAACCTACCGGCACATCGCGTTCGACAGCACTGCGTAATCCACGCAAGTTATCCGGCAATTGATCAGCGTTTAAACTCAAGCGCACCGCATTCATGCCGCAACCTATATCTACACCCACCGCGGCTGGGATAATTGCACCCTTGGTCGGAATAACGGACCCTACAGTAGCGCCTATCCCACAATGCACATCAGGCATAGCGGCTACATGTGAGTGAATAAATGGCAATTGCGAAATATTCACTAGCTGCTCATAAGCGCTGGCTTCGATCTCATCGGTATAGATTTTGACCGGAACCCGTCCCTTAGTGATTACTTTTTGTATAGGCATGATTGACTCCTATTACTAAAATCTTAAAAATTCTCATATTGTAGTGTGCATAAAAAAACCTCGGTGTAATGGTCAACCGAGGTTTATAAACACTATTCAGAAGACCACTTGCGTAGCCTTCTTGAGACTACGACTAATTCATTTTATATTTTTTGTTCGATGCAATAATCGGCACGCCGTTTTTACCAAGGCGAGCATGCTTACCACATGTATCCGTGGGCATGTACCGTAGGTCGTGTGCTAAGTAATTCAATTTTTGCGTTTTGTATTTCATAATGGGAGAGCAGTATAGTCAGACAAAAATCAATGTCAATTAATTTTTATGATTTTTTGTAATGTTACAAATGATACTAAATTGGATTATTAAAATAATAGCCAAATACCAATGCCAAGAAATCCCATGCCGGTAAGTTGGCCAAATAATGGGCCGCGGGCAAAAAGTTTTTCGATTATTACGTATAGTGTTAGGCCAATTATCCAGTACACATCCATAATGCAAACAACAAATAGCAATCCCATCAGGAACCAGCAACATCCAAGGCAATAGGTTCCATGGTGCAGTCCCATCACTAAAGCCCCGGTGTTTCCAGGGCGCCGATGACGAGTTAGAAACTCAACAGGCGAGCGGCAATGCCGTAAACAAGCTTGCTTGATAGGAGTGCATTGCCAGACACCGGCTGCAATTAGAAGACCAGCAGCTAACGCCTTGCTGGAATTCTGCATCATATGCGTCATAACACCGTTATATTCGAGCAACCATTGGCAACTAACCGCAATAAAGCTGAATAGTAACCAGGCAATTAAATACCCAAAAGTGAAAAATGAAGTTCTCCCGTATGGAGAGTTAGCAGCCTGGGAACGACGGTTGAGTGCCGCAGCCAGTAAAATAATTGGTGTGGCACTGGGTAGCATCATTGCGATCATCATAAGCCACCACATTGTCAGCATAAGGATAAAGTAGCGAAAATCCCAGGGTGAATAATTTATAGTTTTTGCTGCAGAATCATTCAGAACTATCGCGGGCATATTCGTCATTTCAAATGCGTTCATGCCCATGCCTACGCCTAACAAGGTGTATGTCCAGGCCAGTAGCATTACGATCAGTAAAGCGATGAAAACGGCGATACGATCGCGTTTTAAAATACGCTCTATAGGTTTAGACAGGCGATCCATAAAACTGGATTACTAAGTAATAAGCGAGGTGCTTAAATGATATTCTGAGTTAACTTAGTAAACTTTTAATGCACAATACCCGTACCGCTATGCCGTAACTCATTGAATTGGCCATAGCTGTTGACCAAATCAAGCTTGATAGCTGAATCAGTATTTGTTTTAGTGCTGGCACTACCCATCTCCGCCACTTCATATTCAATCCCGTTAGGTATGACGATTTGTGCCCGATGTACTGCATCACTGGTATGGTCTGGACGAATAGGCTCACCGGTTGAAGAAAGTACACCCGGTATTTCAACTCTAGCGGTAACGTGTTCCATGTTAATTTCAAATTCAATCGGTTTATACAGTGTTGGGTGAACTGTATCTGACATCGCATGAAATACCCACCAATGCGTTGCCGCTTCGGCAGTTTCCTTGCCGTGTAAAACAGTTTCCAGTGCATGGCGTTGAGCGTCATTAGCCTGTTCATCGATAATGGCTTGCAATTCGCCTTTGCCTTCTGAAATCAGCCCGGGCCAGGCATATAGCATGGCGATTTTTAAACCGGATAAATCAATGTCAGCGAAATGACCTTTGTCGATACGTAGTGTTTCAAAACCTCGGCAATTTCCATGCGTGGGGTCGGCTTCAAATTGGCAGGGGCAGCCGTAGGCGCAATTGCAATTGCCAAATGCGATGCCTTCAATATACCAATCAATCATTTGTTTCCTCCTAGTGTTTGATGGTTTTGTTTCTCAGTTTAATACTTTCATAGGTTTAGGGTCAAATTTGCGCTTGGAGCAAAGTTATTTCGAATATTCTAGAAATATAGTTGATTTATTGTCTGTTTTGGAATATAGTCAGCATCATGAAACTCAGCAATGAACAAGCGGCAGAAATTTTTACCCAATTAGGCAACGCTACGCGGCTTTGTATTATCAAGATTTTGGTTGAGGCAGGTGATGATGGATTAAAAGTGGGTGAAATTCAAAAAGAGTTGGGCACCCCAGGGTCAACTTTGTCGCATCACTTATTGCATTTACGTAATGCAGGTTTGATTGAACAATGCAGGGTAGGTAATGCATTGGTTTGTTCGGTGAATTATGAAAGGCTGAATCAGGCCATTGATTACCTTAAAGCTGAATGTTGTATTCGTGTTGATTTGCAAAAAGCAGGGTGAGTTTTTTTGAATATGTATTTCGATTATTCTAGAAATAAAGTAAAAGGTCTTTGAAATGAGCGTCAAGACAATATTGTTAGAGTCAATTCCAGCGTCGTTTGGGTTTAAAATTGATAAAGTCATTTTAGTGTTGTTATTGGCTTTATTGGCGTTAGCGTTGTTTAGCCCGGAGCAAGGCTTTGCAAGCTTGAAGTTTATGCTTGATGCCATTATCAGTATTGCACCTTATTTTTTACTTGCCGTTGGACTGGCAGCCTCAATCAAAGCAAGTGGGGCGGATAAAATCATTGCCCGAGTATTCTCCGGCCATCCGATAAAAACTATTATTATTGCATCAGTGTTTGGGGCTTTATCACCTTTTTGCTCCTGTGGTGTCATTCCATTAATCGCGTCACTGTTAGCGGCTGGTGTGCCGCTGGCGCCGGTGATGTCTTTCTGGATAGCTTCACCCATTATGGACCCGGAAATGTTTATTCTGACTACTGCGGGAATCAGTTTTGACTTCGCTTTAGCAAAAGCCGGGTTTGCTATAGCAATGGGGCTGTTAGCTGGATTTACAATAGTATTGGTTCAACGCTTTGGATTAATGCAAGAGGTACTATTGAATAAAATCTCGACCGGTTGCAGTTCAAGTTGTGAGCCTATTGCCGACACGAAAATACGATTTAAATTTTGGAATGACGACTTCAGGATGGTGTTGTTTAAATCCGAGTTTATTCAGACAAGCCTGTTTTTAGGTAAATGGTTAGCGTTGGCTTTTTTCATTGAGAGCCTGATGGTGGCTTATATTGAACCAAGCTGGATACAGGAATATATCGGTGGTGAATCATTGTTGGTGGTTCCATTGGCGGCGTTAATTGGTATGCCTTCTTATTTAAATGGTTATGCAGCAATACCGCTGGTGGGTGGACTTATTGATATGGGAATGTCGGGTGGCGCGGCTATGGCCTTTATGCTGACAGGCGCCGTGTCTTCTATTCCGGCAGCGATTGCAGTTTATGCCTTGGTTAGAAAGCCCGTTTTTATGATGTATTTGCTAATCGGATTATCAGGGTCAATCCTGTTTGGTTATGTTTATCAATACATGATTGTTTGACGAGTAACTCAAGCAAAGATACAGACTAGTCGAGTGATCTGTTTACTATTGAGTATCACGAACATCACAGATCAGTAATAGCTCGTTTAGTGCTTCGAAACGCTTGGCATCATGTCCTGTAATATCGTAAATTTTCTGGAATCTGGAATAAATAGTATTAGGGTGAACCGACAAGACCGCACCGGCTTTAAGAATGTTCATGCTGGTTTTAGCATAAGCTCGCAGAGTGCTTGAAAGTGCGCCTTTGGATTTGTTATCGGCAAGATAAAAATGTTCTGCCCATTGTGGCAAGCTATGGCGCATTTGTTGTGCAGAAGATTGTAGCAGCAGTTCGCGTATCGATAGCCTACAAGCCGATACCACTCGCCTTGTAGGCGTTGCTAGTTTTAATACTTGTATGGCTTGCTGATAAGCTTTGGGTATTTGTGAAGTCGATTGGATATCACTACTCACGCCTATATATGCCGCGTTACCAACCAAAGCCAATTGTTTACTAACTTGTTCAGCCAGTCCTTGATGTGGTTCTGTCCAGCCCGACATTCGTTGTTGGTCAGAAAAGATAATAACAACTTTATTGTCGCGAACATCGACTAATTGATTTTGGGGTTGATTTCGAAAGAGCTTATCGATGCTATCAGCCATACGCCGGGCACGCTCATGGTTCAGCATTTCAGTCGGTTCAACTGATTGCGCAACAGCAACACAAAATAGTAATCCGTCTTCAAGGTAACCGGCTTCAAGCAAAAGGTTGGAAACTCGACCATCCGATTCATCGAATCCTCCCAGCAGAACAGAAAGTAACTCAGCGCGCTTATCGCCGGCAGCTGCAGTCATAATCCGTGTTTGCTCAATGTATGACTCAGTCGCTAATGTGCTGACGACATCAGTGTATTCAAGAATAAAATCATTTACAGCTGTGATGATATCGCTTGTTTTTAATTGATCAGTTGCATTTTGTATTAGAGTATCTCGCAAACGACGGCTATAGAACTTATGACAGATTCGGTAGGCATGGAGACTGTTTTCAAGCGGGAAATATTGCCGAGCCAGCTGTTGATTGTATTTTCTTACAAAATCAAATTTACTCAATTGGCTGTTCGTTAGCATTTCCCAGATGATTTCAGTGTGTCGGCAGATATGACTTTTAAGTTGTGGTTTAAGGTCTGGATTCCGGGAGGCTGTAAAAGCGGGAATTTCAGTGTTGATTGCCTGTATGAGTTCACGATTAGTCACCGCAGCTTTGATTTTAAGCGTGGCTTCTATTGCAGACAATGGCACGCATGCCTGGAGTTTGGACAGCGATTTGGCTAAATTGTTGCTGTAATAATCAAACATATTATTGTGTAGTTTACACAATAAATTTTGCCAAAACTGATATCTATGCCCATTGCTATTGATAATTTGTGTGTGTAACCTACATTTTCTCGTCGCGTGATGTATTTTGAAAAGCTTGTATATAAAAACTTAATGGTTAACTCTAGGAGAAATTTAAAATGGCAAAATATTTATTCATCTACCATGGCGGCAGTAAACCTGAATCAGAGCAGGACATAGCAGCGATAATGGATGCATGGGGCCAATGGTTTGGCTCAATGGGTAATGATGTGATTGACGGTGGTAATCCGGTGGGCATGTCGAGCACAGTACATAGTGACGGCTCAGTTGCCGATAACGGTGGCGCCAATCCGGCGAGCGGGTATAGTCTAATTGAAGCATCCGATCTTGAGGATGCGCTTGCTAAGGCTAAAAATTGTCCAATACTTCAGGCCGGCGGAAATGTTGAAGTGGCTGAAGCTATTGATATGTAATTGTATAGACTTAGTCGATTATAAAGTTCTAAACAAGGTATACATCCGGGTGGCGATTTTTCGCCACCTACATTTTATTAGCTAAACCTCAGTTTTGACTTCTTCCCGAAGATTGTAAAAATTGCCCATGAAAATGATCAATGCACCGATAAGCAACCAAATATCTATAGCTTCAGAATATAAAATAAAACCGACCAGGGCAATTAATGGCACGCGCAAGAAATCAATCGGCTGAATAAACATAATGTCGGCATGCTGGACGGCCTTGGTAATACCAAGATGTGCAGTTAAGCCACAGATGCTCACCAGCAAAAACCAAATATAAGCGCCCGGCTCAATAGGTGTCCAACTGAATAGAGCAGGGATTAACCCCAACGGCATCTGAATTAAACAAAAATAGAACAATATCGTTGCAGTATTGTCGACATTGCTGAGCTGTTTAACCAAAATTATCGAGCAGGCGAAAAACAACGCCGAAATAATGACCAGCATGGAAGCAGATTGAAAAATATCAACGCCTGGTTTCACTATCATTAATAAACCCATGAAACCACAGATCAATGCAATTTGCCTGGCAAAAGTAAGGCGCTCACCCAGAAATAACCAGGCCAGCAAAGCGGCCCAGGCAGGTGCAGTAAATTCCAGCGCAAAGACTTCAGCCAATGGCAGTAAACCTATGCCGATAACCCAAAGATATTGACCGCCAAAATGAAAGCAATTTCGAAGAATCTGTTTTTTGGGCGCTTGACTAAAAAACCATTTTCGATCGTTATTTAAAATAACAAGCCCCAGCAGAACTGTACCGAATAAGCTGCGAACACCAAGTATTTGATAAGCTGAATAATTCCCACTAAGTTGACGCACAGCGATTGCCAGACAAATAAACGATAAAAGCCCGAAGCACATCCATAATGTCGCCTTTATAGGATTATTGTTGGTTGCTAGCATGGGGAGGGGAAACAATTCAGAGTTCGACAGTTCGGGTTAGCTTTGATCTTATTCACCGGGAAATGAAACGGGCTTCAAGCAAAACCCAGTTTAACGGCATCACTCAACTCTGATAAGCCTGCCTTCGAATTGTGCCAGTTGGGTTAAAAACATCGTACCTTAATCACCCAAGTTCTTTTCTATTGCATCAAGGAAACCATACATATCAACCAGTTGCTCTGAATCAGGGTCACTGGTTTTACCGCGTATGTCACCGGTGATAATGCCCTGATCGACAGTATCAATTAATGCGCATTTGAGTTTATGAGAATAATCAATCAGTGGCTGATTACTTTCGCGGTTGCCGAGTGTTTCCAGGGCATTGGCGAGTGCATAGATGAGTGCTGATGAATTGAAATTTGCCTCTTGGCCGTCTGTTTCCAGGTAACGCAAGTATAGATCATGTGCTGTCCCATGCGGCGCCTCGTAGAGCATGGTGCCATCTTTGCTCTCGATGATTGAGCTTGCAGTTGCCAGGCTGCCGCCTAGTGCTGCAGAGATGTCAGAAAATATATCACCATCCAGATTCTGCGCCGGATACAGTGCATTGCGCGGTGGATCTGTGATCATTTTTCGTAGCTGCCTCGAAGGGCGCATGATCATGAATGACGGCGGTGGGGTGGCTGCTTTGGCTAAGCGTGCTCTAACTTCATTGATGGCATAACTGAATACTTCATCGTATTCCATGTATTCGCGCTTCAGCCCAAAATAAACTTCCTTATCCTTGATGGAGGCATCACGAAAAACCTGGGTAATCCAGTCAGTGATGGCCTCCAGGTCGTTAGACATGAATAACAGCGGGTCGCCTTGCTTAACCTCACGGGCGTGTTTTTCTTCACCATCAACGATGACTTTAATAATACCGTCTTCTTCCATGGGCGCATTGTAGCTGCCATATTGATCGCCGCCGCCGGCGCTCATGCGAGAAATAGACACATGATATTTTCGTTTAGGGATACCGTATTTTTTCAATTCACGTACGAGTTTGAATAATTTACGTCCGGTGTTATTGTCAGGCACACCCCATAGCGCACGTTCAGGTGGGTTGGCCACGATTCTGGCTGCCTGTGCATCAATCAGTTCATAGTGATATGACAGGCCTAATTCTTCCACTTTAGCCTGATAATCAGCTTCATAAATATCTTCAATGGCTTTGCGCATAGTGCCATCGTAACCGGCAATCACCGTATCTTTTAGTCCCAAATAAATATCACGCTTTTCGTCGATTGCACGTTGAAAAAAGCTATGAGCCCATTTTTTTACTTCCTCGATGCTGTTGGTGGCAATCAACCAGGGATCACCACGCTTGATAAAGCGACGGTGAAGTTCAATCGGATCACCGCTGGAGCCGACAAACATCACTTTGATCACGCCGGTTGATTTGGATAACTCATTAAAGCTGTTTTTTATACCGCCATTCTCCATGGTATCGACTTCAATATCACGGCCGATCCATCCGGGGCGTTTGACTTCCAGATTGCGAAATTCAATATCCTCACGGGTTATGTTGCCACCAATGCCTTTGCGAATTGCTCCATTTGGTGACTTGGTTGCCAACCGATGCAGCTCTGATTCCTTAACATTGGGGTGTTTGGTTAATAATTCATCCAGTTGATCGCGGTTAACCGTCATGCCGGCATTTTTAATACCGACACCATGCTGTTTTAGTGCTTCGATAGCATCAAGCACAGCTTGCCCATTTGTCAGCAGGCGATTTTCCGCCGTTAAATCAATTTCCACTAAATTGATATCAAGACGTTTGCTAATAAATTGCTCAATGATCCTGGTGAAAGCAATTTGCGCCATTTCGTCACCGTGTAATATGACCAGGGGCTTTTCAACTTTTATTTTTTCGATCATTGTGTCTCCAACTGGATAAGCTTGATTAGATTGCCGCTAGTTTAGGCAAGATTAAGGTCGGTATCAAATCCTTATACCCGACGGCCACTATTTTTAGCCATTCAAGGTGGCCGAGAAATTTAGTATCTATGCTTATCGACAATAACTCAGGAGCCTCTGAAAAGCACCATTTTGTCACTCTCGCGTAGGAACGTCATCCTCGACTACGATCGGGGACAAGAGTCCAGGGAATTAACAAGTAATAGTCTCTTGCTTTCGCTGAAATGAACTTAATCAGGGTTTCTCTAAATTACAACGAATTAGGATCAATCATGAGTCAAAGCATTAAATTCAAACAACCGACACCTAAAACATGGCTAATGAACCTGTTAACGCCGTTTAATAAAATATTCTTCTTAAAAGGTGTGCCAGTGCTCAGGGATGTCCCTGGGTTAAATGCAATCCCCGGAATTCGTGGATTAGCCCGGGTTCGAAATATAGACTTCCCGTTAGCTGAACAAGAAAAATTAAAACATATCAGCGGCAAAAATAACGCAACATTCTTCTTGCCTAATCATCCGGAATTTTTTACCGACTGGATGCTGGATAAATATGTACAGTCCAAAGTTGCGCCTAAGTCAGCGGCCTGGGCCACTGCTGCTATCGTCAATGGCATGGGTAGAAGAATGCAAACATTCTGGCTTAATAATAATCTGATTGCGCAAGTGCCCGGACAATCAAAGCTCGGCAAAGAATATTCAGTCAAAGCGGCCAACAGGGTGAGGGTGTTTTTCTTCATCCGGAAGGGCAGGTCAGTTGGTATGGTAATCATATTTCACCGTTATTTTCAGGTGCCGCAGCAATGGCGATTCAGGCTTGCCAATCAGCCAGAGATAAAGGTAACGAGATCAGTTCATGGTTAGCACCAATTATCTGGAAGCTCCGATTTGACAGTGATGTGCGATCTAAGCTGCTCAAAGAATGTGAATATGTTGAAGCCCGCCTGGGCATTAGTGACCTGGTTAGCAATTGTGCAGCTCAACGGGTGTATCAGATATATCTGAACCTGGCTAAACGTGATTATTATCAAACGATCCAGGCTGATGACTGTTTTGCTGATATGCCCCTGCGAGAACTTCATGACCGAATACTTGATAAGTCAAAATCCCAACTCGTTAGTATTATCAATATTAAGGAAAATAATCACCAGGCCGTTTTACGCAAGACCCGTCAATGGTTGCGTCAGAATGAAACCCATAACGAGAATCAATCAGTAAAGTCACTGTTGAAAATCTATCGACGCTGGTTACGGCTTAATGATTGCAGTTTTAGCTCCGAAACGATTAGCCAGGAGCAAATTGCAGAGCACATAAAGCGCATCCGGTGTGATTTTTGTCAGGGAAGTTTACGTGATCGGATTAATGCCTTTGTACCGCAAGCTGCCGGGCCGCGTACCGCACATATCCGTGCTGTTGAACCGATAGCCGTTCATGACGTGCTGCAAGATCAATCCGCACCTGATCCAGCAAACATAATGCAACAGGTCAGAGATTCAATGCAGCAAAAGTTAGATGCACTTAATAATGAATTAGAGCAAAGGTTTAATCCAATTAAGGTATTTAACCCGTTTTACTTAACTCATGCAGGATAAATGATCAAAATAAAAACTCAATCTGTTCGTATCTAAAGTGACATAGTATAAAAAGGAACTTTGACTAAGCGTGACTCGTTTCTGAGTTTGTTTTATTAGTGGTTAAGCGGTGGCGGTTTGTGACCATGTCGTCATGTAGCTTTGTGATTATGCTGCTGCCTGTTTTAACAAAAAGAAAAGGAAACAGTGCGTGTATTAGACAGGCGACACTGCCGATCGCCATGGTGAAGGAAAACCGACAGGCATGCATTAGGTGCTGAAAGTAAGTTTCGTTGACGCTGTCTAAATGTTCATTCAAGAAGTTCATGTTCAATACTCATGTGTTGTATATGAAATAGTATGCCGTTTTTTGTCGGTGAGTTTGTTCTAAAGATTGCTATAATTAAAATTATTTTAGTATAAAATACTAATAATTTACTTTTTATTAGCACGATGGATAAAATAGATATTGAAATATTGGAATGCCTTCAGGAAGACGCCAGCCTTAGCAGTAGTGAAATTGCTGAAAAGGTCAACTTAAGTAAAACACCCTGTTGGCGCCGGATTCAGATGCTGGAAAAGTCGGGTATCATTAAAAAAAGAGTAGCACTGCTGGACAGGGAGAAATTGAACCGTAATGTCGATGTGTTTGTATCGATTCGAACCAGTCAACATAATGCCAAATGGTTTAAGGCATTTTCAAACGTCGTTAATGACTTCCCGGAAGTGGTGGAATTTTATCGAATGAGCGGTGATGTTGATTATTTAATGCGAGTTGTGGTGGTGGATATGAAGGCGTATGACCGTTTTTATCAAAGACTGATCGAAAAGATTGATATCTCTAATGTCAGTTCAAACTTTGCTATGGAACAACTTAAATACACAACCTCGATTCCACTACGATGATCATTAGTCAGGTTTTATGGATTGCTTCCTCGAATTTCGCTTTTTGTGCTCTTTGAGTGTTCAATGACACGGCAATATCTTCTTCAAAGCGCATCGTCATCCCGAGCTTGTCGAGGGATCTCCCTATCGCTGATCAGACCTTTAAAAATTGCCACACTAAGTTTATGTTCGTATGGGTGCCCATAATGCCTACAAGAGAGTAAACTGGGTTTATTTGCCTGATAAAAAAGATGAGTATCTTGGACATCAAATGAAGTATAGACTTAAGCAAGGCACAGCAAAAAAACTGCGTGAGCAATACTATTTGATCATTCTGTTTTGGAGTGTGATTTGGGGCTTAATGGCGGTTTTATTTTATGCTGATGAAAATCCGCAGACGTTTTTGATTTACTTAGGCTTGTCCATAGTTGCTCTGCCGTATTTATGGTTGAAAAAAATTAAACCTTATTTCGAGGCACTCAGTAGCAATGTAGAAGATGTATATCTGGAATTTAAAAATGATCTGATTGTTTTCAACCATTTTGAGAATTTTAAAAAGTTCAGTCAGCAACGAATTGAGTTCAAAGTGACTGATATTGTTCATGTTAAAAAAGCATTTCGTAAAGATGATAGTGCTAACAAAATAACCTTAACACTCAACGACAAAACTAAACTACAACTTGAAGATTTCGAGAATATGGATGAACTACTGGAAACTATTTTTTCAAAATCAGAAACTTTAAGCGCTCATCTATAGTCAGGTGGGAACTCTAAAGAGTACCGGATTCGAAATCCTAGTCCACAATGACGAGGTTCGTTTTATCCTTTGAAGAAATAGTTAGTTTACACGTCTTGTGGAGATGGTGAATAGTTAAAGGCTTCAAAGTCGGCAGCATAGACATCCTGAATAATCTGTATCATTTCATTTGAGTAAATTTCTGCCGGGTGAGTTTGTGGCCGCATGGGGTGAATAATTTTATTATGGTGCTTTGGGTTGGTATCTAAGCCCAAGCGTTGCTTGATTGGATTCAAGCATTGGGGTAAATGCTCAAATTTGACGATTTGATCACAAACACAATGCTGATCCAGGTGAGTATAAAAAACCTGAGGAATATGGTGGCTGCCCAGATAAAGATACTTGGCCGTTAACAACCGTGGTAATGACTTGATATAGTTTTGGAATGAACCATGTTGCTTTTGGTGTTGGTCATAGAGGTAATAATATACAGATATTGCACGGGTGAATGGATTTCTGACAATGCTGAATTTAAAGTAGTTTTCAAATATCTCCGTGGCGGTTAACTCCTTAACCAATTCGACACTGGCATGCTGCAGATAGACACCTCTCTCTCTGTCCCAACCAAACATCACTTTTCTATTGGTCTTGCGAGCATCATAATTTGAGGGGTCCAGCCATTTCTCTACTGACACCCCTGCAGTTTTACCAATATGAAAAAAAATGGCTCGATGGTGGTGAAAAATCATTATCGATATTAGTCTTTTGGATAGCGAGCATTGGTTTCAACCACATTCAAGTCCATGTGATTGCGCATATAGCGTTCAGACGCTTTTTGCAGTGGTTGGTAATCCCAGGGGTAATAGTCACCGTTTCTTAATGCCTCATAAACCACCCAGCGCCTGGCTTGCGATTCCCTGACCTGGGAATCAAATTCGTGCATATCCCAGCGTTGATCAGCGATTTGTTTTAATTCGTTGAGTTTATCTTGGGTAGATGGGTCATCAGCTAAATTGCGTAATTCATTAGGATCATCGCTAAGGTTGAACAGTTGGGGAGGGTCTAGTTCACACTGAATATATTTCCATTCATCTTTAACTACGCCTGCCAGAGGGGCATAAGAAGCTTCCGCTGCGTATTCCATGAGTACAGCTGAGGTGCGTGGTTTGCCATTGGCAAGATCTAAAATGCTTTCACCATCAGTCCAGGGCAGGACTTCAGATAAATCCACATTGGCTAAATCGGCAAGCGTTGGAGTAATGTCCATAGTGGATACGGGCGATTCAACCAGGCCTGCTTGCATGGCAGGTGCACAAATCATTAATGGCACGCGCGATGAGCCTTCAAAAAATGTCATTTTGAACCATAACCCACGTTCGCCGATCATATCGCCGTGATCAGAAGTGAAAACGATAATAGTATCTTGCTCCTGGTCCGTATTCCTCAACGCTTCCATGACTTCACCGATTTTGTCATCCAGATATGAAATATTGGCAAAATAAGCACGGCGTGAGTCTTTTATATTCTGTTCGCTGATATCATAGCTGCGCCAGTCGTTAGCATCAAAAATACGTTTGGAGTGAGCGTCCTGGTTTTCGTAGCCCAGGTTTTGAACTTGAGGTAATAGATGATCACAGTCAGCATACAAATCCCAGTATTTTCTACGCGCTATATAAGGGTCATGTGGATGAGTGAAACTAACCGTTAAACACCAAGGACGGTCATCTTTGCTTCTGGCAAGATCGTAAACTTTACGTGTTGCATGATAGGCAACTTCGTCATCATACTCGAGCTGGTTGGAAATTTCCGCTATACCGGCTCCGGTTACACTGCTCATATTATGGTACCACCAGTCAATACGTTCTCCCGGCTTGCGATAATCAGGCGTCCAGCCAAAATCTGCCGGGTAAATATCAGTGGTCAGGCGTTGTTCAAATCCATGTAATTGGTCCGGGCCTACAAAATGCATTTTACCGGACAGGCAGGTATGATAACCGGCACGTCTTAAATGGTGGGCATAAGTTGGGATAGCCGAGGTAAATTCAGCCGCATTATCATAAACACATGTTCGCGAGGGTAACTGGCCGGCCATAAAGCTGGCGCGTCCAGGTGCACATAGCGGCGAAGCAGTATAAGTTCGTGAAAAACGCGTTGATTTTTGTGCCAGGTTCTTTAGATTCGGTGTATGCAGCCAATCGGCAGGCCCATCAGGAAATAAAGTGCCGTTCAATTGATCCACCATGAAAATCAGGATATTCGGTCGCTGTACTTGTGTTGACATGTGGCTTTCTCGGAAAATTTTCAGCCGAGTATAGGGCAAGATTCAGGCCCAACAAAGCTAGATTTATTCCTCTGTCTTTTATTTATGGTTAAAATTCACTTTTCTTAAAGATCGACAGAGAATAATCATGAAAGTATTAGCATTTGCGGCGAGTAGCAGCTCCAAGTCAATCAACAAAAAATTAGTCAGCTATGCAGCCAGTCTGGTAGACGGTGCAGAAGTGGAAGTCCTGGATTTGAACGATTATGAGATGCCCTTGTTCAGTCAGGACAGAGAGCAGGAATTGGGTCAACCGCAGTTAGCGCAAGACTTTTTTGCCAAAATCGGCAATGCCGATGCTGTAATGATTTCATTCGCCGAGCATAATGGTTCCTATTCTGCAGCTTATAAAAACCTATTCGACTGGTGCTCGCGTATCAACTCTAAAGTTTATCAAGGCAAACCGATGGTGCTGTTATCTACATCCCCAGGGCCGGGTGGGGCGGGTAGTGTTTTGGCTGCTGCAACAAATTCGATGCAATTTTTTGACGGTGATGTTAAGGCAACTTTATCGGTGCCCAGTTTTAATGATAATTTTGATATCGAGAATGGCGCACTTAGCAACTTAGATCTCGACGCAAAATTGCGAGAGGCCGTTGCTAGTCTGACCAGTTGATAACAGACCCTAACCGCCAGAGCAGTTGATCGAATCGATCCTGGCCGTAAAACGCTTCGTTGTTATAAACATAACAGGGCACGCCCCAGTGTCCGGCGTCGATCATTGTTTGGTGATTGGTTGCAAAAATATCATCATAGCGGTATTTGTTTGCTTGCATGTGCTTAATCAGCCGGGTGTAATTAACTTCGGCTCGTTCAATTGCATGTTCAAGATGATTATCTTGATGCCAGTTTTTGGTTTTGCCGTCCCATATCAAGCGAGCGACTTGATCTAAGAACGACCACCCCTGATCCAGTTCATTAGCAGCTTGAGTTAGATAGTTGAGCTTATCGATTCTGGGTTGCCTTGCCGCAGCTATCCACATGCTGCCGGGCATAAACTCGACCGGATTAGGATCGGGCTCAGCGAAATCCAGACCCAGGAATTGTGCAGTGCGTTCAACATCGCGATTAAAATAATTGATTTCCAGCTGACCACGGTCAGCAAAAGCATCTGCTATTCGCAACACACCGGGTAAGACGACATTTAACCTTACATCAACGTCCTTATAAGTATTTAATTTTATTAATCGGTCCAGTGTGAAATAGCAATAAGGGCTTTGATGCGAGAAGAAAAAATCAACTACCTTCATTTATATATTCCGTCGATTTTGTTTGAATGTGTTAACACAACTGCAATACTTTGATGTTATGCTTGAGGTTGTTGTAAATATATAGCTAAATGCTTTTTATGGCACGAAAAAATAAGTTACTCACAACCGTTACCACGAAACCTCAGCCCGCCCGTAAAGTATTCATTCTCGACACCAATATTCTCCTGGTCGATCCATATGCGATCGATACGTTTGAGGATAATATCGTCGTTGTCAGTATGACAGTGATGGAAGAATTGGATGGTTTAAAAAAGCGCAGCAATACTGAATATGAGGCACGTCAGGCGATTAATGCAATTATGGAATTGACGACGTCTAAAAAACCGGGACGGCAAATTCAATTGCGCAACGGTGGCTGTTTTATTCTGGAAAGTATGGAGTTTCGCTCAGCAGATTTAAAAGACTTTCAGTTGAATCTGGAAAAACCGGACAACCGCATTATTGCCACAGCCATTAAATATCGTCAGGACAAAGATTATCCTGATCGGGTGGTGATAGTCAGTAATGACTCTGCAGTGAGGATTAAAGCCCATGCGATTGGCATAGCATCAGAAGAATATGCAGCGGCGAATTACAGTAACGGTGTTGATCATCTCTATCAGGCCCCTACTGAAATTGGTTTAACTGAGCAGCAGATTAATGATTGGGTTAAGGGTAAGACTGTTAGCTATGAACAAATTTCAGATCAACCTGTTTTGGTGTCTTTAGGTAAAAATCAATGGTCAAGCGGGTATGTTAAAAAGGGTGAGCTAAAACCCTATGGGGCATTGATCAGCGAGCTGGTTCAGCCCCTGAATGCGCAGCAGGAACTAGCGTTGCAAGTGACCTTTGACACTAACAATAAGATCGTAGCTTTAACGGGTCAGGCCGGTACCGGGAAAACTATTTTAGCCTTGGCTGTAGCGATTGAGGACAAACTGCTGAAAAACCATCCCGGTAAAGTTTATATCTTCAGGCCTAACGATCAGCTTGCCGATGACATTGGATTTTTACCGGGTAACCTTGATGAAAAATTTAATCCATACAAGCGTGCTATTCGCGATGCGTATGAGGTTTTGCAGCAATCCGGTGCCGGGCTGAAAAAATCACGCAAATTGCAGGATTTTGATTCTCTCACCAATGATGCCGGTGGCGGAAAGATGCCGATTCTGCCTATTAATTTTATTCGTGGCAGTACCTTGCATAACGCTTATATCATTATTGATGAAGCACAGAACTTCACTGCTCACCAAATGAAAACTATATTGACTCGTGCAGGGCGTAACACCAGAGTAATTATTACCGGTGATCCAGACCAAATTGATAATCGCTTTTTAACCAAACGCTCATGTGGACTTACCAATGTAATCGGAAAAATGCGCGGCAACAAAATTTTTTCGCATGTTAACTTGACTCAGGGCGAGCGATCAGAGGTTGCTACAATCGCAGCTGAGTTGTTATAGATATTTAGTTTCTAGTTGATTTAATTATCCTGTTAACTGTTTAAATCGTCATGCCGGAAATACGGCAGCTTTATCCGGTGCCCATATTATGGTCAGTGACCAGGTTCTTTAATATGCTCTCAAGGTCTGATTTCATATGCCTTATTGAGTGTCCCCGTTACTTGGTGTTGTCGTATATCGTACTAGTTCATCGGTGAATATCATCCAACTTAGTTGATCCTTTGTGAAGATATGGAAATGAGGTTCTAACAATTCAGGACAATCAAATGCACCTATCATTAAGTGAATATCTTCGGACCATAGGGCATTCTCATAGCTGAGTGAGGTACCACATTTTGAACAGAATCCCCGGCGCACTCCCGGAGATGATTCAAAATAGCGTAGCGAATTTCCTTTTAGATTAACCGAAGATTTTGGAAATCCACAAGCACCATTAATAGCACCTCCTGTTGCCTTGCGGCATGATGTGCAATGGCATATTCCAACCCATGAGGGATTCATAATTGTTTTAAATTGAACACTTCCACACAAACAAGCACCCTTAAGCGCAGTGTTCATTTGATTCAACCTTTTGCGGGTCATGGACCGACTGACAAACAGATAACGCCATTAAACTGAATATGTAGCACTATGAACTCATTTCTGTAAATAGATATCATCAACGTAGACTAAAGGAAACCATAGAATGCAATATATTCAACACAACCTCTTATTCGATTTGATTCCCCACCAATTACTAAAACACAGTGAATTTAACGATATTCAGAGCAATGAATAAGCTCTACGAAAGTTAGACCTCATCACGTGGCAATTTAGCGCGATCTGAAATAATTGAGCTTAAACTTGATTATAGCAAATTTAGGTAAGAATAATTTCAGCGGCTTTGGAGCTACCCTATAAATATAGACAAATTAACACACGGCAGCTTCAAGTATATTGGGTATGTTTGTTTATTGTTCCCTTAGCAGCCATAAATTATTGGCTAAAAGTTGGTATAGGTCATTCTTTTGATATAAGTTGAAAATTTAATCTACTCTTGGAATTGTAATGATTAACTTAGGTGTTCACGAAAAAATAAGACTGTGCGCTCCCAGGCAAGCTGTGCTGCTTCTTCGTTGTACCTTGGTGTCGAATTATTATGAAAGCCATGTCGGGTGCCAGGATATAGATGCCTTTGATAGGTTTTGTTGTTGGCCTTCAATGCAGCTTCAAAATCAGGCCACATTGCATTAATTCTAGGGTCATCTTCAGCTGATTGAATCATTAGTGGTGCGCTGATTTTTACTACATCTTCGCTATTTGGTGCAGCACCGTAAAACGGTACACCAGCGACAAGGCCATCACCCATTTCTACCGCAAGAAAATTAGTAGTACCTCCGCCCCAGCAAAACCCGACCGAACCTAGTTTGCCATTAGATAGTTCGTGGTTTTTTAAGTAACTCGCACTGTTGAGCATGTCTTGCTTTAATTTGCTTTGATCCAGGCTTTTTTGCAGTGTTCGCCCGTCATCATCATTGCCAGGATAACCTCCCACTGGTGACAGCCCATCTGGGGCAAGCGCCAAAAATCCTTCAACGGCAAAGCGACGAGCCACATCTTCAATGTATGGATTTAATCCTCGGTTTTCATGGATGACAAGCACTGCAGGGAACGGGCCCTCAGAAGTGGGTTGCACTAAGTATCCACGCATCATACCTGAAGTACCACCTAGAGACTCGTACTCCACATAATTTGCTTTGATTCGTTCATCAGTAAATGAGATGGTTTGAGCTTCAGCATATCTAGGCATTAAAGCCTGTGCCATCGCTAAACCGGAAACACCTGCGATTGTGATTGCACTGGCCCTTTCTAGAAATTCTCGTCTGGTCATTCGACCATGGCAATATTCATCATATAAGTCATAAATTTGTTGATCAATCTTGATATCAGTAGTCATTAGTTTCCTCGGTGTTTTAGTGGCAATTGGAGAATCACGTTATTAATTCTATATTGAATCGAATTATTAAATGATAGTTTGAATTAAATCACAATTCAAAATTTTACGGTATACAGTTACTGATAGTAGCTGAAAATATGTTTGGCATGTAACTAGCGTGGCATAAATACTTTAAAGTGAATTGGTAACATTTTTATCCAGAGCAGAAGTTTTCACCGTTTGGATTGGTTTTCTGAAATTAGCCTTTGCGGACACTTATTAAAGCATGCTGGTTCACAGTACCTCTATTTAGCTACATTCGTGCACTTCAACTGTCGCATGGACAACGTTAAACTTTGTTGGAATTAGTGCTTTGTATTGATCAGGTGTCAGTGGCTGATGGCTGACCAAAGTAATCTCGACGGCAAACATTCCGTGACCGATGCTCCAAAGATGTAAGTCTGTCACCCGATCGGATGAATCTCGTTCAAGGGCTTCCCGAATTTCAGCAACTTGTCGTTCCTCACCCTGTTGATCGAGCAAAACTCGAGACGAGTCACGAATCAACCCAAAAGACCACCTGGTTACGAGTACAGCACCGACAATGCCCATGGCTGGGTCAAGCCAGCCAGCGCCAAAAAATTTACCGGCAAGCAGAGCAGCGATGGCAAGGATTGACGTGAGGGCATCAGCCAACACATGTAGATAAGCGCCGCGAAGGTTGTGATCATGATGATCGTGGGAGTGATTATGTCCATGTGTATGATTATGTGGTGTCGAAACCAATATCCAAGCACTTACCCCATTGACCACTAATCCGACCACAGCGACTAACAGAGCTTGATCAAAAGCGATATTCACTGGATTGATCAATCTATCAACGCTTTCTATAATCATAATAAATGCGAAGCCGAGCAACATTACTGCACTCGCAAAGCCAGCCAGGCTGTTTATTTTGCCAACGCCGAAAGAGAAACGTCGATCAGACGCAAGGTGGCGAGATATGATATAAGCAAACACTGCAATGCTGAGCGCGAAAGTATGAGATGCCATGTGCAAACCATCTGCGAGCAGCGACATAGATCCGTAAACTAGACCTGCTGTGATTTCGATTACCATCATTACAGCGGTAAGAACTACTACAGCTAGGGTGCGACCCTCACCTGCCTTTTTTTGATCGTGTTCGAAAACATGATCGTGTCGCCATTGCTCTAGATTTTCCGTATGCATTCAGAAACCACCTTAACAATCTCAAAGAATTATTTTAACTTGATTCAGAATGTCTGCAATGAGGCGGATATTAATATTCGATATATGACCATCAATATCTAGCACCGGTCCCGTTGTCTAAGTATTCATCATTAAAACAAAACTGATTCGGCTATCTCTTGTGTCGGCATGAATCAATGTAACCCTGTTCCCATTCTCAATCTTCAATAACAAAGTCACAAGTAACATTCAACTCTGTTAGGTAAAAATTTAGGAAAACATAATTCAAATTCATTTTTAAATATGTTATGTTATAACGTAACATTTTAGTCATAAATTTGACCTAGAGAATCCTGATTTCTAATTTTTGAGGAACTAATATGAAAGTCACGTTATTTGCAGTAGCTTTGCCCTTACTCACTTTATTTAATGCAGCACACGCTGAATCTACGGGAAAAATTTCAGGAAATGAGTTTAACCCGGCCATCAGTCTGATTTTAGATGGGCGTTATACAGACATTGACAATAGTGAACTTGAACTCCCTGGCTTTCAATTAGGTGGTGAAGCTGGCTTACCTGATGATGGGTTCTCGACAGGTCATAACGAACTATCTATTTCAGCCAATATCGATGACAAATTTTATGGCTCACTGACAACAGCTATAGTCTATGAAGACAGTGAAACTGAGGTAGAGCTTGAGGAGGCATATATTGAAACACTTAAATTAGGCAGAGGTTTTACTATTAGGGGTGGAAAATTTTTCTCTGGTATTGGATATCTGAACAGCATTCATGATCATGCTCATGATTTCGCTGATCGGCCTTTGGTTTATGACGCGATGTTTGGAGGTCATTTAGTTGATACGGGAGTGCAATTTCGTTGGGTAGCACCCACAGATCGATATTTTAGCTTAGGCACAGAAGTCACAACCGGTTCTGAATTCCCAGGCGGTGATAATGATGATAATGCCAATGGCTTGGCATTTTTCGCCAAGACCGGAGGAGATATCGGAGTCAGTTCAAGCTGGCAACTTGGCGCAAGTTATTATCAATCAGACTTTGATGTACGCGAAGCAGGCGGGCATGGTCATGGTGATGAAGAGGAAAGTGCTGATAATGAGTTACTTGACGGGGATGTGGATGTGTTTGGAATAGATTTTGTCTATAAATGGGCTCCCCAAGGCAACAGTAAGAATACCAATTTTAAATTTCAAGCCGAATATTTTGTCAAAAATGAAGATGGTTTTTCTGAATTTACCGAAGATGAGAACACTGCTGAGGCTGATTATGATGGTAAACAAAAAGGTTTCTACGTGCAAGGTATTTATCAATTTCGACCAGCATGGCGAATTGGCGTACGCTATGATCATCTTGAAGCAGACAATGACATTACCAACTTTTCAGGTAATGGTATAGACCAGGATGAATTCCTTGAAGAATCTGGTTTAGGGACGGAAGATGATCCAAATAGATACAGCGTAATGCTTGATTATAGTCCCAGTCACTTTAGTCGCCTTCGATTGCAATATAGTCAATTGGATAATGGCCACGATGAAACCAATGATTACGTTATGCTTCAATATATTATGAGTCTAGGTTCTCATGGTGCTCATACATTCTAAATAATATTACTGATATGAGACTACTTGCGATATTTTGTTTTAGTCTACTATTATTCACGCCAGATGCTATTGCAAAAATCAATGTGTTTGCGTGCGAGCCAGAATGGAAAGCATTGGTTGATGACCTTGGCGGTGAATATGTTAAGACCTATTCTGCAACAACAGCATATCAGGACCCACACCACATTGAAGCCAGGCCATCACTGATTGCCAAAACACGTCGAGCTGATTTGTTGGTATGCACTGGAGCAGAACTTGAAGTTGGATGGCTACCTTTACTATTAAGGCAGTCCGGTAATGCAGTTATCCAAGAAGATCAGCCAGGTTATTTTCTGGCTGCATCACAAGTTGAGCGAATTGAAATTCCCGTTGAAGTAGATCGTAGTCAAGGCGATGTACATGCCTCAGGCAACCCTCATGTGCATTGGGATCCCTACCGGATGCTAGTCATTGCTGAGGCATTGAGCCAGCGTCTCCAGGCAATTGACCCTGAGCATGTGCTCGAATATAAACAGCAACTCAGTCAATTTACCAGTGACTGGAAGAATGCCATAAGGCAATGGGAAGAACAAACTAAGGGATTGCAAGGCAAAAAAGCTATTGTGTACCACAAGAATTGGAGTTATCTGCTTAATTGGCTTGGGGTTGAAACTGTGGGAGATATAGAGCCAAAACCCGGAGTTCCTCCTACAGCTGGACACCTGTCAAAATTGCTGGAAGCTGTCAGGGCACAACCCCCTGATTTTATTTTAATTGCAAATTATCAAGATGACAAAGGTGCACAGTGGCTACACCAGAAAACTGGAATCCCAATAATTCACCTGCCTTACACTGTGGGAGGCAGTGAACAGGCCGATGGTCTTGTATCACTTTATAATGAAGTGCTCACCTTGATAACATCGACTACACAATAGCTTCCGTGTGTTATGGGGCAGATATCTCTGTATGTTGAAATTTTATGGCCCGCTCTAGTAGCGGGTTTACTAATATTAACAACTCATTTGCCTTTAGGCAGAGAAGTATTGCTACGAGGAATTATTTTCCTTGATTTAGCAATTGCTCAAATCGCTGCATTTGGCGTGATTCTTGCGAAGACCTTCTGGTCAAGCGATCATAGTGACCATACTCAGATTACCCAGACTTTGATTGCTATTGTTGCAGCAGTAACAGGTTCTATGGGGCTGTATAGTTTAAGGAAATTTGAAATCAGGGTTCAGGAAGCTATCATCGGTATATTGTTCATACTCGCCGCAACAGGAAGTATTTTGTTGTTGGCAGCAGATCCGCATGGTGGGGAACGGCTAAAAACCATACTTGTCGGGCAAATATTATGGTTAGAACCGAAAGATCTTATTCCGCTAGCAGTGATTTATACGATGATAGTCCTAACTTGGTTTACCCTTAGGGCAATAATAGGCGATTTAATATTCTATCCGTTGTTTGCAATAACGATCACACTGTCGACCCAGGTAGTCGGTGTATATCTGGTTTTTGCCAGTCTTATTATCCCTAGCCTGGCAACGCTTCATCATCCTCACTGGTTTACCAGAGCCTTTATTATCGGGGCAACAGGTTACATCAGTGGTTTATTAATCTCAGCTGTACTGGATTTGCCTGCTGGTGCAGCAATTGCGTGGTGTTTGGCTTTAGTTGCTCTATTTTACTTTTTATTAAGTAAAACGATGATTATTCCTAACAGAACAACAATCTCTAGAAGATAGTACATTGACTCTACGGCAACTGTATTTACAACAATAACGGTAACTACTCATTCACCATTTTGTCTCGGAACATCATGTCCGGGAGTTAAGCAGAATATCAAGGCAACCAATCCAATTGTAACCCACACAAAAGGCAAACCGATGTTGTTAAAAAGTAACTGGCATTTATGCACATTTATATAGAAATTTATAAGTTTTTTTGTTATGTTATAACATAACATTTTTTATTAACTTATTTATGGTGTCATTTGATGAGCATGCGGGGTGAGAAGAATCAGGCAGAGGTGTTGGCGATTATGCGCATGAGCCGTGGTCCTCTGTCTGCTTACGAGATATTGGAAAAGTTGCGTAAGGCTCATCCTAAGATCGCACCACCAACCATATACCGGGCGTTGGCCGCGCTAACAGAGTGTGGGCGAGTGCATCGACTCGAATCTCTTAACGCCTTCATGGCGTGCAAAAGGGGTCGGCATCAGCATGACAGTATTTTATCGATTTGCGATGATTGCGGAACAGTTGAAGAAAATGTCGACTCCGAATTGTTAGAGGAACTTTCCAGTCTCATTGGTAAGTCCGGTTTTAAGCCCAAGCGCCATGTGATCGAGGTCCATGGTCTTTGTGCTTCTTGCCGTTCCTGAAAGGTATTGGCATGAAGGCGCGAAAGATGATGCTTAGGCTGCTCTTGCTTGGAATAGGTCCACGTTTGGCGATTGCAGCGTTGGTTGTAGCACTCATCTGGGCCGGATACTTCTGGGCTATTGCCACGCCGGAGGTGTTATGAGTCCTGCTCTTGCCTTCCAGAATCTCACGCTGGGCTATGATAGGCATCCGGCGGTTCATCACCTTCAAACCGAGATTGCCGACGGCAGCCTAACCGCTATCGTTGGCCCCAACGGAGCAGGCAAGTCGACTCTGCTGAAGGGTGTGATTGGCACACTAGCTCCATTGGAAGGTGAAGTTTCGTTTGGCTCGCTGAACCGTGAAGACATTGCCTATTTGCCACAGCAATCGGATATCGACCGGTCCTTCCCGATCTCTGTAGTTGATCTCGTCTCCATGGGATTGTGGCGTGAAATCGGTCCTTTCGGTCAGCTTACGCATCGCATGCGCCACCGCGTCGCCACTGCAATTTCTTCCGTGGGTCTCAAGGGGCTTGAAGCACGACCTATTGGTTCTCTCTCTGGTGGGCAAATGCAAAGGACGCTGTTTGCACGTCTATTGTTACAGGATGCACGCCTCGTTCTGCTTGATGAACCCTTCACCGCGATCGATGCTCGCACGATGGCTGACTTAATAGCTGTGATCCATCGTTGGAATGGTGAGGGGCGCACGGTACTTGCCGTTTTACATGACATCGAGGTCGTTCGTGAGCATTTCCCCCAAACAATGATGCTGGCACGCGAACTCGTAGACCATGGACCAACGAAAACAGTCCTTACTGCCGAAAACCAGTTTCGTGCCAGGCAGATGTGTGAGGCTTGTGCAGGCCCGCCTCATGTCTGTGGTCGTAGCGCAGCATGATCTGGGACATCATTATTGCACCTTTTGCAGATTTCGGTTTCATGCGCCGTGCTCTATTCGGCTGTATAGTAATATCTATCAGCGCCACACCAGTGGGTGTGTTTTTGATGCTCAGGCGGATGAGTCTGACCGGTGACGCAATGGCGCATGCGATCCTGCCCGGCGCTGCGATGGGTTATTTGGTCGCTGGTCTTTCGTTGGGGCCCATGACTATCGGGGGTTTGATCGCTGGTATGACGGTAGCGTTGTTGTCGGGGTTCGTTGCCCGTGTTACGGCTCTGCGCGAGGATGCCAGTCTTGCAGCTTTCTATCTGATCTCGCTCGCACTTGGTGTGCTGATCGTATCGACCCGTGGCAGCAACGTAGACTTGATGCACGTGCTATTCGGCACCGTGTTAGCACTAGACGACGCGACCTTGGTTCTTTTGTGTTCAATTGCGAGTCTGTCGATAATGATCCTCGCTGTTCTGTTTCGGCCTTTGGTCATGGAATGCGCCGATCCGCAGTTCCTGCGCTCAGTTAGCGGATTGAGTGCGGTGACTCATTTCACCTTTCTCGCGTTAGTGGTGCTAAATCTTGTCGGTGGGTTTCATGCACTCGGCACGCTGATGGCGGTCGGTATCATGATTCTACCGGCAGCGGCAGCAGGTTTCTGGGCAATAAGCATCGGTGGACTAATTTCTGCTGCAATCGTAATTGCCATGCTTTCAAGTCTTATCGGTCTGCTGTTCTCTTACTATTACAGCTTGCCGTCCGGGCCAGCAATAATTCTTGTGGCCGGTATCGCCTATGGTGTATCGCTCATATTCGGACCTAAGGGTGGTCTCGCCGGACGTGCCTTGCCACGTCCACATTTCGAATCCTGACTTTAAATCCTGAGAGGAATTTTTATGACATTATTTAGAGACGTTCTAAAATCTGCAAATCTCGCTATCGCTGTGTTGCTTGCCTCACCAGTGATGGCGCAATCAAACCAACCAATACCTGTTGTTGCGACGTTTTCTATTCTTGGTGATATGGTAGAACGCATAGGGGCAGAGCATGTGAATGTTACAACCCTCGTTGGGCCCGATGGCGATACCCATGTCTATCAACCAACCCCTGCTGATGCACGTGCAGTGAGTGAAGCGAAGGTGCTTATCGTCAACGGTCTTGAATTTGAAGGCTGGCTGGATCGACTGGTTGACGCTTCCGACTTCAATGGTGATCGGGTGGTTGCAACCAAAGGAATTGAAGCTATGGCTTTCGAAGAACATCACGAAGATGAAGCACATCATGAGGAGGGTGAAGAGCATACCGAAAACGAAGCACACAAAGACGATGAACATGGCGACGAGGAACACACAGGGGGTGATGAACATGGTCATCATCACGGCGCATTTGACCCCCATGCATGGCAAAGCCTCAGTAATGCTTTAACCTATGTCGACAACATCACCGCTGCTCTGGCTCAATCTGCCCCCGCGAATGCGACCGATTTTTACCTGAACCGCGCAGCTTATGTCAACGAGATCGAAGCGTTAGATGCTGAGATTAGCCAGCTCGTAGCCAGCCTGCCGGACAACCGCCGCACTGTCGTCACGTCTCATGACGCATTCCAGTATTTTGGCCGTGACTATGGTCTGACATTCCTGGCACCACAAGGACTCAGCACTGAAAGTGAAGCCTCTGCACAAGATGTCGCCCACCTTATTGAACAAATGCGAGAAGAGGGTATTTCAGCCGTATTCGTTGAGAATATCACTGACCCCAGGCTTTTAGAACAGATTGCGAACGAAACTGGAGCCACCATCGGCGGTACACTCTATCCAGGTGCGCTGTCTGGTGTTGATGGCCCAGCGCCCACCTATCTAGACATGATACGACACAACGCAAATACCCTCACCAAGGCGCTATCGAATGAATAATGTCATGACAAAATCGTCCCACGCTAGCGGTAATCAGCCCGAGGTTCTATACCAAATTCTTGACCCTGGCGTGAATCTCAGCTTGTGGCAACGCCCAGCTCAAGCGGCAATAACTCAAGAACTGTCATCCCTGAAAGCGTCGGACCTGCCAGACTTGCGATGCACAACATCAATGGATTCATTCGAGGATGATGTCACCGCACTGTTACAGAAGCAGGATCTTGACCCATCGGACTTCCGTAACTGGTGCGTTGATTTAAGCCGGGTGGCAGAACATTATTTTAGTGTCAGCAAGGATCGCGATGTGACAATGCGCCTGGAGACGACGGGTGATGATGTTTGTTGTCGTTTTCATGCCGACAATACACAGTTACGATTGCTTTGTACCTATCGGGGGCCCGGTACAGAGTGGTTGCCTGATGCACAGGTTGATCGTGTGGCACAAGGCAGCGGTGCAGCCAATGATGACATCATTCGCTTTGGAGAGCCGTCGGAGTTTGCACCTTTTTGGGTGGGTATCCTGAAAGGCAATAATTATCCCGGTAACAAGGGACATGGACTTGTACATCGCTCGCCGTCAATAGCGGGCTCTGGACAAATCCGCGTGCTATTTTGTCTAGATTGCTAAGCCATGGTCATGGCTAATGTTTACTCTCAAGAGACTACTACTGAGCCGTGCTGGCAGCGTGTACCTGAGCTTGCTGATCTGGTCGAAATTTTCGACCCTGGCGTACAGGTTTGTGCTTGGCAACGTGAAATCAATCCCGCCATTGAGTCCTATCTGTCAGGGTTGAGTCAGACCGGGCAATTGCATGTAATGGAAACCTTATCACCTGCTAGACCGCCAATACTTAACCCTCTGCCTGAAGGGTCAGGACGGGCTGCTTTGATCGATGACTTGTCATTGCTGCATGAAATCGTGTTTGATCTGTTGGGGGATTGTGAGGTTGGTCTGCACCTGGCACGACTGGGAAAAGCTATGTGTCCGGCCTGGCACGTCGATCGGGTTGGTATCAGGCTTGTCTGCACCTACCAGGGCCCGGGTACGCAATGGCTTGGTAGGCAGGATGTTGATCGTCGTGATCTTCGCTCAGATCAGATGCTAAAAGATGACTTTATCGAAGCTGTCTCGGGTGAGATTGTGCTGCTCAAAGGCAGCCAGTGGCCAGGCAACGAGTTGTATGGTGCTGTGCATCGTTGCCCGGGAGTCGAATCCATAACAACATTACGCACCTTTGTATCACTCGATCCACTGGTGAGCCATTAAGCTTATGAATGTTCAGATTAAACCAATTTCAAGAGGAATTTCAAAATGAACTCTACAGCAGCAATAGACCATAAATTACCGGTCACCGTTTTGTCCGGTTTCCTTGGTGCGGGTAAAACCACGCTACTCAACCATATTCTCAATAACCGTGAAGGGCGGCGTGTTGCGGTCATTGTCAATGATATGTCCGAGGTCAATATTGACGCCGCATTAGTGGATAAAGAAGTTAAACTGAACCGTGCCGAAGAAAAGCTGATTGAAATGAGCAACGGTTGTATCTGCTGCACGCTACGTGAGGATTTACTGGTTGAGGTCAGCCATTTGGCAAAAGCAGGCCGCTTCGACTACTTGGTGATTGAATCCACAGGCATCTCTGAGCCTTTGCCGGTGGCCGAGACTTTCACTTTCCGCGATGAGGAAGGCACTAGTCTGTCTGACATTGCCGAGCTTGATACCATGGTGACAGTTGTTGATGCTGTTAATTTCTGTATCGATCTCGATGAGGCTGACAGCCTGCAGGCACGTGGTGAATCACTCGGTGATGAGGATATGCGTACTGTGTCTGACTTGTTAATTGACCAGGTCGAATTCGCAGATGTCATTGTCATTAATAAGATTGATCTTATTACAAGTGTCGAACGTGAGCGTCTGGAGAATGCACTGCGCCAACTCAACCGACATGCTGAAGTTATCTACGCCAGTTTCGGTAATGTTAAATTGAATCAAGTGATGGGAACAGGGCGCTTCGATTTTGAACGTGCCGCGCAGTCACCGGGTTGGCTGGCTGAAATCCGCGGCGAACATACGCCTGAGACGGAAGAATATGGTATCGGTAGCTTCGTGTATCGCGCGCGCCGGCCTTTTCACCCGGCACGTTTTGCTAAGGCCCTGGAAACACAGTGGCCAGGTAATGTGTTGCGCTCCAAAGGCTTTTTCTGGCTCGCCTCGCGTCTGGATGCGGCGGGCGAATGGTCGCAGGCAGGTGGTATCATGCGCCACGGTCCAGCCGGGATATGGTGGGCTGCAGCGCCGAGTGAGCATTGGCCAGAGGATCCGCAATTCCGCGCTCGTATTAAGGCCGAGTTTGAGGGTGAGTACGGTGACCGCCGTCAGGAGATTGTGTTCATCGGCCAACACCTTGACCCTGATCAGACCAGAGAGATTCTTGATAACTGTTTGCTTACTGATACTGAAATGGGTGCAGGTCCTGAGGCTTGGAAGTCGTTTGATGACCCTTTTCCAAATTGGTTTGCCGAGCACGACGAGGGCTGAGTCAATGGTCGATGAAACCGATCAATACGCTGAGGAAATTTTCCCGAGTAACTACGAAAGCTGGCGTTATTGTATCGAAGTCAAATGCGGTTTAGTCTTAACATCTAAGTTTCTTCAGGCACGCATCGCTGTTTTAAGTGATCCGCAGAACAAGGAATCACGGCGTTTCGCAAATTTGTATGGGAAACCCTATCGCGAACAGGTGTTGACTTGGTTTCGGCATGCCCTCGCAGTTTGCAGTGAATGATCCAGTTTGTGCCCTTGAAATGCTCAAGCAAGGTAACAGGGCAGTATACTTGCCCGGTTTTCTGATACAAAATGGAACCCAAAACAACTTTGTAATTTGAGAAAATTTTTAAAGCAGATATTCATTCGCATAGAGAGATAATTATTTAACACTAGTTGATTCTGATTCATGTATAAATAGAAGTGCTTGCTGAATCAGCTGATCAAAATAAGGATTGAATGTTAATCGCATAAGTCCATCACTTTCTGCAGATAAAATTGAGGAGTCATCAAACAGTTCTCCACGCCAAACTTCTTTAGAGGTTAAGCATAAGTTAACGTCTTTTTCGCTACGACCGGTATTGATGCCGCAGTTACGATACTGGCCGCTGGCACCATAGTGACTATTTGCCGGGGAAATATGCGTTGCTTGATGTGAAAAGCCTACAATACGTTGCTCGGGTAAATAGCTGTTTACATATTGAACTCTCTTATCTTTGGGATCCCGCGACTCAGATGGATTCTGCTGATAGTTTATTAATTTGCTGGCTGAATGAATAAAACTTTCACTGAAATAGGTTCGATTGGTTACTGTATCAATTATAGGGTCATCGCTACTTTGAACGAGAAATACCGGAGTTGCCAGCGGTTGTTCATTAAGTAATTGCCGTAATTCGTCAGTCAGTAAATATGTTTCTGCTATAGCATTAGTCGGCATAGCTTCAAAGCGAGCATAGTCGTCTTGCTCGTCTTTATCTATCCAATCAATCACATGTCGTAACCATACGCTCTGACGTATTTGCCAGTTAGAATCCAGAGCTAGTGCAGGAGAAAAAGCAAACACACCTTTGATTTCAGAATCTTTGGCCGTAACATAGACAGATAAAAGCCCTCCCAGCGAAAAACCGCCCACATAAACTTGATCAACATCCTGCTTAAGTGTTTCAACTCCAAATTTAACAGCATTCAGCCAATCTTGACGATTCACAGAGATTAAATCGGCAGCTCGCGCACCGTGACCTGGTAGCAATATGGTACGTACCAGAAAACATTGCCTAGAAAATGCTTGGGCAAGATCACGCATAGCAAATGGCATATCTGCAAGACCATGAATTAATAAGACCCCGTTTCGCAAACTGCCATGACAATGCTTGGCCGGTTTTAATTCAAAAGGTCTTGCGGCATCGAGTTCGCGTTGTTTGCTGTGTTTATCCATAAAAACTTTGTTCGCTTGCAACATGTCTTTGGTTTGCTCAAGGTAGTCAGAAAAATCACCATAGTTTTCTCGGTCAAATGCAGTAGTGTTTGCTGAGGGTTGCAGGTGAGGATTATTTTGTGATTGCAGTTTACTAAAGGTGTTGCAAGCTGCCAGCAGCAGAAATAATCCGGTGATAACACTCAAGTAAATTTTGGAAGAACTACTCATGGTTAATACTCTTACTGATTAATTCTGAATCAACTTGGTCAGGATGGAGATGCTGGTAATGTTCAGCCAGAATATCAGTGCCGAAATCACCCTGTAAATCTCTGACAATAGTATGAATGTGATCCGCTGTTTCGGTGGTGTTGTCAAACTCTATTAATATCGTAGGCCCGGAAATGCGGTAATAACCGGTTTCGCCCGGTAACAGACTGCCTCCCCAGGCAAAATGAAGGCTGTTGACGCCGGTTTGTGCAATCGCTTGATAGTGTTTTTGTTGTTGCTGCGGGTTCAAACGGGATAAATAAGTCTCGACAATATTGTCCAAAAATTGTTGCTGTTGTGGGTTCATATCGCCGCGTGATAAACCAATTGGCAAGCTGTTATTGACGATTCTGCCGCTGCCTAAAAACATAGGACGTTTACCATCATGTTCAGGTGCGAAAACAAGCTCTGAACGCTCTAGTTGTTTGTTATCCAGCGATTGCCACAGAGTCAGACCGGCATCTTCTTCATTGGCTAATATCCGCAAGCCTTTGCGCTGCCACTCTGCAGGCACTTCGCGCGGTTCGCTGCCAACAAACATCGGCTCTGTTGAAACCTGTCCATTGGCAGAAACAGTCCAGTTAAGTGATAGATGATGACCGTCAAAACGCAAGCCCCATGGTTGCCCGGCAATAGGGTAGCCAAAAATTGCCAAATAGTAAGCCTGGTTATTGTGAAAATGCTGTTCAAACCAACGATACCAGAAACTTCTTTGGGCTCTAAGCTGGTTAACCTCATACTCAAGACTCATGACGTTTTCAACTGTTTCAAGTCCTTGCTTGCTAAGAACAGTATTAAAAACACTCAGCAGACCTAACCATTGTTCTGACGACATTTTATCCCTTCGAAGCCCTTCCAGTTTAACCGGCGCCAGTCGAATATCAAACCGCTCAAAATCATCAAACTCGTAAAGCACATCCTCAAGCTGGTTTTCATCCAGAGTTGCTAGCCAGCCTGCTGCCGACTCAGTAATAGTGGATGCAGCGATCAAGTTAAGCGGCAAAATCATCAGGATGCTGAGGGTTACATTTTTAATAGTAGCTTTCATTTTTCATATGGTTTTTATAAACATGCTGCTAATTGTGGTTGCAGAATACTAGTGTTACTCGGTATTGGCCGTTCTGATGTACAATTGTTTGCCGCCAACCTAATTCTGTAATAATCCGCTGGATTATTTCCTGGCCATAACCATAGCCATGAACAGTCTCGATTGATTCTTTCAGGTCATTGCGAATGTCAAGCTGGTCACGTTTAAGTTTGATCTGAATGTTCGATTTGCCGTAATGACAGGCATTTTTAATTAAATTGTCGAGTAGAATTGTTACCAGTCTAGGATTGGCATGAACTGTTACATTCTCATCAAGCTCGAGTTTAGGCTGCAAGGTTTTGGTTTCAATTTTATTTAGGCAGGCTAGAATCATCGAATGCAGTTGTAAAGGCTGACCATGTGTGAGTTTTGATTCTTCCCTGCCCAAAATCAAGAATGTTTCAATAAGCTCATTGATTGTCTGGGTAGATTGTTCGATACGATCAAGATTACGCTGTCTTTTTTCTTTACTGATATCAGGTAATTTCAGTACACTCAGGCAATTGGTGATTACACCAGCCGGTGTTCTTAATTCATGGCTGACGTGACGGGTAAACTGTTTTTCCCGGTCTAGAAAACCATTCAATCGTTTTAGCATTTGTGAGAAAGAGCGTGCTAACTCTCCAATTTCATCCTGACGCTGCTCCTCCTTAAACGGAGTTATAGGTGTGTCTGCCTTTAACTGTTGACTTAGATTTGTAATCGGAAAGGCAATTTTTCGAGAAACGAAATAAGCGACAACCAAACTGATAAAAACAATCAGTAGGCTAACTAAGGTTAAAAACGCTCCCAGCCAAGGAAAAATGTCATCGATTTGCGAAATTGTGGTTTCATCGTAAATCAGAACAATATTCTGTTGATTTAAGGCAATCGGTTTGACCAGAACAAAAAAATCTTCTTCGTGGAATTCGTGCATGTCTGGCGTTAAATTTCTGAACTGCAAAGGTAGCTTGACTGAATCAGAAGAAAATACATTTATATCCTTACCCAGTAACTGACCAGAACCTGCCAACCATATATCAAGGTTTTTCATGGCCTCGGCTCTTTCAGGCCCGGTTATGGATTGATATAGACGACTTATTCGAGCATGTTCACGTTCAAGATAATTATTGATTAAATGATATTCGGTATAGTCAACTGCCAATGCAATCAGCAAACTGTATAGTAAACAGACAGTAGTCGTGAAAGCAATCAACACCCAGCTTAGCGAGTGTTGAAATTTTTTAGTCGCGAACAAGTCGATAGCCCTTGCCATAAACGGTTTCGATTATCGGCTTATCAAAAGGTTTATCAATAAGTTGCCTTAGTCGGTAAATATGAGTTCTAAGCGGCTCGCTGTCTGGTGTATCTTTAGACCATACGACACGTTCAAGTTGTTCTCTTGAAACGGCCATTGGTGCTTTTTGTGCGAGCAGTTTAATCAGATTAAATTGAGTTAAATTTAAATTTATTAATTTGCCTTCACGCTTGATGATTTGCTGATGATGATCGATAAACAACTCACCGATTTGTTGATGGCCAACATCAGGATTTGTACCACGTTTGGTCAATGACTTTAGCCGGTAATGGAGTTCTACAGGTGAAAAAGGTTTGACTAGATAGTCATCGGCACCGGCTTCATAACCGGTGATTTTATCTTCTATAGTATCGCGTGCAGTAAGAAATAAAATTGGAGTTGGATTATGTAGAGATTGTCTAATCATCTCACAGGTTTTGAATCCATCAATGCCAGGCATAGTTACATCCAATATGATTGCGTCGTAACTATTACTGACAAGCAGTTCAAGACCACTAGCACCTGAATAAGCAAAATCCAGTTCATAGCCGTATTCCTCCAAAAAATCAGCTAAAGAACCTGCTAGTTCAGTATTGTCATCAATTAAAAGTACACGCATGTTATTTGAGTTTGTGTTTTATCTTAGTTCTTAAAGATCACGTAAAGCAATTTATCTGAGCATTCTACAGAGCTTCAAATAGGCTAGGCAATAATCACTAAATGTCATCACCAATACTAATAGAAAAACATCACATAAATGTCACACTTAGTTTGACGTAGATAGCACGATGGCTGGTCTAAATTACACATTTGTTTGATAGTAGCCGTAAACGAAACTCGCTAACTCTTTGTTGGTATTGTAGATGCCTGTGAAGGTGGAAATGACATTTTTATGACTTCTCAGGTGCTCAAGAAGATGTAAATGCTAATTAGCGATAAATTGAAGTAAGGAATATGTTTTAGTTCTCGGCACGCTGACAATTTAAATTTCAAATATTTAAGGATGGTCTATGATGGTTAATTTGTTAAAAGTTAAAGCGATTGTTTGTTTAGTAACTTTGGTTCTAATTAGCCTGTTTGGTTCAGCAAAAGCGGCAGAGCTGGAAACAGTTGCCCAATCCTCTCAATATGCGATGAATGGTGTGGCAGTGACACAGCAGGGTAGGGTTTTTGTAAGTATGCCCCAGTGGACGAGCGAATATTCGCCCTCTGTTGCAGAGATTACCAATGATGGCAAAATTCTTCCCTACCCAGGTGATAGCTGGAATGATTTCGATCTGGATTACCCCAAAGAGCGATTTGTCAATGTCAATTCAGTTCATGCCGATAATGCCGGTTCACTTTGGATTGTGGATTATGCAGCACCGAGATTTGGTCCCACAATTAGGGGGGCACAAAAAATTGTACGCATCGACCTATCAACCAATCAAGTCTCTCGAGTATATCGTTTTGATGAAACACTACTTCCTGATCACGCAAAACTTAATGATATTCGTGTAGATGCTCAACGTGGCGTTGCCTATATTTCTGAGTTCGGTGTTGGTGCGATTATCGTTCTCGACATCGAAACCGGCGTTGCATTTCGTGTGCTTGATCAACATTATTCAACAAGGGCACACCCGGATGTCATAACGACTTTTTTAGGCAAGCCGTTTCGAACAGATTTCCTGCAAGTTAATGATATAGAACTAAGTCCGGATGGTGAAACCCTTTACTTTCAACCCACAGGTGGACCCATTATGTGGGAAATTCCTACAGACACTTTGGTCGTTCCAGCATCAAATGCAGAGTTGGAACCTAATATCGAGATTGCCGGAAAATCGATGACGCTTGGTGGGATGACCCGTGATGCTAACGGATTGCTTTATCTGGGTAGCGTGCAAGATAATGCAGTTTGGACACTTGATCCAGCCAACAGTGAAAAGCAGATGATTTTGCGGGATGAGCGACTCTTGTGGCCAGATGCCATGAGCATCAGTGTCGACGGATATCTTTATATCCCGGCACCTCAGCTGCGGTTGTTACCGAAATTCAATGATGGTGTTGATCGCACGCAAGGCGACTTCTCAGTTTATCGGGTTAAGCTGGGACCGGGTTAGATTTAGTTTTCTCTCGACAAAGATTGAGAAATTAGTCGAATTCTTCCAGTTACATATCTAAATAAGCCACCTCTGTTCGCATCATGGTGTAACTTTAGTTTTTCCTGTTTACTAAGCAGATCCGGTCTGGCTTTAGTTTTGATTTTTAAAATCGCTGAATAATCTGCTTTGACGGCTTGTTTAAAGGCAAAATTCCACAGGGGGTTCCATTTTGAGCGGGAAAAGGAAGCGACAAAATCAACAATGCAAAGGGTATCTTTATCGTCAATAAGTATATTACCCGGAGAGCGTAAATCACAATGCACAATTCCCTTATTATGTATTTGAGCGATAAGGTTGGTTAGTCTTGATTCAAACTTCTGCCAGTCCAATTCGCGGCCCAAAGTCGAGACCAGCTTTGTTTTGTGAAAATAGGACATGACGAGCGTGCGTGAGTTGTTACATTCATAGCAGTTGGGAATGCCGTTGATGGTCGTTAGATTTTTTAATGCTTTTTTCTCTCGATAAACCAGTAAAGGACCCAATAAAGTGCCAAACAATCCCGGGCAAGGGCTGTAATCCTTGACGACAACCTTATGATCATTAAGCCTTGCGACAAACACCTCAGGCCTTGAACCATTTGCGTTACGATAGGTGATAATACGATTCTGATATAAATCGGAGTGATCATAAACGATACTCATTAGGCAATCATATACGAGTCTGAAAATCTAGCTGAAACTGCGCTCAAATGCTTACATAACTCGGCTTAGGATGTGAATGTCATGCAACTGTCATCACTTAGGCTGCGTTTGGGAAACATCCCAATGCTCATGCTAAGCAGAAATCAATTCAGGAGTTGACTGACCCACGATTACATGCTGGTTGAATACTTGGTTCACCAATGGAATAACATGAGCGGGTGTGATGCTGTCATAGAGTTGGTAATACAGTTTATCGCCGTTTTTATACCTGGCTTTCGAGTGTTTGGCGTTCTCAGGTAATTCCTTCCAATCAATCCCAACGTAGCGATCACAGGCGTTTGGCAGCCAATTTAATTTATCTGCTGAAGGCGAGAACACGGCGACACTGGGCAAACCTAAGGCTTGTGAAATATGACGGGGTCCACCTTCATTGCCAATGAACATGTCACAGTTGGCCATGATAGTAGCTAGATCTCGCGAGCAAGAAATTTCAAGATTTGAAATTACATCCGGGTGATGATTCAGATACTCATTATGAATTGTTTTTACATCGTTAAACTCTTCCAGGCCCCAATAATAAAAAATCACTTGACCATTCAATTCATTCAGGCAATGACGGATAACTTGGACCATGAATTCACGCCGCCATTTCTTGAAATCCAACTTTGAACTCACTGAAAAGACAAAAACCGGTTTGATAAATGAAACCCCCCGATTGCGCATTTTGGTTCTCATAGAGTGCTTTTCCTGAAGCGTAATGTTGATTTTCATTTGTGTATCAAGCCTGATATTCATTCCTGCAGCGGAAAGAGGTTTCAGCATGGCCAGCCGCTGTTGAATTTTGTCTTTTTGTCGGCCGTCATATTTGATTTTATGAGTAAAAAAATAGCCTTTGTTAGGTTTATACCGGCCAATTTTGAATTTGGCTTGCCGTGAAAACAGGCTAAACATACTGCTCTTTTCAGTCGAAGAGGCATCGATGATGATGTCGTAATTATTACTTGTAATTTCTTTTACTGCTTTGAAGTATTTAAACAAGTTTTTGCGTTGCGGCAGGGTTAATGCATAGACATTATCAATATAGGGGTGATGTGCAAAAAGTGATGCGCTAGGCTGATGCACTAAATAGTCAACCTGACTGTCGGGAAAGCTTTTCTTTAATGAATTGCATAACACAGAACTTAAAACTACATCACCAATGGCTAGAAAACGGATAACTAAAATTTTCATTTTACATCTATTTTTTAATTCAGGAATAAAGGTCTAAAAGATTTTGTCATCATCATCGTCATCAAAATCATCATCGAATTCGTCGTCATCGTCTTCTTCAGAATCTTCTATTTCCTGCTGCCTTCGTTGGCGATAAAACTCACGATGAAAAACATATGGGTCGAGTTGTATTTCCAAAATATCTTCAAAACCCAATGCTTCGGCACGGGCATCCAGTATTTCGACCACTTGAAGGGCAAGTCGCTCATTGCTATCACTGATATAATCATCAGGGTTAAATAGTTGATTAGTAATTAAGCTGTCACCAACGAAATCGCCAATGGTATCTCGCACATTGCTGGGTCCAAGAAACGGTAATACTAGGTATGGACCGCTGGGCATCCCCCACACGGCCAGGGTTTGGCCGAAATCTTCTTCGTTTTCAGGAATGTCTAATTTGCCGGCCACATCAAAAATACCCAATACTCCGACTGTGGAATTAAGAACAAAGCGGCCAGCACTGGTGCCAGCCTTGCCCAGTTTTCCCTGAAGAGCACTATTCACCACCGTGCTAGGTTCGCCAAGATTCTCAAAAAAATTATTAATCCCTTTTTCCACAGGGTCAGGAGTAACCTTTCGATACGTCTTGGCGAGCGGTCTGAGTACATATTTATCTGCTTTAAGATTGAACGCGTAAATTGGCCGGTTAATTTTTTCCAGTGGGTCGTGATTATTTGTAATCTCTGCTGGGTTCTGATCAACAGTTAAGGGTTCACGGCTACCGGCACAGCCAGTTAAGACAAGAATTACAAAACCAAGAAGCATCAAACTCAGAAACCTGTAGCTCTGGTGATTTGAAACAACGGTCGCGTGTTCCGATTTTGCGATTTTAGTTTTGACTATGTAGACTGAATTAAACAAATCTGCTACCAATGTGTTAGCTAGAGTTTGTTGCCAATTTGGAATTTGAATCAAATGATCTGACATTAAATCTGTTCGCTTTCATTTTTTAAAAAGCTGTAGCATACAGATGCCTTGTGACTTAAATATCACAGGTGTTATGAACTTTGGGTCACAAGAAGTTCATACACTCGTATCTTTTGCAAACAAAGATGCGACTACTCATTATTATTTTCGTGCTGTGTATATCTGGTTGTGCCTCATTGCCAACCAAGCAATCGCAACGTATGCTGGGGCAGGAGCTTGATGTGCCTGGCCGCTGGCAGTCACAAATCGATTTACCTGTTCCAGTGCGAAACAGTCTATTAGAATTGTTTGACGATGCTCAACTGAATCAGAGGGTCCAACAGGCTCTAACTCATAATCTGGATTTACGCTTGGCGGCTGAAAGAGTGATTGAAGCGGGTTACCTCACCAGAGTCAGTGAAGCTGACTTGCTGCCTGAAATCGAATCGGATTTAAGTGGCAATCGTAGTGGTGGTACAAATCAATCCATAGTAAATAGCTACGGTATCAATCTCAATGCATCTTGGGAAATTGATTTATGGGGCAAACTACGCAGTAACGTCCGGGAAGCAGATTTTAATCAACAAACTCTGGAACAAGATCGCCTGGCGCTACAAGACTCTATTGCTGCACAGGTTATGCAAGCCTGGTTCGATGTATTGGGCAATTATCAATTATTACAGGTTGAGAGACAACGTTTAGATAGCCTGTATGATACCGAGGCGTTGATTCAGCAGCGCTATATCCAGGGTTTAGGAACGCTGGATGATTTAGACACTACTCGTGTAGATAGTGCCAACGTCAAAGCTTCAGTGAATCAATTGCAACAGGCTTTGCAGGAAGGTCAGCGAGTGTTAAATATTCTGCTTGGGCAGTATCCCGCTACCGACCAATTTGCAAAAGCAATTTTACCTGAATTAAATTTTGCTCCTCAGGCGGGCGTTCCTATTGACGTGATCACGAATCGTCCAGATCTTCGGGCCGGTTGGATGCGTATTCTGGCGGCCGACGAAAGAGTTAATGTCACTCATAAAGCCATGTATCCTTCTTTGACGATTACAGGTAATTCTGGTCGTGAAAGCGATATCTTAAAAAATTTACTCTCAGGTACCAGCGTTTGGAATCTGGCAGCCAACCTTACTACACCGATTTTTAATGCTGGGCGGTTACAAAATGAACTAAATGCAGCAGATAGCCGTGCCAAACAGGCTTATCTTAATTACTTAAATATTGTGCTTGGGGCATTTGGCGAGGTTGAAAATGCGCTTGGCGCAGAAACTCTATTGGCTGAGCGCGAGCAAGTCTATCTTGAAGCGCTAAAGTATGCGCAACGTTCGCAGCAGAATTTCCGCAATGATTATCTCAATGGTAATAGTGATATTTTGCAATTGTTGAATACTCAGCGGCTTGTTTTTTCTGCTCAATCCAGTTTGGTGGAAGCTAAGGTAGCACGACTTAAAAATCGGGTAGCATTGGCAATGGCCTTGGGGAAAGGGATATAAAAGGGCGAAAAGATGACAAAAAAATCCGTTTTAATTTCTATTTTCGGAGCGGCGATTATGATTGGCCTGACCTCAGTGATTGTGATGATTGCCGTCAAGAACAAACCTGATCCAGAAATCGACACCCAAACGATCTCTTTGCAAACGATTGAAGTGCAAGCTGTTTCTGTTGCTGATTATGCGCCGATTATACAAAGCCAGGGAACTGTAACAGCTCGTTATTCAGGCAACCTGGTTACACAGGTTGAGGGGCAGGTATTGGAAGTATCTAAAAAGCTATTAGCTGGAAATGTATTTGAGCAAGGTGAAGTATTGGTTAAGTTAGATCCTGCTCGCTATTTAACTAACCAGGCCACTGCGAAAAGTGACTTAGCTACCAGAGAACGTGATTTGATAGAAGAACAATTGCAGTCTAAACAGGCTAAGGCAGATTGGAAGCGCGCCGGGATCAATGACCAAAAACCTTCTGCGTTAACCTTGCGAGAACCACAACTCAAAAGTGCCCAGGCTCAAGTGACAGCGGCTAAAGCGGTTTTGGCGCTGGCCAGCAAGGACTTAAAGCACACAGAGGTAACGGCGCCTTACAACGGTTCAGTGATCTCCCATCAGGTTAGCCCCGGTGATTATGTGCAAATTGGGCAAACTCTAGCAGAAATATACGCTAATGATGCGTTGGAATTAGCGTTGCCTTTGAGCCAGGCACAGATTAGTTTGCTTGGTCACAGAAATGCCATTAATCCAAGTCAGATTACCATTAGCTCGACAGAAGATGAACAAAGGCAGTGGACAATACGTTCATGGCGATTGGCCCGCGCCATTGATCAAGCTAACCGTTGGCAGCAACTTATCGTCGAACTGCAAACGGATTCGGAAAATGCACCTTTACCTGGTGAATTTCTGCAGGCAGAGATTGAGGGACCACTGAAGAGTAATTTAATCGAGTTGGATCAATTGTCCTTAGCCCGGAATGGCAGCATTTGGTATGTGAATGCTGAGAGACAATTAGCGTTTTATCATGCGCCAGTGGTGTTTCGATTTGAGAATAAGATTTATGTGAAGCCACCTGATAACGTCACTCAATTGAATATTGTGCGTTATCCGCAAGATGATTTTCTGGCCGGCACAAAAGTTGAACCTGTGTTCGGCAACGGACTAAGCCTTCAAGAACAAGTGCCCGTGAATAAAACCTTATGAGTGACGTATTAAACAAGGGTAGTGTGGCCTGGTTTGCTTCAAACCCGGTAGCCGCGAATCTGTTAATGCTGGTATTGCTTTTAATGGGCATCGTAACGGCGTTGAGTTTGCGTACCGAATCCTTTCCGTCTGTTCCCGCTGACACTGTACTTATTGACGTCACCTACAACGGTGGCAGTCCCGAGGATAGTGAAGAAGGGGTGGCCGTTAAAATTGAAAATGCGCTGGATGGTGTGCCTGGAATTAAAAATATTATCTCGCATTCTACAGAATCAGGCGTAACTGTAGATGTGGTTAAACAAGATGGTTATCCACTAAACCGCTTAATGGAAGATGTTAAACAGAGGGTGGACAGTATTAATAATCTACCTGATCAGTCCGAACGTCCTGTGATTACGCAGGAGTTGGAACAAGTGCGCCATGTCATTTATGTTCAACTTTTTGGTGACACAGACGAAAAAACCCTCAAACAAGCGGCTAACCGTGTCCGTGACGAGTTGTTATTACTTGAAGACGTCAATCAAGTCACCAGTTATGGCGAGCGTAGTTATGAAATTAATATCGAAGTCCCGGAAGAAAATTTACGCCGCTTTGGACTAACATTCGATGAGATTGTCAATGCGGTTCGCAATAATTCCATAAATCAATCGGCTGGAACCTTACAAACTACGGCTGGACGGATTTTATTGCAAACTCGCGAACAGTCTTACTATGGTCGTGAGTTTGGCGATATAACGCTGCGTTCAACGGCTAGCGGCGTTGACATAAAACTTAAAGACGTTGCCCTAATCCATGATGGATTTGTCAATGAAGAAGTCTTCTCAACATTTAGCGGTAAGAGATCGATTGCACTGGATGTGCAGCTCATTGGACAGGAAAGTATTACTGCGGCATCTGAGCGGGTACAACAACGTGTTGAAGAATTGAAACAGGCAAGCTGGTTACCGCAATCTGTAAAGATAACCACCTGGTACAACGAAGCGGCATTTATAGAAGAACGCCTTGGTTTAATGCTTAAAAATGCTTTCCAGGGTATGTTATTGGTGTTTGTTATTTTGGCCTTATTCATGAATTTACGCTTGGCCTTATGGGTGGCACTGGGCATACCGGTCTCATTTGCCGGCACACTTTGGTTAATGGGGCCGGAGTATCTTAATTATTCACTTAATGAACTGACTACTTTTGGTTTTATTATTGTTCTAGGAATTGTGGTTGATGATGCCATAGTCGTCGGTGAAAATATCTTTTCGGCAAAACGTCGATATGGTCAAGGGTTGGATACCACGGTTCGAGGTGCAAAAGAAGTGGCTGTACCGGCCACATTTGGTGTGTTGACCACTATAGCTGCTTTTTACCCATTAACCCTTATCGATGGTCAAATGGGTAGCTTGTTTGCACAAATTGTCGTGGTGGTCATCTTTTGTTTGTTATTTTCGTTGGTGGAATCTAAATGGATTTTGCCAGCCCATTTGGTTCCGGTTGATGTCTGTAGAAATGAAAAGCCCCGCGGTATAGCAAGGCTATGGCAAAGTCTGCAGATTAAAATTGATCATGGATTGCAATGTCTAATTCAACACTATTATTTGCCCTTGTTACATAACATGATTCGTTGGCGTTATTTGGCTTTAGCCGGTTTTTTATCGCTTTTGATTATTGCAGTAGGTATGATTCCGGCTGGAAAAGTCCGCAGTGTGTTTTTACCGGATATCGTTGGAGGTGTAGTGTTCGGCGATGTCACGTTTGATCAGGGCCTAGGAACGCAGCGTGCCCAACAAATTGCCAAATATATTGATGCAGGGTTAAAGACAGCTGGTGATGAATTAAAACAAGAATTTTCATTAGAAATTGATCCTGTGAAAGCTGTGTTTACTTATGTAACAGACGATCAATCAGCCTCAGTAATAGGTGAGTTAGCGTCTGCCAGCGAGCGTAACTATCAAGTTAGAGATGTTCTGAATCGCTGGCGTGAATTGACTAATGATTTACCTGGAGTCAAATCGGTTGATTTTTACACTGATTTTGATAGTGAGAAAGATATCGAGGTGGAAATTCGGGGCCCGGATCTAGGTGCATTATCATTAGCAGCCCTGCAACTGCAATCTTACCTGGTGGCTTATCAAGGTGTTTATGATATTGAAAATAGCTTCGCCGATACAGCACCTGAATTGACGATTCATCTCAAACCGCAAGCAGCTGCTTTTGGATTAACTCAAAGCGATCTGGCAGCGCAGTTGCGTCAAGGTTATTACGGCGAAGTCGCACAACAAATTCAGCGTGGGCGTGATGAAATTGATGTGCGCGTGCGTTACCCCCACTATCAACGGCAAAACATTGCGGATCTAGAAAACATTCGAATTCGGACTCAAGACGGGGCGTCAGTACCCTTTACGACAGTGGCTGATTTGGAATTCACCAACGCTTTAAGTGAAATAAAACGTGTTGATAAATACCGAGAGGTCACAGTCAGTGCAAGGGTAGACAAAGCGATTATTTTACCCGATGAAATCTTGGACAGCCTGCAATTAGATTTTTTCAAAAAGTTATTATCTGATTTCCCGAGCATACACATCAATCTGGATGGCGAAGCCGCAGAAGAAGAGCAAGCCTCTGCATCGTTGATAAAAGGGTTTATCCTATCGCTATTCTTAATTTTTGCATTATTGGCTATTCCGTTGAAATCCTATATCCAGCCACTGGTGATCATGTCGGTAATACCGTTCGGCATTATCGGCGCTATCTTTGGACATTGGCTGAATGATTTACCGTTGAGTCTTTTGTCGTTTTTCGGCTTATTGGCGTTAAGTGGTGTAGTGGTCAACGATTCACTAGTATTAACCAGCCGCTATAATGCGATAAGAGAACAAGGGCTCAGCTATCAGCAGGCCATAGTAAAAGCAGGGCGTTCACGTTTTCGAGCTATCTTGTTAACGTCGCTGACTACGTTTATGGGTTTGTCACCTTTAATGGCGGAAACCTCCGAGCAAGCACAATTTATGATCCCAATGGCAGTTTCACTGGCCTATGGTATTGTATTTGCCACTACTATCACATTGTTCTTGGTGCCGATTATGTTAGGTATTGCAAGAGATCTTGGGGCACTATCTTCACGATTCACAAAGCAGCTACGACCTTTTGCTGGAAGCACTTAATCGTTCGCTAACTTCCACATCCCAATACCTGTCATAGTAGGCTATATTTTTAGCGGCTGCTTTGAAGATTAAGGTATGAATCTAAATATTGCAGTACAGTCTGAAATGGTCAAACTGCAGCTTTATTGGAAATAACTTACTGGACTTAAATTAGGCAATTTTCGATATTTACAATTTAATAATTGGACCAGAATTTCAAGATCAAAAAAGTTTCTTTAATAGCAAAAAATACAAGTGTGCCAAAGTAACTGACATTTAGGCGTATTTACCAGTGTTTTCTAGAAGGTCTAGCGGTTGGTAAGCACAAGCGGTTGATTGTTAAAGAATAGTAAATTTAACGAGTGTCACTCATAATGATGTCTTTGTAGGTTCCACCTGCAGGGATCATGGGGTATACATTTTCTTCGCGTTCTACAATCAAATCCAATAAATAAGGTTCATCCGGGTTGGCAAGCATTCGTTCATAAGCTGATGCAAGTTCTTCCTTGGTGGTAATACGTTCGGCTCTGACACCATAACCCTCAGCGATTTTTAAAAAGTTAGGATAAATTTCTGATTTATCCTTGCCTTTAATATTAGTAGGATCGGACAAATCAGAACTTGAACGGTGTTTATCGTAAATCATGTCCTGCCATTGTCGTACCATGCCTAACCACTGGTTATTGATGACGACTACTTTGACACCGATACCAAAGCGATGACAGGTCGCCAGTTCATGGATAGTCATGTTGAGTGAACCATCGCCATCAATATCGATAACCATACGCTCTGGACAGGCAATCTTTGCGCCTAAGGCTGCCGGCAAACCATATCCCATGGTGCCGAACCCCGAGCTGCTTAAAAACGAATGAGTTTGCCTGCTGTGGTAATGTTGCATGGCCCACATCTGATGTTGCCCAACACCGAGACTGATAATGGCGTCACCCTGTGTTATGTCACTGAGCAAATTAATCGCAAATTGCGGACTTAGCTTGTTGTGACTGGGAATGGTGAAGGGATATTGTTGCCGCAACTGGCTTAGATAGTTTAGCCATGGGGTTGTATCATTAGCTTGTGCCTGCTCAATGAGTTGTTGAAGCGCAACTTTTACATCGGCACAAATCGGCAAGGTAACGGATTTGTTTTTATTTAGTTCGTTACGATCGATATCAATATGGATAATTTTTCCCTTGGGGATAAAAGCGTCTACATTCCCGGTCACGCGATCATCAAAGCGAACACCTAGCGCCAGTACCAGATCAGCTTCATTAATCGCTACATTTGCATATTTGCTACCGTGCATGCCCAAAATATGTAACGACAAAGGATGGTCAGGCGGGGATATTCCATGCCCCATGATCGTATTCGTGATCGGGCATTGTAATTTCTCAGCGAGCTGCAGCAGAGCATCAGTACAGTTGGCAGATACAATTCCGCCTCCCGCATAAATGACAGGACGAGCGGACTTGCTAATCATGTCGCAGGCAGCTTCAAGCTGGTTTTCGGTCATGCCACCGATAGTAGTGTGTGATTGCTCGATGATTGCCGGTATACGCGGGGGTGTATAGTTTCCTTCAGGATCGCGCGGGTAGTGTTGCTGAATATCTTTGGGAATATCAATTAGTACCGGCCCAGGCCGATTTCCGGTTGCTAATGCAAAGGCCTCTCGTACCACTTCAGGGATTTCGTTGACTTTATCTACCAGATAATTTTTCTTGGTTATAGGCTTAGTAATAGCAACGATATCAACTTCCTGAAATGCATTTTTACCCAGTAAGTGCGAGGGAACATTGCCGGTGATGGCCACAATGGGTGTTGAATCACTGTTTGCATCAGCGATACCGGTCACCAGATTGGTGGCACCCGGTCCGGATGTGGCCAGGCAGACCCCTGCTTTACCGGTTACTCTGGCATAACCTTGTGCCGCATGGACGGCGCCCTGCTCATGTTCAGTACGAATACAGCGAATATCAAATTCGCGTAGTACATCAAAGATTTCCAGGTTTGCACCGCCAGGGTAGCCGAACAAAACATCAATACCTTCAGCCTGCAGCGCTTTAGCCAGTAATTGTGCGCCTCTTAATGCATTGCTGCGTTGCTCAGGTTTAATATCGTTGAGGGTGCCGCCGGAAATGGTACCGACATTTTGATAGGTGACATTATCTTCAATGTGTTTATTGGTATCGTTCATTTGCATTGCCTCGATGCACTGCCTGGAGCTACCCTAACACAGAAAAACTGCTTTCTTCATTGATGACACGCTTTCTGGAATAAAAACCGGTATTAAAGTTACGATTTAAATAAGGAAGTTTAAATTGTAAAGGTTCGCTGTCTTGGTCGTTACCGTTTTCACAATATTCAACCAGTTCAGCCATCAGTTTACCAGCTATGGGTGCATTCTTGTATTGATTACCACTGCTGCCGCAGGCCATGTAAAAACCGGGAAGTTGTGACTTGTCGTAAATCGGAATCCAGTCATCGGACACATCGTATAAGTCAACCACGCCTTTTAATCGGCTCGGAACGCCGACAGTGGGCACACGTTGAGCATAACGTAAAGCCTGGGTTTGCCATTGATCGGTAAATTCTCGATTGTAATCGGTATCATCTTCCACCCAGGTGTGATCATCACAAGGGGGGTCTTCCGAACCGATTAAAATGTGACCGCCTTTTTCCGGCCGCATGTAACAGGAAATATCACTGTCTGATACTACCATGCCGACACCGTCTGCAAACATGTCTTCAGGTTGGGGGACATGCACAACTTCTTGCCGCAGTGCACGGGTTTTAATATTCATGTCATCGAGCACACCGGCCATTGCATTGATTTGGGCCGAAGCCGGTCCACCGACATTAATCACCACTGGCGCATAAATTTCTTGCCCGTCAGCCAGTTTTACACCTTTTACTCGGCTATCCGGTTGCAGAATTTCTACAACAGTACGGTTGAACAAAAATTCTGCACCTTTGTTTTCGGCTGCCCGTTGTAAATTATGGCTGGACAATGCCGGATCACTGACATAACCGGCTGTAGGAAAGAATATTCCACCATCGATTTTGCTTCCGGTATTCTTTCCAAATGCCGGATCATCCATGCGCTTAGCCGGCGAGAATGTATTCAGGTCAATGGCTGGGATGTGTGCTTTGATTTGATCACTATCCCAGTGCTCATAAGGTATGCCAATTTCATCACAGTTGTTGGTATGTGACTGTAAATAGCCATTAGCTTCTGTTTTCATTACCAGGCAACCTACGTTGTGGTAGTCAATCAGGCCGCGCTCATCAGCGAATTCAAGATAGTCGGCCCAGTCGCGCCAATAATGAAAGCCTTCGTAGGCAAATTCGGTACCCTCAAGTGTTGAATAATGCACCCGGATGATGGCGCATGAACCAGAGGTTGAACCGTGACCGGCCTCACCGTTGCGATCAATGGATAAGGTTTTCCAGCCCTTTTTGGCAAGCTCAAACGCCGTTGCAGTGCCGATAACACCGGCACCGATAATAACTGCATCATAACTGTCCTTCATGATTTTCTCCTGTTAACCCTGTTTCTATTAACTTACCGGCGGTGCGCCGCCTTGTTGTGTTCGTGTTTCAATATAATCATCCAATTCTTCAACAATAGATTGATCAAGTTTGGGTGCTTCAAATTCATTCAATTTCTGTTTCCAGATTGCTGTGGCACGTTCAGTCGCTGTTTTTGACCCGGCTTCTTCCCAGTTGCCGAAATTTGACCAATCAGCGACCAAGGGCTCATAAAAAGCCGTTTTATAGCGCTGCATGGTGTGCTCAGTTGAGAAAAAATGTCCACCTGGCTGGACGTCCTTGATCGCTTCAAAGCCGATGTTGTCCACATCACCGGGTGTAGGGGAACACAGTTCAGCGATGCTTTGAACCACTTCCATATCAGTAATAAATTTTTCAAAAGAAATAGTGAGTCCACCCTCCAGCCAGCCGGCTGTGTGAATCGGCGTGGTTGCGCCTGCCAATAATGAAGCCCAAATTCCCATCTGGTTTTCATTGGCACCCTGTACATCGCATACATTGGATGCACTGCCTGCGCCAGCACGCCATGGTAGGCCAATGTGACGGGCAAGTTGCCCCGAACCCAGGGTCGCTTTCACATGTTCAGGTGTGCCGAAGGCGGGTGAGCCGGATTTCATGTCAACATTGGAACTGAAATTACCATACATTACCGGACTGCCTGGATTAGTGATTTGAGCCAGGGTGATGCCAGCTAAGGATTCGGCATGTTGCAAGGTGATTGCACCGGCAACCGTAATGGGGGCCATGGCGCCGGATAAGCAAAAAGGAGTAATGATTGAAAGTTGTCCCCAGCGGGCGAAGTCAATAATACCCTGTGCCATGGGGATATCGAGTTGCCGTGGAGAGTTAGTGTTGATAATGGTGTAGCAATAAACGTTTTGTTTGAACTGTTCTGCATCTACTTGCCGCGCTATTTGGAACATCTCAAAGGCTTGTTCAATTTGTGGTGTTCCTCGTGAAAATAGAAACGGGAATTTGTCGCTTAATACGATTTGGGCCCGGGTTGTTGCGTAATGGCGTAAGTGAGTCGGTATATCTTGAGATTCAACAAACGGTACGATTAGATGTAAGGCGTCAAAGCATTGTGTCAGCCGGATAAAATCTTCAAAATCTTGCTGAGTACCGGCTCTACGCCCACGCTCACAATCGGTTACATTCGGCGTACCGGCGCCTGCTCCGAACATTAGTGCACCCAATTCCAGGGTGAAGTTGCGCTTTTCAGACCCGGTAATAACAGGAATTGATTTAGGCGCTATGTTCAAAGCCTGGGTAACAATATCCCGGCCGATACGAACCATTTGTGTTTCTTCATCAACAATTGCACCTGCTTTTTTATATAATTCAACCGCTTCGGGAAGTAATACTTTTATCCCCAACTCCTCTAATATCCTCAAAGCTGTATCATGGATTGCAGCGATTTCATCATCTGAAAATACCGCTTGTGGGGTAAAAGGATTACGAAGTAAACGATAGTTTTTTTGCCTTGCCGGAGAATCAGTATGATCTTGATGACTGATTCGACCCCGTCTGCGTCTTGCCTGATCAACCATATTTATACTCTCCAATCTTCCATACTGTTTTTACTGTGTTGAAACACCTGCATAAATAATTTCCCTTGCCTGTTGAATCTGTTTTTTAGTTGGTTTTACACCGGTAAATGAAACAATATAAGGTTCAAAATATGAAAAACGGGTATCGAACGATTCTTGAATTTCAAGGGCGTAATAGCCGATTTGCATAAAATATAAAACCCTGGCGCGGATGAATGCTTCTTTTGCTCGATAACCATGTGTAGTAAACATAGTTTTGATCGCATCTAATCGTTTGGCATCTTCATCGTCGATCCATTGATTGATAGCTTTATCCTGATGCGCCCAGGCACGGATAGCAGCATCTAATCGAGGATTGAAGCTTTTTACATCCATCCAGCAACTGAAGACATTTGCGATTGACTCTACAATGCCTGAAGCAGGTTTAAGTGCTTGTTCAATCAGACTCTGTGTATTGGTACTACGCCATATATTAATCAGTTCATCCAGAAGGTCCTTTTTATCTTCAAAGTACCAGTAAAAACTTGCCCGAGAGACGCCCAGTTTTTTGGCAAGGATCATGACCTTAGTCTGTTCGATACCTTCCTCGATCAAGGTATTTAATGCAATGTCCACCCAGTCTTCACGAGTTACCTTGGTTTGTGGTCGAGGTTGCAATTTGTGAACGTTTACTGTCATGGATTAAATGTAAATCATCTAGACACTGATGTCTAGATTATGTATTATTCAATTGCCCCGAAATATGCAATGGAAATCATCTTGAATGCATATTCCGGGATTAAACTTTGCAAAGTTATTCGTTGTTCTAACGAAATGAGGAATTAAGCATGAAATCACATTATCAAGTAGTGGTCATCGGCGGCGGTGTTGTCGGTGCATCGGTCATCTATCATCTGGCTAAATACGGCTGGACAGATGTTTGCATTATCGAGCGTAATGTCTTGACGGCCGGATCATCCTGGCATGCTGCAGGTGGCATACATGCCTTGAATGCGGACCCAAACATGGCGGCTCTTCAGGCATACACCATTGATTTGTTGTCTGAGATTGAAGAAGAAAGCGGGCAGGATATTAACTTGCATATGACCGGCGGTATTACGGTGGCCTCAGCACCGGCACGCTGGGAGTGGCTGCAATCGGCTTATCGCATCTTCCAGACCATCGGTATTGAAGACTGCTATTTGATGACGCCGCAAGAAATAAAAGAAAAATGTCCAATAATGGATACAGAAGGTGTGATAGGTGGTTTATGGGCAGACCGTGAAGGCTATATCGACACCACTGGAACTGTACATGCCTATGCCAGGGCCGCGAAAAAAAGAGGTGCTGATGTGATTGAGCATAATCGAGTGCTTGAACTCAATCAGCGTAGCGATGGCAGCTGGGATGTGATTACTGAGAAAGGCAGCGTTCATGCTGAGCATATTGTTAATGCGGGCGGTCTTTGGGCCAAGCAAGTCGGCCGTATGGTTGGATTAGATTTACCAGTATCACCACTAGAGCATCATTATCTAGTCACTGAAACTATCCCCGAAGTTGCAGCACTTGATTTTGAAGTACCGATGACGGTTGATCTGGAAGGCTTCACGTATATGCGCCAGGACCAGCAGGGTATTTTGGTAGGTATCTATGAGATTAATCATAAACACTGGAATGTCGATGGCGCGCCCTGGAATTACGGTATTGAGTTGATACAGGAAGATACGGATCGTATTGAGGATGAATTGACCATGGCGTTCAATCGCTATCCTTGCTTGCAGGAAGTAGGTATTAAAAACTGGGTAAACGGTGCATTTACATTTTCACCGGACGGTAATCCTCTGGTTGGGCCAGTACGAAGTGTTAAAAACTACTGGTTGGCTTGCGGTGTTATGGCCGGTTTTCTGCAAGGCGGAGGTGTGGGTAAGACATTGGCAGAATGGATGATCTACGGCGATACTGAAGCCGATGCTTGGTCCATGGATATTGCCCGCTATGGTGACTTTGCTTCTAACCGTGAGTACATCAAGCAAACAACGGGCCAGTTTTATTCACGCCGCTTTGTCATGACATATCCCAATGAACAACTACCGGCAGGTCGTCCATTGAAAAAATCGGCCGCCTACGATGCTATGACCAAAGCAGGTGCGCAATGGGGCTGTAGCTGGGGATTGGAAGTGCCGTTGATGTTCGGCCCGGAAGGTTTTGTTGAGGAACCGACTTTGAAACGTTCCAATGCTTTTGATGTGGTGGCTGAGGAATGTAAAGCGATCCGCGAAAAAGTAGGGCTATTGGATATTTCCGGTTTTTCACGTTATGAGGTAAAAGGTAAAGACGCTGAAGCCTGGTTGAATCGTATGATGTCTTCACGACTGCCTAAACCCGGTCGTGCCCGTCTGGCGACCATGCTGTCACCGGAAGGCAAGCTCAAAGGTGATTTAACGGTATTCAACTGGGGTGATGGCAGCTGGTGGATCATGGGCTCTTACTATTTACGTGAATGGCATATGCGCTGGTTCGAAGATCATATTAGTAATGATGATGGTGATGTCTCAGTACAAGACATTTCAGATGCGGTTGTCGGCTTTTCCATCTCCGGCCCAAATGCCAGAGATGTACTGGCTAAATTAACACACGAAGATGTCAGCAATGAAGCACTGCCGTTTATGGGTTGCAAAACCATGGACGTGGGATTAATTCGGACAAAGGTCGGTCGACTTTCAGTAGTCGGTGAACGTGGTTATGAAATTAACTGCAGTGCGGCAGAACATATCACGTTGCGTGAAATTCTATTGGAAGCCGGCGCTGAGTTTGGTATTCGTGAAGTTGGCTATTATGCGCTTAATTCGCTGCGTCTGGAAAAGAGTTTTGGTATCTGGTCATGCGAGTTCCGTCAAGAATACACGCCTGGTATGACGGGTATGGATCGCTGGATCGATTTTAGCAAGGACGATTTTAACGGCCGCGAAGCGTCGCTTAAGGAAAAGGAAGATAATTCAGCTTCCATGAAATTAGTGACCTTGGAAATTGACAGCAAAGATGCGGATGCCAGCGGTTACGAGCCAATTTGGAAAGACGGCAAGCGTATCGGATATGTGACATCAGGTGGTTATGGACATACCATTGGCAAAAGCCTGGCGATGGCATTGGTCGAACCTGATATGGCAACACCTGGCACTGAGCTAAGTGCCCATATTGTTGGTGTTGAATGTGGTGCCAGGGTGATTGAACCTTCGCCCTATGATCCAAGTGGTCAAAATATGCGAGGTTAATCTGTTTTTAAAACAAATTGAAAAGGCCCGAACGACCGGGCCTTTTGTTTCAATACCAATATCTACATAAAAATTAAATCTGACTGCAGTAATAGAATCGCAAATTACATTTGCGATTTAGGTTTTAGGCTCGATTTCTCCGGCGGCTATTGTTAGATTCAGCTGAGTTACACTAAGAACTTTAAATTCAGCTTGTTCAAAAATTCAAATATTGGAGAACTGATATGATCGTTCGAAATATCGATGATCTCAAAACAAGTGGAAACTATCGGGAAAAGCCTGGAGTCTGGACTAGCGCTCGTTATCTATTAGATGAAGATGGTGTTGGGTTTACGTTGACTCAAACAACTGTTTCAGCAGGCTCGACTCAGATTATGGAATACAAAAATCATCTTGAGGCGAGCTTGATAATTGAAGGTCAAGGTGAGCTTACCGATATGATCAATAATCAGGTTTATCAACTCGGCCCTGGCTCAATGTATGCACTGGACAAGCATGATCGACATCAATTAAAGGCGATTACAGCTATGAAAATTGTTTGCGTGTTTATGCCGGCATTATACGGACCTGAAACTCATGACGAGCATGGTTCATATCCCCTATTAAACCAATGAAAACAGTAAACGATTCAGTTAGCAAGGCTGCACAGGCATTTGTAAACAATGCTGAACCGTTATTTGAACGTGATCTTAGAGAGGTGTACAGATTGCGCGCAGAGGAGCATCAACTGGCGTTATCAGAGAATAAAAAGATCATTGGCACACTAGTAGAAAAGCCTGAGATAAAAGACTATGCAGGTGTGAAAACAATGGTTGTCAGCCCTAAAAATCACAGGGCCGAAAATAGCACTGCATATGTCTTGTATTTTTTCGGTGGCGGTTTTGTAGTCGGCGGCCCGGATGTGGATTTGTCTATTATTGCGGGACTGGCTTCAAGGCTGGGAATAAAAGTCATAGCCCCTTATTATCGACTTGCTCCGGAATATTCTTGCCCGGCTGCTATTGAAGATGGTGTGGCAGTATATAGAGCGTTGCTTGAATCAAATTCCTCTGGTCGGTGTGTGGTAGTCGGTGAATCAGCTGGTGGTAATTTATCGTTAGCCGTGATTCTAAAGGCTAGAGAGCTGGGAATAAAATTGCCGATAGCCGCAGCACTCATGTCGCCATGGTGTGATTTAACCCGGACAGGTGAAAGCCAAAAGCAACCCGCTGGTTTTGATCCGACACTGGATTACGAGTTACATTCAAAGCCTTCAGCTGCTGCATATTCAAATCAATGTGATTTAAAAGACCCTATAGTTTCACCGCTGTACGCAGATTACCGACAAGGCTTTCCGACAACACTAATAACTACCGGCACCCGGGACTTATTCCTCAGTGACTGCCAACGCCTAGAACAAAAAATGAAAAACGCCGGTATCCAGGTTCAACTGACTACTTGGTTAGGCATGTGGCATGTGTTCGAATGGTATGACGATATCCCTGAAGCTCAGCAGTCACTAGATCAAATTTCGCGTTTTATCGCTGAGAAGATTGGAACATAAAAGATATAGAGTAAGCAAATATTGTTTGTCGTTAGTATGTAGTTTGAGAACTAATTACTGTAAAGAGAAATTCTAATGATGTAAGTTAACTTTGTTTTTCTGTCACCTCAGTCTTTCGTAAAAATTGATATTAATTTCCTGAAATCATTTGATAAGATCTGGCTATTATTCATACCTACTATTAGGGAGGCTGTTATGGCAGCGCAACAAAGGTTCATTGAATTATTCCAATTGAGAATTATAGTTTTTGCTTTGTTTTTCTGTTTACGCTTCAATGCTAACGCTGCCCCTCCAAGCGGAGAGTATTTGATAAACGCCCCTGGTGATATAACACTTGAGTTAATAGCAGCACTATCTAACCACAATAAAGTAATTGTTGATGCTGGCTCCTATACGATTAGTGATGATGTCCTAGTTCCTGGACAACGACATATTGTTATAGCACCTAATGCATTTATTGCATTTTCGGATAACCCGACTATCGATAACAGTTACCCAACGCATGAGTCGCCGCCTACAAGATCCGGTGTCGGAATGTTTACATTTGGTAGCGGTACAGGTGGTTCTCACATTGAATGTTATGGAACCATTGATATTAACCAAGACAACATTCCGAACAAAGGTGATGTACGTCAGCAAGCATCTTTTGTATTTTTTCATGGTTCACATAACAGTAAAGTATCGGGTAATTGCATAATACGAGAAGCCTTCAACGGTATATCAGTGATCGATAGTGATGATGTTTATATTCAAGGTGTTATTCTGACGGATCCTCCCAGTGCTCGCAATTTTCGTAATGCAGCAGTAGATGTGGAGGCCAGCGATAGAATCCACATCATTGATACCTCTGCTATTGGATATGAGGAAGTGGTTGATTTTAATATTCAAAACTATGGCGGATACGTGAGTGTATTTGGTGATAGCATCATCGAGAATGCAGTTGAAATAAACAACTCTGTCGGCATTACAGGCTATGTGTGGACAGAAAACACGCATAGTCCTTATCGAGCGCATGATTATGATATTGGTAATGGGAATTTCAGGTGGTCTAAGCGAAGTCGAAGTACGCCCGATAATAAAAGCAATAATATTATTGTTATTGATATGGATTCTGGTGCTTCAGAGCCCCCCCAAGTTGTTACACAGTGTAACGATGGTATTGATAACGATGCCGATACATTTGTGGATTTAAACGACCCTGATTGTGTTGATATTAACGATGATAACGAGAGCACGCAGCCGGAAGGGATTTTGTATATGGCGGATAATCAAGTGTCTAACACACATAATATAGGAAGTAATAATCCCTTTACCGGTGTGGGTTTTGTTGTAGATCAACCGGGAGTTATCACCGGGATTGGTATTCGAGGTAGTCAAGGCGTCCAAGGCCTAAACGGAAATTTACGTGTGAGCATTGTTTCAAACGGTCTTAATCCAAACGCCGGCACACAGCTATACAGTCAAGTATTCAGTATCTCAAATATATTGCCTCCATATACAACCACACCACAGATGCAAGGTATAGTATTTTCAAATCCTCTGAATGTAGATGCCGGTAATTATTATCTAGTTGTCGAAGCGATAAATCCAGTTAGTAACGATATGTATCGGTGGTCCTTTGATTCAAATAATCCTTCGCCCACCACAGGACGGTGGTACAAATCAGCTTCAAATCATTGGCAATATCAGTCAAACAATGACCATAATTTTATTATTTACGGTATCGTAGACTGAGTTTGAAGAAGGCAAGCAAATGAGCAAGGCATTACATGAAATAGTGAATCAGTTGTCTGGTCTTAATCTTGTTAAAGCAAAGCTCGATTCAACCAGTGAACGAATAGAGAAAATTGCTGATATTTTAATTGACCACGAAAAACGAATATCTAAAGCTGAGACCATGATTCCCGTCCATGAAAAACGCTTGGATAAATCTGAATAACATTGGAATGATTGGATGAAAATGACCAAACGACTACGTGATACCAATCAGCTTGTTAAATCTATTGTAGATGATTCTGTTACTAATATTGATTACAACATCTCTGATACCAGTATTAAGGCACTAGATAAATTAATGACTACTATCGAAGAAGAAAAGAAGAATTGAACATTTGATCAAGAAAAACAGAGTTGTTGATTGGTGGAGAGTAATTAGAACCATGGACTCAGAATAATCCAAGCTCAAATAAATTCCATATGCACTAAGTAGTCTATAGCATCGGCGTTACCAGTTTTACCCAGGAATCCGGCTTGATGAAGCCGCCGCCCCAGGCCTCATCAAAATCCGCGGTAGGTTTGGTGGCAATGATTTCGTCGACAGATTTTCCTTCTGCTTTTAAGGAGCTGATATTTTCGGCTACTATACTGAGCATATCTCGGTAAGCGGTTAATTCTGATTTGTTACTTAAGGGGCCGTGGCCAGGGATGACGATAGTATCATCATCGATTTTACTCAGGATTTCATCAACAGCCTCCACTACGCCTGTCACAGAGCCGCCGTTATCCGGGTCAATAAAAGGATAAAATCCGTTAAAGTAAAGATCACCGGTATGGACAATATTGGCAGGAGAGAAGAACACTACCGAATCTCCATCGGTATGTGCATGGCCTGAGCCCACCATCATGATATCCAGTTGTTGCCCGTTCATGTGAAAACTCATGTTCTTAGTAAACGTGATCATGGGTAATGCGCCAGGGTTGGCAGGTGGTACTTCGGCATTAAAAAAATTAATTGCTCCTCCCGATTCCAGGCGCTTGCGTACATTTTCATGGGAGACAATCACACTGCCGTCACTGTGAAAAGATTCATTACCACCGGTATGATCCCGATGCCAATGTGTATTGAGTACAAATTCAATACTGGTGCCCGGGCTGATTTCAGCAACTTTGGCTTTAATATTGTCGGCCATGGGCGCGAACTTATCATCAATCATGAAAGCACCGTCGTCACCAACTGACAGGCCGATATTACCACCGCGGCCCTGGATAACATAAATACCATCCTTGATCTCTTTGGCTCGAACTTTGTTGTCTTGTTCTTGGGCAAGTAATGGTGGTGTAATTAATAATGAACCTAATGCAGTAGCAAAAATCATGAATTTTTTCATTTTATAACTCCTGTTGTCGAGTGGTTAAGTTATACCAAAAGTAATATACTAAGTTACATAACTATTTACTATTCTAATAAGTAAAAGGAGGGCGAATGATGAAAAAAATAGCGCTATTCTCAGACGGCACCGGTAATAGTTCAGCCAATCCACATAAAACCAATGTTTGGAGAGTATACCAGGCGCTTGATCGTTCTAAAGAGAGTAATCAGATTGCATACTATGACAATGGAGTAGGAACCTCTGCTTTTACTCCCACCGCTATACTGGGCCTGGCATTTGGCTGGGGTTTGGCGCGTAATGTCCGTCAGATTTATAAGTTTGTATGTCAAACCTATGATCCCGGTGATGCCGATAAAAATGAACCGCCAGACAAAATTTATGGGTTTGGTTTTAGTCGTGGTGCCTTTACCATGCGGGTAGCCGTGGCCTTGATAGCTGATCAAGGCATCATTGATATTAAGCAGGTCAAGGATGAGGCAGAATTGAACCGCTTGATCGTTGCAGCCTATCGGCAATTTAGGAAAAAGAATTTTACCTTTTCATTTTTGTCTTTATTCTTCAGGCCGATCCGCGACGCTATAGTTTTTCTTTGGGATCGGTGTTGGCGTCATCAACGTTATTCAGAGGTGACGAAACACACTTGCAAACATGATGGTACGCCCCTGGTCAATTTTATTGGTGTTTGGGATACGGTTGATGCATATGGATTTCCTGTGGATGAAATGACCCGGGCCTGGGATAAAGTTATCTGGCCGCTAACATCCAATAGTCGCAATCTTTCCAAAGGCGTCGGTGTGGCCTGCCATGCATTGGCGTTGGATGAACAACGTAAATCATTCGAACCGATGTTATGGAATGAAAGTGAAACCGGAAGTAATTCTGTAATTAAACAAATCTGGTTTCCCGGCGTGCATGCCAATGTAGGGGGAGGTTATCCTGACGATGCACTGGCTTATTTGCCTTTAAATTGGATTCTTAATGAAAGTGAAAAAGATGATGGGTTGGTCTATCAAGCGCATATCCGGCGTCAATACAAAAACGATGTTACTGCGCCTCAGCATGATAGTCGTTCCGGTATAGGTAATCTATATCGATATGATCCGCGCAATTTAGATGGACTATGCAATGATGAGAAGCCCGGATTGTTCAACTGGATTAAAGTCTGGGTTAAAAAACTGACCGGCTTTTGTAAGTCGCCTTTAAATCAAGTTGTCGTCGATAAGCCCGGCAACGATGAGAAATCCGGTTTGTTCAACTGGATTAAAAAATTCATAACCGGCTTTTGTGAGGTATCTTTAAATCCGGTTGTAATCGATAAGCCCAAAATACATTATTCTGTTTTTGAACGAATAAAAAGAGGCGGGGATGGTTATGCACCGATCAATGTGCCGGCAAATTATGTGTTGGTGACAGAATCGGGAGAAGAATTGGATATTACAAATCCACAACACAATGATAAAACCTATGAAGAGATAGATCAAAAAACACAGGTTAGTTCAGTACAGAAACGGGCTAAATTACAAAGCTATACATGGAACAAAGTCAGATTACGAAAATTGCTTCAATACTTGACATTGTTAGTGGTAATTGGCTTTATTACTTTTCCTTACTGGCCTGATTCCTGGGATATACGCGAATGTCTTGCTAATCTTGCGACAGATGTCCGCCCTTGGGTAGGTGTATTTATTCAACCTATTAATGCTATTCCCAGCTTGATCGGGAAAATTCCGGGTCTGGGTTTTGCTGAAAACTGGGCTAAGCTTTATCAGCAAACACCGATTGTTTTTCTATTGTTCATATTGGTAATTGGTGGGTTGCTGTTGTATGGCAACAGAGTAAAAGTAAAGATCAAATCCGAAATGCGATTAAACTGGTATCATGTCAGTGGCAAGGGCAAGCCGGGTTTAGATGATAATCAGATCAGTGATTTCAGAAAGTCAATAACCCGTTTTTTTACATCCGGTTTTTACAAGCAATGGATCAACAAACCACTAAAACGACTTGTTGAGGCGCTGGCAGTGTTTGTGTTTCTCTGTTTGTTAATTGCAGTCAGTCATCGCTTCTTGTTTATTGCCATTGATGGGCTTGGAGGAATGTGTGAAAAACAATCCAAGCCATCAACACTTGGCACGGTGATCGATTTTGATCCTATGGATCACTGCCAGGCGATCGGCCTTAGTGCTGACCGCGGTCAAGTTTACTATCTTGATTTTGAGGTACAAAAAGACTGGCGTGATGAAGGCATAAGGTCAGATGTTTATAGCTGGCTGAATGATCAGCAAAGTAAGATTTATGATGAAAATTATGAGAAATTTAAATCGGAACCTAAACAAGAAGATAAATTATCAGTAAAGTTTACTAAGCTTAAACAGACTGGTAATGTTCCTAGTTATATGCATTTGTTCCTACCGTTTCGCCGGGAATTGTTTGATGATTGGTACCATCCCATAATACAAATCGGTAACACTCTTTTCGATAAATATCCGTTGGAGCCTGTTGAGAGTAGATCTGATCTGGAAAGACCCTTGTATAAAGAGTGTTTTATATTTAAAGCCAGGCGAGACGGGGAAATGTATATTTATTTAAATGATGCAGTGGTCGTCAAGCCCGGTTTTTTGGGTAAGAATTTTTACAAAAACAATATGGGCAAAGCAAAGTTTGTTGTTTCCAAGCAGGGTTGTGAAGAAAAATCGTTATTTGCACCAGTTGAAGATAACTCATCGCAAGGCTAACTGCGGCTTTATTGAGCAGGGTAGCAAAAAAAGCTTCAAAAAGCCTGGCTATGCTTGTATAAGTTGTTCTTAATTGCTAGAAGAAATCAGAATGCAAAGAAGTTTAGTCGAGTATCCAGTGGTCATTGATGAAAGAGTTGTTTGGGGCGAGATGGATGCCTTTCAACATGTTAATAACACAGTGTATTTCCGTTATTTTGAGTCAGCACGAATTGCTTACTTTGAACAGATCGGTGCAATGGATTATTTTAAATCCAAAAACATCGGGCCTATTCTGGCCTCTACTTCTTGCAATTTTCGTGCTCCGCTGACATACCCGGATAGCATCAAAATTGCGATCAAAGTGGATCAAATCTGGGAGAAAAGATTTAGCATGAAAATCGTTGTATACAGCAAGAATCTAGATCGAATTGCGGCGGAAGGTGATGGCATGATTGTATATGTCGATTACTCTACAGGTAAATCATGTTCGATTCCAGTGTCGATATTGGAGTCTATTAACAAACTAGAAAAACTATAGGTTAAATATCAATCAAGAGCTAACTGTTAAATTGGCTAATAACCAGCTCTTGAATAACCCGGTTTCAGGTTTTTGTGGCGTGGAGTTAACGGGGGTTAATAGATAATGTGCTGAATTAACTGGCAGTTTAACCGAATTCGCTTGTATCAGCTTCCCTTCTTCTATGTGCTTTTGAGCTAGTAACTCAGCGGCAAAAACATAAGTATCCGGGTTCATGGCAGCTAAATCGAGGGCCGCAGCCGTAGAATCAACGAATAAACTGTTCTCAGTTTGCTGGAATTCAATGCTGTTCTGTGAAAAGAAACGCATCCACAAATCTTCCATGCTAAATATATGGATGAGATTCTTATTCAAGAATGATTTTATATTCCTGATTTTACCATTTGCTTTTTGAGTCCCGGGACTGCAAAGCATTACTGCAGTATCGTCATGAATCATTTCAGCTTCATATCCATCCCAGCGTCCATGACCAAAGCGAATTTCCAGGTCAATTTCTTCTTTAGATAACTCATCTGTCCAAATTGATGTTTGCAATTTGATGTTAATGTTATCGTGTTGAGCACGAAATAAATGTAATCTTGGAATCAGCCACAATAAACCAAATGAAATAGAAGCCCTGATTGAAATCATTTTGCTGGAATTACTGCCAAATAAACCCACAGTTGAGGTGGCTAATTCATCAAAAGTTTTTCTGACCGTGGGTAAGTAAGTTTTGCCTGCTTCAGTTAGCCTCAGACTACGCGGCAAGCGCTCGAATAACTTGCAGCCCAGTTGGCTTTCTAACAATCTGACTCGATGACTCACAGTTGATTGAGCCAGATTTAATTCAATTGCAGCAGAAGCAAAGCTTAAATGCCGGGCTGCGCACTCAAAAGCCAATAGTGCAGGGAGGTTAGGGAGCTCAGTTCTCATGTGATTTGGCGCTAATAAAACAGGGTCATAGGGGTTAAAAGCATCGTTTGAATATTACAACTTTATTACTTATTATCAAATAGTTTTCAATAGTTCACAGCAGGAATAACGAAATGCGGATTGGCTTTATTGGGCTTGGCAATGTTGGTGCCAAACTGGCAGGTAGCTTGCTCAGAAACGGTTTTGATTTAACCGTATTGGATACCGAGCCGGAACAAATGCAACCACTTTTAGATAAAGGAGCGAAACAAGCTTCAAGTGGTAAACAGTTGGCTGAGAGTAATGATGTGGCAATTACCTGTTTACCTTCACCTGTTGTTTCTGCGCAAGTTATAGAGCAAGAAAATGGTGTGTTAGAAGGACTTTCTGAAGGCAAGATCTGGCTGGAAATGAGCTCCACAGATGCTGATGAAATTCGTCGTCTTGGTGAATTGGTATCGGCCAAAGGTGCGATCCCGATGGACTGTCCGGTGTCAGGTGGTTGTCATCGTGCAGCAACGGGGAATATAGCCATTTTTGCAGGAGGTGAACGCCGGGCATTTGATAAAGTGCTGCCTTTACTGACAGTCGTTGGCCGTAATGTATTACATACCGGGGAAATTGGGACTGCATCTATTATGAAAGTCGCGACGAATTATCTTGCCGGAGTTCAGCTTATTTCAACAGGTGAGGCATTCATGGTGGCTAAGAAAGCCGGGATTGATTTAGCCGTCGCTTATGATGCAATTCGGATTTCCTCAGGTAATTCGTTTGTCCATGAAACCGAAGGTCAGCTGATATTGAATGGCAGTTACAATATTAATTTCACCATGGATCACGAAGTTAAGGATTTAACATTGTTTGATGATCTGGGGAAAAAGTATGATGTACCGCTGGAGTTATCACCTCTATGTGTTGAAATTATGCGTGATGGTTTGAAGCGCTTCGGCCCCAGGGCCTGGTCGTCGTCTGTGGTTAAGCGCCTGGAAGACGATTGCGGGGCTGATCTGCGCGCGCCGGGTTTTCCGGAAGAGTTGACTGACACCGAACCAGAGGTCCAGGGGGCTGAAGTTGTTGTCAATAATCGAAATGATTATTTATCAAAAAAACAATAGCTTATATTATTTTAATGATAAGTTACATTAAATAATATTGATGAAAGCAACAGATCAAATAAAGACTACAACTAAGACTAATCAATCGAGTTCTGAATGGAACTACCATCCCCATCCTGGTCAACCAATTCAAAACAGCCCCGTATTTACGTGGCCGCCAAACCTTGTTGCTATATTTAAATGGTTTGCCAAATCCTGGCTTACAGTTTCGCAACATTTAATTATGGTCGGAATTGCCGCTTTAGTTTGGTTTTATTTCCAGCCGGCACTTGAGCGTTGTAAAGAATTTGCAATTGACTGGATCGCTCAAATATACGTTCGTAATCTAATCATTATGATTGTGGTGGCGGGTGGTTTGCATTTGTATTTTTATACCTACAAAAAACAAGGCCTGGAGCGAAAATTTGACCGCAGGGATTTAAACCGAAATCATAAGCGCTATGATTGGAACAACCAAATACTTGATAATATATTTTGGACCCTGGTCAGTGGAGTAACTTTCTGGACCGCATATGAAGTGCTAATGATGTGGGCTTATGCTAATGAACTGATTCCATGGTTGAGTTTTACTGATAACCCAATGTGGTTCTTGCTGATTTTTATATTGATTCCGCTCTGGAATTCATTTCATTTTTATTGGGTACATCGCTTTTTACATTGGCCACCATTATTTAAATTAGCGCATTCTTTGCATCATCGTAATGTAAATATCGGTCCGTGGTCGGGATTATCCATGCACCCCATTGAGCATTTAATCTATATGAGTTCGGTGTTGATTCATTGCATAGTTGCCTCACATCCGATTCACGTTTTCTTTCACATGCAATGGTTGACAACAGCTGCGGTAACGTCTCATACAGGTTATGAATGCCTATTAGTCAAAGACAAAAAAGAACTGCATCTAGGTTTTTTCCATCACCAATTACACCATCGCTATTACGAATGCAATTACGGTAATGTTGAAATGCCATGGGATAAATGGTTTGGATCGTTTCATGACGGTAGTCCGGAGGCGACTCAAAAACTGCGTGAAAAACTTAAAGGAAAAGTGAAATTAACCTAATTCATACCATGTGTTCGTGAATACGCATTTACTTTGGCAGGTTGCCAATTTTCCAGTATTTTTTGACTAGCTTTGAAAATTTCAACAAGTAATGGATAGCAGGGTGTCGCATCGTCGGAATGACTGCTGCCGCAATCACCGCCCGGGCAGGCAGATAGCCCGCCAAGTAAATCAATCTCCGCAAAAAATTCGATGTAATCACCCGGTCTCACCGGACTGGCTTTCATAAAATACTGATGGGTATCTAGTATAAAACCTGTGCACATGAATACATTCATGACATCATGCACATGTGGTTCGACCTCATCAAGTGATAATCCAGTATGTTTCGACAAAGCACGAGTCAGATTGGAGTGGCAACAATAGTGATAATCAACACCTTTAAGCATGTGATTAGTATAAGGATCACAGCGGGTACCGATCACATCGTGAACGCTGCCGCCATCATCATCGATACCGTACCAGGCAAGTGTGTCATCAGTGATGGTAGCCATTGGCCTTAAGTAAGGTATGTTGCTCCAGAGTCGATCGCCGATAGTGACATGCGAGGCATGTAATTGCCGGGTTTTGCCGCTAAAAAACCGTTCATTCAAATCATAAAGATTCCACAGATTTAAATCACCAACTTGTGGGCCTTCAACACTGTTAATACGAAAAAAATGTCCGGCCGGAACTTCAAAACATGATGCATCTCGTGGAGCAACGGTGACTTCGCCAACTTTTTCCATGTCCTGCTTGGCAGATTCATAAAGCACCTCATCATAAACAGGTAATTGTTCAACGCTGTAGGCAACAATGGGTGTTTTTGCTTTGCGCTCCCCTGCATCGGCTGGTGCGGGCTTTGGGTTCTGATTCATAATGCTTCAATCCTCATTTCACGCTAGTTTAACTAATTTATCATCCCGAGACCTAGCCCCGGTTTGTCATCCCGAGCACAGCCGGGGGATCTTTGTGGTCTGAGCTGATTAAGATTTAAGGCTCTACGGCAAGTTTATGACGATTGGGTGCTCAGGATAGTATGAGGCCGTCAAATCCCCGCATACCCAGGATACGATCTGAATTGAAAGGGGATCCGGCCTTCGGTGCGGTCTTTGCTGGGTACGATTTTGAATCGAGCCTTGTAGCATCGGGTAAAGTGTTCTGCGCTGTTGAAACCGCAGGCACTGGCAATTTCCGCTATGGGCATTTCGGTCTGGGTCACTAGACCTCGGGCTCGGTCTAAACTTATATTGGTGTAATATTGCAATGGGCTTTCAGCTGTGTAAGTTTTAAATAGTCGTTCAAGTTGACGTTGAGAAACTTTTAGATAGCTCGCTATCTCCGGAATTTTCAACGGTTCTTCCAGATTTCTTTCCATTAAAATAATAGCGTCGCGAAGCAGCTTGGGTGCTGCGTAACCGACGGGCTCGTGACTGGGTGACTGCTGGATTTCTTCGTTGGAGCGTAAGCGTTCATGAAAAATGTAATGTGCTGTTGCATTAGCCAGGTCAATGCCGTGTTGCAGGCGTATGATCTCAAGCGATAAGTCACAGGCGGTCATCCCCCCACAACTGGACAAACGATCCCGGTCTACGACAAAGAGTGATTCTTCCACTTTTGATTTGGGGAATAATTCTTTAAATGCGGCGATATGTTCATAATGAACGGTTGTACGATAGCCATCCAGCAAACCGGCAAAAGCTAATACAAATGCGCCGGTGTCAAGACAAACCAAAGTAGTACCGGCATCGCTGCAATCTTTTAACCATTTTTGCAGTTTTTTTGATTGATATTTTTCCGGTGTCCAACTGGCATTGACGACTATAAAATCAAAGTTATCTGTAGATGCTAAAAAGCTCTCGGTATTGCTGATCTCTACACCGTTACTGGCCGTAACAGCTTTATCATCCAGGCTTAAGAAATACCATTGGTAGAGTGTATGGCCGCGTAGATAATTAGCTGCACGGTACGGGTCAATAAAAGCATGTGCAGCCATACTGTTAAATTGCGGCAACAACAACATGCCGATCTTGCAAGTGGCTTTTATTTCATTGTTTTTGTAGCTTGATTTCAAAGAAACATTCATATGGCGATTATTGCATTAAATACGTCGAAAAACATCAAGCTAATCTTAGGTGTGACTGCTAATCTCTAATTACACAGATCTGTAATGCGTTCCCAAAAACGACTGTTGGTACGCAACTTATGAAACTTTCTCTTTTATGAGGCCAGAGCGAATGAATACTATGTTAAGCAGCACAGAGCTGGAAAAAATTGCCAAGGGCTATGACCCGGTTCCAGAGCGGTCTTATTCGATTAATACAGAGTGCTATCGCAATCCGAAGTTTTTGCAGATTGAGCAGCAACAAATATTTCACAAATCCTGGCAGTTTTTGTGTCACGAGGAAAAATTACGTGAGCCTGGAAGCTATGTTGCAGCCGACATTCAGGGGCAGAGCATTTTTGCCGCACGCGATCAAGAAGGGCAACTAAGGGCTTTTTATAACGTCTGTAAACACCGCGGTCATGAACTGTTATCTGGAGAAGGGCAGACACGTTCTATTACTTGTCCTTATCACGCCTGGGTTTACGATTTAAATGGTTCATTGAAACGCGCCAGACGTTCAGAAACCATAGAGAATTTTGATATCAACGCGATATGCCTAAATCAAGTAAAAATCGAAACTTTTTGCCATCTGGTGTTTGTTAATCTGGATCAAAACGCAAGTCCATTAGCAGAACAAACGCAGAACCTTGAAACTGAAATCAAAAAGTATGCGCCTGATATCGGTGAATTGACCTTTGCTCATCGATTAACCTATCGAATCAAAGCTAACTGGAAAGCAGTAGTCGATAATTTCCTGGAGTGTTATCACTGTCCGGTTGCTCATAAAGATTTTTGTTCTTTAGTTGAAATGGATACTTATAAAGTCACTACACATGGTATTTATTCAAGCCACATGGCCAAGGCTGGGCGTAGTGATAATAAAGCATATGCTATAGAAGATGCCACAGTAACTGATCATGCCGTCTGGTATTTATGGCCCAACATGACCTTAATGCGTTACCCTGGACGCGGTAATTTTATGGTTTGGCGCTTTTACCCTGTTAACGAAAACGAAACTTATGAGGTTTTCGATTTCTTTCTGGAAACCGACGAACCTAACGAGGCCGAACTCGAGGCCATCAAGTTTATTGATGATGTTTTACAGCCGGAAGACATTTCTCTGGTGGAGAGCGTGCAACGTGGTATGCAAACACCAGCCTTTGAACAAGGGCGTTATCTAATTGATCCTTCAGGCAGCGGTATGAGTGAACATGCAGTACACCACTTCCATGGTTTGGTATTAGATGCATATCGTCAGGCTTGTCAGCAGTGAGTGCGGTTAAAGAGAATTATCTGCAAGGTCGAGTTGCAGTTGTCACCGGTGGTTGCGGCGGGATCGGTACGGCAATTTGCCAACGCTTTGCCAATGAAGGGGCGATTGTTTATGCCGCCGATCTTCGTTCTAACGATGAAACTAAAGAAAATATTTATTTTCAGCAACATGATGTGACCAGTGAGCAAAGCGCCAAAGATCTTTTTGCCCGTATCGAAAATGAACAAGGCAAACTGGATATTCTGGTCAATGCAGCGGCGATTGAAATCGAATACACCATTGAAAATACGTCACTGGAAGACTGGAACCGAATTTTTGCGATTAATGTGACCGGCACATTTTTGACGTCAAAGCATGCCCTGCCGTTGCTACGAAAATCAGGCGCCGCTTCAATCATTAATTTCGGTTCTTACGATGGCTATATTGCTGACCCACAGTTGGCCGCTTACTGCGCAACTAAGGGCGCGGTTCATGCCTTAACTAAAGCGATGGCCTGTGATTACGGCCCTGAAAATATCAGAGTGAATGCAATTTGCCCCGGTTATGTGGATACCCCTATGTTACAAAGCTTTTTCGGTTCCAGCGGTGATATTGAATCATTACAAAAAGCCGTTCGCGATGTGCATCCGCTTCGAACTTATGGACAACCGGACGATATTGCTAATCTGGTTAATTGGTTGGCCGGTGATGAGGCGCGATATGCCAGCGGCCAGTTATGGATTATTGATGGTGGGCTATCAGCCCAGGTTCAACAGATGAGGTTATAAAAATGCCCAAACCTGTCATTATTACGTGTGCAGTCACCGGCGGAATTCATACGCCGACAATGTCGCCCTATTTGCCGATTACACCGCAGCAAATTGCGCAATCAGCGATTGCAGCCAGTCAGGCCGGCGCGACTATATTGCATCTGCATGCGCGTAATCCAGAAACAGGTAAACCGGATTCAAGGCCGGAAACCTTTATGCAGTTTTTGCCTGAAATCAAAGCTAACTGTGATTCGGTCATTAATGTCTCCACCGGCGGTGGTTTAGGTATGACTCGGGAACAACGGGTCTTGGCTGCGCTGACAGTGAGCCCGGAGATGGCGTCGTTAAATGTGGGTTCGATGAATTTTGGGATTTTCCCCATGGCGGCAAAGTATTCCGATTGGCAACATGACTGGGAGCCTGAATTTTTAAACATGACGGAAGATTTTATTTTCCGCAACACCTTTACTGATATCGAATTCATTTTAAAAGAATTAGGCGAAGGTCATGGCACCCGGTTTGAATTCGAATGTTACGACCTTGGTCATCTTTATAACCTGGCCTGGTTTATTGATAAGGGCATGGTTAAACCACCGTTTTTTATTCAAATGGTATTTGGCATTTTAGGCGGAGTAGGTGCTGACCCGGACAACTTAATGCATATGCATACCATTGCCAACAAATTATTTGGTGATGATTATGAATGGTCAGTATTGGCAGCAGGGCGAAACCAAATGCCGTTTGCAACACAATCGGCCGGTCTAGGCGGCAATCTCAGAGTTGGTCTTGAAGACAGTTTATATATTAGTCGAGGTGAACTTGCGCAGTCCAATGCCGAGCAAGTGACCAAGATTCGCACCATTATCGAAAATTTAGGTCACACAGTCGCCACGCCTGAACAAGCAAGGCAGCGTCTGGGTTTGAAGGGTGTTGAAAACGTAAAATTTTAGTGACTGTAAATTGGCTTTGTCATCCTGAGCGTAAGCGAAGGATCTAAAGCAGTTCGGCAAAATAGTAATCACAATGGTTAGGAATGACAGATAAGAGGAAATTGAAATGCAGATTAAGCAACTAATTAATGGTGAGTTTGTTGAGGGACAGGGTGAAAAGCTAAGCGTAGTAGACCCGGCAACCGGAAACGAAATAACTCAAATCGCCCAGGCATCTGTTGAACAAATAGAAGCAGCGGTCGAATCCAGTGAACAGGCGTTTCAAAGTTATTCGAGAACTACACCGCTAGAGCGCGCGACTTATCTACTGGCGCTCGCAGATGCCGTTGAGGCGGCTACTGATGAGTTGGCTGAATTAGAAAGCCTGGATTGCGGTAAACCGTTTGCGAGTGCCAGAGACGATGAAATGCCGTTGACCATTGATGTGTTTCGTTTCATGGCGGGTGCGGCTAGAACTATGAGCGGCTCAGCAGCGGGGGAATATGTAGAGGGCTTTACTTCAATGATCCGGCGTGATCCGGTTGGTCCAGTTGCAGCGATAGCACCCTGGAATTATCCTTTGATGATGGCATCATGGAAATTAGCCGCTCCTTTGGCAGCGGGCTGCTCTGTGGTATTAAAACCATCAGAAATGACACCATTATCTACCCTTAGGTTAGCTGAAATTATTAATGATATTTTGCCAGCAGGTGTCGTTAACATTATTCATGGGCAAGGTCCAACTGTTGGTGATCAGTTGATCAACTCGCCGCAAATGGAGGCAATTACGGTAACGGGTTCGCCCGCTACCGGTATGGCAGCTATGCGTGCGGCTTCGAATCAAATCCGTCATGTGCATTTGGAGTTAGGCGGTAAAGCACCGGTGATTGTATTTGATGATGCCGATATTGACGCGGTAGTGGAAACGATCCGAGGTGGTTCTTATTTCAATGCCGGCCAGGATTGTGCACAACCTTGCCGTATTATGGTGGCCGATAAAGCTTACGATAAACTGGTGGCTGATACCGCTGCCGCTGTAAGCAGTATAAAAATAGGTGCTCAAAAAGACGATGGTGTTGAAATGGGGCCGGTTATTTCCCAGGTTCAACGTGATCGGGTTGCCGGTTTTGTTGAACGAACAGCGGCCACTAATGCCGAGGTTGTGGTCGGCGGCAAGGTGCCGGAAGGTAGTGGTTATTTTTATCAACCGACAGTCATAGCCAATGTTGATAATGATGCGGAAATTGCCTGCAATGAAGTTTTCGGGCCGGTAGTATCCATATCCCGTTTTTCTGATGTTGAGGATGCACTCAGTTGGGCCAACGCCAGTTCGTATGGTTTGGCTTCGTCGGTTTGGACAAAAGATGTCGGACGGGCAATGTCAGTGTGCAGCCGTCTGCGCTACGGCTTTACCTGGGTCAATACCCATGGTGTTGGCACGTCTGAAATGCCCTGGGCGGCAATGAAAGGCTCCGGTAACGGCTGTGACATGTCGGTTTATGCCTTGGATGCCTATACGGCGGTCAGGCATGTAATGGTGGCACACAGTTAATGCGCTTGGCAGGTAAAACAGCATTGGTTACAGGTGGTCGTCAAGGAATTGGTCGAGCCATTGTTGATGCATTTGTTGCCGAAGGTGCACGAGTCATTACTTGCGGCAGAGGGCAACGAGATGATGATTTGCCAGATACCATAGGTTGGCAAACTGCAGATGTCTCCAGTAATACAGACATTGAGCTTCTGAAACAAACTGTAATAGATCAATTTGACCGGCTCGATATATTAGTCAACAACGCAGGTGTGCAAATTGAAAAAACAGTGATTAATACGACTGACGAAGATTGGGATACGCTAATGGGTGTCAACGCCAAGGGCGTATTTTTGAGCTGCCGCACCTTTATTCCTTTGATGTCCAGCGGCGCTTCAATTATTAACATCGGCTCAATTTCAGGCAAAGTAGCAGACCATGGAATGGCAATTTATAACGCCTCCAAGGCGTTTGTACATGGCTTGACCCGTTCAATTGCAGTGGACCATGGGCCAGCCGTTCGCTGTAATGCAATTTGTCCGGGCTGGATCATGACAGATATGGCTGACGCAGCATTCGAGCTGGCTACTGATCCCGATCAAGCCAAGTCTGATGCGCTGGCCAGACATGCAGCAGGACGATTTGGAGAGCCGCAAGACATTGCTAATTTGGCTATTTGGTTAGCCAGTGACGATTCTGCATTTGCGACGGGTCAGTGCTATACCATTGATGGCGGACTAACCGCCGCTTCACCTTTAAATCCAGGGTTGTTTTAATGACAAATATTAATCAAGTTGCAGTACTCGGTGCGGGTGTAATTGGTGCCAGTTGGACTTCGCTATTTTTAGCCGCAGGTTTGCGAGTGAATGTTTACGATCCGGCTGACCATGCCGAACAATCAGTCCGGGATTATGTTGAACGGGCTTGGCCAACGCTTGAAGCCTTGGGAATGACTGCCAAAGGAGATGCTGAGCAGCTGGCTTTTTTTGATGATCCTACAAAGGCGGTAGTGGGTGTGCAGTTTGTACAAGAGAGTGTGCCGGAGCGCTTGCCCATCAAGCATCAGCTTTATCAGCAAATTGAAGACTTGCTTGAGCCTGAAGCACTGGTCGCATCTTCAGCTTCCGGCTTAATGCTCAGTGAAATGCAACAGGGTTGGAGGAATCCATCGCGATTCTTGCTTGGTCATCCTTTTAATCCGCCTCACTTAATTCCGTTAGTGGAATTGTTGACCAATGACAAAACACAAGACGGTGTAATCGAACAGGCTGAAGCTTTTTATAAACAAGTTGGTAAAGTCACTATCCGGGTAAAACGTGAAGTAACGGCCCATGTTGCTAATCGCCTGCAAGCTGCGTTATGGCGGGAAGCTATTTACCTGGTCGAATCAGGTGTAGCTTCAGTCGAAGATGTCGACAAAGCCATTTGGGCCGGTCCCGGTTTGCGCTGGGCAGCGATGGGGCCACATATGTTATTTCATTTGGGGGCCGGTGAAGGCGGTCTGCGAGAATTCTGTAATCGTTATCGTGATAGTTTCCATCGATGGTGGGATGATATGGGTGATGCTGAGTTAACACCGGAATTGGCAGACAGTTTAGCCACAGGTGTAGAAGATGAAGCCGATGGTAGAGATGTACAAACTGCTTCGGCCGAGCGTGATGATTTGATTGTCGCTATGCTTAAAGCGACACAACCAATCAGAAACCGGATTTAGCCTATGAAGCAAAAATCACCCAACATCGTGCTAATTATGGCAGACCAATTGGCACCGCAGTTTACCGGCGCTTATGGTCATCCGTTGGTTAAAACACCGAATATGGAAAGGTTGGCTGAACGGGGTATGCGTTTTGATTCGGCTTATTGCAATTCACCATTATGTGCGCCTTCACGATTTAGTTTTATGTCGGGCCAGTTAGTGACTCGTATTGCAGCTTACGATAATGCCAGTGAATTTCAGGCTTCGATTCCGACTTTTGCACATTATCTGCGTTTAATGGGTTACCGAACTTGCTTGTCCGGAAAAATGCACTTTGTCGGACCTGATCAATTACATGGTTTTGACGAAAGGATAACAACCGATATTTATCCGTCTGATTATGCCTGGACACCTGATTGGGAACTGCCGGATGAGAGAATTGATAAGTGGTACCACAATATGGATTCGGTGAGAGAAGCGGGTGTAGCCTCAGCAACCTTTCAAATCGATTATGATGAGGAAGTGAGCTTTTTTGCCAAGCGCAAGTTGTTTGATTATGCCCGCGATAAAACCGAACCGTTTTGCATGGTGGCCAGTTTTATTCACCCTCACGATCCCTACGTGGCTTTACAAAAATGGTGGGATCTATATCGCAGCGACAATATTGACATGCCTAAACATGTCTTGAGTACTGAGCAACAAGACGGTTTCTCCAAACGGCTCATGGACGGCATTGAGGCCAGCACAGTTGCTGTCACTGAAGATGAGATTCGTAATGCCCGTCATGCTTATTATGCCAACACTTCGTACTTTGATAGCAAAGTCGGTGAAATCATCGATACCCTGGAGCAAACCGGACAGCTGGATAACACTATAGTTATTGTTACCGCTGATCATGGTGATATGTTGGGTGAACGGGGTTTGTGGTACAAAATGAATTTCTTTGAGCACTCGGCCAGAGTGCCGTTAATCATGGCAGGACCGGACATTGCTAATGGGCAACAGGCAACAGCTTGTTCGCTTGCTGATATTTTGCCGACCATGGTTGATATTGCAGCCATGAACGGCAGTGATAGACCTGGATTCCTGGAGCCTATTGACGGACATTCATTAATTGCATATGCAACCGGTGGCAGCAGTGATCACGATGAGGCTATAGGCGAATATTGTGCTGAAATGACGCCTAGCCCGGTATTTATGATCAGGCGCGGAAATTATAAATACATTCATTGTGATGTCGATCCGCCATTGTTATACGACTTGAAAAACGATCCTGATGAAATGAATAATCTTGCGGCACAGGAGAGTCATGCAGACATAGCAAAGCGTTTTGCAGATGAAACCAAACAACGTTGGGACAGTGAAAAAATCAGGCAGGATGTGATTGCTACTCAGAAGCGTCGACGATCAGTTCATGCAGCTATGCAAAAAGGGATTTTACCGTCCTGGGATTACAATCCACCGCGTGACGCCAGTCAGGAATATGTACGTAACCATATGGACTGGACGATGGCCGCGGCCAGAACAAGATTTCCACCTCCAGGTGAATAAAACGACAGGTTACATTTCCAAAATTTAACAATTTGACTAAGTTTTAAGCTTAAACTAGGATAATCCAGTATTTTTTAACTAATCACACGAGGAAACTATGATAAGACGTGTAATAACAATGGCAGCACTGTCGTTATCTTTAGGGCTGACAGTAACGTTTGCCGCTGACATGGGTGCCAAAGATGAACCTATTAAATTATCGATCAACGAGTGGACCGGCCAGCATATCAGCGCACACATTGCCGGTGAAACTTTAAAAAAGGCGGGCTATAACGTCGAGTATGTGACAGCCGGATATGATGCGCAATTCACGGCAATGGCAGACGGCGAAATTCATGGGGCCATGGAAGTATGGAGCAGTAATGCGCCTGACTTATGGGTAAAAATGGCTGATGCCGGTAAAGTTGAAGATATCGGTGAAACCGGTTTTGATGCACGAGAAGGGTTTGTTTATCCTTTGCATGTTAAAGAAATGTGTCCTGGTTTACCCGCCTGGGAAGCATTAAAAGAATGTGCTGCTAATTTTGCTACAGCAGAAACCCTGCCTGAAGGCCGGCTGATTGACTATCCGGCTGACTGGGGAACGCCCGGTGCTGACCGTATGAAAGGCTTGGCCCTGCCATTTAAAGCTGTGCCGGCCGGTAGCGAAGGCGCATTAATTTCTGAGCTTAAATCTTCAATTGCCAAGAAAAGCCCATTATTAATGGTTTTCTGGCAACCGCATTGGGCATTAGCAGAATACGATGTTGAATGGGTGGACATGCCTAAAGCAGAAGATGCATGTTTTGAAGATGCTTCCTGGGGGTCGAACCCGAATGAAGTCAATGATTGCGATTTTGCAGCATCACGAGTTTTTAAAGTGATCTGGTCAGGCCTGGGTGAAAAATGGCCGGCTGCACTGGAAATTCTCAAAGCCGTGAAAATTTCCACTGGCGATCAACAAGTCATGATGGCTGCTATTGATCAAAACGGCGGCAAGGTTGAAGACATCGTTGCAGAATGGATGGCCAATAACGAAGGCACCTGGTCTGAATGGGTAGCTGCGGCTAATTGATAAATAACCGAAATCATAATACTTTTAAATATCAGTATTGATAAAAATACATGCTCGTCATTTCGGCATGACGACAGAGTGTTTGAGTATTCGAAAGATACAAGCGATATTAGCTTAAAGGCAGGACAACAATGTCCTGCCTTTTTCGTTTAAGATAGTCACAATTATTGCAGTGGAAGGAAGATGCCCCAGAATTCAGATATAACTATTGAATGTAAACAACTCTGGAAAGTGTTTGGTGAAGGAGTTGCAGAAAAACTTGCCGCAAGAACTCTACCACAAAAAGAAGAGGCAATCACATTTGCTGATGAACTGAGGCAATCAGGTGGGATTGTCGCCAGTGGTGATATTAATCTGCAAATTAAGCGCGGTGAATTTTTTGTGTTGATGGGGTTATCCGGTTCGGGTAAGTCGACATTGATGCGTTGTATGTCACGCTTAACTGAACCGAGTGCCGGTGAATTGTTATTGGACGGTCAGGATTTTCTTTCAGTTTCTGAAAAAGAATTGATGTCTATTCGTCGCACCAAAATGGGTATGGTGTTTCAGCATTTCGGTTTGTTTCCACACATGACAGTTATTGATAACGTTGCTTTTCCGCTTAAAGTGCAAGGAGTGGATGAAAAAACTCGCCAAACTAAAGCACTTGAAATGATCGAGTTAGTCGGCCTGCATGGTCGGGATTCGTCTTACCCGCATCAGCTTTCCGGAGGGCAAAAACAGCGTGTCGGTATCGCAAGGTCTTTGGCTGTTGACCCGGAGTTATGGTTTCTAGATGAACCGTTTAGTGCCTTGGACCCCTTGATTCGCTGGCAAATGCAGTCTGAGTTGTTACGTTTACAAACTATGTTTCATAAAACTATTGTCTTTGTAACCCATGATTTTATGGAGGCAGTACGCTTGGCAGACCGCATTGCAATCATGAAAGACGGTTTAATAGTGCAGGTGGGGACACCCCAGGAAATCGTATTATCACCGGCTAATGATTATGTCGCTGAATTTGTCAAAGAAGCACCACGAACAAAAATCATTAAGGTATCGCAATTGATGGAGGAATCTTCTGCTGCAAGTACCAGCGAAGGTTTGAGTGTGGATATGACATTAGAGGATGCATTATCCTGGAGTGCAGAACGGGGCGGCGAATTGCCTGTTACTGATGAGTCCGGTAAAACCATTGGAGTGATTACACCAGAGCGTTTAGCAACTGCGCTAAGCGGAGGGAAAAGTGACAATCAGTAGCATCGATAACAACGTTTATTTTTCTTATGTTGTGTCAAATCAGAACTGTATCGTATCAACTCGTCATACCGGCGAAGGTCGGTATCCAGAAAGTCAAGATGATTACTGTGCTATAGATTTCGCTTTGCAATTTAGCAATAGCACGAATCATTCCATGTCCAATCAACTAGATGAAAAACGATAATTCTATTTCAGCTAATGCTTTGCCGTGGTTATTCCTGGCTGTTGCCGCCTTGCTTGTGCATTCATTTGCCGACAGCTTAGGCTGGTTACATAAATTTCCGGCAGATTGGGTTATCCCTTTGGCTGACTGGATTAACAAAGCCATGGATACATTCGTGGAACTGGTAAAACCGGTTACGCGGGCGATAGCTGCAATTCTAGAATGGCCGATGATATTGCTGCGTGATGTGTTGCAATGGACGCCCTGGCCTGTCACGGTTGCAGGCGTAGTGTTATTGGCCTGGCATGCATCAGGCATCCGTTTAGCCATCGTTTGTTTATTGGCATTGCTATATATTGCTTTATCCGGTTACTGGAATCCATCCATGAGTACCATGGCACTAGTCGGTATTGCAGTGCCATTGTCGTTATTGTTGGGTTTGGCGATTGGCATTGCAGCAGATCGCACTGAAATGGGTAAACGTATTGTGCCGCCGATCCTGGATATTATGCAGACTATGCCGACCTTCGCCTATCTGGTCCCCATATTGGTCTTGTTCGGATTTGGTCCGGTAGTAGGTTTAATAGCCAGTGCAATTTATGCCTGCCCGCCAATGGTTAGAAACGTGCATTTAGGTCTCAAACAAGTGCCTTATGAAATTGTTGAAGCGGCAAAGATGTCGGGTGTTTCCAGCTACCAACGTTTGTTTTGGGTTGAACTGCCGGCGGCCATGGCCCAAATCAAAGTCGGCATAAATCAAACGATCATGGCTACACTAAGCATGGTAATCATCGCGTCAGTAATTGGCGGTTTTGGTGATATCGGCTGGGAAGTGTTGAGCACAATTCGTAAAGCAAGATTTGGCGAGAGTTTATTGGCAGGTTTTGTAATTGTACTGATTGCAATTGTGATGGACAGGATCTCATCAGCTTATGTCACCCAAGATGACATAACTAAAGCAAAAAACCTGGCAAATAAAAAACTCTGGTTTACAGCTGCCGTTTTGTTGATTGTTATCTGTGCGGTTATTAAAGCATTAGGCATTGATTTTGGTGTTGATGATTCGTCTTTAACCAAAGCAGCATCAGAATGGCTGGATCAAAAGCTGGAGGCGATTGTTGTTGGCTACGGACAACTGCTAACCGATATCAAAAATACATTTTTCTTTTATTACTTATTACCGCTGCGAATTGGATTTAACAAAGCCATTTTACCTTTAACCTGGGGCTTTGAATTTACTGAAGCGATGCGTTGGGGTTATGCGATTGCTATGTTAATCATTTGTTTGGCACTGGCGAAATTTAAAAGTTGGCAAACCGGATTATCTGTTGCGGCCCTGGCATACTTGCTTTATTACGGGTTAACGGGGGCACCCTGGATGGTGCTGACCAGCGCAGTTATTCTACTCGCCTGGCAGGCTGGAGGGCGTTCAGTTGCAATATTTACGGCGTGTTCATTAGGATTTATTTTGATTACAGGGATGTGGGAGCGGGCCATGTTATCGATTTATCTTTGTGGTGCTGCAGTTATTCTTTCTTTTCTTCTGGGTTCGGCAATTGGTGTTTGGGCGGCTTCAAGTGATCGTGTGTCTGCCGTTGTCAGGCCGATAGCCGATACCTTCCAAACCATTCCGTTATTTGTGTTTTTAATTCCGGTTCTAATGTTTTTTCAAGTGGGTGAATTTACTGCTTTGTTGGCGATTATTGCCTATGCCTTTGTACCGGCAATTCGTTATACCGAAAGTGGTTTGCGACAGGTTTCACCGCAGTTGATAGAGGTAGCAGTTGAACAGGGCTGTACGCCCAGTCAAATTTTTTGGCAAGTCAAAGTGCCGCTGGCTATTCCAACTATTATGGTAGGCCTGAATCAAACCATCATGTACGGCTTTGCCATGCTCGTGATCGCAGCACTGGTCGGCACTACAGGTTTGGGTCAGCAAATCTTTCTGGCATTGAGCGCTGCAGATACAGGGCTGGGTTTAATTGCAGGTTTATCGATGGCATTACTGGCAATGATCACTGATCGAATTATGCAGGCCTGGGCTGCAAAAAAATTTGAAGGCATGCAGGCAGACTAATTAGAACCTATCTCAAAATGCTCATTTACCTTAAGTAAACTGCGCTTTTTCACTCACTTTTGCCTCGTCTGAACGTTGCTCGACTATTTTGAGATAGTTTCTATTGGTTTTTCAGCTCAAGGTCCAGGTAGTTCAGACATAAATTCCTAGCTTCGTGAACGTCAATGCCATCTTCTTCGAAGGCACCATGCAACCACAACCCGGCAATCAGGGCCGCCATACAAGTTGCAATTTGTTTGGCTTTATCGCCGGGTACCAGATGTTTTAAATGGTAGGCAAGATTAGATTTCATTCGATTTTTGCTTACATACTCGAGCCTGGCTAAGGTCGGTTGATGTAGCGCTTCAGCCCAGAAAGAACACCAGATTTTTTTAGATTTGTGTTCTATTTGTTTAGTTGAAAAATTACCGTCGATAATCGCTTCAATACACTCATAATGGTTTGTCGCAGATTCTTTGCGCTTTAGGATGCCATGTTTTAAATGCTCAAGCATTAAACGCATCGTGGCTTCAAGCAAATCATCTTTGTTATGAAAATAGTGATGAACAATGCCGTTAGATACACCTGCATGTTTACTTATTTTGGAGATGGTGGTGCCATTAATTCCATGCTCATCAACACATTCCATGGTGGCTTCGATGAGCTGTTGGCGTCTTAAATTTGCAATTTTAATGTTTTGCATTCGCTTAAATATATACGGTCGTTCTGGCTTGTAATTTACAAGTATATAATCTATATTGGATGCTCGTCCAGTTTATTGGATGCTTATCCAATTATCTTTTGGCAATCGACACAGTTTTAAAAGGAGAGGCAGATGAAAGAAAGACCCTATTATCCACTTTCGAAACTATTTCAGATAGGTTTTTTAGCTTCAGTTATTCTGAGCCACAATGCGGCTCTGGCGCATGAAGACCTAACATTTACCACCTGGACCGGTCCCTACATGCGCAGCCAAATGCTGGGCTTTGTTGATCCGTATGAACAACAAACTGGCAAAACAGTTAATGTTGATCATTATGCAGGCGGGCTTAAGGAAATCAGAGATCAAGTCGAATCAGCAAATATCAAATGGGATGTTGTTGATTTAACTCAGGCAGACTCATTGCGTGGCTGCGAAGAGGGCTTGCTGGAAAAAATTAATCATTCATCTTTGCCCAATGGCGCAGATGGAAAAAGTTACAAAAGCGACTTCATTGAGGGTGCCTTAAACCCTTGTGGTGTTGGGGTGATCGTCTGGGCGACTATTTTTGCTTATGACAATGACGCTTTTACTGATAACGCGCCTGCAACCGTTTCCGATTTTTTTGACATGAAAAGTTTTCCAGGTCGCCGGGCGATAAGAAAAGATCCCTCTGTGATTATGGAATGGGCGTTGCTTGCGGATGGTGTGCCGGCAAATGAAATTTACAGCACATTGGAAACAGAAGAAGGGTTAGAGCGTGCTTTTGCCAAGCTGAATCAAATCAAGGCGCATCTCGTCTGGTGGGAAAATGGACGTGAGCCGATCCGCTTATTAAATAACGGCGAAGTGACCATGAGTTCAATTTGGGCAACGACAGGGGTAGAAGGCAGTAAAGAAGAAGGTTCAAATTATACGGTTAACTGGGACGGGCGTGTGGTTGAAATGGATTTGTTTGGTATTGTCAAAGGCAGCAAAAATAAATCTGAGGCTATGGAGTTTATTAAATTTGCCAGCAGTAGTGAGTCGATGGCAAACCAGGCAAAATATTTAGCTAACGGTCCAACGCGTAATTCAGCGTTAAGCTTGATTCCTAAAGATGTCCAGGAAAACTTACCCAATGGCGAGTCTCGTGGTGATGCGGTTTCTATTCTGTCTAATGCAGAGTGGTGGGCCGTAAATCATGCTTCCATTGCCGAAAAATTCAATGCCTGGGCCGAAGAGGCGAGCATGAAAGGTGCAGCCGGTACGGTTCGCTAGTCATGATGTATTTAACTTATTTTATTCGAGAGGTGGAACATGGATAATAAATCGGAAATAAGCGCCCAGGATCTGGTCGCTAAGAAAGGCTTGTTTGCTGGTATGAATGCAACCATGGCGATTGCTTCAATGATCATGATCGTTGCCTTTGTCATTTATACCATCATCGATGTGGAAAGGTCTTCTGCAGTATTCTCAGCGGGCAAGAGCTTTGTCATAGGATCATTAGACTGGTTTTATGTGTTGGTTGTAAATGCAGCACTATTCTTTTCTCTATGGGTGTTGTTTAGTCGATTTGGTGACGTAAAGCTTGGCAAAGAGGACGATGAGCCCGATTTCTCAACATTTTCTTGGGTTGCGATGCTGTTTTCCGCCGGGCTTGGTTCCGGGCTTATCTACTGGGGTGTTGCAGAGCCTATGTTTCATATTCAAGGAAATCCGTTTTCGACACAGGAGGGCCTTGAGGCAGGGTCCACGGCAGCAGCCGTTAAATCAGTGACGCTGACCAGTTTCCACTGGGGTTTTCATGGATGGGGACTTTATGTATTGACGGGCATGTCTTTAGCGTATTTTGCGTATCGAAACAATTTGCCATTGACACCAAGGGTCGCTTTATATCCAGTTTTGAAAGACAAAATATATGGTCCCTGGGGGCACGTTGTAGACTTGATCGCTGTATTCGGAACCGTATTTGGTTTAGCCACGTCATTGGGGCTTGGCATTGTCCCAATCGGTGCCGGTCTGGAGCGTCTCGGTATTATGGATAATACAATTACAAACCAATTAATTTTGGTTGCAATCATCACTGTCCTAGGCACTGCTTCAGCGGCATCTGGAGTTGGAAAGGGTGTGCGAATTTTGTCTGAAATGAATGTTATGGCAAGCCTGGGCCTGCTGTTGCTATTCCTGATTCTTGGCCCGACCGCTTTTATCCTTGGTATTACCATTTCTGGAGCAGGTGACTATTTATGGAATGTAATACCAATGGGTTTTTGGATTAACCGTGAAGTCGGTAATGAATGGCAAAGTTGGTGGACTATCTTCTATTGGGGTTGGTGGATCGCATGGTGTCCGTTTGTAGGCATGTTTATTGCACGTGTGTCTAAAGGTCGCACGATTAGAGAGTTCACACTTGCTGTGTTATTTGTGCCAGTCACAGTCGTAATTATTTGGATGGGTGTGTTTGGTGGTGCAGCTGCGGGTGTTGACCTATTAAATAATGCCGGAGTCATGGAGGCCGTTAATGAAGACTATGCACTTGGCGTTTTCCAAACGGTTGCCGGATTCGGATTTGACTGGCTCACTTACCCGATCTATGTTTTGATAACGGTTTTATTAATCTCTTGGTTCGTTACCTCTTCAGATTCTGGAACATTAGTGTTGTGTACAATGTTATCGATGGGCGATGAAAATCCACCGATAAAATTTCGTATATTCTGGGGATTAACTGCCGGTATTGTGGCCGCTGTGCTTATGTTGGCGGGGGGATTAAGTGCATTGCAAACCGCTTCAATCGTAGCCGGATTACCCATATCTGTCATCGTTCTTCTTATGATCTATGGAATGATAAAAACGCTTCACGAAGAACACCCTGTGCCAGACTATGAAGATCGCAGGGAACTGGAATTTTTGAACAGGTAATCTCGTTTGTTTTAAATCGGTTGGCTGCTTTAGCCAACCGATTTTTGCTTTTGGAGTTTTTTTAAATCATGCTAGTCCAGCAAATTTACATCCATGGTCGCTATGCTGATTGTGCCAGTGGTCAGACCTACGAGGATATTAATCCCGCTAATAATCGGCTTCTGACTAATGTCCAATTAGCCGGACTGGATGATCTTGAAAAGGCAGTTAAATCGGCTTTAGAGGGTTTCAAAATCTGGTCAGCCATGACAGGTACCCAGCGCGCTAAAATTCTGATGAATGCGGTGCGTATATTGCGTGAACGAAATGATGAGTTGGCTGAACTGGAAACACAGGACACCGGTAAGCCGATCCAGGAAACGATCGCCGTGGACGTAGCGAGTGGCGCAGACTGTATCGAATATTTTGCCGGTGTTGCGCCGACGATCCGGGGCTATCACGTTGACCTGGGTAATGCGTTTGGTTATACCCGGCGTGAGCCTTTAGGCGTATGTGCCGGCATTGGTGCCTGGAATTATCCGATTCAGATTGCCTGTTGGAAGTCAGCGATGGCGCTGGCTTGTGGTAATAGTCTGATTTACAAGCCTGCACCATCAACCCCTTTGACTACATTTAAACTGGCTGAAATTTTTACTGAGGCAGGTTTGCCCGATGGTGTGTTTAATGTTCTCACAGGAGATGCCGAAGTAGGTAGTGGATTGGCCAGCCATCGGAATATTGAAAAAGTTTCATTAACCGGTTCAACAGCCACCGGCCGTAAAGTGTTGGAAGCAGCAGCAGGAACCATCAAACATGTAACCATGGAGTTAGGGGGTAAATCGCCGCTGATTATTTTTGAGGATGCCGATATTGACAATGCGGTATCGGCCGCAATGATGGCGAACTTTTATTCCGGCGGTGAAATTTGTACTAATGGAACACGGGTGTTTGTACATGAATCCATCAAGGAAAAATTTGTAAAGCAACTCGTTGAGCGGACATTAAAGCTTAACGTCGGCGATCCAATGGACCCAGAAACACAAGTTGGTGCTTTGATTTCACTGGATCACATGGAAAAAGTGCTGGACTATATTAACAAAGGTGTTGAAAGCGGTGCCAGATTATTATGTGGTGGTAATAGAGTGCAGGTTGCAGGTTGTGAAGATGGTGCGTTTGTTGAACCAACGATCTTTGATGAATGTACTAATGACATGTTGATTTGTCAGGATGAAATTTTTGGGCCGGTATTGTCTTTACTTACATTTAAAGACGAGTCCGAAGTTATTAAAACTGCTAATGATACTGAATACGGTTTGGCCGCCGGTGTGTTTACTCAGGACATCAAGCGCGGCCATCGAGTGATTGCAAAACTGGAGGCCGGTACCTGCTGGATTAATAACTATAACTTGAATCCAATTGAACTCACTATTGGTGGCTACAAGCAATCCGGCATTGGCCATGAAAACGGCCCTGAAGCTATTAACTTCTATACCCAGGTAAAAAGCGTTTACGTTGAACTCGGTGACGTGGATTGTCCGTATGAGTAAGACGATATTTGCTGGTAGTCCACTAATCGTCATTCTGGAATCGCAAAGCGATATCCAGAATCCACTTTCATTTGCGAAATTTTTATCTTTTCAACTTGGTAAATAGTTTTGACAATATTGCTGAATCAGGTAATTTCTGGATGCCGGATCAAGTCTGGCATGACAACGTTTAGTTTGCAAAGGATGTCATGAGTGACTAACAAAAACTACGACTACATTATTGTTGGTGCCGGTTCAGCCGGTTGCGTATTAGCCAGTCGTTTAAGCGAGGACAAAAACAATCGTGTCTTGCTGGTCGAAGCCGGTGGCAGCGACAAGCATATTTTCGTGCAAATGCCGACAGCGTTATCATTCCCGATGAACATGAAACGTTTTAACTGGTATTTCGATACTGAGCCGGAAACATATCTGAATAATCGTAGTTTGCATTGTCCACGAGGTAAAGCATTGGGTGGTTCTTCATCCATTAATGGTATGGTCTATGTGCGTGGTCATGCCTGTGATTATGAGCAATGGCTTGAACATGGCGCTGATGGCTGGGGGTATCAGGATTGTTTGCCGTACTTTAAACGAGCCGAAACCTGGATGAATGGTGAGGATGATTATCGTGGAGGCAGTGGCCCGATTGGTACTTGCAACGGTAATAACATGAGCTTGAATCCACTGTATAAGGCCTTTATTGAGGCAGGCAAACAAGCAGGTTACCCAGAGACCAAAGATTACAACGGATATCAGCAAGAAGGCTTCGGTCCCATGCACATGACGGTAAAGGATGGAGTACGTTCATCGACTTCGCGTGAGTATTTACGTCCGGCCATGAGTCGATCAAATCTGGATGTCATGACCAAAACCATGACTACCCGAGTGCTGCTGGAGGGAAAGAAGGCGATTGGAATTGAAATCGAAAAAACAGGAGGTGTTGAATCGGTTTTCGCAAACCGAGAGGTTGTGCTTTCTGCTGGCTCAGTTGGTTCACCGCAATTGTTGCAACTCTCGGGTATTGGATCAAAATCTGTTTTAGATAATGCCGGTGTTGAGCTTGTGCATGAGTTACCCGGTGTTGGTGAAAACCTGCAGGACCATCTGGAAGTGTATTTTCAATTCCGCTGCACCAAACCAATCACTCTAAACGGAAAAATCGATTTAGTCAGCAAAGGCCTGATCGGCACGCGCTGGATACTGTTTAAGTCCGGCCTGGGTGCTACCAATCATTTTGAATCCTGCGCCTTTATTCGTTCCAAAGCCGGTGTTAAATGGCCGGATATCCAATATCACTTTTTACCTGCCGCTATGCGCTATGACGGCAATGCAGCATTTGACGGACACGGTTTTCAAGTCCATGTCGGCCCAAATAAACCGGCCAGCCGCGGACATGTGCGTATCAAAAACTCTAATCCGAATGAAAAACCGTCAATATTATTCAACTATTTAAAAGAACAACAAGACGTGGAAGACTGGCGCGCTTGCATTCGGCTCACTCGTGAGATTATTAACCAGCCCGCCATGGATGAATATCGCGGTGATGAAATCCAGCCGGGGGCTGATATCGCCAGCGATGAAGCCATTGATGAATGGGTTAGAAATAATGTTGAAAGTGCCTACCACCCATCTTGCACCTGCAAAATCGGCAGTAAGGATGATCCGCTGGCTGTTGTCGATTCTGACTGTAAAGTTATCGGTATAGAAAATCTTCGAGTTATCGACTCATCCATATTCCCGACCATTCCCAACGGCAACCTCAACGCACCCTCCATCATGGTAGGGGAAAAGGGAGCTGATATTATTTTAGGCAAACAACCGCTTAACGCAAGTGACATTCCCTATTGGCTGGATGAGCAATGGCAAACACGACAGCGTGTTGGAACACCTGCTCGAAGCTAACTTTTATCTTCAATTGTCATTCCCGCGGAAGCGGGAATCCAGGTTAAATGTAAATTCGACTCCATTCTTTAATTATCAAAGTAACTTGTTAAAATCTTTCCAAATTTCTTCCATCCAGCGAGATTGTGTTTTTGGTAGATGTCTACCCGATGTTTGAATATCAAATTTGAGATTCTGTTTGTGTGCAAGTTCCAATGTCGTTGTTAAGTCAGATTTAATTTTTTCTGCGAACTTGTGAATAGCTTTTTCTGGTGAGCTCGCTGACACCGAGATTGGATTATACTTACGTTTGTGATTCATGCGCCTAGCTTCTAGCTCCATTATCGAAAAATGAATTTGTTCGTGTTGCAAAACATAATCCGGAGGTAGTGTTTTGGAGTTCTTGTTGAACCATGATTTTTTTTGATCAAATAATGCATGATAGCCAGGGTCTGTAAGAGTAATAACAGTTTGACCAGAATCACTTTTCTTTATCTCAATGTTTCGATTTAGTTTGCTTTCATCTAGAGATATATAAATCCTGGACAAGGCAGCGAAATGTTTGTACTGAGTTTTAATTTTTTCAGGATTCGTAGATTTAAAATCCTGCTTTGTAAGGATTCTATATCGAATAGTACTAGACCTATCTATTTGAACATTATCAATGATTGTTGG
>JANQSD010000021.1 GCA_028284225.1 Arenicellales bacterium
CGCTATGGTTATTTGATGTTGCATCAGCTACTTAAACGAGAAGGCTTAGTGATTAATAAGAAACGGACTTATCGATTGTATACGGCAGAGGGTCTACAATTGTCAAAATTGAACTGGCGATCACCGTACCGCTGATGATACCAGCGCTCCAGGTGAAACGAGTTTCCTGAAGAGCTGAGATATCCGAACGGATTTCTTTTTGCGATGTTTTTAGCTGCTCCAAGTCCCGATCTAAGTTGTCGAAGCGTTTTTCGTGAAAATTCAGATGTTCCATGACCAAATTCAGCTGAATACCCTGCCCTTTCAACTTTTCGTAAATTTGTTCGTTGCTGACTTTTTGATCTGCCATTGTTTTTGTCAAGTGTCATGTTGAGCCTACCTACAGGCATGAGTTAGTCAAATATATCGGGAAGCGCAACTTCATCATTTCTTAATTCTTCAGCGATGTACTTGCCCAATAGCCTCAAATCTGGTCGCTTTAACCTGGATAAATATGAAGATGTTCTAGAGACCTGGGGCTTAAGTTTGGAATTGAATATGTCGTGTTTAACTGCCTCTGCTTCGGCCTTGGCATCGGTAATGCCGAGATATCGGAGAGTGGTTGCTACACTTTGATGTCCTAGGAGTGTTGAGATGTATTCAATTCTGGTACCTCGCAGAAACAGGAACATGGGTTTACTGCGGCGGATAGAATGACTACTGTAATCCTCACTATGCAGATCTAGACGCTGTGCCCATTGTTTGACGAGTTTCCGATACCAATCAACGCATATCGGGTTACTAGGACTGGACTTATATCGGGTAAAAATAAAATCCTGAGGCTTTTTTCCGCTAAATTCTATCCATTGTTTAAGCACTTCCCTTGTCTTTTCTGTAAGGTACGAAGCTACTGGATAGTCAGTTTTTTGCTGCTGACACCAGAATTTTGACCGTATATCACCATTGGCATAGGTAACATCAACGACCCTGAGTCCAAGCAAGTCCACTGCTCTTAACATGCTATCAACACCGACTCGTAATAAACATAAATCGTGAGGAGATTTAAATGTTTGAAAGTCGGACTCCAAGAGCAAAATTTCCTGCTGCTCGAAAGCCAGTCGAGGCCCAATACTACGATCTTGATTCCACGGGACACGATCTGCTGTATGCATAATGCGGGCCAAAAATGAGGGGAGATAGAGGAAGTCGCGCTTCTTTTAAAAACGAGAGTAAAGTAGACGTTTACACCGCTATTTTAGTGATTCGAAAAAAAATGACACGTGTTCACTTTCACCATGATGATGAAGTTTTCGTTAAGAAACAGGGGTTTAGCAGTCTTGCTTTTAAAAAAAGCAAGACTAAGCTAGATATATCACTAACCTATCAACATGATTAACACCGAAGAACTCAAAATCGCTGCTCACTTTAATCATCAAAATTACCCTTTGATTGTGGAATGGGTAAATTTTAATGAAGAGCAAAAAGACGAACTTAAAAGCCAATATCCCAATTTAAAAATTTTGGAGGATATACCCATCACACCGTTTGATAGCTTTGTAGCTGAAAAAGAAAAGTTTACCGATGATGGGCTTTGATTGCTTTTCAGCCGAAGTGTCAAAACAGATCCGAATGCGTGCCGGTTCGAGCCAACTCCAAAAGATCATCGCTGACGCGATAAATTAATAGCCAGTCTGGTTCAATATGACATTCCCAAAAGTCAGCATAATTGCCAACTAGCTTGTGATTTCGGTAACGCGCTGGCAGCACTTCATCATTCAATAGCATTCTGATCACCGTTTCGAATTTATCCAAACGGCAACCTCTCTTGACGATCTTTTTGAAATCCTTTTTAAATTGATTTGAACGGGTGACCTGCTTCAATAGGAATCAGCTTTTCAAGTCTGCCATCAGATCATCAATACTATCGAATTTCGGTAACATTTTTTTGTCCTTAGCCTCATTGAGCTCATCCAACGCCTTGATAGTCACATCATTGGGTATTTTCACAGAAAAAGGCAAACCACGTTGCAGCACTAACTGCTTAAAGAACAGCGTAATCGCTTCTGATGTTTTGAGTCCGAGTACCGACAGCACCGCTTCTGCATCGTGTTTTAACTCTGGATCTATACGAGAACGAATAATTTCAGTTTTAGCCATAATAATCACCTATGACACAATTGTAGCACTTTTGTGACATAATGTAAATTTTGAAACCGAATAAAACTTAGGAATGATAGCTAATTTTAATCAGCTGTAAGACAGAAATTATTTTGAAATTGAAATTTATCGAAATCCCTTAATGTTTAAGAATTATGCTACTTTTGAGAGGTCTAATTGGTTCGATTCATAATGTATATAATTAGTGGATGTATTTTTTAAAAAGACAATATGGAAGCTTGTACACATGACCCCAAATAAGTCTACAGAACCAGTCTTTGCAAGCAGCGATTACGAAAAGGTATATCTGATTCGACAAAGTATATTTCAAGAAATTTTAAGCCCTGATCCTACCAAAAATGAATTTCACACGCTTTTAAATAGAATCATCCTTCTATTCCAAAGGCCCATAGGCATATCTATGCATAGAGGAGATCAAAAAGTTTCTCAAACAGCTATTGACCATGCCCACCTAAAGGCATTCCAAGATTGTTATGATTCTATCGAATCGGATATTACCCAGTACCAAGTTAATATTATGAACACACCATATTCTCTGGTACTGTATGACATTATTGAAGAAAAAAAATTAACATACCAGGCAATACCACTATCTCAAATTAATAAAAATTCTGCTATCAATTTATTAGTCAACTTATTTCCTTCGGTGTCTGTATCAGACTATTTAAAGATAAAGTTACATTTCGACTTCAAAGATTACTTATCGACAGTTTTAGAACAACACCATCCAAAATGCCTGGAAGGAAACGTAGATGAAATATTAAAGCGACAGGAATATAAATCTGAAATTTTTTTGGAAACCCCTCCAAAACAAAATGAGGAATTTTTAGAAAATATCAGTTCTATATTGGATCTGGTTTATCAAAGAAAGATTTGTACCAGTAAGATAGCGCAGGCTAATAAATTAAAGCCAGCAAATGCGATATTTTACATAAAAAAATATACAAGAAAGACTAAGAGATATATAGCATCTAAAACAAATAATGGCACAAGCATAAGTTATGCATACGATATCCAGATAGTTATGCCACCTAAGCAACGAGAAGACTGTTTGAAGGGACTAAAAAGAATTCACGAAGGAACAAAAAATCAGGAGCACTTTATTATCAAGTTAGGTAATAAGAAAGAAAAGAACCGTAGGTATGGTGTATATGCTGAAATGTCTGAAGAAGAACGAAAGAAATATCAAAAACTTGATAATTATTTTTTTGAAAAAATTTCTACTGAACAAGGACGCAATGAGTTAATGGATTTTGTGTGCCAACCGTTTGGAGAACATGCGATCAGCTTATGTGACAATACAATGGTAAGTGGATTTCTTTCTTACTCTCAATCCCCATTTGCAAAAAAAGATGGCGGACTAATGAGAACCAGATTTAATCTTGCAAGAATAGAAGAAAAAAATATCAAAGATTATCCTGACTTAATAAGAAAAGTGACACTGCATTATTTGCTTTCAATTATGGCACCGCCTTCAGAAGATCTTATAACTACAACATATCCTGTTCATAACTCAGGAACAACTAATCTATGCATCATGTGTGCAATGGATAGTCAATTTGCATCAGAAAACGATCAGGATCGACTCCTAAACGAACATGGTAATTGGTGCATCGGATACTTATACTATCACTCAGTTTTTATCCCATCAGTAAAACTAATTCGCAGAGAACTTAGGCAACTCTATTATCGGATGATCAAGGATGTATATAGTCGCGCCCTTAAAAAATTTCTAGATCAAAATATCGAGCCTACAGTTAAAATTTTCAAATCTAACTACAATCAATTTGGCCCTGAAGCTTTACTTGAAGACGAGAATGTACATAAGAAACAGAGAATGAATCTCAAAGAAAAATTATTTGAAGCAAATGATAATTATAAATCGTATGCCCGATATTTTCCTCAATGTTATGTATTATTAGAGTCTTTTCTAATTGATGACCTTGATACACAGAAAAAAAATAACTCAAAAAAAACTATTATTCCAAGTTCATTGCCATCTTTTAATATAGGGCTTTATAATATCCAGAATTTTATAACCGTTACATTCGTTAAAAATCCGTATTTCAAACATCATAACGATATGTATGACAGATTTATTGAACACGAGAAGATTAAAACAATATTCCAATATCAAACCATTGAACTTCAAAATCAGCATGCAATTATGATAGAGAAAAAAGAACATGGTGATATACAGACTATATTAGCTAAAATTATCAACCAAAATAAATAAATGAACAAAGTAGAAGAAAAATTCAAAAAAACTCTTGGTCTCAAAGATTCAGACGATGTTGAAAAACCGACCAAAAATCCACATCAAACTCTCACCAACTCTAACTTAGAGTATCAATTAAATCCAGATACACATATAGCCTCGCCAGTAAATAAAGTTGTAGAGATTGCCTTTCGTAAAGGACTGGGAATTGACCAGAATAAAAAAATAACTAAACGTAATAATATCAAAGCCAAAACTCTTCGCTCACAATTACTAAAAAAAATAGGTGGACCAGCCTATGAAGAAACTTATGCAGTAATACAAGAAATCATTCCTTCTGCAAGTGAATTGCAAGTACTATTACTTATCAACTATTTCTCAGGCAAGGTAGAAAAGAAGACACAAACTTCAAAATTAGAAGGTGGAGAGGCTTTAGAGCTGATAGAAAATGCTATTCTAGAAATTGAATTAACGAATGATTTAGAAGAACACATAAAAGAGATCCAAAATGAAACTTTAGCAAAACTTTCTATACCTCCATTTGAACATACCCCTAAATGCATGGATGCTATTGAATATTATATTACTTATTTTAGTCACCTCCATAGTTTTGGATTTGTGCAAGCTCACCTTAGTAGATTTCTGCCTAGTTTTTATTCTCATATTAGATATTATGCAAGGAAGAAGAATATGGATTTTTATGAGATTTGTCCAGCACAAGAGAACAAACATATTCCAATAATTTAGAATAGCAGAGCGAGAAAATTCATATTTAATTCATATTTCAATGTTATTGTTAACATTAACAATAACATTGAAATCGATGAAAGAAGATCAAAATTTAAAGTGCACAACTAGAATCTCGATTTTTGAAAGAGTGCTTATTGCTCTTGCTGCTATTGCGACAATTGCAATGCTTTTAATCCCATTCGTTCTAGATGACGAGGAGAATCATCACATTCAATCTAACTCTGTTAACCACACTCTCAAACAAAAGCAACATGGAGACGATTATGTCAATTAAGTCATCACATCTCAAGAATGCTAAAAACCTCTATTATGACCTCTCTATCATTCACTCACATTTAGACGATCCAAATGGTGAAAACAAAGTGGCGTTAAAAGCTGGCAATATTTTTGATCATTTTTTCGGTGGTGAGATAGCAAGCTTGAAACAACTTGGTCACGATACTCAAGAGGAAAAAGAGAATATTCAAAACCAGAAACTTGAGAAGGAAAAGCAAATTCAAGATACCCCTGAGTATTTACCCACTCCACAACAGATCAAAGTCCCATGGAACTTTTGGAATCGTTCCGAAATTTATTCCCTACTAGTTATGTCTTTAATATTTATAGGGGTTGGTGTTTCTAGTGTAGCTTCGAACCTCCGATCCACTGGAGAAGCCATATTCATAGAATCACCCTGGCTATTATGGATAATGAGCAGCATTCCTTTAGGAGCTGCTATTATTCTGAAGTCTTTTGCAAGACACATGCGTCCTACTATTAAGCACCGTTATACCCTGCTTCTCTATGTAACTTGTATTGTCCTATGTTTGATATGGATTTTTCTATTTTCTAAATTTTTTAATGGTCTTACTCAATCAGTAATTGATGTTATAGATGCGATTGTTTACGCGAATTTACCAAACACAACTGAATACTCCTCTAAAAATTTATTTCTTTTTATTCAACTTTCTGCTGAATGTACAGGCGCTGCAGCATTGTGGCTGACAGCTTCAAAAATTTATGAAATGCATCATCAACAAAGGACACAGAGAAATCCATTTTACAAGCAATTAAAAGAGGACCTATCAAAAATTGAACAGGAAGTTCAAGCAATCAATAATAAATTAACGAAATATGTTAATGAACTTATAAGTCTCCAAGAGGCACGCAAGGTCTACATTAATAACTATCTTAACGACTATAAAACTAAGCAATGGATGCGAGATCAGAAAAAACCAGGAATCAGAATTATTGATGTTAATCCGTTGAAAACTAAATTTTTAAAAGGAGAATAATTATGAAGACTCTGAAACTTATACTTTTGTTTTTCAGCCTGACATTAGCTAATTATTCCCATGCAAAAGATTACATTATCGGCATTTCACCATTTGCACATCAAACACAAAAGGAAACACTAAAACGAAAAATACTTGAATTTTTGTTGGTAGGAATCAGTTTAGGTGATCAAGTCATCCTATATGATGCGTATCATAACAAGCGCTTAGGTATTTTCAAAATACCAAATAATCCTTCTTATAATGGATCAAAAGCACGAATTAAGGCGAATAATAATCCTATTGTAGTCAAAGCCCTTACATCGTTTTTGAATACTCGCATAAAAAATAGTGATGGAAAATCTTCAAGTATTAATCTTCCACAATTTCTGAATTTCATCGGAACTCACCACAATTCAGAAGACTTAATCATAATTATTATTGGTTCACCCCATCATATTGATGAAAAGGAACCTAGTTATTCAATGACTAACGGGTACCTTCCTTCTGATGGACATATTATTGCATCGATAAGTAAATCCCCATATGGAACAAAAGAAAAAGCAAAATTATTAAACCAGTCAAAATTGTATTTTTTAATACAGGATGAAGCCTGGTCAAGTGACTTACATTCAGAACTAACGCATCGCTTTTGGAGTCTTTATGTACAGAGCATAGGGGCAGAGTTGGCAAGCTTTTCCAGCGACATAGATACCGTACTTGAACGATCATTAGATCACAGTTTAATTGCATCTAGAAATTTTGAGATTGATAAATCTAACGACAAAATAGAAATGATCTCAATCAGACGTACTGTCGGCCAGCGATCTATTGAAGAAGTATTTGATACCGAGCCATCATCTCCATTAGAACCAAAGATTAGTAACAGTACCGATGAGAATACTGAAAGTGAAGCAAATACAGTTGGATCAGTACTAGTCGGCGTAAAATGGGACTGCCTGAAATGCGACATTGACTTATATGCCCAGCCTAAACCTACAGCAGAGATACTTTACTTCAATCACACCCGTACAGCAGAAGGATCTTATTTTAAAGATTACTTAAGCTCTCCAACACCAGTAAACGGCCTTGAGTACATTATATTCGATGAGCCTGTAGATCTAAGAAAGTTGCATATTGCACTGAATTTTTATAAAGGAAAATTCTCGTCAGGACCTAAAGGTCAAATACGTATTGAATTCAACGGACAGGTATATGCTAAGTCATTCCATATTCAAGCCGAGACTGGCAATCGTGGAAATAGCTTCAACCAAAGGCATGAAGATAAACATTGGATCGTGATTGATCCACTTACACTTGTTCATGGAGATTGAACCTTGAACGGATCTGACTCTTATTATCTTAATTCGATTAAGAAGCAATATGACTATGGTATCCTTCGCTTAGATGTACTGATGGACATTATTTTTCAAGATAGCATCAACACTAATACTAAAATTCGACAGTCAATAAAACGTAAAGGCTTGGACAAAACACTATCTATTCTTGAAAATCGTCCGGCCTATTTCGGCAAACTCAGAGGTAAGGCATTTCTCGGAATGGAGTGCCAAGATCGAGCCGATGCCAAGGCACTCATCCCGGAATTTAGACGTGCGCTCAAGTGGAACCATTTGGTTACTATCGAGTATTCCCGAGCAAAAGAAATAATCAAAGTTAGATCTGCGACGCATTCAGAAAGCAAAGAGCAGTCACGATAAGTGGGTGAAGATTTGGTGAAGAAAATTAATTGCTTATTTAGACTCCAAACTTGTCAGCCATTAAAATGAAGACCTTCAATAAGTGGTTCTTTCTTATTCTGATTTTTGTAGCAATTGCTCCAACTGTGCTGCAACTATTAGTCGCCACATTAGCCCAAATGGATCCAAACCTCATTATTTTACTGTTCGGTCTCGTCGTTCTCTGGCTGATGCTTAAATATGGAGTTTTTCGAGATGCTTTAGCAGTAATTTTTTCCGTCATAGGAAACACCTTACGTTTCATGGCGTCTGGCTTTAGTCGAGATGCGCACTGGATGCCCTTCTGGGAGCGGTGGAAATTTTTAAGTCCGACTAACAAAGGCTTAGTTGTTGATGGTGTTAATCGATTATCTGAAGAACATAGTTATCAAAACTTGATAGCCGTTGCACCAGTAGGTGGCGGTAAAACTAGCAACATACCGATACCTCATGCCTTGGTGGCAGATAATACATCGCTCGTTTTTACTGATCTTTCAGGAGAACTCTTTGAATATACCAGTGGTGCTTTAAAAAAGCGTGGCTACGATCTCCAAGTATTAGATTTAATGAATATTGGGCAAGGTCATTATTTCAATCCGCTTGAAGGTTTAAAAATACATACTGAAATTGCCCGAGTTTCTGAAGTAATCATAAGCTCCTCTGGACTGACAGAAAATAATAAGGATCCATTCTGGGCAATCGGTGCTCAAAATGTTATCAAGGTTTTCTTACAGGCATTGGCAAACCTTAATCGACCAGAATATTTAAATCTGGCGAATCTAAAATATCTGGTTAATAACTTCAGCATGAGCGGCTCTCTGGATCAGTTCATGATCCAAGCCACGTTGGATGATGAACCGACATATCAGGAATACAAGGGTTTTCTTGCTGATAATGAAAACACTGTAAATTCACTCATCACAACCGCTCAAACGGCCTTGTCTGGACTTAATCCCGATATGGCTCGAGTAACAGCAAAAAATACCATTGACTTTGATGAACTGAGGCAACGAAAAATAGCACTCTATGTCATGGTCAGACAACAGGATATTGCTTATCTCGGGTTTATAGTTAATCTCTTTTTTACCAAACTATGCCACACCCTGCTTAATGATCTGGATTACAGTAAAAACGGTTTACCAGTGCATCTGTGCCTAGATGAGTTCGGACAATTTTACATACCAGGGTTTGAGACTTTCGCTGCCACTTCTCGAAAGTATCGGGTCGCATTCTGCGTATTATTGCAGTCCCTCTCTCAATTGACCACACGGTACGGCGCTGATAAGGCACAGACTATTTTATGTGCCGTCAATTCTGAACAATATTTTTCCGGTATGCCAATTAATTTAGCTAGTGAGATTTCTCGACGCATCGGACAAAAAACTGGAACTCACGATAAGCAGCAACCACTGATTCGGGAGCATGAAGTTATTCGGCTTAAACAAAATGAGGCGATCTTCCTCCATAGTGGTCGCGATCCAATCAAACTTAAATTAACACCCTATTACAAACAGCAAAAACTACGCAGGTTATCTAACCTACCACCTGAGACCATTCCTCAATCACCGCTTCCTGAGATTCAGTATGTACAGCTTAAACCCTCTATTTTTTCAGCACTAGACACCACGGCCAAACCAGAACCTGAAGTAGTTAATGATATTTCCAGTTCTGAGTTTGCACACGCACCTTCAGAACCACTCCAAGAAGCTGATTTAAGTACCGCAGCAACTAACGAAACAAATGACTGACTCCAGGAAAAGTTATAAGCAGCTTACTGGCACAAGTTGGCGAAACAATACATTGCACTTCGCGCACCCGACCAATTGGTATTCGCCAAAGTTCATACTGATACCAACTATGTGCATTGTCATCTGATGATTTCATCAAATGCTATCGGCTCCAAGCTACGAACCAGAATTTCAAAAAACCAATTCGACTCGATAAAAAGAGAACTCGAAACCTACAAACTAGAAAAATTCAGTGACCATTTCCCAGAAAAAATCTTTGACACTGAACAAAAATCAGTACAAAAAACCAAACATCGCGAATACAAACTCAAACAACGAACAGGCAATGAATCTCGTAAAGACACAATAAAAAACATCATTGAATCTTGTATTTTACATTCAAATACAGAAGCAGACTTTGCAAAAATACTCAAAACCCAGGGCCTTGAATTCTACCGCCGAGGAAAATCTCAAACACCAGGTGTGATCGATATCTCATCAGGTAAACGATATAGGCTGAAAACACTGGGCTTAGATAAATTAATACTGAAATTTGACCGTGCGGAGGAATTGGAAAAATTGAAGATACGACAAAACAGCGTTAAGCGAGACTTGATATAGCTATTTATACACAAAAAATAAAACTATCAGGAGACCGCTTAATATACGGCAAATTTAATAACTAATTTTTGTAGGCTTTTAACTTCATACAGATTCTTGAATAGTTATTGGCAAATAATTAAAATGTAGTCTAGATTGCAATTGTTATTCTGACAAAATTTTATAGATGTAATCACGTTGATACAAAGTTGATTCTAACGATTAATAAAATCTATCCTCAACTTATAGGATAAAAATGATTGAAATATCGACTGTAATAAAACCAATAGTTAGTTCTATCTCGAAGTCTATATATAACTCTGTTGTAAGCAAACTTACCAATAAAGAGTCATCAGACACTAAGTCTGAGTCAATCGAAAAGTCAATTGAGAAACATATCTGCAAGTCTTTAAATTGGGCTAGTCAGTTTCAGCACTTTAATATGGCCGCACCTGTAGACATTGAAGATGTAAAAATTGAGTTGAAGTATGTAATACCAAGAAAACTTCAGAAAGATACACGAACTATTATCAATGAAGATGAGTTACTTGATTATGGCAACCACCTATTAATTGTTGGTTCCCCTGGTTCAGGTAAAACAACCACACTCAAAGGACTTGTTAGAAAGATTATCTTGACCGAGTCCAAGACGCAAAACGACCAACATTCATTCCCCTTAGTAATACGTTTCCGTGACTGTAGCAATGTTGCTCCTATTGAGACTTATATCGCAGAAATTCTTGGAATTAAATACGAAATAGACCATACAAAGGTGCTTCTGGAGAATAATTACTATGTAAGTGTAGATGGTACAGACATAGCACTGGTATATGTTATTGCTGATTTACTCGATAAATTTAATTCCCTTGTTCTACTAGATGGTCTAGACGAAATAGCTGATTCTAACAATAGAGTATTAACATCATCGATTATTCGACTAGCTGAATTATTATTTCAAAGCCGTATCATCTTGACTTGCAGATCAGGAGGATATCAAGAAACTTTAAACGGATTTAGTGTCATCGAAACTGCACCTTTATCCGAACAGGATATTAACGATTTATGTAGGGCATGGATTCCAGATAATACTAAATTCATTAAAGAACTTAAAAACCTACCGTATTTTGATGTATCTACACGTCCACTACTGCTCACTAATCTTATAGTTGTGTATAAAAATTATGGATACTTACCGAATCAACCCACGGACGTATACCAACTCTTATTACGTTTGCAGTTACAGGAATGGGATGAACAAAGGGGATTATCCAGAAATTCTAAATACGCAAAATTTGGAGCAGATAAAAAACTAGAGTTTTTATCTGCCTTATCTTTTCATCTATTATACAAGCGAAAACAAACTACTTTTTCAAGAAAAGACCTTCTAGAAGTCTATGATAATATACATTTCAGTTTTGAATTGCCAAAAGAAAGCGCCCTAGATGTCGCTTCGGAAATAGAAACACACAATGGAATAATTGCTGAAATAAGCGAACAGAATTTCGAATTCTCTCATTTATCAACTCAAGAATACTTATGCGCTTATTATATGGTCAGGGATTCATTGAGTTATGAATTTAATCGCTATATGCTCGAATATCCAGCACCTGTAGCAGTGGCTTTATCTATGTCTTCTCGCCCAAGCAATATGCTCTGTGTTATTGCATCAAATGACCATATAATTAATTCTCAACACGCCAAATCTTGGTCAATTTTCATTACTAGACTGTTAATTGAAAAGCCTATTTTTGAACCAGGAACAATGCTTGGATTATCAGCCTTAAAGTTAATGTTCATGTTCGAAAGAAGCGGAAATATTCAAGAAGAAAGAGAAGCCTTTTTATCAATAAATGGTATGGAAGAGTCTTTAAATAAAATCATCTCCCTGTGTGAAGTAACTGAAGAGTCTAATAATGGGGTATTCTTGCACATTAAATTTAAAGGAATCGTCGATATTCCATATTTTGTAAGATTACCGATTCACGGTTGGGTTACGAAGGAGTTTTACTATAAATACTTAAACATTTAGGCATTTCATAAATGCGATCATATCTAAGTTAGTAACACAAAATTTATTCTTTGTGAGAGGGGTTCTAGGGCCTCCCTAGCAAGATGCATTCAAGCAGGCAACCGTTTAGGTTGTCTGTGCAGACATGCAATCTTGCTAATACCATTTAGAACAGCAGAATAAACTTTATTTGACGAGCTTTAGACTCATCTTTATTCAGAAAGAGTTGGTTTAGGGCTAGATTAAAAATCTAACCCAAGCTCAAAAGCGATTTGATCAGCAATATATTCGAATGCAAACCAGGCTAGCCAGTTTTTTAGATCACCATCGATTCGTAATGGCTCACCCATTGATTCTTCATATTCTTCTCTAATCTCATCGACTTCATCATAATACGTATCGAAAAACTTATGTGTGTCTGCATAGTAAATCAAGCTTCTAACAGTACCGCATATGCAGCCTCCGTTGCGTAAATCCAGGAATAGTTGGATGACATCATCAGAATGATCTAAGGCTTCTTGGGCAACATATGCTCGTATTGAGGCTGGTTCATTGTTAATAATGTCTTTAAGTTGTAGCTTAAGGGCTTTTAATTCGGATTCAGAATAAGTGTGTGTCATGGCATTTGTGTGTTAAGAAATTTGAACACGTAATCACCGCCCGTTTTTTCAGGCGAGACATCAAGGAGGAACTCGAAGAGGCAAATCCTTTAGGTATCGTTAAAACGGGCAAGATTTTAGTGGTCATATTCGGGACACAAATCTGCACACACCGTTATAAGGCTGAAATAACATGTAAAGCTATCAGCTTTAAATTATTCAATGTGAGCCTTGAGTGAAGATCAAAAGCAAGAATGGTTGAGCACAGGGGCAGAAACATTATTCTGATTGAGATTGGATTAACTGAAGCCTCATGGAAATATGGTACTCCCAACCCGCGGCAACACAAATTGCTGCCGAGAATGACATGTTAAGAATTCATCATGTTGGTGGTGAAATTCGGTATTCAGGAAGGGTTAGTTCATTGTCGCAGCACACGCTAACACTAATCCTCAGTGCTATGAGTGATTACGATGATTTTAACCCCCGGGTCGACCGCTATGGTGAACACGATTTCGGCTCAATACAAATTTACGGAGATTATTACTATTTTGTGATTGAGAATTTTAGTGATGATGAACTGAAGATTCGGCAACGAGTTATGACAATCATGCACGCCAGCGAATACAACTGTTCACAATAACATAAACCGAGACAATCGATTCTGCTTGCGTAAAATCTGAAAACAGGTTTGATGATTAGACACCATCAACTATTTCATCATGAATCCGTCCATCAAACCATTGAAGCTTGTGCTTGCTGTCGCACTATTGCGCGTATCCTCCGACCGACAATACCAAGAAGGACATGGGATCGAAAACCAAAGGAAGCGATCAGACTATTATGCCAATAGAAACGGTATCACAATCGTTCGCTATTTTATTGAGCATTACAGTGGTCGTAAAACTGACAGATACGTGCTTGAAGAAATTATTGACTACATAAAATCTCAGAATGGCTCGATTAAGCAACTCATTATCAGCGATATAGACCGTTTTACCAGAGCGGGTTCAGATACCTACTTGATGCTCAAAAAAGAGTTTGCAAAATTAGGAGTCGATCTAGTTGATGTCTCAGGTGTTATCCAAAAGCCCATTAATACGCTTGAACATCTCGGTGTTGAGTATGATTGATCTGTCCGTTCTCCAAGTCAACTGACCGAAGTTGTATTAGCCGATAATGCCAATGCTAATGCCACAAATATTCTCACCCGCTGTATTGGTGGTCAGATCAACGTTGCTCGTCAGGGTTATCAGTATCAATCGGCTCATTATGGTTATAAAAACGAAAAACATATTCTGAGTGATGGTAAAAAAGTATCCATCATGGTACCGATTGATGAGGAAGCCAGATTCATAAAATTGATCTTTGAACTCAGAGCCGAAGGCATGCACTCAGACGAAGAAATTTGCTCCAAGGTGAACTCAATGGGATATTTGTCACGCCCTTTTAATAAATATCATCCAGTAACAAGGCAAATCATTGGTCAGGGAGGCAAATTACAATTAAGCGCAAAAAAATTAAGACGCTTCGTAACTACTCCAGTCTATTGTGGTTTCCTTTATGGAAAATGGACAAGTTATAAATTACTCAAAGTCCCTTACGATCAAGCGCTTATTTCAATTGACTTATTCAATCGTGCAAACAGGGGAAAAGTGATTATTGAGCGTCAAGATGATGAGTATCACATACTTTTTAACCGTGAAAAACAAAACCGTAATTCGGGTCATAACAGTTTTCTCCTGAGACATGTTGTTCACTGCCCTGAATGCGCAACGCCTTTCCTTGCTTCAAAATCAAGGGGTAAATCAGGTAACTATTTTGGCTATTATCACTGCTCTAGAAATCATAAATACATTGGAATAAACCAAAAGGAGTTCGAAAGTACTGTTGCTAACTATTTTAAAAAGATAACGTACAAACGAAAATTTTTTGGGCTTTTGAAAGAAATCGCACGCGATATTTGGATTCAGAAAAACAAATCACAAAAACAGGTTGAAGATTCAATAAATAACCATATTCACGAACTCAAGCAAAGACAAAAAAATCTACTCAACAGAATCGAAACTTGCACTTCACAAACTGTTCAAAAAAAGCTGGAACAAGAATATGAAGCCCTAGACGAAGCCATTATAAGGGCAGAAAATGAATGTCGAAATTCTAATATTACGCAAGATGACATTGAATCCTATTTTCTGTTTTTAAAAAGTACGATGGAACACCCCGTTCAATCTTTACAAAACACCTCAAACAAACAGGAACTGATGAAAATCTGGAGCCTCGTTTTTGGAAAACACCCAAACTTTGAAGAAATCAAAAATGGAACCCCGCAATTGTCCCTTGTATTCAGGCTTTCACGAAGTTCCAAAGCTTCAAAAGGACATTTGGTGAAGCAACTGTCCTCACAATGGAACACCTTTGAGCAGGATATTGAAAGGTATTTGAACATAACTTAATGAATCGAAGTATAGACAATATCAAGATATCCTGTTTAGCTGAACAATGATTAATCATAGTAGATTGTAATAGCCTTCTATGAAAAGTTTCGTGTGGCAAATTTATATTCAAAGAAAATATGCTATTATGAATATAGATTCTGTTAGCCAAAGTAATAATAAACGATATTAAAGGTAACAGTGTTAATTAAAGAGAAAGATTTCGTATATCTCCTAACATCGTGGCTTGCTCCTGGTGTTGTTGCTCATGCTGCCCAAGATTGGTCTAATCCACCAACAGGGCATGAAATCGTAGAGTTAAAGTTTGACCGAGACCCGTTGAGGTTATCTTCGGATGGCAAAATAGGATGGTTTGTAAATTCTTTTCTTGAGCACTTCTACCTTTCTGATGAGTTGAGATTAATGTCTAAGGGTTTCTATTCACAACATATAAATAATGCTGCTTCACGATGGCTTGGTAGTGAAAGACTGTTCACAGGGACAGTAAAATTTTACGATGAGTCAATAGATAGTGACACACTATATTCCGTAGCCGCACCTATATACGAAATCCGCTTAGTTTGGCCATGCCTCATTGTTCTTAATAAGCTCGTAATCACATATTATTCATATTATCAATCAGCCTTGGACCAGTTTGGGGTTGAAAATTTACATTACCCACCTCATGGTGAATGGCTATTTTTAAACTGGATTGGCACTGAGGTTGCTAAGAGCTGTGGCATAACAAATGCAGGCGAAGTCGGAATACCGCCACCATCAAATATGACTCATATGTTGAGCAATGTGCGTGGTACAGCAGTCGTTAATGGGCCATTACCAACTAGTTCAAGCGAACTCAATACAATAGCAATGAAGGCCCAGTGTAGATATGAAGATATATCAAGTGAAAACGAAATGTTTAAAAATTTACTAAAACCATAATGGATGGGTTTGAAACAGTTTCAGAAGATTTTTTGCAAACTGGTGCGGTTTGTAACGTAGAACCCTATCTTAATTGCTATTCACCTTATTCAGAAGTCTATCGAGTTGAATCACTGCCACAATCTGATCGTTACTACATTGATACCTACTACGGCCTAATTTATGAAAACTGGATTCAACAATACGGTGCACCTTACGGCGTTACTGCTAAATTTCCAAGCTCTTTTCTTAATGCTGATGCTACGGAATTCTTGCGTACTCCGTTCGCAACCATTCCTTATATTAAGGCACGTGATCGAAAAGATTTAGATAAAATAGTGAATTGTGTTGCAACACACTATCCCAAGCTACAGTTGCTTTTTCGTGGTCAAACAAAATTACACGAACTTGGGCGATCAGATGATACATTAACTCGTTTGTATGGGGAATCTGTCCGCGAACCCTCACTTCTTAGTTCGTCCGAGCGACATGGAATAAATATTGATGAAATTGCTCCAACTTGGTCTGGATTTCTTCGCTACAGCCTTGATCTTTGGGCAGCTGTAAAAAAGGATAAGAAACTACATCGTTATTACAACGAATTAGGCAATGATTACACCTACCGTTTTCTAGCACTTGCTATTGCACAACATTATGGTCTACCAAGCTGTGGCTTAGATGTGACATATGAATTAGACGTAGCACTATTCTTCGCCTTGAGGACACTTGAAAGGACTAACCTAAACTATATTTATATTGATGCTCCTGTATCAAAAGCAGAACAGCCTGTTCTATACTTGTTCGGGGTAGAAAATATCTCAAAGTACATTCATTACAATTCAAGCATCCTGAGAATGGAAGGTAACAATCGTCCAGATGCGCAGTCCGCGTGTTTTTTAGCAGATGGATGGGGGATGGCTCGTAATAAAGCTGCGTGTTCACTCATAGCAACAATTGAATTGAATCCATCTGGCGATTACTCTCCAATTTCGGATACGAAAATGTTATTCCCTAATGAGGAATTCGACGCACTTGGCAAATGTATTGATTCAGCAAGAATAAATCTTCGTGATGACCTTCCTCAACTTGGAGCATTCCTCGACTATTTCTATTGGGTTGAAACGAGAGGATCGTAACTAGTATTTAAATCTAATACAGATACAAGATCATTCAACTATATATAAAATTTAAGAGGTTGCCGTTCGGCATCCTTTGCAGATCCCATCGTTAAGACCTGTCCAACTTTGTTAGCAAAACGAATTGTTACTGGAAGTCCATCACTATAATTACATGCGTTATAGTTAATTTTGGTAAGTCCCATAATATCTGTCAGTACATTTTCAATATTAGGCATATCAGAAGTACTTCTGAGTACAGTTATATAAAGTGGATTTGGTGTTTCTGGGCCAATATATGAGTCTAGCTTTGGAACGTAACCGTTAGTCCAAAGATAAGCATTTGTTTTGTCAACCACTAATGCAGTTCCCCGTAAAACTGGATAGTCTCCCTCTCTGAATAATTTATTCTCACCCATCGACGGTTTGATACGCACCCCGATAAGTTTGGTTTCAGGAGGAACTGCTTTAGTGAATGCATTCCACTCTACGTCACTAAATTTAGTTCGACCATGAATAAACAGTTCTTCTGGAGGCTGTCCATGCTTTTCAATGAAAGTATCAATTACTCTTTTTACTAGGCTTTTCGCTTCTGGTGCTTTGAGATGGTACTCATAATCTCCAGTTTTCCAGGGTCCATTGGCTCCTCTGAAAACCATCCCGTCTCCTTCATTTAAAAACATTTGAGCAGCACAGCAAACATAATCTTGAGGATCATTCGGGATTAGTTTAAAAACCAATCCTAAGTAACAAACCCTAGGCCTAACCCCAGCCAAACGCCATGGTGGCTCAGGTTGTGTTTTATAGTAAATTCCAGTGGCTAAATTCCAAGCCAAAGTTGCAGGTTCTTGCAATCTTCTTTTTGGATAACCTGCTTTATTTACAAACTCCTCTGGAGCTAATGTTGTTTCCCGAATCAGCTGGGTAGCATGACCATACTTAAGCAATCGCGCTTTAACTTGTCTATGAAAATCTGGAACATCATCAAAAATCTCTTCATCACTTTGATCAATAATTCCAGCAAACAAGGGTAAATCTAATCGTTCCTTTTGTTTTTTGGGGAATTCACCTTTTAGCATCTGAAGGCCGATTCTCTTTGATAATGGTTTACAACGCTCAAAGATGAGTTCTGGTAAAACCAAAACCCACAAATCAACAGTCCGCTCTTCATTTCGATCATGCTGTTCAATCTCATTAATGTATATATCTACTGTTTTCCTTACAGCTTCATGTCGATTTAGTGTTCGAGTAGCCTCATCAAGATTAACAACATCTATCGCTCGATTAACAAATTCGGCTGGATTCAATCTAATATTAAAGGCCTCCTCTAGCCCTGGGAAATTCGAAAGATGTAAACGATCTTTTTTCTCTCTCTTTGTAGGTGGTGGGACTTTTACTATTCCACCAATTGCAATTGCCCTACGCCGTAGATATTTAAGCCCGCTTTTTGTCCCAACAGCACCAATTCTAACTTCCTTTACTTCACCCGAAGAAGAATGAGGTCCATATAAAAACAAGCCATCCTTTGGATTATCACTACGCTGCCTTTGGCCAAACATTAATTCTGGTTCTTTAATGTAAACAATATATGGATCATCATTTGACTTACTCATTGACATCTTCCATTGACATTAACCCGAGCGTTGAATAATCATTTTCCTCATCATCATTCATATCATCTACCAGTAATGTACTAACAGGTGATTCAAAGCAGACTGGATTAGCATCAATTTCTATGTAATCAATGGAGGAGAGATTTAACTTTATGATGTCTGAATCATCTCGAAGCAAGGTAAGAAAGGCCATTAACCGACTATGCCCTTGCTTATTTCTCCAACCGCTACAGACACTTCGTCTAAGCTTGTGCTGTTTCATAACATCACCAATAATCAGCCCAGTATTTGAATCAGACTTTTCGCCAAATACAACTCCTGCTTTTAGCTTAAAATGTGGATATGGCCAGAACGCTGGAATTGCCATAACACCATAATTCCAAACCTTATTTCTTGTTTTAAGTAAGTTCCTCAACATTGCTGAACGTCTTGAGGGAGGTTCTTTCCAGGTGATTTTTTTGCCAATGTCTACATGGTTTTCACCAGCTATAAAGGCCATTCTACCCGAGAAATCGTATTCAATTAATCCACTATTTTGACAATATCTCCCCCAGGCTTGTTGCATCATTGATGAGAACATATTTTTAGCATCATATCCTTTCAATTTAGTTACATCGCATCCGTTATCTAGAAAATCTTCCAATGAATAGGTGGCTTTTTGACTGAACTTTCCTGCACTTTCAAAATGGGAATCAATATCCTTGCTAGTTGCAAACGAAAAAAAACCTCTTCTTTTAATCTCTGCAGGGAATTCAAAGCTTTTACATGCGTTTTCCAAGGCATTATGATCAAGTGCACCATCTGGTTGATAATAAATAATTTTTTCTGGAAGATTGATTACCCTTAGCCAATTGGATATTAAAATTTCAGGAGTTTGGTTGACTTCGATTGCCAATCGGGTTCGATAATTCTCCCATTCTGGGTTGATATAAACTCCATTTAAGTTGCGAGGTACATTTTGATTTGACAATGCATCTAATAGCTCTGATAAGCCATGCGCCCAGCTTGCTTCAAAATTTATGTATTGCAGTTCCCCTATACCAAATAACTTTTTATATTTCTTTGTCCTTAACGGAATTATAAAACGATCATCGTCAAGTTCCTTTGAAAGGTCAGTTGCGATCCCTATTTCTTCTTGTACGCCATTTTTCTCAAGAGTTGTGTCATTACAACAAAGCAACATTTTTATTGCTAGATTTTGCAGAACATGAGTGATTTCTTTCCTCCATCGATCACCAGGTTGCAAAGCTAAAATATCTGCGAAAACTTTGTAACCTGCGGCCTCAAGTCTAGGTGCCAACCAAAGAACAAACTCGTCATCTTCTGGTGTAGCTTTACTAATGAAAATTACATTTCGATCCACTTCAATTCCATTTTGTAGTCTAATCTTCCATATATAATTGCGCTTAACGCCTCATATATTAGTTGTCAATTAATTACTATCAATTTAGCATTATCTAAGATAAATTGAAATTTTGATACTGAATAATGATTTTGCCTAATATAAATATTTGATCTTTATAGTATTTTTTTCTCAGAAACCCATTTCTGGTACGAAAATTCTGAGCTTTCATACAAAATATCAATAATTTCTTCTAATTGCTTATCACTGTACGGCTTAGCATCTTTTCCTAAAATTCGCCTGGCTTTAGCAGCAGAAATGAATCGTTCCCCCATTTTTTAGATAAAAGCGAAGATCAGAAGAATATTCAATATTCTAGACTCACAGGTCTTCACCTAAAACTAAGTTAAGTAATTAGTTGATCAGATAAAAGCAGTTCAAATCTTTAATAATTTAATGCATTGGTTAATTTAATTAAGCCAAGTTAGAAACTGACAACAGTACTGACAACAAACATATTTCTGAGGATTATAAATTACTTGGAAATGACGTAAATCATTGATTTAATTGGTGGGCCCGGTAGGACTTGAACCTACGACCAATGGATTATGAGTTGCTATTGGAACACCTAAGTTATTGATAAATAAGAAAAAGTAAAAATATCTAAGATCAGAAGGTACACTTTTAAAATCAATAAGTTAGGCTAATTTTGACAAAACTACAAAAGCTGAGTAATGTACCTTTTTTGTACCCACAATCTTTGTGTAGATTGAATAATATTGGATATAATTTTACTTAGAATAGTATGCGTTAACTCTGAAATTAGTTTTGTATAAAGATTTCTTAGAAAAGTATAGACAAGCAATATCCACATAACTAGTCATTTAATAAATCAGTATTATTTAAAATGGACACTCAAGATATTATTAGCTCTTTGTTGATAGGAGCTATATCAAGTACCATCGTCGCTCTTATTGGTGTTCGAAGTTTTAAGAGCTATTATTTTGATCTTCAAAAAAGAAAAGAATTAGGGCCTCTAAAAGAATTTTGGACACCTCTCAAAGCAAATAAAATTGAAAGATTTCTAGTTTTATATGGAATTGATGATAAATCCTTTGATGCTTTAGAGCCTAGAATTAGCTACGCTAAAGCCATGGGTCTCGGAGAGCTAGAGTCAACTTTAAACATGATTTATGATTCTGGACTTGATGTTCGCACTCGCTCCTTAGAAGTCAACGAAAAACTACAACAGTCTGATTTTGATGATAATTTAATCATATTTGGCGGCGAACTTAGCCTGAAAGTTTTTCAAGATATTAACAATTCTTTAAATGTACCGTTTAAACATACTAAAGATCAGGGAGATAAATTTCAATTATGTGATCCTCATGTCACCTATAAATCAGATATACAAGAAAAGAAATTGATTTGTGACTTTGGTACCGTAACAAGAATAATAAACCCTATTACAGGAAAACTCATTATCCTACTAAATGGAACATACGCAGCGGGACTTTTTGGCTCTGTACTTGCGATCACTCGAAAACAAAACTTCCCTGAGGGTGGTTTTGACCAAAATTCTTCTCAGCAGATAGTAATTCAAGTTTCAGATATTAATGACAACATTGTTAGGAGTAATCATATTCCTGTCGCAAAATCTAATTGGACTAACTTTAGTATAACTACCGCTCAAATACAGGATATGGTACAGCAAGCATCAAAAGATTTTGAAGATTAAGAATTCATTTTGATAATTACTAATAATTTATAAATCAAAGAAACTCATAATTATTAAAAGAAATTACAAAATCAGTTAAAGTATTAGTTCATTATTGGTTACAAAAATTAAGAAATTTTCGTAACTAAGGAATATGCTATTTTAATAATCAAGTTTTATTTATTAAGGTCGAATATATGAGGTTAATTGATTCTGACGTACATATTTGTGTTGTTGGATTAGGATATGTGGGACTTCCATTAGCAGTAGAGTTTGGAAAATATTTCAAAACAACTGGATATGATATTGATTACGATCGAATCGTAGATCTCAATTCTGGGATTGATCAGACAGGTGAATTAACTAAAGATGAAATTCTAGGCTCTAAACATTTGGTAACAACAAATGATCAAAATAAATTGGATGAGTGCAATATATATGTATTAGCTTTGCCAACCCCAATAAATGAATTCAATGTTCCAGATTTTTCTCCACTTATCGATGCGTGTAAATTAGTAGGTTCCAATCTTTCTAAGGGCAACATTGTAATTTTCGAATCTACAGTATATCCAGGCGCAACAGAAGAAATTTGTGTGCCTGTTCTAATGGAATCCTCGAATCTGGTGTACAACAAAGATTTTTATATAGGTTATAGTCCCGAAAGAATAAACCCAAGTGGTGACAAAAAACTAGTAGAAATCATTAAGGTAACTTCTGGATCCACTAAGAAAGTCTCACATTTTATTGATGAACTTTATAAAAAAATTATTACAGCAGGGACATATCTAGCACCATCGATAAAAATAGCTGAAGCTGCAAAAATACTAGAAAATACACAGCGTGATTTGAACATTGCTTTTATTAACCAAGTTGCAATTTTTTTTCATGCTTTAGATATAAATACAATCGAAGTTATTAAAGCTGCTAGAACAAAATGGAATTTTCTGGAATTTACTCCCGGGTTAGTAGGGGGTCATTGTATTGGAGTCGATCCCTATTACTTATTACATAAGGCCAACCAGCACGGTATTGATTTAAATATTCTTCGGGCAGGAAGAGGTATCAATGATCAAATGGGCTATTATGTTGCAGAACAAGTAATTTTATTAATGGCAAAAAAAAATATCTCAATCCATTCTTCAAAAGTATTGATACTTGGAATTACGTTTAAAGAGAACTGTAGTGATATTAGGAATTCTAGAGTAATCGATATAATTAATAAATTGAAAACTTATAACATTAACGTTGACGTTTTTGACCCCATTGTTTCTACTCAAAAACTTTTTGAAATGCACGGAATAACCACAGTTGATAAATTAAAGAGCGATCACTATGACGGGGTTGTAGTCGCAGTTCCCCATAGAGAGTTTTTGGATTATGATGAAAAATTTTATAAAGAAATTCTTAAGAAGAATAATGTATTCTATGATTTAAAAGGTGTCTATCATAATCTTAATTTTTCAGATGGGGAATTATGATTGTATAAAACTCATCACATTGTTTTGTCAAATTTGAGTAATAACGAGATCAAAATCTTTAATTCTCGTTTTCCCACAGGAATGAATTGCGAAGGACTATGGAGAAGGCATCAATCATCAAAAAACAAACTAAATTCAGGATGGATAAATAATAATTCACGCCGAAAAAAGATAATCTATCACAAAGATAATTATTTGATTAATAATGAAGATCTAGTTATTGAGAAAACGTACTTATATTACATAATAAGTGCACCAATATTAGAAATTCAACAACATATTCGATACTTACACTTTTCAGCAGAATATGGTCGGTGGATTACTGAAACACATAACAAATACAAAAAAAGGATCGGAGATAAAGATCTAATTTTTGAATATTCACTATATGAAAGACACCCTTTTGATGAATCTGATTATGAAAATGATTCTGAAGATTATAGAACCCTCGAAATTATTATCTACAGTGAAGACACGGACTGTAAAACTTTAGAAAAAAGATCAAAAAAAGCCTGGAATGTTTTTACAACAGGCATGAGGAAAAAAGAACCTACAGGGAAACATAGTGTTAAGAAAAATATAGACTGGATAGAAGAATTTCTACCTGCACAATTAGAAATAGGATGTGGCCCATCTATTGAATTGGGAATACCTCCATTAAATTATCAGCACGAAGCTTACAAGTTACAAGATTCATTAGGAAATTTTATGTTTGCGCCAAACAAAACTGGGCTAATTGAAAGCTTTTTACTAAATTCAGTTGCATTTTTTGAGAAGATTTCAGCTATCCCGAAATATTCTGCAATTGCTGATATAAAAGATAGTCATTTTTATAAATCGCTTAAAACATTTTACAAAAAAAGTGTTTTTGTAGGTCCACTAATAAATCATAATTTTGATGGAGTACTAAATAACGAGCCAAGCATTTCACAAAAAAATGTGCGAATATTTGAAGAGGTTTATCCAGATATAAAATTACATTCAGATGCGAAGAGTTTAATTGTTGTAGGACTCCACGCAGATCGTAGATATGTTCGAAAAATAGCACGTAAATCTGGATTAAAAATAATTATTGTTGATCCAGAGCAGGGCGTCAGTTACAACAAAATTATTAAATATCCATTGGAGCCATTGCAAAAGGGAGATATACATATACCAATTTCTGCATCAGAATTTTCTCGGCTACTACTTGCAAAAATTACTGGGAAACCTGCAAATACTTAAGCAAGGTAATTTGACCTCTGTGATAATTATCGTGTTGAGGTAATCTCATTAAAATCAACTTATTTGATAGAGATAAAATTTTATCATGATCTTTAGGGTCCTTAAATTCACCATTGCTCTGAACGTCGAAAGGATCATTTGTGCTATAAAAGTAAAAATACTTTTCATCAAAATTATATTTTGAAGATTTAATTAATTCATATATTATTTTTCTATTCTCGATTAGCAAATTAATATAGTATTCTGAATGGAATCCTATTGGAGGCATAGATTTACATTCCCTTAAGTATCCACATTTATAGGTTTTCCATTCTTCAGAGCTTAAAATAGAAAAAGGCGGAACTTTATACTTCATTGCTAAAGCTGTTAGAAATTCAAATCCAGCAATATGTAGTAAAGATGATCCTATAGTTATAGCATTATTATTAAACCTCCAATCCAATTGTTTAATGTTTAGATTTTCAACGGCACTAATCAATGAATTTCTTCTAAGCTGTGCCAATTCTATAAAATCAAATTCATCCATATTTAACAAATTTACAGATTAGGGTGAAATTAATTATAGCTCTTAGAAAAAGATTATAAGAATTGGTTTTTCTACTCTAAGTAACAATAGCTAATCCCAAAGCTTCTATTTTGACACCGAAATAAACTAAACATTAATTGATGTAAAAATAGATATTAAAAAGTTCTATTTGATAATTATTTTTATGATTTTGGTAATAAGTAAAGAAGATGTAAGATAATTTTAGCCTATAAAAAATAAAATTATCAATTTAACAATAATTTTAAGAATTAATTACTTCAGTGCTGACGCTATGTCGCACTCTTCGAGTGCCCGCAACATAGCGTCAGCACTGGGTTTGAGAGATTTTATCGAACAAAACCACTGAACAGTAGATTGTCTTGAGCCGGTTTTCGTTGACCATTGCTTTGGTTGAATGGTACAGTTATTGTGATTAACGTAAACGTCGCTTCCTCCTGAAAGACGGTCGTGGAGGGTCTACAGAGTGTTAGATCAACTTGTATTTTTACAGTTGTCTGTCTATGGAAGAAAGGCAATTCTATTTTCATTTATTTAATGAATTAAATTGATTTTCGCTTTTCACAAGTGTCAAACGACAATCACTTCAATGATGATAATCGGTTGATTCTGTCTATTGAGTATTCCACATAGGCGAGTGGTCCTTTGATGATCAATCGCCTATGTGGGTCACTATAACCGTTTCAAAATGGTATTGAAGATGGAGGTAAAACATCCAATGCATTTTGAGTTGATGATTTATTCATCCAGGCGTGAACAGTCCGAGCCTGACCATTTTTTGGTAAACGTGGGCGAACAGGCATTCAGTTGCCGCTGAGTTTGAGTAATCAAACCAGGTGTTCTTACAATTTATTAGGATGATCGATTAAGTAGTTAACAACATGTTTGATGCAGAAGAGACAGCAAAAGAATTAGTTTTACTTCAAAAGCAAAGGCGAAAACGAAAGTTCCAACCTTCGAAGCTGGATGCGCATACCCATCGTCTTCTGGCACTACACCGAGTTGGGTCATCCCTATCAGAACTGCAACTATATCTTAAACTAGAAAATGTTAGTGCCGCACGTTCTACCATACATAATTGGCTAAAGAAAAATGGCGAGATTCGCCTCGGTTGATAAACAGGTTAAAAGCGTGATGAAGGTCTTACAGGGCCGAGTGATTAAAAGTGTGGGTACAGCTCGAAATTATGAACAAGCCTATCACCGAATTGGACAGTATTTACAAGATCATCGGCTTGGTAGTCTGCGAAGCATATCAGTGCCTGTGGCAATTGATTACCTTGAATTAAGAAGTCAGTCAGTTAAACAAAGTACATTAAATCTTGAACGACAAGCCATTCAAGTTCTGATGACTAACGTGTCGCATCAATTAGGGTCTGACCAAAAACTACCCACGGTAAGATCAGCTGTTGAAACCGTATTTGCAGGTAGAGCCTATACTGCTGATCAGATTGATTTGATTTGTGAATCACAATCTAAAATAAATGCCCTGGCTACACGCATTGCTTATGCTGCAGGGTTAAGAGCCCATGAACTCTATACCCTTAGACGAGTGAGTGAACGCCCTGCTGATCTCAGACCTGTCACTGAGTATAAGTTCAAGGGTAGAGAAGGCATTAAATATACGGTACACGGTAAAGGGGGCTTAATCAGGGAGGTGCTGATTCCTAAACAGCTGTCTCAACAATTAGAGTCGTCGCGCCTACACACGCCGCAGTTAATCACGGATAGAAAGGTTCATATTCAGTGCCACTATGACATTAATGGGGGTCAACGTTGGTCATCATCATTTACCAAAGCAGCTAAACGAGTATTAGGATGGTCAGAAGGTGCACATGGCGTTCGCCATGCCTATGCCCAGGAACGAATGGAGGAACTGCGATCAAAACTGATAGACAGAGATTTAGCACTTGAAACTGTAAGTCAGGAGCTGGGGCATTTCCGGCCCAACGTCACCGAAATTTACTTACGGTAATCTAATTTAGTTTTATTTGACGCTCAGTCCACAATTTGTTCATTCAGGTTGAGTTGAGCTCTTATGATAATATTGTCTTATGTATTCTTTTTCTTCAATCGCTGAAATAGTTGATATGAGTGAACCTCAACTTCAGGGTTTTATTTATATTATGTGGTTATCTTTTGTCGCGATTGGGGCCGCTATGAAAATCATTTACGATGATTGTAAGCGGGCCAGGAAAGATTAAGGAAAAATACTCATGAGTGAAACTGAATTCCAGAGTCTACTTTATCTTGCGTCGTTATCCATTGTTGCGATTGGCGTGGCTATAAAAGCGGATTACGATGACAAGCAACGCGATAAACATTTAAAGAAGTAACAAAGTTTACTGATTATTAATCCATATTTGTTAGTTACGGATGCCGTTAAAACGACTTTTGATAGTCTAGGTAGATTAATAATCAGCATTCAAAAAGAATAGCGCTTAAGCGCTATTCTCCGATTCGTCTTTAGCCGCTAGAATCTTAGCAACTTTTTTAGTGACAAAATAAATTCGCCTACCGATCTTTCTGCGAGCTTGATTGAATAATCTGGACATCTCATTGTCTTGTTGCAACGTAATACGTAGGCCATTCTTAGAACGATCAAGTACTTCTGCTAAATTTTCAATGGTCATTAGAACACCATACTTATCATTCAGTTGCTCTTCAAAATATTTGTTAGAAATCATTATTTAATCTCCTTGATTTTCATTTAATTGTTATTCATTGGAATACATACCTGTAGCCAACAAATTAAAGTTTGGGAAATTAGACTGGCAAGGATTTTGCCAAATATTTGTCAGATCTTTTAAACGTCGCTGTTAAGGTTTAGATTTAGCAACTTGGTAGCTGACAGACCTAATACAGCCACTATCATCATTGAGAATGTGAAGTTCCTGTAAAAGAGATTTCTATAGACCGGATTTTCAGCAAGCTTCCAATCCGAAGTGCTTGCTCCAATACGCCGTTGATTATGCGTAGTAAAAACTAACTTAGCTTATTTTTAATTTAATATCAAGGCTGAAGCCCAAAATTATCGAAAGCTATTCTTAGTTATCATTAATTTGTGAATTTTTGAGATTTCTTGTTTGTGCACTAATGTTTTTAATTATTCCCATTAGTAAAATTGGCCTTACTAACGCGTTTATCCAGTAAAGAATTCTTTATTATCAAAGCTTTTACTGAGCCAAGCATTAGCATTTATAATAGTATATATACGATAAAATATGTATTTATTACCATATATATGCTATTATATATTACATTTAATATAGTATATAGGTGATATTATTCGATCACAAGATAGAGCATTAGCTCGTAAAAACCTCGATAAAAAGTTTAAGTCATTGAAAAATGATTTTTCCTTTGTTCGCCCGCCAAAAGGCTGGATTAAAGCGATCAGAGAAGCTTTGGGCATGACGACTAAGCAATTAGGCTCACGTATTGGTGTTTCCCAATCACGGGCCTATGACATTGAAAAGGCCGAAGCTAATGGATCGATTACATTAGATTCACTGGAGCGCGCAGCGAATGCATTAGATTGTAAATTAGTCTATACGCTGGTTCCAAGGAAATCTTTGGAAGAAATGGTTCAGGATCAAGCTCTAAAGATAGCAAAACAGAATATACAATCCATCCACCATACCATGTCTCTTGAAAATCAAAATATAGATGAAACAGACGAAAAAGAGCAAGTCGCACAACTTGCAAAACAACTTTCGGAGAGGTCTGGTTCGAATCTATGGAAAGATAATTGAATACGACAGAAGATAGATTGGATGATGCGGCGACCGAACTTGGGCCTGAAGAACGAGAGGGCCTAATACCATCGTATATCAGTCTAAGAAGTGAACTCAATGAAGCTGAACAGGCTAACATCCTTGATGCACAACAATGGGCCTTTTCCAGAAAGCGCGATGTACTAAACGTAAAATTTCTAAATACACTTCACAAAAATATGTTTGGTAATGTCTGGCGTTGGGCAGGCAGGTTCAGGCGTACAGAAAAAAATATTGGTGTGAGTGCCTACTTGATACCACAAGAATTAAATCAATTATTAGATGATTGTCGATTTTGGATTGAGCATGATACTTACACCCCTGATGAGATTGCAGCACGTTTTCACCATAAGCTGGTCTATATACATCCCTACCCGAATGGCAATGGGCGTCATGCTCGCCTGGCAACTGATTTATTACTTACATCCATGGACTACGCCCCGTTCAGTTGGGGAAGAATCAATTTGATAAATGCAGGCGAAACTCGCAAGCGTTATGTAAATGCCTTACAGGAAGCTGACAAACATAATTATCAGCCATTGATCGAATTCGTTCGAAGCTAAGAAATAAACAACTCAATGTAAGACACGCCAACTAAAACTGGAGAGCCTGGAAAAACCGTGTTAACTCCCTTATTGATTTGCTAAAAGTAAATCTTATGAACAGTTGCATAATCCTTTTTACAGCCTCTACCAAGAATCAATTTTAAACAATCTACCTTCTTTACTTTCATCATGGAGAGTTAAAACAACTTCATTTTGATCAAAAATCGCAGAATTAGTTTCTGTAATTGGCAAGTCCGAATCAATCAAAGTAATAATAGACTGGATCCCCATGTCTGCGTATTGTTTATAGACTTGAACGAGTTTTTCCTTTTTACGATCATCGAGAGATTCAAATACCCCATCATGAAATACAAAACGCGGGAATTTTTTATCAAGATGACTACGTAGAATTGCTAAATCGAAGGCAATACACAACAACTTACGATATGTATGACCAATATCCGCACTGGTTGTTTTTCCTAATTCATCTAGGATTTCAGCCTTAAATTCCAAGTGTCCTTGCTTATTAACTAATACACTCAATAGTCCTTTTCTATTGATAACTTCCTCTACGATTTCACTGAAATAGATACGGATATATGAAAAGAAACTCTCATTATTAGAATTCTGCTGATCAACATCCTGTTCAATTTCAGTTTGCAGACCTGCTAGTTCTTCTGACAAAGATCGAATATCAGCACGTATTTCGTGTAATCGCTCCAAATAACCACGTTGTCGTTCCAAAGATGTTATATCAGCACGCAGTGTTACTAAATCATCAGATACCGACTTGTATTTTGTAAAGACATCCGTATCACTTAAAAAAGATAAAATTTCAGATCTTTTTCTTCCCAGAGAATTAAGTTTAGAATTTACTAGTTTTAGTTTGTTATTTGCTTCTTTTAACTCCTCATTAAGGTATGTCTCACGTTCCTCAGTTATTGCCTTATTAAACTTAATTAATTCTTCAAAATCCTTTTTTATTTGCCCCTGAAAAACTATATTTGCTTCACTAAATATTTCTTGAGCTTCTTCCGGATCAAACAAAATTCTATCTTTTTTTAATGCCTTTGAGATTTTCGTTTTGCGATAATTTAATGCATATCTCTCCTTATTTAACTCTGCTATATTTTGATCTATATCGCCAACCAGCTCTTTAGTTTTTTCTTTATCTCGCCCTCTAAAATCAAAATCATCTAGAAATTTTCGTTTCTCATCTGCCTCTTTTTGCTTTAAAAGTAAAATTCCTTCGATTCGACTTAAATCCTCAACCGGCCCAGCTAATTCGTTTCTAATATTTTTCTCTAGATCTTGTTTTTCTTCGATTTCATTTTCTTTTTGGTAATGTAATGAAATAAGATCGGCATTGAAACCTAAGATATGAGCTATAAATGGTTTCCAATCAGAATGAGCAGATGCGAATCTTCCTAAATGAACAACATCACTATAATCATTTTGAGAGCGAAGTTGATATCCCAGACCTTTACGAAATGACCATGGACTCAGTCCCCTCCAATCAAGCAAACTATCCAACATTTCTCGAGCTTTTTTAAAAGGTAAATTAACATGATCCCACTCCGAATCAGGCAAATTAGTATAGTCTTGATGTTTTGAAGTATGTTTTTTAAAATTAATTTTACTTGGCTTATCAACCTTACGGCGTAAAGTTAAATAAGATTGATCAAGTAATTCGATCTCCAGAAAAAAAATAAACTCATTAAATTTTTCTGGATATTTAAAAAGAAAATAGTCTTTATTTCTTCCTTTTAAAAAGCAAAAATCCAACACGCTACCTAAGGTTGTTTTTCCCAAATTGTGCGTATCTCTATCTCTATTTTCCGGCAAACGAATCTCTGCAATTACTACATTCAGACCATCAGAAAAATTTACTGGATAAAACAAATTCGACTTATTTGTGTACAACCTTGACAACATCTTTAATTGCCCACGTATTCAAATGAGTCAGTTTTGGATCTATATTCAATTAGACCCAGGATAAATAAAAGATTTATTGCTGAAAGAAACAGAACATCTCCTCCATATACAACTTTTTTTGCATAATCCTGTAGGTTATTAAATTCTTCAATTCGCTTCTCTTTAAGCCTCACTAATAACCTTGTAGAAACAAAGATAACTGTCTGATCTGGGTGAGAATGTTTAGTTGGCCTTAACATTAATCTGTTTGTCCAATATCACAATGCCAGTACATATAAAAAATAAAGGCTTTAGTAAGTCTTTTGTGCTTACGTTGTCTCAAAATTGGGTCCCTCGTGACTAGCAATTTAGATAAATGTTCAATAACTTCATCAAATGTTTGATAGTCTTTCCGTTTCGAAATAATTTTTAATTCAAATTCATCAATAACAGATTCATACATCTTTAAAAATTCCCGATTTTCGGGAGCTGCTAAAAACTCTCCAATTTGGATCGTTTCCTTTAGATATTTATCACGGAATGACTTCGCATATTCCTCACTCATGTTATTAATTTCGTTTTTAGTAGAGTATGGAATTCTTGGAGTTGGAGGATCATCAAGGGTTTCGGATAACTTGTCTATATTCTTAGAAAATGCTTGGATTACTTCAGAAAGCTCATCAGGACTAACAATTAAGGGAGAATCGATGGGATCAATATCTAAATTTTCAGCTATATCAGGAAAAGTCTTCATATATATTTCGATTTGCTCCACTCCATACAATTTAACAGACTCAATTGGAATATCACATTTATCTGATAAATGAGCTTGTATTTCGTTTTCAGTAATCGCGCTCAATCTACGGTTGGAAAACAACATGTAATTATCTAACTGTTTATTCTCACGAAGCTTAACTATACGAGGAATTTCTTTTTCGATAATTGTGCTTTTACTACTTACACTAAAAAAGTCAGATTCAGCAAAGTTTTTGTTATAACCGTTAGTATGCTTTGCCTGAATAATTGTTGTACCAGTCCAAGGTTTGTTCTTACTTGGGCAACATTCTGCAGTTCCTATAAATTTTGCATCTCTCCCACCATCAGGCCCTTGAGAAAAACCTTGTACGGTTACTCCTAACAATTTTTGACAAATAAATATAACTAAATCTTCAAATTGACTTTCACTTAAATCTTCATATGCAAATTTCATACTTGTAATTTATTAATAATTTTTTTACTCTGCTTTTTACGTGCCAACTATCAGTATTTAGAACTCCTGATAAAGTAATATTAATCATATTGCCTGTATTTTACTAATTAAATTTTCTGTTCTTATGTGTGTATAGCGTTTAAGCATCTGCATAGATTTATGGCCGGTGATGGATGCAACTTCCTGATCTGACAGACCAGCTTCAACAAAGCGACTGGTGGCTTCGTGGCGAAGATCGTGGAACCTTAAATTTTCAATCTCAGCTCGTTGTAGTGCTTCCGCCCACAGGCGGTTAATAGTATAGGGTCTGCGTTTTCCGTCTCTACCGGGTTCACCGAAAAATAGTAAATCAGAATCGATGGGTCTAACCGGATGGTCCATCACTTGTCTGAACACTTCCTTGGCTTTGTTGGTGAGCGGGACAGTCCGCACTTCGTTATTTTTGGTGTCGGGCAAAAAGACGGTACTTCGCTCCAGGTTCACCTGATTCCTTTTTAGTGAAATAATCTCACCATGGCGCATAGCCGTGTAAAGTGCTATGCGAACTATCCAGCCGAGAAATGGGTTGCTGTGCTGATCGCAGGCTTCTAACAGTCGGTCTTCCTCGTCACCTATCAGACGGCGATTTCTTCCTTCTGCAGGACTGGGTTTTCTGACGTTGAGCACTGGATTGGCAATCAAACCCAACCGCCACTCCTGGATAGCGACTGTGAATAAGTGGCTGAGCAGTGCCAGCTCAAGTCGGATTGTCGTGGCGCTCTTTCCTTCCTCGATACGCTTGTCACGATACCTGGCGATGATTTCTGTATTCAGTGCGGCCAGGCTATAGCTACCCAGTTCCTCCTTCAATTTTTTGGCCCGGAAATGTTCGGAACTTTGCGTTTTCGGCTTTTTGGTTGGTGTGACCTCTTTCAGGTAACGATTTAGGGCCTGGTTCAAGGTGAGTTTTTCCGAGCGGCTTCTGGGAACGAATATTCCCCGGATGATTTCATCTTCTGTGGTGCGTGCCCAGTTCTCGGCATCTCGCTTGACCCGAAAGGTTTTGGATACTTTGGGCCAGCCCTGACGACGGATAATCGCTCTCCATTTGCCGGAGTTGGTCTTGGTTATGGTGGCCATGTTATCTTTCCTTAGCGATTTTTTATTGTACCCTTTTTGTACCAAAAATGGAAATCTAGGAAAAATTGGAGGACCAGGAAAGAGAGAATGTTATTTAAATAATTGTTTTTATTATCTAAATTTGGTGGGCCCGGTAGGACTTGAACCTACGACCAATGGATTATGAGTCCACTGCTCTAACCAACTGAGCTACAGGCCCAACATTTTATTTTGCCCCTTGGGAGAGGGCTAATTCTAAATCAGCAGCCTTGGGGCTGCACTGTTCTAATCTTGTGCTTATTACACCATTTCATTGGTGCTCAACATCTGTGTTCTGCTTTGCAGAACTGTTTTTTTACTGGATACCCAATCTTGGTCAGACATGATGATCTGGAAAGTTTGACAGATTGCCACGTCGCCTACGGCTCCTCGCAATGACGTTTTATGTGTCCAGAAAGCTACGCAGGTGTTCAGAGCGCGATGGGTGTCGAAGTTTGCGTAGTGCTTTGGCTTCGATTTGTCTGATCCGTTCACGGGTTACATCGAACTGTTTACCAACTTCTTCCAACGTATGGTCGGTATTCATACCGATTCCAAAACGCATGCGCAAAACCTTGGCTTCGCGCTCTGTTAATGAGTCCAAGATGCCATGGGTTGCATCTTTTAAGCCGTTGCGAGTCGCACCTTCCAAGGGTTCATAGGCATTTTTATCTTCAATAAAATCACCCAGGTTTGAATCTTCATCGTCACCGACCGGTGTCTCCATGGAAATCGGTTCTTTGGCGATTTTTAAAACCTTGCGAATTTTATCTTCGGGCATTTCCATTTTTTCAGCCAATTCTTCGGGCAAAGCTTCGCGGCCTTTTTCTTGCAGAATCTGGCGCGAAATTCGATTGAGCTTGTTGATAGTCTCAATCATGTGCACCGGAATACGGATAGTTCGAGCCTGGTCTGCAATTGAACGTGTAATCGCCTGACGTATCCACCAGGTGGCGTAAGTCGAAAATTTATAACCCCGACGGTATTCAAATTTATCGACTGCTTTCATCAGGCCGATATTGCCTTCTTGAATCAAATCTAGAAATTGCAAACCACGATTGGTGTATTTCTTGGCAATTGAAATCACCAGGCGCAAGTTGGCTTCGATCATTTCTTTTTTGGCACGCCGGGCCTTGGCTTCACCAATGCTAATACGACGGTTGATATCTTTCAGCTCTTTTATGGTTAAGCCATTATCACCCTGAATTTCAATCAACTGCTTTTGCAAGTCGAATAACTTATCTTTGTATTCTTTGTAGGCATCTTTATTGGCCGACTTAAGTTTGCCCAGGTTAACAAATATTTTTTCGTCTGTTTCATTGCCAACGAATTTTTCAATAAAGTCTCTGCGCGGAATACGGATGCGATTGACACAAATTTCAGTTAATTCACGCTCTATGCGCCTGACCCGATCCATTGAGATGCGTACCAATATGGCTAAATCGTCAATGACTCTAGGCAAAAAACGGATCTGCATGAATTCTTCACTGATGTCTTTTTTATGCTTGTTAACCGTTCTAGTACCGGGGCCATTTTTTTCCAGTGCATTAACCATTTTGGTGTAACTGGATTTAATCTTTTTGAAGCGCAGTGCCGCTTCTTCCGGATCTGGGCCTGTATCTTCCGGTGTATCATCAGAAGAATCATCATCGTCATCATCTTCTGCATCACCATCTTCTTCATCGTCGGTTTCTTCTTCAGCTTTTGCAGGCTCAGGCTTAGTGATAACCGGTGTCGGAATCTCAATCTCACCGTTTTCATCTAACTGGTCTTCAACTACAAAACCGTTGATTAAGTCTGTCAGCTTCATTTCTTCGGCTGCGATTTTATCGGTCAGCGCAACAATGTGTGAAATGGCAGAAGGAACCTGTGAAATTGCTTCGGTACTTTGACGAATACCGTCTTCGATGCGTTTGGCCAGGGCAATTTCATCTTTACGTGTTAATAGTTCAACCGTACCCATTTCACGCATATACATACGTACTGGATCTGTGGTGCGGCCAAATTCACTCTCAACCGCTGTTTTTAGAATGGTATCGGCTTCCTCAACTGCTTCTTCGTCATCCGGATTTTCAGCTTTCATCAACAAGCTGTCTGGATCAGGCGCTTTGTCAAACACATCAATGCCCATGTCATTGATCATGTTGACGACCGCCTCGATCTGATCCGTCTCATTCATGTCTTCCGGTAAATGATCGTTAATCTCGCGGAATGTCAGAAATCCGCGTTCTTTACCTAGTAGAATGAGTTTTCTTAGCTCAAGACGTTTACTTTCTGCATCTTTGCTCATGCGTCGATTCACCCTTATGCGATTCAAATACTGCCCATAGCGCAGCCAAAAAGACCGGCTATTATAGTGTTATTTGTGTTAAATGTCGCTACTTTTAAAGCGTTGATTATGTAAAGTTTTCAATTGATTAGCGGCTTGTTCTTCTGTCATCTGTCCGGATTTGACCTTTTCCATCAGTTGATTTCTAGTTTGGTCCAGTCGCTGTTTGTTTAATGTAGTCAAAATTTCCTCAAATTCCTTACTTATTAGCGCTTCATCTGTTAACAAATGGTGCTGTGCCGCCAGTTTTTCAAGTACTTTGTGGTGATTTGTACTTCGATACCGCTCAATCAAAGCCGCTGTATTTAACTCAGGATTGGAATCTAACAAATTAGAAAGATCTACAAACAAGTCCATGCCGTTAATTTCAAGATCTCGTAACGCCTGAATTTGCTTATTATTGACCCGATTAAGGCCAGGGTATTGGACAATTAAGCTAATCGCCTTGGCAATAAGGCTTAAATTTGCCGGGGTACTGCTAGTGGCTTTGCTTCTTCGAGCGGGCTGATCAGGCTTAGATTCAGACCGCCCAAGCTGAGACCGTGTGGTACTGATGTCTGTCTGCGCCATTCGCGCCAGTTGTTCAAGCAATAGTTGCTTTAGCGGCCCTTGCTTGAGTTGATTCAAATAAGGTTTGGCCAATGACAGCAGCCTTGCCCGTCCTTCCAAATGGCTTAAGTCTGTCTGTTTTTCCAGGTTTGAGAGCAAAAACTCTGATAATGGCGCGGCCATTGCAACCATTTTTTCAAAGTCCTGTTTCCCCTTTTCTTGTACCAGTGAGTCCGGATCATGACCCTGAGGCAAAAACAAAAACTTCACCTGGCGCCCTGCCGAGATTACAGGCAATACATTCTCAAGCGCTCGCCAAGCCGCTCGTTCGCCTGCCTTATCACCGTCAAAGCAGAATACAATCTCATCGGTATAACGGAACAAACGGTCAAGATGAGCACGAGTAGTTGCCGTGCCCAGAGTAGCCACCGCATGGTTAATTTCAAATTGAGCCAGTGCAATCACATCCATGTAACCCTCAACAACCAGGGCAAAACCTGATTTTTTAATCTCACCACGGGCTCGATGCAGGTTGTAAAGTTCACTGCCCTTATGGAATACCGGTGTTTCCGGTGAGTTTAAGTACTTAGGTTCACCTTCACCCAGTACCCGGCCGCCGAACGCAACCACTCTGCCTTTAAAATCATGAATCGGAAAAATAATCCGGCCACGAAAGCGGTCATAGTAACCGCCATTGTCACGCTCATTGACTAAGCCGGCTTTTTGCAGTTTTTTAAATGTTGACTCATCTTTACCTAGAGCCTTGGCCAAACCGTCCCAACTATCTGCAGCAAGCCCGATTTCAAAGTCCCGCGCAGTTTCGCCACTTAAGCCGCGGTTTTTTAAGTATTCAATTGCTTGCTTTGCCAACGCAGAGCCATCGCGTAATTGCTGTTTGAAAAATTGATTAGCTTGTTCAAGCAGGTTCAGCAAATTATCGCTGTCGGAGCTTTTGGGGCTGAACGTTTGTTGCTCATAGGGAATATCAACGCCTGCATGTGCGGCCAATTCTTCAATGGCTTCAACAAAACTAAGATGGGCATAATTCATTAAGAACCCGACCGCTGTGCCATGTTCGCCACAGCCGAAACAATGATAAAACTGCTTGTCGGTGCTGACAGTAAATGACGGTGTTTTTTCTTCATGAAAGGGGCAACAAGCTTTGTATTCACCACGCCCGGCTGATTTCAATGGCACCCGCGAGTCGATAATATCAACGATATCGACTCGTCCAAGAAGCTCATCTATAAAAGGCTGTGGGATACGTCCGGCCATACACGCTTATTCTGTTAGCACAGAACAACAATTTAAACATGAATTATGGAACAGTGTAAAACGATGTTCCGCTAGGCCAGTGGTGAATGGCACTTATAGGTTCACAGAAATATGGATTTTTGTGACTCCCGAGTAGTTTTTAGGAGATCTTCACGCTGCTCCACCTGTCCCCACGAAGGTGGGGGCAGCTCAGGATGACGGTACGGTAATGAAAATATTTCAGCCGCCCAGCGCTGACTTGATCATTTGGCTGAGTTGGCCCATATCGGCACGGCCTTGAACTTTAGGCTTTAACATGCCGATGACCTTGCCCATATCCTTGATTGATTCAGCGCCGGTCGCTGCCAAGGCCTGTGTAACCAGGGCTTGTAGTTCCTCGGCTGACAATTGCTCGGGCATATATTTTTGCATGACCTCTAGTCCAAACTTTTCTTTATCGGCTAAATCCTGGCGATTGCCCTGTTCGAACTGGGTGATTGAGTCTTTCGCTTGCTTAATCTGCTTTTGAATGACGACTAGTACTTCATCGTCATGCAATTCGACTTGATCATCAACTTCTTTACGCTGGATGGCAGCCCGTAGCATACGAATGACCTCAAGCCGTGCGCTGTCTTTTCCACGCATAGCAGCTTTCATGTCATCGACAAGCCGGGTTTTAAGTGCACTCATGTCGAGCACTCAGAATCTTGAAAACGAAGGATAATCAGTAAAGACGTACGCGGCGAGCGTTTTGTCTTGAATTACGCTTGTATTCGCGTTTTACAGCAGCAGCAGCTTTGCGCTTGCGCACAGTTGTAGGTTTTTCATAGAATTCGCGGCGACGAACTTCTGTAAATATACCGGCCTTTTCACAAGAACGGCGGAAACGACGCAGGATTAAATCAAACGGTTCGTCCTGTCTTATACGCACACTTGGCATTAAAATCACACTCCAGTGAATTGATAAAAGTTAGGGTGCGCTATTCTATATGCTTAATCTGTTAATGTACAGTTTGAAACTATGATTATTCTGGGCCTGGAAACGTCTTGTGACGACACCGGTGTGGCTGTTTTTGACAGCCAGCAAGGTTTATTGGCACATCTACGCGCATCTCAGGTTGAAATTCACCAGAATTATGGCGGCGTGGTGCCGGAACTGGCTGCACGTGACCATATCCGCAAATTAATGCCGCTGATCGAAGCTGTCCTGGCCGAAGCAGGGATTACAAAACAAAATCTGGATGCTGTCGCCTATACCAAAGGGCCCGGTCTGAGTGGAGCCTTGTTAGTCGGGGCATCACTGGGCCGAAGCCTGGCATTTGCGCTGGATATCCCAGCGATTGGTGTTCATCATATGGAAGGCCATCTGTTATCACCGATGCTGGAACCCGACCAACCGACATTTCCATTCCTGGCCTTGCTGGTTTCCGGCGGCCATACCATGCTGGTAAAAGTTGATGCTTTCTCCGAGTACGAATTGCTGGGTCAAACGCTGGATGATGCAGTCGGTGAAGCCTTTGACAAAACTGCCAAATTGATGGGGTTGGGGTATCCCGGCGGTCCTGCCATATCCTCACTGGCCCAACTAGGTGATACAACCCGCTTTGACATGCCCAGGCCGATGACAGACCGGCCCGGGCTGAATTTTAGTTTTAGTGGTTTAAAAACACATGTACGCACACTCTATCAATCGTGTGCAAACCCCGAAAAAGACAAGGCTGATATTGCTGCCGGTTTTCAACAAGCGGTTATCGATACCTTGATTATCAAATGTAAAAGAGCCCTGAAGCAAACCGGTTTCAAGCAATTGGTGATTGCAGGCGGTGTTAGTGCCAATACGGCTTTACGTGAGCAACTGGCAGTAAAACTGGATGCAGATGTTTTTTATCCACGCCACGATTTTTGCACTGATAATGGTGCAATGATTGCCTATGCAGGCTGGTTACGATTGGAAAAAGGATTCAAGGAAGAGTTATCGTTTGATGTAAAACCGAGATGGCCGTTACAAGAATTAAGCACTGCTGAGTTCTAAGGTATACCCATAAAAACAACCCTCTATCGTCATCCAGGCGAGTGCAACGAGGAAGGATCTGTTAAAAATAAAATTCTTGTCTAAGCGTGTTGCAGACTTTAAGGAGATTCTTCGGCTATCGCCTCTGAATGACAGCCATCTAATAAGGCATATAACGATTTTCCCCCAAACTCGGGTTAGTTATATCGATCCTTATCCTGCTTATTTTTGGAGCCTGTGAATCGGCTAACTAATAAACGAACTTTGCCGAAAAAGTTTTTTTCAGGATAACCGCTTATTTTGAATGTGTCTCTATAGGCTTCCAGCAAGCGCCAGATTCTGGATGCCTCTATCTCAGTCAGCTGCTTTTTCAGTTTTTTATGCTTTTTGCTTAACGACTCAAATTGTTCATCCTTGATTCTTAATTGTTCGGCCATTTGGCGCTCAATAAATGCGAATTTTTCTCTGGCGATTTCATAGTCAGGACTTGGCGATAACCTGAAATCAATTTCTATTTGTAATTTTTCATGGTCAGCTAATTCATATGCCGGCATCTTAAATTCCAAAAACGTATGGTGAGTTTGAAACATAAAATGGCTTCGTGATTCATTTTCTGCATAAAATGCAGCGCTGTTGATGTTGGCCTGGTTTATGTCGCTCGACGTTTGCAAATGCAACAGTTCGCGTTTTTGATCGTTGTCATCAATGGCAACTACTTGCAGTTGGTCAACCTCAAAATATCCTGCTTCCAATGCCTGTAAATGTAAAAAGGGCTGGAACCTAAAGCTTTTTATCTGTTCAGTTATAGTCGGCAGACAATATAACAACCGTTGCACCTTATTATCCGCTTTTGCTTTGATCACACTGCGCAGACCAGGTTGATAACTATCTGTCTGATAGCACCAGCTGATAGTCGGATAAATCGGTCTATCAATCATCGTAGTGCCAAATGGATCTGTGAGTTGGTAACCAACCGAATCAAGCAAAACAGTTGACAAAAATGCTATGTCGTTTTTTCGCATGCGCTCCAGATCATCGTAGTGAGGATCCAGACCCACTGCATGAAAACAAAAGGCGACAAAATCACCCAAGGTTGAGATCCCTTTGACCCAGTTGAAATGATAAAAAATGGATTCATTTCGCAAAGCGAAATGAACAATAGCCCGATAAAATACAAATGCCGCATCTATTCCTTGTTCTTCATCCAACCACTCACGGTCAATCAAGTGATAGTTTTTTTGCTCATCAACAATAATATTGTTTGCAATCGCATCGATATTCATACCCTCATACACCCCGTTATCAAGTTTCTTCAGATAATCAAGATAGCTGAGTAAACACTGTTGAAACTCAATCCCAAGATGATCTGCGATAATGCTGTTGCGCCAGATCACCGACAATTGGCAACCGGATTGATAGGGTTCAGTTTGAATATCGTCACTGGAACCTGATTTAAATATCTTTTGCCGTCGTATCATGTTTTCTGAGGCGAGTTTTTTCACCACTGAAATAAATTCACGCTGTCGTTTAAAGGTGGGCAAATGTACAAAGTCGATTTGCTCCGGCAGATTTGATTTAGCGGGGGAAAGAACGAACAAACAGGAATTGGCAAAGTCACCGAGATGGCCATGCGCATTGGCGGCCTGATACAGTAATATCTCATTCATCCCAAACGATTGGTACTGCAAATAATCTTTAGAACTGATTCCTTCCAGATGTTGAAATGCAAACTGATTATGACGACAGTATTCTTTACCCAGCATTACATTGGTAAATCGAAAGTCCGGGAATAGATAGTATTCTTGGGTCTGCTCAAACGGCAGTTCCTGTATTAATGCACGCCACTGCGTCAGGTTTAAAGTGTGCTTAGCTTGATGTTCTTTATAGCCTTTAAAACTGTAATAAGATTGGTGTGTATGTTCATCAGTTGCGCCATAAACGTATTTCAGACCCTGACGATTGTCCGCAGCGAAAAAGATTTTTCCTGAATCTTTGAGTAAATCCGCACAACGCGTTAACAGTAATTTTACTGCCTGTTGATAATTGATTGAATCATCACCAATTAGACTTTTCACCCTGTCTGTTATGCCGTTAAGAATCACCGCATCATATTTTCTGTCGACAAAATCCAGCGCTAAAAACGGTTCTGAAAAAATGCTTATTTGAGGGAAATCACGTGTACGTAACTGTGCTAATTGGGCCAATTGGCGATTAGGTTCTATGGCCTCAACATGAAGCTGCTGCTCAGCCAGGAAATATGTCAGTGCCCCTGACCCGCAACCAATTTCAAGCACATTATCCTGCGCATGCCAGTCAAATATACGCAAATAATTCGCCCGCTGGGGACTGAAATGTAACTGCTGCTCAAAGGTTTGGTTTGAATCCGTTAGATGACTATTAGCGAATGAATAATCTTCAATTTGATCAAATTCCGAATAAAGCTTTGACGCTACAAAACCAGGAATATCCGCCACAGATTGTGTCGATCTAATTCCATCGGGCTGCAGTTGAATAGCGTCAATTCGAATTCGATTTTCCATCTTATAATGATTGTATTGATGATCAGTTAAGCTAAAACTTTTATTAACGAGCCTTATAGCTTAATTATATGCCTATCTCGATTGCTCGATTAGCATTTTTCACGGTCAATATTACTTGGCAAGAAACTTTCTATTTATCATTCTTCTGTAATGGTTATACCTGAACTGGAGGCTGTTTTTAACTCGAACATAGGCCTGATAAAGCCTGGGATACTTGATATCTGTTTTCACCAATATATGCCCGATAGTATGTAACCACATTAACTCAAGCAGATATTTAAACTTAGGCCCCTCGGCAATATCGATAACCGGCAGGCGTTTTAAACGTATCCACTGCATCAAAATACTACCTGCGGATAGATCTGAAATATTGAAATCGTCGTTTACAATTTTTTTCATTATCCTTTCATCATCCTAATGCAGTGTTTTTTAAATGATCGCATGCGAATAGCCGGCCAGAAATTAAGCACTGCCTGTGAGTATTGCCAGAGGCCTTTTTCAGGGTCGAGGAATTTTTTATACGACTTGGTTTCACGCTTGGCAAAATCGTCCTGATGAGCTTTTAACTGTAATCGCACAACGTCTTTAGTGCGCGGAAAAGCCAAAAACTTATAAAGACTTAAATTTAACCATGGTTTAACTTCAGCACAACCGTATCCCAACACTGTCTGCGCTTTGGCATAGGCAGATACCGCGTCCAGTATTCCATTTTGTACCGGTTGATAATAGTCTGACTGAATATGTTCAGCCTGAGCTGATTCGTCATCATCGGACCTGAATTCCAGCTCGAAACCCTGGTCATTATCAGCAGGATGATAGGCCACTAACGAAGTATGTGGTGCCCGGCATATTTCTTCCATAATATCCTTAATATATTGAACCAGACTTCCTCCCACTTCAAACCTGTGCCGGTCATAGACCAGCCCTTCAAAGTATCGATCACGGGTGTTTTTATATTCAATATGTCGAGTTGCACACATTAAAAACCCATGGATTCTGGGTGTTTCCAGGCGATGGGATAAAGCCTGGAAAAAATTATTATGAATAGTGCCTAACCAACCGATGTCCACCAATCCGACTTCTTGATAATCAAAAAATCCTTCACTGGATAAATAAGACACAAATGCATCCCGATTTGCTTGTCCTGATTTTTTTGCCGTTGCCTGAAACTCAGAGTCCATCAACATTATGCCAAGCTTGCGGCGGCTATTAGCCGAAGCATTCGGGTCTGTTTGGGCAATCACTTCATTTAACTTGATTTTATGTTTTTCAAGATAAGGAGCGAATGCTTGTGCATCCAGGTCGAATATTCGACAAACATCCGCAAAACAATTATTTCCGTTTGGCAACAAGGCTACTTCAACTTCGGTGGTCGATAAGCCGGTGTTGCCGATCATGGCACGAGCCAGCGCAATTCGACTTACGTACAGATATCGAGCCTCAGGCATATCGCCATCAGGAAAATACCAGGGGGCAAACCGCTCCCAGCATTGTTTTAATAACCAGCCCTCTCGCGAACAAAAATAAATTCGCTTTAATTTCAGTTCCTTGCAGCGTTGCGCCAGTCGTTGCATAAAAAAACCAAATAAAAATCCAAACTGATTAAATCCCTGTACATAGAGCTCTGGTTGCTCACTGTTTTCAGCTTCAAGCGGCAACATAAGTTGCTTTAAATTGCGGCCTTTCCAGAAGGTGTTGTGGGTTGAATAGAAATTGTAATGTCTGGCCAAGTTTTTACGATGACACTCTGCAGGATCATTAATGACTAAAGATTTAATTCCAAATTCAATAGGCCTAGTCCCATCTGAAATAGGATTATCACCGACATGCAGCCATTTGGCTTTATCCAAATGATACTGCTGCTCGATGAGCGGATAAGCTGTACCGGAGGCCTTGGCGTTAAATGAATCGGCCGAAGAAACAATACCTTCAAAAAAATGATCAAGGTTTTTGGCAACAGCCATTTGTTGTATGTATTTAGCGGGCAAATAAATATCGGAAATCAAAAACAGCCTTTTGCCTCGTTGTTTGAGCGACTCTATCCATTGCACCAGCGCTGCTCTGGGTACTAACATGGCATTTTCGAGTCTGATTTCATACTCGGCGACTTGCTGCAGAAAAGACTCGGGCAACTTTTGGGCAAAAACCTGATTCAATACTTCAGGCATAAATTGATCATAGTTCGCCTCAAAATCCGGATAGTGCTCACCATTGCGCTGACGGTGCTGGTTCTCAATCTCATCTCGTAATGCAGCGATTTCAAACCAACTCATCGTTATGCCGGCTTGATTTGCCTTCTCAGCGATAAATCGTGCCACCGGTATTTTGATTAAATCAGGGTTTTCAATGCGTCTGATGAATAGCGTATCAAACACATCAAAAGACACTGTATCAATCTGATCAATAAATTCTTCGGCCGCAGCAATAAGCTGCTCTAAAGTTTTATAGGTGGGGGCTGGCATAAATCAGTGAAATAATTTCCCGATGAATTGTTTAAAGCCTCCTTTTCTAGCATTGTCTTGTATTTGTTGGTTTGGGTTAGTATCCGTATTTTTTACAGCCGCTAATTCTGCTTTGGCCTGGACCAGTTCATGCTCCAGAGCAATAAGTCTATCAATACCGATATTCAAATAATCATGCAAATCTTCCGGGCATTTGCTCAACAAATTCTTACGAATAATCATTAAGTCTTGCTCACGCCCAATCACCGCGGCCTCAGACAAGGTGTTACTGCCATGGAGTCGATAATGCATTAATTTTTCATCATGTAAATAATGCACTGCAGCTGGAAAAGCATTCAAGAGCCTGAAAATGTAATCATAATCATGTAAGTAACGTAGCGGCTCAAAGTTCCCGACTCGCTCATAGGCTTGCCGTGTCATAAATAGATTTGAGGTCGTCACCATAATGTTGGCATGCAAAAAAGCAGCGTATAAATCATCGTAGTGATAATAATATTTTCGATTGCCTTCATGCCATTGAAGCCACCAGAACTGTGGATCTGTAATTGAATTGCTCTTGTCGTCAATGAGTACCACGTCCGAGAATAAACACTGTGCCGATGTTTCAGCATGACATTGGATCATGCGTTCAAGCCGGGTTTCAGTATAAACATCATCAGAGTTAATGACAGAGATGAATCCACCCTGGGCCAGGGCCATACCATTATTTAGTGCATTGAAGGCATCCTGGTTATCCTGATAATGATAATTAATACGCTTATCATCATAAGATTTTATGACTTGTGCGGTTCGATCCGTTGAGCCATCGTCCACGATAACCAGCTCAAAATCTTCAAATGATTGATCAAGAACACTTTCTATCGCTTCACCCACATATTGCTCATGGTTATAGGCCGGCATAACGACAGATATTGCTGGAGTTGACATTGACTAGGCTGCTAAATTTTGGCGATTATAATGTATACCGCGCGGCATTATATACGGGTTTTGTCTACAGTGGTTGAATTGCGCTGTAACTTTGCCCACCAGCTTAACCCTAAAGCCGTAGCCACCAATATCAATATTAAGCCATATACGATAAGGAACCCCCAGTCTTTTAACATACGTTTAATGCCCCCTTTGATCAATCCGGGCAAGCTTGATACAGCACCGGGAAAATTGGCCAGACTGGGCGATAAATCCTGGAATTCTTGCCTTTTATCCTTAGTCACGATCAATATTTCTTCAACAGAATATTCATCACCCAATTGCGGTTCAAATCTGACCCAAAAATACTTGAGCCATCGTTCCGCCGAAATAGGATCAAAAGGAATGAATAACTGTGCGGTCTCTTGATTCGGTCCTGACCACCTGCTCACGATTTTTTTTCGGTGCCCATGACGGTTGGTACTCCAGTCTATATCGATATACATTCCCGTTTTTTGTGAAGCGGGCACCCGAAGCCGTAAATAAAGACCGGCAAAATCATTTATTTTTAACTCAATCGGAGGAGAATCAAGGCGCGGTTCTATACCCGTCACCTTCACCTTGTTGTTACCGAGTAGTTGCAAATCTTTCAAACTAAAATCCTGTAAAGCAATTCGCATGCCATTGGCAGAGATATTTTGCTTTTTATCAGCAAGGTGGGATTGATAATCAGCAGGTATAAATTGTTCATAGGACTGCATCGCTGTCTGATCCAGCAATTCAACTTTCTTTAGCTGCATTCTGCAGCCCGGGCAATCTTTTATGTCGAACATGATTGCTCTGAGATTTTCCCCATCGATTAAATCAATGGGTACTAGCAAGGAATTTTCCGACCGCTCAGATAATTCAAACGAATATTTCAAGCTTTCAGAAAACAAATGCAAATTGGTCGAGTAATAAAGATCGCCACGATAGGATGTGGGTGCATCCTTAATTTGATACTCAATCAATACCGCTTTAGCATTTTTTGCAGATTCAGGTAACGATTTCCAAATAAACGGTTCACCAAGCGGTAATTGCCGGTCGTCAGGTGCAGTGATTAATCTCTTTTGATTAATTTTGGATTCATAATCCAGGGGCTGATACTGTGCAAGATCTGCTGCCTCAGCTTCGGGAATTAAAATCATTTTATTGAGCTTGACCTTACAGCCATTACATTGATCAAAATCCAGTCTGAATACCTGTAATGATTCATCGTTAATTAAATCAACAGGTATATATAATTGATTATTAGGTTTAGTGGTTAGCTCAAAATAGTGCTTGAATTTCTCGGAAAATGAATGCAGATTGGTCGAATAATAGACCTCAACCGCATATTCTTCAGGCGCTTTGGTAATTTGATAATCAATTAGGACACCCGAAGGTTGTTGCTCTGTTTGAGGCACATTCATCCACACGTACGGGTCTTTCTCACCAAGGGATAACCAATCACCATTATTAATAGTGATGTCGTTCACGCCCGCTAACTGCAACAAGCTTAATCCTATTATCGCTGCTGAGTTCATCGATCATCTCCGGTTTTAATACAGCGATACATCTGAATTGACAGAAAAACCAATACTGCGGTGAATGCCGTTTTTAACGCATTGAGCACTTTTGTGTATTCAAATATAGCTCTGGTATCACCAACCCAGCCCATATACAGTTGCTGAAACGTTTTATACAACGCAAATTCCATATTAAATGGTACAGCCAGAAATAATGTAAACAGGTTGACATCTGTTTTAAACAACCGGTAAACAAACCAAAATAAAAATAACAATAATATGGCAATGACCATATCCCGCAATCTGGCCACATAATTGATCAGTAATACTGGAAACAAGAGCAACCAGGCAACGTAGTGAGCACTATGACCGGTAACCATAAAATAAACCGCAATGACCAGGCCAGAACCAAACAAATAGGTCAACTCACTACGCCTATGGGTTTGTGTCAATAAACTGAATAGCAATAAAAAATAGCCAAAGACTAACGGGTAAAACCAGTGATAGCTCATTGCATATAGCGCATTGGCACGACTGTCCTGATAGACATTTTTGCTGCTGAATGCAGCTTGTCCACCCAGTATCTTTGTCAGTGCCAAAGGCACGATAACTGCAACGGCCAGAATGATCAGTGCCGGTACAATTCGTTTAATATTTGTCCAAAATCGCATTTCATCATCGTACAGCGCAATGATAAATATCGGCGCCGTAACTACATAAATTTCACGGCTATTGATGGCCAGCGCCAGACAAATTGCCGCCCAGACAGGTTTATCTTTTTTTAATAACACTGCGGTCGCGGCAATAAACATGATTGGAATGGCTTCATAGCGACCAAAAAAATAAACGGCAAACAATGTGATTGGGTTAAATACCCATATCGCCACGGCAATGGTGGCACGTTTTTTATCATCTATAAATTGCCAGATTAACCACATTGTGACAACGTCACAAATCAAATACGGCAATTTAAATATAAATAAATGCCGGAAAATAGACGTATCATTAACGAATATATAGAAATCCGACATATTGGAGGTCGATAACGAAATATCTTCAAGATAAAAAATCTTATCGACATTTTCTAAAAATGGGAAAAACAGCCACACGAATAAATATTCGATATAAAAAGTGACTAAACGATTTTGTTGCGGGAAATAAATATCGTTGGAAATGCTGTAAACAACACGCCTGAATTCCGAAAACAAATCAACATGCGCGAAAAAAGGCATGATTAACAGCCTTAGTAAAACGCCAAACAATACTATAGTGACAACCGGGTTATCAGCAACCCGATATTTGGTCATTAATGAATCATAGACTCGCGCTAACTGCATGATTGATTTCTTTAACTTGTTACCTATTCCAGTTCTATTGGCTGAGTTGGCATGATCTTACCACTAGTAGATATGAATCATACTTGAGTAAGCTATCATTAGTTTGTTTTAATTGATACACCATGGTTTTTTACCCTCTTCAGAAACGAAAATACCTTACCATTTGTTTCAATATTGCGATATCCATATGGTGTGTTGATTAGTGGTTGGTTTGAATTCCTACCCGGACTTCGCTCAGCGCCCAGGTTTTAGCATCCTGGGCTGCGGTAAGTTCAATTCTAATTCCACTTATCCAGGCAGGATTAAAACGGATGCTTTGTGAGAATTCACCAAAGATTGGATGATGATTGTCAAATCTGAGCCGATCAACCTCAAATTCAACCTGATTTGAGAGTTTAATCCAGACATTATCTTTTTTCCCCCAGATTGTCACAGCCGCTGCCGGGTGTCGATCACTCAATGCATGCACCAAGTCAACTCTTTGCACATATTGTGGCTGCGGTAATTCTAATTCGATAAATTGCCCCACTGCCTGGTTCGAGGAAGGCCTTATCGGTTCCTCTGTGTCAGCGTCTGTTAAAAGAGCAAGGTCGATATTGGACAAATTGCTAGTTACGTTCAGCTGTTCAGAAGAAAGTAATTGTTCTCCTTTTGCCAGCTCATAGTTAAAGTCGAAATAAACAAAGTAGTCTCCAAAATCCATACGCTGATATTCGATTTTATAATAACGCATGTATTGTTCGAATTTATAAAATGGAAACTTTGAACCCGGTGTATCGGACAAAACAAATGCAACATTAGTCTGTTTATCTACTTCATGCTTATAGGGAACCGGCCAGCCATTAAAACGTTCGTTATATATAGGACCGCAAGTAATTGCCTTGTTTGTCTCATAAGTAAATTTATACGCCAGCCAAAATGTCGCATAACAATAATTAATATTTTGTTCCTCCATCCAGCTTGTCATCGCGGTCAGATCAGGAATGTCAGCATGCTTTTGGATTTTTGCCGGTTGCCGCCATTCTTTGATTATGGTCAGGCTTGTAACAATGTTTAGGGCCAGAATCAGACCTGTGCAAATCACAACCATTGATCGAAGCAAACGGAAGTTCACTGAATAAACATAGCCGATTAAAAACGGAAACGACCACACCGCCGGCAATACGTAGCGGTGATCAGTAGCTTGAATGGTCTGGTTCATGGCCATCAACACTAAGGAAATAATAGTGGTGATGATGAACATATCTATTGATTGCAGAGATGGCCACCTGTTGATTTTTAATGACTTAACAAACTTTGCAAGACTTAGTGAAACACAAAATATCAACAACGCAACAAAACCAAGTGCAAACGGGGAACGAAGTGGGATTCCCCAGTTAATATGCGCTGGATAATCCGGATAAAAAGGTGGATATACACCTAGTGCACCGGGCAATGCGTATTTGATTACTAAATGATACAGACGGCCTGTCAACTGAAAATTTGTTCGATCAGAAATCGCATCGTAGGCACCTTCAATGGTGAAAATAGCGAGTAGATACGGTATCAATCCGATCACAAGCCCTATCGTTATGACGATGCTTCTGGACAGAAATAGCCTTATATCACCAACAAAGAGAATTATCGCAACAGCACCAACAACAACCGATACAACCAGCAAATGGTTACTAATCGCTAAACCCAATAACATGCCGCTGAATAAAGTCAACATTAACATCGGCTGATTGCGCTGATTGAGTTTGACTGCAACTAAAAAAATCAACGCCGACAGCAATGCCGATGCAGTATATTGCGGTACGAAATTTCCTGACTGATGGATCAACCAATAAGCTGAGGGGATCAATAACAACAGTAAAGCGGGCCAGCGTTCACCCTCTTTAAAGACCTGGGTCACTACAATACACAGTATCAACAGGCTGACGGCACTGAGTATGATGAGCTGAATCCTGGCCGCGAATGCACCATGTTGAAAAAAATCAACAAAGACAGACATCAAGTAAGCTTCAAGCGGAAATTGATAAGGCTGGCCGGTGAACAGTAACGGCAAACTCTCACCATTAGAAATGGATTCAGCCAGTAGCTGCGCCAAAGAATCATCGCTCGAAGGCGGCAGATTGTTAATACTTAGATAGCTTAATACAAGGCGTAAAGCTAAGCCGATAACTACTGCTGCAATTAACAGTAATAATACAAGTCTATTGGTGTTCTTCTGCACTGAATATTATCTTGGTGGTGGTCAGCTTTTGGTCAATTTTATTTTACTTTCTTGCCCGGCTAACAATCGACCGATATTTTCACGGTGACGCCAGAACAACATGACCGCGATCAGCGTCATTGCAAGGATAATAGCGTTGGGTAGCGCTAACCACCAGGCATAAAACGGGGCCAACGCTGATGCCACCAATGCCGCCAGCGAGGAATATCTGGTGACAACAGCAATGACTAACCAGGTTAGCATTAATAAACCTGCTGTTGAAATGCTCAGACCAATGATAGCGCCTATGGCCGTAGCCACACCCTTGCCTCCTTTGAAACCAAAAAAAACCGGATATAAATGGCCTAAAAATGCAGCGAATGCTGTCAACGCAAGAACTGTTGGGCTAGTAGTCAGCGATTTAGCAATTATTACGGGCAGTAATCCTTTTAATACATCACCTGCCAGGGTAATAATCGCTGCTTTTTTGCCCCCCAGCCGTAGCACATTAGTCGCTCCGGGGTTACCGGAGCCCTGGGTACGCGGGTCATCCAGCCCCATTAATTTGGACACAATAACAGCACTGGAAATCGACCCAAACAAGTAGGCCATCAAAGGCAATATTAGCGTTAACAACATTTGTAAATTCGCCTAAATCCGTTTATGGTTGAGGTTTAAAATTGGTTGTACAAATATGGACATTGTATATTTGCACGGCATTGAAGTCGATTGTGTCATCGGGGTTTGGGACTGGGAGCGTGAAATTACCCAACGAATCACCATTGATCTTGATATGGGTCATGATTTAGTCAAGGCCGGGAAGTCTGATCATTTAGAAGATACACTTAATTATAAGGAAGTTTCCAATCAAGTCCGTGAATTTTGTGTTGAACGAAAAGCCAAGCTGGTTGAATCACTGGCAGCTGGGATCGCTGATATTTTGCTGTCTTCATTTGCCTGTCAGTGGTGTAAAGTAAAGATTAACAAGACCGGTGCAGTACGCGGTGCTAAAGATGTGGGTGTTATTATTGAGCGAACTAAAGACTAGGGTTAATAGTCAAAAAAGCTAAGTTCCATCAATTATATCTCTATGGCAACAGTCTGGTTCAGTATAGGCAGCAATATAAATAAAGACACTAATGTGCCGTTTGCTATTTCCCAATTGAACAAACAATTTGGCAATCTTATTTTGTCTCCCGTCTACCAAACCAAAGCGGTCGGTTTTATCGGTAATGATTTTTACAATATGGTAGGTGGTTTTGATACTGACTTGCAAATCATTCAGTTACGCCGGTTATTCGATCAGCTTGAGCAACAAACCGGGCGCATAAAAACCGGCCGTCATTTTGAAAGCCGAACCCTGGACATTGATATATTGCTTTATGATCGGATTGAATTTGCCGATGAACGTATTTCGATTCCTCACCCCGATATACTTGACTATGATTTTATCTTATTGCCGTTAAGTGAGTTAATCCCCGATTACATTCATCCTCAAACAGGCCAATCATTGGCCCAAATCGGGTTGCAAAAGTTTAAAGATATAAAATTGAAAACGGTAGAGTTATAACTTAAGTGTCATTCAGTTGCTTGGGATCGATATCGAGTGCTTTTAATTTGCGATATAAATGAGTGCGTTCCATACCGACATTACGGGCAGTTTCAGCAATGTTACTGTTGGTTTTGTTAAGCTGATGAATAAAATATTCGCGCTCGAAAATCTCTCTGGCCTGCCTTAATTCCAGGTCCTTAACAGCTTGCGATGTGACTATCTTCTGTTGAAGAGGCTGGCTTTCGCCCAGGGCGTTTTGAGTCTCTTCCAGGCCGATTTCATCGCTGCTATTCATGATTAGCAAACGCTGCACTACATTCCTTAATTCGCGGATATTGCCCGGCCAGCTATAATTGCGCATTAAATTCAGGGCTGCCGTCGAGAAGCGGCTATAGTTCAAATTCTCGTTTTTTACCATCCAGTTAGTATAGAACGTAACTAATTCTGGAATATCTTCTGTGCGGTCACGTAAAGAAGGAACCTTAAGCGGCACAACGTCAAGGAAATAAAACAAAGCTTCCCGAAACCGCCTTTCGCTGACTTCCTTTTCAATATCACGACTGGTCGAAGAAATAATTCGCGCATCGATGTCCAGAAATATACTGCCGCCTTCACGCATGAACTGCTTTTGCTCCAGTACATTCTCCAATACCGATTGGGTGGCCAGACTCAGATCAGTTATTTCATCCAAATATAAGGTTCCGCCCTGGGCCTGCTCCAAACGGCCGATCTGGATATTCTCACCATCCTCCAGGCCAAACAACTGAACCGGCAACATCGTTTCGGACACCCCGGCAAGATTGAATTCCACCATTGGCCCTTTTTTCCGTGAGCTGGACTGATGAATGCACCTTGCTACCACACGTTTGCCGGTCCCCGGCTCACCGCTTATTAAAACCCGACTTTCAGTAGGTGCTATACGTTGCACCTGTTCACGCAGAAGCGTCATTGCCTGACTGCTGCCGATCAGATTTGATAAAGGTTCTATACGATCACGCAGCTCCTTATTTTCCTTAACCAAGCGGGTATTCTGAAAAGCTCTCTCAATAGTGACCAGCATTTTAGCCGTTGATAGCGGTTTTTCCAGAAAATCATAGGCCCCGTTGCGAATCGCTTCCACTGCCGTTTCTACAGTGCCGTGCCCGGAAATCATAATAATAGGTTTATCAATACCCTGACTGACCCATTCTTTGAGCAAGGTAATGCCGTCGATATCAGGCATCCAAATATCCAGCAACACCAGATCGGGGTTAAAAGCTGCCATCATTTCTCTGGCTTCGGTCGCATTGGCGCTTTGTTCAACCGAATAATTTTCATCCATGAGAATATCGCGGATAACGTCTCGAATATCCGGTTCATCATCAACAATCAAAATCCGTTCAGTCATAATGTCTTAAACCCGAAATCTTCTAACTTATGGTTCAATTCTACCGGCAAATCAATCACAATACTCGCCCCCTGATCAACCTGGTTTTCAATTCGAATTACACCATTGTGTTCATCGATTATGCGCTTGACGATGGCTAACCCCAGCCCGGTTCCTTTCTCTTTGGTCGTTACATAAGGTTCAAAAATGCGATCAAGCATATTTTCATTAAATCCCTTACCATTGTCTTTCATGGACAATTCAACAAAAGCAGCCTGATTGATACTGGTTCGTCGAGTAGTAATTTCAATCTTTGCCTGTGCGGTATCATCCAGCGCATCTTTGGCATTAATAATGAGGTTATTGAGTACTTGCCTCAAACGTGAAGCATCGGCAGTAATCATGGGTAAATCAGCTTGCAAATCCAACTCGAATATCACTGTCTCGGCACTGCCTTTATAGAGCTCGACAACATCACTTATCAGTTGATTGAGATCTAACGGCTTCAGCTGCACCATCACAGGTTGTGCATATTCGGAAAACTCATTCACCATTTGTTTCATCGATTCAACCTGGTTAGCGATAGTGCGGGTAGCCCGATCCAGCGCCTGCTTATCATCACCTTCAACTTTATTCATGAATTTATGACGCACTCGTTCAGCTGATAGTTGAATGGGTGTCAGTGGATTTTTAATCTCATGTGCCAGACGTCTGGCCACCTCTCCCCAGGCTGCATTGCGCTGGGCTTGAATCAGATTAGTCATGTCATCAAAAACGATAACAAAGCCACCCCGGCTGAGGCTTTCGTAAGGTAATCGGCTACCACGCACATTAAGCACCTGGCGCCCCTGCGGCCCAATCACTTCTATGTCTTTTTGCCACTCATAACTTCCCTGGCGCATTCCTTCCTGAATATAGTCAAAAAACGGGAGTAACCAATTAAATTTTGCCTTTAAGCCTTCAAGGTTAATTTGAGAATCGTCAAGTTCAATTTTCAGAATCTGGTGCGCGGTTTCATTGCTGGTTCTAAGTTGATGATTCAAATCAAACGAAAACACCCCCGATGATAGCCGGCGCAGAACGGTTTCCAGATAGGCCCGCTGGTCTTCTAATTGATTCTGGGTCAGGCGTTCTTTTTGCTGGGTTCGGTTGATCTCCCCGGTCATATCGTTAAATGACTGTACTAATACACCCAATTCATCGGTACTTGTTACCGGCAGCTGCTTAGAATAATCACCACTGGCCACTGCTCTGGTCCCTTCGGCCAAATCCCGCAGTGGTGCTATCAATTTTCTTGATGAAAGTATAGCCGCCCACAGCCCTGCCAACCCTGTTAACAATGTCACCAATGTTAATGTAGTAATAAAACTAAGCTTTAACGGCCGTCTCAAATAAACTAAACGATTATATTGACTTGAGGCCTGCTCCAGGCTCTCTCCCACATTGGAAAACCTGAATGGCAGTTGATAAAGAACTTGATATACCCTACCTTCCTGATCGACACTGACTGATGGTGCCGGCATGAGAATTCGCAATTGCAAGGAATTATCAGTCAGTGGCTCGACTCGTGACTGAATTTCTCCTCGTTTAACCATGGTCATCATTCGCTCATCCGGCGAATCAGGGATAATTACAGTTACATCGGCATTACTTGAAGCAATAATTCTTCCACTAACTGAATACAAACTCAGCTCAGTTAAATCATAGGTCCCTCGAATTTCATCCAATACTGAAAACAACTCTGTTTGATTCTCAGCCTCTGCCAGGCTTGATAATTCATCTTCCAGATTAGCAATCAAATCGGTCTTAACCGCCTCCATCGAATTACGCCCGACTAGCAGTGCATCATCCAGGGCTTTTTCAATCTTGACGTCATACCAGCTGTCTATGGATTCATTCAGAAATTGCAGTGAAAACGCATAGACGATTGTCAGCGGAATCAGCGCTAAAATACCATAGGTAATTAAAAATCGAATCGTCAACCGGCTGCCGAGTTGTTTAGACTTGACTTCTTTGATCAGACGATAAATATTGGCAGCGATCATTACTAACAACAACAGCGCGCCGCCGATATTAATGATGAATAACAGCGAGAAATAATCCGATAACTTGGATTCATATTGAGCGGCGGTTGCCAGCAGCACGGCAGCGGCAAACAGCAGTAATAAAAAGATTACTGTTGGCAGCGGCCGAATAAATTCACGAATTACGGTTCTAATGCCCATTCTTTCCAGCCACTATCCAGTTTCCAGTCTGCCGACACCAATGAGAGCAATTTTAACGGTGCCGGTAAATATTCAGTATCCAGCTTAATTTTTACCCTCAGATAAAGCTCAGCTTGTTGTTGCAACGATTGCTCATAGCCCAGATTAAACGATAATCGTGAAGCCATATCATCCAGTGCCTCATCAACCGTGTTGAACGCCTGAATATTATCCGATTGAGGAATCGCCAGAATATATTGACCCGAAAGTTGATGAAAATGCAGAGTAAACAGCATTTCCCAATCTTTAAGCGGTGCATCCCATATCCAGTTGCGGCTCTTGACTAGCTCGATTAAAAACTTGATGCGTAAATCAACACCGCTTTCCAAAGCTTCTTGTGTTTCATCAGATAATGAAAGATCAGCTATCGCATCGACCTGCAATGACCCCGCATCGACTAATCCCTCAACGCCACTAAGTTTGAAATCAGCATAGACAGATAACGAATAAACGCATAGCAAAAAAACAACGAACTGAAAAACCTTAGTGCGGATTTTTAGTAAAGCCGGCATAGTAAAACCCATCTGAAGATTCAGACGGCAGCCTTTGCCGACCATAGGGCATTTGTAGCCCAAATCGGCCATCCAGCGCTATTACGCCGGCATTTGTATATTTGTTTATAAACCATTGTGCCTGCTGATCATTTTCCTGGCGAAAAACCGAGCAAGTGCAATATAACAGCTGCCCTTCAGTTTTAAGCACCGACCATAGTTTATCAAGTAATTGGCGCTGATTTTGTATGTTTTGCTGAATATCGGCAGGACGCCTTAAATGCTTAATATCCGGGTGCTTACTGATTACACCACTACCCGAACACGGTGCATCGATCAAAACCAAATCAAACGCTTCACCATTCCACCAGCTATCCAGATCAGTGGCATCGGCAACTCTGGCTTCAGCGTTAAGATTTAAGCGAGCCAGATTTTCCTCAAGCCTTTGCATCCTGCTTGAATCTTTCTCTAACGCTAACAGATTTAAATCCGGCTCAACTTCCAGCAAATGACAGGTCTTGCCGCCCGGCGCTGCACAAGCATCCAGCACCCGCATGCCGGGCCTTAATTCCGGCATGCAGGCAACAAGTTGCGCGGATTCATCTTGCACAGATACCAGTCCTTGCTTCCATAAAGCGCTGTGCCAAATTTTACTTTTATCTAAAATGACTATCCCGACCGGGCTATCAGTCATGACCGAAAACTCAATTTCATCGTCCCGCAGTTGCTGACAAACGTCGTCTATTGTAGTTTTACTGGCATTAATTCTTAATGTAAGCGACGGCTGCTTGTTACTCGCTTCAAGAACAGTTTTCCATTGGTCTGGCCAGTCGGCTTGCAACTGTTTAATCATCCAGCCGGGATGCGAGTATATAACCACCGGGTTAGTTTTAAATTTTTGTTCCAGCTCGTCTTGTTCTCGAATAAAGCGCCGCATGACTGCATTGATTAGGTTACGGCTCCAATGTTTGCCAATTTCCCGGCTGCTGTTTACCGTTTGAGATACAGCGGCGTGATCTGGAATGCGCATAAACTGAATTTGATAGACGCCAATCACCAGTAAACAATAGACATCAAAATCCTTGGGCTTTAATGGCTTACTAAGCAGCTGATCAACATACGTGCTTAAACGCCACCACCACCTCAAACTACCGGCCGCTAATTCATGTATTAGTGCATTATTTTGATTCTCCTGCTGCAAAAAAGCCGGAAGGACATCATTTAATGAGCGCTTGTTTTGTATAACGGCAGTCAGTATCCTGACGGTAACGGTACGCGGGTCCTGGTGGGGGTTAGCTGGCATTAGGTCAACTTAAGTAATCCCCGGCACTGAAACTGTAACCGTTCAAAAACTCAGCGGCCGTGACAGGCTTTGCTCCCGGTTTTTGTAGTTGTAGCACTTCAACGTGGCCATCTTTTGCCTGCACTTTTATTGTTTTATTTTCAATGACCAGTTCACCAAGTCGGTGTTGACGGTTCTGATCCGCAATGGCTGCCTTTAAAATCTTCAACTCAACATCATTATGTCTGGATCTAGCCCCGGGCCATGGATTAAAAGCGTGTATGCGATTAACTATAGTGCCGGCTGATTCAGCCCAATCTATACTGGCTTCTTCCCGGCTTAATTTCTGCGCATAAGTCGCCCCCGCATCGTCCTGAGGCAAGGGTTCGAGCTTACCTTGCTGTAGTTGGTTTAGTGCTTGAACAATTAAACCTGCACCGCATTTTGCAAGCTTGTCATGCAGGCTAGCAGCGGTGTCATCGGCAAGAATGTCAACCACCTGCGTTGCCAGCATATCCCCCGTATCCAAGCCTTCATCCATCTGCATAATCGTTATTCCGGTTTGCTTATCACCCGCCTCTATCGCCCGCTGAATCGGTGCTGCACCGCGCCAGCGTGGTAACAAAGAGGCATGAACATTTAAACAGCCATAGTCTGGAATATCGAGAATCGCTTGCGGCAGGATTAATCCATAGGCAACAACTATCATCACATCAGCTGCCAGTGATTGAACCAAATCTTGTGCAGCTTGATCTTTCAAAGTAAGTGGTTGGTAAACGCTTATATTATGCTCTTGAGCGACTTTTTTGACTGGACTTGGTGTTAACCGGCGCCCGCGGCCTGCCGGACGGTCAGGTTGAGTCAACACCGCCGTCACATTGTGATCAGAGCTGATCAATGCAGCTAAGCTTGCAGCGGCAAATTCAGGCGTTCCGGCAAAAATTATGTTCATCGGACTAAATCCGTGGAGGTTGTCAGGCCGACTGTCTGGCTTCTTTTTTAAGCCTTTTCTTTATGCGATCACGCTTGAGTTTAGATAAATGATCTATAAATAAAACACCGTTTAAATGATCAATCTCATGTTGTATACATATCGCCAACAATCCATCCGCCTGAAATTCAACGGCATTACCGCTGAGGTCCTGTGCTTTAACCTCGATCTGCGCGGCACGTTCCACCACACCGAACACGCCCGGTATCGACAAACATCCTTCTTCATAGTCCTGCGCACCTTCTTTATGAACAATTTCCGGGTTGATCAACACTTTTAAATCATTTTTGTCTTCTGAAACGTCGATCACCACCACCCGCTGGTCAATATTTACCTGTGGTGCTGCCAGACCTATCCCCGGTGCTGCATACATGGTCTCGGCCATATTTTGAGTTAGCGACGCCAGGGCGTCATCAAAGGCTGTCACCGTCTGTGCTTTTTTGCGCAGGCATTTATCTGGATATGTATGAATAGGTATCAGGCTCATTTACTGAATATCTAATAAGCAAACAGAATTTTAACAAATGCAATATGCTTTAGATACCGTATCTGTAAAACAAAACAGGGCGATACGCCGCCCTGTTTTGCTCTATGTATTTATATCAGTGGTTAGTTAAACGGAATCCGCTCCCAACCCTTAACACCTTCTACCTCACCCCCAAATATCGTCTTGCCCGTCATCACACTGTCCGCACTCACCTTAATACCATGCGGCGTGTAATGCTCACCCGGCGTCACCGCCAGGTAATGAATCATCTGCGACGGATGTAATCCATCCTCGCCCGCAGGCTCAACAATATCCATCTCAAACCCTGTCGTCGTCACATTGCGTATCCGCACACTTGACGGTTGCCATCCCTGCTCGGTCGGTAACACAATCACTACTGGCGCCTGATCAAACGCATCTGCAAATGCTACCTGTGTATACTGGCCACTGGACGGGTACTGCCTTACCAACGTTTCACCGACCTCAAGCTCCCAAGGACTCGGGGCTGTATCAAAATCACGGTGAAACGGCTTTGAAAATACCATCATGCTCGCTGATTCCGCCACATGACGGCGTTCACCATCTTGATAACGGTCTTCCTCTACATAAAACCCAGCACTACCTTCATCTAAATAACAACGTCTTAACCAACCCCCATCGCGGGCCTTATGACTGCTCATCGACGCCAATACGATTGGCGACTCGCTGTACTCATTGATAAAGGCCTGAGTCGTGCAGTTAGACCGGTAACCGATAAACTTCGGTTCAGTATGCTGGACTTCAATCTGAATCGACTCACCGGCATCACTGAGAAACTGATCCGTCACACCATTTTCTACCGCCACATAACCCACTTCTTCCATGTACGCCACATTCCCATCAGCCACTTCTGAGCGTTCCAGTGATATACGCGCATCATTTTTTTGAATATCTCTAGTCGCAACCGTCAACCAGGGCACCGATATCTCCCCCGATGTGTGCAATGGATCATTATTCATGGTCTGAATCTGGGTTAACAATGCCGGGGAAGACTTCAAATTCTCAGTCGTACGCCATAAGCTACCGTTAGCTAATTCCGAACCCGTAGAAAAATACAACTGCCCATCAAAAGCATGTAGGTTTGCAGGATGACTACCTTCAAACCCAGCAACGATGTCAGCCACTAACTCTGTTCCCTCAATAGTACCATCACTGCGCCATAACTCCATACCATGGACACCATCATCGATAGTAAAAAACAGTATGTTTCCAACTATAGTCAAATTACTTAATCTGCCCTGAGTAAACTCTTTAACCAAAACTGGATCGGAATTTGCCCCAGTAATCTTCCAAAGTTGTTGAAATGGCTGACCATAACTACTTGATTTGGCAAAAAATAAAGTATCCTCGCTAACAACCGGTGCATTGCAAGAAGAATGTATACTTAGGGTAGATACTGCCTCTGCCTCATCAAGTTGATAAAGTGTACAACTCAGAAATTCATCATACATCGAAAAGTAAAGTTGATTATTAAAACTAGTGGGCATGGTTATTTCACTAGTTATTGAAGGCGTGTTTGGTGCAATAAATGGGTCAATTGCTTGGATAAATTTCGTACCTTCGGCTGTACCATTACTTTTATAAAAGTAACCGTTTAATATTCCCCCATCAATTGTACTATAGGTATAAAAGTATAGTTCTTGATCTACAATACTTAAATCTTGTACTCCACCATGTCCTAATAAATCAATGCCATTAACGACTAACTCCGTCCCTTCGACTGAGCCATCTGAACGCCATAGCTCAAATGCTGTAGCAATAAATAAAAACTGACCATCTGATAATAGTTCACGAGTACCATTAATACGCCCAAAAGCCGTGAACAAATTGTTTATTGATGATATTGAGGTATTTTCTTTACTACCATCTGATTCCCATATAACTCTTCTGCTATAGTCGGAGCCATCATGATTAAGTTCAGCATTAGCTACAAAGAGTATCTTTCCTTTTATTGAAGTTATCTGTCTTGGGAAGCTTGAATATTCACCCTGATAAAGATCTTTTACCATAATCGTTCCCGCTTGAGTTCCGTCAGATTTCCATAATTCATGGCCTTGTTCTTCAGTATATGCGGAAAAATACAGCATTCCATTTATGTTGGTTAACTCACTTGGGTCACTCGACTCCGAACCAATATTTATATCTTTAACTAAAACCGTTCCTGCTAAAGTACCATCGCTTTTCCACAGCTCCTGTCCATGAACACCATCGTCTGCAGTGAAAAAGATTTCTCCATGAACCGTCACCATAGGACCAATACTGTCAATTAGAGTACCTATTCCGGAGGCGGGTAGAACCGGATTTATATCTTTAATTTCTTCAACCACCGCTCGTCCAGGCAGTGCCAGGAATAAGACCAAAATAAAGATTAGTAACTTTGAATAATTTCTCATGATCACCCCTTGTTTAATTATTGGTCGAACAACTCACCAAGTAAGTCTAAATTGTACATTAGCCAAACCCCTCATCATTCCATAAAAATGGAAAACAGCTGTATAATTTATTGACATTGTTAGTCAGATTATCAAATAACTGTTACAGATTCAATGATTTGTAATTTTCTATTAGCTTGGGTAAGCTTATGATTTAGTTGATATGGATTTGAAATCATGGATGATTTATCTGCCTGGATTGCACTTTCTCAGCTTCGTTGCTTAAGTCTGTTGCAAAAACACACCCTTTTGCAACATTGCTCAAAGCCTCAAGCTATTTTTGAATTAGACCCGCGAGTTGTTAATCTTGATTTAAAACCATCAAAACCACGAATCGGTAATCATATTGATTATCGAAAACTTGATCAAACACTTGAATGGTTACAACAATCCGATGATTATCAAATTATTCATTTTGATGATCCACACTACCCGCAATTATTAAAACAAATCTCATCTGCACCGCTATTGCTTTACTTGCTGGGTAATCACAAGCTTTTAAACCAACCTCAAATTGCCGTCGTGGGTTCACGTAAAGCAACCCTGGCCGGCAAGCAAATTGCCGGCCAGTTTTCCGCTGAGTTAACAATGAGTGGATTAACTGTCACCAGCGGCATGGCTTTGGGTGTAGACTCTGCAGCGCATGACGGTGCATTAAAGTCTGCCGGCAGCACTATTGCCGTGCTGGGTACCGGAGTAGACCTTTGCTACCCTAGAGCTAACCGGTTTTTATATGAGCGAATTGCCGCTCAGGGTCTGCTGATTTCTGAATTCGAACTCGGTTCAGCTCCTAAAAAAGCTCACTTTCCAATGCGAAACCGAATTATCAGTGGGCTGAGTTTAGGCGTTTTAGTGGTTGAAGCAACCGAACGTAGCGGCTCGTTAATCACAGCAAACTATGCGATTCATCAAAACCGGGAAGTATTCGCGATTCCCGGTTCAATTCATGCAAACACTGCTTGCGGTTGTCTTGCCTTGATTCAACAGGGTGTAAAATTGGCCCGGTCTAGCGTGGACATTCTGGAAGAGTTCAGGGAATTTTCAGCTCTATCTATTAACAATAACGAGGAATTAATAACCAAAAACACGCCCCTGACCACTGATGAGGACATGCAAATTTTACAATTTATTACAGACGCACCGGTAAGTTTTGATAAATTAGTTGCGCAAAGTGGATTGACGATTGACCAACTTTGCTCCATGCTTTTAGACTTGGAAGTGTGTGGAATGATTGAAAAACTACCCGGTAACCTATTTATTCGGACAGCCAACTAGACGAGCATTAGATGAAAGAAAATATCCTCGATGTATTAATGTATTTATTTGAAAATTACATGATCGAAGACACTGAATTGCAACCTGTACGTGCGGACTTGGAGCATGAGCTGAGCAGTATGGGCTTTACCAATGGCGAAATTGGCAAAGCCTTTAACTGGTTAGAAGGCTTGTCTGATTTATGTAACGCAGAAACTGACGATTCAAACCGGCCGTTAAATGCAATAAGGCATTACGCAGCCTATGAGGCCGCTAAGATTAATGTCGAAATCCAGGGCATTTTGTTGTCGCTGGAAGAATCAGGCATGATCAACTCTAATACCCGTGAAATCATCATCGACAGGATAATGGCTCTGGATATAGCAGATAGTCATATTGACGATAATCAGACTGAAAATGCCAAATGGGTCATAATGATGGTATTGTGTAACATCGACACTAACGATAGTGCATTAGAACTGGCTGAAGAGCTGGTTTTCGACGGGATATCCGCTGAGAGACACTAGATAAACTAATTAATAAATAAAGGAAGATACCAGTGGCATCCAATCTGGTCATTGTTGAATCACCAGCAAAGGCAAACACAATTGCTAAATATTTAGGACCTGATTACAAGGTCCTGGCTTCTTATGGTCATGTGCGTGATTTAAAACCTAAAACCGGTGCAGTCGATACTGATGATGACTTTTCGATGGAGTATGTGCCGGTTGAGCGCAACGAAAAGCATGTCAATGCCATTGCCAAAGCATTAAAAAAGGCCAATCGTTTGTTACTCGCAACCGACCCGGATCGTGAAGGTGAGGCTATTTCCTGGCACTTATATGAATTGCTCAAAGATAAAGAACTGTTAAACGATAAAGATGTTGCACGGGTGGTCTTTTACGAAATCACCAAAAATGCAGTAAAGGAGGCCGTCGAACATCCGCGTCAGCTCTCCGATGAACTCATTAATGCACAACAAGCTCGTCGAGCACTGGATTACCTGGTCGGTTTCAATCTTTCACCCCTATTGTGGAAAAAGGTGAGTCGTGGATTATCCGCTGGACGGGTACAAAGCCCGGCTTTGCGAATGATTTGCGAACGCGAAGCTGAAATCGACAAATTTGTAGCGCGCGAATACTGGACCATAGAATCTGACTTAAACGCTGACAGCAAACCCTTTAACGCCAGACTGACGCATTTTGAAGACGAAAAGCTTAAACAATTCTCGATTACCGATGAAACCCGGGCACGTGAGATTGAAAATGAGCTAAATCGACAGGCCAATGGCAAGCTGAAAGTCGAGAAAGTTGAGCACAAAGAACGCAAACGCAATCCTGTGCCGCCATTCACAACGTCTACCCTGCAGCAGGAAGCCTCCAGAAAACTCGGTTTTGGCGCCAGACGCGCCATGCAAATTGCTCAGCAACTTTATGAAGGCGTTGAAATTAACGGCGAAAGTATTGGTTTAATTACTTATATGCGTACTGATGCCGTGGTGTTGGCGAATGATGCGATTGCAGAAATCCGTGGTTTAATCAGTGAGCGTTATGGTTCAACTAATTTGCCTGACACCCCCAATTCTTACGTCAACAAATCCAAAAACGCACAGGAAGCACACGAAGCTGTCCGGCCGACCTCGGTGCTACGCACCCCTGAACAGCTTAAAGCCGCGCTGGATAACGATCAATGGCGGTTATATGACTTAATCTGGAAGCGTGCAGTGGCCAGTCAAATGCTTTATGCCACGTTAAACACCACTGCTATCGACATGAGCGCTGGTGCCGGCAATATTTTCCGCGCAACAGGTACGACCATTGTTAACCCCGGCTTTATGGCTGTCTATCTGGAAGGCCGGGACGACAGTAAAGATGACGACAAAGAAGTCTTATTACCGGAGGTTAAGGCCGGAGATACGATCGACCTGGATGCGATTCATTGTAATCAACATTTTACCGAACCACCGCCACGCTATACCGAAGCCAGCCTGATCAAGGCCTTGGAATCCTATGGCATTGGCCGGCCATCAACCTATGTTTCAATTTTAACGACGCTGCAAAATCGCGAATATGTTGAAAAAGACGGCAAACGTTTTATTCCTACTGATATGGGCAAAGTGGTCAACACGTTTTTATCAACTCATTTTGAAAAATATGTTGACTATGATTTCACTGCCAACCTGGAAGATGAACTGGATGCTATTTCACGTGGTGAAGAAAAGTGGATACCGGTTCTGGAACGATTTTGGGACCCGTTCAAGCAGCTGGTTGATGAAAAAGAGGAGTCCGTCACTCGAGCTGAAGCAGTTTTATCACGTGATCTGGGTGTAGACCCGAAATCGGGTCGTCCGGTCAGTGTACGAATGGGACGTTATGGCCCCATCATTCAAATCGGCACTAAAGATGATGAAGAAAAACCTAAATTTGCCGGTCTTCGTCCCGGACAAAAAATGGATTCCATCACTTTTGAAGAGGCAATGGAATTATTCAAATTGCCTCGTCAGTTGGGTGAAACAGCTGATGGCGAGAAAGTTTCAGCAAATATTGGCCGCTACGGACCTTATATTCGTTATGACAACAAATTTGTATCACTAAAAGACAACGATCCCTATACCGTAGATTTAGCTACGGCCCTGGTGCTGATTGAAGAAAAGAAAATTGCAGATGCCAATCGTATTATTCATGATTTTACCGACCAAGGTATCCAGGTGCTTAATGGGCGCTATGGCCCCTATATTACCGACGGTAACAAAAACGCTAAAATTCCCAAAGACAAGGAACCCAAAACACTGACAGTTGAAGAGTGTATTGAATTACTTGCTGCAGCACCGGAAAGACGACGGGGCAAAAAGAAAGTAGCCAAAAAAACGGCCACTAAAAAGGTGACCAAGAAAAAGACAACAAAAAAGAAAACCAGCAAAAAGGCTTCCAAAAAGAAAGTGAGCAAAAAAACTGTGACCCACTCTGCAGAAGAACCTCCCTTTTAGTTTTGCTATATTGAACTTGGTTTAAAACAAGTGTTGCTACGGCTATAAACGGCTTATGCAATTTAAATGTCAGGACAATCTTGATATCGATGCCTACAGAACATTTAATGGCAGTTTCAACAAGCGGGTCATTTTCACGCTTGGCTACAATGGTCTGTTTTCAGAGTTATTAACCCAATGTGCGGCAATGACTTATGCGGCGAACAACGGTTATAAGTTCGAATTAGATGCTTGCAATACGGGCTTTGTGGGTAAAAACGGCTTTGAGCAAATTTGGCAACCCTGTTTTCCTATGTCCACCAATCCGTTTTATCGACGCTTTAATAAGCAAGGCCTAAAAAACAAGCTAAAGCGCAGCCTGCAAAATAGTGTTTTGACTATTAATTCTGATGTCTTGCACCCTGATGTACTGAGCAACGCCATTATTAATGATGATTTTTATCGGCACAAATTTACCGTTCCCGGCTCCAATAAACCCCAAAGGATTGTTCATGCATTAAATTACTTTTTGTGTTTGATATTGCAGTGCTTAAAAACACAGATTAAAGAAAACATCGAAACTCAGATCAATCAGTTACAACTTCCAAGCCATTACATCGCCATGCATATCCGGCGCGGAGATAAGCTGACTATTCGCAGTGATATGACACGTCTTTACAAACCCGAAGAGTATTTTGAACAATTACCTGAAAACAAAAGAACGACTAAAGACATTTATATTTTTTCTGATGATTTTCATGCCATTGAAGAAATGGCCACTCATTATCCGGATGTAAACTGGGTTCATCGCGAACAAACTCATCAGACCGGCTATAAAAATATTGAATACCTAAAACTACCGCAAGCGATTAAAATACGGCGAACAATCAAACTGATTTCGGACTTCTATATTTGCTCAAACAGCCAGTATTTTGTCGGGCCCTACTCCAGTAATTTTACCCGGGCAGTCGGTATCTACAGATTAAATAAAGAAATTAGCAATATAGATGTTGAGATAGAACCACTTTCATGGCAGCTTAACTGACTTTATTAACGTACTAACACTTAGATGAACAAAATCAGAGACATCGCTCGCCAGATAAAGCGCAAATTAACCAGACAACCCGAACACTTTCTAACCAATGCATCAGGTGTGATTCATGTGGGTGCCAATCTGGGCCAGGAAAAGGAACATTACCGCCACTATAATCTTAATGTGATCTGGATAGAACCGATTCCTGAAGTGTTTGCTGAACTAGAAAAAAATATTAGCGATTTTCCTAAACAACACGCCTATCAGTATTTGGTCACTGATATTGATAACAAACATTATCAATTTAATATTGCCAATAATTCCGGTGCCTCGTCTTCTATTCTTCAATTTAAAGAGCATAAAGATATCTGGCCGGGTGTTGAATATGAGAAAACCATTGATCTTAGCAGTGTGACTCTCACAACACTCATTGAAAAAGAAAATATAGACGTGTCTCGATTCGATACATTAATAATGGACACCCAGGGTACAGAGTTGTTAGTGCTTAAAGGTGCAGGAGATTTAGTCAATCGCTTTCAATTCATTAATACTGAAGCGGCCGATTTTGAGGCTTATGAGGATTGCTGTCAGCTAGATGATCTGGATCAGTATCTACACCACTATAACTTTAAACAAGTTTCAAAAACTGAGTTTGCCACACGTGATCAAGGTGGCAAATACTATAACGTGCTTTACAAAAATCTTAATTGGAAAAAACGATGAGCAGCCGAGTTACAACTGCTCATCGCACATCCGCCCAAAGACAGAACATTGTTAACTGTTTAACCACGATGAGAAAATAAAAATCAGGCGGTTTGTTGCTCCAGGCTCTCAACTAATTCTGGATCAAGAGCCAATTGTTTTGCCAATTCGTTTAAATATGTTTTTTCCATAAAATTTGATTGATCGATGACCAACAGACTGGCCATATAGACCTCATTAGCCAATTCCGGAGTGTTACACGCCATCGCAATTTCAGCTGGATCGAGGGGTTTGGTCAGCTCAGCCTGTACAAACTGGCGTAATTCTTCAGTATCAGCATAGTTATCGATATAGCTTTGAATTCTGGCCTGCTCTTGTTCATCAATGTGACCATCAGCTTTAGCGGCAGCGATCACTGCCATTAAAATCACCTTGCTGCGCTCATCGGCTTTTTCTTCACTTAACCTGTCGATAGGCTGATAATCCTGTTTATTATCCGCCGCTTGCGCATTATTTTGCTGCCAACTTTGATACCCTTTATAAGCTAAACCTCCCAACGCTGCGATTCCGCCTAATTTGATCGCTCCTCCAGTTAACTTACGTCCACTTTTAGTACCCAGAAGTAATGCTGCTGCCCCTGCTAACAGCGCACCTTTGCCCATACCCGATAAGACAGCATCGCGCTCTTCACCTTGAGAGGGAATGCCCATCTTTTCTTCCGCCTTGTCTTTGCCCTGCTGGGTTATACCTTGCGCTGAGTTGAGTAAATTCTCCAATAAATCTCGTGTATTCATGACATCAGACCTCAATTAATTCATGCGCGAATTATCGCAGCAAAAGCTTTATTAAGTATGAATAGTTTACTTTCTAAAGATTTATGTTAATTCATTACACGTTAACTTTATTTCGTCATGCTGGTCCTGAAGGTTGAATCCTTGGCCTGATAGGCCTGTTTTAGCGTGCGCTTGAAACAAGTCATTGGACCCCGATGTATTTGTTTTCAAGCAAATGCCGCTGGATTGCGGGTCAGGCCCGCAATGACGAATATGTCTAATGATTTTTCGGGTGTTACAGTCATAACCTGTCTATTTGAACCAATTATTAATGAGACAGCCTGATTCGTTGATAAGCTTCAGTTAAGGTTGTCAGCAACACCACAACTTTGAATTGACCATTTTTTAATATCTGATTCAGCGCCAGGCAGCTATCCTTGCCGCCACGGAATCCGAATAACCCCTTTTCAGTCATTTTCATTGATACAATATTTACTGAATCGGACGATAACAACAGATTACAAACAGGTAAACAAAATGTTGATTACAAATGTAGAAACCGTGCCAGGCAGTAAGATCATTCAACATCTTGGCTTGGTGCAAGGCAGTACGGTCAGAGCCAAACATGTCGGCAAAGATATACTGTCGGGACTAAAAAATATAGTTGGCGGTGAATTAAAAGCATATACCGAGCTGTTACAGGATGCCCGTGAAGAAGCCACTTCTCGAATGATTGAACAGGCGCAAAGCATTGGTGCCAATGCCATCACTAATGTGCGTTTCGCAACCTCCTCAATCACCGCCGGTGCAGCAGAATTGTTTGTTTACGGCACCGCTGTGATTGTCGAGGAAGAACAAAACTAATGTATATTCCCTACGACATTGTCGCGATTATTGTTTTTTTAATGCTGGGCTACGGGTTTGGTCAACTGGCAGAAAAAAAACATTACCGGTCAATCAAACAACGTGAAAATCAGCATAAGGAAATTCTGGTTTTTTCAGCCAAAACACCACCTAGCGATTGGCAGATTGAATCGGCTGAATTAGTACAAGGCAGTGTCGTGGTTTCGGTGGATTATTTCAAACGCTTTTTATTCAGTTTGCGCAACATTTTTGGTGGCCGTGTGGAAGCTTATGAATCCTTGATTGATCGCGGCCGCCGAGAGGCAGTATTGCGGATGAAAGAGCAGGCAGCACTAAGTTCAAGCCAAAGTATTTTTAATGTGAAATTCGAAACCAGCTCGATTTCACGCGGTGTCAGTAGTGCACTCGGCTCGGTCGAGGTCTTTGCCTACGGCACTGCTGTCAAAACAACACCAAAATAATGCAATACCAAAACCCGAAGCTGCCTGATGATATTAATGTCACTCGCAGCCATCCGCTAAAAACGTTTGTAAAGTTATTGACTATGGCAGCAGTGTTGGCCGTTATTGTTATATTGAGTTTAAATTTATTCGCTCAATATATGGCCAAAGCGATCCCTTTTAGATTTGAAAGCGCAATCATGGAACGCTTTAAGGCTATTGATGGTATAGAAAAAGAAAAACCATCCGTGCCCCAGTTTTATTTACAGGACCTGGCCGACAGGATATTGGCACAATCTGATGCGCCCGAAGATATGAAGATTACCGTGCATTATTCAGATGAAGATGTAGTCAATGCTTTTGCCACATTAGGGGGTAACGTTTTTTTTTATAAGGGTCTGGTGCAAAAATTAAAATCGGAGCAAGCTCTGGCAATGGTCATGGCCCATGAAATCGCACATATCGTAAATCGAGATCCAATAACAGCGTTAGGACGCGGGCTTTCAACCGCAATCGCTTTATCTGCGATTTTCGGTTCATCTGATAATGCCTTAATTCGACGATTTGTCGGCAGTGGAGAGACATTAACGTCCCTCAAGTATTCGCGTGATCATGAACGTAATGCTGATGACGATGGCTATGACTGGATTAATAAACTTTACGGTCACGGTTGTGGTGCCGAAGAATTATTCGAGCTTTTCGAAAACATGAGTACTGACGATGATAGTAACTTGCCGGAAATACTGACGACTCATCCCTACGCTTCCAAACGTCTGCAACGTATTCGCGAAAAACAAGACAATACATGCACATACAGCTCCGGCAAAATCACACCAAATCCACTGTATAAAGATTAAATAAGATTTTGATGAAATCAAAGATTCGTTCGATTTCGACACTGATTGTCATTTTGCTTTTCATTGTTGGTTGCACACAAGTTGCTATTTTGTCTTTGAATCAAGTAGAACTGACCAAAATTTCAGTACAAGATGAAAAAATCTACTTGCTGGGTGAATTTAATTCGCAATCTTATGATCAGGTCAAAACAGCCATAGACAGTCACTCCGGTATTAAAACTATTGTGCTGACTGCAAACCCAGGCTCTCTCGATGATGAAACAACATTTAAACTAGCAAGATATATTCGCGAAAAAGGTCTGAATACGCATTTACTTAGTCGCAGTGTCATTGCTTCAGGCGCCGTTGATTTATTTTTATCCGGGGTTAACAGGACAATAGAAAAAGGCGCGCAACTTGGCGTTCATTCCTGGTCAGATGGGTCAAAACAAGCAAAAGATTTCCCACGCAATCATCCAGACCATAATTTTAATGCTTCTTATATTAAAGATATGCTCGGCACAGATGAATTTTACTGGTTTACGATTTATGCCGCACCAGCCGATTCAATATACTGGATGAATGATGAAGAAATAAAAGCCTATAAACTCACAACGCAGGCGTTTGTTTCCCCAACCAATAAGCCTACGCCATTCGGTGAGGCGTTTAATATTGCCCGAGAAGATATTTTGCAGAATTGATATTTAAAATAGTGGCACAATCTGATAATAAACTTGATTAAAGCTTGTTGACCTAAAAAATGAGAGAAACATTATGCAAAGCGGAATATATCTTTTATTAGCTGTTCTCATCGGTATCATTTCTGCGATTTACTTGCCAATGAATAGTTCTGTCTCCCGATACCTTGGATCACCTTTAACAGCAAATATCACTTTTTATTTTGTTGCACTGGTCACCTCTGTAATTGTTTTTGCGATGATTGGTGAGTTTCAAACTATCTCCAACATTAAAAATGTCCCGCCCTATTTATATCTAACCGGTTTCATCAGCGCATTTATCGTTTTAGCCATAGCGCATTTATCGTTTTAGCCATCACGTTTTTGATTCCGATCCTTGGCGCCAGAAAACTGCTAATTCTTTCATTGGCCGGGCAGTTAGTGATGGCGATGATCGTTAGCCACTTAGGTATTTTGGAATCACCTAAAGACCCTATAACGGTCAAAAAGATTGTCGGGGCCGGTTTGCTATTTCTAGGTGCAGTGGTATCGGTGAGTTAAATAAAGGCTTAACTTTTAGCTTCCGTTTTTTACTGAACATTAATTAAGTAGTGCTTTTCGAATCAGATTCAGCGCCATCAAGGCCAAAATTACATCGATGATGAATACAAATCGTTGCTCTGAAATTCTGGGACGAAATTGTTTACCGACAGTGACACCCAACATTGCGAAAATACTCCCTAGCAAACCCACCGGAACCAGCTCCTTAGATAAAATACCACCATGCCAGTAGCCTATGGTTAATGGAATACCACCGATCAAGAACATCCAGCCTGCGGCACGAACAAACTCCTCTTTATTCAGGCCTAATATACGTAAATAAATCACGGTAGGTGGTCCCCACACGGTTGTCAGCCCACCTAGTGCTCCCGCCAAACTTCCGGCAAAAATTGCGTAAAGTGAATGACGTTTATTTTCAAGCTTAAGCTGCGGCAAGTTTTTCTGTGAAATTAAAAATAAGGCGATACCAAAGGCGATTAATATATATATGACACGTTCATTGACCTGACTGGCAAAGCTGGACGCAATATAAATCGTCAGCGCAATTGCCACAAGAAATGGCCAGAAATTCGTTAACACCCAGCGAAACTGACCGGATTGCCAGGCTTGTAATAAATTGCTAAACAATAATGGTAAGACGATTAATCCTAGTGCCTGGTGTGCATCAAAGAAAAAAACCATCAGTGAAATTGCGACAGTAGGCAAACCAAGGCCAGCTATGCCTTTGACCGTACCCGCAGCCAGCATAATCACAAAAAAGACCAACCAGGATTCCAGTCCATCCATTATCCCAGAGTCCTCAGTTGGATCAATGTTAAGGCTGATAGCGAACTCAGCCACAAGGTGAATGCCTGAACACGGCTATTTACATCACAGTTCATGCAGTTAACTTTATATCACAGCGGTCCAACTCGGGTTAGTTTTCCTACTCTCCTGGAAGGTGATTTTGCGTATTTGATAAATGCCAATGTCATTCCTCCCCTTCCAGGGAGGCCAGGAGGGGTCATCATTGATAATTACAGTAACAATTAAATATTAGACGTCAGTAATGGACGTATAGGTAGCCTGAGACTGCGATAATGCCGGCAACATTAGTATGGTTGCTGTAGCGAGCAAGGCCCGTTTCTAATTAACAATTTCGTCAATCACAACCCGCAAACGGTTTGTTTGATTGGGATCAATCACTACTGATTGTCCCTGGAAATCACCACTCTGGGCGGTCGGTTCGCCTGATTTGGAAATTCTCGCTGAAACGACAATTTGATCAAAACCCGAAAGTTTTAACGATGGAATCATCGCCATTGCATCGGTCAATGTTACTGCCAGTGGTAATTCACCGGCTTTATGTTTAGAAACAGCCAGTGGCATTGGCGGTCCCGCTGCAGCCTTGGCAAACACAAACAAATGATCGTCGGTACTGATCTGCTGTTTCAATTTTTCGGCTATATCAACCGTAACACTAATCCCTTTGTTATCGGATGGTTGCGCCTGTTCTTCAGTCGTAGCAACCGTGTCTTGCTCAGCGATGCCGGCTCGCTCCCGGGCTATGCTTATTAACTTTTCAAGCTCAGCTTTATTTTCCGGATCACTCACAGTTGCTTTGCTTTTTTGAAAATAATTTATGGCTGTTTGATAATCCAGTGCTCTGAATGATGACATACCGGCCAACCATAATGCCTGTGAATGATTGCCATCAACCTGCAAAGCCTCCTCAATCAGTCTGTTGGCTTTATCGTTAAAGGTCCCACCACTCGCCATCACTACTGCGTCGGCATAGCGCACCAATACATCCGGATCATCACCACTCAACTCATAAACTTTTTGCATTGCAGTTTCTGCATCGGCAAATTGCTGTGTCACCATGTAGGTTCTGGCCAGCACATACCAACCTTCAAGATCATCCGGTTCTTGTTCCAATCTGGCTTCGAGCTGCTCTATCATTTCATCAACAGACGGCAACTTTTGATCTGCTGCCACCTGTTGATCAACATTGTTTTGCTGAGCTTGAAAGATTGAGGTCGGATTACCCACTGCCGTGTAAATCAACAATGCCAGCAGCGGAACCATGAGCACAATAACTACTGTGGAAAGACCATAAAAAGTTGCGGAACGGTCTTTTTCAGTATCTTTGTCCGCCTGATCTTTAAGTTCCAGTAACAATAACGCCTCGGTTTCCTCCCGAATAGTTTTTAGTTGGTCAGGTTCAACTAAATTATCTTCGGCATCTTTATTAATCGCCTCCAGCTGCTGTCTGGTGGCCTCAATTGTTGCCTGTTGATGATCAGGTAAAACCGAACGCCTGGCTCCCAGCAAACCGGGTACAATGAAAATCAGCGCAACCAAAATCAAAAGCAAAGCAAACAACAAAAAAGTCATGGTAAATATTTACTCTTTGCGCTCATCGAGCAATTGTCTTGCCCGCTGCTGCTCTTGTTGGCTGATAGTGACTGTTTGCATTTTACTTTTACGAATGTAAGCCGCCAGAATTCCTAATCCAAGCATCAGAAACAGTAAAGGTCCAAGCCATAATAACAACGTCTTAGCACTCACCGGTGGTCGGTATAGAACAAAATCGCCATAGCGGTCAGTCATAAACTGAAGGATTTGTTCATCACTGTCACCTTGTACTATCTTTTGTTGGACTATGGTTTTGAGATCATTAGCCAGACCGGCATTGGAATCTGCCAGGTTCTGATTCTGGCAGACCAGACAACGTAATTCGCTGATCAGTTTTTGGTAACGTTCGGCTTGCTGGTCGGTTTCGAATTCAACAACATTAATCGCTGAATAGGCTGAGTTAAACAGCAATGCCAGCAGCAGCATTATGATTAATCTCATGACTCAGACTCTAGTTGTGCAACCAAAGCCAATAACTGCTGTGCATCTTGTTCTGCAACGGGTCCGATATGCTTGAATCGGATCTTGCCGTCTTTATCAATCAAAAAGGTCTCCGGCACACCGTAAACCCCAAAATCAATGCCGACCTGACCGCCAGCATCAACGATAACCTGGCTGTAGGGATTGTCGTAACGTTGCAACCATCCAACTGCGTCATCATGATTATCTTTGTAGTTTAAGCCGACAATTGTCGCGCCCTGTGCAGCCATACTTAATAAAACCGGATGTTCAACTTTACAGGCTGCGCACCAGGAAGCCCACACATTCATTAACCAAATTTGGCCAAGCATATCTTGATTAGAAACTAATGTCTCATCATCAACCAAAGTAGGTAAAGAAAAAGCCGGTGCTGCTTTGTCAATTAACGGCGAAGGCACATAACGCGGATCATTTTTTAGTCCCAAAGCTAAAAATATTGCAACCACAATAAAACCAATCAGAGGCAAACCGAATTTCAGTAACTTCATGCTGCTGCCTGCACCAATCGGGAATTGCTTCGATAGCGTTTATCACAAACAGCGATCAAACCACCAAACCCCATCAACAAACCGCCTAACCATATCCAACGCACAAAGGGTTTGTAATACAAGCGTAAACTCCAGTTATTTTCATCAAGCTGATCCCCGAGTGCGACATATAAATCCCTGGTAAATCCTGGGTCGATAGCCGCCTCTGTCATGGGATTAGACTGAATGGGATAAAAGCGCTTTTCCGGTGTCAGCGTAACTTGATGCCGATCATTTTGACTGATATCAACTGAACCGCGCACCGCCGTGTAATTCGGCCCCTGAACTTCACTGATACCATTAAATGTAAACACATATGGGCCGATATTTTGGCTTTGCCCTACCGCCAGCCTGACATCTTTTTCAACACTGTACAGTGAAACCAAGGCGATGCCGATAGCACACATGCCCAAGCCGATATGCGCGACGGTCATACCATTAATCGCAGCCGGAATCCGTCTTAATGAGGTTATCTTGTTTTGCTGGCCTATCCAACGTCGCCCCCATTCAGTTACAGCCCCATAAATCGCCCAGCTCCCGACCACAATACCCAGCAAGGCCTGCCATTTAAAATCGGTAAAATAAAATATAGAGATAACCAGCGCAGAGCCCAGTGAAGCCAGAACCAGGACAATCATCGTTTGTCCGAGCCGCTTTAATTGATCCCGTTTCCATCTCAAATACACACCTACCCCGCAAAGCAATAACAGCGGTAACATCAACGGTATAAAGATGGCATTGAAATAGGGCGGTCCAACTGAAATTTTACCTGCCCCCAGAGCATCAATAAATAATGGATACAGTGTTCCCAGTAATACACTCAAGGCAGCGACAAATAGCAACACATTATTAAACAGTAACCCGGATTCTCTTGAGATAAAACCAAACTGTGCGGTGCTTTGAATTTGACTGGCTCTGAATGCATAAAGCGTCAAAGACCCGCCGATCGTGATAATTAACAGGATCAGAATAAATACGCCACGTGTTGGATCAGTGGCAAAAGCATGTACTGAGGTTAATACACCTGATCGGACTAAGAATGTACCTAACAACGATAATGAAAATGCAGCAATCGCTAATAACAATGTCCAGGCTTTTAACGTACCGCGTTTTTCAGTCGCAGCCAGGGAATGGATTAATGCCGTACCCACCAGCCAGGGCATAAATGATGCGTTTTCTACCGGGTCCCAAAACCACCAACCGCCCCAGCCAAGTTCATAATAGGCCCACCAACTGCCCAGCACTATACCAATGGTTAAAAACATCCAGGCGATGTTAGTCCAGGGACGTGACCATCTAGCCCAGGCCGCATCGGCTTTACCGCTGATTAATGCCGCGATAGCAAACGCGAACGCCACTGAAAAACCCACATAGCCCATATAGAGCATCGGCGGGTGAATAATCAAACCGGGATCTTGCAATAAGGGGTTCAGATCACGGCCCTCGGGCGGCACGGGAAATAGTCGGTTAAAAGGATTCGAAGTAAACAAAATAAACAATAAAAACCCAACGCTGACCATACCCATGATAGACAGAATTCGGCTCAACATTGCCTGGGGAATATTGTGGCTAAACAATGCTACTGCAGCCGTCCAGCCAGCCAGAATTAAAATCCATAACAGTAAAGACCCTTCATGTGCACCCCAAACGCCACTAATCAGATAAACCAGGGGTAACGAAGTATTGGAATTCTGGGCGACATAGGCAACTGAAAAATCATGCACAATAAAACTATAGGTCAAGGCCAGATACGACAAACTGATAAACAGTAACTGCGCGTAGGCCAATGGTCGCGCCAGATAGGCCCAGCGTTTGATTTGCAGCCCCGCGCCTGCCAGCGGCAAAACGGTCAGCAATAGTGCCATGCACAATGCAAGTGCCAGGCAAAAATTTCCCAATTCGGCGATCAAACGTTATTTATCTCAGCTATTTGGAACTAGTTAATAAGCGGAAGGCTAATTATACGCCGAGTTTTTGATTTTTTTGATTTGGATTTCTTATTGGCGGTTGATTAATTGAGGTTAACAATCACCGATGCGTTTTCCTTCAGAGGTAACGGTCATTTCCATCGATTCACCACCAAACGAGCCATTCATGACCATTTTTCCGGTAGCTGAATTGCCATCTCCACTAACAGTAAAACTGCCGTTGCCGGTCATGGTTCCGCCGTCGATATTACATTGCATATCATAACTCATGGTCTTGCCGGACAAATTAGTATTAACCGAACAGGCATCTTTAGGCATGCCTTCCATCATTTCTTTTGGATCAAATTTGAATTCCGTCATGCATTCCTGGTTAGTATAGGTACGCGAGCCCAAAAATGGATTAGTCGTTGTTCCCGTTATCTCCCATAACCCCGGTGTAATCGGTAATGTGTCGGCTGCATGAGTCAGATTCATTACCATGCATACTCCCAATAGTGCGGTCACCATCCTGTTCATAATTGATCCTTTATTAAGATTTATGTGTTGACGATCTTAGCATGCAATTCATTAAAATATGTGTGAAAGATTTAACTAAAATTCTTTAAACATCATCTTAACAAAATCATACGTTTGGCAGCTTGGCGCTTCGTTCGCGCCAGACAATTAATAAACCGCCGCCAACAATTAACACTACTCCCGGGAATAATTGTTCAAAAGGTGTTTCGTCAAAAATAACCCAGCCTATTATGTAGGAAAAAGGAATGCCGAAATATTCAAACGGTGACAGGTTGCTGGGTTGTGTCAGCCTGTAGGCTGAAATCATTGATAACACCGCAAAACCACCGACGATGCCCATGGCGATTAACCAAAACCAGCTTTCCGTAGCAACATCAACATAATCGGCCGTGGTTAACATGAGCAGTGATGACCCCAATAAGGCACCGAAACTTGAATACAGATTAATGGTTGCAGTGGGCACTTGCTGATCAAAAAAGCGTACACAAACACTGGATAAAGCATAAAAGAATGCTGCAGCAATCGGCAATAAGGAATACAGTTTAAATACTTCGGTTCCGGGTTTTAAAATCAACAGCACGCCACCAAAACCAATCGCAACAGCTAACCAGCGCAGTACACCGACTTTATGCTTTAATAGCGGAACCGATAAGGTGGTAATGAATAACGGCCCCGCAAAGGCCAGCGTCGAAGCCGTGGCAAATTCCATAATAGTCAGTGAATAATATAAACAAAACTGCGCGATGGCGATGAAAAGCCCTCGCAACAACCCCAGGCGCCAACGATTAATAATAATGGGTCGGCCTTTTTCATGCCAATCTGAAGATAAATAAAGCACCAGTAAGCTGGGCAATAATCCAAACAGATTACGATAAACTGCCAGTTGTTGCACTGGATAATCATCGCCTAAATATTTGATAATTGCTCCCTGCACATCAAATAGAAATATCGCCAAGATGATCAATAAAACCGCTTTAGCGAAATTTGAAGATGACGAAGAGCCCACCAAGGAAATTCAATTTGTTATTGCCAGCCTCCTTTTAGCTTAGTGGCCTGGATTAAGCAAGCATGACTTTAGGGCCTGTTGCCTAGATATGAAAAAAGCGCCTACAGTTAATAATAAACGCGTAGGCGCTAGACTACTGGTGCAATAGATCGAACTATTACACGGCGCGGCTTTAGAGTTTCAAATCCATTTCAGCCATTTGTTCATTATTCGCGCTGGTTACTGTGTCCGGGCTATACAGTATGATCTCGGTTGTAACCCCATCATTTTGGTTTTCTGACACCGCAACATTTATTTCTTCAAGTGATGACAGTCCTTTTGATTGGTTAATAGCCCGCCAGATATATTCCGATTTATCACCATCTTGATTAGTTCTGGTTTCGATGGGATTACCGTATTTATCGATTAGACGATTGTTAACTTGCTGCTGATTGGCTTGTACAACTTGGATCAGTTCTATGCGCTCAAGGCGTGCAATGCGATTATCACTAAACCACGCCTTCAAGCATTTGGAATTTGTTTCAACGACACCACTACTGCACACATCTGGATTCATGGTCATCAAACCGTTGTTGACATCATAATGCGGCTCAACTGCAAACGTTTGGGTGATGATCTCGGACACTTGATCGGCAGACATGCCAAGACGAATACCTGTTACGTCAAGCTGACCTTGCACTAATTCGTCATCATAACGATTGGCTGTCCAGTTTTCCTGCTCGCCTGACTGAGTTTGATTATCATATTGTTGGTTATCAGTTGCCGTGACTTGCCTGATTAACCAATTATTATTTCGGGACAACTCACCCTGATAAACAACTTCATTGAGGCCTCTGATTAAACCGGTTAATTTGATAGCAGAGAGCTGTGGGCATTCATAGCTCAGCATTGCACGGACGCTATCACTTAATGCTTGTAATTGTGTCGCTTGTTCATAAAGCGACGGTTGGGTTGTATCAACCGTGATATTGGCGGGTTGATAACAGGAAAAATTGCTGCTTACAGAGACAGTTTGTAGCGGATCATCGATCAACACTCGATCAGCCCAGGCCGCAGAAATCATAAGCGCGTAAATAAAAACAGCGGCCATGAAAAATTTACTGACAGGATTAATCATCAGACTTTCACCCAATGGCCATCAGCTTGCTGGCAAGCTTTGAATTGATTGGAATCTGTGCGGCCGTTTTGCAATTTAACCTTTTGGGTGATAATTCTGCACTGCTGTTCTTGTGCAACATAACGACCAGGCTGGACACCGACTGAAGCATGACGAATCGCATTGGTTGAATAACGCTGGTTATCTGATAAACGCATTAGTGGTGCATATACAAAACCGGAAGCCTGATCTTGTTCTGCAATTAAATACCAGTCACTATTGATGACCTTGCCCACGACCGGCACTGAATTTCCTTTGGTGATTTTATGAACCACGGTATAGTCGGTACCGGGCCCACCACGGACATTAATATTGGCAGTGGGTGAATAATAAGCATTAATTAGCTCAATTGGCGGTAATTGGCTCACGGCCGGTTTCAAATGTCGGCTGTTTGAATAAGAGGATACATCGCGAACTGAAACGTGAGTTCGTGCTCCCGTATCCGGGTTATGCCAGCTAGTAGGTTGCCCTGTGTACATGGCTTGTGAGGTTGCCTGGGCAATACCGGCCCTATCTTGCTGGCTTAGATAGCGTCCAAATTTACCACCGGCCCAGTAACCAGCCAGCGTTCCTACGGCAACTGCTGCCAATTTACCTCGACCACCACCGATTTGTGATCCTAACAAGGCCCCGGCTACGGCACCGACACCTTTACCGACATTTTCTTTGGTCAGTTGTGGCCAGCCCTGGGCATAAACCGGCGCTGCAGTGATCGTCATGGCGGTTACAGCGGCAACAATAAATCGTTTAATCATTTTATTCACCTCTTGGTTGTTAATATGTCTCTCTCAAAAACGAGTGTTGATTGGCTTCTTTGTCCAACACTGGCAAAGAGTTTAAACGGGTGACAATGAATTGATTTTGAATTTTAGCTATCAGTTTGCTGAACGAAGATAAAACCTGCCTCAAAATAGCTCAAAGACCTATCTACAGGAGTAGATGTTTTAAGTCGGATTAGTTAATCGCCAAACTATATTTATCGGCTTTATGCAAATCCCAATATCTGGTTTTTATTAATTGGGTCAATTTGCCTGGCTGACCATCTTTGATATTGCTACCGTCTAGTTTTGTGATAGGCATAACCCCTCCTGCCGTACTGGTAATAAATATTTCGTCAGCTTGGCGTAATTCCGAAGCATGCAGCGTTCTTGGTTCGACACTGAAGCCTAACTCAGCGGCTATTTCCAGCACAGTCATTCGAGTAATCCCTTCAAGCACACCATGTTGTGGAGTAACAATATGTTTATTGTTAATAGCAAAAATATTAAACCCCGGCCCTTCGATAACATTGCCTGCACTATCCACTACCAACGCGGTTTCAGCACCTTTTTCATAGGCCTGGAATAACGCCATGGTCAAATCAAGCCAATGATAGTTTTTAACAATCGGGTTGACGGCGGCGGGGCTGATTCTTTCAATATTAGTAATACTTAAATGCAGCCCCTGCTCTTGCTTTTCAAAATCAGCAATCCACACAAATGGAATCACAAAAGCAAAAAATTGATTAATACAGTCTCGCGGATCACGTGAACCCGGCTTGGCAACGCCGCGTGTGCATATCATTTCTACATAGGCATTTTCTAAACCTGTCGCTTTAACACAATCGATCAAAATGGACTTAACCTGCTGCTGATCAAATGCAATGGACATATGAAGTCTGTCCATTCCGGAAAAAAACCGACTCAAATGATCCTGTAAGCGGAAGAATCTGCCCTGCCAGACATGGGCAACGTCATAGGTGGCATCCGAATGCAGAAAACCGTTGTCCAATAACGAAATTTTTGCGTCACTGATCGGGACAATCTGCCCATCGATCCAGGCAGCACCTGTTTGAAAATCAGATTTCATCCTCCTGTTACGCCTTTTAGTATAAAAACCATACACCATTACTACGATAGCAATCCAGCGAGTCCAGTGCCATATGTATAACTAGGCCGATGCCGATCAAACGCAACTTTGGAATCAGACTCATACCAACATAAACTGCCACTGCCGGCAAACTATGCAGTGGATGAAAACCGACACTACATCTATTAGGATCGTAAATTGGATCAGCTAACAGATGATCCAGATCAACCAACATGGTAGCAAGCATAGTCAAATACGCTTTTTTTACGTCGCCACGGAAAAATATCAAAGCGACTAATAACGGTACAATGAAATGTAGGATTAGGTGAAATAACATGTTGTCGTGAGTAAATCATTATCCGATACACGTTTCAAGCCAACGGTTGCTCATTGTGAACTTAAGGAATCAGCCAGCTTAACCAGTTGAATGAATTCACTTCGATAGCCATAAGGATCATCACCTCTGGCTGATTGAGCCAATTCAAGCACATCATCAAAAGTCATATCTGCGATATAAACGCTGTGCGTTAATAGCTGGCCGAAACCTGCAACCGCAACGGCAAAGCGAACATCCATATCCACCTTATTCAAATCTTTAAATTCCTGGTCTATGGTAATGGCGCTGGAAACTTTTTGGCTTTTTGTTGAATCAGGTTTTTTATACCTGATCTTTACAAACCCGTACTCATTGTTAAATCCTTGAGAGAGTCGGGCTGTCGATTGATTCGTCAGATAACGGGATTCATCAATCAATTTCTCAGTTGCATCCGTCGGTGTGATTTCATAAATCGCGGTAACAATATGACCAGCACCGATTTCTCCCGCATCTACCTTGTCATTATTAAAGTCTTCGGTGTTTAATTGCCGAGTTTCATAGCCAATTAACCGATATTCCGCTACTTTAGCAGGGTTGAATTCGACTTGAATTTTTACATCCTTGGCTACCGGAAACAGCGTGCTGGATGCTTCTTCAACCAACACTTTCTGTGCCTCATTGAGACCATCAATATAGAAAGCCTGGCCATTACCATTTTGCGCCAGTGTTTGCATCAGGTGGTCATTGTAATTGCCGTCGCCAAAACCCAGCACAGATAAAAATACACCTGATTCGCGTTTTTTAGCAATGTAGTCCTTCAATTCTTCAGGATCAGATATACCTACATTGAAATCACCATCGGTAGCAAGAATGATTCGATTTACCGCATGTTCGTCAAAGTGCTGCTGTGCCAAAGAATAAGCCTCTTTAATCCCGGCTTGCCCAGCTGTAGAACCGCCTGCAGTCAACTTCGCAAGTGCTGCAATAATTTTATGCTTATCTTTGATCTGAGTTGGCTCCAGCACGGTTCCTGCCTGACCGGCATAGGTCACAATGGCAATGCTGTCTTCATCGCTCAAACTATTCACCAGCAAGCGTAATGAATTTATCAGTAATGGCAGTTTGTCTTCACTGTGCATCGAGCCTGAGGTATCGATTAAAAACACCAGATTAGATTCGGGCTTTTCAGCGGCCTGCTTCTCAAAGGCTTTAATACCAATATGGATCAGCTTGTTATTACTGTTCCAGGGAGAAGGCAGAACTCTGGTTGTCGTGGTAAATGGAATCTGTGCATCCGGATTAACAGGATAGCTGTAGTCAAAATAATTGATTAACTCCTCGACTCTGACTGAATCCGGACCCGGGATTCTCCCGAATTGAAGTTGGCGCCTGACAAAACTATAAGACGCCGTATCGGTATCGATGGAGAAAGTCGAAACCGGTTCAGTGATAGTTTGCTTAACCAGATGACTATCGAATTCAATAAATTTGTTTCGAGATTCGGGTTTGGGTAAATATGGATTGACTTCACCAGTCGGTACAACTCTAGAAACATAGGTTTCGGCTTCTTCTGCCCCTACTATCCATTTTTGGACTTCCTTATTCAGGCTCTGTGTCGCCAAATCTGAAGCTTGGTCGTAGGATTCTTGTTGTTTTCGTTTGCTGTCTTGCAAAGCATTATCAAGATTTATTGATTCAGGTTTCATTACCTGTATCGCAGTTTTAAATTCCTTTTCTTCAGCAGCCTGCGGAATTTGTACTGTTTTCAAGCTCGTGGTCTGAAACACACCATAACCTACAACCAGCGCCACTAAACTCGCTGTAACCATCGCGCCATGAATATTGATTTTTTCCATCATTGACCTCCAAAACGTTTTCCATGATTGATTAATAACCATTGGACGATCAGGTTCATGGTTTTCTTGGCTTGAATCGTAAATTTGCTGCGCCTGGCTAATGGTTTGCTGGTATTTTTGCTTTGAATACTCAGGAATTACCATCGAGTCAAACGCCTGGTTGAGTTTTTCATCGATCATGATTGCTTCTCCAAAATAGTCTTCAGCTGCTTTTTGGCTTCATGAATACGCCAGGAGATAGTATTGGTTGAACATTGCAGAACATCGGCTGCATCCGCATGAGATAAATGCTCGGCATAAACCAAAACAAGGGTTATTTTGAGTTTTTCTGGCAATTGATCGATTGCCGACAATAATTCATTGAATTCCACTTCATCTTCAGGCAGAGACGAAGAATATTGCAGTTGGTGTTCTGTATAGTATTGGCTATCTCGCTTGAGCCGGTTTGTTTGCTTTTTATAGTTATCCTTTTGCGTATTAACGACGATTCGATACACCCAGCTCAAAAATGTGGAGTCAAAATTGAACTGCTTTATCGATTTAGCGATTTTAAGCACCACATCATGTGTAAGATCCTCAGCCCTGGTTTGATTTTTAGTCAGGTGGAAACTGAAGCGATAAATATCGATATAAACGTTGCTGATTAATAGATTAAAAGCTTGCTTATCGCCCGCCACGGCTTGTTCAACAAGCTGTTTGATCTCATTAGTTAATGTCTTTACAGGATTGTTCAAATGAGCGGAATATTGATTTTCTTGTTGTGGTTGAGAATCTAGCATCAACACATTTATCTAACCTTAATAACTGTCGTGTTATTGATTAGACGACCAGCTGATCAACTTTCTTTGACGAGCGCTTAAAAAAACTTGATTACTTTCTAACCGGTGTAGCCTAGAGCCTACCTCAAAATAGTCGAGTGACGTTCAGACGAGGCAAAAATGAGCAAAAAAACGCAGTTTATTAAGGTAAATGAGCATTTTGAGATAAGTTATTATTCCAGAATCTGTGTACCTGTAGGTCCAACACCCGTTTCCTGATAGATAACTTCACTTTCCTTAGCCCAAATAAAATGGGGTGTTTGCGCGGGAGCGATATAAGAATTTCCTGCTGTGATGGCTATTAGTTTGCTCTCATCAAAAACATCCCCAAAGCCAACATATAGTGTGCCGGATAACACCGTACTCAAGCGTTGATCGGGATGAGTGTGTGGTGGAATCCTGGTATTTTGATCTAGTTTAACCCGCAATGCGTACAAACCCTGCTGTTGTTCAGAACCGGTCACCCACAGAAACTTAAGCCCTGGTACTGGTGGTGGGCTGATCCATTCGCGTTGTTCCGGCTCAATAAGCTCTGGTAATAAATCCTGCGCCTGGGGTTGATTAACAACCATCAGTAACAGGGTCAAAACGTAAACAATTTTTATCAGCACGCCTATTTCCTCAATAGTTGCTCTTGAAACAGCGCCAGTTTTATCTACATAGCCAGGTTGATATCCGACAATCATAGGAATTCAAATGTAAAAGGTGTATGATGATCATAATAATATAAGAATTATTGATCACAAAGTTACACCGATGGCGGGTTCGAATCAAATTGATGTATGGCTGGCACAGCTGGGCCTGGGTCAATATGTCGATGTTTTTAAAGCAAATGACATTACACTTCGGGCTTTACCCTATTTAGATGAAAACGACCTACAGGAGCTGGGTATTTCCCTGGGTCACCGACGTATCTTAATCGCTGAAATAAAAAAACTCCCATTAAGTGACAATAAAGCGCACACTACTTTAAACCCCGAAAGTATCGAAGAAGAGGCAGAGCGGCGCCAGCTTACCGTGGTATTCTGTGATCTTGTCGGTTCAACGGTTCTTTCCCAACGCCTTGATCCGGAAGAAATGCGGGAAATACTGCGCCAGTATCAAAACCTAGTTTCTGCAGCTGTTCGGCATTATCAAGGTTATGTGGCCCGCTTTGTCGGCGACGGCATCTTGTCCTATTTTGGCTGGCCCAGAGCCTATGAAGATCAGGCCGAACGAGCCATTCGAGCCAGCATTGATATTGTCAATAAAATCAAGCAACTCACCGCCGCCGATTTTGGCACATTACAGGTTCGCATCGGGGTTGATACCGGATTAGTAGTGGTTGGTGATTTAATCGGGGATGCAACCTCGGATTTAAATACCGTGGTCGGTGACACACCTAATCTTGCGGCCCGGCTACAAAACCTGGCCGCACCTGATGACATTATAATCGGCGCAAATACAAGGGGGCTACTCGGTGCTACATTTAAGCTCAAGTCGTTAGGCCCGCAGGAACTAAAAGGATTTAACCAGGATATACTGGCCTGGAAAGTGCTTAGTGAACGGGAAACAGAAAGCCGGTTTGACGCTGTAAGGGGTAAAACATTAACCAGTTTGGTCGGTCGTGAACATGAACTTGGGCTTTTAACACAGCGTTGGCGACTAGCCCAGGAAGGTGAAGGACAGATCGTTTTGCTCAGCGGTGAAGCGGGCATTGGCAAATCACGTCTGGCACGTGATTTCAAAATGGCGATAAGTCGCGATTTACGTTTCAACCTGAGCTATCAATGTTCACCACATTATTCCAATAGTGCTTTTTTTCCAATCATTCAACGCCTGCAACGAGCTGTGAATTTTAAGGAAAACGATGCCCTTGAAGACAAGCTGGATAAACTGGAAAAATCATTACAGCTTTGGGGCAGTAACCCTAAAAAAGTTGCACCGCTGTTTGCACAGCTTATGTCGGTGCCGGGTGAGCAGCGGTATGGCCCGCTGGAACTTACCCCACAACAGCTCAGGCAGCGCACAATTGAAGCCATGATCGAGCAGATTCTGGCTTTAAGTCAGCGACGTTCTGTTTATGTACTGGTAGAAGATGCACACTGGATTGATCCGTCAATGATGGATTTTATTAGTGAATTAATGCCGCGTATTACAGACCGACCGATCATGATTATGGTGACCTATCGTCCTGAAAACGCTCCCGAATGGTTAGCACATCCTCATTTAACTTCGATTTCATTGAATCGCCTGGGTCGTAAACATGCAGCCGAAATAGCGCATTCTGTCGGTGGACAAGAATTAATGGAGGCAATGATTGAAAAAATTGTTAGCCGTGCTGATGGTGTACCGCTTTACATTGAAGAGCTGACTAAATCAGTGATCGAAAGTTTTTCCAGTGATAAACATTCTATCGATCCAGGCATTATTCCACCGACCTTGCAATTATCACTAATGGCGCGTCTGGACCGCCTTGATGATGCCAAGGAAATTGCACAAATCGGAGCGGTGATTGGCCGTGAATTTTCCTATGATTTAGTGACTGCCATTTCAGCTAAATCACAAACAGAAATCAAATCTGCCTTAACTAAATTGCTGGATTCCGGGTTGGTGTTCAAACGCGGTGTAGCACCAAACGAAATTTACACCTTTAAGCATTCCCTGGTACAGGATGCCGCCTATGACACTATACTTATTAGTCGGCGGCGACGTTTACATGCCCTTATTGCCGAAGTACTGGAAGCGGAGCCAGACAAATTATCAGCAGAAACATCTGATTTACTCGCGCATCATGCATTTCAGGCCGAGCTGTGGGAAAAAGCATTTGGATATTTGCAGCAAGCCGGTCGTAAAGCCATGGATCGTGCCTCAGTGCGTGAGGCCATTGCCCTGTTTGAGCAAGCACTGATTGCCGGATCGCATCTGCCCGAAACTGATGACTTACTGCAACAAGATATTGATCTGCGTTTTGATTTGCGCAACGCACTGTGGTCAATTGGCGAATTCGAACGTATCCTGACCATACTGACCGAAGCCGAGAGACTCGCAACTAAACTCGATGATACAGTCAGAATCGGGTGGATATCTGTATTTTCCAGCGCTAGCCTATGGCAGCTTGGTCGTAGTGATCAGGCATTAGCCGCCGCCCAAAACGCGATCCGAATCAGCAAAAAAGCCGATGACTTACCACTGTCTATCGGCGCCCAATTTTATTTAGGCTGCGTCACTGTCACCTCAGGTGCATGCCGTGAAGCAGAAACTGTTTTTCAAAAAATCTGCGATGACCTGGGTGGCGAGATGGACTATGAACGCTGCGGCCTACCCTTTTTGCCTGCTGTTATCGCTCGCTCCTGGATGGTTTGGGCGCTGGCAGAACGTGGTGAATTTAAACAAGCGCAGGTTCTGGGCAACGAGGCATTGGCAATCGCTAAAAAAGTTAACCATCCTTTTAACATCGCGCATATTTATTATGATCTGGGTTACTTTTATTATCTAAAAGGTGAAAGTGCTAAGGCCGTGCAAACGCTGGAACAGGCTCGCGATATTATTAACGAATGGGGCTTAACTTATTTATCCCCTTTCATCACCGGATTTTTAGGTTATGCCTATGCATTGAACGGTGACAGTACCAAGGCAGTTAATATTTTAAAAAAGGCTTTAGCAGCCTATCAATCAATTGGTCTGGGATTATTTAGATCCTTAGTGCAAGTCTATATGGGCAAAGCTCTGCTGCTCGATGGTCAGATTGAACAAGCCTTTGAACAATGTGACCGGGCACTGGCATTGGCACGCAAACGTCACGAACAAGGTCATCAAGCCTATGCACTGCATGTACTAGGGGAAATCACCGCTCATCCTGACTTTTTAAACAAGGACCTCGCCGTGAACTATTTCAATGAGGCCCTGGAAATTGCCAAAACCTTCGACATGCGTCCGCTACAAGCTGAATGTTATAAAAGCTTAAGTGCGTACTACCACAACGAAAATAACCTGCAAAAAGCAGAAGAATACAACAACAAAACTGAAAAACTTCGTCAATCATTAGCCTTGTGATGGATATTCAATCTGAAATCGAGGCTTGGGACAACAAGTCTGCGGCTGATATTCGCAATATCTATGAGCGTCATTATCATGATGCTTCGTTTGTACCGACTATCATTAAATTTACAGTTTGTAGACGATTACAAAAGGGAGCTGCATGGCTACTAAAACACCACTTGGAACATGACAACAATCTTGATCGGCTAAATGTTATTAAACTATTTGAGAATCTCAACCAACTTGAACACTGGGAAGCTAAGTTACTTATACTGCAATGCTTACCATTTTTGTCTATTCCAACGTCTCAAAAGAACTCTGTAGAAACATTTTTAAGAAATTGTCTTATGGATGATAATAAATTTGTCAGAGCCTGGGCCTATAATGGCTGGTATGAATTATCAGTACAATATCCGCAATATAAAAATGAAACAAAACAATTTTTTGATATGGCAATGCACGATGAAGCACCATCAGTTAAAGCAAGGATTCGTAATATTATAAAAAAAGGTTTTTAACATGGGACACGAAGAAGAAGCCATTGCCAAGGCACAAGCGGCCGCCGCAAAGTCCAAAGGAGCGGATGCACTAAATGAACATCATAAGTGGAACATAGCTGACCTTGATCAACGCATCTTGGTTATCTTCTTTACAATCGCTCTGGTCGGGTTAGTTAGTTTATGGATGACTGCGAAATCAGAACTAGTGCTTTATGGTTCTCTAGCCGCAATCATAGTGTTAGTCATTTTCTGGGGCATCCTCAGGCTTAAACGGATACAAAGACTAAGACAGCAACGTGCTGAACAAGCCAAATCCTGGGAATCCGATCATTCGCAATGAGTCAGCTATCAAGAGGGTTTTAATCTGACCTGCTCGTTTACCGTTAGAATCTTAGTGCTGGAGCCGAGAGCTTTACAATGAAATATATGGTTATTGAAACATTTAAACCCGGTATGGTTGATGCCGTTTATCAGCGCTTTGCCGAAAAAGGCCGTATGTTGCCGCAAGGCCTTATTTATATCGATTCGTGGTTATCAGCCGATCGCACCCGCTGTTATCAATTGATGGAGACACAGAACTATAGTTTGTTTAAAAAATGGACTATACACTGGGATGATTTGACTGACTTCGACATTATTGAATTAATTGATTCGCCAACAAAAGTAGACTAATTTCAATAATCATGAACATCACTACTCGTCAATGCACTGAAAAAGATATCGATCCAGTACTGCCTTTAGTCGCGGCTTATCATCAGTTTGAGTCGTTACAGACTTCTTCGGCACACAGAGAGTTTGCTGTGAAAAAATTACTGACAGACCCTAAGCTTGGCACTATCTGGCTTATCTATAACAATGATCATCTGGCAGGCTATATGATTGTTTGTTATAGCTACAGCATAGAGTTCGGTGGATTAGATGCGTTTATAGACGAGTTTTATTTATTACCCGAACAACGTGGACAAGGAATTGGAAACCAGGCCCTTAAACAAATAAAAGTCCATTCACAAAAAGCAGGTGTTAAAGCCCTTCATTTAGAAGTTGCCAAAGATAATCATCGTGCTCGCGAATTTTATTCCGGCATAGGTTTTGAAATGCGTGATAAATATTCGCTGATGTCTTTATTGATAAGCTAGTTGGTAACCGACTTAAAATAATCAATCGTAATGCATTTATAACATTGGACGGAATTAATGAATAACAATCCACACTTTACATCGCTTGAAAATATGTACCTGGCTGCTCCTGTTAACGAAATTTATAAACCAACCATTAATGTCAGCGAAGGCGAGGCAGTCATAGAAATCGCTATTGACTCTCGTTATCACCATTCTGCCGGGGCGGTACATGGTTCGGTGTATTTCAAAATGCTCGATGATGCCGCTTTTTTCGCAGCAAACTCGCTTGAAGATCAGGTATTTGTTTTAACGACTTCTTTTACTACTTATCTAACCCGTCCTGTTTCTGACGGTCAGCTGCGTTCAATTGGTAAAGTCGTTAATCAAAATAGATCACAGTTTATTGCTGAATCAGTTGTCTACGATAGTCACGATAAAGAGATTGGCCGTGGCAACGGTGTTTTTGTGCGCGGTAAATTTCCACTGGTCGATGCACTGGGTTATGGTTGTTAACTATTACATCACCCAAATTATAAAACAATACATTAGTGTTCATCAGGTTTACAGCCGTATCTGGAATCAGTAAGATGATTTTACACACGACTTCTAATTAAAGTTCACAACTATAGATCATGGCAAAAGTAATAGGTATAGGCGGTATCTTTTTTAAATCTAAAGATCCGAAAGCATTAGGTGAATGGTATGCGAATTATCTTGGCATTAATGTTGACCCCAGCTTTGGTGGAACAATTTTTTTTGCAGCAGATCTACCGCAAAACGGTTACAGCATCTGGAGCCCTTTTAATCAGGACACCCATTATTTCGAACCCTCTGATAAGCCCTATATGATTAATTTTATTGTTGATGATTTAACTGAAGCGCTACAACAAGTTGCAGCTGGCGGAGCTACGCTACATGGTGAACCGGAACATCATGAACAGGGTTGGTTTGGCTGGTTTTCTGATCCTGACGGCAATAAAGTGGAATTGTGGCAACCCCATGACTAAAACACAACGAGGCATAGTACTTGTCTTTTTAATTGTGGCAGCAATCGCTTGCTATATGGTAGGAAGTATTGTCGGGTTGGGGTTATTTATTGTACTGGGATTGATTTTTGAGTTGATGTTTTGGTTTGGACTTTTTTCCAACAACAAAAAATCGAACCCGGATTAAGTTTTCGAACACAACATGCTAGAGCTGAATTGAACTATGCAAAATAAAGCAACTAAATTTCAACAATTACACCTGGCTGGCGATACATTTATTATGGCCAATGCCTGGAATGCCGGCAGTGCAGTGATATTAGAGCAAGCCGGTTTTGACGCCATTGCGACCACCAGTGCCGGCATTGCCTTTAGTCATGCATTGCCTGACTATGAAGGTTTATTGTCATTTGAAAAGGCGCTGGATGAAACCCGGGAAATCGCCGAGGCTGTCAATATTCCTGTCAGCATGGATGCTGAAAACGGGTATGGTGACAGTGCCCAAACGGTTTACGATAACATGAAAAAGATTGTCACCACTGGAGTTGTTGGGGCAGGCATTGAGGATTACAGTGGCAACAAAGACAACCCACTTTATGAGCTTGAATTAGCAACTGATCGAATACGAGCGGCGAAAGAGTCCGTTGCAGCACTTGATTACCCTTTTACACTTACCGCTCGCGCTGAGTGTTACTTGACCGGCCACACCAATCCATTCGCTGAATCCGTCAAACGCGTTAATCGATATCGCGAAGCGGGCGCAGATTGTCTATTCGTTCCAGGGATTAAAGATATTGAGACAATCAAACAACTGGTCAAAGAAACTAATGGCCCGATTAGTGTGGTTATGGGACTTAGCGGCACACCTATTTCGCTTGCCGAATTAAAAGACGCCGGTGTTACACGGATCAGCATCGGGGGTTCGCTGGCAAGGGCAACTTTTGGACTAATCCGGCAAGCAGCCGAAGAGATGTTACAAAAAGGAACATTCAACTATTCAAATCAGCAGATTGCCGATGCCGAGCTTTGTGCGCTTTTTTCTAAAAATAACAACAAAAATGATTAACAGCGTGTCTGATGCTTAGACTTTACGGCCGAACAACTTCTTACAACGTTCAGAAAGTACTTTGGTTACTATACGAATTAGATCTATCTTTTGAACATATTGAGTGTGGTGGAAAATTTGGCGGACTGGACTCAGAAGAATTTTTAGCGCTCAACCCTTTTGCCAAAGTTCCAGTGCTAGTCGATGAAGACAAGGTTATTCTGGAGTCTAATACCATCTTACGTTACCTTGCATCAACATACGGTAAATCTATCTGGTGGTTTGAGGATTCATATCAACGGTCTAACTACGAAGCCTGGATGGATTGGTCTATTGATGTTTTTGAAAAAGCGTTCGTTGGTGTATTTTGGGGTTATTACCGTATGCCTGAATTAAAAAGGGATTGGATATCAATTAATAAAAGCAAAGACAAATGCCTATCCTGTCTCTCTATAATAGAAACATATCTTAAAGACGACGCGTTTCTATGTGGAGAGAAAATAACTTTAGCCGATATTTCTGTTGGCGTTTTTATCTACCGATTAACTGAAATCGATCTAGGTATAGTGTTACCCGAGCGTACAAAATCTTGGTATGCAAAATTGCAATCAAGAGGCGGCTATCAAAAATACGTGATGAGTAATTTTACTGAACTAAAGGGTCGAGAAGATTATTAATTCAATTATTCCCTTAAATATGAAACTGAATCACTTAATACCTATGCTTAATGTTTCCAATATCGAGGCAAGCCTGGATTTTTATCAAACAGCTCTTGATTTTGAAATTGTCAGCGATAAAGATGCAGTCAAACAATGGCGCTGGGCAACCATTCGCTCAGGCAATACAGAACTCATGCTGGCTGAAACCTCAACTGACCTGGGCTTAAACAAAAACATGAATGATCATGAAAATACCGATTGGCCAACCATATTTTATTTTTATCCGGATGACGTAGAACAGCTATACCAACAAGTAACAAGCAAAGGTTTTGAAACCACTAAGCTGGAAAAAACATTCTATGGCATGACAGAATTTAGCCTGCGTGACCCCGATGGGCATTTACTATCTTTCGGACAGGATATTCCCGCGTGACAAATTCGATTTTTATTGCGTTTGCCAAAAACAATTTATGGAGTAATTATCGTTTATACAAGACCTGTCGCCTGCTATCTGATGACGAATACAAAGCAACGCGACCATCCTTTTTTGGTTCAATCCATGCAACACTTAATCATATTTTGATTGTTGATCTGATTTATCTGGGGCGGTTAACTGGTCAATCATTAGTTGCACTCCACTGCAAAGAACTGGAATCCAACATTTGCCAACTCGCTAACAGACAAGTACAGACTGACCGAGAATTAATTGATTTCGTAGAAAGACAAAATGCAGATACTCTTGGCATGCAAGTGTCATTTTGTCGTGAAAATGGTCAATGCTATAAGGAAACCATCACTAATCTGCTCATGCACTTGTTTACCCACCAGATGCACCATCGTGGTCAGGTACATGACATGCTCTCACAAACCTCTGTTTCTCCACCTCAGCTTGATGAGTTTTTCCTAAACGGAGATTTTCAACTACGAGTAGACGAACTCTCAGAATTGGGATTACCGTGCTGTTAGTCATCATTGCTGATTATCTGGATTTCTAGGCATTTCCCCGGACACCGGCGTTTACCGATATGACGCTATCGAAAATCATGAGGCAACTTTGCAGTAATTGTGAAACCTAAAAACTACTGCTTACATCCATTACGCCAAGGTAGTTAAGCCTATTTGCGCACATAGTGCAGCTGATTAAATTGTCGGCGAAACGATGTCACTTCGTTTGCCAACTGTTGTGGCTTTTCTGAATTCAAGCCTTGAGCGATAAACTCAGCTAAAACCGGCATGTGCTCAGTTTTCATGCCCCAACGTACAATCTCCGGGGTACCGAAGCGTAAACCATTCATGTCAGCTTGGACTTGTTCAATAGGCAGCCCGATTCCGCAAGTTAATATATTGGCTTTGCGCAGATGTTTGGCTGCTGTCTGGCCACCACCGAAATTAGCTGCCTGAACAGCAAATTGATGTGACTGGGTAAAACCTTTGTCAGTTTTAAAAACAGGTATATTCCTGCCGGACAACTCTTCAGCTAATGCCTGCGCGGTGTTGGCCATCATCACGGCATAGTCATGGCCATGTTCTTTCCAGTCCAATAAAGCAATTGCTAAAGATGCTGATTTGGCTGCATCAAAGTTAGCCGTTAATCCAGGAAACGCAATAGCGTCTAATCGCTGTGCAATTTCACCATCATTGGTAACGATCAAACCAGAAGGCGGCCCACCCAGGCTTTTATAAGTGCTGAATGTCATCAAATGGGCGCCCTCTTCCAGTGGCTGTTGCCAGGCACCGCCAGCAATCATGCCGCATTGATGAGCCGCATCAAACAACACTTTCGCACCAACTTTATCGGCAATCTCCCGAATTTCTGTGACCGGATGCGGCAGTAAATTTAAGCTGGAGCCAATGGTGATTAATTTAGGTTTGAGTGCTTGAACCTGTTGATCAAGCTGTTTTATATCGACAGTATAGCGACCGGCATGAATAGGCGCTTCATGAATTTGCAAGCCGTATAGCCCCGCAGCACCGGCTGTATTATGGGTAACATGCCCGCCGATAGAAGCTGGTGGCACAATGACGGCATCGCCCGGCTGGCAGGTTGCCATGAATCCATACAAATTGGCCATCGCTCCTGAGGCAACCCGAATTTCAGCATAGTCGGCATTAAACACTTCACAGGCCAGACGCGTTGCAATCACTTCAATTTTTTCAATGGCCTCAAGGCCCATTTCGTATTTATCACCCGGATAGCCCAAGGATGGGCGTGAACCAATCCCCTTAGCCAAGACTGATTCAGCCTTAGGATTCATCACGTTAGTAGCAGGATTAAGGTTAATACATTCTTTTTCGTGAATTTTAAGGTTATTTTCGATCTCTTTATAAACTTCTGACTCTAATTGATCACAGCTGAGCGCGGCATGTCGCTGGTTTAAATCGCTAATGTATTGGCATGATGCCGGTGGCAACCAGTTACCGTAAACCTGTTTATCCATTTGTTAGCCTCATAGCTAATACTTAATAAATGACACGATAGATTAGACGCTGATTTCTATCATTTCACAAACGGAGATTTTTAACTCGATGAGATAAATTTTTTATGTCAAGATAGGCCATGCCGAAAAACCTGCCACCATTAAATTCTTTACTGGCTTTTGAAGCTGCGGCCAGGCATAACAGTTTCAAACATGCAGCTGAGGAATTACATCAAACCCCGGCTGCCATTGCCTATCAAATCAAGAAGTTAGAAGATGCCTTGAGTTTGCCATTATTCATCCGTCAACATAAAGGCGTGGAATTAAACCAAGATGGACAGTCTTATTTGAAAAGCATCCAGAGTGTTTTAAACCTGCTCCAATGTGAAACAGAAAAATTAAACCACTCAAAAGACCAATTGAATTTAAAAATACTAACCCTGCATGCCATTGCCGAAAAGTGGCTGATGCCCCGGCTTGATCATTTCCGGCAACAACATGCGCAAGTTGACATAGAAATTAGTGCGAGTGATAACATAGATTGTGTTGCATCCGGGCAATTAGCGATCGGATTCAAGCTGGGTGATCCCCAAAAGTCTAATCATCAGGTGCTAATGCCTGAACAAATTTTTCCGGTTTGCTCGCCTGAAATTTTGGATGTTTTTTCAACACAAACCGATAACCTATCGAAAATTGAATTGCTTGTAGACTCTCATTGGCAACAAGATTGGCCGTTATGGCTTAAAGTGAACAATGCTGACCCCAAACTTGAACCGGCAAAAACACTCAAATTTAGCCTTTACAGCATGGTGGTCGACGCAGCTGTTAAAGGCATGGGCTTGGCTATGGGTCATCAGCGGCTTATTGAAAACGAATTGAAGCAGGGATTATTAGTTAAGCCTTTCAATCAGTCTGTCAACCTCAAAGGCTATTACTTTTTAGCTCATGCGCAACAACCCTCAGCTCAACAAACCCTTGATTTTATCGAGTGGATTAAAGTTCAAGCACAGATACCACTTGGTTAATAAGCGTATTATTCAATTTCTAAACATGGACATGCTAATGAAAAACACGATTTTTGCTTTATTATTTTTAACCGTTGCCAGCGTAACCAACGCACAAGACGCCATTCCAAATTTTATAGAAAAAGATAAAACCTATGTGGGTGCTATTGCCATGACCGGCGAAATTGTATTCAAAGTTATTGAGGTTGATAAAAACAGTAGTTGGATTAACGTACAAGCCGATCAACCTGTATTCGCGGATAAACATATCGGTTGGTTGAATCTGAACCATTTAATTGCATTGCGCAAAGAAGATTAAACTTATGACGTCATTCGTTGGTAGTCTTTACAATGTCTATGTGAGTGAGATGTTGCAATTTTCAGGCACGCGATTTTTTCAGGTTTTTTTTGATTAACATACGGCGTCGTTCGTTAATTAATTTATCACCCGCCGCTGTACCATCATGAAAAGTGCCAAACACTTTATCCCAAGGATCCTCATAGGTACCGTAATTGCAATCGAAAAACTTATGATGCAGCTGATGCATAAAATCGCCCAGTTGCACCTTAAAGGCATCAGAAATTTTTAACTTATCATAACCACAGTGTGAAGTGGGCCCTGCAATGGTATGTAAAAGCAGATTAAACAACATATGCACGGGGTGGGAGGCAACGAAAAAATATAACACAGCATCTGAATACAAGCCAATATGTTCAACTGGGTGCATGGCGTGGCCCGACCATGGACCAGTGTTGATATTTTTGTGATGCCAGCTATGCACCCATTTATACCAAAACGGAATATGTAACGCCCGGTGAAACCAGTAAAAATGGAAACCTGACCAGATTGGAATTAATATCATCAAACCAATAAACCAAAATGGATTTTCGCTAAAATTGATCATGGTGGCATAACCGTTGGCATATGCCCACAGAAGCAAACATTCCCACAGACTACCTACCAGAACAGCGGAGCCCAAGGTCCAGAACATATTGTCATAGACCTGGTTTTTAAAATGAAAAATTTTCGCTCTGCTCTTAAGTGAACTGGTGTCATAGCGCAGTTCATCGTCCTGTTTGCGGAAGGTATAAAACCATAAATGTAAGCCGCCGGCAATTACCAGCACCAGAATAAAATTCCGCAGCCAAACCTCAAACATCCAGTCAAACTGAAAAGTCACCGTGCGATCCAGTGATGGCACAAACCAGGTCCATATAGCAATTGCCACCAGTAAAATAAAAAAACGCTCCGTTAACGGACTCCAGGCACGCAGCAAATATTTGATGCTGTTCCACATACTGAACGGCAATTGATAATATGCAGCATGCTTAAGCGGCACATTAGGAGGTACATAATGCCAAATTCTGCTGGACGCTGATTTTTTCTTTGCCTGCGGTTCAGTCGCAGCATTCTGATCAATGGTGGTTTCAGACATAAGCTTACCTAATGCGGTTGTTTACACTGTATTTAAAGGCATAAGGCAATTTCATCAGACTTCGAAAAAGCTGACAAATGAAATATTCAATCCACAGACATAAGTAAAACTTGGGGCAGGTTAATATGACTTTTGGCTTGCCCTAGTTAAACTCCCTCAAATCGAGAATGAGCTATATCATAAACACCGCTAATCAACTCCTAGATGCTTTAGTTATAAAAGAACCACATTTGGAAAAAGCACTCAACGCAATATTAGATGAACTGCCTTTTACAGTTACTGAAACCGATACGGAATAGGAAAAAATTAATATAACTTAATACTAATAACAATTAAGATTAAGAATATATACCTATTTATTTAACGATGAAAAAATCAAGAAAAGAGAGATTAAACAATATAATTACAAAGGGGAAATGGCACTATATTCTTGTACATGGAGTATTGCTTTGGGGTGTTTCTACAGCCATTTTATTCTCAATTATTTGGCATTTTATTGGGTTATCTGGATTTAATACCATCATTTTGCCTTCATTGTTGTTATTTCCACTAGGAGGTGTCTTATGGGGACTAATAATGTGGTTTATCATTAAAAGAGAGCATAGTAATACTTTGAAAACTGATCCTTAATCAATCCAGTTAATCATCCCAATTCTTTGGCCCGTTACTCTAATCCAAATGCGACAATTTAAAACCAACCCCTAGATTTCTCTAAATGTTGTGCTCCTAAACTTATAAATAATGAATAACAGATACCAAGATTTCACAATATTCAATCGCAGAGTATTTAACTTGATGTAATAATGCATTTTGCACAATGGATTGATGATTGAACCATGCGGCCGGCAGAAATAAAACAACTCACAGCTAATGACCTGGTGCTGATGAAAGCTTTATTAAATACTTTTGGTGAAGCCTTCAATGACATGGATACCTATACCATGCATACGCCCGACGATGCGTATCTGAAAGATTTACTAGGCAGTGACTCATTCATCGCATTGGTTGCTTTGAAAAACGACGAGGTTGTCGGGGGTATCGCCGCTTATGAGCTCAAGAAATTTGAGCAACAGCGAAGCGAAATTTATATTTACGACCTAGCTGTTGCAGCTGCTTATCGGCGACGAGGTATTGCAACTGCATTGATTGAGTACTTGAAACTGTTAGCCACGGACCGTGGCGCTTATGTGGTGTTTGTACAAGCCGATACCGGCCCTGAAGATGAAGCAGCCATTGCCTTATACAGTAAGCTGGGCGAACGTGAAGAGGTTTTACATTTTGACATTCCAGTTAAACACAAAAATCAAATAAAAAATCAAAACCCTTAGCTATATTAGTCAACTACTTTTACACTATCACTGAATTCAAAAAAATAACGATTTGAAATAACCTTATACCCATGAGCAACAGTGAGACCAGCGACAATAACAATAGTGAATCTGATTTAAAGTCATATCCTGCCATCATTTCATCCTTGCGCTCACCGCTGAGCGTGTTTGGCTTGGCCATGTTGATTTGCAATGCAGTGTTTTCGCTATCGGCCGGCATAATGGGAAATCTGGAAGCGTTTATTTATTCGATCCACACGTTCCTAGCTATAGTATTTGCCTTTATTATGATCGCGATATGGAGCCCCAGATCACTTTATCATCCTTCTGAATTGAAGGGTATTGAAGATGAAATGCCGGATATAAAAAATTCCAGACTCATCATCACGGCTGTGCTTTTAATCGTAATGCTTGCTTACACCGTTTACCAAATGTATAAACTGCATTTAGCAGCAAACTATTAATTCACTACCGACATTTTTACCATGTGGCCAGAACCTTTTTCAGTTAAAGGCAAATACGTCGAAGTTATACCATTGAGTGAAGATCATCTGGATGACCTGAAAGATGCTGTTGCTGATGGTGATTTGCATAAGCTGTGGTACACCATGATCCCTGAAGCCAAAGACATGCAAGCCGAAATTGAAAGACGCCTTGGTTTGCTAAAACAAGGATCAATGCTGCCGTTTTCTATTATCGACAATACTTGTGGCAAAGTGATCGGCATGACGACTTATATGAATATTGATGCTAACAATCGTCGTATCGAAATCGGCTCGACTTGGTATGGTAAATCGGCTCAACGAACGCCAATTAATACTGAGTGCAAGTATTTATTGTTAAACCATGCCTTTGAAGCATTAGGCTGTATTGCCGTCGAGTTCAGAACCCATTACATTAATCAACAAAGTCGCCGGGCGATTGAGCGCTTAGGCGCAAAGTTTGATGGCATCTTGCGATCTCACATGATTATGGATAATGGCACTATTCGCGATACAGCCGTCTATTCAATCATCAAAAGTGAATGGCCGACGGTGAAAGCAAACCTTGAATGGTTATTACAAAAACCGAGATAGTCGATGATCTTAGTACATGGAGCTTGATCATGCTGAAAATTGTATCAGGTGGGCAAACCGGCGTTGACAGGGCAGCACTAGACGTTGCATTAAATAATAATGTACCTTGTGGTGGCTGGTGCCCTAGCGGACGAACAGCAGAGGACGGCACAATTGCAGATGTTTATCCGCTTAAAGAGCTGAAGAATGGTGGATATGATGAACGCACAAGAAAAAACGTGCAGGATTCTGACGGTACCGTGATTATTTATTTTAAGCAACTTAGCGGAGGCACAGAAAAAACGCTGAGTTTTTGCCTGAATGAGCCAAAGCCACATTTGTTACTTGATGGGCACGAGATAACCGCCGCTAGAGCAGCTGAACGCATTATGGAATTTTTACCTACATTGCAGGCGGAAACCATCAATTTTGCCGGCCCCAGAGCCAGCGGTGAACAACGGGCTTACCAGTATGCTTCAGAGGCCATTAGCAAATTTATTGATTTGTATCATGTTCACTAAAAAATGATGCTATTAAAAGTGTGCAAGATCGACAATTAATAATATTCACTGTGTTTTTGTGTGCGCGATCTTAATTTATTATTGCGATTCCGACACAATCAACCGGAAAAGTTTTCAAAACCTTGCATGAGTTTTTCATCGAATGGGGCCGTGGTTAGGTTTTCATAGCCGGTTTCGGTAATGAGCACCTGATCTTCCAGTTTGACGCCTTCCTTACCACCGACCGCGCCGATATACGCTTCGACACATAGAGTCATACCGGGTTGCAGCACGTATTCAAACGCCCCATCAACAAAATCTTCCGGATAGAAAATGGCTGGGAATTCGTCACACAGCCCAACTCCATGCATCATCACGCCATAACGTTGTGGCACAAACTCAGGCGGCAGTCGCTTGCCCTTTTCAGTTAACTCCCTAAAGCTGACTCCCGGTTTAAGCATATCCATATTGGTCATAATATGATCGTAAGCCACATGCTGCAGGTGCCGTTGCTCAGCCGTGGGTTCACCATCACCACAAAACCAGCTGCGGGAAATATCAGAACAGTAACCATAGGGACCGATTAAATCTGTATCAAAAGAAACCATCTCGTTGTTTTGAATCACACGCGGGCCGGCTTCCTGCATCCACGGATTGGTGCGTGGACCGGAACTTAAGATTCGGGTTTCAATCCATTCACCGCCTCGTTTGATATTTTCAGCATGCATGACCGCCCACAATTCCGTTTCAGCAATACCTGGCTGCAGCGCTTCACGCATGGCGGCAACAGAAATTTCGCAGGTTGCCATGGCACAGCGCATCGCATTGATTTCATCAATATCTTTAATCAAACGGGCATGTTCAGTGACTTCTTGCCCGCTGACAATGTCAACGCCTAGTTTTTCTAGGGCATGAACACCATGGATTTCAATTTTATCAACAGCCAGGCGACGATTATCGCCACAATGGGTACGCATTAAGTCATCAATTTGTGCTGCAAATTCTTCAGCTTTTTCCATTTGCTTATCACCGGCATCAAAATAGAAAAATCCAGCACCGTGTCTGACTTCTTTAATTAGTGGTAAATACGATGACAAATGATCACAACCGTGAAAGTCCCATAGCACCATATAACCGTCGGCACTCACAAAACAGGCGCGCGCCGGATTATGGCTTATCCACAGCTGCATATTCGATGAATCATTAGCATAGCGAATATTGAGCGGATCGAATAACAAGGCTGCACCATAATCTCGTTTCTTTAGTTCAGCACAAAGTTTGTTTAACCGAGTTTGACGCATGCGCTCAAGGTTGGGTGCAGTGATACCAAGTTCCGCCCACTCCTTGAATGCCAATTCTGTCGGTCCAAACTCAACCCGGTCATTATCGGCCGGTGAACCGTCCGGCTTGACTTTGGCTACAGGCTTGCGGCTCGGATCAATTTTGGGATTGACGATGGAGTATGGACTAGATTCCATGTTGATATCCTGTGTGTTTAATGTCCTCTGAGCCAGAATATGCATGAAAACTTATCATCTTGGCAAGCACAAATTTGGCCTGTAATTCTTTCTGTAATTGTCTCTGTGGAGCTCACAAATCTTTAAATAAACTGAGAAACAATATGGGCAAGACAGAATTTACACTTTACAGTCAAGCAGAATCAGGCAACTGTTATAAGCCTGCATTGATGTTGGCAAGGATTTAATTCATCTGAACGAAATGGGCGATCTTGACCATGACGGTGAAATTTTCACCCAAACCGATTGTTGATTAACGCTCCAACGCCAATTTTGTACCCAGTCCGATAAAGCCGACACCCAATATCCGGCGAATCGTTATGCCTTTACCCCCTACCGCTGCAAATTTTGTTTTAGCTTTGGCAGTAATCCAGGCAATAACCATTAACAACAATGTTCCATTGATATTAAAGACCAGTCCCAACACTAAGAAGGCTAATGGTTTTTGGGTGCTACTTGCATCAATAAATTGAGGAATAAAAGCTAAAAAGAACAACGCGACTTTAGGGTTAAGGGCATTGATCAATACACCTTGCTTAAACACCTGCCATAAATTTGAATGTGACATAACCGGCTGAGCAGATGATGGTTGGTTGCTTTGCAGCACCATAACCACCCCTAAATAGACCAGATAAGCTGCCCCTATATATTTGATCACTGTAAATGCTGTAGATGATGCGGCAATCAAGGCCGATAAGCCGATTACAGCAAAGCAGATATGAACAATACATCCCCCGGCTATACCTAATGCAGCCACAACCCCTGACTTAAAACCATCACTACCCGCTCTATGCATGACATATAGCATGTCTACACCCGGGGTAACATTCAGTAACAAGCCGGCAATGATAAATAATCCGATTTCGTTGATGCCAAACATTGGTTATTCGGATATTGCCTGGGCCAGAATCTTATATAAGTTCGGCCGGTGTTGTTTAACTTCCTTTTCGCTCAAGCCCTCTAGCGAATGTGGGAACTTGAGCCATTGGGTTGTTTCATGAATGTAATAATCAACAATTCTATCTGTCTTGTTATTCGTAGGTTTGTAATACGGCACTGCGATGTGAATGTCTTCTGGCGTGTTAAGCCTGGCCCTGAATTTGAGTTCGTTAATAATGGCTTCAATGCTTTTGCCGGTATCGTAAACATCGTCAACGATTAACAACTTATCATTATGCGTTATGGTTTTAACCAGATAATTCATGCTGTAAATCTTAACCACGCTTTCCTGCTGGCCGATTCCTTGATAAGAGGAGGTTCTTAGTGCAATATGGTTGGTTTCAATACCGTGAAAAGCCAAAAACTCCTGCACGGCAATCCCTATAGGGGAACCTCCACGCCAAATGGCCAAAATAAATGTCGGTATAAACCCGCTTTGCAGTACCATAGACCCTAGCTTGAAGGAATCTTCAAGCAGTTGTTGAGCGTCAAGATAAAGTTTTTCAGCCATGATTAGATATCCCGGTCATCTGCACACTATAATCAAATCCTTATGCAAAACAAACACTATATTAATGAGCAAGATCTGATTGAGGATGCGTTCAGACTCGGCGTTAAGATCTTTAATAGTGGTTTTAAGCCTAGCTTTATAGTCGGACTTTGGCGCGGCGGCAGTTCGGTTGGGATTTATGTGCAGGAATGCCTGCAGTACTTAGGTGTCGAGACGAATCATATTTCTATTCGCACTTCTTATAGCGGCGCTGACACTTACCAGCAGATGATTGAAAATCCAGATGCGCATATTCGTGTTCACGGTACTCAGTATTTGCTGGAAAACTTGAATGCTGATGACCGACTACTCATTATTGATGACGTGTTTAGCTCAGGGTTGACCATTCAGGCGGTGATCAGGCGCCTACAACAACGACTTAAGCGAAATATGCCTAAAGAAATAAAAACAGCCACAGTCTGGTGTAAACCAGCCAAAAACCAAACCCAATCCATACCTGATTTCTATTTGCATGAAACTAACGCGTGGTTGGTTTTACCTTATGAGTTAAAAGGCCTATCCAGAGAAGAAATTGAGCAAAACAAACCTTTTATGAATGAAATCCTGAACACTATTGGCAGCAAATAACTGCTATTTGTTTGAGTCCGCATCCGACCCTACAGATTCCGAAACATGTACTTAATATGATCGAACAGTATTAGTCAGAACTGCTGTTAATTGCCCGAAACAGACGTTTATTATTTGATTGTAATTACTAAAAATTTCTTCAACCCAGACATTCAACGTTTCAAGCCAACCAATGCGCCATCGGTAGATTGGGCCCGCTTATTATGCGGCAATCGGGATAATTTCATCATAGAGCTTACTTTAGCATCCGCCGTTGCCATTCCAACGCTACCTCACCCATTGTTTTAGGTTCCCCATTCTTTATCCAAGCCATGAACTCTCTATTGAACGAAAAACCAGGACCGCAAATTCTTTTTAAATAACGACGTACATTTTGGGTGTTCCTATATGTACTGGTTACTGGCGTCTCTGCAGTGATTTTGTCGCTATGCCAGTTGAATTTACTTACAATAAAATTTCATGTCTATGCCATATAACGCATCGCATCAGCTGCTTTTTTGAAAGTGCAGCCGGTAAAATAGCCCGACTGCATGTGCTTATAAGACATCATACTCTTTGAGGACGCCTCTTACCTCATCAGGGTTTTTTACAAGGTGTGCATTCATGCCTAGTTTCCCTGCAGCGTCAATATTCCGCATCCCATCATCAAAAAATAGAATCTCAGAAGGCGGTAATTCCATACCTTCAATCGCGGTATGGAATGCTTGTTCATCAGGTTTCAAAAATCCAATTTTATGTGACAGGAAAGTTTGATGAAAGTGATCTGCTAAGCCCATGACTTGAATCTTATCCCAATGGATAGCACTGGTATTGCTTAATGCTGCTACCAGATAGGAATCCGGAATTTCCTTTAGAACTTCAATTGCACCTCGTAGTAATTCGTTCGGCCAGTCGCTAAAATTTTGAAGAAAATGTTCTGAGCTAACTGGCAGATTTAGATCGGATACCACACCAGCCGCAAATGTTTCAGCATCTATTTTTCCGGTTTCATGTGCTACTACCGATGGCGAAGTAAGCCACAGCGCATGTAACTCTTCATGCTTTGGCTCTGTACCTAGTAATTTCGCCATCAAGGGCACACCACTCATATTGACGAGGACACCGCCAACATCAAAGAGAATCCCCGAAATATTGTGCTTCATTTTCCCAGTGCCTAACGTTTACGCTCTGCCGACCAAGCGAGCTTTGCGAGTGCGGGTCGGTAGGAACGGCTTGTTATAACTCATCTTCATTAATTAAACGGACGTACTCGGACGCAGATCTAGTTAACCTAAACATCCTATCACCATTTCGACTCCTATCTGGCCTAAGAAATTCTAAATTGCATAGTTGAGCTAAATCATCATCTACGAATCGCGGTTCATTTATTTCAATTGATGTATTTGAATCAGTTATATAGCCTGTACCTCCAAGGATTTTCAATTCCTGAAAATAGCTTCCATTAGATTTATCTAGTTGTTTAATTATTGATATGGCTTGCTCAGACAAATCGAGGTTAGGGGAAATCGCATATGATATCTCCTTTAATCCACTAATCTTAGACGCTAAAAGTGTTATTGATTTATCAAGAGTGGTAAGTTTTTCCATTACCAACTCATGATTTTCATTCAATAGCATTTTGATCCCTTGTCCTAATTGATGATTAGAATTAATTTCTTCAATGAGTCGCTTATGGCGTTTGCTATCGAGCCATGACATAAACTCTTTGAACTCATCCTCTGACATAGAGCGTTGTTCAGATTTAAAATTCAAAATCAATCCGATAATAGATGAAATGCTGCTAACGCTATTTAATGGATCCATAATTATCTTGATGAGTTATAACAGTAGACTATGCCGACTCACCGGTCCGTATATGCTTTTTCAGTTTGTTGTTTGAATTTGCCCATCTTCCCTTATCTATCAATAATTTAGACTATTTATAGATCTATTTTAATTTTAGCAAATACCGACCGGGGCTTAGATTAAATTTGTCCGCTTTCGAAACTGAAAAAACTTGGTGTGAAGGATATCGAATGCCGGAAATGAGTAAAACCACCAATTGAGTCTTGTTTGCCCAAAGTAGTCATTTTTACTTCGATAAAAATTCTAACTTGCAAATAGGAACCAGTTTTCAACGCCTGGTGCAACGGCGAAACATGTGGCGTTGAGTCCGATACGCGCACCGTGCGAGTTGTAAGCGGTTACTCAGAAACTTACTTTAAAACTGGCACAAACTTAGAAACTTTAGAAACTAGCCAGTATTGAGGTTTTTAGCGGCGCTAAACGCTGCATACTGATCTTGCTACTATTGGCGGAATGGCTTAAATACGATAATTGTAGATATGTGGTAAGCCTACAGTCATATCTTTTAAAAAGAGATTAGATCAATCAAATTATATATGTTCTAATGGTAATTATTTAATACCAATATAACAATAATTTTTGTGTGAGCACCTGCATTGAGAACAAAATTACACAATGATAATAATAAATATATTTTCGTTAATATAGAAAAAGAATATCCTAAACCTCGTTCATATATTAGAAATGATGAAAATTTATCTACTGTAATCGGTGTATGCTTAATACTCTTCATAATAATCATTTTATTCATATATTTAGAAAAAAGAGCCATTATCCCTTTATTTCTCATATTAATAGTTTTACTACCAAAATTTTCTAGATCTTGCATGGATGAAATCAAAAGCAAAATTCGTAATAAATACGTTAAAACAGACCAACATGTAAGAATAACTACGAAAGAGGCCAAAAAAATAATTTGGAATGTATTTCTAGATCGTAAACCTGAGCTGTTTTTACTTTATTTAAGACAGTTTGCATCTCTAGATGCAAAACAATATAGAAAAAACATGAAGAAAGAATATGATTTACTACAAAAATATTATAGTGGCCAGATAAGCTTTACCGATGTTCAACGAGAGTTCGGTTCTAATATCTTTTTTGACAAGGGAATAGATTATGTTAATAGTGAACTACCGATAATCGGATTAGGAAGTGAAGATACAATTCCTGTTGCTAATACTAAAATGATGTATGTTTTTATAAAGGATAAATATTGGAGAACTGTTGTCACAAAGTCATGTATAGCGTCCCACATTATATTTCTTAGGCCTAGTGTAAAATCAGGAACACAGTGGGAAATGACAACAATAATTAAGAACCAAGTATTTCTAAATAAAACTATATTTATCATTATGTCACCTGATGATTTAAGTGTACTAAAGCAACGTAATATGAACGGACTTGAACGAATAAAATTTGATGAAGCTGCAACGAGTCCGCTGTTTATAAACTACCCGCTTACAAAAAAGTTAAGCCCAATTGTTGCGAAAACAGGAACCGAACGTAATTTATTAGAAGATCGCGTAATTAGAAAATTTAAAAACACCTGATTACCTTCTCCCGTAAAATATTACAGTTTAAAAGTAAAGAATTCTGGCAAAATTAACCAATAATTTAAGCTCATTGCAAAAATTAATGCCAATAAAAACCCAGGGCATTAGAAATATCAAACCTTTAAAATTTAATTTCCACATCAGAATGAGTACCATTAGCATAAATACATACTACCAAAACATACTTGCGCTGGTAATTATCAATTCAACTATTGAATACTGAATACCTATGAAATTATTGGCTACGAACACAATTATCGGCAAGATTATTATTTTAAAGTAAATCAAAGTATGTTAGCCGGTTAGTTGGATCCATATTATTAATTTGTCCGCTTTTAGGTGAAATTTTGCAAATAGAATAACTTGACGGACGACTCAGAAGAGTATGAATTTGACAAATATAATAGATCAGACAACAACTGATCGACTTGAATAGTTCCACACCTCGGTTTGTTCCGCTGACTCATTGACGAGTTGATATGTGTGATGAACCCTTGAATCTGCTCTTACAATAAGTAATCATTTGAGCTGAGCTTATCTTGGGTGATCAAATTTGAAATAGACTGGCTTGTAATTCATTATTTAGAATTGCTTCATCAATTTTAGATTAGGATCTTCGATCGATTAATTACAGATTTATATATTTAATAAGCCTTAATTGCGCTTTAAATCCAGATCAATAAATAAACGTTTTAAAAAAGCAGAAACCACTTTGATGCGTTTCAGATGCCGCATTTGCGGATGGATTAATAACCACAACTCTCGCGATAAGACATTTGTGTAATTCGGATCGCGTACCAATTCAGGTTCATTTTTCATCACATAATCGGGTAATAGGCTACGCCCATAACCATTGTGCACAGCTTCGAGTGCTGTTTGTGCATCATCAACAAACAGCTGTTGGTTGCGACTATGATTTTTATTCAACCACTTTGCCTGAGGTAAAGATAATCTTTCTTCGGCATACCCGATCCAGGGCAAGTGCTGCGGTTGTGCGCCATTAAGATGGTATGCTGAATAACTTAGATCAGTCATTTTTACACAAACAGCTATCCCTGATGCCGGTCGGTTGAACCTGAGCGCCATGTCAGTTTGACGCTTGGAAAAGCTGAAATTCTCAGCCGAGCTAATCAACTCTATTTCCAAACCAGCTTGTTTGTTTAGCAATAATCCGATATTTTTTGACAATATTTTGTTCATTAATAAAGGCACTGCGGTTATTCGTACCCTGCCCTGGCATTTAGTATCCGCAGAGTCGATTTGCTCGGTTGCGGCTAAAACAGATGATTCAATTTGCTCTGCACTTTCTACCAGCTGTTCTCCGGCCTGGCTTGGAATCAGTCGATTTTGTTGACGGAAAAACAATATCACTCCGAGTTGCTGCTCGATAATTTTCAAGCGGCGACTGACGGTAGTCTGATCAACATTTAGATCTTTAGCAGCCAAGCTCAGCGTTCCCGCCCGCGAGATAGCAAGAACATATTTCATATCATTCCAGTCAATCATGGTAAATATCTGCATTTTTACAGAATAACTATGCAATTATACAGAAGTAATCTGCTTTTCTACCTATTAAACTATACTTTTTAACCTGTGAGACTGATATGAACTGGCTTGAGACTTTGGTGGATAGTAATAAAAATTTCGTTAGTGCTATTAACATAAATGACCTCCCCACCCAGAGGCAACCCTGCCGATATGCGATGATTACCTGTATGGACCCTAGAATAAACTTAGATGCCCTGGGCATACATCCATTTAACAATGCTGGTGAAATTCAGTCTCAGGTAAGAATAATTCGTACCCTTGGTGCCCGTGTTGACGAACGCTCACTGGCTGTTGCTATTCATCTTGCAGGAGTTCAAGAAGTCGCTGTAGTAATGCATACAGACTGTGGTTGTTGTCTTGCCTGGAACAAAATAAATACAATTATTGACAATTTATCGGAGTTTCTGCCTCAAGATAAACTTCATTCTTTGCAAACACAAATCGGTGAATTGAATGAGCAAAACCTTAGAACCTGGTTAAAAGCGTTCCCGGATCCTTATGCTGCTGTTGTTGAAGAAACTCGCTTGATTAAAGACATGGCTTTTGTCCATGAGCAATTCATCGTTCATGGATTGGTCTATAACCTGGCCAGCGGCAAAGTAGATGTTGTTGTTAACGGCTACCAACAATGTTAGAACCCATCTCAAAATGCCTGCGCTTGTTAAAACATCGCTCGACTAGTTTGTGATGGATTCTAGTTAAACATCAAGGTTAGAAACTGAAAAGGCATTCTTCTCAATAAAGTCTCGCCTGGGTTCAACCTGGTCTCCCATCAAGGTCGTAAACGTTTCATCAGCGGCAACTGCATCGTCAATGGTGACTTGTAACAGCCGCCTTTTGCTGGCATCCATTGTGGTCTCCCAAAGCTGATCTGGGTTCATTTCTCCAAGCCCTTTGTACCGTTGGATATAAAGCCCCTTTCTGGCTTGTGCCATTAGCCAGTCCTGCGCCTGTTCAAAATTATCAACCTGCTGTGATTTTTCACCTCGTTTAATATGGGAAAAACCTTTTTGTTTTAAAGTTTGAAGCACCTCGCCTAATGATCGTATTTGTTGATATTCAGCAGACTGAATAAATTCCTGTTTTAGACGAGTCTGGAAAAACAAACCGTGGTATGTCCTCTCGACGATGATTTGATTATCACCATCACCGTCTTTAACCACCCTGCTGCTATAGTTAACAGATGTTGCAGCTGTTTTACTAACCTGATGATTTATAGCATCGGCCAGATCTTGTGCATAAACATCATCGTTCAATCTGCTTTGATCTATGGTATCGATCTGAGTCAATGCCCACAAGACACTTTCATCGTAAAGCCGTGATAATGATGAGATCGTGCTGCTAACATCGCTGAAATTACTACATATTGACCTTAACTCCTCACCATCCATAAGTATTTGGTCCTTATCATTAGTCAAACTTGCAGATTCCAGTGCGATTGCTGAAAGATATTCACGTAATTCTGAGTCATCCTTAAGATAAGTTTCTTTTTTACGAGCAGTTAATTTATATAGCGGCGGCTGAGCGATATAGACATGTCCTCTTTCTACCAATTCCGGCATCTGGCGATAGAAAAATGTCAGTAATAAAGTGCGAATATGCGAACCGTCCACATCCGCATCCGTCATAATGATGATACGGTGATAACGAAGTTTGGCCGCATCAAAATCATCTTTGCCTATCCCGGTCCCTAATGCAGTGATTAGCGTACCGATTTCATCCGATGATAGCATTTTGTCAAAACGGGCTTTCTCGACGTTCAAAATCTTGCCTTTTAGCGGCAAAATTGCCTGGTATTTACGGTCTCTGGCCTGCTTCGCAGAACCTCCCGCTGAATCCCCCTCAACCAGATATATTTCACATAATGCCGGGTCTTTTTCCTGACAATCGGCCAACTTACCCGGAAGCCCACCGATATCCAGTGCACTTTTTCGCCTGGTCATTTCTCGGGCTTTACGTGCTGCCTCTCGCGCTCTGGCTGCTTCAACAATACGATCGGCTATAATTTTAGCTTCTGATGGATTCTCTAATAAAAACTCACCGAGTTTTTCGTTCACCAAGGATTCCACAATCCCTTTTACCTCTGAGGAAACCAGTTTATCTTTAGTCTGAGATGAAAATTTCGGATCCGGCACTTTTACAGAAAGCACGGCTGTTAAACCTTCTCTTGCATCATCACCGGTAACATTTACTTTAGCTTTTTTAGCAGCACCACTGGATTCTATGTACTGATTTAGCGTGCGTGTCATGGCACCTCTTAAGCCCGCTAAGTGTGTACCCCCATCACGTTGTGGAATGTTGTTGGTATAACAATATACGCTTTCCTGGTAGGACTGATTCCATTGCATTGCCAATTCAAGGCTAATTCCGTCCTTTTCTCCTTCTACACCGATGATTTTTGGGTGTAAGGGAGTCTTATTTTTGTTTAAATGCTCTACAAAAGCAGAAATTCCACCTTTGTATTCAAATATTTCCTGTTGATCATTGCGTTCATCCGTTAAAACGATTTTTACGCCCGAGTTTAAAAACGACAGTTCCCGCAAGCGTTTGCTAAGCGTTTTATAGTCAAAAACAGTTTTAGTGAATATTTCCGCACTGGGTTTAAACCTTATTTTTGTACCACTTTCTGTGGTGTCTCCGACTTCCTTAAGCGGCTCTTTGGGTTCACCAAGATGATATTCCTGAATATGTTTCTTTCCCTCTCGATTAATTCTGAGAATTAAAATATCAGATAAGGCATTAACCACTGATACGCCTACTCCATGCAGACCCCCTGAAACTTTGTATGAATTCTGATCAAATTTTCCACCGGCATGCAATACTGTCATTATGACTTCTGCTGCCGAGCGCCCTTCATCTTCAAGAATTCCTGTTGGAATACCCCGGCCGTTATCACTTACAGAGACTGACTCATCAGGATGTATAATAACTTCGATTTGATCACAGTGCCCTGCAAGTGCCTCATCGATTGAGTTATCAACGACCTCAAAAACCATATGGTGGAGGCCGGTTCCATCGTCTGTATCACCGATATACATTCCTGGGCGCTTTCTGACGGCATCCAGACCTTTTAGAACTTTAATACTACTCGAATCGTATTGATTTTCTGTCATTTTAATGGGTTTGGTTGGAATTCAAGGTGTTGAAATTTTAACATTTTTCTGGGTTTTTATCCCAAAAATGATTGTTAAGCAGTAGGTTTCACGTGGAACAACATACAACGATTTTTTCAATGTTCCACGTGAAACATTAAATTTCAAAGGAAATAATTAAAGCCTCATTGGCATAACAAGATATTTAGTTTTTGAGTCCTTAGGCTCGTTTAATGTACAACTACTATTACCATCCTTAACGCTTAGCTCTACGTCATCACTGTCTAATACTTTTAGTATGTCCATTAAATAATTAACATTGAAGCCTATTTCTAAATCTGGCCCTGTATAACCATCTATAGCCATCTCATCTGTGGCCTCTTCCTGTTCTGGGTTGTTAGATGCAACATTCATTACAGAATTAGCCAGCTTTAATCGCACTCCTCTGAATTTATCATTGGTCAATATAGATGCTCGTAGCAATGTCTGGTAAAAGCTTGTGCGATCAAGATTTACTTTAACAGGTAATTTAGCTGCCATCACAGATTTATAGTCGGGGAATTTCCCATCTATAAGCTTTGAAGTAAAAATAATCTCGCCAATAGTAAAACGAATATGGTGGTCATTCAGCTCCACAGTAATATCGTCCTGAGTGGACGATAACAAACGGTTTAATTCCGTTATTGCTTTTCTAGGCACAATCGACTGTCTTGGTTCATCTGCCTCTGTAGCACTTATTTTTGATTCGCTCTTCGAAAGCCGATGACCATCTGTTGCGACACTGACCAATTTATCTTTTGTGATTTCAAATAGCAGCCCATTCAAGTAATATCTTACATCCTGTTGTGCCATAGAAAATGAAGTATTATCAATAAGTTGCTTTAACTCTGATTGACTTATTGTAAAGCGTTCCTGCCAGTTTTGGGTCTCAATTCTAGGGAAATCAGAGCTGGGCAATGTTTGCAGTGAGAATCGAGATTTATTCGCACTGATTAGTACTTTACTCTTATCTTGCTCCAGTGTTATTTCGGCGTTTTCTGGTAATGCTCGACAAATATCTAAAAACTTTTGCGCTGTAAGCGTACATTCTCCATCTGTATCAGACTTAACATCGTTGATTGATGTAGTAATTTCAACTTCTAAATCAGTACCCGTTAACCACAAAGTCCCCTTTTCTATTTTTAAAAATACATTAGCTAGAATCGGTAAGGTTTGACGTCTTTCGACAACACTATTTACATATGTTAGTGGCTGAAGAATCCTTTCTCTTTCTATTAATAATTTCATATATATATTCCGATTGTGTTTATTAGTCCTGTAGATAACTTAAGTTAGTCACTAATCATTAAGAAAAACAGTAATTTATATAAACTTAACCTGTGGATAACTAATGTAATTAAATTGTATAACTTTTCAGAAAAACTGTATAACTCGTGTAAGCGTACAAAGCAAGCCTTCTATCCACAGAAATATACACATTTATTAGACAAGTTATCCACTTAATAGATTGATAAGGTTTTCATAATCTTCAGAGACTTTAGCATCTGTTTTTCTTAGTTCATCTATTTTGCGGCATGCATGTAACACAGTTGTATGGTCTCTACCGCCAAATTCTTCCCCTATTTCCGGCAGGCTTGAATTGGTTAATTCTTTACTCAGCCTCATAGCAATCTGTCTGGCCCTGGCGATAGGTTGATTACGTTTTTTGGCGCCGAGATCTGCAATTCTGATCTTGAAATATTCGGCAACACTTTTTTGAATATTCTGAATAGTTATTTTACGTTCCTGAAAAACCAGTATATCTTTCAATGCGTTACGTGCCATATCAACGTCAATCTTGCGTCCTGCAAACTTTGCGTCAGCATTAATTCTATTCAAGGCCCCTTCTAATTCGCGTACATTTGATCGAATTTGCTTGGCCACAAAGTATGCGACTTCCTCGCTAAGTTCTATGCCCATTTGCTTGGCTTTCTTATTTAAAATAGCAACTCTGGTTTCAAACTCAGGCGGATCGATCGGAACCGCTAGCCCCATACTAAACCTGGAAATTAAACGTTCTTCAACTCCGCCTAATTCTTTAGGCATGCTATCACTGGTGATGATGATTTGACTGTTTAACTCCATTAAGGAATTGAAAGTATGAAAAAATTCCTCCTGAGACCCCTTTTTTTCGGCAAAAAATTGAATGTCATCAATCATTAATGCATCTAAAGAACGATAAAAGTTCTTAAACTGATTCATGGTGCCCTGCTGTATATGACGAACATAATCGGCTACGAATCGTTCTGAATGAACATAACAGACCCTGGCATTGGTATTATTAGCCACAATTTGATTACCCACTGCTTGCATTAAATGGGTTTTACCGAGTCCGACACCGCCGTAAAAAAATAATGGATTATAATCTCGGCTACCCGGGTTTTTACTCACCTGTAACGCGGCCGCTCTGGCGATTTGATTTGATTTACCTTGTACATGATTATCGAAAGTAAATGCCTGATTAAGATTGTTATGGCTTTGCTGTCGCTTGTAAGGTATTGATTTAGAATTACTAATTTTAGTTTTAACTGCCCTGCCACCGACTTCGAAATCGACCATAATGCTTTGACTGGTCAACATGGCGACCAATTCGATGATACGTTGTGAATGGTTTTTGATTATTTGGTCTTTAACAAACTTATTGGGTGCCAACAGCATTAATGTGTTGTTATGTTGTTGTGAATGAAGCGGTTTTATCCAAGTGTTAAAATCATCGGTGGTGAGTTCACTTTTTAAAGTGTCAAGACATTTATCCCATAGTGCGCTCATCAGTGGTTTTTCAAGGTCAAAAGATTAATAAAAAGGGGGTTAATTATACTTATTGTTTTGGCAAAATTTCATAGTAAAAAAAAGCACACTAAACCACTATATATTGTGTTTTAACTATAAATAAACAGGGTTAAGCGATTAACTTATAAAAGCGATTGACAAATAGCACAAAAACCAATAGTTTTGCCAGTCTTTTTGACTAGAGCGTAGCGTCAAACGTAACTAAACTTACAGGATCCAACGATGAAAAGAACATTTCAGCCAAGTGTAATCAAGCGCAAGCGAACACATGGTTTTCGCGCACGAATGAAAACCCGAGGTGGTCGCGCAGTTATTAATGCCAGACGAGCAAAAGGCCGAGCCCGATTATCTGCCTGACGGGCAACAGATTACAAAGGAATTGAAACAAGCCGAAAACACAGGCTTTGATAAATCAAAAAGGCTGCTCAATTCTCGTCAGTACCAACATGTACTGCGCCAAGGTAGAACATATCGAAATCCTTTGTTTATAATGGTTTCGAAACCAAACACAAGGCAAACAGGGCGATTAGGCATTACTGTATCGAAAAAGGTGTCAAAGCGAGCAGTAGATCGAAACAGACTAAAACGCTTAATTCGTGAATCATTTCGTAAATTACAGTTAAGTTTACCTAACAATGATTTTATTATTATCGCGCGCAGCAACGCAGCACATGCAGACAATCGAACCATTAACCATACCTTGACTCAAATGTGGAACAAGCTTGCCAGGCAATAAAACATGCAGTTAGAAATCCGAAAAATTATTTTAATTGGTTTATTAGCCTTTATTAGCATCACGTTGTTTCAACGTTGGACTATTTTCCAACAAGAGCAACTTGCGGCCCAGGCGCCTAAATTGACTGAAAACGGTCAGCCTATAGATGAAGAAATTCCTCAAACGCCAGAAGAGGCTCAACCGGCTATAGACATTGAGGACGTACCACAAGGTGAGCAGGCTGTGTCAGCAGGGCAGGTAGTAAAAGTTAAAACTGACTTGATCATCGCCGAAATTGACCTGAACGGCGGCAATATTACGCGATTAGACTTAATTGAGCATCCTGTTAGTGTAGAACAACCAGACCAACCCTTTGAATTACTCAAATCCGGCGGCGCGGATGTTTTTACCGCACAAACCGGATTGATTGGCAAACAACAAAGAGAATATCCAAACCATAAAACCGTTTTTCAGGCTGAAAAAACCGAATATGAGCTTCAATCCGGTAACAATGACTTACAAGTCAAGTTAACTTGGACAGCTTCGGATAAGGTGGTTTATCACAAAATATTCTCGTTCAAGCGCAACAGCTATAACGTAGATATTAATTTTGAAGTCGACAATAAATCAGCAACAGACTGGCAAGGTTTTTTATACGCACAGTTTCAGCGATCTAATGTGCAAACAGAACAATTTGGCTTATTTGGATCACCGACCTATAAGGGCGGGGTAATTTACGAGCCGGCTGAAAAATATCAGAAGATTGATTTTGGTGAAATCGAAGATAATAAACTAAATATTGTCACTGACAGCGGCTGGGTAGGGATGATTCAGCATTATTTTGTGGGTGCCTGGTTACCACAGGGGCAAGGTCCGTTTCAGTTCTATAGCAAAAGAATTAATAGATCTGGCCAGCCGCTGTATAACATCGGTTATAAAACCACAACACCGTTAACCATCGCCAGTGAAGCCCAGGGTGAATTAGGTGCAAAAGCCTATATCGGTACCAAAGAGCAAGATCGACTTAATGCACAGGACATAGAGGGGTTAATTTTAACGGTTGACTACGGTTGGTTGACTATTATTGCTTCGCCCATGTTCAAGGTCATGAACTGGATTTACAAATACGTGCAGAACTGGGGCTGGACAATAGTCATTGTGACGATTTTGCTTAAATTAGTGTTCTTCCCATTGTCTGCAGCCAGTTACAAGTCAATGGCGAAAATGAAAAAATTCCAGCCACGTTTAATGACATTGCGTGAGCGCTATGGCGATGACAGACAAAAGCTCAATATGGAAATGATGAAGCTTTATAAGCAGGAAAAAATCAATCCCATGGGCGGTTGTCTGCCGATATTGATCCAAATTCCTGTATTTATTGCCTTGTACTGGGTGCTACTTGAGAGTGTCGAATTGCGCCAGGCGCCATTTATCGGTTGGATAAAAGATTTATCACTCAAAGACCCGTTTTATGTATTGCCGGTGTTATATGGCGCCAGCATGTTTGTTATGCAAAAATTAAATCCGGCTCCGATTGATCCAATCCAGCAACGTGTAATGCAGGCGTTACCGATCGTATTTACTTTTTTATTCCTTTGGTTTCCGGCTGGTTTGGTGCTCTACTGGTTGGTCAATAATATCTTGTCGATGGCGCAACAGTGGTACATCACTAAAAAATATTCTTAAAGAACAATATCAATGAAGCCGTCCAGCGATACCATTGCAGCGATTGCAACAGCGGCAGGGCGCGGGGGAATAGGGGTTATCAGGCTATCAGGTGCTCTGTCTGAGCATATTGCAACAAAGCTTTGCGATCATTTACCAGCGCCGAGATTAGCTCAATTTACTTACTTTCGTGACCATCAAGGTAAACATATAGATCAGGGCTTGATTTTATACTTCCCGGCACCAAACTCATTTACCGGTGAATCAGTAATCGAGATCCATGGTCATGGCGGCAGGGTGGTGCTTGATCAAATTCTAGCAAGAGTGATAGAACTGGGTGCGCGTTTGGCGCAGCCAGGCGAATTTACCCAGCGTGCTTTTTTAAATGACAAGATTGATTTAACCCAGGCAGAAGCCATTGCTGATTTGATAGATGCGTCCAGCCAAAAGGCGGTACGTGCTGCAGTGCGTTCGCTTGAAGGGGAGTTTTCAAACAAAATAAAACAGTTATTGCAGCAATTAATCGAGCTGCGCATGTATGTTGAATCGGCAATAGATTTTCCCGAAGAAGAGATAGATTTTTTAAGTGAAGGAAACGTTGCAGAAAAAACGCAAGCATTGTCAAACCAGGTTGAGGATTTAATTGCCAGTGCAACACAAGGAAAATTGCTTAGAGAAGGCATTAATGTCGTTATCGCAGGTAAACCTAACGCCGGTAAATCCAGCTTATTGAATGCACTAACAGGCAATCAAATCGCCATAGTCACTGATATTCCCGGGACAACTCGTGATGTTTTAAGAGAGACTGTTAGTATTGATGGACTGCCCGTTAATATCATAGATACGGCCGGCCTGAGGATCAGTGATGATCCGGTGGAGCAAGAAGGTGTGCGCCGAGCGCAGCTACAAATTGAAAACGCTGATTGCGTACTCAACATAATCGATGTAACACAGCAACAAAGCGTTGAATCTGAACTGGTTAAACAAAAATCTACACGGATCATCAATGTCTACAACAAAATAGATATCAGCGGTCAACAGGCAATAGTTGAACAAGATAATAGCCAAACAAGTATTTATTTGTCAGCTAAAACCGGAGCAGGGGTTGATTTATTGCAAAATGAACTAAAGCAAATTGTCGGGTATGACAGTAATACAGAAGGGATTTTTATTGCCAGGCGCAGACACCTGGATGCACTGGCTAAAACACAGGCGAATATTAATAATGGTTTAAACATTTTAACGCAAACAGGTGCAGGAGAATTGTTGGCGGACGATTTACTGCAGGCCCAGAAAAACCTTAATGAGATTACCGGTGAATTCACCAGTGATGATTTATTGGGTCAAATATTTTCCAATTTTTGTATTGGGAAATAACAAAGTTGCCTGAAGCAAGATTCAGATCAGCGACAAGAAAACAATTTAAAAACGAGTTTAATTTTGTAAACTTACGACTTAATAGAACAGCGTAGTAATAATCATGTATTTAGCAATGAATCGATTTCAAGTGAATAAATCGCAAGAACAAGCGTTTGTCGACATCTGGAAAAACCGCCAGTCATATTTGGATGAGGTACCTGGATTCAAATCGTTTCATTTGCTTCGGGGTCCCGAGGACAACGGTATTGTTTTATACGCCTCGCATTCTGTTTGGCAAGATGAAGACAGTTTTATTGCCTGGACTAAGTCGGAATCATTTCGCAAGGCCCATGCCAATGCCGGCAGTACCCCGGACGGCATCTATAATGGTCCACCCAAACTCGAATTGTTCGAGTCAGTCGCTTAAGGGGAAAAAGATGACATCATTATTTGAACAACTCAAGCAATACAGCATTATCGTTGCTGATACCGGTGACATAGAAGCGATTAAGAAATTCAAACCTCAAGATGCGACCACTAATCCATCTTTGCTGTTAAAAGCAGCTGTGTTGCCACAATATGCGCATTTTATGGAAACTGCTAAATCTATAGCGGATCAAAACCCGGGTAATGAGACACAACTAAATTTGGCCGTTGACCAGCTTGCAGTAGAGGTAGGTAAAGAGATTTTAGACATCATTCCCGGTCGTGTTTCAACTGAGATTGATGCACGCTTGTCTTTTGATACCCAAGCGACCATCAAGCGCGCGCAACGGATTATTGAGCTTTATGATCAAAAAGGTATCGATAAAGAACGGATATTGATCAAAGTTGCGTCAACCTGGGAAGGTATTAAGGCTGCAAAGCAACTTGAGAAAGAGGGTATTCACTGTAATTTGACTTTGTTGTTTGGTTTACCACAGGCCATTGCCTGCGCTGATGCAGGGGTGACCTTGATTTCACCGTTCGTGGGCCGGGTTCTGGATTGGTACAAAAAATCCACAGGCCAAGACTACACCGCCCAAACAGATCCGGGCGTGATCTCGGTTAAGCAGATTTACAATTACTATAAATCCAACGGTTATCAAACCATTATCCTGGGCGCCAGCTTCCGCAATATTGGTGAGATTTGCGAATTGGCAGGCTGTGATTTATTGACGATTTCGCCGGGGTTGATGCAGGAATTGAGTGAAACAGAAGGTGAATTACCGCGAATGCTTGATCCCGATAAGGTTGAAACAGTCAACCCCACACCACTGGATGAAAAAGCATTTCGCTGGCAACTCAACGAAGATCCGATGGCAACTGAAAAGCTGGCAGAAGGCATCCGCTCGTTCACCAATGATCTGAATAAACTCAAAACACAGATTGCAGGCTAAATGTTTAGCAGCTTTAAACAGTCAAGTTTTAAGGTAAATAATGCAATTATCAATTACAGAATAGGTGGGAAAGGGCCGCCTTTATTACTACTTCATGGTTACCCTCAATGTCATGTTCACTGGCATGCCGTAGCGCCGTTATTGAAATCTGAATTTACGCTAATCATCCCTGATCTTCGTGGTTATGGCGATAGTATCGGGCCGGAACCTGACCCAGAGCATCAACACTATTCAAAACGCACCATGGCGAAAGACATGGTAGCTTTAATGACAGAACTCGGTCATGAGCACTTTTTCCTGGCTGGACATGATCGAGGGGCTAGAGTTGCTTATCGGCTTACGTTGGACTATCAGGATAAAGTTAAACGATTGGCCAGCATTGATACTATCCCAACTGCTGAAGTGTGGGCAGCTATGGACATGAATGCGGCGCTTGATGCATTTCATTGGCCATTTTTGGCTCAACCTGCGCCTTTGCCTGAAAAACTGATCGGCGCAGATCCTGATTATTTTTTAATGTATTTGTTAAATCGATGGATGGGTAAAAATAATACCTTGGCTGATGCAGCCGTTTGTGAATATCAAAGACATTTCCGTAAACCTTCTGTTTTACAAGCCATGGCAGAAGATTATCGAGCAGGCGCAACTATTGATCTTGTCCATGATAAACAGGATATTGAACAAGGTAAAAAAATCACTTGCCCGGTATTCGTCCCATATGCCAAACAATACACTGGGACATCGTTGTTAAAGATCTGGGAAAAATGGGCTTTGGATGTTACCGAGCTATGCGTTGATTGTGGTCATTTTATTGCTGAAGAGGAGCCAGAAATCTGTGCACAAGCACTGAAACGGTTTTTCTTGGATAAAAAAGCCGGTATTTCACCGGCTTTTCAAAACTACACACGTGGGAGAAGGAATAACAGTGTATAGAAAGAGCGTCATTGATGTTAATTGCTAATTATGACTTTTTGATGACACTGGCAGATAAATTGTTCAGGAATTTTGTTTTTTATAGTTTCGAATCGCTTTTTTAAGGTCTCGATATTGTTTATTGGGTAAAAAACTGGCTTTTTTGAGAACCTTTAATCGTTCCTCTGCTTTGTCCAGACGATCAGTTTGCAGATAAAGTTCGCCCAGATATTCATTTGCACCTCTGTGCTGCGGATCAATAGCCAGTGCCCGTAAGTAATATTCTTCGGCGAAAACAAAATCCTTCAATTTGCGGTGGCTGTAACCTAATAAATTAAGAACATCTGCATCCTCAGGACGTGAATTTTCCAGACTTTCCAATTGTTTTATGGCCATGGAGTAATCTTCTGCTTCAATCGCTTCTACGGCCTTTTCAAAGTCATCGGGCAAATGTGAATATTCGCTTTTGCCGCCTGGATTACCCCCGTCAGCAAAGGCCAGGTTTAGAGTTAGCGCCAAACATAAGGCTAAAGTTTTAAATAAGGACATGATGTGCTCCATCTTGTGTTCGTATTGGTAACAGCTATATTAGCTAGTCATTTTAACGTTATTATTATTCAATCAAACTTAATCCCCGGTTAATTCTAAATAAAACAAAAAATGCGCTTGAAATCAAAGAGATAAAGCACAAAAATATACAGTCCTGTTATTTTTCTTGTCCTATGCGTTATCCAGAACAGTTCGAAGTCATTGTTGTTGGTGGTGGCCATGCCGGCACTGAAGCCGCTTTGGCGTCTGCCCGTATGGGTGCACAAACATTGCTGGTTACACATAACATCGAAACGATTGGGCAGATGTCTTGCAATCCGGCTATAGGCGGCATCGGTAAAGGACATATCGTCAAGGAGATTGATGCGCTCGGCGGAATAATGGCGCGTGCCATCGATAAAGGCGGTATTCAATTTCGAATTTTGAATTCTCGTAAAGGTCCGGCGGTAAGGGCAACCCGGGCCCAGGCGGATCGAGTATTGTATAAACAGGCGATACGCCAAGCGGTAGAGCATCAACCCAATATGACGCTGTTCCAACAATCGGTTGATGATTTAATTGTCGAACAAGATCGGGTAGTCGGGGTTAAAACCCAGATGGGTGTTGAGTTTTATGGCCAGGCAGTCGTTTTAACTACGGGGACATTTCTTGGCGGAAAAATTCATGTCGGTGATCAACAATTTGCAGGTGGAAGAGCAGGTGATGCGCCATCAAATGCCTTGGCCAAGCGCCTGCGTGAACTGCCGTTCAAGGTTGAGCGTTTAAAAACAGGCACGCCACCACGTATTGACGGACGCTCAATTGATTATTCCAGTTTACAGGCACAGCCCGGCGATAATCCAGTGCCGAGCTTTTCATTCTTAGGTAAAGCAAGCGACCATCCGCGCCAAATTGATTGCCATATTACTTATACCAATGAAAACACCCATGAAATTATCCGTGCCAATATTGATCGTTCAGCCATGTATAGCGGCCATATTGAAGGAGTTGGGCCGCGTTATTGCCCATCGATTGAAGATAAAGTCGTGCGCTTTGCCGATAAAGACTCTCATCAAATTTTTATTGAGCCGGAAGGTCTGGATACAACAGAAATCTATCCAAACGGAATTTCCACCAGTTTGCCATTTGAAGTACAGATTGATTATGTGCGCAGTATAAAAGGTTTTGAAAACGCTTTAATTACCCGGCCCGGTTATGCCATTGAGTATGACTTTTTTGATCCGCGTGATTTAAGGTCTACGCTGGAAACCAAACATCTGGACGGATTATATTTTGCCGGTCAGATCAATGGTACGACCGGCTATGAAGAAGCTGCTGGACAGGGTTTGATTGCAGGATTAAATGCAGTCTTGAAAGTTCGGGGGCATGACCCTTGGACACCGCGCCGGGACCAAGCCTATATCGGTGTGATGATTGATGATTTAATCACCCGCGGAACTAATGAACCGTATCGTATGTTTACCTCGCGTGCCGAATATCGCTTGTTGCTGCGCGAGGATAATGCCGACCTGCGTTTAACCGAAAAAGGGCGAGAGCTTGATCTAGTGGATGATCAACGATGGCAGGCATTTAGCCAAAAGCGTGAAGCCATTGAAAGTGAACAGACTCGATTGGCAAGTACGTTTATCCGACCCACGGCTGATAATCAGGCTCAAATCGCAGATATTTTAGGTCAACCGCTAAAAACCGAAATTCGCATGAGTGAATTATTGAAGCGGCCTGAAATTTCTTATCAGCAGTTACTCGAGCTTCCGGGTGCGGGAGAAGGTGTCAGTGATCAAAAGGTTGAAGAGCAACTTGAAATTCAAGCGCGTTACGCGGGTTACATTGAGCGCCAACAAACTGAAATAGAAAAGCAACAACGCAATGAGCAAACGCGGTTACCGGAAAACCTGGATTACACCAATGTAAAAGGTTTATCAGCAGAAGTTTGTCAAAAACTCAATCAGCAAAAACCTGCCACAATCGGCCAGGCATCACGAATTCCAGGCATCACACCAGCGGCAATTTCTTTGTTGTTGGTACATCTAAAAAAACGCAGTATGAAAGCGGCTTAAAACAGTCGTTTTAGTTCAACATCTTGAGTAGACATGGATGTTCGTGAAAAAATCGGCCTGATTACAATTTTTGTTATTTGTCTGATTGTATTCATAGCAGTAGGGTTGATTTCTCCTATTGCGCAAGATCCAGGCTACCACCTATTCGCAGACCGGCGGACTATTTTCTCAGTCCCTAACTTTTGCGATGTGATCTCCAACATATTGTTGTTAATTATAGGATTAATGGGAACAAAGCAATTGTTTCAAGGGCGCTTGCAAATAATCGAGGAATTCAAACACGCCTACATTATTTTTTTTGTCAGTGTCGGTTTTGTGGCATTTGGGTCTGTGTATTATCACTTGTGGCCAAACAATCAAACCCTAGTTTGGGACCGGCTACCAATGACTATTGCGTTTATGAGTTTGATTTCAATCATCATGGCAGAATTTGTTTGCACAAAAGTGGCGAAAATACTATTTTGGCCATTAGTGCTGTTGGGCGCAGTGTCGGTGATTTACTGGATCTGGACAGAAAAAATGGGGCAGGGTGATCTGAGACTCTACGGATTAGTTCAGTTTGTGCCGATGATCATCATGCCGATTATACTGCTTTGTTTTAAATCAAAATTCAGCCCGATAAGCGGCTATTGGTGGTTGTTACTTTGCTATCTGATAGCGAAGTTGCTTGAACATTTTGATGGTCAGGTTTTTTCAGTGTTGGGGATTATCAGCGGCCATACACTCAAACATTTAGTCGCTGCGCTAGGATTATGGATATTGTTAAAGAATTACCAGCGTCGGTGTGATAGGTTTCAACAGTAAATCTATTTTTTCTTGTTCTTCCGAGTCTTCTCGGCAGAAAAAACAACCCATGTCGCTATTGCAGCAATAATATATAGAAGGATAGTAGCCTCAATCATTTACAATACCTCTTAAAATATATAATGCTAATAGTTCAAACCAGATCGCAATAATAAACCATAGGACTACGCTAACCAATTCAATATCTGACTTAAAAATTTTTACTAACCGTAATTTTGTACCCATTCAAACATAAAACCAGAACAGTGCAGTCCTTTGTTGGTGGCTATTTCAAATGCAAAACGAAATTAATCAGCGCCCAAACAGCATTTGGAGATCCTCACGCTGCTTTGCAGCTCAGGATGACAACATGAGGTCATCGATATTTCGCGTTGGTCAGACACATGGGTACAGCCTGCCAATCGCCGTTTACTTTAATAGCACCGCGAAAGGAACAGGCATCAAGTTTTGCTTGAGTAACCGGATCCGGGTTTTCCAGTTTCTTAGCGTCAATAAAATTATGCATAACGATTTTAAATGCCCCGACATGCCCTTGTACTGCAGATTTGAAAAGATTGAATCGATCAGGTTCACGCTTGAGAATTGAAAATACATAGCTAAGCAGCCTATAAATAATTTTTGGGTGTTTAACCAAAACAATTATTTTCTGCAGCAGCGCGCTAAGGGTACTTGTACCGCGACCTCCTATACCTCCGAAATGCTGCAGTAAAGAGTGCCAAAATCCTTGCATTGCTTTGCTTGGCTGCATCACATCAATAACCCGGTTACGTTTGCTATCGACGACTAACATAGAAATCGAACTGCAATCCGGATGGCCAAAGTGCAAGGCGTCACGGATTAGATTTTTTCCAGTTGCTGTCTGAATTTTGTCCCAGACTCGATCAGGCGAAACAGGTTGCTGCGAAAACCTTGTTCGCCCCACATCGGCCTCAGGCTGAAAACTGATGGTGCTGAATGCCGATAAATTTTTCCGAGTGGACATTTGCCAGGCCAGAATATCGCCGATTGAGTCAATATTTCTTGCAGTGACAGTCACGGTTTGTGCACCAACCAGGCGTTTTCCGGTTTGTTTACGAGTGGTCAAGATGAGCTCGGTAAACAAATTACGCAATGGGTTAAGATCGCTTTCGCGTTTAAGCTGCTTTATCGGATAACCGGCGCGTCCAGCTTGGGTCATATCTATATGAAAGCTGATTTTTCTTAAACCACCTTCTACCACCAGCCTATGTAGGCGATCAGGTTTTTCTAACAGCGACTGACCATGGGTCATTAACATCGGAATTAAACCGATTTTATTCGAGTAACGTACAATCTCGACCAAATCATTGAACTGATTAGTTCGAGTATAAGCATCTACCACATCGCCGCCGGTAATTTGAATATGTCCGCCGTTGCCCAAGAATCGACGGTTTGCATCAAGTTGCTCTTTAATTTCATCGATTGAAGGATGTTGTTGATGATTAGCATCTTTGGGCAGATAGCAATGTGTACAGCCAAAAGAACAATAACTTGGCCCGGTTATAAAACCGCATTGTACCCAGTGTTGACCCACCACTTGCTTGGGTGTTTTTAAATCTTCCGGCAGTGTTTGCCAGCGCTTTTGCAGGAGATTTTTGTTCTCCAGGCTGATTGGTGAGAGTAGATGGTTAAATTTCATTCAGTTGAGGTTATATGTGAACAATATAAATTTTAGTTTGTCTGATTGATCTGGTAACTATTTGACTCTACGAGATTGAATAAATTCATGCTTAAAAATAAATTATTTCTATTATTCAATGTTTTTGCTTCATTGATGATTTTAACAACACAAACAGTTTATGCATTCAATAATGATGACTGGAATGCGGTTTTGCAGCAATACGTGGACGAGCGCGGCTTTGTTGATTATCAGGCGCTGAACCAAAATCGGGCGCAGCTGGATCGATATGTGCAAGCAGTCAAAAGCCAGGGCCCAAGCAGCAATCCTGAATTATTTCCAACTAAAAACGATCAGCTTGCCTATTACATCAATGCTTATAACGCATTAGTATTTGAAGGTGTATTGAATCGAGGCCCTGAAGAGAAAAGTGTCTGGCGCGGACTGGTTTCAGGGTTGAATTTTTTCATTCGCATGAAAATCATGATTGATGGTGAGCAAACAAACCTAAAAAAGCTGGAAGACGACATTATCCGTGACGGTTTCAAAGACCCGCGTATTCATGCTGCGCTGAATTGTGCTTCGATCAGCTGCCCGAGATTGCCACAGGTTGCCTTTGAGGCAGATGTCCTGGATCAACAATTGGACGAGGCGATCATCGAATTTGTTAATGATGAGCGTAATGTTCGCATCGACCACAAGGCGAAAAAAGTTTACCTATCTAAAATATTCGACTGGTTCGAGGATGACTTCATTGACTATGAAAAAGCCAATGGAAATCCTGATCCAAGTTTGAACAGTTATATCAACCGCTATCTGAGCACTGATAGCCAAATCCCGACAGACTATAAAAACGATTTTGTTAAATACGATAAGGGGATTAATAAACAGGTTTAGCGTAGTGCGTTTAGAAATCGAATTTAAATAATCTTGGATGGATCTCATGTTTACCCTGCCTAAGCGGTAGAACACCACAAACCTTCAGATATTATAAAAACAAATAATTAATCAAATTTCAGCTTAAAGTTGGGTAGGAGGTTATATAGCAGGAGACCATAAAACCTCTCAGGTGCGAAGTAGTGAATCAATCATAACATCTTGATTTAACTTAAAATTTAACAAAAAATGAAAATAAACCAAGGTAAAATATGTTGCCATGCGATACATCGCCAAATCACATAGAATAAACTGTTATGTGTCATAGGAGGGAGGTTTGATTAACGATGGATGGAATGACCAGAAATACTCCTTCGGTGATGATGAAGAAAGGAATGAGAGAATTTCATCACTTATAAAT
>JANQSD010000012.1 GCA_028284225.1 Arenicellales bacterium
AGGCTTACACTCTTTCCAAGGCATTTGGGCTCTCCCAAATGCGTTAATGTGTAAACCATGTCTCCGGTATAAAGTGTTACCTATGTGTCAGGAAGCACAAAAAAGCAGGCACAAAGCCTGCTTTTTTATTTATCTGCGAAAGTGGATTCGAACCCGAGAAGAGGGTGAGTAATCCCAATGCACATGGATGTGTGATTGCTAGGGCTTTTGACGCTCGCTGCAACAGGTGCATCTCGGGTGCCGCGAAGCACAGGATGTGCGAGAGCGGCCTCTCTCTCCGCCAGTTTTTGTGACGCAATATTACGCTTTCTTAACAAAATCAGTAACTTATCGGGTTTTGAAAATCCGATTTTTCGCAATATTTCGCTTTTTATCGCTATAAATTCGACACCCCTTTTGGTATTTAGGCTAGCAGACTAGCTATCTTTATTGAAGGTAGCACAAATAAATAGCAAAATGCCCAACAGCAAAAAAACCACTTGAGGAGCGCGTTTGGTGCGACATTAGGCTTAAAGAAAAATTACTGTCTATTGGTTTTATCTAAATACGGTGTTTTATTGAACATAGAGTCGCCTCGGATATTGCAACAATCGAAAATGAATAAAGAGCACATACTCAACGAGATAAAGCGTACAGCCGAAGAAAATGGAGGCCATCCCTTAGGTATCGGGCAATTTTTAAATGTTACGGGTATAAAGAAGAATGATTGGTATGGTAAGTATTGGACAAAGTGGAGTGATGCTCAAAGAGAGGCTGGGTATGAACCTAATACTTTACAGGTGCCTTACGAAGAGAACTTTCTTATAGAGCATTTAGTTCTATATACGCGTGAGTTGGGTAGTTTTCCAACAAAACCCGAGCTCAAAATAAAAGGGTTTAACGACAGTAGCTTTCCAAATTACACGACATTTGGTAATCGTCTTGGTACGAAAAAGCAAATGGCTTGTAAGGTAGTCGAATATTGTAACTCAAACCCAGGATTTGAAGATGTAAAAGAAATTGCTAAAGAGGTATGTGGTTCAAGTAAAGCAGAGGAAGAACTGGATTTCAGCGAAGAAAGTATAGAGTTTGGTTTTGTGTACTTAATGAAGTCTGGTAAGTACTACAAAATTGGCAGAAGTAATAATTCAAGTCGAAGAAATTATGAACTAAATATACAAATGCCTGAAGAGGTTATCTTAATACATGAGATTACGACAGATGATCCAGTAGGTATAGAAGCTTATTGGCATAAAAGGTTCGATGATAAACGAAAAAAAGGCGAATGGTTTCAATTGGATGTAAGTGATATTAGTGCATTTAAAAGACGAAAATTTATGTAAACTTTTCTTAATCGGCTTTTACTGTCACGACCTCAATGAGCTTTACGTTTCTTTCCGAGCATGGCGCGTCACCTCCGTTTCAAGTACAGTAATTCGGGTTTCGTGTTGATCAACGCAGGTATCCAGATCATCGACACGATTAACCATTTTGAGCGCCAGCCAGATAGCCAGGCCGTTAGTTAAAAGTAGATCGATAATTTAAAGGTCTTACGGATTTATGCCGGTGCACTTTCATTGATGATGTTATTTGTATAAAAATTAATAAACTCAAGTCTGTATAAAATATGCTGACAGCCTTCAGTAACGACAATAATTGTTGTTTAATTGTAGGTTGGGATTAACACCGGTCTCGTTAAAAAGAGATCAAAGAAATTTTTCATTTTTACAAAAACTACTAAGGTTGTTTAAATTTATGATATGATGATTATCCGAGAAAGTTAATCTCATAAGGTATCGATATTTTTGGGGTGTCAACCGGATTTGCTCGCCATGAATGATCATCGTTTTATTATTTCAGAGCATTATCAGTGTTTGCAATGGAAGAAAAACACGAGGTTTAAATTAAAGAAACATATTTCTTATGATGTCAGGATTATTACGTATATTGATATTCATTGTTCACTTAGCGAATATCAGTATAATCATCGTCTAAGAATCTGGGGAAATAACAATAATAAGGGTCACTCAAATGTTGTGTTGTGCACTCCGTGTTTTTCGTTTGAGCTTTATAGATAAGGGCATATCGTGAAAATATTGCTTACCATAATCGGGGCTCTATTCGCCGGTATTGTAGTCAATGTATCAGCAAATCCAGAAACTACCTGGGATTTGGAAATAGATGCTCCAGGGACTTACCAGCTTGAGATTAACCATATATTCGTGCAGGCACCAGAAAAAGGTGCCCGTATCTTATATGGCCTTAAAACAGACGAGCATACTTATCGTCGGCCGATCTACATATCAACCGTTCGCTCAAACCAGCCATTCAGGTTATTTCTAACGGATATTTATCGTCCGCAGACTGTTCAAGTTTCTATAAGCGGTATGACTGCTTCGGTGCCTAAACAGACAGAGGTTCGGATGGTCAAACGGCCTGCACGTTTCGAAGCACTATGGGAAAATAACCACACAAACACTATTGAGCGACTCAAAGCATTGCTGGCGTTGCCTGAAGATCAAATTAATGTTGCAGAAGTTAAGCTCAATATTGACCAAATTGTCAAGCCGTCCATCGATATAGAAGCCAGCCTGAACAAAATTGATGATATGGTAACTGAAATTAAATCAATGCTACCGGAGTCTCCTACGGCTTCAGAAACCTTGTTAGCACTTAAACGTTATTTATATGAAAGTGGTGAATGGAATAACTACCAACCATTTCAATATAATTTTGACGACCCACTGGGAACGAATATCAATCATAAGTTACTACCTACTTATATAGAATCAAGAAAAGGTAATTGTGTTTCCATGCCATTTCTGTTTATAGCGCTGGGAGAGCGCTTAGGGTTGGATTTGAATATTGCGACAGCGCCATTACATTTTTTCGTTAAATTTAATGATCCTGATACTGGAAGCACATATAATCTGGAAACGACAAGCGGTGCAAATCTATCCCGAGATAGCTGGTATCGTCAACAAATGCCGATGACTGATCAAGCGATTCAAAATGGCATATATTTGCGGGCTTTAAACAAACAAGAAATGGTTGCTGCTATGGCGAAAGTCGTTGCTGAACATTATGCGGAGCAAGGTCAATATGAGATAGTTATTGAGCTATCAGAGTTACTACTTCAACAAAACCCGCGAGATGCTGAGCTTTTGACTAAAAAAGGGAGTGCTTACTATAAACTATTAGAGCAGCATTATATTAAACGATATCCAGACCCCAAACTTATACCCAAGAATCAGCAGGGTTATTTTCGGTATTTATCCGATAACAATCGTTTTTGGTTCGCCAAAGCGGAAAGCATGGGGTGGCGACAGCCAACAAGTGATTATGATGAAAAATACTTGCAGGTAGTTAGAAAAGATGCCGCAAAGCATAAAAAATTTTAAGAGGGCTAAAATGAAATTACTTAAAAAACCAATGACTATTCTTATTCTTTTTTTGGCAAGTTATACACAAAATGTGTCTGCTCGATATTTAACGGCTGATCCGATTGGTGTCACCAGGGATTATTCTCACCCGAAATTACAGATGTTTGTACAGCAAAGGATGCCGATTCATACCGGCATAAGAGTGAATCCGGTTAATCATCTTTACGGATATGTAAACCAAAATCCTGTTAAATATGTGGATCCATATGGATTAGATGTATTCATTTCGATAAATAGCAATGCGGCGTTTGGTGTTGGTCACTTGGGTGGTGCTGTAAACACTGCTAATACGCAGGGTTTTTACCCGAGGCATGGTTTTCCGATTGATAGAGGCGCTATAAGAGAGGATCAACCAGGGGATGGACTTGTTGTGATTCCAACAAGTCCGGAACAAGATATAAAATTTGATCAGTGTATGAGTAATCTAGCAAAAAATCCGGGTATATATGACGTGACCTCGCGTAACTGTGCGACCACTATAGGAAGGTGTATCCAGGCTGCAGGGCTTAGTGAAAATGGCAGTAACTTGCCTAAGCGCCAATTTTGTAAATTAGCTAAAAAATATGGTTGTACAGGTGAGTTTTGTAATGAATGCAATTAAGCTATGGGGAATATTTTTAGGGGTTGTGGTGATTAAATTCACTTTCCTGTATGGCTATTCTAGCATGCTACATGTTGTTTTTGGGATGCTTATATTGCCTATATATCTTGCCTTCTGCGTTTCTCGAACCGAGTTCTTGAATAACCGAAAGCTATCATTGTTAATCGGAATTTTTATACTATCGTCCATAGAAATTATATCTATGGGTATATATTCGATAAACACCGACACAAATGCATTTTTAGATTTAGAGGCTAGAGCTGTAGCTATATCGGCATTGATAGTAGAAAGCACAGTGTTTTGTATAGTGATATTTAAAGTTAAACGTTTAGTTTGATATGTGTAGAACTAATCTGGTTTACTAACAGTGACGGATGTAACAGTAGGTTTGCCGGTGCAATATAAAATTATATAAATGTACCAAGAGGCTCAAATTTGCCCACTGTATGAGTTGAATGAATATCAATGAAACAATAAATTTTGATCATATTGCCGACTTTGCAGCAAAGGAGCGTGCGATATCCAAATCAAAGTTATCACCTGGTACGAGAGTTGGTGAGGGCTTGCAAATAGTTGGAGATGATGCAGAGGAGTTTTTGCAAAGTTTTGCAGAGAAATTTAACGTCAACTTTTCTGCTTTTGAATTTCATCAGTACTTTCCTGGTGAAGCCACAGCGGAAATGCATCACTATTTACTTAATACCAAAAAGACTAGCTTTAATCCTATTTTTCGGTTAATCAATCAAGCTGAACGTTCTTTTTGGAGAATTTTTAGTAAAGACACTTCATTTAAAACAATCACGCTTCAGGATTTAGAGAATGCTGCTAAATTAGGAAAGTGGCTTAATAATTAAATTTTATCAGGACGTTGCCGGGTTCTGCAGGTTGTGTAGATATTGGGGCGGGTTATTTGGCGACGCTATGACTGATCGAATATTAAACGACATGATGAGTGATCCAGATGGCACAATCCCTATTACAGTGCGATAAAAGATGCCTTATCGATGGTTGTATACACTCAGTTGCATGGGTACTAGCTGCAATATTCGTCACTTTTTTAACAAATGATAGTCCTGCCAGAGTTGCTTATGGAGAGCTGTCTGGCTGGTGGTTTGCTTTATATATAGGATATGTCCGTAATATCAGAATTCCTTCAGTTTTGATTGCTTGCCCTCTGTATATAGCAGTGGGCATACTCGCTATATATTTTGATTGGACTTGGTTCTATAAGGGTCTGCCTTCAACAGTTTCATGGGGCTATGTGGTTATCTTGTTTTTTGGTTCATTGTTTTTCGCTAGCCCTATTTTAATCAATGCTATAGTGCGTGGTTTATCGAGAAAATTTAGGTTGGGTGTTTGAGATTCTGGTTGAGGTATGCAGGCGAAAAGGTCCGTACCGGAGAGATAGTTTGCATCTCCGTCAGAAAAGGGTTGGAGGCCGGTTCCACCCGACCTTCATCCGCATCAAAAAACCCTAGATCATATTGCATGAAGCTGACAAGCCAAATATTGTCAGCGACCTCGCAGTTATAGCAAGCTATAACACGGGTATAGCTGAGCCCGAACCAACCCGGATTGAAGTTTCTACTGAAGTTTTTAGTTTTTGCTGGAATCAAGTATAGCCATCATTTCATTGGCTGCGCTGGCTGAGGTACACAATGTGGTAATTTTGAGATCTTCCTTCAGTGTATCCAATATGGGTTGGGCCTTCATTTTTGAACCCGCAATTAAGATGATATTATCGATTTGTTTCAGTTGCTCCAAGTTAACAGTCAGTACCTTGCTGTTGATTGTATCGATGTGTTCCTGGATTTCATCTTTGATTTCCTTGGCTCTCTCATCAGATACCGAGAACTTCGTTCCGGCCGGTGGCCAATGCATCGAGAAGCGGTGGCAGATGTCAGTTATCAAGGTTTGGTCAACGCCGAGTTCTTCGATTAAGGTGATGATCTTAACTAACGGTTGGTGTATTGGGTTCAGAATCTTTGTAGGTGTCCCACTTTTTGCTTCTATATAGAAGCGATGTCCGTCACCTAGAAAGCCGACCCCGATAAACGCATGAGTCGGGATATTGTCTTTAAAGCTTGGGCCTAGCCAGGTGTTTTTTTTGGATTTAATAAGTTCATCTTTATCATCGAACGCGATAGGGCGAGAAATCATTTCTTGATTGGAGACACCTCCTGAAAAGCATCTGCACATCAAACCAACGTTAAAGTCCGCGTCCACGAAGATTTTATCGACCCCTTCCGGGTATACGTCACCGGTCAGTGATAGCAGTGTGATATTGTCTAAGTGTAGTTTGTCCGATAGCAGTTTTTGGCAGCCTTCGACAAAGGACCAGGGCCCGCGGCCGCTACCCAGCGCGATTCGATCACCATGCCTAAAATACTGGCTCTCAACCACCAGGTTTTCAGCGAGTGCATAACCCAAACCCAGATGAGTTTGGTTGCTGTTGATGGCCTCAGAATCGTCAACGACGATTAAACCGCGAAGGTGAGGAATTCGGTCATTTTCCGATAATTTATCTCGAAGTTGCTGTTCTATACTCGGCACTCGTTGCCTGTGGACGATATCTTGGGCTTCTATGCGGACTAAACCATCTTTGAAAGCGCTATAAATAGACGACTCAATCGTCTTGGTACTGACCAGTAGCCTGCCATCCGGGCCATCGGATACCTTTACCTTGAACTGATCCATTTTTCTGAGGTTTTCATATTTCTCAGGTTTATTGCCCATTTTTAGTGGTTCCGCCCATGCCAGCGCCAATTTTATGCGTTCCTGAAGTGAATATCTTGGATTTCTTGACATGGCGAACCCCGCGTCTGGTAATAATATTTGTTTAGCACTATTAGGTTAGCAAAGGGAATATTAATTTGTGCATTCCAGTAGTCTTATTTTACGAAATTTAATTTGTATATTCATTCCAAAATTGGAAGTATTTGGTATTAATTTTGTCAGAATGAGCTTATTCAAGCTGCATTAAAGTTTATAACTGCAATTTTCCGCCACAAAAGTACCGCTATTACGAAAAAAAGCGTTTTTTTATTGACGATTAATTATTTTTTACATCTGCTAGCATCGAATCTGTAACTCAAGTTGAGTGACTGAGTCGGTGGATGTTGTGGCTCTTCTAAATAATAGCTCTTCAAAAGCCGTTCGATTTCTGTATTTCTCGGGGGAGGTAATATGGAAACTATTAAAGAGAATGCGATTCAGCTTGGCCATCGTTTTGTAGATGGCAGCCACCGTTGCACTTACTGTGGGTGTAGCAAAGAGTTTGTGCAGTCATTTCAAACTGTTTGTTCAAAATCACCACAGGTCAGGCAAGCATCAGTTCAACATCAAAAACCGGATTCAGCGTCTGTCGATAGCGAAGAGTATATCTCAGTTGACGAATATGCTGTCGAACATGGCTTAACTAAAGAAAGTGTGATCCAGAAAATTCGCGATGCTGAGTTTGTTGGGCGGCTAATTGATAATCAGTGGTATTTAGATATACGACAATTCGCACAAAACGTTGCTGATGAAAAACCGACTTCCGCGGCTGATCAGCAACCAACGGTAAAGGCCGACTTCGAGATTGATGCGGTATTGGCAGCGGCCTTTTCTAATGGTTTTATGCTGGGTGCAGTCGCATCTGTCGTGATTAACCTGGCGCCTAAGTTGTTTATTCCAGCGTCAGGCAAAAGCAATTTCCCGCTATTCGCATTGCTGTTTATCGCATTTCATGTGCTTAAAGGCATTGATCATCCTGGTAAACGTCACTTTAGTGACTCCGAGAAAGTGCTGGCGGTGTTAATGGCCATTGTGTTTGGGTTTTGTGGATGGGTCTCAGCCAATTTCTTATTCATTTTGCTGAGAGGGTAATGCAGTTTATCGCAGTAGGTTTAATTGATTGCTAACGGTTCGTTTGGTTCTGAAGCCGGTAACAAGACGATTGAGGTAGCGCGTTATGCAGAAAATTCTTGTCGTTATATTTACGTCTGTGATAGCCAACCTATCTGCTGGCTGCGTAAGCAACGGTCCAAGTGACGTAATTCGGTTGGATGCGTTGGCTGATGCTCAGTGGGAAGTGGTGTATCAGCATTTGCAGTCTACTGAGCCTGCTTCTGAAGACTCAACCGCAAAGCTTGTTAAGGCGCATGCCGCTCTTGCGACAAATAAAAATAATGAGTCTTTGAAACTATTTATGGCATCCGCGAGTGGGGCCGATATATCTGAATGGGATACATGGACAGCCAGTTTTTTGGTCCAGCATCCCGGCAATGTGGTTGCGCACTATTTACGCGGTGACGCCTTCGCACGTAATCAACAATTTGACCAAGCCATCGCCGAATTTACTAATGCCATTTCGATTGATCCCCACGATGCACTTAGCTTGCACGCGCTGGGAACAATATATGCTGCTAGGCGTGATTGGTATAGGGCACTTGAAGCTTTCGGGCAGGCCGCGGCAGTTGCTTCGAATTTGGCTGAAGCATATTCAAGCCTTGGTGCAACCCTGGTCAATCTTGGCGAATCGCCGAATGAGGCCCGCAACTTCTACAATCTCGCACTACAGAATTCACCGCATTATGTGCTCGCATTGAACGGCCGGGCGAGTACGCAGTTTGCGCTTGGCAACCTGGATGCGGCTATCGTGGACTTGGATAAAGCTCAGGAGCAAGGTGTACTCAGAGCGCTGGCTATTAGCAATTTATTGATCACAGCCGAGCGGCGTCAGGAATTTATGCTGCGCATCGGCAATAAGCAAACTGATATTCGCCCAGGCACCAGTGTTGAAGTAATTACCGCTCATGTTGATAGTTTAAGTGCTGCACAGGCACACACCGAAAAGCTTAGAGCGACTCATAATCAAGTGGTTAGCGGGCAGATGCAAACACTTGGACAACAGATGATGAAAATGTCGAATAGCGATGGGCCAAAGGGTTTCTTCGCTAGAGGTTTCGGTAATGCGGTCAGAGAAATCAATCGCGGGGTCGCTGTGTCGATTATTCGGCTGGTAGTTCTCGTGACCGGAATAACCGAAGAGATTCTGGAGAAAGAAAAAATTCATATTGAGCAAGAACTTAAAAACCAGGAAACAGAAAAACAGCCCTCTTCAGGCAAGAAATCTGAGGTTGGCTCAGGCGGCGGCAAGAAGAAGAAAAAGCAGAATAATAAAAAAAAGTCTAAGAAGCTCAGTAAGGCAGAGCTTAAAAAGCGTCGCAAGCAGTCGCGTGAAGAAAGGCGCAAGCGAAAAAAGAAACCCAACAAAAGCAAGGGTAATAAGAAAAATAAGTCTGATACCCGTGTTGCATCACAGTCAAATGCGCCTAGAAAAATGGATCAAGAATATATTGATTCACCGGAAGGGCAGGCTGAGATCCAACGCATGCAACAGTGGTTGAAAGACAATTTGTCAAAATGGAGGACTAAGACTGGGAAAAGATATATTCAAGTACTTAAAGAACTAGGTTTATGGGATGATGAAGATGATACACCTTCGCCTTCCGCAGGTGCAGATCCTGTTGACAGCCCCCCGGCAAAGCCTGAATCCACGCCCAACAGTGGAGTTTCCGGGAAAGCGGTACGAGAAACTGGGGTTGGTAATGATTTATCGGTAACCGGAATACCTGATCAGGCACCGAATGACGGATTGCTAATTACGCCTATACATGAGCCCGGTCCGAATGAGGGATTGTTGATTACGCCGATACCTGAGCCGGACCCCAATGATGGTATTTTGATCACACCCGTTCCTGAACCAGATCCCAACGATGGCATATTAATCACTCCAATCGTCGAGCCAGATGCTCGGCCGATTACTATTATACCGATGCCTGGTTTTCTACCTCCCATCACCCGTAGCGACGATTCCCCGGGTAATAGCCATGGTTATATAGCTATACAAGACGAAAGTATTCAAGTTTTAGTCAGCGTACCATTGCCTGCAGAACCCAATGGTTGGGATCGAACCGTTAACTTACAGGAGTATCTTGCCAGCGTCGGCGGGTCACTGTCTGCTGAGGCAAATGCCGCGCAAGATTTTTATGGAAAATATGTGCAGCAATTGAACACTAAAGACGTTGGCGGGGTGACTACCGATGGTGCGGAGTTGGCTCGCTACGATAATGGCATATGGTTAAGTACAGTCTATGGACTATTGTATCCGGTTGAGGAGTCACAATGATGCGTCGATTCAAGCAACTAATTGGAGTCAGCCTGTTGCTGTTTTGCAGTGCGGTACACGCCGACGACGACTTTATCGCGTTTTCATTTAAAAATGCTGAGAAAAATATTAAGGCCGGCGGTTTCCCGGATTCTACCAAACACCTGGGAGGCATTACCGCGTTGGCGGCAATCATCGTCGATGTTCAAAACGATGACCTTATTGTGCTGGGCAAAAATAATTCAGATGCAGGTCAAACGCAGATCAGCTTAGATGATTGGGCTGTGGCGATGCGCGCAATGTTTGTGCACAACGAATATCCAATGGTATCGCTGGAGCGCCGGCAGGATACCGCAACAACCGGCTTGCTAGATGTAGTATGGGGAGGCCAAGTGCAAGGTCGCTATGCTGCTGATCTCTTGGAAGCCGATATTATGTTAAAGCGAATAGCGCTTGCCGAGTTGTCCACTGAAATTTGGGGATTGAAATCCTATTTCGACAGAATCAAGCAACAAATGCAGCTACACCCAACTGAGGCGCGCGTGTTGAGCCGATTTTGGTTTGACGTGTTAGGTCGTCCGGGGTTGGCCGTGAAGCATGGGGTTGTTGCCATTCGAGAAATGCGCGTGGGTGTTAAAGCCGAAATAATGGCTGCATATAAAGACGGAAAGAAAGTGGATGACTTGACTAAAGTTGAAGATAAAGCTGCTCAGGAATTTGCTGCGGATTTTAGTGCTGAGTATTTCGGCCTGTCTGAAATTTTTCCAGAAGTTGCGCGAGTCAAAACATTGTTGGATCTAATTGCATTGGCTAGAGGTTTGCAGAAACTATCGCAAACCACCGAACTACCCAATCTTGAATATTGGTTGTCTGAATACCCGATTTCAAAGGTTGCAATAGAACCGACCCATCCGTTACATACTCAACAAGATGAGTTGGTGCTTGAAGACGGTAGTAGGATTAATTTAGAAATTAATGGGGGTGTTCAACTCACAACCACTATTGCGGCTCTAAAAAAGGGTAGTACCAGAGCACTGAAAAAAGCTGTCCTGGACAGTAGGCCTAGTACTGACGCATTGTACTGGTCTGTACCATTAACAGATTGGAATATCCCCAGTGCATTACCAATAACAGCTTCCCATGTGACCATCGCAGAAAAGTCGAATAAAGATACGGCGCAGACAGGCACTACAATCGAATGGCATGCGTATACCGATACCACTCAACCGAATTTGGATGTTAAAGATACTGGCTTGGCGACTAAATCACTGCCGGTATTTAGCTATCATGACACGCTTATTCCTCAATCAACGTCGAATAATGTCGGCGGCGTGTTACTCAATGGTGTTGCCAGGATAGAAGGATCAGAAGAGGTAAGCATCGATCTTAATGACGGTGGTTTTGCGTTAATCGTAGACGGTGAGAAGGCAACATTAGAGCCGGCAACCTTCAGGAAATTTATTACCGCTCTTTGGGCGGTCTATTTCGATAAGCAAGACCCCGGCATCTCGCTGGAGCCGATTGGTAATTCGGGAAAACATTGGGTCAGGCATATTGGAAATGTGATCAATTTGGACATTGCACGTGTGATGCGAATCAGTGATTACACTATGAAGAAGTGGGCCTTGTCACACACACGGCCGAATATCAAAAATTTTCGAGATATTGACCAGCTGACTGCTGAGCATGGTCTTTATCATTTGGGTGCGAGCCGTCGTTTATGGTTTGTACCTGACAATATCGTTTTTCAACAGTTTGAAGGTGGGTTAATTTTTAAAAAAGGCCATATGAAGCTGAAGACCGAATACAGGGTTCAAAACAAAACCATTAAAGCTGAGCCGGCCGATGAGGCGTTCTGCCATTTTTTTACGGAGAATTACTCTTTGATTGCAGAAAGCCACGATATATATAAGCAACTTTTTGATTATGCAAAGATGGTTGCTATGGCGAAGTTTTTGAAAAAGCATGGTGTGCCATTGTTCTGGTTTCTGATGGCTAATAAAGACTTAGTGCTGACGGAAGATTCGCCCGGTACAGTTGACGAATTGGTCAAGCAATCGGAAGTTTTCCGAGGTATTGAAATCAGAGGCGGCGTGAATCTTGGAGACGCCGGTCAGTATATAGTCGATGAAACGGTGCTGGCTGCGCTTCAGAAAGCAGTAGCAGACATACCGCAAGCCGAACATTTAGCTTCCATGCCGGCGAAGTCACAAGTAACAAATATCAGACAAAACGTGTCGTTTAGTGTGGATTCTCAAGAGTACACCGCACTGCCACAGCACAAAAATAGTTATGGCCAAGACCGCTTTGGTACTCGGTATCAGACTGATCTGGCTATACAGGTCAATCAAGAACCGGCTTTGGAGTTGGTTCGGTACTATGATCCGGATAATCCGAATCCAGGCCACTTTGGTAATGGCTGGCATTTGCTGGTTCCGTATTCAATTGCGGTATATGGCGATGAGCGCCATAGCATAGCGGGTTTAGAGCTTATAAAAAAGATATCCGTTATTGATAGCATAACGGGTTCTACCGAGGTGCTAATTTTTAATGCAGATAAATATCCTTTGCCTGGTTATGTGCCAATGGAATCCGTAGATACCAAGTTGGTTGGATTGTTCTTCGAGCAGAGCGAAGGATTCAGACTGATTGACTTAATAGGTAACAACTACTTGTTTGACGAGTCTTTTAGATTAACCGATATGTATCTATCTCAGTCATACAATATCAACTATGAATATTTTGATTTTAATGCCATTGACTTTGCTGAGCCACCTTACCAATTACTGCCTGGCGGCGAAGATATTGTTGCCGACAACGGTGTAAGGATTCCGGTTAGTCTAAGCTTGGTTCGTGCATCGGACGGAAAACAGGAAGATTTTGTCGTAAATAGAACTGATCACTCGCTAATGTATTTGCCAAAACACGCAGGCGATAGCTTATTTGAAGCAATTACTCATTCAAATGGCATGTTCGTTTTGCGAGACAAGAAGTCCAATCAAATATTTTTCGATGCGCAAGGAGTAGCTAAACGAATTTTAGCAGCCGATAACAGAGATGTAGTCAGGATGATTCGAATGGCTGGCCTAAAGCTTCGGTTTGAGTACGGCGTCGATCACGATAATGTGATTAGAGTGCAAAAGGCAACGCTGTCGGATCGTAACGCATCGTTAAAACTGGTGGCTGAGTATCGTTACGATACTGAGAATAGCTTGGTGGACGTTATCAAACGTCAGCCGTCCATAAACAATCTAGCAAGGAGGTCAGTATATCGAAGTAATAATTGAATAATTTTTGAGCTGCAGCAGGTGAGGAGACGACTATGATAGAAAATACAGAAACACCTAACACACAGATTGAAGTTTGGTTTCCGGATGGAGAATGCGTTTTGTATAAAGATGCGACGGAGTTAACCAACAATATTGCGAATGGCAATATCAAGAAATCGTATCGAGCGAGACTTTTACATGGAAGTCCGGCTCAGCCGAATGCAGATGGTGGGGCCGATGAGCAGGGCGAAAATATGGATATCAATTGGAGCAGTGTAGGTAAATTGGCCGCCCAAATACCTGAAATACAGGTCATGTTCACACCTAAATGGAGTTATGCGTTAGGCGGCGTGGGTTGGGGCATATTAGTTGGCATCATCATAAAGGCTCTAGACACCACGATAACGCTATTTATCATCGATCCACAAGCCGGCATGCTATGGTTGTTTACCGTGGCGTGCATTTTTGCGTCAGGACGGTTCGGCTTCTACCCAATAGTGGTTTATTTTGTGGTGACGATTATGGTGGGTATGCCGTTTGCGAACTTTTTTGTAACCGCGATCGTGGTAGCCCTGGTAGGTGCATTATTCGGCGCGCCGGCAGGTCTGTTTGTTGGCGCAGTGGTTGGTCATTTCAAAGCAAAGCAAATAGCGAAGCATGTGAATATCGACGATGAAGGTCTACGCCCGTATATGCTGGGCATGTTGCTGCCATTTGCATTCTTAGTGATCTCACTGCCGTTATATATATTCTGGTTAACACCGAAGATTATGGAATGGCTTGCGTGAGATTGGTGAATAATGATTAGGTCAAGGTCCAAACAAAAAACAATCACTGTGTGGCTGTTTCCTTTTTTTAATATCATGTTATGCACGTTAGGCATCTTGATATTAATTGGGGGAACGGTCACCGGGTTTTCGTTAGAAGCAACCGGGATTGTCATTAAAAATGCTTACCTAACGTCCGTAACCGGGCCTGACAAAAAATTACCAGTTTACATTGAATGGAACGGAAAAACGTTGTTGGTGCATCCGACATTGAAATCTACACCAGTTACTATTCCGGCCACGGTGCTTGGAGACAATATTGAAGAATTTTTGGCCGATTTTGAATACGAGATCAGGAATACCTATTTTGGGCGGCTGCTGGAGTGCGTAAAAATAAAGCGCGATAGGCGATACCTGGTTATTTTGATACGTCCGTCTGGGTTTGACAATTTTTTATTGTTAAGAGAGTTTCTGCTTGCCCAAGGTATTGATATCGGCTATGAGCCGTTGGGGCAGCATTGGGACCTGAAAGCGACTGGTGAGGTCTGTTGATGGGTCTTCACAGTAAACAGGATTTTTCCGTTAGTCATCTCGATCCGCTGCTCGATATTTTGATATCGGTTGTCGGTCTGATGTTAGTGATGGTGTTGTTTGCAGTGATTTCTGCAAGAGGCAAGATGATCACTCAAGATGTGTCCGTGACGGTGTTTGCACCTAAACTCCAAAATACGTCACCGGAAGCACAAAGGAGCTTATATATCTGTCAAGACGGCAGAATTAGTCATCTTGATATTGAGGCGATAATGAATCGTTTAACGCAGCTTCACGATCAGTCCGATAATGCGTCTGAGTTTTATGCAAAAATAAAGCACAGAGTATTCAAAGACCAATACTTCAGTTACACGATAAAAACCTTTGCGATGCCGGATCAGCTCATTCGGCGTCGCGAATCAGCTCCGGTTGTAGTTGCTGAAATCGTACCTATTGTTCGAGGCGAATCGTTGCACCAATTAAACAGCCCTAAATCGAAGATTGCAGCTTCATTACTCAACACGAATGTATCCAATGCTTGGGTACACTTTTTGGTCGATGCTAACAGTATCGAGGTTTTTCGGGCAGCAAGAAAGATTGCCAAGCAAAGTGGTGCGGTAGTCGGCTGGGAGCCTATTAAAATTACATATCCCCGGCAGGAATGTTTAATAGGTTGTGTAACGAACGGTGGTGGCACGGTAGAACTAATTGAGGGGCATCAAATATGAAAAAAGCGAACGATTTAAAGCGTCAGTCATATGAGCCGAGTGTCAATAACATCGATATAGAGGTATACCGTTTGATTGTCTCCAGGAGTTCTACAAGATCGATATTTATATTCGCAGTAAGTGTAGTGGTTACGATTATTATATACCAAACCATCGCGATGTGGTCTAGGCCGGACTCCACTGCAGTCAGGCTAATTATACCGGATGGTAATTTGCTGCAGAGATTGGTCCCGTTGCTGATTGTGTTTTCGATGTTTTGGTGCGTATTTTTCTCAATAGCGCGTTATTTTTGGATAAAACGGGAGTGGAAAATGTCGGCGGACCCGACAATTTCGGCAGCAGTTAAAATTTCTAGGCGAGGTAGTATAGAACAAGTTGCTCAGACACTAGGCGACATTAATCATATTAATAGAGGTATATCGTATTATCGCTTACTTGGCTTGGTAATTCAGTTGCGAAGGTCTACAAACAATCATAACTATCAGTTTGTAAAAGATCTATGGTCGTTGGAGAATGACCGAATAGCCTCAGACTATACCTTCGCCAGAGTGTTGATCTGGGCAATGCCGCTGATGGGCTTTGTCGGTACAGTGGTCGGTATTAGTTTATCGGTTGGAGAATTTTCAAGCTTTCTACAATTTAGCGGCAGTAATATCGAGATCGCAGTGATAAAGGAAAGGTTGGCCGCGGTTGCGTCCGGTTTGTCGTTCGCATTTGACACTACCTTGTTAGGCTTGTTGGGCAGCTTGATTGCGATGTGGCTGACCTCTGTGGTACAAAATTCTGAAGAACGTTTCCTAACCAGCGTCGATGCGCGGAGTTTGGAGGTACTGGGAAGATTTAGCTAGCGCTTTTATATTACCGTTTCAAATGAGTTTCTGATCGGATTGTCAAGCTATGTGGGATTTTGGTTAACTTGCTTAATTCAATACGCAATGGAAAATTATCCAAACAGGTAGTAGTAAAGCCTATGGGGCCAGGAACTGTTTAAAGTTATCTTCCCAAGCGTGGTACTCATCATGGTTTCCAGGAAATATGGTATATCCTATATCATTGGCCAGTACCCTTCTGTCTGAATGATGATATGAGTTTTCAGTTCTGAAAGGGGGGACCGGAAGAGCGCTAGTTTGCGAATCCCGGGCTCCATGAACATGCTTCGGTTCGAGTGAGATGTCGACCTGTCGGATACTTTTCTTTGTATTCAAAGTGATGTGGATCTGATTTCTCCGGTTGTTTTGTTCAACGATACGTATGTTTAAGAGATCTTCGCTAAATCTTAAGATATCAACGTCATAGGTTTTACCATTGACTTTTGCTATGCCTATATCAATATCTGTAACTAATGGAATACCTTGTCTGCGGTGAATTAATTCGAAATTATCCATAATGCCTTTAACTGTCCTTGCCAGTGTTGTGTTGTCTTCTTGTTTACCCAATTGTGCGAATGGTTTATCAGACACCTGTGGATTGATTGAAAGCTCAGAATTGCCGGATAATGGTGTCGAGGCTTTGATTTCGGCGTGTGCAATATGTAATGGAATATTATATGTGCCGGCTATTTCATTCATTTTTATCTAATGGCCTGATTAAATAGTTTGATAATATTGCTGACTTTAAAGGGTGACATCGCGATTTTCTATAGAACGTAAGTTATAAGTACGCCGTTTTTTCAGCCCATATATAACTTAAGTTTATGCTTTTCATCGAGTTTCGATCTGAAATCATGGATGGGCCGTGCTGAGCTGCCGAATAAGCTGTACATATTGGAGCGTAATTAAAGGGGTCAGGTTCTGGCCCTTTCTTTTCGGGTAGTTTAGGGTTTGGAAAACGCTGCTAAATTAGAGGAGTGGCTAGACGACTGAAATTTATTGGATTAACTGCGTTCAATGTCACTCCGATTGAGATATGCAGGCGAAAATATGAAGAAAGGAAAAATTGTAAGTGGTCATAAATCATCATATCTAGTGATGTATTTCACGGCTAAAAAGTTTAATATAAGGCTGGGCTATAAAAATACTGTCGGGTTTATTTGCCACGTGGTGATGAGGGTTAGCATAGTGTAACCATTGCCGCTATGCGTTTCTTCAAAGTAATAACAAAACAAAGGCAGGGTGTTGCCGATCGCCGGGTTGAATAAAGATAGAGGCTCGACTTTGCAGGTCAAGCAATGGAATGGTATATAGGAATTGAGTATGTCAAAAATCCTGAAACAGACTATTGCATAATCAGTATGTCAGAACCTAAAACGAAATATTTTAGGCTCGGTAGTATTAAAGACAAAAAGCTTTTTTTAACGGATATTGCAAAAATAGAAAATGATCCGAAATTATTCCATGCATTATCGATGTACTACACGGCTGATATATTGACATATATAAAGATCAACGAATATTTTACTGAACTGGAAATGCGGGCCCGAATTGCAGCAGAACCGGAGCCTCCTGGATTCTGGTCAGAAGTTGGCAAGATTGCATTCTATACAGGATTGTGTCTATTATTAGACCTGGAACCTTATCAATGTTCTTAATCTATGACCAATGAAATACTTAAATAAAATTGCACTTTGGGTTGGAATGGCCTGCATCATTACTGGCACCCTGATATCAGTATTGGCGATCTGGGGATTTATTGGGGACAAAGGTATTGTCTGGCGATCGTTAGCCACGATAGGCGTTATCTTTCTGAGCACCGTCTTGGCTGTCACCATAAATAACCTGGCTGCCTCAAAGATCAGCGATAGTTAGCCCGTAACGAATCGAGCGGAAGATATGCGTGCATGAAGAGCGCTCAGCTATTACTTAACTTAAAGCACTTTATCTGCAATTTGGCCTTGGATTTGTAAGCGGCCACATAATCCTGCTTTATTGCCTTGTAGTATTGGTCAAACCGGTTTCGTCAGCTGGACCTATTCTGGAGTGGTTACCATTATCGTAATCCTGATAGCGAGCTATAGGGTTTCTTTTGGATTCCAGTATAGGATATATCAAATTTAGATATTTTTTTACATGGGCCTCCCAAGAATACTTTTCTTTTACATATTTTATGCCATTAAGTGAATATTTAAGCCATAACTCACGATTTCTCAAAAGTTTTATTGAAGCTGATTGAATTTCTGAAATTTTTAATGGGTCAACAAGAAGGCCGGAACGGCATTCTCTAACTATATCCACGGGCCCACCATTATTTGTGGCTACAAAAGGAAGGCCGCATGCAGATGACTCAAGCAAAGTTAAGCCAAAAGGTTCCGTTAAAGCCGGATTAATAAATATGCCTTGTGATAATGCGGCTAAACGATAAAAGGCAGAAATTTCTTTAGGGTTATGCTGCTTAGGGAATGCAACCTTTCCATATAAATTATAGTAGTCAATTAATAATAAAATTTCTATCCAAATAGATTGTGCATTATTATTTAGCTTTCTAATATCGTCACGATTTCCGGCCACAATTACCAGATTGGCAAAGTTTTGCAAAAATTCTGATTCTGCGTATGCCCTTATTAGGGTGGTAATATTTTTACGCCTGTCTGGTCGTGATATAGTGAGTATTATAGGTTTATCAGGGTCCGTTAAAAACGGTAAAATCGTTTTTTTGGTTTCGCTCAAATTTGATTGTGGAATAGAAGGTTTAAATTCTTCAACATTGATCCCGGGAGCGATTATTGCTATTGAGTCAGGTTTATAGAAATTATATGGTTTATACTGATTTAATACTTCATCTTGAGTGCTTGCTATTGTAATTTTGGCCTTAGATAAAATATCTTCTTCAGCTTTAATTCGTCGATCAATATTATACAAATTTGCAATTTCTTTTGGATGCATGCCGGATGAAATTAAATGTTTCTGTTTGTTTCGTCCAAGTGAGTGCCCTGTATGTGCAAAAGGTATTTTAGTCAGTTCTGAAATATTTGAGGCAACGTAGCCTGAGTCCGCATAATGGCTATGTATAATGTCTGGCATTCTATCTTGTGATTCAAACCAGGCGAGTAAATTACGAGAAAATAAATCTAAGTAATTCCAGATTTTTTCTTTAGGTAAATATTTTTCAGGCCCCGCCTTAATACGTATTATTCTTGCTTTTTCCGTTAAGTATTCGCGACTTTTACTATAGTCATCTTCGATATTATCATCTTTAATTAAACGTGTTACTAAATCCACGCGTTCGACATTTGGGGCCTTGGAGAGTGAGGTTGCCAAATCTACAACATATTTAATTTGGCCGCCTGTATCCGCATCATAACCTAATTCAAGGTTTTGTGATCTAAGCAAACCATGAATGCTTATAAGGGCGATGTAAATATTTTTATTTGACGTATTTTTCATATAGTCATACGGCCCTAGAAATTATAAAAATGTATTTTTTTGTTCGGTTTGTAGGTAATCACCCTATTTTTAATAACGATATATTCAATCAATGTAACAATAAACCGAGCTCATAAATTGTTGTTTGAAAGTCTAATATCTTTTTCGGTATTCTGTTGAATTGTTCAGCTGCCTTGTTCAAACCGCTTTTTGGGTATCAAGATGAATAATTTTTGAAAATATTGTTACAGTAGCGCATCTGTATTTTTCATTAGTTCATCGTTACCGTAAGTTTTAAGAATCACAAAAGTGCACGTCCATATTAGCTTCTATGAAGAGTGCTATATGTGAGGCTGTTCCGCTTTCTTGAGCCTGATATTAAACTCTATTTAAGCTGTTTAGGGGATTCGCTTATGAGTTTAGAAGGCGCGGACGCTCTCGCTCTCATATTTATTTTAAACTATGGTTTTTGTGATTATCTGTAAAATTAAATTCCTGCATGTACCGTATGCCTTTAATTGATTTAAGAAATACATGGTGCATTGCAGTGGCCGCTTGAATCTATTTTTGTTATTTTTTTGGAGATTATCATAGCAATTTAATAAAAGCGAGCTTACGGTTTTTTAAAAATTGAATTCATTAAATAAAAAATAAATTAGAAAATTTATATGAGGTGATACCTAAGAGGAAAGTACTATATGAAAATACACAATAACTGAGTTTTATAAATCGGCCATTGAGTATTTTATAAATAAATTTTTTGAAGTTATGAATTTTATATATATGAATCTGTCTAAGATTTTTTTCTAGAAGTGCGGTATGCATGATTTACAGTTTTAAAAGCAATGCAATAAAAGTCATTGAGTTATTAAATAGTTTGATTGGGGTTTTTACCATATTTATTATTTTGAATATCGTGATATATTGTGCATCACGGTGTCGCACAAAAACCTTGGTTGCGGTTTATTATACTAATTATACCGAAGCAACCTTTATATAAGTCGTGCATACAAGACTTGCTAAAAGATCATGGCATGAGTTGCAAATAGTGAATGCTACTTATTATATAAGTAATTTATTTGATAGCTGATTAAGCGGGTTAAGTGCATTAGGTAGAAGCGCAATACACTTGTTCCTTTTATGTGTTTGTATTTAGTTAAAAGGAAAGGGCAAAAAAGCAGTTCATAGAACTGCGCTGCTTAACAAAATTAAAAAAATAAGATAGTTAAGTCGAGCTCAATTGTTTTAGACTCATAATGGTTGTCTAAACAAAGCCTAAATAAAGTTTGAAATTTCATTAGATAGTATAAGGTTAGGGTCTATCTCGATTTTTTTGAGGTGCTCTGAATGTTTGAAATACATATTTGGTGTGGTTAATTATGGCTTTTCCATCAGAAAATTCTATCATTCTACAAGATAACGTTAATTGTAAATCGAGATGGATAGCGTTTGAAGATCCGCTTGAGGTGCTGACGGCCGAGAAGCCGGGTGAAGTGCAGAGTGTCCTTGAAGCAGCTGAAAAACTGTCTAATGAAGGAAAATATATCGCGGGATTTTTATCCTATGAAGCGTCTCAAGCGTTCGACGACTCATTGGCAACGCGTGAACTTAGTGGTTTTCCATATGCCTGGTTTGGTGTCTACAAAGGATTTAGAGAAGTTGATTTAAATTTGAATCAAAATGTGGATTTTATTTTATCTGAACTTCAACCATGTATTTCAAAAAATTTTTATCATAAAGCAATAGATTCGATTAAGTCTCATATTTTTAATGGCGATACCTACCAGGTAAATTATACCTTTCTTTTGCGTGGGAAATACTCCGGAAACCCTTGGGGTTTTTTTACTTCACTGTTTCAGGCGCAAAACTCCAAGTATTCCGCCTATGTTGATATTGGGCGCTATAAAATTTGCTCGGTTTCACCCGAGCTTTTTATTTCCGTTGCAGGTGGAGAGGTTTGCTCGAAGCCCATGAAAGGGACTTCAAAACGAGGAATTGACTTGGAGGAGGATGCCCTAATTAGTGAAACACTACATTTCTCCGGCAAAAACCGCGCTGAGAACGTCATGATTGTTGACATGATTAGAAATGATATGGGGCGGGTTGCAAAAACTGGGACCGTCACTGTCGAAAAACTCTTCTCGGTAGAAAAATATCCTACCGTATTTCAAATGACATCAACTGTTAAAGCTGCAATAGACGGTTCTGTATTCAATGCGCTGAAGCATATGTTCCCCTGTGCATCGATTACAGGTGCGCCTAAAGTCAAAACGATGGAAATAATCAAAAACCTGGAAGTCGCCCCCAGGGGGGTTTATACCGGATCGATCGGTTATATCGCGCCTAATGGAAATTCTCAATTTAATGTGGCGATTCGTACACTGGTGGCGGACATTGAAAAAGAGATAGCTGAATACGGGGTGGGGGGAGGAATTACCTGGTATTCGAGTACTGAGGATGAATATGAGGAGTGTTATGCCAAAGCGTCGGTATTGACCCATAAGGTTACGGATTTTCAAATATTTGAAACAATGCTCTGGCATCCCGGATACGGATACTATCTTCTAGACGAACATATCGAAAGGCTTAAGCGTTCTTGTGATTATTTTGATTTCTTATGTTCTGAAGACAAAATAAGGCAAGTGTTGCAGGCTTATCAAATTCATTTTCCACAAAGAAGAAAAGTAAAAATCAGTATTTCCAAGGCAGGTGAAATAGACATAAGTTCAGCTCCTATTTCATCGTTTGTTGGCAATAAAGTTGGAGTTGCACTTAATCTTGTAAAAAGCGAATCGATAATGCTTTACCATAAAACCACACAGCGTGCGGTTTATGAACGTGCTTTAGCTTCTCGGAAAGATTGTCAGGATGTAATTTTGGTCAATACCGACGGATTTGTCACAGAATCCACAATCGCTAATATCGTTATAAAACGCAATGGAAAATACGTTACCCCGCCTTTAAAAAGTGGCTTACTGCCTGGCGTCATGCGGCGATGCTTGCTTGGCTCAGACAAAATAACGGAATCTGATATTCATATTGACGAGCTGTTGGCGCAGGAGGATTTTTATTTAATAAACTCCGTTAGGGGGTGGATGCATTTAATCAAAAATAGCGAAGATGAATTGTGGACCTTGCATGAAGAATCGCTCGTTCTAGAGGGGGAAAATACCCAAGAAAATTCGTATGCCAAATTGGGTGAGGAGTAGGGCGATGATAGTGATGATAGATAACTATGACTCCTTTACCTATAACTTGGTCCAATATGTGCGGGAGCTGGGAGGCGATGTAAATGTATATCTTAACGATAAGATTGACCTTGAAGAGTTAAGGGCGTTAGCTCCTAGTCATATTATAGTTTCTCCCGGTCCTTGTACACCTAACGAAGCGGGTGTGTCCATGGATGTCATTAAGGCATTTGCAGGTGGCACTCCAATCCTGGGTGTTTGTTTGGGGCATCAAAGTATAGGCCAGGTTTTTGGTGGGAAAATTGTGAACGCCCGAACCATCATGCATGGCAAGACATCCGTTGTCTATCACAAAAATACTGGTGTTTTTTCGGGCTTATCGAACCCTTTTGTGGCAACTCGCTACCACTCTCTGGTTATCCAAAAAGAAAGTTTGCCTGATTGTTTGGAAGTTACGGCCTGGACGCGAACCGAAGATGGTGCCATAGAGGAAATAATGGGTGTGCAACATAAAGAGTTTGCTGTTGCCGGTGTGCAATTCCATCCCGAATCCATTCTCACTGAACAGGGGCATTTGCCTTTAAAGAATTTTATTCATGGTTAATTCTTACTTTAGGTAAGCATGGGTGCTTTTGGGCGAAATATTTGCATCATAAGAGAAGATAATTCTGTGCAACTGGGTTTTTTCAATGCATAAAAATAAAATGGAACTTGGCTCTGCTATTACGCCTGCAACAATTATTGATATTGCCCATATGCATGCTCAGGAGCGTCCGTCAAAAACGGTGTATACCTTTCTTGACCGGGAGCTCAATGAAGTCGATGCACTGACTTATGTTCAACTGCATCAGCAGGCAACCAATATTGGGTTGAGTCTGCAGCAGTATACCGAAACCGGCGACCGTGCCTTGCTCTTGCTTCCACAGGATCTCAATTTTCTTCGGGGTTTTTTTGGTTGTCTCTACGCAGGTTTGGTCGCAGTGCCCACTTATCCGCCCTTAAGTAATAAAAAACTTTACTGGCAGCGTATTGAAAATATCGCGCGCGATGCCGGGATTAAAGTTGTTTTAACACGTTCATCTGAACTGGCTGATATTAAGGTTTGGTTGGACAGCATCGGGATGGGAGATAATGTAACTTGTCTGGCGTTAGATGAATGCTTGGCAGAGAAAAATGGATCGCTTACTTGGAAACCTCTGGGGGGTGACCTTGCTTTTTTGCAATATACATCAGGCTCAACGGGTAACCCCAAAGGAGTTATGGTAAGTCATGCCAATGTGATGGCCAATGAATTATTGATGAAGCAAGCTTTTGCGCATAGCGGAGATACCGTGCTGGTAGGCTGGTTGCCGCTTTACCATGATATGGGTTTAATACTTAACGCCTTACAACCTTTTTATCTGGGGGCTCGCTCCATATTGATGAGCCCAATGACCTTTATTCGTAAACCTTTTAACTGGCTCAAAGCTGTATCCCGCTATCAGGCGACAACAAGTGGCGGTCCTAACTTCGCCTATCAACTATGCGTTGAAAAAATCAGTCCAGCAAAAATATCGGAATTGGATTTGCGTCACTGGCGTGTGGCTTTTAATGGTGCAGAGCCTATACGAGCGGAAACCATTGCGCTTTTTAATAAAAAATTTGCAGCATGCGGTTTTAGTAAAAATAGCATTTTTCCATGTTACGGGCTGGCTGAGTCGACTCTGTATACTAGCGGTTCCCGTCCCGGAGCCCCTGTGGTTACAATACATCTGGATAGCGAGGCACTGCGTGATAACTGTGTAAAAGTTTGTGACAGTCCACATCAGTCAAACGGGCAGAACACTGTCTTGGTGAGCTCGGGTTTCACAGATGCGGCTGAGGGTATCGCTATCGTGGACCCAGAAACTAATCAAGCTTGTGCCCCGCAACAAATTGGTGAAATTTGGTTTAAAGACCCAAGCGTCGCTCAAGGGTATTGGGGCAAGCCTGAATTAAGTGAAGAGGTTTTTCGGGCCAGGATCAGCCCGTCGCAAGAGGGCCCCTATCTTCGTACAGGAGATCTCGGATTTATATCCAACGGCAGCCTGTATGTAACCAGCCGATTAAAAGATCTTATTATTATCAATGGTCGAAATCATGCCCCGCAAGATATCGAATATACAGTTCAACAGAGTCATGAGGCGTTGCGTACTGATGGTGGTGCAGCTTTCTCAGTTGATGTGGACGGCTATGAGCAGCTGGTTGTCGTCCAGGAAGTAAAACGAGAATGGATGCGGCGCATTGATACTCAATACGTTATCAATAGCATTGCTGATGCCATTAGTGAAAACCATGAATTAGCGATCTATGAAATTGTTCTAATCCGGCCGGCAAATTTGCCTAAAACTAGCAGCGGAAAAGTGCAGCGACGTTTATGCCGGTCCCAGCTTCAGGCTGACCAGCTCAAGATTATAGCCCGTTCTTCCGAAATATCGCTCGACATCAACCCGGTTGAGGCGGTACCGGCTACAGAGAGCGTAGGTGATTTACTAACGATTTTTGATGAGGTCCGCAAAGCCTTGGTCGAGTGCCTGCAATGTGATGCTGCCGCGTTGCATGCATCGTTGAAGCTGCGCTCCCTAGGTATAGATTCCATCAAGGCGGTGGAACTTCAGTATGACATTGAATCCCGTTTACAGCGCGAGTGTCCCTTGGAGTTGCTGTTTTCCGGAACACTTGCTGAGTTGGTAGATGCTGTTTCTAAATCTCCGGAAATCGCGGCCAATAAGGTTTCCGGCATCACGCCGGACTGTGAGAATCGCCATGAACCTTTTCCGCTAACCGATGTGCAGCAGGCGTATTGGCTGGGTCGTGGCAATATATTCGAATTAGGGCAGGTTTCTACACATATCTATGTTGAGCACCTTGTTTGTGATCTTGATCTGGAGCGCTTTGAGCAGGTATGGAACTATCTGATTGCGCGACACGAAATGCTCAGGGCGATTGTAACGGAAGAGGGGCGGCAAAAAATTTTAGCAGAAGTGCCGCACTTTCAGGTGCAACGCTATGACTTGAGGCATGCAGAAGAGTCAACACTGAAAGAGCATTTGCAGGCCTTGCGCGCAGAGCTTTCTCATCAGGTTTTACCTGCCGATCAGTGGCCCCTGTTTGATTTAAGGGCAACACAACAGCGCGATGGTCTTACCTGTCTGCATTTAAGTATCGATGCCTTGATTGTCGATGCGTCGAGTTTGCAAATTCTTGCACGGGAATTTAATGCCTGTTACGCGGGTGAGCAACTTGACTTACCCGAGCTCACGATCTCCTTTCGTGATTACCTGCTTGCATTGGATACTTATCGAGAAAAAGGCGAGTATAGTCGCGCGCGTGATTATTGGTTGCAACGACTGGACAGCTTGCCCGGAGGCCCGGAATTGCCTTTGGCCCGTGAACCTGCGTCAATCGGGAAACCTGAATTTATACGCCGTATTAAAACGCTGCCGGCACACAAATGGCAGCAGCTGAAAACTCAAGCACAAAACCTGAATGTTACGCCCTCGGTGTTACTTGCTACGGTTTACGCAAAGGTTTTGGCAAGCTGGAGTCGTCATACGCACTTTGTGTTGAATCTGACCTTATTCAACCGTTTACCATTACACGAACAGATTAATCATATAGTAGGGGATTTTACTTCACTCACTTTGCTGGAATTTGATTTTCGCACTGCGGCAAGTTTGAGTGTGTGCATACAGCAGGTGCAAACACAATTGTGGCAGGATCTTGAACACCGCGCGTTTAGTGCGATTGAAGTGCAGCGCGCACTCGGCCAGCGTGCGGAAGGCCTGGGGCAAACATCCATGCCTGTCGTATTTACCAGTATCTTGGGTTTGGAACAAAGTGACGTGAAGCACAAAACCGTTATGGATCTGTCCCTGACGAGCAGCGGCATTACGCAAACGCCGCAAGTTTGGTTGGATCATCAAGTGATGGAGCGCGATGGGGATTTAGTGCTGAACTGGGATGCGGTGGAAGCATTGTTTCCGACGGGTATGCTCGATGCAATGTTCACCGCTTACGTCAAGCTGCTGGAAGCGTTGGCCGAGCAAGATACATTATGGACACAATCCGCACTTTGCCTGGTGCCAGCCACACAACTGGCCCGCAGGGCCGAGCTGAACGCAACCGCAGTGGCACGGCAACCGCAATGTTTGCACGAGCTGTTTGAAAAACAGCAAGCTACTCACGCCACCCAAACAGCCCTGATCGATGGCGAGGCCCGCTTGAGTTACGACGCACTCGAGGGCCTGGCCAATGCCTATGCCGTACAACTGCAGACCGATGGCGCTGCGGTCAATGAATTTGTCGGCGTGGTCATGCAAAAAGGCTGGCAACAAGTGGTGG
>JANQSD010000002.1 GCA_028284225.1 Arenicellales bacterium
GGTGATAGCCGAAGAATCTCACTTAAACCGGCTACACGCTTAAACAATAATGTCATCTGTGGCAGATCCTTCCTCGCTTTGCTCGTCAAGATGACTTTAGCAGTTGGGTTTAATTTGCATATCTCTGAACTGTGCTTAAGTAACTACCGTAAATTCACCTTGTTGAATTGAATTAGCAATCAATTCAATATCTGCAGTAAGTGAATGATCATCATCGTTATCTAAAGATAACTGTTTCACTTGGTGATATATTTTTTTCATGTTATCGCCAAGCTGATCAGTTACATGTCGTAATTCAACTGCCCGCTGTGCAACTAATAATTCTATTGCACTTAGATAGCGGGAATGTTCACTGATTTTGAGCAATGCCCGGGCTGCAGTCGGGGTCGCTGTCATTGAATCCTCAACGCCATCGGCATTAATACTGGGCCAGATCGGTACCGGTTGAGCTTCATGCAACAGTTCAGCCAGTAGTGACTCCGCTGTTTTCATCAAGGGTGCAAAACCATTCGAATGACTCTGGGGCTTTGCTAAAAATAGGGGTAAATCAGTGAATCGTGGTGACAACATTTTAGATATTCGAGCAAGCTGGGTCACACATAAATGAACAAAACTACGACTGACTGTTTCAATTACATTAGTTAAATGAGGACTATATAGAACACCTGCTGAAACCAGCTTTTGTAACTCAATTAACGCAACCGGATTATCACAAGTGCTGTTGAGCTCAATATTGACTGCCTGATTTGCAAAATCGAGTGCCGCATAAACTGTGCCATGAATTTGAGCGATATTTCTGATTGACAGCGGGTCTTGTAACCGGCGTGCCTGACCAGGTTCAAACAACTTGCTGCCAGCGAGTAACAGTAAAAGCTGTTTAACTGCTTCGTTTTGCCCTGGTTGCGGCTTTAACGCTAACACTTGCTCATCAAACGGTAACAAGTTTGCTCTAAACCCTTCCATGGTTAATGCCGCCGCTGCTTGAGTTGCATCCAAAGCAATATGTGCAGCCTGCAAAGCCAATGCAGATAAGCCAATGGAATAACTGAAATTATTACTTAGCAATAAGCCGTCTTTGGGGCCAAGTGCTGGCACTGAAATCTCTGCGGCTTGTAAAATATTCTGCGCCGAATCAATGTTACCGGCTGCATCTTGCATTAATCCTTCACCAATCAATGCCTGGGCCATGGTTGCATTCCAAACCAGATCACCGGCACCAATACTGGCCTGCTGCCCCGCTACCGGCGTCAGATCAGCATTCAAACAGGCTAATAGATGGTCAGCCACAGCGATACTGGCCGCCGCTGCGCCAGGTAATAATGTATTCAGCCTGACAATCATGGCTGCACGAACTACAGCTTTGTCTTCTGGGTGACCGACAGCATGGGCACGACCGCGAATGGTTTGATAAGAAAAATCACTTAATGCATCAGCGTCCAGGACCTCAGTCACTTTTGCGCCCAGGCCAGTAGTCACACCGTATACAGGAATTTGTTTGTCCACTGCATCATTAACCAAACTTCGGGCGACGAGCATTTGTTCACGAGCTTCAGGTGTTATGGAAAACGATGTTCGGTTATGGGCAGCTTTGTTCAACTTTTCAGCGGTGAGCGATTGTCCGTCGAGAATAAGTTGATTAAGAGCTGACATTTTAGTTATTTATAAACCAGATTTTGAACCAGGCCAAGGTCACGCGCCTTTTTCAGCATATAGGCGCCCAAGGCTATATCACTGGTTGCCAGACCGCGGTGCCAGAATAAAATAGTTTCATCGCTACTCTCACGTCCGGGTTTCAACCCTGCCACAATTTCACCAATTTCCGCATAAAAGCTTTGCTCACTGATTTTGCCTGCATCTATATGCGGCCTAAGTGCGCCTAAATGCCCGGCTCGCATCTGACCTAAATCATCCATCACAAATTTATCGATCTGATCCACAAAGTCCAACGGCAAACTACTCATGGTTCCGTAGGGAATAACCAGGCTGCCCGGCTTTACCCACTGTGTCTTAAACAATGGTGTTGGTTCGGGCAAACGAGATGCTTCGACCATTATATCTGCAGCTTCCAGACAATCTTGCCAGTTTTCTGTAGCGATCACTTTTTTGTTTAAATCCTGACTGAGCTTTTGGGCAAAAGCATTACGACTTTGTTCTCGTCTGGAATGTACCCTGATTTCATCGAAATCGAACAAATGATCCAGTAAATACACGTTCCAATAGGCCGTACCGCGAGCACCGATATGGCCGAGAACTCTAGGCTGTTCAGGTGCCAGCCATTTGGCGCCCAATGCAGTAACAGCTCCGGTGCGCATATCAGTCAGCCCTGCTGCATCAATCACCGCCTTAGGCTTCCCGGTTCGCGGACAAAACAGATTCAATAGCGCCATTTCTGAGGGCAAATCTTGCTTATAATTATTATAGAAATCACCGACAATTTTGACACCGGCGTATTCAAGCGGAGCAACATAGCCTCGTAATACATTAAAATGGCCGTCAAATTGCGGGTCAGGGGTTAAATGCATACGTGGTTCAATCACTGTCTCACCCTTACCAGCAGCGACTAAGCCCTGCTCTACTGCACTCAAGATTTCAGCAGCCGTGAGCTTCAGTTGTTCAACTTGCGGACCACCTAGATATTCTATTTCGATGCTCTTCATTGTTTAGATTTACGAGAATATGTATTCCTTTGTGGAATTTTCTGGTTTTATCATGGATATTCCTACAGGTCTATTGATTAGAACTTGTCTGAAGATAGCATCTGATCAATCAGCCAAGCCTTAAAATCCATCACAATTTGGCGGCTTTGTTTATTTTTCGGAATCGTCAAACAATAGGGTTGGGAAAGTTTTAATGCATGCTCATGAATTCTAATCAGCGACCTCTCTTGCAAATACGTAGACGCCAACATACCCTGACACAGTACAATACCAAGTCCTCCAACTGCCAAATCAATAGCTGTTTTAGAATAATTGGCTATCAAACCAGAATCTGTTTGTCCGCTCGCTGGCAAACCATTGCTTGAAAACCAATCTCTCCAACTTGGGAAAGCTGCTGATGATGGCCCCCAATCAGTATGAATGAGTGGTGCCTTCAGCAAATCACCCGCTTGTTTAAAAGGACCGTGTTTGTTAACAAATGCCGGTGAACAGGCTGGGAAGACTGCATCTGTCATAATCGCCCGCGTCTCAATATCAGGATAGAAAAACTTGCCGTAAGTCATACGAATATCAATAGCATCTTTATCAAACGAAACCGGGTCCTCCTCGCCGCGTAGAGAAAAATCAACCTGCCCATATTGGGCGGTGAAATCCGGAATTTTCTGACTTAACCAGCCGACTGCTACCGAACTGGGTATAGAAATAACAAGCCTTCTAGCGGGTCTATTTGATTTTAATTTGTGTGCAACTTGATTTAACTCGTTAAAGGCGGTGCTGACATGTGGTTGTATTTCAAGCCCGGCCTCCGTCAAATTTATACTACGGTTGACCCGATCAAACAGTTTGCGGCCGACTTGATCTTCCAGGTTGCGAATTAATTGACTAACAGCAGCCGGGGTAATGGATAACTCCTGGGCAGCAGCAACAAAACTGCCGTTTCTGGCTGCCGCTTCGAAAGCTTGAAGTGCCTTTAATGAAAGTTTGATGCTCGCCATATCCTCTACCAAGAACAGTTTTCAATTAATTACATTAAGAATCAGCTCAATATTAATTAAGATTATCTTTCCTATTGGCAATATTTTATCCTTTTTAGTTATGTAAAACTTGTGCTAATTTTTATTAATATTCTGAGGATTAACTCCCAAGAAGATCAATAGCCTGAAAGTATCTTGACTAGAGGATAAGTCGATGGACTCACGTAAATTTGTTGCTTCACTAACAGCTGAACAAAAAAACTTTTTGACAGAAAAGAATGATCTTGATGGCATTAAATCACTGATATTCCATTTCGGTGGTATCCTGGCATTCGGCAGCCTGATCATGCTGGATACAGCTCTCACACCTATTCTCATGCTTATCCAGGGTATCTTTATTATTTTTTTGTTTACGTTGCTACACGAAACCGTTCATAAATCACCCTTCGCTTCACCAATAATTAACCGCATTGCAGGTTTAATCAGCAGCTATTTTATTTTCTTACCCGCCGAGTGGTTCAGGTATTTTCATTTTGAACATCATCGCCATACCCACATTCCCGGCAAAGACCCGGAACTGGATGATCCCAAACCTACAAACTTGGCCCAGTATTTGATCTATGTGAGTGGCTTTCCAACCTGGTACAGCCATATTAAAACTATTTTCAAGAATGCCTTTGGCGAGCTTGACTATCGATTCATGCCTACCTCATCACATTCTAAAATACGCGGTGAAGCACGCATGATGCTTACAGTCTATGCTTTGATCTTTATTATCTCTTTGATAGCCCAATCTGCTACGCTAGTTTATATCTGGCTAATACCGGTGATACTTGGACAACCGTTTTTGCGTTTATATCTGATGGCTGAGCATGATCGCTGCCCGTTTGTGGTCAACATGTTCGAAAACACACGCACAATGTTTACCAATGCATTAGTCAGACAACTGGCCTGGAACATGCCGTATCACGTGGAGCATCATACTTATCCCAGCGTTCCTTTTCATAAGTTGCCTGAATTACATCGATTAATAAGAAACTACTTAGTGGAAACAGAGAAGGGATATACCCGATTCAGTCAGAAATATATTGAGAGTTTAGGGGACGCTTAAGCATAAACTGATCACGTCTTTTAAAAAGCACATCCGTCAGGCAGTGCAATCGTTACAATAGCCGAATGTCGGCTAATATTGAAAAGCATTTTTTAGGCGGTATCGGTCATGCGTTTGCTGATCGTAATTTTCGGTTCTACTCGATTGGGGCTATAGCAACCTGGATAGGTTATTTTTTACAACTGGTTGCTGTGTCCTGGTACGCCTGGGAACTCACCCATTCCACGGCTTGGCTAGCCATTGTTGCGTTGTTGGATATCGTTCCCAACATTGTATTGATGCCGTTAGCCGGTGCAGTTGCTGACCGTTATGACAAATATCGGATGATGGGTGTTGTCAGTTTCCTGGCATTAGCTCAGGCATTGCTGATCGCAATTCTGGCCTTGACGGGTCAATTAACTATCTGGCCATTTGCACTATTGGTTTTGATCCACGGTATTATCATCAGTTTCATGGTGCCGGCCATGTATGGCATTCTGCCGCGATTCGTACACCGTTCTTGCTTAAGTTCTGCTATTGCTGTCAGTTCATCCTATGCTCAACTGGCTGTTTTTTTAGGCCCCGCAATCGCCGGATGGGTTATCTCGGCTTATGGTGTAGGGGTGGCTTTTGCAATAAATGCTCTGGGTTATTTTATCTACCTGATTTCCTGGGCCTTTTTGAAAACTCCAGAGGATTTTATAAAGCCGGAAAAAAGTACTAAGACATTACTAGGCGATATCAAAGACGGTTTCAACTATATTCGAGACCATCAGGGAATTTCTGCACTGTTGGTTATGTTATTGGCGGGAGATGCCTTGGGCGCCAGTATTTTTTATATGGCTCCGGCTTTTGCAGACAAGATTCTGGGGTTGGGTGTTATCGGCGTGTCGATAATTTTGTCCGCCAAGGGCGTTGGTGCAACCCTGGCCGCGATATGGATTGCGTATGGCGGAGAAAAAGCCGCAACAGCGCAAAGACTGCTGCAAGGGTTTATTGTCTTTGTGATTTCAGTTTTTGTCATTTTTCTGATTCACAATATTTATATCTCCATCGTCGCCTTTGTAATTCTTGGAATGGCTGTTGAGACTTATCACACCATTATGAAATCATTAGTTCAACTATCCGTGTCCGAACAACAACGAGGCCGGGTTATGGGGACATTGTTTATGTTGGGTCAGTTCGCCTCAGCAGTTGGTACTTATTTGATCGGCTATTTTGCAGTCAGTTACGGTTTAGTCATGCCGACACTTGTGGCCGCAACAATATGTTTGATTGTCTGGCTTTTTTATTTCATCAAGCGGCACCAGTTCATTCATAAATTCAAAAAATCTTACGAAATCTAGTACGACTTTCAAGCACAGTGTAAACAAGCGAAATACACTGTTTATCCACCTTTGCGCAAAGCTTTAAAAAATTCTTATGTACAGACCGATCTTCTAAATCCCTAGATAAATTTAGATTGCTTGATTCAAATTCTCACTTATCCTATAATGCGAATGATAATTCGCTTAATGTAATAACTTCTATCACAACTAAAGCGAAAACTGCATCAACACTGGGAACAACATGGTTAGGACAGTTAATAAGGCGCGGCGCGCAAAGAAAAAAAGAGAAATTCTTAATGCAGCAATGCAATGTTTTGCTGACAAAGGCTTTCACAGCACATCAATGCAGGATGTCTGCCGAGCAGCAGGTATGAGCCCCGGCTCTCTATATCGCTATTTCGCTTCAAAGGACGACATTATCATTGCCATCGTCGAAGAAGAGCGACAGGAAAGTGATGAATTCACCTCGTATTTAGCTAACAGCGGTGATCTATTCGGCAGTCTGAGTGAAGCCATCGCCCATGTCATCGATCGAAGTAATGAGCCCAGCTATGCACAATTGTCTGTTGAAATTTATGCTGAGCTACTGCGTAATGAAAAAGCGATGGAAGTCACTGTTGAGGCCTATGCAAAGGCTACTCAAACGCTCACACAAGCCTTACACCAGGCCATTGAAAAAGGAGAAGTTGATGACGGCTGGGAGCCCGAAGCCCTGGCAGAAGTCATCATTGCACTGATCGACGCATTGGAAACTCGGCCGCCATTTACCAGAAAGGTCTCTGACAAAACAATTCATGAAACTGTGGTCAAACTTATTAATTCGATAAGAACACCAAATCCATAGTGAATGCTAAAGAACTCAATATAGCAACCCTTTACTTGCATCGACCCTGGAAAATCAGTCTAACCTGGATTGTGGTATTGATTGAAAATATTCTGATGGCCATTGTGCCGTTATTTATCGGCTATAGCATAGACGGTTTGCTGCAAGATGACTTCACCAATCTATGGTATTTAGTCTCACTATTTTTTGCTCTAATCGTTATTTCCGTTTTAAGACGCATTTATGATACTCGTGTTTACAGCCAGCTACGTATAGACCTGGGGCTGCAAGTCGATACGCGTCATCAACATCAAAGTGTTTCAATCCGCAATGCCCGTTTGGATATGTCAGCGGAATTGATTGAATTTCTTGAAGAAAGTTTGCCGCAAATCATCACCTCAGCGGTTCAGATTATTATCGCGTTAGTAATACTGTACACATTTCACATGTCCCTGGCGGTAGCAGCGCTAATCGCAACGCTTACCATGATGATTATTTACAGCTTTTTCCATGGGGGATTTTACCGCCTTAACCAACAACTAAACTTACAAACTGAAAAGCAAGTATCCGTTTTGACAGGCAACGGAAAATTGCTCGATCATCTGAATTATTTAAGGCAAGCCGAAATAAAACTATCTGATCGTGAAGCCTATTTATACGGTCTTATTTTTATCTGCTTGCTTTCATTCCTGGTGTTTAATTTATGGAAAAGTACCAGTCTTGACGGTGTAACAGCGGGAATGCTTTTTTCTATAGTGACGTATAGCTGGGAATATATAGAGGCGATATTGATCATGCCGATCACTTTGCAGCAATGGTCGAGGCTGTCAGAAATTCAAAAGCGTATTAATAGTGAAGCCTTTAGTTAAGCCATGAAACAACCATTTCGAATCGTTGCACTATTCAGCCTGCTTTTCCTTGGGGCATGCAGTCAGTCCCAAACCTTTGCACCCAAAGCGAAACATAGCGAACTTGTCCTTCAGGGCCAGTCGTTTAAGACCATTACTGCTCCAAATTACATCGGCATTTTTGACAATGCTGAGCTTGAAGACTATTTAAGACAGGTATTGGAAAGTAATCACGATCTAAAATCACTTGCAGCAACAATTCAGGCTTATGAATTAAGAGAAAAAATTATTAGTGCTCAGTCACTGCCCGAGGCCAATATAGGACTAACCAAGCAAGAGGATGATAAAGACACAGAAAGCATAAACATACAAAACCCGGCCAATATTTCTCTCAACGTCAGGTGGGCGACAGATATATGGGGAAAACTCGCAGATGAAAGCAAGGCGGCTCGTCTTGAAACTCAGCAACGTGATCTGGAATACCTGTATGCACGTAGGGCGCTACTGGCACAGGCGGTTCAGACCTGGCTTTCATTATGGAACTATCAAGGCCAACTAAACCTGCTAGAGCAACGAATAACAATTGCACAAAACAGCACTGAAACGATAGAGAATTATTATCAAAATGGGCAAGCAAGTTATTCACAACTGACTCAAAGACGCATGGCAGCTGATCTTTTACAACAAGAACTGGCGCAAATCGAAGCACTAGTGCTGATTCAGTTACATAAATTAAACATCCTGCGCGGCAAGTCACCAAACAGCTCCTTGGAATTATCACAATCCACTATTCAGCCTGTCGTTGCCAAACTTCCGACCCAAATTTCAGCACTTACTTTACTGGAGCGTCCCGACATCCAGGCAGCATTTAAGCAAATTGAAGTTCTGGACGCGCAAACCACAGCTGCCAGTAAAGCACTTTTGCCGCAGTTAACGATTAGTGCACATCTGGCTAAGTCGGGAGCATCATTATCCCAAGCATTTACCGGCGATCTTTTGTGGCAATTAGTCGGTGGGCTGACACAACCGTTATTTAACGGGGGGCAATTAAGAAATGAAGCCAGACGAATTTCCAAACAATCAGAGATTGCTTTTTACAAACATGAACAAATCATTCTGAATGCGCTGGAGGAAGTTGAAAATGGACTGACAAATGAATTTGCAACACTAGAGCAAATGAAGTTAACTCAAGCCCGCCTGCAAGAAATAGAAAACCAACTTGTCTCAGAACAACAAATGTATCAGGCAGGCGCGATTGGAGTATTACCGTATTTTGATGTGCAAGAACAATTATTAGCTGTGCGTAAGGAATGGATTGAAGTACAAACCAACTACCTCAGCAATCGTATCTCGCTGGCCCTGACGCTCGGCCGATCATACAGCGGTCAATCTTTAGCAGAAAATGGAGATTAGCATGTCGCGAAAGTTCTGGATAATTTGTTCAGTTGGCTTGTTGATACTGGTGTTTACTATGCTTGGATTCATGGAAGACACAATAGATATTACTGAAAAACAACAAAACGATTACCGTCCCAAAATATCGGTTGTACCGGTACAGATTAAAACACATGCGGGAACCATACGTACTCTGGCAGAAGTAAAACCCCGCTGGTCAGCAACATTAAAGGCACATGTTGATGGTGAAGTGATTGAAGTCTCTGGCCAAGCCATGGCAGGCGAACAAATAGAACAAAATGATGTACTTGTACGCATTGAGGACAGTGCTTACAAAGCGAGTCTGGCCGAAGCTAAACGCAGCCTCGCCGAAGCTAATCTAGTTCTGCTACAAGAACAGAGTAAAGCCGAACAAGCACTCAGAGACTGGGAACGATCAGGTTTAAAAACAAAACCTTCGGTGATTGCATTGAACAAACCACAACTGGATATTGCTGAAAAAACAGTTGCATCGGCCAAAGCAAATATCATCGCTGCTGAAAAGCGCAGCATCTATACCACAGTATCGGCGCCTTTTTCAGGCATAGTAACTGAGCGCTTTGTCAGTGTCGGTCAAACGGTCAATATCGGGGATCAATTATTGAGCGTATTAAACCAGAGCAAATTAGACATCACCGTTTCACTAAACTCAGGCCAATGGAACAACCTCGCAGAAAATTGGCCACAACTAAAAGCCGATGTTAAAAACACCGAGCAACAAATTGTTGCTGTAGCAAAAATCAAACGTGGCGGTGGTTTTCTTGACCCACAGTCACGACAACATAAATTGTTTCTGGAGATCGAAAATAACGAATCAAACAGAGCACTGGCAGGTGAATTCGTCAATATTGAACTTCCAGGCAAGTCAGTCGCAAACACCATACTCATTCCCGCCGGTGCTTTCACTCGGGAAGGTACTGTCTGGTTTGTCGATGATGAAAACCGACTTCGCTATTTCGACAGCAAGGTTATTTTTTATCAAGATGACGACCTTATTGTTACGGTACCTGATGATTTTCAGCTAGGCGAGATTCGTGTCGTTTTATCACCACTGGCCTCATTTGTTACAGGTAAAGAGATTGCACCCCTGATCACAGAGCCTGATTAATATGCAGACCTTAACGAACTGGTTTATCCGTAACCCTGTTGCAGCTAATTTGATTATGCTGCTCATCCTGGTGTCGGGATATTTGAGCGTGAACAATATGCGAATCGAGGGATTCCCGAAACAACCTGCTGACACCATAGTCATCGATACTGCTTTCATAGGTGCTTATACTGAGCAGATTGACGAGCAAATTACTCAGAAAATAGAAAATGCCCTGGAGGGTCTTAATGGTGTAAAGGCAATCAAATCGTTTTCCTTTAGTGATGGCTCGCAAGTCAGAGTAGAAAAAAACACAGGCTACGACTTGCAACGGCTACTCGATGATGTGCGCTTGCGCATTGACGGCATTTCGACACTGCCGCGCGATGCAGAACGGCCCACCATTTCACGCAATGACTTTGAATACCCCGCCATGTACATCATGCTGGACGGCCAGACCGACGAGCGCACATTGCAACAGCTTGCCAAAGTAGTTAAGGATAGGTTACTGGAGCAACCCGAAATATCCAAACTTAAATTGCTGGGTATAAAAAACCCGGAAATACGCATTGGCACAGACCCCGATATTTTAGAAAAATTCGGTCTGACGATTGATGACGTGACTCAGGCAATCAGGCAGTCATCCTTATTATCTATTTCAGGTTTACTTAAAACCAAAGGTGCTCATATTTCCTTGCGAGCTGACAGTCAAGCTTATTATAAAACCGATTTTGCCAATATCCCTGTCATTGAAAACAGTGATGGAACACGCATTTTGCTAGGGGATATAGCGACTATTGAAGATCAATACGAAGATAACGATGTGATCGTCCGTTTTAATGGCCAAACAGCCATCGGCATGGAATTACTGATTGGGCGTAAGGAAAATTTGTTAGTTATTGCAGATGTCGTGAAAAAAGTCATTGATGAGATCAATCCACAACTGCCGCCGGAAGTCTCTGTATCAACTTTTGGCGATTCCAGTACCTATATTTCTGAGCGGTTAAGCCTGCTTAAGAAAAATGCTGTACAAGGTTTATTGTTGGTTATTCTGTTACTCGCGCTATTTCTAAATACCAAACTTGCGCTTTGGGTAGGTATGGGCATCCCTATTTCAATCGCAGGCGCTCTAGCGATCATGGGAACAAAGTGGATTGATTATTCGCTTAATGACATCACAACATTTGGATTCATTATCGCTTTGGGAATTCTGGTTGATGATGCTGTCGTAGTTGGCGAAAGTGTTTTTAGCCAACGTAAAAAGCATCATGATCCACTAATCGGAACAGAGCGCGGTGTCCATAAAGTCGCAACTGCCACAATATTCGGTATATTGACAACCGTTGCTGCGTTTTTACCCATGATGCTAATCAAGGAAGGCTTCGGCAGAGTTCTGGTCCCGTTTTCCGGTGTGGTTATTCTGACGCTGCTATTCTCACTGTTTGAAAGCAAATTCATTCTCCCTGCACATCTTGCCTATGTTGATATTGACAAAAAACCTTCACGATTTAGCCCGGGACGTATTTGGAAAATATGCCAGACTTTTGCACAAAATACGCTGCACCGCTTTCGAGATACTATTTATGCACCTGCTCTTGAGTGGGCCATAAATCAACGCTATGCAGTTCTGATCACGTTTATTTCAGTGGCTATGTTGGGTATGGGCCTAATCGCAAACGGCAAAATTAAATCTGTTTTCCTGCCGGATGTGCCGGGGCAGATGATCACCATAACCATGGAAATGGACCCGCGCGCGCCTTATCAAATGACGATTGATAACATGGCTAAAATTGAACAGGTAGGCAACCAAATTAACGCATACTACGTTAATCAAGGCATTACCGACTCACCACCTATCAGCCATGTGCTAAAGGTTATAACGGGTGCCTATCAAGGTGAAATTTACGCAGAGTTATTACCTTCTGCTGATCGGCCAAATACTGACACCACAGAAGTTTTATATTGGTGGCGGGAAACTGTAGGCAAACTGGAAGGCACCATTAACTTGAATTTTTCCGCCTCGGATACCGGCACTGGCGGCGGAATTGAGGTGTATTTATTTGGCTCGGATGATGTAACACTTAAACAAGCCAGTGGTGAACTAATCTCCCAACTCGGCAAAATTCAGGGAGTTCATAACTTAAGAGACAGTCTTAAGGGTGGTCAACCGGAAATTCGCCTTGAGTTAAAACCGGAAGCTCACCACCTCGGATTCACCGCACAAGACCTGGCCTACGAGATCAGTAGCCGCTTTAGTGGTAACGAAATTCAACGCATCCAACGTCAGGGACACGAGGTAAAAGTCTTCGTTAATAACGACAAGCAAAACAGTCGCACACTGGATGATCTAGTCCAGACTCGTATACGAAGTCGCAATGGCGAATGGTTTCCGTTACTTGCCATTGCCGACTTACAATCAAGTTATGCCAACACTTACATCGAACGGCGCAATGGCAAACGTGTAAACACTGTGCAGGCACAGGTTGATGAAACCATTGTTTCTAAGGATGAGATCGGACAAAATCTTTATGAAAAATTAATCCCGGAATTAATTAAAAAATACCCCTCTATAGAAATCAAACCAGGCGGTGATCTAGAGCAGGTCAAGCTATTAAAAGGCAATCTTAGCCGTGCCCTGATTATTATCAGCATTCTAATTTATGTGTTGATGGCGATTCCATTAAAGTCTTATACCCAGCCTTTTATCATAATGTCTGTAGTACCTTTCGGCTTTATTGGCGCCGCAGCAGGTCATTACATTATGGATGTACCGTTAAGCTTGTTGTCTTTTTTCGGCATGCTAGCGCTAACAGGTATTGTCGTAAATGATTCACTTGTGTTGATGACTCGTTTTAATCAGGAAAGAAAAGATGGCCATAACCTTACCACCGCATTAAAAAATACCGGCATGGGGCGATTTCAGGCTATTTTCCTGACAACTGTGACCACCGTGGCCGGATTGCTACCGTTAATCTCTGAAACCTCAGAACAGGCCCAATACCTTATACCGGCTGCTATTTCCCTCGCATACGGGGAAATTTTTGCCACGCTTATCACGCTCATCCTCATCCCGGTGCTGATTGCCATTGCAGCTGATATTAAAAATTTAATAACAAAGTAGCCGGTGAATTTAAAGACAATCTCTTCGCCACTATTTTATATAAAACAAAAGACTCTGAGGGAAAATAACGCACTCAGATCGAAAGCTAATTCTTGAGTCATAAACCCGTTGCCGGACGATTGATGTAAAACACAATTCTGTTATGCTCAATTACCTTTTATCAAGTTAGCAGATATGTCGGCTAGTCCATCAACACCTACCTTTCGCTCAGCGCTGGCGGCTTCACTATCGCTGTTGATTGGTTTTGGCATTTTAATGCTGGGTGACGGCCTACAAGGCACATTGTTGGCTGTACGGGCAGATCAGGAGGGTTTTTCTGCCAGTACGACCGGTTTGATTATGTCGTCGTTTTACTTTGGATTTTTAGGCGGCTCGTTAATGACACCGAAGATTGTAGTGCGTGTCGGTCATATTCGAGTGTTTGCTGCACTGGCAGCGCTGGCTTCAGCCGCTATACTCATTCATGCAGTGTTTGTCGATATCTATGCCTGGATCGGCTTACGCCTGATCAGCGGCTTTTGTTTTGCCGGCTTATATGTTGTCGCCGAGAGCTGGTTAAATGACAAGGCCACAAACGAAATTCGCGGTAAAGTATTATCACTTTATATGATTGTTACTTTTTCTGGCGTTGGTCTGGGACAGTTGTTGCTTAATCTAGCCGATCCTATGGGTTACCCGTTATTTATTTTAACTTCCGTATTGATTTCAGTTGCAGTCGTCCCGCTGCTTTTATCTGCTTCACCCTCGCCAAAATTCGAGACTTCCAGCAGCATGAAGTTATCTGAAATGTTGCGCTTATCACCACTAGGTTCGTTAGGAATGTTTGTTAATGGGCTGGTAATGGCCGGTTTTTTTGCCCTTGGACCCGTTTACGCCAGCCGCATTGGTCTTGATCTGGAACAAATATCTTACTTTATGACGGCTGCAGTATTCGGGACTGTGCTATTACAGTTACCTATCGGTATTATTTCTGACCGATTTAACCGCAGATGGGTCATTATCACTATCGCCGCTCTGGCGGCCATCATATCTGCCGTCTGCACGGTTTATAAGCCGGCTAATTTTTCAATCCTCTTGCTGCTGGCAGGTCTATTTGGCGGATTGGCCATACCGCTGTATTCGTTGTGCGTCGCCTATATTAATGACTGTCTTGATCCAAATCAGATGGTGGCAGCTAGCGGCAGTCTAGTGCTGATTAGCGGTATCGGGGCTATATCGGGTCCGGCTTTAATTGCTGCAACAATGGATAGATTCGGTAATAATTATTTTTTTGGTTGCATGAGTAGTGTCCTGGCCTTTTTAGTTTTGGTTGCATTACTTAGACTGAGTATACGAAGACCAATAAAACCACATAAACGATCTTCCGCCATACCCACCGGCTATCATCCCTCCAGCACTGTGATTGAAAATATGCAGGAATATGCCAAAGATGAAAGTGAATCACCGTCGAAGTAAGAAAGCCCTCAATTGGCCTCAATAGCCGCGGCGATTTCGTATATTGCCTTATGCTAAATTTAATTTCAAAGGAGTAATTCATGTCAGTGTCTCAGGCGCCTGGCGCAGTAGTTATGGTCCGCCCCTGGCGATTTCACCCCAATCCGGAAACAGCCGGCGATAACGCTTTTCAGCGCAGCACGGCACAACCACAAACCGATGTCGCCGCTCAAGCACGCCAGGAGTTTGATCAGATGGTAGAGACCTTACGAACACAGGGTATAAAGGTACATGTATTCGACGACTTTGGTGAGCACGAAACACCTGACAGTGTATTCCCCAATAACTGGTTTTCTACGCATACAGGTGGCCACGTAGCTCTTTATCCGATGTATTCACCCAGCCGCCGCCGGGAAAGAAGAACCGACATTATCAATATGCTCAAATCAAAATACCGGGTGCAGGATATAATTGATTATTCAGGACTGGAATGGGACGGATTGTTTCTGGAAGGCACCGGTGCCATGGTTTTCGACCACCAGGAGCGGGTTGCCTACACAGCTAACTCTAATCGCGCTAATCCTATTGTTCTGGAGCGGTTTTGTTCCCATTTTAATTACGAGCCAATGGCATTTGATGCCTTCGATGCTAATGGTAAGGCCGTTTATCACACTAACGTCATGATGTGCATTGCTGCTAAGTTTGTATTAATCGCGAGCCACATGATTACCGACTCTGCGCGGCGCAATGAGGTGATTAACCGGCTAAAAAGCACTGGTCGTGAAGTCATTGACCTTAATGCCCAACAGATAGCCAGTTTTGCCGGCAATGCACTGGAACTGGCGGGCAACCAAGCAACTATTCTGGCCCTGTCACAGTGTGCCTATGATGCATTAACCAAGGATCAGATAAAACTTATTGAGCGGTCAGTAAAGATCGTACCGTTAAAAGTACCTACCATTGAACTAGCGGGCGGTTCAGTACGCTGCATGTTGGCAGGTATACATTTGACCCAGCGTTAGGTTCACTATCAAACCATAACCAATAAACTGCTATAAGCCTGTTTTCAGCACTCATGCCCTTTCGATTAATAAATTGGCGAACTCCGTTTTTAGGCATCGTTGCGATAGTTATGACAGTTGTTATTTATGCCGCCAATCTGGTGTTCTCGCGATTCAGTGTTCAACATGGATTGAGTCCTTATGACTTAACTGCACTGCGTTTTCTGGTTGCAGGGACATTATTACTGCCCTACTTTCTGAAGCTTGGATGGCAAGACTTAGGCGGCTTAGGCTGGCCCAAAGGCGTGTTGTTGGCCTTATTGGCTGGCTCACCTTATATGTGGTTACTTTTTAAGGGCCTCGAATTTGCACCTGCTGCTCATGGTGCTGTTTTGAATCCAGGCATTGTTCCATCTGTTGTTTTTGTTGGATTGGTTGTTTTAGGTGTGCAGTCGTTTTCGTTAAAACACTGTGCCGGCCTGGTGCTGATTATTTGCGGTCTGATTTTAGTCACCTCGGCATCGTTTGAACTTAAAAGCAATGTTCTGATTGGAGATTTATTGTTATTCGCAACAGGCATCAGCTGGGGATTATTTACCCTGCTTTGCAAGCTTTGGCAAATAAAACCTCTGCAGGCAACAGCAGTAGTTTGCGTCATATCCATGATTTATTTGCCATTTTATCTGCTGTTTTTTTACCAGGATTTTGAGGATGTATCGCTGATTCATCTATCAGCCCAGGCGATTTATCAAGGTATTTTTAATGCCATTATTGCGCTGTTTTTGCTGACCTATGCAATAGAAAAGTTGGGTGCTCAGCACACTGCGTTATTCAGCCCACTCATTCCTGTGCTGACAACTTTAATGGCCATTCCGGCCTTAGCCGAAATCCCGGATTTATGGCAATGGATCGGTATTGGATTAGTTGTTATCGGTATGTTGTCAGTCGCAAGGATGAATAGTAGCAATAGTTAAAGCTAATCGGGCTGGTCATCGGAATCGAACAAATCATCCAAATCAAATGAGGATTTCTTCCCCAGGTGTTTACGGTTACCCTTAAACCATTTTTCAGCAATTTCACGCCCACAATTATATAAATGCTCAATAAAATCCCATTCGGTATTGAATTTGCTGGAAGCACTCAGCGGCAATAAATGTTCATCACCGTCTATGACATGAATTAACATGGCTTTATATTTTTCATCATCGATTTTATGTTCAGCTAGTAACTTCTGCACAAACCGAATTGAACGTAAGTCCTTAATTAAACTCGAATTAAAATTAATCTCATCCATCCTGTTTAGAATTTCCCTAGCGGTTTTAGGTGTGCCTGTCCTTGCAAAGGGGTTGATTTTGACAATCACTATGTCACGCGAATCACATTCGTAATAAAACGGATATAAAATAGGATTGCCCATAAATCCGCCATCCCAATAGGGTATGTTTTCAATTTCAACGGCCTGGAATAGCAACGGCAAACAGGTTGAGGCCAACACCACATCAATATCTACCTCACGATTGCGGAATACTTTGACTTGTCCGGTTTCAACATTAGTGGCTGAGATAAAAATCTTGATTTCAGTACAACAATTGAGCTGATTGAAATCAATGTGTGACTGGAGCAATGTTTTCAGCGGATTAATGTTAAGCGGATTGATTTGATAAGGCGATGTGACACGAGTCATTAAGTCGAACCATAAAAAAGCCGGTGAATCATCCAGACTCCATCGACTATTGAAATGATCAAATAAAGATCGGCTGACAAGTTTATGCAAACTGCTGCTGGAAACAGCTCGCCAAAAGTCTGCCAGTGCTTGTTTGGCACCTGCTCTGCCGCCTGCTTCATAGCCGCTGATTAATAGCGCTGCATTTACTGCTCCGGCGCTGGTGCCACTGATTGACTCAATTTCAAGGCTGCGCTGGTCTAGAAAATAATCCAGCACACCCCAGGTAAACGCACCATGTGAGCCACCACCCTGAAGGGCCAGATTAATCGCTTTGGTTGGTTTATTTTTATCTTTCATCACAAGTCGTATAATACTTTAGTTTAGTTATAAATCTTATTTATTCTGCCCATGAACCTGGCTGTTAATAATGCAATAAAATCTATGCTGTTAATCAGCGGTTTGTTTATTTGCGGTCTACTTGCCGGCGATTTCTGGCATTACCTGGGTGATAAGAACAATATTGTCAACCGTTACCTGGAAGCCCATAACAGTCGCTTCATCGGTGATGCAGATGCTAATCAAATTTATTATGTGTTCTATAACGACTTTGAAGCATTGAACCAATTCACTGATTCACACACAGATTTCAATCAAACCCAGGCTTCCAGTTTAGATCGTGTTGCCACCGTCTCAATTGACAAAGAGAGCTTACCCTATTCGCTAAACACCTTGAGAGAACAGGAATTTGTGCGTTTTGTTTTTCCAGGCACGTTTCCGTTTGTTTGTCACTAGCCAGAGTCTGTTGCCAATTACTAAAAACACCTCGCTGGGGTTGATTTGGGTTCAATCGAGGCAGGCTGAACGTGATATAGTCATTCTATATGAGTGAAGCCTAACGGTGAGTGAGCCCAAATCAACCCCAGCCCGAAGGGTTAGCCTGGAAAAACGCCCTGAGCTGCGTTGTGCGTCGCTCATTTGGAGTCACCAAACTACACTCCTCACGCCTTGTCAGATCATTTTTCCTGACTAACGAGACGATTTTAGTAATTGGCAACAGACCCTAGAATGCAGCAATTATCTTTTTCACTCCCTTAACAACATCTTCCGGTTTATGCGGCGCTTTGAAAATAGCCTGTAAATTAACTTGCGGATTCCATAGCAACATGAATGTTGAGTGATCAACGACGTAGTTTTGATTTTCAGGGTTTTCTGGAACGACGAATACTACACCTACCCGGGTGGCTAATTCTTGTAAGTCACTCATTTCACCTGTTGCGGCCAGAAAATCAGGATCAAAATATTGAACGTATTGTTTAAGCCGATCGGGAGTATCACGTGCCGGATCGACTGAAATAAATGCAAAATCGACTTGTTGAGCGATTTTTTCATCGAATAGCACCTTGATCTTTTTCATGTCGTTAAGCGCCATCGGACAGGCATCAGGACAAAAAGTAAAACCAAAATAAACCAGCCACCATTTGTCTTTGAATCGTTGTTGATCTATAGGCTGGCCGTCAAAATCCACAAGCTGAAAATCACCTATCTCCCTGGCCTGGGGGTAAACGATACCGACTTCTTCACTGATTAAGGGGCCAGTGTTCCTTTGCTGATTAATCGCCAGCCAAAACCCGAACCCCAGGGCAATCAAACCCAGGATGATTGTTAATGTTTTAAGCAATATTGAATTCATGAATCTTTTTTTACAGGCACCATGACTTTGACTGCAGGAAGATCTTTTAATTCAAATATAATCTCAATTTCTGCACCTTGTTTAAATGATTCCTGGACCCCCATTAACATTACGTGTGATCCACCCGCCTTAAGTTCCAGCGTCTGTCCTGAGTTAAGGGTGATATCAGCCATTTTGCGCATTTTCATCACCTCATTCTCTAGCTTAACTTCGTGCAATTCTGTCATTTTAGCAATACTGGAAGACACTCCAATAATTGAAATGGGCGATTCCGTAATATTGGTAATCTCCATATAGGCCGCAAGCGTGGGTATGCCAGGCGGCGCCTCGCGGATCCAAGGGCTTTTGATAGAAAGCACTTCATTTTCAGCCTGTGCGAAACTGATAGACGCCAAGGAACCAAACAAAAAACTTATGATTACCAACCGATTCAGAATACCCCGGACAATGCTTGAAACGTTTCCGGGGTGATGTTGAAAAACAATCTGCTTCATATTTTTTAACTTGTGGCTAGTTACTTTTTTTGTTCTTGAAGATAGTGCTTTATCAGCTCAACTTTAGGCCGGCAATCGCGTGCTGACGTCAGATGTGCTGCTGCCTGATCGACAGTCATATCTTTATACTGGGCCAGGTATGCGGTGGCAACTGTAGGTGAGCGGTCCCGGCCGGCTGTACAATGAAGATAGATAGTATGACCAACTGCAATCATGCGATTTAAGAGGTTAACAGCTGCAGGCAAGTGTGCTTTCAAATCCTCGTCATCAAAATCGATGATAGGTACACGCTGGATAACTAAATCCAGATCATAGCTGGCTTGTTGAACCTCAGCAAAGTTGACCTGCCATTTGAGAAAATCATCATCGGTTTGTAAATTTAATACACCGGTTACACCCATCAGTCTGATTTGCTTGATGTCTACCTCATTACTGGGGCATGTTCCGACAAAAAGCGTTGGATTTACTCTGGCGAAATCAATCATTTAAACATTAGAACGAATCATTGCTTAAGCGAATTGTAGGCTTTGGTGAAACCGGACAAAGATATCGGCACCTCAAACGAACGACCGCCTAAGTCAAGAAAAGTAAGCTTAATCTTGTTGCCTTTTTTAATGGCATCCAGGAATTTATCGGTTATTCCAACTTCAACATGGCAGCCAACGCGACTACAGAAAACAAAAGGCAGCCGCGATACTTCACCCGCATCGATTTTTACACTCATACCTTCAGGCAGCAAAGTACCCAGGGGGGTGGTGATTCGTAAAATTGGTTTTTTCGCTTCGGGAATATGGCCAACAGCGATATTGACTAATTCCGCATCCTTATCTTTGACCACAATAGTTTGTGAGGTATAGCAAATTTCCTGTTTGAGATTAGGATCAGTTTCACATTGATTAGCCCAATCTTTAAATACCTTGGCACTGCTGTCCGGCTCCTTGATTAAAAACTCTTGAGCGAAACTAGTGAAGGGTAATAAGGCGGTAATAAGAATAATCGCTTTTATAGATTTCATTAAGTGATTAATGGTTTGATTCAGGATTCGGTATTATAAACCCAGAGAATAAGCTTTGACATTGAATTATTTCACAACCTGTGGTTTTGCTGAACCAAAGCTTAATGCTGCTGTCTGTGTAAAGATTTGGTTAAATACTTTGCTATGCTCAGCAGATTATCAATTATATAATCCATCCCAAGTTTCTGGAGAATCCTATGCGCGGTGAATTAATAAATAAAATTTTACTTTCAACGATCATTGTATTACTTACAGTAGGTTGCGCTGGTCGACAACAACCTCAGGCCAATGAACAAACCGATCAAGTGCAGGCCAGTGAGATCGATCCATATGAAGATTTTAATCGTTCGGTTTATAAGTTTAATACTCAACTCGATAAGTACCTGCTCAAGCCATTGGCAAAAACTTATGCAAATATCACCCCGGACCCGGTTGAAAGCGGAATCAGTAAATTTTTTAGTAATCTGAATGAGCCTCGCAATACCGTCAACAGCCTGCTACAGGGAAAATTTGATAAAGCCGGATTGAGTGCCGGACGTTTTGTATTAAACACAACAGTAGGTGTACTGGGATTTTTTGATGTTGCCGGGAAGTTGGATATTCCTAAGCACAATGAAGATTTCGGGCAAACACTCGCTGCCTGGGGTGTTCCATCCGGCCCTTATTTTGTTATTCCAGTCTTTGGCCCTCGATATCTGCGTCATTCCGTGGGTATGATTCCGGATGCAGTGGTTGGACCAACTTACAGCATAAGTGATGACTCGGTAAGATGGGGATTGACTGCTTTGAATATCGTGCAATCACGTGCTCAATTTCTGGGTACTGATGACCTGCTCGAATTGCAACTTGATCCCTATATATTTGTACGTGAAACCTATTTACAAAAACGTGAAGCTGCTCTGAATGATTCTGAAGTTAATAATGCCGATGAATTTGAGGATGAATTCGATGACGAGTTCGAAGACGAGCTCGAGTCCGAGAGCTAACTTCACCTTAAATACAAAATATCATGGATTTGGTCGTTGGAGATATTCACGGTTGCTATAAAGCATTCAAACGACTACTAAACAAATCCAAATTCCGCCCGGCCAAAGATCGGCTATGGTTGACTGGTGATTTAGTTAATCGCGGCCCCAAATCGGCAGATGTTGTACGTCATGTCATGGATTTGGGTGACCGGGCAAATGTAGTACTAGGCAATCATGACCTGCACTTGCTCGCAGTGGCTGCTGGTGTTGCCGGCCCCAAACGAAACGATAACTCACATTTGCTGCTTGATGAACCTGACGCCGACAACATGATTGAATGGCTGACAAAGCGACCATTAGCCTTATTTAATAAACGGCATGACTTCTTGCTGGTACATGCTTCTGTTCACAAAAACTGGACAACTGAAAATACTTTGATTTACGCGGCAGAAATCGAACGCTGTCTGCAAGGCCCTGATCAAATCAATTATCTAAAAAATATGTATGGCAGCAAGCCGGCTAACTGGTCAGACAAGCTTAAAAACTGGCCACGAAAACGTTTGATTACTAACGTCCTGACACGCGCGCGATTTTGCAAAAAAAACGGGGCATTGGATTTAACGCAAAAAGGCCCTCCCGGCAGCCAATCTAAATCACTTTATCCCTGGTATGATTTACCCAACCGCAAAACAGCGAATCAACTGATCTTTTTCGGACACTGGAGCGCATTAGGCTTTAGGCAAAGCAATAATGCAATTTGTATGGATAGCGGTTATTTGTGGGGCGGCAAACTCACTGCTTTTAAATTGAAAAAGAAAAAAGTTAAAATCATTCAAGTTGGCCATGGCTAAAGCGCATACAGAAAATACCAATAACGATATTGAGATAAAAGTAAAGACTCATTATCTCAGGCAACAGTCACAGCCTGATAACGAGAAATATGTATTTGCCTACACAATCAATATTCACAATACAGGTGAACGAAAATACCAGTTAATTACCCGTCATTGGGTGATTACGGAAAGTGACTTTAGTGTTCAGGAAGTCCATGGCGAAGGCGTAGTAGGCAAGCAACCCATTATCGAACCCGGTAAAAGCTTTGAATACACTAGCGCCGCTATATTAAAAACTGAGGTCGGGACTATGAAAGGTTTTTACGATATGCTGGACGAAAATGGTCGAGTATTTAAAGCAGCCATACCTCAATTTACCCTCTCGGTGCCTCGCGTTTTACAATAAGCCCTGTCTCCGCATTGAATCAATGTCTGTACTGAATACTGAATCAAGTTCAGCACGGGCTTTAATTCTGTATTCAGCACAGGCTTCAGCGGGGATCTCCTAAACAAAATAAAAAAATTCAAGTTCAGCGGCATAAGCTATGCAATGAGCAGCAATAGTAGTGATAGTCTGAATTTTTATTTTTTTGTATGGAGTTTTAACCCCCTCTAGCTCCCCCTGAAAGGGGGAGAATGTGTTTTTCCTCCCCTCTCAGGGGAGGCTAGGTGGGGTTTTTTATCAATGCTCGTTTAATTTCCCGGTTAAATAGATCAAAGCTGATCTGAGTTATCGCACTTTTAATCATTGCCCGTCCCCTATTAGGGGAGGCTAGGTGGGGTAGAAAGATAAAAACACAATAAATAAGCATTCATCGACGAATTAAATAACTTATATAGCAATGCTATTAACTGTATATCGATAAAAAACCTTTTTCTATTCACGTTGTATTGCAGTTAGGCCAGCTTATAATTACTGCATGCCCGATAATAAACAACGATTATGGCTCATTACGTTTTTATCATTTGTAGTAACCGGCTGTAATTTATCCACAAAGCAACCTCAGGTTGCAGATTTAGCATTCGAATTTCCTGAAACTTGGGAAAGCGCGGGCTCGCCTGAAAAAATCACATTAGGCTGGTTATCACAATTCAATGACCCGGTGCTTAACCAACATGTACGTGCAGCTTTACAAAATAATTTTGACTTGCTGGCTAACGCTGAACAACTGAATGCCGCAATTGCCACAGCCAAGGCCACTAACGCCAATCTTTATCCGAATCTTGATTTAGGTGTGCAACGTAACCGTGCAAAAAGTTTTTCCATAGACGAGCAAGGCTTGGTCACTACTCAATATACAACACGATATCAGGGCGACTTGACTGTAAATTGGGAAGCTGATCTTTGGGGCAAACTCAGTGATAGAAGCCGAGCCAGCTTGTTAGATTCACAAAACCGCACAGCATTATATCAAGCAGCACGTTTATCACTGGCCGCCAACGTTGCCCAAACCTGGTTCAATGTCATAGAAGCCAGCAATCAATTAGCTCTCAGCCGGCGCCAGTTAGACAGCTTGAATGAGGCACTGGACATTATTGAAAACAGTTATCAAGCTGGGCTGAATAGTGCTGTTGATGTATTTTCTGCGCGTTCGGATTTCGAAAATCAAAAAGCCCAAGTTGCTCAAGACAAGCAAGCACTTGAGCAGCTTAAACGTAGTTTGAATGTATTGTTGGGTAACTATCCATCGTCCCAACTGAATATCTCAGATGCTAAACTGCCGGTTAAATTCATACCAATACCTACAGGTCTGCCCTCGGAATTACTGTTAAGGCGGCCTGACATTGCCGCAGCAAGATTCAACTGGCTGGCTCAGGACTACCGCCGCCAAGCAGCCAAAAAAGACCGTTACCCATCATTCACTTTAACCGGAAATTTAGGCGAAAGCAGCAATAGTTTAAGTCAGCTATTAGACAGCGATGATGTATTCTGGTCATTGATAGCCGGTTTGACCCAACCTGTTTTTAATGCCGGAAGACTGAAAGCACTTGAAGAAAATGCCGGCGCTTTAACCCGCCAGGCGCTGGCTGAATATTCATCAACTATTTTGACTGCTTTTACCGAGGTCGAAAATACACTGGCCGCCGAGCAATATTTGTTAACACGTTACAAAAACACCAAAAATGCTGCTCAACTGGCAGAATCTGCTTATCAACTGGCTTTAGAACAATACCAAACCGGATTAGTCGATTACGTCACTGTATTGACTACACAGCGCCAGTTTTTTAGTGCGGACTCTAACCAGATAAGTCTTTATAATGATCTCATTCAAAACCGGATCAATCTACATCTGGCGTTGGGTGGTGATTTTTTTACCCTTGATGAAACGAGTAACGAGCTCTAGCAGTCATTATGGAACAATCTTCTAACGGCATACGTAATTTCATTCTGAGCGTTATCTTTTTAGGTGTGGCGTTAGGTGCCGCTTATTATGTAAAAAATAATCCACCCAAGGCTGAGCGTGAAAAACCTGTGGCACCGGTGTTGCAAGTTGAGACCATGGTTGCTGAACCGCAAAACTATAACATCATTATTGAATCATACGGCACCATACAGGCTCGTACGCAAGGAACTTTAACCGCTCAGGTTGATGGCGAAGTAATTAATGTCGCTGAGGGTTTTCGTCAAGGGAGTTTTTTTGAAAAAGGCGATTTATTGCTGGAAATCGATCCGCGTGATTATCAAACCACTCTGATTAATGCACAGGCCAACGTCTCTCAAGCTCAAGCAGCTTTAGCACAGGAGCAGGCCCAAGCTGAGCAAGCGGCTAAAGACTGGAAGCGTTTAGGCAATTCCGGCAAAGCGTCTGATCTGGTGTTAAGAAAACCGCAATTAGCTGCCTCGCGGGCGCAACTTGAGTGGAATAAAGCGGCGTTAGCCAAAGCTGAACTTGACCTCAAGCGAACTCAAATTGTCGCACCCTATGCAGGACGAATTATTAGTAAAAATGTCGACTTAGGCCAATATGTCACCACTGGCACACAATTAGCAGAAATATTTGCTGTCGATTATGTTGAAGTACGCTTACCTTTGACCAGCCGTGAATATACCTACGTCGATATTCATGAAAACTATCGCGGTGAAAATTTTACTGCTGATTCCAGCAATTCTCCATTAGTCAGGGTCACTAACCGAATCGGAAATACCAGCCAAAGCTTTAACGGCTATATCAGCCGATCCGAGGGAGTATTCAATACCAGCACCCGGCAAACCTATGTCGTTGCCCATATAGACGATCCCTATGGCAAGCGTACCGATGGTTCACCGCCGCTTAAAATCGGGCAATTTGTAACGGCTGAAATCCAGGGCAAAACGCTGGCTGATGTATATGTTGTGCCGAATAGTGCTGTTTATCAGGGTAGTTATATTTTTATTGCCGAAGACAATATCATTCAGCGCCGCGAAATTAATTTACTGTGGCAGGATAATGATAATACGGTGATTGACCAGGGTATTACTGAGGGTGAGATCATTGTATTAACGCCGTTAAATGAGACAATAAGCGGCACACAGATTCAATACGGTCAATCATGATAGCGTGGTTTGCTCGTAACGGTGTTGCCGCCAATTTATTGATGATTACTATCATCGCAGCCGGGCTTTACTCTATCAGCCAGCGTATTCCACTTGAGGTTTTCCCAACCTTCGAGCTGGATACGGTCAACATTAACACCAGTTTACCTGCCGCCTCACCTGAAGATGTAGAAGAATCAATTTCGATCCGTATTGAAGAGGCCATCAGTGATTTAAACGGTATTGAACGAATCACTTCAAGATCTGCTGAAGGCCGATCAACAGTACGCGCCGAAATAGAAGATGGCTATGACAGCCGCGATTTATTAAACGATATAAAATCCAGAGTCGATGCGGTTAATACTTTTCCTGAAGATGCCGAACGTCCGGTCATCAGTTTGATTCAGACTGATAGAGAAGTCATCAGTGTTGTCTTATACGGCAATTTACATGAAAGCGAACTAAAACTTCTGGCACAACGTGTCAGAGATGATTTGTTACGAATCAACGGCATAAGCCGGATTAAATTGGAAGCATCCCGTGATTATGAAATCTCAATTGAAGTATCGGAAAACACGCTCAAGGAATATAACCTGACACTGGAGGAAATCGGGCGCAAAATCGCCTCAGGTTCTGTTGATCTGTCAGCCGGTAATATTCGTACTCCCGGCGGCGATGTACTTGTTCGCACCAAAGGCCAGGCTTATAGCAAAGCAGAATTTGAAAACATAGTTATCGTCTCGCAGGACGATGGTACTGCAATCAAGCTTAAGGATATCGGTAGAGTCTATGATGGTTTTGAAGAGGACAAGATCATCAGCCGTTTTAATGGGCAACCGGCTGCATTGGTTGAAGTATTTCGTATCGGCGATCAAAGTGCGATTCAGGTGGCTGCTAAAGTGCGAGACTATATCGAAGAGATTCGCTCGACATTGCCTCAAGGCGTGAGTATTGATTTTTGGCGCGACCGCTCCCGCATTGTTAAAAGCCGTTTAAAGACTTTGACTAATAGCGCAGTCCAGGGCGGTATTCTAGTATTCCTGCTATTAACTTTATTTTTACGTCCCGCTGTTGCCGTATGGGTTTGCATAGGCATTCCGATGAGTTTTATGGGCGCGTTCATCTTGATGCCCGAAATAGGTGTAACACTGAATGTCGTAAGTCTATTCGCCTTCATTCTAGTGCTGGGTATCGTTGTTGATGACGCTATTGTTACAGGAGAAAATATATACCAGCATTTGCGCCGTGGAGAACCGGGGCTGGATGCTGCCATTAATGGCACTCATGAAGTAGCTGTACCCGTAACTTTCGGTATATTGACCACGGTTGCAGCTTTTATGCCGATATTTTTTATTGAGGGCATGCGGGGTGCAATTTTTGCCCAAATTCCGGCCATTGTGATTCCGGTGCTTTTATTCTCCTTGATCGAATCCAAATTAATTCTTCCAGCGCATTTAAAGCATGTTAAGCCCAGAAGCGACCGACAAAAACTGTCCTGGTTAATGCGCACTCAGCAGCGCATCTCACATGGTTTTGAAGACGCCATCATTCGTTACTACAGGCCATTATTGAACTGGGCCATCAATAATCGTGCACTCACACTGTCTATCGCAATTTCTATAGCCATCGTGGTGCTTTCTATTGCCAGCAGCGGTTGGATGCGTTTTGTTTTTTTCCCACGCATAGAAAGTGAATTGGCACGGATAAGTTTGGTGATGCCATCAACAACCTCGTTCGAAATTACCGATCGCTACATTAACCATATTGCCAATGAAACACAAAAACTTAAAGAAAAATATACTGACGAAAAAACAGGCAATAGTCTGATCACTAATTTTCTTACCATCAGCGGTTCATCTGGTGCCGGTGGCGAACCTAACAAAGGCTGGGTCGCTATTGAAATCGCCTCACCCGAGAACAGACACATCGATAAATCCGTATCCGAATTAGTGAAGGAGTTACGTCATGCCATTGGTCCTATTCCGGGTGCTGAATCATTATCATTCAGGGCGGAAATCGGTCGCGGCGGCGATCCTATTGATATACAACTCAGCGGTAACAATTTAGTTACTCTGAAACAACTTTCCACACAAATAAAACAACATCTAAACACCTATCCCGGTGTCTTTGATATCACCGACAGTCTCTCCGGCGGCAAACAGGAATTGCAACTTTCGTTAAAACCCCAGGCCGAACCGTTGGGAATTACCCTAAGTGATCTGGCCCGTCAGGTCAGACAGGCGTTTTTTGGCTATGAAGTTCAGCGTATACAGCGTGGCCGGGATGAAGTTAAGGTCATGGTGCGATTTCCCAGTGAAGACCGGCGTTCACTCAACGATCTTTACGCTATGATTTTGACCACACCATCAGGGCAGCAAATTCCGTTTGCTGAAGTGGCCGAAATTGCTCCCGATACCAGCCCCAATTCAATTTACCGCATTGATCGTTTTCGAACCGTTAATGTGACCGCAGATATTAATAAACAAACTGTTGATATCGAAGCGGTGAAGCGTAGTATTCGCGCTTACATGGCTCAGCTTTTAACTGCCCACCCGTCTGTCAACTACACCTTAGAAGGTGAAGCAAAAGAGCAACAAGAAACCTTTGGCAGCCTGAAATACGGCCTGTGGGCTGTGTTGTTTGTGGTCTATACACTCTTAGCCATCCCCTTCAAATCTTATTGGCAACCGATTATCGTGATGTCGATTATGCCGCTGGGTTTAGTCGGAGCTATTATTGGCCACTGGATTATGGGCAAGGATTTAAGCATCATGAGTATGCTCGGCATGTTGGCATTGACCGGTGTTGTGGTGAATGATTCACTGGTACTGGTCGATTATATTAATAAACAACGGCGCAAAGGTGTCGAATTGATGCAAGCAGTATTGAATGCCGGCACTGTCAGGTTCCGCCCTGTCATACTCACTTCACTCACCACCTTTGCCGGATTAATGCCGTTACTGTTTGAAAAGAGCACCCAGGCACAATTCCTCATCCCAATGGCCATTTCACTCGGTTTCGGCATCTTATTTGCCACCATGATCACCCTGATTTTGATACCGGTAAATTATTTAATCGCTGAATCAATCAACAATGGTGTACGTACTTTTCTAGGTGTTAAGCCCGTTGCTGCACTAGATACCTAGCAAGCAACGCTTTCAATCAGCAGCCATTTAGCAAACTGCATAATTCCATCCAGCAGCCTTCTTTTATTCGTAACGTGGGTAACTTCGTGATTTTCCGATTGCAGGCAGCACGGCAATACAAAATATCAATGAAGGTATCAACGCCATTTCTGTCCACTGCATACGATCTGCCAACCAACCCCCTATTAGTGGCAAAATAAAAGCGATAGCATACCCGACCAGTGTCATACCGGCATTTAGACGGGTGACTGCCCTTCCGGATGCAATCATTGCCGGCAAAGAAACTAATAGTATCAACTCAACGGTTGCCGCTAACCCTGCTATAAATGCAGCTACCCAGGATAACCAACCAACAAGAAAAGTGAATCCTGCCAAACCTATTATCGATATCAATGCTGACAGCGCTATCGGCCCTCTGGAGCCAATCCACTTTGGCCTGGCCAATACAACAAATGAAGCAAGTAGAGGTGTTGCATTATATGCAAACAATAATCCACTCAGAGCCCCGGACTCATCTCGCGAACGCAGGATTGTGCTCACAAATGCATTAATCACAAAAAATGCGACAATTGAACCTGCAAGTAATAAACCATACTGCCAAACACGACCATCATTCCAACGTGGCAATGATGTTTGTGAGGAAATATCGTTTGCAGATTCATCTGCTGCAGACGGTAGACGCACAAAAGCAACTAACATTGCTATTAAAAGAATCGGAATTGCCCACCAAACAAGTGCGATACGCCAATCATCACCGGCTAAAGGCAGCACTATTGGCAAAGTCAGCCCTGCACCGGAAAGTTCACCGACCATCATGCCGTTCAAAAAAACTGCATTACCAAGCGCGATGTGAGTGGGTGTCCAAACCCTGGTAGCAGCCGGTAAAGCAGTCTGAAAAATGGCGACACCTAACCCCATCAGCACTGAAAATAGAAACAATATGCTGGTCGAAGGCACATAACCGCGTGCCGTTGAAGCCACAACCATCACCAGAATACCGCCTACTATAGCGATTCGGATACCAAAACGAGTAATGATCAATGCGGCAGGTATCGCGCCGAAAGCTACAGCGACTATGGGCAACATCGTTAACGCACCCACACTGGCCTCACCCAGTGCGAACGTATCAGCTATATGTGTTGCCAGCGGCGGGGCGGCAAGTATAGTTACACGTAACGTCCATCCGACCAACCACAGAAGTATAAACATACCAAGCGGCAGTGATCGAGCCAATTGCTGATTAGAGTTTGTCACCCTATTAAAGCTAGCCATTTCTCACTCTTATCCTTAAATATTTTCATTAAAAATTGATATACAGATATCCTATTCAATTAATATATAAGAGGATATTTCTAATCTAAAACGATATAATTACATCCTTATATGAAAAAAATTCATGAATAAATTACGCTCACTAACCTCTGTTAAATCTTTACTTGGCTTTGAAGCTGCAGCCAGGAATCTAAGCTTTACTGAAGCGGCAAAAGAGCTCAATCTCACCCAGACAGCGATCAGTCATCAGATAAAATCCCTGGAGCAACAACTGGGACTAAAGTTATTTAATCGAGTCGGTAAAACTATTAGCCTGACCAAGGCTGGCGAAAAATTACTACCCGTGGCCAGTGAAAGCTTCGATAAGCTTGAATCGGTCATTCAGCAAATCAAAAAAGATTCAAATAACCCTTTATTAACAGTAAGTGTGACACCAAGTTTTGCGAGCCAATGGCTAGTTCCAAGACTAGGACAATTTTGGCGTGATCACCCTGAAGTAGAATTGAACCTTCATCACTCTCTGGAATTAGCCAATTTCATTGCTGATGGTGTTGATATTGCCGTGCGAGGAGGACAAGGTGAATGGCCAGGACTAACAAGCGAGTTTTTGTTTTCACTTGATTTAAGCCCGGTATGTCATCCTGCCTTACCAACAGATCAATTTCCACTTAACTCTCCATCCGACCTTAAGTACCATACCCTGTTGCATGAACATAATTATCAAGATTGGACGCTATGGCTAAAAGCTGCTAATGTCTGTGATGTCGATCCGTGCACAGGCAACATCATGAATGACAGTGGCTCACTGGGTATTGCTGTTGAAAATTGCCAAGGCGTTGCCATGGGCCGATTATCGTTAATTCAGGATGACCTTCGATCGGGAAAAATCGTGCTGCCTTTTGACATAACTATAAAGTCATCGTTTTCCTATTATCTGGTGTACCCCAAAGATAAGCTTAGCAATAAGAACGTGAGAAAATTTCGGAGCTTCATATTAACTCAAGCACAATTAAACCCGACTCTATGACAGAGTCGGACAACGATTCAGCCGAGAGCTAACTATTGGAGTTCAGCTTTAACCTGCTTGATTTCGCCCTGGTAACGGCTGTCATCATAATCGGCTCAGCCACTCAGGCCGCCATAGGAATGGGGCTCAACCTGTTTGCGATCCCGTTGCTATTGTTGATAGACACAGTCTATGCTCCCGGCCCTGTCCTGGCAGCCTCATTTATGTTGTCATTTCTAGCACTCTGGCGGGTTCCTGCACATGTAGATCGTCAAGAACTAAAGTTTGCACTAATCGGGCTTGGCACGGGAACGGCAGTCGCAGCAGTAATCGCAGCAATTATCGATAGTTCCAGTCTAATCCGGATTCTTGGGCTATTTGTTGTTGCGGGCGTAGTGTTGGTCATTTCAGGTTGGTCAGCTTCATTAAACTATCGCAACCTCGTTGTAGCAGGAAGCGCCGCAGGTTTCCTAGGTACAATTGCCGGTGTTCATGCCCCGCCAATTGCATTGTTATATCAAGGTATGCAGCCCGAGCGGGTAAGAGGCGCAATTTTGACATTTGTCGGCATCGGTAATGGTCTTTCAACTATTGCTCTTGCGGCTGTTGGACAATTTGGCGTAAATCAGATCATAGCCACTCTGTTACTCATCCCGGGAGTATTGATAGGACTTTGGATCGCACCGTCGCTTGCCAAGTTAGTCGATGCAAGCCTGCTCAGGGTTTTAATTCTCTCAGTTTCCGCAATTAGTGGCTTGATGCTTATCTTTGGGTAATTATAAAGTACCCCACCTGACCTCCCCTGAAAGGGGAGGAACCCTGCTCTCCCCCTTTCAGGGGGAGCTAGAGGGACGGGCAATAACAAGAACTTAATGGTTACAGTCTTACGCAGATCTGCTTTACCGGGAAATGAAACGGGCATCAATAATGCGGCGGCTTTTGATTATGCTCATCCACTTCTAAGCCGGTCAACTCATTGATTGCAATAATTTTTTGTTTCAAACCGTCACAGACTCGCTGCAATTGCTCAAGCTTTTGATCCAGGCGAAAAACCGTTTCACTTAAATCTTCAATCGCTTTGTCCTGATAAGTGAGCTTGGTTTCTAATTCAATAATTCGATTTTCAGACATACTCATATTTATAAACAAACTATAATACATAAAAATTTTATAGTAACTATTATGGAAACACTTGATTCAATTTCATTGCGGATTCTTGGCGCTCTGTTAGAAAAAGAAACAACCACACCGGATCAATATCCATTGACCTTAAATGGCTTGGTTAATGCCTGTAATCAAAAAAGCTCGCGCAATCCGGTTATGAATTTAACCAATGCTGATATTGGCCCCAGGCTAAGTGAGTTGGAACAGGAAGATTGGCTTAAACGCGAATACGGTTCTCGTGCAGAAAAATATTCTCATCGTGTTAATGCCAAATTGGATTTAACTCGAAATAAACTGGCCATTATGACTGTCTTGATGTTACGCGGACCGCAAACTTTAGGAGAAATCAGAACCAACAGCTCGCGTCTGGCCGATTTCGACTCACTGGATGCAGTCGCATATTATGTTAATCAATTGATTGAGCGTGACGAGCCACTAGTGGAATTAATGCCGCGCCAACCCGGTGAAAGTGCTGATCGCTATCAACAGTTATTATGCCCAATCAAGCAGATGCCCAGACCTGCTCCGGCGGTAGTTACGCCCACACCGACAAGCGAATTGTCCATGCTGGAGCAACGCTTTCGATCGCTAGAACAACGGATTGAGGCGCTGGAAAAACTAGTCGGTGATGATGATAATTTTGTATAAACACATATCCTTATGACAAATCATATTGTGGAGGAAAGATTAAAATGAAATTCCCAAATGAAACAGAAGAGTACCGTCAGGCCCGTAATACACTTTTACAGGCTGAAACTGAACTCAGAGCCAAAGTCGAGCAAGTAGCCGCATTGCGAAGAGAACTACCTCTTGGCGGCAAAGTTGAACAAAATTATGCGTTCAAAACACTTGAAAATCAGACTGTTACGTTGTCAGAGCTATTCCAGTCAGATAAAAACTCATTACTTGTTTACAGCTACATGTTTGGGCCTGATGATAAATCGCCCTGCCCGGCCTGCACATCTTTGCTTGATGGTCTTGATGGCTCTGCCCCTCATATTATGCAAGCCGCCAATTTTGCAGTCGTCATCTCAGGCGATACAGAGCAGGCCAAACAAATCAAGTTGGCGCGCGGCTGGCGCAGTCTGAACCTGCTCAGTTGCGCAGGTAATGACTATAACCGCCATTACCATGGTGAATCCGCCAATGGTGGACAAATGCCCATGCTCAATGTATTCACTAAAAAGGATAACGATATTTACCATTTTTGGGGTACTGAATTACTTTACGCACCCAGTGAAGGTCATCCTCGTCATATGGACCAGTTATGGCCTGTATGGAATGCTTTGGACTTGACCCCGGAAGGCCGTTCCAACGATATCCCCAAACTCAATTATGATGAGTAATGTATTATGGAAAATATCTTAACCCACATACAAAAGTTTAACGACCAACCCTCATAAGCTTTTATTACGGGTTAAAAAATTAATAATATCATCGGTGACACTATAACGTTTTCGTAATGGAATCGACAACGCAGCAACGATTTCTGCGTGATTAACATCATCATACAAAATTGCTTCGAACCGGCCATCGTTTGCTTCTAGTGCATTACGCATAGCATTAATGTTTCTTATATGCACTTTTTTATCTTCTTTGCCGTATAACAGCAACATGGGCGGCTCAGAACCATCAACAAAAAAACTGGGCTGTGTTTCATCATAGGCAAAGTTCGCAAACAGTTCATATTGATAGGGCTGATCAAATTTAAACTGGTACGGCCCGGCCAGGCCGATAAAACCATTAACACTGCTGTATAAATCTGCACCCAGATAATCGGCATTAGTGGTTAACATCGCTGCAATGTGAGCGCCGGATGAGTGTCCCATTAGGGTTACTTGATTATTTTGCGCACCATAAAACTCAATATTTTTAACAGTCCAATCAACGACTGCCACTGCATCATCCATAATCTCTCCAAACAATGCGTTTGGATATAGGCGAAAATCCGCAATCACAACGTTGTAACCCTGCTCTGCGAGTGTTTGCGCGACAAACCGATATTGCTCCTTGGGTAAAGTTTGGCAAGCTCCCCAACAGCCGCCATAGAAAAAAATAATTGTTCCCTTGGAACTGTATTCTGGTTGATAAATATCTAACCTATTAATTTTGTCTGGCCCATAACGCACATCTGAGGTCAGTGAATAATCACCGAATCTGGCTAATGAATTCACTGTAAACAAGGCTGATTTCTCACAACCCGTCAACAGCAAAACGAGCATGACTAAATATAATTTTTTCATTATGACTTTGGTGGTGGTTTAATAGTTGAAATGCTACTACAAAGCGTGTCGGGTAAAAAGTACAACTCAAACGAAATTCATTACTGACCGAATTAAGTAACAAATATCAGTTGGAACTTATTTAATGCTCTTTATACGCGACTAGAACTGTGTGAATTCGCCTGAACTGACCAGACATAATCTCCTTTGTCAGTTTTTCCATTGAGGCTCGATCCAGATTCGCGAAATTTACATCAGCAACCTGCCAACCATCATCTAATTGAGGTGGTGAAAAAAATTCATCCGACAAATCAATTTCTTGTGCGATTACCCCAGGACTAATGAATAGCAAAGCAACAGCAAAAACAAATATGTATTTTTTTAATGTGCTACTCATTTAACAAATCAGAGTTCTTTTGTAGACAGCCCTGCTTTAATGTTACCCAGATCAGTTCAATGGGTTCATCGCCGGAATTAACAGATTCATGTTGCGCACTTAAAGGCACCGGGCCATACCAACCGACCGAGCCTGTTTGCGAATATTGGGATGGATAGGTTTTAGTACCATATTTAACTGTCCATTCGCCGCCCTTTAAATGAATATAGAGCTGATCCGGTGGATGTGAATGAATGCCCTCCCAAACACCGGGTGGAAATACAAATTTTTGCACCACAACTTTGTCATTCTCGAGAAGGAGTTCACCTGGAATATTGGGGTAGTATTGATAACATGGATTTTTGGCTGCATCGGCGAACACATTAGTACTAAAAATAATTATCCAGCCAAGAAGAATAATTTTCTTCGACATATAACCTCCAGTGTTTTATCAACCAGGAAGTGTTTACTTTAACAGTATTTAATTTTTTACGTCTTTAATCTAGTATCCGAGTTTTTTATCGACCTCATGCAACAACGGCTGTCCTTGTTGCAATCGTCGATAATTCTCCGCTATATCTTCCAGGCCACCATCTATACTCCAGCCCGAAACATGTGGCGTAATGGTAATTTTAGAGTGTGTCCAGAAAGGATGGTCTTGCGGCAAGGGCTCTTCACGAAACACATCCAGCACAGCTGCTGCCAACTTGCCCTGATCCAGGGCTGTAATCAGTGCCTCATCGACAATAAGCTCACCACGCCCTGCGTTTATCAATACCGAACCAGGTTTCATCAGATTAAATAATTCAGCATTAAATAAATCTTGAGTTTGCGGTGTGGAAGGTAAAATTGAAACGACATAATCACTCTGCGGCAGAATTTTCTTTAAAGCATCATCCCCAGCATAACAGTCGACACCGGCAATGGATTTTAGTGATCGACTCCAGCCCATAACCTTAAAACCCAAAGCCACAAACAGTTCTGCTGTTTTTGCACCGATATTTCCTAACCCCAGTACTGAAATCGTTGTTTTGTGGGGTTGTTTGGGGCCGACGGGTCGCCAATTATTCTGATCAGCGTTGTGCTGATGGAATAGCATATTACGTTGTTCACGTAATACATAAGCCAAGGCATATTCAGCAATTTCTTTGCATTGAATATCAGGCGCTAACCTGGCCACCCGAACATGTTCCGGTAATTTGGGGTCCGCAAGAATCAAATCCACCCCGGCACCTAATTTTTGCACTAGCTTCAAGTTAGGCAGCTTATGCCATATATCGGGGACTCTCTCAGCAACGGCCACAACCGTCACATCTTCAAGCACTTGTTCTGGCAGTCCACAATAAATTTCAACCCCACAAAGCAGCGGCGCCAATTCATCCTGCAATTGCTCATCAGACATCCAATCAGGCAAACCAATATTAATTAACAATGCCATTAAAGCCCTCTCACTGAACTCATTTAATCGCTTTGACGCAGCATAGCACAGCAGATTCTAAATTTTAAAGATTATAAGTTTATCTAGACTGACCCTATTGATTTCGTTGTATCAGCAATCATTACAACGTTATAAAATGTCCGCTGTTAAACGCATTAAGTTTTGTAAACTTGCTGTTTGAATTTATAAATTTAAGTGTTTATCGCTTGAGTAATAAAAGCCTCTAAGTAACATTAGCTACAGAGTAAATTTAAGCAGGATCAAGCATGTCACCACGCCGAAGCCGACGTAGCAGAGATACCCATAAAGCTCGCGAAGAAAGTGAGTCAACTCAAACATTTACACCGCTTTCACATGCTTACCGACCCATTGATATCTTAAGTAATGAAAAGGAACAACAAGTTCATGATTTATCGCTAAGGCTATTGCAGGAAATCGGACTCAAGTTTCTTTCTGAAGACACCTGGCCGATTCTTGAGCAAAATGGCTGTAATGTCGATAGGGAAACCGGCATGGTTTATTTCCCCACTGAAATACTGGAACACTTCCTGGCTTTGGCCCCCAGCGAATTCACCATGAGGGCGCGCAACCCGACTAATGATTTGCATATGGGTGGTGAGTTTATCCATTACGGATCAGCATCAAGCGCTCCAAACTCTGTAAACATGGATAGAGGACGTCGCCCCGGCACTCAAGCTGATTTCGAAGATCTGGTCAAACTCAACCATATGTTAGGCACTTGCGCCTTTCATACCGGTCATCCGGTCGAACCTATCGACACACCTGCAAATACACGCCATTTAACCAGTGCTTACAGCTGGCACACTTTATCCGATAAAATAACACGAGTTTATGCTATTGGTCGCACTCGTGTACAAGATTCCTTAAGGATGGCAGAAATTGCTTACGGGATAAGCCGCGAGGAATTGATCTCGGCACCACGGATTCACGGCAGCATAAACGTTAATTCCCCTTTGGTTGTTGATGCGCCATTATCAGAAGCCGCTATGGAACTGGCCCTGAATGGCCAAGCCAATGTGATCTCACCGGTAGCTTTTGCCGGTGCAATGTCGCCGATTACGATTTCCGGCAGCATTATTCAATGCAACGCTGAAGCGATTGGTATGATTGCTTTCTTACAAATGGTTAAAGCTGGATCACCGTGTTTTTATGGTGTACTGACGACACCGGTTGACATGAAATCTGGCGCTCCAGCCATGGGTGTGCCGGAAACAGTAACCGGAACGCTGGCAAATGGGCAGATGGCACGGCGCTATAAATTACCTCAACGTGTCATGTTAGGCTCCACGTCTAATGTTCCCGATGCCCAGTCAGCCTATGAGAGCATGTTTTCGCTATGGGCCGCACAATTATGTGGTGCTCATATTGTTTATCATGCCCATGGCTGGATGGAAGGCGGCTTGACGACCGGTTATGAAAAAACCATTCTTGATTCAGAAATGATCGGCATGATGGGTGCACTCAAAGGAGAAATGTTGTTGTCGGATGCAGACGAAGTGCTGGATGCTATCAAAGAAGTCGGTCCAGGCGGACATTTCTTGGGCTCTTCCCATACTATGTCACGTTATGAAACAGCATTCCATAATCCAATTTTATCTGATTGGCGGCCTTATGAGTTTTGGGAAACCGCCGGTTCACCCGACACAGCGCAACGGGCCAATAAAAAATGGAAAGCCATGCTTGAGGCTTATCAACCGCCACCGATAGATGAGGGCATTAAAGAACAGTTGAATGAATTTGTTAACCGACGAATTGAAGAAATAGGAGACCAGGAAATTTAATATTTACCGAGAGATCTTATAGGCAACAGTAATGCTGTTTAGTTCCGTTTCATCGGAAACGTTGTACACCGGAATGAACCTGATATGGCAATCGGCTCTGAATAATCCACGACTTCAACGGTAAAGCCTGCCTTTGCAAGTTCCTCCTGAACTCTAACATGTGCGGCATCAACAACTATTGTTTGCGGATTAATGACAAACACATTAGTCGCCAGACTGTTGCACTCTTCTTCGTTAACTTCGATAAAATCAAATCGATCATTTAAAAACTTAAGATCTTTATCTTCAAATGATGGTGTATAAATCAATAGCTTTCGTTTCGGTAAAATTGTCATGCGCGTATCAAGGTGCATAATGTTGTCACCTAACGCCAAAGTTTTGACTTCAGTATATGCTCGGAGTTGATTAACGGCAACGGTACTACTGCGACTTCCCAAGCCAACATAAGCAATATCATCATCAACCAGCACATCTCCACCTTCAATGGTACCATCTGTTATTTCGACAACCTGATCAGATGAGACCAGACCAAAATCTTGCAAGACACTTTCAATTTCACCGTTTCGTTCTGGCAAATTGCGCTTGGCGCAATAAAATAATTTATCTTTGATTACGAAACCGAAATCCCGGGTATAGGCCAACCAGGGAAGTTCTGGCCTGGGGGTTGCAAAACAAAGCTCGACATCGTACTGACGTAAAACCGTAAAAAACTCTTGTTGTTGCTCTAGGAACAGCTTTTTGTCCCAGGTTTTATGCACATACTTTTTGAATTCCGGATGTACAGCTTTATATTCATGCACTTCAGGAATGTAATCACCACGGCAAACACAGACTTGAGCCAGCTCAGCATATTCATTCGAAACATTAAGATGCATTAATCGACATCCAGCAGATAAAGCCCAATCTTACCAAATTGAATCTTTTAATCCGAAATATGCAGTGGAAATCTGTTACATATTTCGGATTTAATTAAGCCCCCAATTGGTTGTGATAAATTCAAGCCTTATTCGAGTTAAGTAACAATTTTCAATGAACAACTATATCCTCTACGGTGGCGGTTTGACTTTGGGCATTGGCCCACAAATGGTGCTGGATGAGTTATCTATTCCTTACAAGCTCATAACCATTGATATTCTAAAGTCAGAACAATTCGATAAGAATTATCTGTCTATGAATCCAGCCGGATTTATTCCGACACTCATCTGTCCAGACGGAACCATACTGACTGAAGCCGCTGCAATCATGCTTTATCTGGTAGACAAATATGCCTACGGTTTACTCGCGCCCAAAATTGAAGACGACAAACGGGGATTGTTTCTTTCTCGGCTTTGGTACATCACTAATGATTTACAGCCAGCTATCAAAATTTATTATTATCCTCAGCGTTATATCGTCAGTCAGTCCGAGGTTGAAAGCGTTAAAGAACAAGCACGAATAAACGCCTATAACCGCTGGCAGATTGCTAATGACCACTATTTAGCTGACAGAAATTATCTTCTTGGCGATGAAATTACGATTGCCGATTACCTGCTCGCCATATTCGCCAGTTATGGAATGATTAGTGACACCGACATTTTTGATAACTTCCCCAACATCGGCAAACATTACGAATTACTTTGCCAACGCCCTGCCTGCAGCCCAGTACTTAAGAAAATAAACCGGGAAATGCGAGAATTCACCAAGCTTAGAGAAGAGTTATAATGTTAAAAATAAAGGCATTTTTGGTGATTGTGGGCATATTTCTTGCGCCAATCGTTTTCGCTGCAACACAAGGAATATAACCCTAAATATTTTAGATAAACCTAGCCTAGCAATTGGTTAGGGTATTGTTGTGTCAGGTGAAATAATTATTGCGAAGTCTGATACCAAATATAGAGACTTGCACTAACAAGGATGGCAAGGCCAATTAACGTGGTAGTACTGGGAACTTCATTGAAGAAAAGATAACCCAGCAAAACGGTATAAAACACATAGGTATATTCAAATGGTGTGACCTGACTGGCGGGAGCAATCAGGTAGGCGCGGCCATGCAGGTAAAAGCCGATTGCCGAGATGACGCCAATGAAAAGTAATAACCATCTATCGATACCATAAATCCAGATCCATTCTCTAAGCAAAAAATCAATTGCCGGATTAACACCTTCTTTTAGTCCTAAGCCTAAGACAATTAAATAAACCAGACCACTCATTGCGGTGATAACAAACATAGAGTAAATGGCAATGGTGATCGGAGAATCACCCTTGGTCACATAACGAGTGATGATTGAGCCTAAGCCATAGGTCAGTGCGCACATGAATGCCAGAAATGTGCCGATGTTATAAATCTTACCTTCTGGGCCTACCACCAATAGTACGCCTGCAAACCCTGCTATGACGGCCAACCAGAGTTTGAAATTAACTTTTTCTTTTAACAATATGATTGACAAGATAGTGACAATAATTGGAGCCAAAAAGGTCACGGCCACGACATCTGCAATCGGTAACATCGGGAAGGCCATGTAATACGAAGTGAATGCAAAGAAATAAACAAACCCTTTGAATAATAATACACCGGGTTGTCTGGCAATTAAAAGTTGAGGCCCGTGAAAAATCGCCGTATAAGTACAGAGCAATATCGTCGCAATAAAAGAGCGGATAAAAACCACCTGCAAAACACTATATTGATCACTAAAGCTTTTAATGGTCATGTCCTGAAATGAAAATAGAAACAAACCAAACGTCAGGCAAAACATGCCCTCTTTGCTACGATTAGTCTGAACAGCTATCGATGCAGTGCTCATCTATTGCTCCGTGTGATGTGATGTTTTTTGTTACGGCTGTCATAGCTACCAGCCTGCGCATAGCGTAGCGCTAAATCTTAAGTTAGGAAAGTGTTTTTCGATTTTAAAATAAGAATATTTAATTCAAATTTCGCCATCCGTCAGTATGATCTAGATGCCGGATCAAGCCTGTGCTGGCCCCGGATCACAGTCCGGGGTGACGGATTCAGTATCCGGCATGACGGTCATGCATTTAGTTTTTAGTGTAGAGTTGTTAAGCTGCTTTGCTTTCCCGATACCAAATGTACAAGCTGGAGCCAACCAGGATTGATACTCCAATCAGGGTGGTCAACTTGGGTATTTCATTGAAAAACAGAAACGACAAAATGACGGCCCAAATAATGTAGGTATATTCAAATGGTGCCACATGACTTGCCGGCGCAACCAGGTAAGCACGTCCCAGACAATAGAAACCCACTGTAGCAATACAACCTATCAAAAATAAAAGCAACATTTCGCGTGCATCGGGCCTGACCCACTCACGAAACAAAAATTGCATAGAAGGATTAGTAATTTCTTCAGGGCTAAACTTCAATGAAAAGAATGTTAATAAAATACTCATCACTAAAAAAGCCAGCATTGAATAAATAGCAATGGTTATAGGCTCATCACCTTGATCAATAAATCGGGTCAGAACTGAACTGATGGCATAGGAACAAGCACAACCAAAGGCCAGCAATGAACCCAGGTTGGCTAAATTACCACTTGGACCGACAACAATTAATACACCGACAAATCCGATGATGATTGCAGCCCAGCGTCTGGGGCCCACGTACTCTTTAAGAATAAGCACAGATAAAACGGTCATCAAAATAGGCGACATAAACGCTATGGCAACTATGTCGGCCAAAGGCAAACTTGGTATGGCAAGATAATAAAATAAAAATGCAAAAAAAGTGGCAACCCCTTTAACGAATAACAACAGCGGCTGTTTTGCAAACACTGCATGCGACCCAATGGTAAACAGACCGATCAACGCTAGGAAAATTAATGCAATACAGCTACGGATTAAGACAATTTGCAAAACATTGTATTTGTCACTCAATAGTTTGACGATAATGTCTTGAAAAGAAAAAAAGAACAGCCCTGTCATTAAAATAACAATCCCTTCTCGGGTTCGATCCACAGGAAAAACGTGAGATGAATCACTCATTTTAAAAACTTTCTTTTAGACGAGTTTAATGGCCACCTGAAAACGCGGATTCTATTACACTAAACCGTTATTTACTAATAGAATCAATAAAAATAACTCAAAGGATAATCTATGCCTGTCACAAAAAACATTTTCATCTATGGCAATAGTATTACTTATGGTGAATGGGACGAACAAGGTGGCTGGGCAAATCGTATTCGTGCCCATTTTGATCGCCAAGTGTTGCCTGTCCCCAATGACTATATTATTACTTACAACCTTGGTATCCCCAGTGATACTTCTGCCGGTATTGCCAATCGAATAGAGAATGAAACCCGAGCTCGTTTAGAACCTAACCCGGCAGTTAGAAATGTTCAGTTTGTTATTGCCACCGGCGCAAATGATTCGCGTTGGTTAATTGAAGAAAATCGTCAGGCAGTGAGTATTGATGAATTTAAAAATAATATGCGGTTAATTCGCAATAAGGCTCAACAATTTTCCGATGATATTATTTTTGTCGGCTTATTACCTTGCATTGAAGATGAAGTAAAAAAAGCAGCTAGGGAGCACAGTTGGGTCGAACTCTATTACAACGATTCCTTAAGTCAATTTAACGATATTATTCAGCAAGTTAGCCAGGAAAATAACCATACTTTTGTGGATTTGAATCGTTTGTTTATTAAACGTGATTATGATGACTTGTTTAGTGATGGATTACATCCTAATAGTAAAGGGCATGAGTTGATTGCGCAGGCTGTGATTGGGGTAATAACGTCATTCCCGCGCAGGCGGGAATCTCCCTAAAATTGCTTCTACTTAGAACAACGTTGAGACTAAGCGAGCAATAATCAGGAGATCCTCGCGTCACTTCGTTCCTCAGGATGACACTGTTATTTCTAACTCAGAGAAAATAAGAATGTGGGTTTACTTTTTGGGTACATCGTCCCCAACACTCAACCAGGATAAATGTTCATCAAAATGATAATGTGCTTGCGGGCTCACGGACTCCGGGTCTTCAAGGCTGGCAACAAAAAAGTGGATTTCATGTTTAAATTTATCAGCATCGTAGGCAATCGAGGAACCACAACTAGAGCAAAAATGCCAGCGGATACCAGGGGAAGATTCATAGATGGCTGGTTTTTGACCAGTGAAACGATAAGCGTCTCTGGACACGCCAATAAATGCTGTTACAGGTGACGAAGTATTGCGTCTACAACTTTCACAATGGCAATAGCCACACCATAATTCATCTCCTTGATACTCATAAGTGGTTTTTTCACAAAAACAACGCCCCTTTTTGATTCGCTCAGCCACCACTTCTACAATTCAATAACGCTGCCTGCACTGTACTTTTGAATGCCAAATTCATTATGGAACCTAACCATATACTCAAACTCAACACAATGCATCGGAGCCAGGATTGAGGGATGTTCTTGCTTAAAGTATTCAATAGTTTGTTCAACCGGCGGGTTCTCTTCATGCAGCAAATGAAATCCGCCCAGCACTGCATATAAGTTTTGGCCTGTGATCTGTTTCGCATATTCACAAATATTACAAATCCCGGCATGGGAACAACCGCTTATGACCACCGCACCTTTATCGGTTTGAAATGCCAGTGCTGTGTCATCAGGCATGCTATCACCTTCATATGCCCCGGCTTCAAATTCAGTAATTCGAGGAATTTCACCCAAGAAAAAGGCGCCTTCGTAAAACTGATTTACATTATTGCTTAAAATTAAATCGAAGTTATCTGCTAATTCAGTTTGAATGCGCTTGTATTCTTGATCAGTAGTCTCATCAGCATCACCAAGCTTGGCCGTTAAAATCCTTGGATGGAGTAAAATTTTCTTTTTTTGTTTGAAACAATTGAACAATAACCCACGAGTGTGATCACGATGAAAATGTGAAAGTGCAACATAGTCTACCTCCTCCAGGTCAAGACCAGCTTTAGCTGCGTTTTGCACATACACATTAGAAAACCCTGTATCGAAAAGAATAGTTTTATCCTGGTACTCTATAAATGCTGAAAATCCCCATTCTGCCAACCATTCCATATCACAGACCTGGTTTTCACAAAGTAAGGTGATTTTCATGATTATGTTTGAGTCGTGGCTTTAACCATAACGGTTACTTTAACAATATATCTACTGTCACAGCCTCCAAACACACGCATAGCACCTCGGTAGCCCTGCTGACTTCATCAACCGTCGGGAATGATGGTGCAATACGAATGTTTTTATCCTCAGGATCGTTGCCATAGGGGAATGTTGCACCAGCCGGTGTAAGTTTAACGCCTAACTCACTTGCCATGCTGATGACTTTCTGGGCAACACCAGGCAAAGCGTTCAAATCGATAAAATAACCGCCCTTTGGCCTTGACCAGACAGCAATTTCCTTGCCGGCCAATCTGGACTCTAATACATTTTGTACTGCATCGAACCGGGCTTTTAGCAGCTGCGCATGTTTTTCCATATGCTCATTCAACCCGTTCATATCCTTTAAAAAATTGACATGACGCAGTTGATTCAGTTTATCCGGCCCAATAGTTTGAAACGCTAAATGTTTGCGGAAAAAAGCCATATTATTTTCACTACCGGCCATCATGGCAACACCGGAACCTGGGAAAGTGAGCTTGGAAGTAGAACCAAACAAATACGGCCGATCTTCGTGACCTGCGCCTCTACACTCATTCAGGATATCTTTTACTGTTGCGTAACCATCGCCCAGATGATGCACAGTGTAAGCATTGTCCCAAAAGATTCGAAAATCTTTGGCCGCTGTTGTCATCGTTGCCAAGCGTTCAACCACTTCATCACTGTAGCAAATCCCGGTCGGGTTACTGTACTTGGGGACACACCATACGCCTTTAATAGTTTCATCATCTTTAACTAGGGCCTCCACTCTGTCCATATCCGGGCCATCATCAGCCATGGCAACCGGGATCATTTTTATCCCTAGATGTTCACAAATTGCAAAATGCCGATCATAGCCGGGTACCGGGCATAGAAAATTGACTTCTTCGTCTTTAACCCAAGGGCCTGCGCTTGTCGTGCCATGCAACATAGCTATAGACATGGCATCGTGCATCATATTTAAGCTGGCATTACCGCCTATGATAATTTCAGTTTCGGCAACTTCCATGTATTCAGCAAAAAATCGCTTAGCTTCAATCAACCCATCAAGACCACCGTAATTGCGGCAGTCCACATTATCTTCTGCCATGTAGTTATCTTTGCCTACACATTCGAACATTGACAAGGAAAGATCAAGCTGTTCATTACTGGGTTTACCGCGAGTCATATCCAATGCTAGATTGCTGGCTCGAATTACCTCTATTTCTTCCCTCAGCCCAGTTTTTGTACTTAACAATTGTGATTTAGATAAAGATTGATAGGCTGTCATTAGCTAACCTTAAATATATTTGCCTTGAACGAAATTTAACATAAAGATTAACAGTGTTTGTTGTAAATTTTTTATGAACTATGTAGAACTCTCTCTAACTCCCCCCAAAGGGGGGAGAATCTGCATTCCTCCCCTCTCAGGGGAGGTTAGGAGGGGTTTTTAATATTCATTTAAATCCCCGTAGAATACTTTATCTACCCTCAAAACCTTTTAAAACATTAACGGTATTAATCCCTATTTCCTCTACGGCATAACCACCTTCCATAACAAACAGCGTGGGCAAATTCAGATCAGCCAAATAATTGCCATAAGTTATAAAATCCTCAGATTGCAATTTAAAATAGCTAATCGGGTCATTTTCAAAAGTATCGACACCTAAGGAAATAATCAGCGCATCCGGAGAATACTTTTGGATTTGATTCAGTGCGTCATTAAAAGGCTCTAGCCATTGTTCAAAATTCGCCCCTCGATAAAGCGGATAATTAATATTGAACCCCTTTCCTTTTGCCTCGCCATTCTCATCGGCATAGCCCAGAAAATGTGGAAATTCCTGCGCCGGATGTGCATGAATGGAGAGAAACAACACATCATCACGAATGTAAAAGATATCTTGTGTGCCGTTGCCATGGTGATAGTCGACATCGAAAATAGCTACCCTGCCAGCCCCTTGGTTGAGCAAATGCTGTGCCGCAAGACCGGCGTTATTAAAAAAGCAATATCCACCAAACATGTCAATGGCCGCATGATGACCGGGTGGACGGCATAAAGAAAACGCATTTAATTCACCTTTATTGAGCAGTTCAGCACCGCTCAATGCAACATTGGCACTTGCCAAGGCGGCCTGGTAAGTACCGGCAGTGATAGAGGTTTCAGCCGCTAAACAATAATAACCTAATAGGCCGTCAATGTCCGTGGGCTTACGCTGTGCCATACGCCGGGCCGGCCAGCACGTGGCAATCGCTTCACCTTGATAACCAGCTTCCTGCCATAATCCCCAGGCTTCTGCCAGAAACTCTACATATTCTGAATCATGTAATTGAGTAATGGGCTCTAACCCAAAATCATCAGGAGCTCTAATCTCTCCCAACTCGGTTACCGTAACTTGATCGACAATAAAATCCATGCGTGACGGTTTTTCAAATGGAGCGACTAACTCACCGCCTGCAAGCTCTGTTTTGGCATCTCTAAGTTTGTGATCTTCAGAATAAACGGTGATCATAAATGTCGCCTGGCCTTAATACTTAATGATCAAATAAATACCAAAAGCAGCCCAAGCCAAGGCAACCGGCCAAAAAAATAAAGGCTCTTCTGAACGGCTAATCGAACGCAGCAAATACGTCCTGCCCTTAGAAATATCATAGCAAGCCCAGGCTAATAATCCATAACCAACAATTTCCCAAACTGACATTGCAACTCCACTGTACTAATTAAAGGGGAATAGAATTATTCTAGTAATTATAACCACAACTGTATTTTTTGGTTCACATTCTCACTGCAGCAAAGTATAGAGTTTTTCATCTTGACTACGACCGCGTATAGGAATCTGACCAACAAATTTGTAATTAAATTTATCTTTTGTAAGTTCGTAAGTAGACCCTGAAACCAGTATTTGGGTATTAAATTCCTTGTTAAGCTGCTCAATACGAGCGGCTAGATTAACCTGATCACCATGCACAGTGAACCCTAACCGGCTTTTGCCTCCTATAGTTCCGCAGACTGCTGCACCGGTATTGATGCCGATTCGGGTTTTAATTTTTATTCCGTCACCGAACCGCTTAAGCCTACAAATATCGATAATCTCTAACCCTACCCTGACGGCATTCACAGCATGATCAACATCCTCTATGGGTAAATTAAAGGTGGCCAGCACAGCATCTCCTTGAAACTGATGAATCACACCATTGTATCTTTCAATCGGCGTAATAATGGCAGAAAAATAATCATTTAAAAAATCAATTATTTGTTCTGGAGCCAGTTTTTCCGACATGGCACTGAACCCGGCAATATCGGTGAATAATGTGGTTGTTTCTCTGGTTTGTGGTGCTAATGTCCCTTTGCTGAGAATCTCAGCGGCCATTGCATTGGGCACATATTTACCGAAGGTTTCGCGCATTTGTTTTTTTTCTTTTAAACCTTGAACCATATGATTAAAAGAATGGGCCGCTTGATCAAATTCCTTAATAAAACTCGATTCCAGTTCAGGAATCTTTGATAAGTCATCTTGGTAAACCTGCTGTGCAGTTGCTGAAAAATCAAGCACCGGTGTACTCAATTTGCGACTAAACCACCAAGCAAAAAATAAGGCCAAAGCCAGAATCCCTAAGGCCCAATAAAATGCTTTTTCAATTAATTCAAACTCACTGGCAATTCCCTGCTCATCAAAATAACAACCGATCAGCCAAGGTGTTTGACCAAAATCATTGACCTCAAGGTAAAAAAACAAATAATCGTTAACCAAGCCATCAAGCTCTAACCAACGTGCCTTAAATTCTTGATTTTCATTCGTCTCTAACTCATAGGAATCTGCTGACGACCACATCTGACTTAACACAGGATCATCCGATTGATCGAGTGTTGGCAAATTTGTTTGCCAGTTGATGCTCTCGGGAACTGAGTTCTCAGCCTGTAATCCTCCAGAGGCTTGATCCGGAGTAGCTAATATTCTGTCTTCACCATATAGAATAAATGGAGTCGTATCATAACGATTACCTAATTCTTTCAAATTTTCAGAAAAATCAGCGGTATGAACACTGGCAATCAATAATCCCTGGTAATTGCCATCGATAAATAATGGACGCGAGTGACTGATTACAGTACGCCCAATGTCCCCCACAAAAACAGGTTGCAACCACTTGGGTTCTACCTGACTCATTAGTTCATCAATAAACGGAACTTGCCTCCAATCATTGTTTTCGATATAGAGTTGCTCATCGAGCGCCTGTGATACCAGGGTAACTTGTCTGTGTTTATCTAGATAAAGCAATGTCGCAACTTGCGGTGTACCCGCCAGCGCAAGGCCAAATGCTTGTACTACATCATCCTTATGACTGAGATCAATCTGTCCTTGCTTGATACGTTTTTCCAGATAAATCAGTTGTTCTTCAGCCGGAAGCAAATTGCTGTAAATTCTCTCAGTAACAACTGAGACGACCAGCGCTGCTTTATCACCCACCAGTTTGCTTGTGTTTTTTTGCGCAAGTCCTAAGCTTAAAAACAGAATTAAGCTGCAACTCAGGATAACTAACCCTAACATGCCTCCTGTCAGCAACCATGAAAGTGGAAGTTTTTTACTCATTTCAGACTCATCCTTGAATTGTCAGTCGTGCTGTCCATAACACTTTATAGTTAATTCTTTACTAGCAGTTCCGGAAAATATCTTTCATACATTCTTTGATTATAGCCGTTTAAGTTATCCAGTTTTTTAATGTATTCCTTTAACGGTGAATCCATAGGCGCCTTGATTACAGAGGCAACATGGGCGAAAACACTGGCATCAATACGTGTGGGCTCATCCCCATGGATAAAAGATTTGTCGCCTAAATAATCACTTAAACTTTGTAAACAACCAATACCGATTTTATAAACCTCGGCTTGTGAATGACGCCCTATGCCCTGCCCGTGTAGCTGCTTTTTGACCATTTTTTGTGCAATGGCCGGTGCAATTTGCTTTACACCGGGCGGCATTGAGCTAAAGAAAATCTTTTTAACTTTGACCCAGCCTTGCGGGTCAATCCAGCGCGAATATACCAGGGTCCAATAAAACTTTTCATCCATCATCGCTTGTAAGGCACAAGAGACAGCCTTTTGCTCGGTGGTTAAATGTTTATCAAAATCAATATTATATTTTTCATTGAGGTAAGCAATAATGAACTCAGAATCGGCAACCACTTTGCCGTCATCATTGATCATCGGTAATTTACCCTTGGGAGTCTTGCGAGTATTACCGAAATTCACAACCTCATGTTCCAGAGTGGACATACGCAAATAAGTTTCTATTTTCATGCAAAACGGACTGAAATTAGGTAGGCCGTAACCTGAGGTAAATTGATAGAGTTTAATCATTTCACTTGTTGCTTAAATTGTTCATAGGGTAAAGGCGCTGTCTTCACCGCCTCTTCAGAAGCCTTATGTGCGGCAATTTTATCCGCATAACGGTTAGCCAGTGGCGCAGCCGTGATGCCGTGTAAGACTACACTTAAGGCCACAGTTAAAAAAGTAACAATCAGAATCTGCTCTTTATTAGGCACATCGGAATTTTGTAAAATTAATAGTGCAAACAATACCGATGCCAATCCTCTCGGGCCGAACCAGCCCATAAATAAATGCGTAACAGGTTTAAGGCCTGAGCCCAGCAAGCAGAACGAAACAGGTAACATCCTGACAACTGTCAAACTTAAAATAGCATAAATCAAATGGATAGCATTAATTAGCGGCATAACACTGGGTAACAACACTGCTCCAAACATTAAAAAAGTGAAGGTGGTTAATAAGTGGCTCTGGGTTTCAGCGAATTCATAAAAGAATTTAGATTCTTGCTTAAAATTATTCCCAAAACACAGCCCGGCAATAAACGCTGCGATAAAGCCGTTACCATGCACCAATTCTGCACCGGCAAATGCGCACACCGCAATCGTTAATGAAGTAATACCAATACCTATTTCTGTCACCCACTTTCGTTTAACAGCAATGGTTAAAACTTTTGCACCAATAATCCCAGTAACAATTCCTACCACCGGGCCCAGGATTAATTGTAAAGCGACAAATTTAACCCAGTTTTGATCGCTCGATGCCGCCATACTGGCTAAAAAAGCGGTAATTAATACCAGCGGCAATGCAAAACCATCATTCAACCCACTTTCTACGTTCAAGGTTTGACGAATTCGTAGCGGTACTTTTGCATTACTGACCACAGATTGCCCCAAAGCGGCATCAGTAGGGGCAAGAATTGCAGCCAACAACATGGCTTGCCAGATACCGATTTGCGGAAATAGATAATAAGCAATTACTGCACCCAAAATCACTGTCAGAGTCATTCCAATCAATAAAAGCCGGGCTGGAAGAGATTTATTTGCCAGTAATGCATCCAGGCGTATATGAGAAGCATCAATAAACAGCACTAAAATCAAAGTGATTTCCGCAATGGTATGTATCACATCCACATGGGTATGGATTGGAATCAGATTTAAGCAGTATTTGCTTAATAAAAACCCGATCACTAAAAATAACATGGGCGCTGTAAACACCGTATTTTCAAAACGCTGCGATTGAGTCGAATACAGAAAATAAATCAGTGCAATGGTAAAAATTGCAATTAAAGTCATTGTAGCGACTCGTCATGCCGGAAACACGAAGTGTTATCCGGTATCCAACGGTGTTGACAACATCTGTGTCTTTTTAGACTAATGATTATTTCTGGCAACGTTGCAAACCCATATCAAGACTCAAGTAATGCAACCGTGCCCAATCCACCATCGGCACAGATACTGACTATTGCACGCTTGCCTGTCCCCATAGACGCCAGTTCTTTTACAGCCTGGCTCAAAATACGGCCACCGGTAGCACCGAAAGGATGACCCAAAGCAATACTGCCGCCATTAGGGTTGAATCGATCCCAGGGGAACTGACCAAACTCAAAATTCACCCCGGCTTTTTGCTTAAGAAAATCCTGACTTTCCAGCGCAGCTACATTGGATAACACCTGTGCTGAGAATGCTTCATGAATTTCCCACAAATCTATTTGATCATAACGCAACTCATGACGCGCTAATAGTCTCGGAATGGCATAGGCCGGCGCCATTAATAAACCTTCACTAAAAATGTCGACTGCAGCCATTTCCCAATCGATCAGCTTAACTTGATGCAGGCTGTCAGGCAATCTATTCAGACCGTGAGTGTTTGCTACCCATAAACCTGCTGCCCCGTCTGTTAAAGGCGATGAATTACCTGCGGTTAATGTTCCCAGGCCGGATTTTCGATCAAACGCCGGCTTAAGTTTAGCCAGTTTTTCCAAGCTGGTATCCATTCTGGGGATAGTATCTTTATCGACATCATTCAGGGGTGTAATCAAATCATCAAAAAAACCCGATGCCTGTGCCCTGGTAGCACGCTCATGGCTTTGCAAGGCGATCTGGTCCTGTGCTTCTCTTTGAATCTGCCAGGTTTTTGCCATTTCTTCAGTGTGTTCACCCATGCTCATACTCGTGGTTCGATTTGAAACACTGGGAATATGCAAACGGATATCACCAAAGCTTAAATCCTTGACTGATTCCAGTCGTTGACCCATTGATCGGGCCTGAAAAAAGCGTCGTAACCAGTCAGATAAATTTTGCTTTAAACCAATCTGGACTCGACTCATACTCTCAACCCCGCCGGCAATGGCTAAATCACGGCCATCTTGGCCCAGCATCTGCGCCGCCTGAAAAACAGCAACCATGCTGGTACTACAAGCCATTACAGTGGAAAAAGATGGCACATTAGGATCGAGTTTAGAGTCCAGCCAGATTTCTCTGGCAATATTGCTATAACCAAGATTAGGCGCAACTGTTCCCCAAATAGTGAAATCAGGCAAATGATGGCCGTCTTTTGTCATTGCCTTAACAACCGGTACGGATGATTCAATTGCATCCAGGCCGCTCAGTTCTCCGTCGATTTTTGCGAATGGTGTGCGCTTGCCGCTGGCGAGCCAAATGGTCGAATTATTGCTATTCATAACTACCTCAAAGTTTTATCAAATATATATTGGGTTTTAGTCCTATCCATGGTTTGTGCCAAATAAAAATCATGGGCTTGTTTTCGTTGGTCAGCACAGCGCACTCGAAGTTTCATTTGTCCCCGGGTTTTTGCCCATTCGGATACCCGGCTGATTAACATAGAACCGATACCCTGGTGCCGATAATTTTTGTCCACAACCAGACCGCCAATTTCAGCAAAAGAAGCTGATTCAATTCGGGTGGCTATAAAAACATGTATCCATGCTATAACCATTCGACCATCAACTACCACCCACACCTGTTGATCCGGATCAACAATAACTTTTGCCAAGGTTTGTTTGACTTTCTCTGCTTCTACTAAATAGTCAAACTGCTGGCATAGAGAAGCAATTTCAGCACTATCATCTTGATTTGCGGCTCTGATTTGGATGTTTGAATGATTGTCTGTCATTCAGCGTTGTCTCCTTGAAATACCCCGCGTCACTACTAATGAGTTAGGCTTACTACAAATCTAAAAGATCCCGCAACAAGCGCAGCAAAGCCTGCCTTGCTGTCATTCCGAGCAAGCAACAAGCGAGTCGAGGAATCTCTATGAGTTCAGTTTCCAATTGAAGCAATGTAACTTAAATATAAGGCCCGAGCAGTCATCTACAGATCCCTCGTCGCTTTGCTCCTCGGGATGACATAAACGAATATCGTTTATGTCACATAAGCAATTCTTTAGTTTCAACCAGTTTATCCCAATACGCATCAGGCTTGAATCGTTCACCGTACTCATTAGCCAATGCGTTTAAGCGGGTTTTGATTTCCGCCGCACCGCGCTTTCTGACATAGTTCATGGGCCCACCACGAAACGGTGCAAAGCCTGTACCAAATATCATGGCACCGTCCAGCCAACCTTGATCATCGATGACACCTTCACGTAAACAGGCGACCGCTTCGTTAATGTAACGTAAGACCATTCGATCAGTCATATCGGTTGGCGGCGTATAGTCCTTTTCTACGTCGGGTTTTTCCGGTTTACCTTTTTTATCCCATTTGTAAAACCCTTGCCCGGTCTTTTTCCCCAGATTTTTTTGCTCAACTTTTTGTAACAATATATCAGGTACTTCTCCGCCCAAGGCTTGACTGAGGTTGTCAGCCACATGCTTACAAATATCCAAACCGACGACATCGGCTAATTCCACAGGTCCCATCGGCATACCAAAATCAGTAGCCTTCTTGTCGATAATCTTGCCGGGTACACCTTCCTTATAAAGTTCAACCGCTTCCATCAAATAAGGCATTAACACCCGATTAACCAAAAATCCAGGAGAACTTTTAACCGGCACCGGTAACTTACTGATTTGTTTAGTAAACGCCAATGCTCGATCTACATCTGTTTGATCGGATTGTTCACCTTTGACTATTTCTACCAATTGCATCTTGGCAACCGGGTTGAAAAAATGCAGCCCCACCAAACGCTCAGGGCGTTCAAGCGCTGTCGCAATTTGCTCAAGCGGAATGCTGGAGGTATTACTGGCTAATACTGCATCCGGCTTGGCCTGTGCCTCTATTGTTTTAAACAGACCTTGTTTGGCTTCCAGGTTCTCAAAAATCGCTTCAATAATCACATCGGCATGCTTTACACCGATACCTTTAACATCGGGCATAAACCGATCTAGAGCGAGCTGAACTTTTCTTGGGTCACGTAATTTGCGCTTGAATAATTCATTCGCTCGCTTCACAACCCTGGCCAGCGCCTCTGGATTATTGTCCTGTATGGTTACATTCAACCCGCGCAGTGCACACCAGGCCGCAATATCGCCGCCCATAACGCCGGCCCCAACAACATGCACACGGTCTGGTTTAAAACCCTTGGCTGCATCAGATTTACCCAACGCCTTTAATTCTTCTTGCAGGAAAAAAACTCGTACTAAATTGTGTGAGGCCTCAGAAGTAATCAACCTGGAAATTGACTTGGCTTCTTCGTCCAGCATGCGGTTTCTATCATCGCCATACTGTTGCCATAAATCTATAACGGCATAGGGAGCAGGATAATGTTCGGGATTGGCTTTAGCCGCAACTTTGCTGCGCACAGTTTTAGCCAATGCCGATCTACCAAGCGTATTATTGACTGCTTTTGTCCAGATTGGCAGCGCTTTGCGATTAGGTTGTTGTTCAATCAACATAATGGCCGTACGCTTAAGATGCCTGGGTGGTACAACACGATCTACCAAACCCATTTTTATTGCTTGCTTGGGCCTTAATCCGCGACCGCTGAGAATAATATCCAAACCGCTGGCCGGCCCGGCACGTTCAATAGCGCGCACAGTACCGCCGAAACCAGGATGTATGCCAAGTAATACTTCCGGCAAACCCACTCGAGTTTTGTCATTATCGGTCAATACAATATAGTCAGACGCCAACGACAATTCAAAGCCGCCCCCCAAAGCCACTCCATCTACTGCCGCTACAGTTGGAAAAGGCAGCTGTTCCCACTGGTTGATAATGCGATTGGCCTTTTGCACCATCTCCAATGCCTCACCCTGGGATTTCAATTCACCAAATTCCGCCACGTCAGCACCGGCAATAAATCCGCTGGCTTTACCTGATAAAATAACAGCGCCTTTGGGATGAGACTTTTTCAGTTGCTTGATGATTTCGGCAAATTCTTCCAAGGTCGATGCCGATAAGGTATTTTGACTGGAATTTTGCTTATCAAATGTCAGCCAGGCAATGTTTTGCTCATCGACATTTACATTCCAATGCTTAAGCACGAGTTTTGATTCTTGCTGCTGTGTTGTTTCATTCATTTGATCTTGTCCCATCAGACTCGCTCCACTAAAACACTGCCGCCTTGGCCACCACCGATACAAATAGTGGCTATGCCTTTTTGGGCATCACGCTGTTTAAGTACATGCAACAAATGCAGGATAATTCGAGCACCACTGGCCCCGACAGGGTGACCAATTGCTACACTACCGCCATCGACATTAAGTTTTTCCTGATCCAGCTCACCAAATGCTCTGGCCAAACCCAGCTCAGACTTGCAATAATCTTTGTCCTTCCAGGCTTCAATGCATCCTAATACCTGGGCTGCGAATGCTTCGTTAATTTCCCAATAGTCAACATCATTCAACGACATTTTGTTGCGCTTTAAAATAGGTGTGGTGGCATGCACTGGCCCTAGGCCCATTTGCCTGGGATCAAGACCCGCCCACTCACTATCGAGAAGTCGGCCCATTACTTCGAGCTTATAATCTTTTACCGCCTGCTTACTGGCAAGAATTAACCAGGCAGCACCATCAGTAATTTGGGCGCTGTTACCGGCGGTCACTTTGCCGACATCACGGTCAAATACCGGCTTAAGTTTAGCCAGTTTTTCCATGCTTGAATCACGGCGAATACCGTTATCATGATCATATGCCTTGCCTGCTGCATCGACAATAGTTTCGATCTCTCCCATGCGGCTATTGTCCTGGGCATCAGCCAGTCGCAGATGGCTGCGCATACCAAACTCATCCATTGCCTCACGCGAAATATTAAATCGATCCGCGACAATTTCTGCTGTCTGTCCCATCGATAAACCTACTACCGGATCGCGCAAACCGCGCAACAAGCCGATTATGGGTTTTAAGTAAGCGGGCCTGATCGATGCAAGGGTGGACAGCTTTTGTGTGAATGTTTTGGCCCTGGCCCAATCGCCTAACCAACTGACCATTTTTTTGTTGAGCAATACCGGTGAACGGCTCATGGCTTCACAACCACCTGCCAGCACCAGATCACTACGTCCAATGGCGATGTTAGTCGCGGCGGTATCTACCGCCTGCATACCGCTGGCGCAATTGCGCTGCACCGTCCAAGCCGGGGTTTGTTTACCACAGCCCAGACGTAGCGAAATTACTCTGCCAATGTTCGCTTCATCCTCACTGGGCGCCACACAGCCAACAACAACTTCGTCAAACGCATCGGCCTCAAAAGGCTGTCGCATTAATAATGGTCGTCCGGCAGCTATCGCAAGGTCAGAGGCAGCAAAAGGTCCTGGCTTGCCGTCAGCTTTAAGAAAGGGTGTACGGGCACCATCAACCACAAAAACTTCACGTTGATTAAACATATTTGCATGATCTGTTAAGTCGAACTCACCATTTTACCATGCAGTTAAGCGATAATAGAGCTTCACAATTCACTTAAAAATGGTAAATGTCAGAAGTAGCTGATAATCAACGCAATTACAAATTTCGTCAGATTCGTAGCTTTGTACGGCGCGAAGGACGTATTACGCCTTCACAACAACAGGCGCTAGACACGCTTTGGCCTGCTTATGGTATCGACTATGCTGACTCTTTGATCAACATACCGAAAATATTTAATCGGGATGCACCGCTAAGTATTGATATTGGTTTCGGTAACGGCGTATCGTTGCTCAATATCGCTGCAACGCAACCGGACTGGAACCATCTAGGTATAGAAGTTCACCGCCCGGGAGTAGGCCGATTGTTAGCTCAGATCGAACAGGCAAACTTGCAAAATATAAGAGTTATTTGCGCCGATGCTGTACAGGTTTTTACGAGCATGATCGCCGATTGCTCGGTTGAGCGGATATTGATCTTTTTCCCTGATCCATGGCCTAAGAAAAGACACCATAAGCGCAGATTGATTCAATCGGAATTTACTCAGTTATTAGCCGAAAAACTCAAACCTGGGGGGATATTGCATTTGGCTACCGATTGGCAACCTTATGCCGAGTGGATGCTTGAGGTCATGGAAAATCAAACTCGCTACGTTAATCTGACCGGGCCTGGGAATTATTCAGAAAAACCTGATTATCGACCCACAACAAAATTTGAAACACGAGGCCAGAAGCTTGGCCATAGTGTTTACGACCTGATTTACCAACGTGTCTGAAAAAACAAACTTACCCGAAGATGAGCGCTGGTGGGATTATTACTCTGATCAACCTTATGTATTGGATAAGCATAACAAACCTCGTTTCACCGCTGACAACTTAATTGAATCAATTAAAACATTCGCCACACTGATTGGTGTAAGTCCGTTCTTACTCTGGCGCTATTTAACTCTCAAACAAAAACCATCTACGACCTCTGTCAAAGACTTTGCAGGTTTGAGTATTTCACCTAATCCCAAATACACCAGTGAAATTTGTGAGATGGTCGATGAATTGGGTGTAGAGCAGTTGTTAATTCGCATACCAGTTTGGAAACTCGATCATCTGGATGACTATCTGAAATTTGCCGAACTTTTTGCAAACAAAACAATTTTAATCAATATATTGCAAAATCGAGACAGCGTGTTAAAGCCAGAACAATGGGCAGACCATGTCAGAACTATTGTTTCCAGCTGTCAATCAATAAGCCGAACTTTTCAAATAGGCAATGCGATTAATCGCAGTAAATGGGGCTGCCACAGCACAGCCGATTATTTCATTTTACAAAACCAGGTTGAGAAATTAAGAGCTGATTTTACTGAAATCAAATTTCTTGGTTCATCCGTTATCGATTTTGAACCGGTTGCCACCTTGAGAACCTTGATTAATGCGCAACCTTATCATCTAGACGGTTGCGCCACTTTACTTTATGTTAATCGGCGACTTTCGCCGTATAACAAGCAATTCGGTTTGTTTGACCTGGAGAAGAAAATTCAGCTGATTTATGCAATTTTGTCGTTGTCAAACAAAAGTGAACAAAAACTCTGGATCACTGAAAACAACTGGCCGCTATTAAACACGAAACCTTACACGCCAAATTCCGGACACCCGCGTTCCACGGTAGATGAGCAAACTCAGGCAACATTTTTAAAACAATATTATCAAATCGCCTATCGCAGTGGCCTGGTGGAAAAAGTCTATTGGTGGCAATTAATTAATCCCGGCTATGGACTGGTCGATTCACGTGAAAAGCGATTAAGAAAAATGCCTTCTTATCACGCATTTAAATCGCTACTTGGTGGCGGTTTGCTATAATTAGCACCATGGAGCAATCATGAGCAGACGAGAATTACACGATCTTTTGGTAGAGCTAGAACTTAAGCGTAGTCAGCTTGATCCTGTTTCATCCGAACAAAATCATCGCCTGGACGAATTAATAGAATCATTAGAGCAACAAAAGCTATATCCGGATGATTTTGACCAGCACACGGCACTGGTAACCCAACTAAAAGAAATTATGCTGGAATATGAAAATCAGCATCCCGCTTTGACGGCAGTTTTAAAAAGCATCTCCCAGGTTTTGCAAAATTTTAAAGCCTGATTAACAATCCAGTTTCTTCCTGTCATTATGCGTCAGACTATTGAATTACCTATAGGCTTGGATTTTTTACGAAAACTTAGTTTTCCTCATAAAATTGGAGTTCTAGATCGAATATATGGCCGTGCGCTAGCTAAAAAAGATCCTTCCTGGGTCAGAATAAATTCAAGGTTAAATTGGAAGCTCGATTTAACCGATGCAACTCAAAGATGGATTATTTATGATGTCTACGAAAACAGAAATGTTATTAACTGGATTCGTTCGTGGTTTGCAGAGGGTGGAACAGCCATTGAAACCGGACCCAATATCGGCCAAACCCTAATTTATTATGCGGACCTGGCTGATCAAATCATTGCCGTAGAGCCGCTTGAATCAGCCATTGAGTGGTTACAAGAATGTATTGACTATAACCAACTAACTAACATTAAACTGCTTAATTACGGCATTTCAAATAAACCATGTATTTTGCAGCTTCAGCAAGCCGGTGCGCAATCGACCTTTAGACAAGATTGGTATAAAAGGAAACATCATCCGACTACAGACATTCAATGTTTACCTTTGGACGAAATTGCCAGACAACAGCAAATTGAACGTGTGCGATTCTGGAAGCTCGATGTTGAAGGCATGGATATTGAGGCTCTCGAAGGTGCTGAGAGTTTGTTAGCCGAACAGCGAATCGACGCTATTTATATTGAAATTACCGGCAATAATTATGACAAATCCAATGCGTTATTAAACAAACATGGTTATGGCTTGTTTACTATAGACGATAATTTAAACACAGTCGCCGTCACTAACCCGATAAAACAGCTCACGCAATCCTATCTTGCTTTGCCGCTTAAAGTTTAATTACTCATACATCTGCCGGTACTTTTCTGACCAAACACTCACCATTTCATTCTCATCGGCACCTATGTCGTAAATGGGCGAAGAAATTTCTTTGGCATCGATGATATCGATCATCACAATCCGGCGAATTAGCCGAGTTAGTTCGCCCCACTGCTCAAACTCGTCGAATAATCGTTCAAATTCAGCATCAGGTTTTTCAATGATGCGGCAGATTCCCTTGATACGGACACCTTTACGCTTAAAAGGATCAACAAAATTCACTTCGACCTGTGGGTTAATTTGAATATTTTTAATCGTGTTGGGTGAGCGAATTTCAGAAAACATCAAGTGCTTGTCATCGACTATTACAAATGTTCCCTTGGGTGACAAATTCGGTTGACCGCTATCATTAACACTAGCCACAAATCCCAGCGTATGTTGCGAAATCAGTTTTTTCATGTTTTTAGTTAACATTTTAACCTCCCAATTCACTGATATAAGATATTACTGCTTAGTGCTTGAGAATATCCCATGTCTTGGCAAAAATAGCAGGCTGTTTTTAGATAATTCAAACTACGATCAGACGGCTTGGTTATAATTAGCCATTGTTTAAACCCGGATTAAATTAATAGTTATAAACAACAATGGATGTTTCCCATATATTCGACGATTTGAATGAATCCCAGCGTGAGGCGGTATCAGCGCCAGAGGGGCCATTGTTAGTATTGGCCGGAGCCGGGAGCGGCAAAACCCGGGTTTTGACTTATCGTATTGCCTGGTTGGTTCAAGCACTTAGTCTCTCGCCATTATCAATTCTGGCTGTAACATTTACTAACAAAGCCAGCCACGAAATGCGTGGACGCATTGAACAGATTCTAGGGTTTCCGGTCGGCGGTATGTGGATGGGCACATTTCATGGCCTGTCGCATCGTTTGTTACGGGCACACTGGCAAGAAGCTGACCTGCCCCAGGCGTTTGAAATTATGGATGCTGAAGACCAATTGCGCCTGGTCAAACGTGTCTTAAAAGACTTAGGCCTGGATGAAAGTTATTGGCCGCCTAAACAGGTACAGTGGTTTATTAATTCACATAAGGAAGAAGGTATCCGGGCAGCCAATATGGCGCCTTCTCAGGATGATCAGCAACGCCAATTACAAAACGTTTATCTGCGCTATGAAGAATTTTGCCAGCGCCTGGGCCTGGTTGATTTCACAGAATTATTGTTACGTGCATTAGAACTGCTGCGAAACAACGACACCTTACGTAACCGCTATCAAAATCGATTTAAACATATATTGATCGACGAGTTTCAGGACACCAACACCATCCAATACCAATGGCTGAAACTTTTAGCTGGCCAGCATCAAAACATCATGGCAGTAGGCGATGATGATCAGTCAATTTATGGTTGGCGCGGTGCTAAAGTCGAAAATATTTTACAATTCGAAAAAGATTATTCAGGCACTAAAATAATCCGCCTGGAACAAAACTATCGTTCTACTGCTACTATTCTCAATGCGGCTAACGCCGTCATTCGCCATAACGATGGCCGTTTGGGCAAAGAATTATGGACTCAAGGTGAAGAAGGTTCAGCGATTAAACTTTATGCCGCTTATAACGAATACGATGAGGCCCGTTTTGTAATCAGTTCCATCGAACGCTGGGTCGATGAAGGCAATCGCCGTGACAGCATCGCTGTACTCTATCGCTCTAATGCCCAGTCACGTGTGTTTGAGGAAATATTAATTGAACGTGGCATTCCTTATCGGGTTTATGGCGGATTTCGCTTTTTTGAGCGTCAGGAAATTAAAGATGCTCTGGCCTATTTGCGCTTGATTAATAACCGTGATTCTGATCCCTCATTTGAACGTATCGCCAACGTGCCCACTAGGGGTGTCGGCAACAAAACCCTGGATACTGTCCGTATCAGAGTCCGCGACACTCAAACTTCAATGTGGAAAGCCTGCCTGGAGTTATTACAGCAGCAAAAGCTGACTTCGCGGGCAGCGAATTCTTTAGGTCAGTTTGTTGCGCTGATTGAACGCCTGGACGCAGACACCCAAGCGATGACCTTGCCTGAGCTTACTGAACATGTGGTTAAACATTCTGGATTAATCGCTCATTATCAAAAAGAAAAAGGTGAGCGCGGTGCTGCCCGGGTAGAAAACTTGGAAGAACTTGTTTCAGCTACACGCCAATTTCATTTCGATGAAGAAAATTCCGAAACAGATCCGTTAACCGAATTCTTGCTGCATGCTGCATTGGAAGCAGGTGAGGGTCAAGCGCAAGAGTGGGAAGATTGCGTACAGCTCATGAGCCTGCACTCAGCTAAAGGGCTGGAATTTCCGTTGGTGTTTCTGGCCGGGTTGGAAGAAGGTCTGTTTCCACACCAGCGCTCTATTGATGAGCCTGGACGACTGGAGGAAGAACGACGACTTTGCTACGTCGGCATGACCCGTGCCATGCAGGAGCTGGTATTAAGTTATGCTGAGATCCGGCGCCTGCACGGCAAAGAAAGTTACACTCGCCCGTCGCGCTTTGTCGATGAAATCCCGGATGAATATCTCGCTGAGATCCGAATGACCGGCAATCGCATCAAAACAGTTGCTGTTGGCTCTTCGACCAGCAGTGTCATTGCCAAACACGGTTCTGATAGTGGTTATAAATTAGGTTCACGAGTAAGACATGCCAAGTTTGGTGAAGGCACAGTCTTGAATTTGGAAGGGCAAGGCGAACATGCACGAATCCAGGTTAATTTTCAAAGTGCCGGCAACAAATGGCTGGTGATTTCATTCGCCAAATTGGAATTAGTCGCTTGAGTTTAATTTAAAAGGATGCGCAGTGAACCGTTATTTAACAGCTCTAAAAAATCTTATTGCCTCAGTAAAAACTAATCCGCGGCTTTTATCAAAACAACTCTACCATCACAAGTATATACACGAAGGCGAACTATTTTCCGCAAATTATAACGATCCAAATCCATGGTCTATTGAAATTCAAACCACTGACTTGGATAATCCGCTTTTTAACTATTTCAAAGAAAACAAACGAGGAAATGGTATTTGGAAGTGGAACCACTATTTTGAGATCTATCACAAGCACTTAGCCAAATTTGTAAATACTTCAGTCAATTTACTTGAAATTGGTATCTATAGCGGCGGCAGCCTCAAGATGTGGCATGAGTATTTAGGTAGTCATTCTCATATTTATGGTATCGATATTGAACAAGCATGCCAATCTTATGAAAATGACTATACATCCATTTTTATCGGTGACCAAGAAAACCGAACTTTCTGGCATAATTTCCGGGAATCCGTCGATAGTATTGATATCATTATCGATGATGGAGGGCATACTCCAGCACAGCAAAAAATTACCCTTGAGGAAATGCTGCCAGCCTTAAATCCCGGTGCTGTTTATATCTGCGAAGATATACATGGAAAATCCAATGCGTTCACCAATTATCTATTCAGCCTTATTAATGAACTAAACCAGTATGAACAGTTAGATATGTCTGCACCTGGTTCAAAGGCAACTGCTTTTCAATCCTGCATCCACTCAATACATTTCTATCCGTTTGCTGTAGTCATCGAAAAGCGTCCTAAACTTATCAAGCAATTTTCATGTCCCAAAATGGGTGATCAATGGCAACCTTTTACTTTTTAAATCATATAAAAAGACCTTAAAACTAATACATATGAAGTTAATCAATTTTCACACTGATTTCTTACCTTAAAATGTTGATAATTACATTCATTAAATTGGAATTAGTCACTTGAGTGATACGGTGTTTTATTTCGCTTTCGGTTCGAATCTAAATCATCATCGGTTGCATCAGCGAATCGGTGATTATGAACAGATCGGCATCGGTTATTTAGCTGGCCATAAACTTGTTTTTAACAAGTGTGGCGGCGATGGCTCCGGGAAGTGCACCGTTGTTGAAAACCAGGACCATGACGTCTGGGGAACAATCTGCCAACTGAATACAGAACAAAAGCTAAAACTGGATTATTTTGAAGGTGTGGGTCACGGCTATAACGTCGTATTCAAAAATATCGTCATGCAAGACCAAACCATTAAAGCCTTGCTTTATCAAGCCCAACTTGATGCCATGGACGATGGGCTGGCACCGTTCGATTGGTATAAGGAATTTGTGCTGACTGGGGCAAGGCATCATCGATTCCCTGACGAATATGTAAAGATTATCGATAGCGTTGTCGCAATTCCGGATCAGGACCCTGTCAGAGCAAAGCTAAACAAAGAGATTTTAAATGGTATTTACCCGTCCTAACCTCCCCTGACAAGAGGGAGTTCAGTCTACACAGCGCCAGGAACGCGCCATAATGTTACCTTCTCTATCGAATACCCAACGAGAACCTTTGCTGAATTTTGTCGTCGGTTGCTTTTTATCGTCGGATTTCACTCGTTTGGCTAACCACTGAGCGCTAAGCTTGGTGCCTTGTTGGCAATCTTTTTCTGCATAAACCTCACAGTATTCAAACCCTTTAACTGCGATTCGATGTAAGCGACTTCTTTTCAGTAGATTATGGCAGCCCGGTTGATCGGTATCTTTGACCAGTGTCAGCGCAATTTGTTGGCCCTGGCTATTTGTACGATAAAACCAGATGTTGCCGTCACTACTGCTTTTTGTGCTCGATTGTCCGCCTCCGGAAGAGGCACAGGCAGATAAAAATACAATGATAATAAGAGCAATAAAATAACGCACGATTACAAACCATTAAATATCTACCTTAAGTTTATAACATCAATGAGCTGAATGCTCTGTTAGTACACCTAAGAATCCTTTGAAATCGGCTCATTCAATTCTATCGGATAACCGTCCGGGTCTTTAATAAATGCCAAAATTCGAGTACCGTGCTTCATCGGTGACGGTTCTTTGCTGAATTCAACCCCTTCCGATTTTAAATATTCACTGGTTGCATAAACATCGGAAACTTTTAATGCCAGATGGCCCCAACCATTACCACGATCATAATCATCCTGCTGGTCCCAGTTATAGGTTAATTCAAGTGTGGGACCATCGTCTTCACCCTGATAACCAATAAATGTGTTGGTAAATTTGCCTTCGGGATAATCATTTTGACGCAGTATTTTCATACCTAATATGCGAGTGTAAAAATCCAGCGATTTTTCCAAGTCCTTGACTCTAAGCATAGTATGATCAATGCGAAAATCAGGCTTTGAAGAATTTTTATCTGACATCATTTGTTCCTCATAATTCTAAGTTTCAATTGTAGCGTTTAAAGCCAATTCCTGAAAACGCCTGACGCTGTCCTCCCAGTGTGGTGACAACAAGCCTCCTCGTTCTGCCAATGGCGATGCGCGGCCTTGTTGCAAACGCTCGCACATTTCATGATCTTCTTTATGCACATCATGCCAGAGTGTTTTTAAACTGCTGATTTCTTCTTCACTACGCAGATTGCCATCCGTAGTGTAGATCACTCGTTTTTGTTGTGTCCGGTTTACGCTAATCGGAATATCCAGATGCACGCCCATTTGATCGGGAAAATAGCGGCCAAACACAAAATTTGGAAACAAGGTTAAATACAATGAACTGACGGCCAGAGTATTTTCCTTTTTATCCTCGCCATTATCATCAATATCTACAGCACTGCCCAGACAGTGCTCATCGATGACTGTGTAGTGATCCTTCAGCGGCTGGTCCGTCGTTGATGAATGCACAAATTGAACATGGTACGGTTCAATAAAATTCTCCAGTAATAATTTCCAGTTGCATTTCACCTCTCCAAACTCAACGGTAGCAACAGGTTTGACCTGATTGAAATCAACATCAGCCAAGCGTTTTTTCAAAGGCTGGATATGATGTTCAAAAGACGTTGGGGCCGTGCTTAAATTTATAAAAATCCAGTCAAACCAAACTTCACAGTTTATTTCTGCCAAAGGATGTTGGCTTAAGTCAAAACCATCTGGAGTATGTTGCTCAGAACCGGCAAAAAACGGCGTCGATTTAAGTTCGCCATCTAAACCATAGACCCAAGAATGGTAGGGGCAGCGAATTCTCGGCCCCACATTACCACGCTTATCAATCAACTTCAGACAACGATGACGACAAACATTATGAAAAGCTTTAATTTTGTGTTCCGAGCTTCGGATCAGAAAGATCGGCAATCCCGCAATATTAAACGGGACAACATCCCCAATATTCTTAAGCTCATGGGCAAATCCAGCAAACACCCAGGAATTAGCAAACAAGGTTTGCTGCTCCACAAGCCAGTAGTCTTCACTTGTATACGCGTAGGCGGGTAAACCGCTGGCTACCGGTTTTTGATTCGAAAAATTTTGAGTAATTTCATTAAGTTTTGCTGTAGGAATCATTGGCAGGCCTCCTTACCAATCACTGAATTTAATTAACTACTTTGCGGCATATCCTCAGCATCAATCCCTGGAACATACGTAACACCGGCAAGCTCCTTCCAGTTAACCGGAAACGCCGCATAAAAGATCACGCATTTATCGTCGGCTTCGTATTTGACATGATTATCTTTAGGCACATACATTAAATCACCAGGATTTAGAACATAATCCACTTCGTCAACAACTAGCCGAAATGTACCTTGATGACAGTATATCAACTCATCACAGGTTAAATCCCACGGCACAGAAACGTCATTCAGAAAATTAATTCCACCTGCCATGCTGTCGCTGTTTTTTGTATTAACAAACGGCTTGATAAAGGTGCCGCCTTTATCGAGTGTTTCTAAGCGATGTTCAACATCTGAGAACCTGAATACCGAAGGTGCAGTCATTGTCAACTTCCATTAAGTTAGATTTTCTCACTCTATTTAAAATTTAATTTATTTATACTGATAAATGTTTAAACATTATTGAGATATACTCAATAATTATGAGCAGATACCGGCAACCTTCATTAAAAGCGTTAAAGGCATTCGAGACGGTATCACGGCATCTACATGTCAATCAGGCTGCGGAGGAGTTATTTGTGACCTCCTCGGCTATCAGCCACTTAATCAGACAATTGGAACAGGACTTAGGTGTTCCCCTGACTAAACGCTCAGGTCGAAATATTGCCTTGACCGAGGCAGGTTTACAATTTGCTCCAGGCTTACAAAAAGCCTTCCGTCAGTTGACAGACTTGGTTGAGGATGTCAGGCATAATAATAATCCGCATTCACTGACGGTTAGTTCCAGGCCCTACTTTGCATTTAAATGGTTATCACCCAGGCTGAGCAAGTTTTGGCTTGAACAACCCGACATCGAGCTGCAATTGATTCATACTAACCAAACTACCGATTTTTCCAATGAACGTGTTGATTTAGCGATTGAATGGCTGAGTACAGAAAAAGCCGGCAAAGACCATTTGTTGTTGATCCCTGGAGAGCTTACCCCTGTCATCAGTCCTGACTTGATGGGTCCTGAAAAAATCAGGACCCCTGGTGATTTACTCCAATACACCTTGCTAAAGGAAACTGATTATGACAGCTGGCAAGACTGGTTTGCGCTGACAGGTGAAAATCATAAAACGGCTAGGCAGACGCTTTTGATAGATGATAGTAATGTTCGCTATCAAGCCGCGATTAACGGTCAAGGTGTCGAATTAGGCTGTCGCTCATTGGTTTACGATGATCTGGCGGCGGGCAAATTAATAGCCCCATTTGAATTATCGCTTAACAGCTTTTCGTATTATTTAGTTATACCGAAAAACCGCCAGCCCAAGCCGGCCGCAGAAAAGTTCATCGCCTGGCTCAGGCGTGAAGTAAATTTATGACTTATCTGACTACCAGTTACCGATAGTCCACTCAGGCACCACAACATCACTGTCGATGCTGGTATCGGAGTTATTAATGTTACCGTTACCATCTTGGTCGGCAAGAATATAGGCAGGTGTATCTTTAGGCGCAACTTCAACTTTATACGTCACACCTTGGTTTTGATACTCCTTCACCGTGGTCGTGCCTGCCTGGCGGATTTTGACTGAAGATTGAAACTGGTCATTAAGAACTTCCTGGGCGGATTTTTTTGTTCCAGCTTCAATAGTCTCCAGCGGTTGATTCGACTGAGCATAGGCAACAGGTATACACAGAATTGTAGCGGCAAACAATGTCGATATTTTTTTCATCAATTTAACTATATCTCTTTTCAATAGCTGGTTTCTTAACCCTTAATCATCAAAGGGTGTACACAAGTATAACAGGAATATGTCGTTTTTCATCGATTTGAGCAAATCAATAACACAGTCTTTTTCAGATATGAGATAGTCTCGCTATTTGTGGACCAGCTAATCCTTGCCATGCCCAACAATGACTTAAAACGTGGAATTATTTTCTCGATCACCTCGGCCGTTTGTTTTGGGTGTGTGACTACTTTTGCACGGATCACTTACGAGCAAGGTAGCAACTCTTTGACCGTAGGTATTTTTCGTTCTGTATTCGGTATTGCGCTTTGCCTATTACTGATCCTGGTCCAGTCAAAAACACTGGCTTTAAGCAAAAGTAAACTTAGCGGTATTATGCTGGTTTCATTATGCACCAGCGGCATAGCGCTGGGTTATTTAGGTGCAGTGCAATTCATTCCTGTCGGTCTTGCCGCCATTATCTTTTTCACCTGGCCAATATTACTGTTAGTCTATTTATCTATCCGCCAGCCAGGAATAATTCCCGCAAAGTTGTTATCCAGTTTTGGTTTAGCGTTTATTGGATTGTGCCTGGTGATTGGCCCGGTTTTCACAAATTTAAACTTAGTCGGAATAAGCCTGGCATTACTGGCTGCCTTCAGTGCAGCCGGAGTTTTCGTGACATCACAGCATTACTTCAAATCGCTGGATCTGATTGTCGCTGCTTTTTGGGTTAATATTTTCACCCTGGCAATCATATGCATGATCACCTTTTTGAGCCATCAATTTCAGATGCCAAATACTCGATTAGGTTACTTGACCATGCTGCTTGCCAGCGGCGGCTATGCCTGCGGTTTATTAACGATGTTTATCGCCATCCAACATATCGGTGCAGCCAGGAGTGCTTTATATTTCAACCTTGAGCCTGTGATAGCAACTATTGCAGCGATGTTATTGCTGGGTGAATTCCTGACTACAATCCAATTAACTGGTTTTGCAATTATTATGGGCATCCTGTTCTACACTTCCATTGGGCAGCAAAACCAGGATGAATAATCGATTCTACAATCCGGGATGATGCTAAGATGTAGTAAAAATTATTAGAATCTATCTCAAAATAGTCGAGCGCTGCTCAGACGAGGCAAAAGTGAGCGAAAAAGCGCAGTTTACATAGAGTAAATGAGTATTTTGAGCGAGCTTTTAACGACGTATCAACAAGCACAGACATTTTGAGATAGATTCTACTCTGGATGGAGAATGAACATTAAGTTCGCAGACATTGAAATCGATCATGATCGTTTTGAACTACGCCGCAATGGCGAAACAATCGCTGTTGAACCGTTAATTCTAGATTTAATCATTTTTCTTGCACGACATCCTGGTCAACTGTTTAGCAGGGATGAATTGATGAATCAAGTATGGAACGGCCGCATAGTCTCTGATTCAACCATATCCAGTGCAATCAAATCAGCGCGTCAAGTACTCGGTGACAATGGTAAAACTCAGCGCTTTATCCAGACCGTACATGGACGTGGCTTTCGATTTAAATCGACGAGCGCCGCGTTTAGTTCTACAGACTTAAAGCAAGCAGCTAAATCCCAGGACCCCTCGTTAGTAGTTTTTCCATTTAGAGTGTTAAATGCAGACGAACAAGCCAAGAACCTTATTCAGTCTATCACCACCACGATTGAAACTATATTAACCAGGGTGCCATTGTTAAAAATCAATTCTAATACTGCATTTACAAATCAACGCGAAGATTCACCAAGGCAACTTCATGAAAAACAGGGTATTGATTTCATTGTCAGCGGTTACGCGCAGTTTTTCGATACCAATCTACGTGTAAATGTTAACTTAATTGATGCTAAATCAGGCTTTATTTTTTGGTCCGATCAATTTCCGTTTAACGCCGGGGTCTCAGAACAAGCAGCAGTCATAGAAATCCTTAGAAAACTTGAGCCTCAAATTAATCGCGCAATCTATAAGCGGATCAAAAAATCTGATAATCAACCTAATTCACGTGAATTATATTTGCAGGCCAGTTCTATCCTGGCTCTAAAAGGCTGGCACCAGGACACTTTTATCGAGGCAGCCGATTTATTAAGGCAAAGTCACGAAATGGACTCTGATTTTGCTTTAGCACCCGCCTATCTTTCACTTGTTTTAGCTCTAGGGCATCGTGTAGGTCTATTACCGGATGAGACAGTAACCCACTCTGAAGTAACTGCTGTTGTTGAACTGGCACTCACCCTGGATAACATGAATTCAACCGTGCTGGGTTTTTGTGGTTGTGCCTTGGCAGACATTGGAGCCCTTGAGCGTGCGATTCCTCTTTTAAAACACGCGACAGAAATTAATTCTGCCAATGCCCAAGCCTGGGCAGCCTTAGGCTCTGCCTATTTACTTGATAACAACGTTAATCTGGCAATTGAACACTTACAGCATGGTATTAATATCAGTCCTTTGGATGGCCGCTTGTCGATCTGGCAAAGTGCGTTAGCGCTGGCTTTTCTGCGTACTAAACAACTGGTGCGTGCACAAGAACAAGCAGAGCAAGCCTGCATGCGCGACGACAAAACGTATTTGCCGCGCCTGGTTTTGGCTGCAATCTGGGTTTTATCAAATAACCCTGAAAAAGCGGCTTCTATCATGCAAGAAGCTCGCAGAATCAAACCGGATTTATCAAGTGATGAAATACAAGCTGCAATCGGCAGCAGACTCGCAAACTTGATCACGGATTAAATCCCCATAAAAACCCCAAGTTTTTCCCAAGACAATTCTTTAGCAGATGAATAGTATGATCTATGTCTGATTATTTTTAATATTTCTAAACCACAAGGAGACTAAAATGAACCATTCAAATCAAACCTCAGTCGATCTGGATGCTGTTAAATCCAAGCAACAAATAGCTTGGGGCTCGGGAGACTACAGCCGCATCGGCGTAACGTTACAAATTACCGGCGAACAGCTCTGCGAGGTCATGGACCTGAGAGCTGGACAATCCGTGTTGGACGTTGCTGCCGGCAACGGTAATGCAACGCTTGCAGCGGCCAGGCGATTTTGTAATGTCACCTCGACCGATTATGTTCAATCCTTATTGGACCAATCCAGCCGTCGGGCGACAGCAGAAAGTTTACCGGTTAAATATCAACAAGCTGATGCTGAGAACCTGCCCTTCGAAGACAACTATTTTGATAATGTAGTATCGACGTTCGGCGTAATGTTCACACCTAATCAAGCTCAAACAGCATCCGAATTAATTCGCGTATGCAAAACGGGCGGTAAAATTGGCTTGGCTAACTGGACTCCACAAGGGTTTATCGGCCAATTATTCAAAACGCTTGGACAATATATTCCACCTCCTCAAGGCGTAAACTCACCTGCAGCCTGGGGAACCGATGCCTTTTTGCAACAGCATTTTGCTGGCTGTACTAAAATCGATGCAAGCGCTAAAGAATTCAATTTTAGATATCAATCTCCACAGCACTGGCTGGATCTTTTCGGCACTTATTACGGGCCTCTGCTGAAAGCATTTGAGGCGCTTGATGATGACAAAGGTGAACAACTTGCTGCAGATGTATTGAATCTTATTGACAGCTTTAATAACGCTGACGATGGCACCATGGTAGTTCCTTCAGAATATTTGCAAATCGTTATCACCAAATAACACGGGACAAAATCATGCAAACAATCAACTTAAAACAAATTCAACAGCCGCTACGTCGCCAGTACCTGACTTCACCAGACACTGCCCAGGTGGTGGATCAGGCATATACCTGCGGCATTGATGCGGCTGATCCCTTTCACTTTACTGTAAAACCAATGCCCGACTCGGAGGTAGAGATTCCGGTTGGAGTGCACCATGCAGTTGGAGGGCTGCATGATGCACCCACGCCCGGTGATATACTCTGCGCAGCCCTGGCTGCATGTCAGGATTCATCGATTCGCATGGTGGCAAATTTGCTCAATATCGAGCTGGAACATCTGGAAGTGAATGTAACAGGCAACGTAGACGTTCGCGGAACCCTGGCTGTCGATGCAAATGTTCCGGTCGGTTTTCAGTCAATGCGCTGCGAAGTGAACCTAAGAGTCAAAGCCGGCACTTCTGCGAAATTGCTGGATAAACTCGAACAAGCGGTACAACAGTGCTGTGTCGTACAACAAACATTGCAAAATCCTCCCAAAATCAAAACACGATTTATGGTGGAATAATTTACAGTTCAGCTATACCGATATACCGAAAAATGAAACAGGCATCAAACAAAACCCCACCTAACCTCCCCATCGGCAATGATTCAAAGTTCAGGCAATTCGGACATGCTCTGATTAAATTTACCGGGAAATGGATCATGCATTAAGAAAACATCCTATCTCCAAAATCATAACAATGATTGGGGCATTCTAAATACGCTATAAACAACTTGCTTTATACTTGAATGATGTCCATAGAATTTCACGACATCATTGGCACCATAGGTGTAAGCATGATCCTGTTATGTTATTTCTTACTACAAATAGGTCGTATGCAAAACCACCAACTGAGTTATTCAATACTCAATCTGCTGGGTGCCGGATTAATACTGGTTTCTTTGTATTTTGAGTTCAATTTCTCAGCCGCATTAATTGAAGGATTTTGGGTAATCATCAGTTTAATCGGGATTTTTCGTTATTTTAAAATCAAAAATTCCAGACAATGATGATTCAGATAAAGCGTGTTTACGAAGAAGCAGCGGGCGATGATGGAACACGCATTTTAGTTGACCGACTGTGGCCAAGAGGTATATCCAAAGAAAAAGCCAAAATTGACTACTGGGCCAAAGATATAGCACCATCAAACGAGCTGAGGAAATGGTATCACCACGACCCTGACAAGTGGGAAATATTCAGGCAACGCTATTTCACCGAGCTAGGTAATAACCAACCAGCTGTGGATGATCTTCTAGCTCACATGACTGACAACACTACTTTTGTATTCAGTTCCAAAGAAACAAAACTGAATAACGCCTATGCGCTTAAGCAGTATTTGGTATCCTATACGCAGTCAAGCAACTGTATAAATCAATGAACAAAAAATCAGGCTCCGGTAAACCAATTATCCTTGTCGACGGTTCGTCATTTTTGTATCGTGCCTTTCACGCCATGCCGAATTTGATGAATTCCAAGCGCCAACCAACCGGTGCGGTGTACGGTATTGTCAATATGCTGAAAAATCTTCTCAAGGAGCACCAGCCTGAATCTATGGCAGTAGTGTTCGATGCGCCGGGTAAAACCTTCAGAGATGATTTGTATGAACAATACAAAGCGAATCGCTCGGCTATGCCGGATGATTTGCGCCGCCAGATCGACTGGGTGCATGAAATTGTCGAGGCACTTGGCTTGCCGTTATTGTCGGTCAAAGGTGTCGAGGCTGATGATGTGATCGGTACATTTGCCAAGCAGGCCGAAGAAAAAAATCTTTCTGTACTAATATGCAGCGGTGATAAAGATTTATCACAGTTGGTGACTGAGAAGGTGCTGGTCAGCGATACCATGAAAGGTGTGACTTATAATATTGAGGGCGTGAAGGAAAAGATGGGTGTTTATCCGCATCAAATCATCGATTATCTGGCACTGATTGGCGACACCAGCGACAACATTCCCGGCGTACCTAAGGTCGGACCCAAGACGGCAGCAAAATGGTTAGATCAATACGAGACCCTGGATAATCTGCTTGAACATGTGGACGATATAAAAGGCAAAGTCGGTGAAAACCTGCGTGATTGTGTGGAGCAAATTCCGCTTAGTCACCAGCTCGCCACCATAAAAACCGACGTTGAACTTGACCAGACTATTGAACAATTATCACTCAATACACCAGACGAAGAAAAGCTCAAAGCCATGTATGCCGAACTGCAATTCAAAACCTGGCTGTCTGAACTTGGAGGTATTACAGAGGAAAAACCCAAATTCGATCGTGATAAAACCGAAATCATTTTGACCCAGAAACAGTTAAATACCTGGATTAAACATCTAAAGACCTGTGACACATTTGCGCTGGATACAGAAACCACTTCTTTACATTCGCTTGAAGCCGAGTTAGTCGGGATTTCTTTTTCAGACGGTAAAAAAGCCGCTTATATACCTGTTGGTCACGCCTATGAAGGTGTACAAAAACAATTGCCTTTAGATGAGGTGCTGGAGCTGTTAAAGCCTCTGTTTGAAAACAAAAAACCGGCCAAAATTTTGCAAAACCTCAAATACGATCTGGCTGTATTTCGAAACTATGGCATCAATATTGAAAATGCGCAGTTTGATACCATGCTGGAATCCTATGTGCTCGACAGCACGTCATCCAGGCACGACATGGATACTCTGGCGCTGAAGCACCTTGGCCATAAAACCATTCACTATGAAGATATTGCCGGTAAAGGTAAAGATCAAAAGCGATTTGATGAAATTGAAATTGAAACTGCTGCGCCTTATGCAGGTGAGGACGCGGCAATTACCTATCAATTGCATGAGACCTTGTGGCCTGGCTTGAAAGAAATCAAAAATCTCAAGTCAGTATTCGAGGACATCGAAATGCCGCTGATTAGCGTATTGGAATCGGTTGAGCGTAATGGTGTAAAAATAAACACGCAAAAACTTATTGCCCAGAGTCAAGAAATCGCCAAACAAACAGAACAACTCGAATCACAGGCACACGATATTGCCGGCAAAGCATTCAATTTATCCTCACCTAAACAAATTCAGGAAATCTTATTTGAAGAACAGAAGCTGCCTGTACTGAAGAAAACACCTAAAGGCCAGCCTTCAACGGCAGAGGATGTGCTACAGGATCTGGCTGTCGATTACGAATTACCGGCATTGATTCTGCAGCACCGAAGCTTAAGTAAACTCAAATCGACCTATACGGACAAACTACCGGATCTGGTAAATCCCGCAACCGGTCGTATTCATACCTCATATCACCAGGCTGTTGCTGCTACAGGCCGACTGTCATCTGCCGATCCGAATTTGCAGAACATTCCCATTAGAACGGCTGAAGGGCGGCGGATTCGTGAAGCCTTCGAACCTGAGAACGGTTATGTTTTATTAGCTGCTGACTACTCACAGATTGAATTACGTATTATGGCGCATTTATCCCGGGACAAAGGTTTATTGGATGCATTCGCCAAAGGTGAAGATGTACATCGAGCCACTGCCAGTGAAGTATTTGGAACCAAACTGGCCGACGTTACTGATGATCAACGCCGCAATGCCAAGGCCATTAACTTCGGTTTGATTTACGGTATGTCATCGTTCGGCCTGGGACAACAACTTGGTATTTCCAGGCAGGAGGCCCAGGAATATATTGACCTGTATTTTGATCGTTACCCTGGTGTAAAAAAATATATGGATGATACCCGTGAGCAAGCCCATGATACCGGATTTGTGGAAACTGTATTCGGACGCCGCCTGTATTTGCCGGAAATAAATTCCAGCAATTTCAACCGTCGCCAATATGCTGAACGCACTGCCATTAATGCACCTATGCAAGGCACGGCAGCTGACATCATCAAAAAAGCCATGATCAAGGCTCATACTGAACTTCCCAACGTCAGTAAAAACTCAAAAATGATTATGCAAGTTCATGATGAACTGGTATTGGAGGTGCCGGAGAAAGACAGCAAAAAAGTCAGCCAGGCCATTACAGAAATAATGAGTGGTGTTGCCAACCTCAAGGTACCTTTAATAGTAGAAACAGGCACAGGTACAAACTGGGCCCAGGCACACTAGGCTGCTCTGTTACAAAGGTAATGGAATTAAAGCTGGGTTTCTATATAAAAACCGGTTAGAATGCCTGCCATTACATTCTATGCTGGTTTTTTTACAGTAACTCTCTTCGCAAGACTTTCCCTGTTTTTAACCTCGTTAGATTAGTAAGATTTTTTGTTTTTAATTTTTGATGAGGTATATCGTGGAAACGGGAACTGTTAAATGGTTTGATGAAACCAAAGGATTCGGATTTATAACACCTTCTAATGGCGGCAAAGATGTATTTGTACACTTTTCTGCAATTCAGAATTCAGGGTTCAAATCACTCACTGAAGGACAAGAAGTAACTTTTGAAGTTGAACAAGGCCCTAAAGGCCCTCAAGCTAAAAACGTCAAAACCTGATTACCTTCCAGTATGCATAGCTAACCCTTTGATTTTTCACAGGGTTTACTATTTTTTATTGAGTCTTGACTCTATACTTGGCGCATCTAGGGAGCGTTCATGCTAATCGCGCAGATTACTGATCTACACCTGACTGCGGCCGGACAATTCGCACAAAACAATGTCCGCACTACAAACCGATTTGACCAGGTGCTGAGTTCATTCGAAGCGTTCGGCCTAAAACTGGATGCAATTTTAATCACTGGAGATTTGGCCGATAACAAACATCCTCAAGCTTACGAGAGGCTGGCTAAACGCTGGAAAAATTTAAACTGCCCTTGTTATTTGATCCCCGGTAATCATGATGACAGGAGTCTGATGCGCCACTATTTCCCTGACCATCCTGGTTTTGCCGGTGACCCTGATGATTTTATTCAATACAGTATTGATGATTTTCCACTTCGCTTAGTGGCTCTGGACACCACCATTACGGATAGTGATAAAGGTGAGCTTTGTTCACAGCGCCTAAGTTGGCTAGAGCAAACCCTGGCTCAGCAGCCTGACAAACCCACACTTATTTTTATGCATCATCCACCGTTTAGAACCGGTGTGATTCAAATGGATCACTACAACCTGTCTGGCATTGAAAGCTTAGAAAAAATAATCGAAAAAAACCCACAGGTGATTCGTATTGTATGTGGCCATGTGCATCGGCCTGTCAACACCTGTTTTGCTGGAGTAACGACGAGTATCGCTCCTGCTGTTTCTTTTACCCAGGCACTCAATTTTCACCCTGATAGTGAATCCGGTTTTTTTGTTCATTCACCCAAATATGAACTACACTGGTTTAACCAGGATCATATTGTCTCGCATACGGTCTCATTAGAAGCCGGATCCAGGACCGTGCCTTATCCTGAGAATTAGCATGGATAATTCGGGGTTGCTTATCGACCTGGACGGCACGATTTACCGTGGCAACCAAGTCATCGACGGTGCAATTGAGTTTATTCAGCGCCTGAACAATAACGAGGTGCCCTATTTGTTCGTCACAAACCGTGGCAATCGTACTGCTCAAATCGTCGCAGATGATTTAAACAGGATGGGGATTAAATGCCAGGTTGAAAATATTTTAACCTCATCAATGGCAACTGCGGATTGGCTACCGCCAGCAACGCGGGCATTCTGGATCGGTGAAGACGGCTTGGAACAACCTCTGCAACACGCCGGGATTGAATTTGATCAGCAAAATCCAGATGTTGTAATTGTGGGTTATGATCGCGAGTTCAATTATCACAAACTAACCCAAGCGACTCGACTCATCATCAAAGGTGCGCGTTTTATTGCCACCAACAACGACAGCCTTATCACTGTCGAAGATGGGGTCATTCCAGAAGCCGGCCCTTTGGTTACTGCTATCCAAAAAGCCACCGGTGTAACACCTGAAATCGTCGGCAAGCCATATCAAGTGATCATTAACGCCGCTTGTAACCGACTCGGACTTAAACCCGATCAATGCATCATTGTCGGTGACAATCTGCATACTGATATCCAGGCAGGCATAAAAAACGGCCTGCAAACCGCTTTTGTATTAACCGGTGTTTCCAAAGTAAGTGATATAGATAAATTCGATATCAAACCAACCTGGGTAGTGGAAGATTTGTCTGAATTGAGTGAGATTTTATTTGTTTAACCCCTCCTGGCCTCCCCTGATAGGGGAGGAAAAGTAATACCACGAGAAAGGCTTTTCTCCCCCTCCCAGGGGGAGCTAGAGGGGGTATACTTGCTTTAAATGAACATCTTCAACAAAAACCAAATCCAAATCATCAGCGCCCATGCCGAAGGTGAAGTTGGAGATGTCATCATTTCCAGAGTCGAGCCACCACCGGGGCAAACACTATGGGAAATGCGTAACTGGATTGCAAACGATGATCAACTGCGGCAGTTTGTTTTGAACGAACCACGAGGGGGTATATTCCGTCATGTGAATTTATTAGTGCCACCTGAAAATCCACAGGCCGATGCAGCTTTTATTATCATGGAGCCTGCTGACACACCACCGATGTCGGGCTCAAACTCTATGTGCGTGGTGACTGTATTACTTGAACAAGGCATAGTCCCAATGCAAGAACCTGAGACACATTTAACTTTAGAAGCACCCGCTGGTTTAGTTAACGCCAGAGCACTTTGTAAAAACGGTAAAGTTAAACGTGTGTTTATTGAAAATGTTGCCTCGTTTGTGGATCAACGAAACGTTCAACTCGAAGTTGAAGGTGTAGGGACATTATCAGTAGATACTGCATATGGTGGGGACAGCTTTGTGCTCGTTGATGCAAAACAACTCGGTTTTGAGATCACCCCGGACGAAGGCCGGGAGTTAGTGGAAACCGGCATTCGAATAACCAATGCTGCCAACCACCAATTAGGATTTACCCATCCACAAAATCCTGACTGGAATCATGTGTCATTCTGCCAAATTACCGGCCCTGTTGAACACATAGACGGGATTACTTATGGAAAAAGTACAGTTGCCATCCAGCCTGGTAAACTTGATCGCTCACCTTGCGGTACCGGCTGTTCGGCACGTATGGCACTGTTACATGCGCAAGGTAAACTAATAACAGGCGATAAATTTGTTGGCAAATCCATTATCGATACTGAATTTCATTGTCAACTTAAGCAAACTACCAAAGTCGGTAGCAAACCAGCCATAATCCCCATTATTTCAGGCCGCACCTGGATTACCGGCAGTTACCAACATTTTATTAATGATGATGATCCGTTTCCGCTAGGTTACAGGATTAGCGACACCTGGCCGCAGATTAAGTAAATGATCAGATTATTTAGTCTGAAAACCATTTAGTAAACCTGAAAAATATTGATCCGCCTTTGTGCGGTCAAAAGAAATTTATTTTTTTTAAGGAAATCATCAATCGCGTGACGATTTTTTCCCGGTTTTAAGTTTTCAATAAAATCTTCAGTAGAATCAATTTCAAAAATAGTTTCATCATCTATCTCCACCACTTCGTAATAATTTTTGTAATTCAACATTTCATAATATGCGCGGGCTTTTGCGGCTCGCTCGTCACCATCACAAGCGTCAAATAGTAGTTCAGCCTCAAAATACGATCCTGTAAAAGTCGGTTCTAAATAGACAATGTAACCACCAGGCCTGGTGCAATCCACCGCTTTGGCAATCACTGAATTCATTGCATCAACCGGCAAGTGATGAAATGAAAGCGTAAACAAAACGACATCAAAAGTTTTTGATCTAAAACTCATCGTCTGAGCCGACTCACAGCTATAGCGCAGATTTGCGGCTGTATTATTTTCCTGCGCTTGGGAAATTGATGGAGAATCTGAATCGATCGCCACCACGCTACTGGCTTTGCGGGCAATTTGGGCTGCCCTTTCACCACTGCCACAACCTATCTCAAGGACATCTTTACCTAACAGCGGTATGATTCGTTCAAGCAGTTCCAGGAAATCTTCTTTAATACGTTGCATCGTTTAACGATACAACATTCTTGGCCTGAGGTTATTGAAATTTTCTATTTGTAACCGAGTTTAGAGATGTGTGACTGAGACCTGTTGCCAGCTGCTAATTTTTGCTTACTTATTGTCTTACCATTTTAGGCATAATTATTTGCATGCAATAGCTTGGAATTTCAGTAATTTATTGATTTTCATTAAAAAATTCGATAATAAAAACGTGCTTGTAGTGGCTTAAACCGTTACACTACGCTCCCCTTCGGGCAATTGCCTGAATTACATTGGCGACGACAAACAGGTTCTTGATTTTTTGGCGTTACCTCATTGTTATCTTTATTGGTATTAGTCATGACAACCATAGCAACCGCGTTTGATCAACTAGCGTTAAGCGATTCTATTCTGGCCGCACTCAATGCAGTGGGCTATGAAACACCGACCCCTATTCAGGCTCAAACCATTCCATTGCTGCTTGAAGGCAGGGATATTCTTGGCCAGGCGCAGACCGGCACCGGTAAAACCGCTGCGTTTGCATTACCGCTATTGTCCAAACTCGATCTGAAACAAAAGCAGCCTCAAATCCTGGTGTTGACGCCAACCCGGGAGCTGGCTATTCAAGTTGCAGAAGCATTTAAAACATATGCGTCAAAGCTTAAAGGATTCCAGGTACTGCCGATTTACGGCGGGCAAGATTACCGCACCCAGATCAACGCGCTGAACCGTGGTGTTCACGTCATCGTTGCCACCCCTGGGCGGGTGATGGATCATATGCGTCGCGGCACGTTAAAACTCGACCATATTAATGCTCTGGTACTGGATGAAGCCGATGAAATGCTGCGCATGGGGTTTATTGACGATGTGGACTGGATTCTCGAACAAACGCCCCCAAACAGACAAACCGCGCTGTTCTCAGCCACCCTACCGCAACAAATCAAGCGCATCGCTAAACGGCATTTAAATGCGCCTGAAGAAATCATCATAAGAGTTAAAACCACAACTGCGGACACGATTCGTCAACGATATTGGCCGGTGAGCGGTTTTATACACAAAATGGATGCCCTGACCCGAATCCTGGAGGCAGAGATCTTTGCGGCGGTCATCATTTTTGTTCGCACCAAGACCTCTACGGTTGAGATCGCTGAAAAACTGGAGGCTCGCGGTTATGCTGCAGCGGCTTTAAATGGAGATATTCAACAACGCCAACGCGAAAAAACAATTGATCAGTTAAAGAAAAGCAAGCTCGATATTATTGTGGCAACCGATGTAGCTGCTCGCGGGTTAGACGTAGAACGGATTAGCCATGTGATTAACTTTGATATTCCACATGACACTGAGGCTTATGTGCATCGCATTGGTCGAACCGGACGTGCCGGACGCAAAGGCGATGCGATATTGTTCGTGGCACCTCGAGAACGACGTTTATTGCATGCGATTGAAAAAGCGACCAATCAAAAAATCGAACTGATGGAACAACCATCAACTAAATCGATTAATGAAAAGCGCATTGCCAATTTCACCCAGGCAATTTCAGATACATTGGATAATCACGATGTTAGTTTTTATGCTGAATTGATAGAGCAATATCGTAAACAGCATGACGTGCCTACTTTAAAAATTGCAGCAGCATTGGCGCATCAAGCACAAGGAAACACCCCGTTATTACTGCAAGAGCCTGGTAAACGTAGCGATAATAATTCGCCCAAACATAATCGTAATCAGCCAGATTCAGGCAAACCACGCCGCGAAGCTGATCGGCGCTCAAAAAAAGCATCCTTACCTGACAATGAAATGGAACGTTTTCGTATCGAGGTCGGTAACATGCATAATGTCAAACCGGCAAATATAGTCGGCGCTATTGCCAATGAAGCGGGCATTGACGCAGAGTATATAGGGCAGATCAATATCTATGATAATCACTCTCTGGTTGATTTGCCTATTGGTATGCCCAAAGAGATATTCAAGCATTTGAAAAAAGTCTGGGTATCAGGGCAGCGATTACAAATCTCAAGGGTCGAGAAACAAGTTGCCTTCGACAAGTTTGACAAACGGGCAGCAAGTAAAAAACGAAAGTCAGGCTCAGAAAAAAGTAATCATCGACACCGAAAAACGTCCGAATCTAATCGCCGTAAGCGTAAACGAAGCTAGTGAAAATACTCAACTCATCAATAGACTAACAGCAATAACCCACATGACCACACCTATCAGGAAGTCCAGAATTCGCCAGGACTTTGGTTTAGCTAGCACAGGCCTTAATAACCTCGCGCCATACCCTAGTGAAAAGAAAAAGATCACTGAAGCACTGCACGCCCCCAGGGCAAATGCAAACCGATCCGGATATTGGGTCGAAATCGTACCAATCAAACCAACCGTATCCAGGTAGACATGCGGATTAAGCCAGGTAAATGCCAGACAAATCAATAATACTTTTTTTAGCGATTGTGCCGGAGTTTCAGCCGGGTTTAAACCCTTGTTTAATGCAAATGCAGCCCAGAATGAACGGATTCCGTAAATTAACAAAAACAGAGCCCCGCCATAACGCATTAACGGTTCCAACCAGGGTAACTTTTGCATCGCCGTATTAATGCCTGTAATACCCATAATTATTAATAAGGCGTCGGAACAGGCACAAAACAAGCAAACTGCAAACACATGCTCACCGCGCAAGCCCTGCTTCAAAACAAAAGCATTTTGCGCGCCTATAACCAGAATAAGGCTTAGACCAAGCGTAAAACCGGCTACTATAGAAGTCAGCATTTAATGCGGATAATACTTCGACTCAAACCTGTAGTTTCATCAACTTCAATCACAACACCATTCAACTCGGCCAGGCCATCTGCCACTTCCAGTCGTTGGGGAAGTTTGGTTAAGAAACGATTTAAAGAGGGTTGTGGCTTCATACCGATCACAGAATTGTAGTCACCCGTCATGCCGACATCTGAAATAAATGCTGTGCCATTGGGGAATATCCTTTCATCTGCTGTTGGCACATGAGTATGGGTACCAACTACAACTGCTACCTTGCCATCCAGATAGTGGGCAAAAGCCTGTTTTTCGCTACTGGCCTCAGCATGAAAATCGACAAAAATGACATCGGCCTTGCCGCTCAGCTGCTCTAAAACCGAATCCATGGTTCGAAATGGACAGGTCAAGTTTGTAGCCATAAATACCTGGCCCATGATATTGACGACAGCCACCTTTTTATTATTTGCGGCTAAATGAATGAAATATCCATTACCGGGTGTTGCCGGTGGAAAATTTATTGGTCGGATCAACCTTGGTTCGGTATCGATATAGTCAAAGATCTCCTTGCGATCCCAAATGTGATTACCGCTGGTTAATACATCACAACTCAGTTCAAAAAATGCTTGGGCAATTTTGGGGGTTACACCAAAGCCCGCGGCAGCATTCTCGCAGTTAACTATCGTAATATCAGGCTGATGCTGGTTTTTAAGGGCCTTAAGATTGTCAGTCAATACTTGCCGGCCAGACTTACCCACTATGTCACCAATAAATAGAATCTTCACTAAATCTTGTCCTGTACATTATAAATTGCTTGATCGGTAACGATCATTTCCAAAGGCATGTCCCAATGATCAGTAGTTATCTTTTCAGCTCGCTGTATCTCATGGGCAATACCGATAAGCCTGGGCCTGCGCCAATGTTTACGGCTGGATAGAAATGCGAGTGAAGCATCATAAAATCCACCGCCCATACCAATTCTTGAACCGTGTGCATCGAAGGATACCAGCGGCAATAAAATCACATCAAGCTGTGAGGGTTTGAGCCAGTGTGCTGAGGGCACGACTGGCGACATAATACCCATTCGATCTGCCTTGAGCCGGGTACCGGGAAGCACCGGGGCAAAAAACAGTTTAGGCTTGCGTGAAGGAAAAATAATCGGGTAATAGCACTTTTTAGACATTTCCAGGGCTCTAAGCATTACCAATGTTGGATCAATTTCGCCGTCATTAGGGAAATACATGCTAATGCGCTTGGCTTGATTGAAGACATTAACACTGAGCAAATTCTTCAATAGGCCCTGAGCAGCTGTATCTTGCTGACCTTCATCCAGTGAGCGCCTTTTTTGACGCATTTGTGTTCGCAAACTTTGTTTAGAGAGTATAGTTTGATTCATTTAACCTAGAATCTTTGATTGTTCATTAAACATAACTTATTGTGAATCAGAAATCAGTTTTTTACATCACAATTTCAGTCCGACCCGATTATTAATTCCTTAATGAATCTGAGGGTTTTAGGTTTCAAAAAATACTATATACTTTAGTATTTATTTGCAATTTAGTCGTACCTTAAAGTATGTTTATTGACGGAAGAGAGCTTCCCGACAACCATATTGTTGAAGCAGATATTTGTATTATCGGAGCTGGAGCCGTGGGCATTTCTATGGCATTGGAGTTTAACAATACCAATACTTCAGTAGCACTAATAGAAAGCGGAGGTCTGGAGTTTGATGCCAAAACTCAATCTCTTTACCAGGGCGGCCATATCGGTGACCCAACCTATCCGCTCGAAACCAATCGCTTGCGTTATTTTGGTGGTACAACCAATCACTGGGCAGGACATTGCCGGCCGTTTGATGAATTTGATTTTTCAGTCAGGGACTGGGTTCCCTACAGTGGCTGGCCGGTTACTGCAGAGGAAATGCAACCTTATTTTGCCCGCAGCCAACCGGTTATGCAGTTAGGCGAATATGACTATGATTCGGTAGAAAACTACGCCAGGGAGCTTGGGTTGAAGCCCTTGCCGCTACAGGGTGAGAGGCTGATTAATGTTTTAAAGCACCAAAGCCCTCCGACACGCTTTGGTAAGCAATATAAAGATGAAATTGAAAAATCTAATAATATTACAGTTTATCTGCATTCAAATACCCTGGAGCTGAAATCAAATGAATCTGCAGATCATGTCACACAGGCGGTGGTTGCCTGTATTGACGGCCCTGAATATCGGGTCAAAGCCCGCTATTTTGTACTTGCAGCCGGAGGCCTGGAAAACCCACGCTTAATGTTGCTGTCTAATAGCACCGCCCCCGAAGGACTGGGTAATGATAACAATCTGGTCGGACGTTTTTATACTGATCATTTGTTGATTCGCCCGGCAATGGATGTGTCGCTATCTCATTTTAAATATGATTTCAGGCTATATACCAGGATACACAATATTAATGGCGGCAAAATTTTCGCTATTATGACTGCCTCTGCTGGGCTAACTAAAAAAGAGAAAATGACTCGATTTCGCTTCCATCTCTACCCCCATGCACCGCGATATGATGCCGCTGTAGGTGGAGTATTCTCAAAGTTGGATAATTCACCTCATGTTACTCCGTTATCGATGGAAAGAGGAACATCCATACAGGTCCATATGGCTATGGAACCCATTCCTAACCCGGACGCATTGGTCCGGTTATCCGATGATTTGGATATATTTGGTCAGCGCAAACTCGAAGTCAAATGGTTAGTCAGCGAACAGGAACTTGCCAACGCCCATAGGGCCATTCAAATCGGGGCATTAGAATTTGGACAAATGGGGCTGGGCCGTGCTTCTGCACCCATACTGGAAAAACCGGATCAATGGCCGGCAGAATTTACTTCCGGCAAACATCATTGTGGCACAACGCGAATGGCGAGTAATCCAAAGCAAGGCGTAATCGACAAAAATGCCAAGGTATTCGGTATTGACAACCTGTTTGTCACAGGCAGCTCGATCTTCCCAACAATCGGACATACAAACCCGACTCTAAATCTGATCGCTTTTTCACTAAAACTGTCTGATCATCTAAAACAAAAACTGGCATGACTAATTTTCAATTTAAAAGCTCACGTCGAAGATTTTTTAGACTCAGCTCGATGACATTGCTGACGCTATCGGCTGTATTACAAAGCGGTTGTGATGCATTCAAGACTGAACACGCTCCCATTGAACAAAGATTAATAAATTATTTAAACCACTTAGATAAAGCCCAAGAAATTGGACAAATCTATAAATCTCATGATAGCTCATTGAAAACTCACTCAGCTGAACAATTAACCAATGAAATTCTTGAGTTGCTAAAGTTGGATCAGAAAGAAGTTGATAGATTATCGGATGAAAAATTAACTGAGTTGCTCACAAAACAGATTCGTCAAGACTTTACTGACGAAAATATAGTCACACTAGGAACATGGGTATTTTCGAAAACAGAGTTGCTGTTATGTGCCCTGGCCGATTCTTATTCAGATATTTAATTATGTGGATTAGTGCTACCCATAAGTGCCGTATCGTTCGTGTACCTTGAACCAAACGGTTCAAGTGGGTGCCCCACCCAGCGCATCAGGCTTACCAAACTGGTCATGCTCAACAGCCCGGATTTCCAGCTCCCAGTATATGATTTAGGTTCTAAGGATATGTAGAACTACTCGCACACCACAGGCAGCACTAAAATTAATCGTTCTAGGTGCTGATTCTAGGGGACGTTCTCAATTAGTCAATCGTTACTGTTAGACTAGATAAAACCTCAGACGAGGCATGGGGAGTGTAGTTTGGTTATTGCAGATGAGCAGCGAATTGAGTTGATTAAATCGACAGTTGATTTTGCTCATCAATTGCCGCATCGATTTTAGTGACCATGCGCTGTAATTGACTGCCTAAATCACCAGAACCCTGCAACTGAGTTTGTTCCTCTAATAATTCACTGGCAATATTCAAAGCTGCCAATAGTGCGCAACGATCAAGACCGATCACTTTGCCGTTTCTTTGAACTTCATCCAGCTTGTCTTCAACCAAATCAACTGCAGCAGCTAGAACCGGCTTTTTATCTTCCTCACAAGCAATGATGAAACTACGCCCGCCCAGTGTGATTTTTGTCCCCTTGGATTTACTCATCATACCAGCTCACCGGATTTAATATCTTTAAGCCGATTAGCAATGCTATCCAGACGATTACGGGCCATTTTGGTTTTCTCATTCAGCAGCATGTGATCTTTTCTAAGCTCTTCGTTTTTTAAACGAAGGTGCAGATTTTCCTCTTTAAGCGTACGACAAACGCCAATCAGTTTATCGATGCGCTTCTCTAAATTATTCATCTCATTATTCATTTTCGCCAGAATCTTTTCAGTTTTAGTTAGACTACAGTAAAATCTTGTGTGTGCGAACTTCCCAAGGGGTTATCCCGTAAAAGGAATAACGTTATATCATACTTGAGTCAGATTTTCGAAATTTATTGAGCTTCCCTCGAAATGAGCGATAACAACCAGATTGAATATTTAAGTTTAGTGGAATTAGTTGATCACTACAATCTTGATGTCAGTGCTGCAGAATTGCACGGTCTGATTACCGGTAGCGTTTGTACAGCCAGGCTAAATCCGGTCCAAGACGGCTGGATTAAACTTTTAATCCCCTATGATCCAATGGAGGGTTATCAGTTGGGGCATCTTAGTGATGGATTGAAAGTCGTCTACAACCTGACCAGTATCGCGCTGGAAGACGACAGTTTTGCTTTTATCCCGGTTTTACCTGATGAAGATGCGAGTAGCGAATTTCGCACAGGGGAATTAGCATCCTGGTGTCGAGGGTTTGTATTAGCTTACCAGCAGTTTAACCAGCAAAATGGGAGCCTCAGTGAAGATGCCCTGGAAGCATTTGAGGATTTAACAGAAATAGCCTATGCTGAGCCCGGTGATGGAGAAGAAGAAGAGCATAATCAGGCACTGGCAGAATTGGAGGAGTATATTCGCATTAGTGTACAAATGATTTTTGATGATCTGAACCCGACAACGACCATTCATTAGAGAGGCTGTATGGATATAAAAGTTTTCAAACGCAGGCGCCGCGGTGTTATGCAATTGATGGGAGAAGGCATTGCGATTATCCCCACCTCTCCAGAGCAACATCGTAGCGGTGATCAAACCTTTAAATTCAGAACCGATAGCGATTTTTATTATTTAACCCGGTTTCCTGAACCTGAAAGTATTGCTGTATTGATGCCTGAACAGGAAAAATTTATTTTGTTCTGCCGTGAGCGAGATGCAGAAAAAGAAACCTGGAACGGTCGGCGCGAAGGTATTGACGGCGCGATTGATAATTATCACGCCGATGAGGCATTCCCGATAGACAAATTTGATGACATGCTGCCAGGGTTGTTAGAAAACCAGCCTAAAGTTTTTTGCAACATGGGCCGATATCCGCATTTCGATGAAAAATTGATCGAAGCAGTAACTTCACTGAAATCGAGGAAAAGAGCCGGAGTCAGCGCACCTGCAGAATTAGTCGATATCGGCCCGATTTTGCATGAGCTCAGGTTGATCAAACGTTCTGAAGAACTGCGTATTATGCGCCGTGCAGCCAAAATCACATCCCGTGCACATCATCGTGCCATGAAGGTGTGTAAACCGGGTATGTTTGAGTATCAGATTCAAGCAGAAGTGGAGCATGAGTTTTTACACTCAGGCTGTATGGGCCCTGCTTATCACAGCATTGTGGCTGGGGGCGAAAATGCCTGTATTTTGCATTACATAGAAAATACAAATGAGCTTAAAGACGGCGAACTGTTGTTAATCGATGCCGGCGGCGAGCTTGATCATTATGCCTCTGACATTACGCGCACCTTTCCGATAAACGGTAAATTCAGCGGCGAACAAAAAGCCGTCTACGATATTGTATTAGCCGCTCAACTTGCTGCAATTGAAGAGTCAAAAGCCGGCAAGCAGTGGAATGAACCCCATGATATATCAGTCAAGATTATTACCGAAGGATTAGTCGATATAGGCTTACTCAAAGGCAACCCGGATGATTTAATCGAAAATCAAGACTATAAACGTTTTTACATGCATCGAATCGGGCACTGGCTGGGTATGGATGTACATGATGTCGGTGACTATAAGGTGGATAATATCTGGCGTTTACTGGAGCCGGGCATGGTCATGACGATTGAACCCGGGATCTATATTAATCCGGCCAAGGACATTGACTCAAAGTGGCATAATATCGGGATACGCATTGAAGATAATGTTTTGATCACTAAAAACGGCCCTGAGATTATTACTGATGTTGTCAAAACTACCGACGACATCGAACATTTTATGGCGCAAGGCGACTAGACGTTGATGTCTGTGGATTACGATATTGTCATAGTCGGTGGAGGTATGGTGGGTGCCAGTATGGCCTGTTCGTTAGCCGATACTGATTATCGTATTGCAGTTATAGAAGCTTTCAAACCCGACTCCGATCAACAACCCAGCTTCGACGAACGCACAGTTGCACTGACTTATAGCTCCAAGCTGATCTTTAATGCCATAGGTGCCTGGTTAGACATCGTCGCGGAAGCTTGTGCAATCAAGGATATTGAGGTTACAAACCAGGATTCATTCGGATTTACTACTTTAGGTACCAAAGATAGCCATACCGAAGCCTTAGGATATGTGGTGCCAACCCGATGTATCGGTCAGGTGCTACACAGAAAAATCAACAATACTGAAAATATCAAACTGATCTGCCCGGCAACTGTTGACTCTATTGACAATAAATCTGAATATTCAGTTGTAAATTTAAACACTCAAAACCAACACAAGGTCATTAACTGCAAGTTAGTAGTTCTGGCAGACGGTGGTCGTTCAGGCTTACTGGAACAGCTTGGATTCAAGCTCAAAACCGAATCTTACCCGCAATCAGCCTTGATCGGCATTGTTGCCACAGATACCCTTCACAACAACAAGGCCTTCGAACATTTCACTGGGCATGGACCATTAGCATTATTACCATTAAGGGAACGGGATTATGCCCTGGCCTGGACCTTGCCTGAAACTGACGCCCGGGAACTTGCCGCTTGTACTGATCATTTGTTTTTGGAAAAGCTACAGACTGCATTTGGCAAGCGTGCCGGCCAATTTAAAGCTGTTGCTAGCCGAAATGTTTATCCTTTATCGCATGCCATACTTTCAAGACCCTGGCTGCAGCGCACTGTAGTCATCGGTAATGCGGCTCATATCGTTCACCCTGTAGCTGGCCAAGGTTTTAATCTAGGACTGCGAGATGTTGGGTTTTTACATGAGCTGTTAATGAATAACGGATTTCAAGACCCGGGCGGCCCAAGTTTACTGTCCGAATATAGTAAACTGCGTCAACATGATACTAAAATTGTTGGGCAGTTCACAGATGGCCTGATCCGTACGTTTACCTCCGATTTTTTTCCGGTCAAAGCTGGCAGAAACATTGGTCTATCGGCTATAAATCTACTACCAAGGGTAAAAAAAGAGTTATTAAGGCGAACAATGGGATTGCACGGACGTCAGTCTCGCTTAGCTATTTCAGGTAAACAATAATCTAATGAGCAACTCGAAACAATACGATATCGTCATAGTAGGCGCCGGTTTGGCAGGCGCCACACTGGCCTCCGGATTGGCACCAACTCGGCTGAATATCGCATTATTAGACCGAAACCCGGCCCCACCAGCACCCAGTGGTGATTATGATCTTCGGGTGAGTTCGCTCAACCGAGGCTCAGAAAACATATTAAAGCAAATTGATGCCTGGCCGCTTATCGATGCATCACGTGCCTGGCGCTATGACAAAGTTCAAGTCTGCCAACAGGATAGTTCATCAAGGTTAACGTTTGACAGCACCGAGATCGGTGAACCTTATATGGGGCACATGATTGAAAACTCTAATGTAGTTCACGCGCTCATGCGACGTGTTACTGCAGTGAATAATATTGATTTCATTGATGGAATCAACATTACCGATTTGTCCGTTAATGATCAATCTACCGAACTAGAAACTGATCAAGGTATTTTTGAGGCTAAGCTAATCGTCGGTGCTGACGGACCAAGATCATTGATTCGAAAACTGGCCGGCTTTGAAGAGACCCAGGGATTTTACGGTCAAAAATGCATTGTCGGCACTGTGAATTTTGATGGTAATCATAGGCAAACTGCCTGGCAGCGTTTCTTATCGACCGGACCACTGGGTATATTGCCACTCGCGCCAGGCTATTGTTCATTGGCATGGAGCTGTGAAAGTGACTTTGCAGATGAACGTTTACAAGAATCCGAACAGGATTTTATTAATTCCTTGGAACAGGCTCTGGACGGACATTTAGGCAACATCAAGGCGATGCCTAAACGTGCTGCTTATCCACTCACGCACATGCATCCTCAGAACTATGTTTCACATCGCATTGCGCTAATCGGTGATGCCGCCCATACTATCCATCCATTAGCCGGATTAGGTGCTAACCTGGGTATCACCGATGCAGGTGCATTGGCACAAATCTTATCCGAACAAAATCAGCAGAAATCGTTCGATCCCGGTCAACACCAGGTGCTTAGACGTTATGAACGCTGGCGCAAACCTCAGAATCAGATCTATCTATCAACCATGAGCGGGCTTAACATGTTATTCAGTAAAAACCTGCATTCCATTAGTAGTTTGCGTTCAATCGGGCTCTCAATTGCCGATAAATTCACGCCTGCTAAAAACCTGTTGATGCAACGCGCAATGGGGTTGAATGCCGATCAACCTGATTTAACCTGAGTGCGGGGTAAAATCGTTACACACTGAATCTTATAAGCTGTCATTCTGAAGCGATAGCTGAAGAATCTCCTTTAAATCGGCTACACGCTTAGGTAATGATGCCGCCTCAGGCAGATTCTTCCTTACCTCGCTGTTTGGATGACGATGGAATATTGGTTTGATTGACATATTTCCAAATTTAGGTTGGCTTACGAAATAAGCTTCTAATGAGCAAGTTTGAAAGATTCTAAACAATGGTGAGCTGCCCGCTCTAGCAACAGTTCACTATGCATTAGCTTGATATCAGACACTTTAAATTTTTCGCTGCGATGATGCACAGTCATTAACTTCCTGGGTTTGCGCTTAAACCGGCAAACCGTGATATGCGGTAAAAATTGTTTTTTATCTTCATCTTTGCTTAATAGCAGTGATTTACATTGATGCTGTAAACCCGCCAATTCTGAATTAAGACGGCAACTCAAAACTAACAATCTTGGGGCTTTTTCAGAAGGCAAATAGCGATATCCCAATGTTTCTATATCAAAAGCTTGTTGAGTGCGACTAATCGTTGCAACTTTTTTTGTCAAAGCTCCAACAAATGCCGCCTCTATATCACCCAGAAATAACAGTGTCAAATGAGCCTGACTTTTATCGGTAAAACGACAGTTTTTGCCTATTACGGCGGTAACTTCAGAAAATATCTGTTCGATCAATTCTTTAGGTGGATATATGGCGATAAATAAACGCATTTTAAAACTTTATCAAACAATCATATTGATTCTACTCTTGCAACCAGTTGGTTTTCACCAATACTTCTGATTCAAGCGTTTTGTGCACTGGGCAACGATTGGCGATTTCCAGCAGGCGCTGCTTTTGCTCATCATTAAGGTCGCCCTTTACTTCAATCAGACGCTCGATTTTATCCAGTCTACCTCTGTCATCGCCCTGCAGATCACATTCGCAATCTTCTGCATGAATTTTGTCATGACTGAGGTGTACATCGACAAGTTGTAAATCCCATTGTTTGCGACGGGCATACATTTTCAGAGTCATGGCCGTACAAGCTCCCAAACCTGCCAGTAAATATCCATACGGACTGGGACCTAAATCAGCACCGCCTACAGAAGCAGGTTCATCAGCAACAAGCTGATGCTTGCCTGCCAGAACATCAGTGGTATAGCCTTTTTCTGCATCCAGGCGCACTATCACTTGCTGGTCTGTTTTCAAATTCTCTTTTTCAGGGATAGTGATATAGCGCGACGACCATGCAGCTATTGTGTTGCCGACGTAAATTGCGTCATCGGCCTTATTTAACAAATGATCAGCACCATCCAGTGAGATAAAACTCTTTGGATGTTTGGCTGCCTGGTAAATCGCCGAGGCATTATCGATTTCAACAATGCTATCCTGTGGCGAATGCATAATCATGACAGCGCGCTTCAATCGCTTAATGTTTTCCTCTGGGTTTTGATTTTTGATATCTTCAACAAACTGCCTGCCAATGGTAAATGGGCGACCACCAATGTTCACTTGCGCTTTACCGGTTTGCTCAAATTCTTGCTCTGCTCCGGCAAAAAGATGCTGCACATGTTCCGGAGCATAAGGTGCACCGATAGTGGCCACGGCTTTAATACTGTCGATTTGTGCTGCAGTAGCCAGCACAGCCGCACCCCCCAACGAATGACCCACTAACAATGCCGGTGCTCGATATTCGGCTTTTAAAAATTCGGCCGCTTGTACTAAATCAGAGATATTGGAACTAAACGAAGTCTCCTCAAACGCGCCTTCGCTCTCACCAAGGCCGGTGAAATCAAAACGCAGCACCGCAAACCCCTTGCTTGTCAATGCACTACTAATGTGGCGCACCGCATTTAAATTCTTATTACAGGTAAAGCAATGAGCAAAAATAACATAGTTATGCGGCTCACCTGTGGCAGGGGTATCAAGTAAACCGGACAAAGACTGATTGGTTGCGGATTCAAACCGCACTTTTTTTGATGGCATTGTTCAACTCCATACAATTAGCAGGTCAGTGCTAATTAGAGCATATACAAACTGATAAGTTCTAGACTAACCTAGGGCAACTATAAGCTGCTATTTATTGAGAATGATTCTCATAAATGATATCATTCTTAGGTAATATTTCGAGATTGCATTATGCCAACTATTCCACAAAATTTAAAAGAAGCGGGCCTTAAAACCACCTTGCCGCGAATAAAAATTCTTGAGCTATTAAAAAATAATGCCGTTCGCCATGTCAGTGCAGAAGATGTTTACAAATTGTTGCTTGATTCCGAGGATGAAATTGGACTGGCGACGGTTTATCGGGTATTGACTGACTTTGAAAACGCTAACCTGGTTATTAGACATAACTTCGAAGGCGGTCGCTCTGTATTTGAATTGAATGACCAACCTGAGCATGATCATATGCTCTGCACCGAATGTGGCCGCGTTTTTGAGTTTCTGGATGAGCAAATTAACGAACGTCAACGCAAGCTGGCTAATAAGGCGGGTTTCTCCATTGCCGATCATTCTCTTTATGTTTACGGCACCTGTGACGGTATCAAGGAAAAAGGCAAGTGCGATAAACAACCGGAACGTGATTTAAATCTGGTCGTCAAAAAATAACTCTTCACGCACTGCCCGGTTTTAATTCAATGAGTTCATCAGCTCATTCATCGTTGAAGCTTGATGACGTCGCCTACAGTATAGATGGCGAAATAATTCTTAGCGATATCAACTTTTCACTTAATGCAGGTGAAGTCAGTTGTTTGGTCGGACCCAGTGGTTGCGGTAAAACAACTTTACTGCGTTTAATTGCAGGTTTATTGAGTCCCGATCACGGCAGTATTCATCTCAATGATCAAAATATAACCCGAATCAACGGCAATCTACGCCTGGAACAGCACCCGGTCATGATGGTTTTCCAGGATTTAGGCTTATTCCCACACATGAACGTCGCCGATAATGTGGCTTATGGCCTGATCGCCAATAATGGTGAACGCAAACAAAAAGTTAAGCAGATTCTAGCTCAATTAGATTTGGCTGGATATTCAGCCCGTTACCCACACGAATTATCAGGCGGTCAACAACAGCGCATTGCCCTGGCTAGAGCACTGGTGCTGAACCCCAAAGTATTATTGCTGGATGAACCATTTGCTAATCTGGACACAGCTCTCAGACTGCCACTGGCTGAAGAAATTTTGAGACTATTGCGCGAGCGTGGAATTATTACCCTGTTAGTGACTCATGATCGCGAAGATGCATTGTCGCTGGGTGACTATGTAGGCGTTATGGGTGAGGGGCATATCCTGCAATGGGACACACCGCAAAATCTCCTCGAACATCCAGTCTCCGCTCATGTGGCGAGCTTTACCGGACACAATTCAATCCTCAGCGGCACTTTAACTGAGAATAATCAAGTCAATACCATTTTGGGAAAACAAAAAGTCGAAAACCATCTACATAACACTGTTGAAAATCAACCAGTAGAGGTATTATTGCGTTGCAGTGATGTGCGCGTAACAACCAATTCTGACCGGCATCCGGCGAAAGTCATTTATCGAAGTTACGAGGCAGAGCAACTGATTTATGCCCTGAAACTCGAAAATAATGAACAAATCTTCGCATTGGCTGGTGATCAGCTCAAATTGAGTGTAGGCGACACTACTTCTGTCGAACTGATTAATCAGCAAGCGACTGTTTACGATTAAATATTCTTAAAAGGAGACACCATGGCTGAAATTACCTTACATGGCAATGCATGCAATACTAATGGCAACTTACCCGAAGTCGGTAGCCAGGCACCTGACTTTTCACTGGCGAACAAAGATCTTGAGAATGTCAGTCTGGCTGACTTCTCCGGTAAACGAAAAATACTCTCCATCGTACCAAGCCTGGATACTGGCGTTTGTGCGACATCAACTCGAAAATTTAACCAGCAGGCTGCCAGTCTGGATAACGTAGCCATGTTAGTTGTTTCGGCAGACTTACCGTTCGCACAGTCTCGTTTTTGCGGCGCAGAAGGAATCGAAAACCTGCAAACATTGTCAACATTCAGAAGTGATTTTGCTGCGGATTACGGCATCAAAGTTGTTGACGGCCCTTTAGCTGGTGTGACAGGTCGTGGTGTAGTGGTGCTGGATGAGAATAATACTGTTGTTCACAGTCAATTAGTCACAGAAATTGCTGAGGAACCCGATTATGAGGCGGTTTTAGGGGTTTTATAACTCAGCAGCTTGGAAAGCTACATTTTTCACCGAATTTAAGTTTTCGGACCCGGAAGTATCTAAATACCGAAAAACGAAACGTTTAATAGTTTAAGGACAGTTATGCGCACATTAGTCACCGGATCATTGGCATTTGATTCGATTATGGTTTTTCCTGATCAATTCAAAAACCACATCTTGCCTGAACAGACCCATATATTGAACGTCTGCTTTTTGGTACCTGAGATGCGGCGTGAATTCGGCGGATGTGCCGGTAACATCGCTTACGGGCTAAAAATGCTGGGTGGAGAACCGATTATTATGGCTACCGCAGGTGCTGATTTTGATCATTATGCCAAACGTCTGCAAGCGCTTGATTTATCCCAGCAACATATAAAAATCATCGACAACACTTACACTGCCCAGGCTTATATCACTACCGATCTGGATGATAACCAGATTATTGCATTTCACCCCGGAGCCATGAATCATTCACACGAAAATGACATCAGCGAAGCTGAAGATATCAGTCTCGGCATCCTCGGCCCGGATGGGCGCGACGGTATGATCCAGCACGCCGAGCAATTTGTTGAGGCAGGTGTTCCTTTTATTTTTGACCCGGGACAGGGTTTACCTATGTTTAATGGTGAAGAGTTGTTAACGTTTGTTGATCAGGCTGACTATGTGATCGTTAATGACTACGAAAGTAAAATGATGGAAGACAAAACCGGTCAAAACTTTGAACAATTGGCTGCTAAAACAAAGGCATTCATTGTTACTTTAGGTGGCAAGGGTTCACACATTTATACCAATGGAAATTGCATCGAAATCCCAAGTGCGACAATCAGCCAGGCTTTGGACCCGACAGGTTGCGGTGATGCCTATCGAAGTGGTTTGCTGTTTGGTCTGACTAACCAACTGGATTGGGAGGTTACCGGTCGAATCGCATCCCTAATGGGTGCAATTAAAATCGAAAGCAAAGGCCCGCAAAATTACAGTTTTTCATTCAGTGAATTCAAGCAACGCTATGAAACATCGTTTGCTGATTCTAGATTAGAAATCTAATTTACAAAGCCTGGTCCCAGCATTGCCAGTAGTTTTACTAATGGAGATATTAGTATAACTATGCAATATGGCGGCCATAAACATTAATTATATGTTAGTATTTCAAACTCCAATGCCAGCATTTAAGTTACAAATGTAGACATTGGATTTTTATTACTTCACTAACACAATTGGAGAGGATTTATGGCAGAAGGGAAAAAAATGAGCCTCACCGTTAAGGTGCTGATCGGTTTGGTCTTAGGCTTGATTACAGGCGTTATTATCAACACATTTCTGGCAGGCAATGCATTCGTAGATACCTGGCTGGTTAATGGATTTTTCCACATGATCGGAAAAATGTTTATTAATGCCTTGAAAATGCTGGTGGTTCCTCTGGTCACCTTTTCACTGATCTGTGGTGTCTGTGGTATTGGTGATATAGCCGCTTTGGGACGAATAGGCACAAAATCATTCGGTCTTTATCTACTTACTACTGCAATTGCAATCAGTACCGCTATTTTGTTAGCGCAAATTATTGGCCCTGGTAAAAACTTCCAAATGGAAGGAGTAGAAGTTAAGGATATTGCCGCAAAAGAAGCTCCGCCGGTTACTCAGGTATTTATCGATATCATTCCAAGCAACCCAATATCTGCATTTGCTAATGGCGACATGTTAAGCATAATTTTCTATGCCATTATGTTCGGTGTCAGTATTCTGCTAGTCGGCACAAAAGCCAAACCGATTGTGGAGGCGGCTGAGATGCTTAACGAGGTGGCCATGAAGATGGTCACGTTAGTGATGAGCATCGCTCATATTGGTGTATTCTGTCTGATTGCCAAGACTTTCGCCCAACAAGGCATAGGATTGTTGCTGCCGATGGCAAGTTACTTTATGACGGTGGTTGGTGCACTAGCTATTCATTTGTTCGTTACACTGCTGGCGCTGTTATTTTTGTTCACGCGTTTCAGCCCTACGATGTTCATGAAGAAAATGCGCAATGCCCAAGCATTTGCTTTTTCAACAGCCAGTTCAAGCGCGACCTTACCGGTGACTTTACGCTCAGTTTCTGAACGGCTGGGTGTTAATAATTCCGTCGCTTCATTTACTGTGCCTTTGGGCGCAACCATCAATATGGATGGCACCGCAATTATGCAGGGTGTTGCGACAGTATTCATAGCCAATGTTTACGGCATCGATCTGGGTATTGGCGGGTACCTGACTGTGATCGGTATGGCGGTACTTGCATCAATCGGAACTGCCGGTGTACCAGGTGTAGGATTGATTATGTTAGCTATGGTGCTGAATCAAGTCGGCTTGCCCTTAGAGGGAATTGGTATTATTATGGGGGTCGACCGTTTACTCGACATGTGTCGTACCGCAGTAAATGTCACTGGTGACGCGATGGTTTCCTGTGTTGTTGCCAAAGGCGAAGGAAAAATCGACATGGAAGTGTACAATGATCCGGATGCTGGTATGCTGGACGAAGACGACATCCACATAGACGACGCCGTTGAAGCAGAGTTAGCGAGAGCGGTGGAGGAAACACATAAAGCATAGATACTTGCTTTAAGTTAAGTAAAAGGGCAGGGTTAAACCTGCCCTTTTTTATGCTTGTCCCGCACCAGTTGCAGCCTCCGTATCCAGCTGCCGGACTAAGCGACAGCAATTAACTACAATATACCTCGACGATTCAATTCTTTGAGCTCAAGCATTAAGGTTTCATTTTCATAGCGACCTAAACTCAGATCTTGAGCATATTCAGGCAGTACACTCTGCGTGACCCACTGCGCACAAAGCTCTCCGGCGGCACAAGCTGCCATACTGCCAAATCCCGACAATGCGCCGACGATGTAGAACCCAGATACATCAGTGGATCCAATTAACGGCCAGTTTTCATCAGTCATGGGATAGTAACCGCCATAATGGTGAAAAGCACGCGGGAATCCATTGTAGTAAGTTTTTAGCCCTGGATTTAATCGTGCCGCACCTCGTAACACGATTTCAGGATATTGATCATTTAACCTTGGCTGCCATTCAGCCTGACGCGGCTGTTCATTAAAGGCCCAGCCTAATTTAAGCCAGCTGCCATGATCACCGCCATCAGGGCGGCAGTGAATATTTCCGGCAATTGGCTTAGCCAGCCAGGATAGTTCTTCATCTGCTAACAGTAATTCTTTTTCATCCTGATCCCAGTCTAGTTCAGCATTATCTATATCTATCGAAAATGGCATGCTTCTGGGGATGGTTTTTTCTCGATCCTCAAAGGCAATTTTTTGCTGCAATACATTAAAAACCGGCAAAGAAATTCCAACCAACTGCGAGATGTCAGCAATAAATGGCCCTGCTGCATTAATTATTTGCTCTGCCTGGACTATTTGCTTATCGCCTTGAGAGCTGATAATAATCTTGAATTGATCACCAAATTCAATATTCTGCACTTTTGCCTGCAACAGTTTCACTCCGGATGCCCTGGCCTTAGCTAACATGTATTGCCCAAGTTGCTGCGAATTTATATCTCCGGCACGGCGAATATGAAAAATGTTTTGTATATCCTGACTATACGACGGAAAAACATGTTTAATCAGCGCCGAACCGGACAAAACATCAACCCCTGCGGGGGCAGTACGCCAGTCGGCCGAAATCGGAGATTGATAAGAACTTGAATCAGAATGGAACCGTATAGAGTCATCATCAGATCGCTCAAAGTTCAACTGCATCAGTAAATCATCAATATCGCAGCTACGAGTTGCCAAGCTGTAACCACGCCGGGTCATGGTAAACACATCACCAGACTCGCAAGCAATCTGTTCCATTAAATCAATACTATGGTTGATAAAATCGCGCATAGTTTGATGGGGCCACCAGTCGCGATAATTTTCACCGGATTGTGCTGAGGTAAAACTCATTGGGGCCAAAGGATCAATAATTGCTATATCAGCCCTATGATAATGTTGGGACAAATAATAGGCACTGGCAATGCCTGCCACTCCCGCCCCGATGATGACAATCTCGAATTTGGGTTGAGTCAACTACAAAACCTCGCTTAAGAGCGGCCAGATATTATCAACAATTACCGATTGCGCTTGCTCATTCGGATGTATTCCATCTGCCTGCATCATCCCTGGCACACCACCGATGCCATCAAGAATAAACGGCACCAAAACAATATCGTTTTGCTCGGCTAAATCGACATAAGTCTGAGCGAAATCGTTAGTATAGCGCGGACCGTAATTAGGCAGAATCTGCATGCCTGCCAGCACTACTTTTGCCCCGCTGACCAAGGATTGATCAATCATGCTTTGCAAATTCTTTCGTAGTTGGCTGATTGGCAATCCTCTCAAGCCATCATTACCACCCAGCTCTATAATTACAATTTCGGGAGTATGATTTTCCAGTTGCTTGGTGATACGCTGGCGACCTGAGGCAGTTACATCACCTGATATAGAAGCATTAACAACCTTATACTCATAACCTTGTTGAATTAATTTGTTCTGCAACAAGCTCACCCAACCTACGTCATAATCCATACCGTAAGCAGTACTTATACTATCGCCAACAACCAAAATCGTTTTATTTTGTGAACAGGCTTGAATACTGAAAGCCAAGCCGCAAATAATGACGATGAGTGCTAAAAATATTTTTTGTTTCACGTTAGAGTCTATCAATCTTGGTGATAAAAATTTTAAAGTCAAAGCATACTCAAACAAAGCCTTACAATAACTGAATTAAGTCCATAATCAATTGAAATCCTCACACAATATTCATCTTTAATCGATTAGGATCAAAATCTGTATGAGTACATCCACTAAAAATGCCTACATCAGCGTGCGCGATCTATCGCGTTCAGTTTCCATGGGTGAAGAGCATATTCATATCCTCAAGCAAATCGATTTTGATATTGAAGCCGGCCAGTCCGTTGCAATCATCGGTGAATCTGGCTCAGGGAAATCAACCTTGCTGGGGTTATTAGCCGGACTGGATACACCCGATAAAGGCTCGATCATAATCGACCAACAAGACATTTGCCGGATGGATGAAGATGGCCGAGCCGCATTTCGATCTAAATATATGGGTTTTGTGTTTCAATCCTTCCAATTGATGCCTACTTATAGCGCTTTAGAAAATGTAATGTTGCCATTGGAATTGCAAGGCAGTGGCAACGACAGCCGTGACAAAGCCGGACAGTTACTAACACGGGTTGGTCTGTCTCATCGGTTGGAACATTACCCACACCAGCTTTCCGGCGGTGAACAACAGCGAGTAGCATTAGCCCGTGCTTTCGTCAGCACACCCAAAATACTGTTTGCTGATGAACCGACCGGAAATCTGGATAGTAAAACCAGTGAACTGATTACTGATTTAATGTTTGAACTCAATCAGGAACATGAAACGACACTGATTCTGGTGACCCATGAGTTAAAACTGGCTGACCTTTGTCAACGCAAACTGAAACTCATCGACGGCATGATACAACCTAGTGAACATTAAAAACGTCATTCAACATGCCCGGCGTATGGCGGGCCGTGAATTTTCTACCGGTGAATATCGTTTAACAATCTTTGCCCTGATTATCGGCGTCACCGCAGTTATGTCATTAAGTTTGACGGCATCTCGAATAGAGCGTGCTATGTTTTCACAAGCCTCCGATATGATTGGCGGCGATCTGGTGGTCAGATCAACCGAGTGGAATGACGATACATTAGAGCAAAATGCTGCTAATGCTGGCCTTAATTCCTCTTTATCGGTTTCGACCATCAGCATGGTGGGCAGTAACGATGAATTTTTACTTTCCAGTATTCGTGCAGTTGATGATAACTATCCGCTTAAAGGCCAGGTGACAGTAAAGGATGGCTTGCAAAGCCAATCTATTTTGACCAAGACCAGACCTGACCCCGGTACGGCCTGGGTCGATAAACGCTTGCTGGATCGATTAAAGATTGGTATAGGCGATAACGTGGATGTCGGCTATGCCTCATTAACGATTACCAAAATAATTGAAATCGAACCTGATCGAGGCGGAAATTTTTATAGTTTCTATCCCCGGCTGTTGTTCAACAGGGCTGATTTAGAGCAAAGCCAGTTAATTCAACCCGGCAGCCGCGCTTTTTATAAATTCATGCTGGCAGGTAAAACTGATAATCTGGATCAGTGGCGGGCAATCACCGAGCCCGAACTCAAATCAAATCAACGCCTGCTTGACCCACAATCCAGTCAAACCCGAGTCAGCACCAATCTTGAACGTGCCAGCGCTTTTATTAACCTGGGCAGTTTAATGTCGGTGATACTTTGCGGCATTGCCGTATCATTGGCCGCATCAAGGCATGCACGCCGTCATATTAACCAGGTAGCCTTATTACGCTGCTTCGGGTTGAGCGGTCAGGCCGTGAATTCAATTTATTGCCTGCAGCTACTGATCATTGCCGTGCCTGCAATAGTGATCGGTATGATTACCGGGTATTTGATACATATACTGTTGATTCAGATTCTGTCTGAATTTTTTACTACCAGCTTGCCTGCTGCGACACTTAAAGCATGGTTTAGCGGGCCATTAACGGCGCTCAGTATGGTAGTTGGGTTTGGATTGCCTTCAATCATTCAGCTGGCCAAAACGCCACCGGCCCGGGTTTTACGACGTGAATTGACAACCACTCATCGTGCTCCGATTTTTAGTGCTGTACTGGCCCTGGCATCATTAACACTGATCGCCTGGTGGCAGACATCAAACTTATTACTGGCCTTAATGACGGTCGGCGGCACGATAGTGCTGATTGCGGTGTTATTGGCAATCATTTTGTTATTGCTCAAATTATTTTCAAAACGATTTATAAAAAACCCTTTATTGCGCAGTGCTTATTCTAATTTAGTCGCCAAACCTACACTGACTGCCATGCAAATCGCTGGTTTCGGCTTAAGCACCTTTGCCATTGTGCTGATCCTGCTGTTCCGCCATGATTTATTCAGCCAATGGAATCAGGAAATTCCACCCGATGCACCGAACCGATTTGTCTTTGATATTCTTGACCACGACAAACCAGAATTTGATCGATTACTGACTGAACAAACTATACAAACGAATTTATACCCTATCGTTCGTGGCCGATTAACTAAAATTAACGGCGAGATTGTGCAACAGGCCGTTACCAAAGAAGACAGAGAAGACGAAGAATTTGAAGAAGCCCTTGAGCGCGATCTGACCCTGACACAAGTTTCATTTTTACCCAAGGAAAATGTAATTGTAGAGGGAACATTTTATACCCATATAGATGAAGTAAAAACCGGCGAACTGCCGGTATCAGTCGAATCCGAACTGGTTGAAAATTTGGGTCTAAAACTCGGTGACAAACTTGAATTTATTGTTGAAGGCCAACCTTTGCATGCAACCATTGCCAGTGTCAGAACGGTTAACTGGGAAAATTTTAATCCCAATTTTTACATGCTGTTCCCCCAGGGCGCACTAGATTCTTATAGCCGCACCTGGCTCACCAGTTATTTTTTACCCCCGCAACAAGCTGACTTCGATAATCAAATCAGCAAAATCTTCCCTGCTACTACGGTGATCGATGTTGATTTCGTGATAGAACGAATCCGCCGTATTCTGAATCAGGTTACCGCAGCGATGGAGTTGATTTTTTCCATGACGGTAATGGCTGGAATTGCCGTGTTTTGGGCTGCATTATTAATCACCTTCGATGAAAAACAAAAGCAGGCTGCCTTATTAAGAGCACTGGGCGCCAGTCGCAAAAATGTGAGTCAACGATTTATTTGCGAACAAATGTTGATAGGCTTATTCGCCGGGTTACTTGCAACTCTTTGCCTTGTGATTGTTTCCTGGCTGATCAGCTCTAAAGTCTTGGATATAGACTGGAATTTCCCAACACTTTATTCCATAGTCGTGCCGCTCATTTTAATGGCGCTGCTTTGTGCATTAGCTTCATTTCAGCTGAAAAAAATTGTACAAACCTCACCCCATCGTATCCTGCAACGAGCCGAAACTGCATAACTAACCTCAATGTTGTATTCTGGGACGATAGATGACGGGGCGTTGTCGTTCTGAGACGATGGATAATGGAGGGGGTTGTCATTCTGAGGCGATAGCCGAAGAATCTCTTTTAAACCGGCTGCATACTTAGACAAGCATGTCATCTGAAACATATCCTTCATGGTTATACTCGTCAGATTGAGATATCTCCAAATTCAGGTTAACTAAAATCAGATATAGTATCAATATTGTTAACTTATTCATGGTTAACTTATAGTCGTTATATGGAGATAAAAAAACTATTATTGCTCTGCTTGGCCTGTGCAAGCATTGTCTCAGGCTGCCATAAAGTACAAACTGCAAATCCTGGTAAAACCTTGGTATTGCCTCAGATGGTTGATATTCCTGGTGGTGAGTTCTTAATGGGGTGCGTCAGCGACATTAATTGTCGAGACAATGAATTGCCGGTCCATCGGGTCAAGGTTGAGCCATTCAAACTCGCTAGAACCGAAGTGACCTTTAAGCTTTGGGATGCCTGTGTCGATGATGGAGCTTGTAGTCACAAGCCAGATCACCTATGGGTACCCAACAAAAATACTGGGCCGAGGGAACATCTGCCGGTGATGCTGGTGAGTTTTTATGATATTACTGAAGAATTCATCCCCTGGCTGAATCGAAAAACCGGGCTGGTTTATCGCTTGCCTAGTGAGGCTGAATGGGAATATGCCGCACGCGCCGGCGCTCAAACCCCATTTAATACAGGTGAATGTTTATCCACAAACGATGCCAATTTCAATGGCCGTTTACAGTATGCCGAATGCCCTTTAGGCGCTCATCTAAATAAAGCAATGCCGGTCGGCAGTTATCCGCCTAACGCCTTCGGCTTATATGACATGCATGGTAATGTCTGGGAATGGGTGGAAGATTGCTGGAACTCCAGTGAGACTCAAGTTCCAGACCAAGGCGGCTATGACATAGCAAACAACGACAGTTCAGCCGTATTGAGTGGAGATTGTTCGATCCGCGTCCTTCGTGGCGGTGCCTGGAACACTGATGCAAGCTACTTACGCTTGGCTTCCCGTGATTGGTACCACGCCGGTTTGCGCTTCTATAGCAAGGGGTTCAGGTTGGCGATGTCAAACTAGAGCCTACCTCAAAATACCTGTGCTCGACTATTTTGGGGTAGATTCTAAAAGACTACGGTATCAACAATGTAGTACCGGTAGTCTTGCGTGATTCTAAATCAATATGTGCTTGCTGCACATCGTCCAGGTTATAACGCTGATGAACAGGAACCTTAACCTTGCCCGAGGCAACCACGTCAAACAGATCTTTGGCTGTCTGCGCCAAGTCTTGATCAGCAGCGACATAGGTCATCAAGCTTGGACGAGTAACATACAATGAACCTTTCGCGGTCAACGTGCCCAAATTAAAATTCTCGACCGGCCCGGATGCATTGCCATAACTGACTAACAATCCTCGCGGCTGCAGACTATCCAGTGAGGCCTCTACAGTAGCCTTACCTACACCATCATAAACAACTGGCACACCTTTGCCATCGGTGATATCCCTAACTCTTTCAGCAATATTTTCCCGACTATAGTTAATCGTATGCTCACAGCCAAACGAGCGTGCTATCTCGGCTTTTTCATCGCTGCCCACTGTACCAATAACTGTAGCTCCCAGCGCCTTGGCCCACTGACAGGCAATCACCCCTACTCCACCGGCTGCTGCATGAATCAGGATGGTTTCACCTGCTTTGACTTCATAAGTTTGTCGTAACAAATAACTCGCTGTCATACCTTTAAGCATCATCGCTGCCGCTGTCTCATCATCGATTTCATCGGGTAATTTCTGCACCCTGTTAGCAGGCATATTGCGCACTTGCGCATAAGCCCCTATTGGCCCGGCACCGTAGGCGACTCGGTCTCCCACAGCAAAACCCTGCACAGCCGAGCCAACCGATTCAACCATGCCCGCCGCTTCCAGCCCCAGACCAGATGGCAAAGGCACCGGATACAAACCCGAGCGATGATAAGTATCAATAAAATTAAGACCGATTGTACTTTGGCGAATTTGTATTTCATTTTCAGCTGGCATTGGCACATCTTGCACTACAAGGTGCATAACTTCAGCCCCGCCGGTTTGTTCGATACTGACTGTCTTACTGGTTTGGCTCATTACACTATTCTCCAGATTGCGCTAATTCAAGTTTGCGCTGTCTGCGGCGTGCATGCAAGACAGGCTCAGTATAACCGTTGGCGACTTCACAGCCTTTAAAAACCAAATCAAGCGACGCCTGATAAGCGACACTATTGTCCAAATCTTCGTGCATGGGCACATAGTTGGGGTCGACATGGTTCTGCCAATCAACTACCCAGGCCATATCAGCAAAAACATCACGTATTTGTTGCTCGGTGATCACCCCGTGATAGAGCCAGTTGGCCAATTGTTGACTGGATATGCGTAGCGTGGCTCTATCCTCCATGAGTTCCACATCATTTATATCCGGCACTTTTGAACAGCCAATTCCTCGATCAATCCAGCGCACGACATAACCTAGAATACTTTGTGCATTATTCTCAAGTTCGTTACGAATTTCGCGTTGACTCAATTTGGTTTTATCAATAATCGGAATGGTCAGAATATCACTTAAGTGTGCAGTTAAATGTTTTTCCAGTTGTTGTTGACGATAGCGAACGTTAACACGGTGATAATGCATGACGTGCAAGGTAGCGGCTGTCGGTGAAGGCACCCAGGCCGTGTTTGCACCTGCACGCGGATGGACGATTTTTACTTCCATCATTTCCGCCATGTTATCCGGAGCTGCCCACATCCCTTTGCCAATTTGTGCATGTCCAACCAAACCGGCAGATAAGCCAACGTCGACATTCCAGTCCTCGTAGGCTAATAGCCACTGGGCTGATTTCATCCGGCCCTTAGGTAAAACAACCCCGGCTTCCATACAGGTATGTATCTCGTCACCAGTACGATCCAGAAAGCCGGTGTTAATAAAAATAATACGCTCTTTTACTCTGCGAATACATTCCGCCAGATTTACTGTTGTACGCCGCTCCTCATCCATGACACCTATTTTTACCGTGTTTTGTTCAAGATCAAGCGCCTGCTCTACACGTGAGAACAATTCTGCCGTTGCTTCTACCTCATCAGGGCCATGTAGTTTCGGTTTAACAATATAAACACTACCGGTGCGGCTATTTTTGAATTTACCGTTGCCCAACAAGTCATGCTTGGCACAAAGAATAGTGATCATGGCATCAAGAAAACCTTCCGGAATTTCATTACCTTGCGTATCCAGTACTGCATCGGTATACATATGCATACCGACATTTCGCACCAACATCAAACTGCGTCCTGACACTGTAAACGGTTTACCTTCCGGACTAATGAACTCATAGTCCGATTGCATGACTCGCTCAACCGTTTTACCGTCCTTGGTTAAAGCATGTTTTAAATCGCCTTTCATCAACCCCAGCCAATTGTTGTAACAGCGAAGCTTATCTTCTGCATCAACAGCTGAAACCGAATCTTCACAGTCCATAATCACCGAAATAGCAGATTCAAGATTGACATCATAGATATTGGCTACATCACCTTTCCCAATAAACAAACCTTCGCCTATGCAAATTTCGAGATATAGGTTGTTTTTGCGAAACAGCACCGTTCTTGGATTATCCGGATCACCTGTATAACCTGCGAATCGTTCGCGGTGACCTAAACCCGTGGTGCTGCCATCACCCATTACAACTTGCAGGTCACCTGATTTGATTTGATATTTGACTGCATAGCTGTGACTACCGACCGCCAGTGGAATAGTACGATCAAGAAAATCGCGTACATATTTAATAACTTTATTGCCACGTACCGGATTATATTTTTTAGTGCGCTTGCAACCTTGTTCCTCCATGATGACATCACTGCCATACAAAGCTGTATAAAGGCTGCCCCAGCGTGCATTACAAGCACTTAACGCATACCTGGCATTATCAACCGGCACAACCAATTGTGGCCCGGCTATTTGTGCTATTTCGTCATCTACGTTTTTGACATCAACTTTAAATGGTTCACCATTTTCAGCGATGTAACCAATTTGCTTAAGAAAGGATTTTTCAGCTTCCGGATCTTGAACACCGTTATCTTTATACCACTGGCTGATCTGTGACTGTAGTTCATCACGTTTGTTAAGCAATTGCTGATTTTTGCCTGCCAGATCAGTAATGATTTGGGCGAACGACTGCCAAAAATGATCCTCCTCAACCTGGGTGCCAGGGATAACCTGTTCGTTAATAAACTGATAAAGCCCGGCATCAACACTGAGTCCGGCAACTGTTACACGCTTTGATGATGACATGATGAATCTCTTATTAATCTACCGGTATGTTACCAAATCGATGTTTGGCCATAGCCTGCCTATGATGGATATAAAAACTATTTATTTAGCAGCCAAATGGCGACTCTGCGTTAATGAACGATTCAAAATAATAATAGGTATGAGTCCCGACAACACAATAACCAGTGCTCCCAAAGCACAACGTTCTAACTGCTCATCCGAGGCATACTGATAAACGTATGTCGCCAAGGTATCAAAATTGAATGGTCTTAAAACCAAAGTAGCCGGCAATTCTTTCATGCAATCTACAAAAACCAATAATAAAGCCGCCACAATGCCGCCCCTGAGTAATGGCAGGTGGAACTTGATCAGTGTTTCGCTGGCTGTGTAACCTAGGGTTCGAGCGGCCATATCCATAGTCGGTGTCACTTTAGTCATACTCGATTCAACGGAGCCAAACGCTACCGCCAGAAAACGAATCACATAGGCAAGTAAAATCGCAAATACTGTACCGCTAAATAACAATCCCAAGTCATAGCCAAAATACTTTTCACTCAAACTATCCAGCCATCGATCCAAGCTTGCTAAAGGAATGAGTACGCCCAATGCCAAAATAACACCCGGCAATGCATAACCCATGCTAGTCAGGCGCACTGCAAAGCGATTAAACCAGCCCAATGACATCCAGCGACTATAAGTCAGGATTATGGCAAATAATGTGGCTACAAATGCTGCGATCAATGAAAGGCTAATGCTATTGAAGAACAAAGCACGAAATTCAGCCGTCCAACTTTCAGCAAAATAAAGTACTGAGTAATAAAGCAGTAAGCTGGATGGTACCAAGAACCCAAACACCACCGGCATTAAACATAACAACACAACCAACCACTTTTTCGTTCCACTCAACCGAGTAATTGGCAGGTGTTCAAAACGATGGTGACCTTGTTGAAAATAACGCTGCTGACGACGACTTATGCGTTCAAGCCAGACCAATAACATTACAAAAGTTAAGGCAATAGTTGAAATTTGTGCCGCGCCACCCAGATTATTCATGTTAAGCCAAACATCGAAAATGCCAGTGGTAAACGTTTGCACGGCGAAATAATCGACCGTACCAAAATCATTAAGTGTTTCCATTAAGGCTAATGTCAATCCGAGCACAATAGATGGCCTGGCCAACGGCAATGCAACTTTAAAAAACGTATATGTTTGGCTGCGCCCTAATACACGGCTGGATTCCAGCATACTCGGTGATAACTCCAGAAAACCGGCCCGTGCAGTAATATAAACATATGGGTACAGCACCAAACTCATGACAAATACGGCACCCGGCAAAGTGCGAATGTCCACAAACCAGTAATCCTTGGCACTGACCCAACCAAACATGTCACGCAAGAACCCCTGCACTGGCCCTGAAAACTCCAGTAAATCGGTATAGGCGTAAGCAATCACATAGGCCGGCATGGCAATCGGAACGATTAATAGCCACTCAAACAGCTTTTTTGCCGGAAAATCATACAGCGTAACAAACCAGGCCGTGGCCACACCAATCAGTAAAACGCCGATACTGACACCCAGCATCAACAGCAAAGAATTCATCACATAACGCGGTAATACAGTGCTCAACAGATGCGGCCAAATATTCTCTTTGGGAAATAATGACAGGCCCAGAATAGAAACAACCGGAATCACTACCATTAACGTAAGCAGCACCAGCATGACATTCCATGTCGTTAGCATGGATTCGGTATTTTTCATGGCAATGGGTTGCTCTACAGTCTGCACAGCTTGAATCTATATTATCGGGAGACGTAGAGTATCATGAATGATTCTTATTTACATGATTACGCTCAATACTAGACCATAGAAAAATAATAAATTTTTTTAAAAACCCAATTTCACAGCAACGGCTACAGTAATATTTTTTTCCGGTTGTTAATTTTTTCTTAAGATTTGCATCTAAATAATTCCTGCCACTTCAATCTGTAGCAGGAAATAATCATGAACGCTTCGATTACCAGAATCGCCAGTGAGGCCAAAGGGCCGATTTACTTATCGATTGTTCAAACTTTGTTGTGGTTATTTTATCCAATAGACGACTAACCCACCGCAATAATAAATAAGATGATACCTTCAAGCTGGCTATCCCAAGTTAGGCAAATATTGTTTTCACCAGCAATGGCTTAAATGCCAGTAGTCATAAAAAACATCAACGAGGCCGCTAGTGTCTCTGATAAATTAAAACCCTGCGATTTGAACTAGGATGGTGAAACACTTCCATATCCACATTGTAAACTTGCTTGATTCTGATTTCATTAAGTCCACTTTCAACCGGACCAGTGTAGATATTTTCACCCTTGTTTAACATTAATATTTGATCCGCATATTCATTAACGAGCTGTAAATCATGAATGATCGAAATGATTGTCAAACCTTTACGTTTCAACATATTTAATAAGCTCAATAAAGTGTGTTGATGCAGCAAATCCAATGCAGATGTGGGTTCATCAAGTAGTAGACATTTTCCTCGAAAATCATCTTCCTCATAGACTTGAGCCAAAACCCGCGCCAATTGCACACGCTGCTTTTCACCACCGGAAAGTGCTGGATATTTTCTGTGCTTTAAATGAGAAATATCCAGTAGATCCATTAGATGATCGACAATCCGACGATTTATATCTGCCGAAGTTGAATGCGGCAATCTTCCCAAACTAATTACTTCATCAACCCAAAAGTCAAATTCCAGGGTGTATTGTTGGGGTAATACAGCTAACTGTTGTGCCCGTTTTTGGCTATCGATTTGGTCAATTCGTTGCCCGAAGTAAAAAACCTGTCCGGTAAAAGGTTTCAATTCTGCAGCTAAAAGTTTAAAAAAAGTGGTTTTACCCGCTCCGTTGGAACCAACAACAGCGAAGAATTGTGAAGATGGTATTTCAATATTGATATTACTCAATAATTCAACCTGCCCGGTATTTCGATTTACATATCGAAAGCTTAAATTTTTTGTTTTAAACGCATATGACATATATTAACGATGATGTTGGTTGCGATAGTGGATAAGTAAGAATATAAAAAATGGTGCACCTATCATTGCAGTGATTAAGCCCACTGGAATTTCTGCCGGTTTAATTAAGGTTTTGGCTAGTGAATCAGATGACAACATGATAATTGCACCGATTAAGGCTGTTAAAGGTAGCAACTGACGGTGAGATGGCCCGACGATTAACCTGACGATATGTGGCGCAATCAAACCAATAAATCCGATCACACCTGAGAACGCTGTCAACATACAAACACTTAGCGTAGAGCTCAATAAAAGCGATTTTTTCATTAACTCAACATTGATACCGAGATGTCTGGCTTCAGATTCACCCAACAAAACTGCATCCAGTGCTCTGGCATAATGAAATAAGAGTAATAAAAATGGCACAGTAGCCATTAGGCAGATTGAAAGCTGCAAATAGGAAAAGGAATGTAAGCCTCCCATCAGCCAGGTATTGATATCACGCAAAGCAACATCGTTGGCAAAATACTGCAACATATTCACCAGAGTAATGGCTATGGCATTAATGGCTATGCCACCTAACAACATGTAGACAGTTGAAACACCGAATTGTGTTTTGCCCATAATGTAGACCAGTAATACAGCTACCAAGCCCATTAGAAAAGCTGATCCGGCAATAATAAACTGCCCCTCAATTGCAAAACGCAATGATGGTAACAACACAATTGCCAGTGCTGCGCCTAGCGCCGCACCGCTGGTCACACCCAGCAGTCCCGGGTCGGCCAAAGGATTACGAAATAAACTTTGTAGTACTGCTCCACACAATGCCATGCTGATACCGACCATGATCGCGGCTAACACTCTAGGTATGCGCAATTGAAATAAGATATAGCTATGTTGATCATGTTCAGAATTCAAAGCTCTAGTAAGAAAGTTGGTTATTGAGATGTCGACAGGTCCTGTGGTTACCACGATTACTGTAACGACAGGAAATAAAAATAATAATGACAGCTTAAGATACTTAAGCTTTTCAACTCGTTGCATAAAGAATACCGAACACCATTAAATCTATCTCAACACAACTAAGTAAAGTTCAAACGTGCCAAAAAAGAGCGAAAAAGCAAAATTCACACATCGTAAATAAGCATTTTGAGGTAGATTTTAATTATTGTTTGGTTGCAAGTCTGTCGTTGCACTTAGCTGGTTATGTGTACTGTTCTCATCATTCAAGCCCAGGTTATTTAGTATTTCGATCATCTCAGCAATGATACCCGGACCATAACCGCCACTAAGACTAGCGCCTGTAACAGTACTGAGTTTGTGATTGACAATGGCGTCTGTCGACTCAATACCTGGCAACATTTCGATCAATATTTGCTCGTCAATCGGTTCCGCCCGTGTATCCAATACTAGGATAACTTCAGGATTAATCGCTATGATTGACTCACTGGATAACACCCGATAACCCTCAAATGCTGCAGCATTAGTGAAACCCAATGAATTGATCAAGGCATTTGCATTAGTTCCGCTTCCGGAAATTCTTGGCGAACCTTTCCCATTAAGATAACAAAAATAATGCACGTTGCTTTTTTATAGATTTCTTAAGTTCTTCAAAGGTCTGTTTTTGTTGATTAATTTGTTCAATCAACATATCAGTATCTGGATTTTTCGACAGTAATCTACTGAGTTGTTTTATATTCCGCTTTAATTGCTCAACTGAATATGCCGGTTCAATTATAACCAGTTCAACATCACTGTTTTTTAATTGATTCACTACTGAATCCGGCCCCATATCGGTAGTTCCGATAATCATGTCAGGTGCCAGAGATAACAAACCTTCGGCGCTTAAATTACGTTGGTAACCAACATTGGGAAGAGACGAATATTTGGGTGAGGCTTGGACACTGGTTGAATCCACCGCGATTAGATTATCCTCTAAGCCCAAGCCTGAAATCATCTCGGTAACACTGGCTCCAATAGAAATGATCTTTTGAGTTTTATTGGCTAATGCAGTCGGAGAAATTATTAACTTAACTAAAAATAATACTGCTATAAGGATTGAATGAGATTTAACCATGACCTTCTCTCCATTTGACCGGGTTTGCGTTCACCAAATATCTGAACAATCAAATTACCCTGCTTATCGAAAACTTCCAATGAATTCACTTCACCACCGTCCGCTGGTTTTCTGACCGCCCATATTTCGTCGATATCAGTCTGCTTTACATGTAAATTAAAATCCGAATCCATAACATTAATCCAATCCCCCGTTTGCCGAACTTTGTGAATAGCTCCGGTATGAATTTGCACAATACCCGGATTGGCAACAAAAATCATTAGTGGTATTTGCTTGCCTGAGGCAACTCGTAAACACGTTTCCAATGCATCAACCGGCAACGGTTTAGCTAGATTAAGACCGACTAAGTGCAGTGCTTGTTGTCGTGTCAAACCTAAGCGCTTTAACATCGGAAAAAACTGATGCGGATCTTTTAGAGAACGCCATTCTGATTTTAACTGCGTGGCCTGACCACGATGACTATATTTATGCTTATCAGGTAATTTTGACTCTTGCTCTTTACCATTAGTCTCAACCTGCATGGTTGGCGATTGATCGTCAGCTTTTAAATCCTCAATAAGCTGATTGTAAGCATCAACATTACTTTGCTGTTTCAAATAAATCTTGTGAATCGCTCTTCCATGATCATCGAAAAACTGCAAACTCTTTAGTAATCCTTTAGGATTTTGTACATCTGCCGCAAACACATGTACCCAACGATTCAAAAACATCCGCAAATCTATTTCATGATTCATCACCAAACCCATACTTTGAGTTATGCGAATATTGTCGTAAACACCTACTCTTTCATGTACAGAAGATCGGTTTCTGGATAAGGCCATAACCGGACCGAGTTCTTTAAGGCGTGAAAAAATCTGCTGCCATTCTGGACGTAAACGCGTAGCAGCATCAGGACATTGGCTTGCTAGTAACTCTCCCTCGGACACTCCTAATTGGTAAGCAGCATCTACAATTCGTAGTTTAGGTTGTCTTCGTTTTAAGCAATTCAATCTTTGCGGCAGGCTATTTGGCAAGGTATTCATAAAGCAAAACTCACAACTCATTAAGTAAAGACCATCAGGGTTTTAGTCGATCTTACATAATAAAAATAATAATTGCAAATGAGAATCGTTCGCATTATTATTTTTATATGAAGATTACGTTTAGGACTTACAAAACCATGCCAATTTCTACCCTTTTACCAAGTTCTGTCCATAAATCATTTGCGGGTATTTTGGTGGTCTTGCTATCTCCTATCGCTATTGCTCAGGAACAGATGCAAGACGAAATATTTCTAAATGAAATTTTGATCACGGGCTCACGTAATGAATCTCCTGCTAATGAGTTACCAGTGAAATCGGATGTGGTAAGCACCGAGGACGCAGATGCACAGCTTGCCGATGATATACAAACTTTAACTCGCTATACGCCCGGTGTTGAAGTTGGAGGGAGCGCTGGCAGTCGCTTCGGCTTAAGTGGCTTTACGATACGTGGTATCGGTGGTGATCGGGTCAAAATCATGGTTGATGGAATCGATCAAGCAAATGACTTTGATTTCGGTCCATTTTTGAGTTCGCGCCGTGATTACTTTGAAATCGAGAGCATGAAAGCAGCCGAGGTTATACGTGGTCCTGCTTCGGCACTTTATGGCAGTGATGCACTTGGCGGTATTGTGGGATTTAGAACTAAGGATCCAAATGACTTTTTTGAAACGAACGATGATGAAAGTCATGCGGAAATTAAAACCGCCTATCGCAGCAGTGATGAATCATTCGCAGGAACGTTATCCTTGGCAAATCGAACGGGTGATTTAGAAAGCCTGTTGATTTATACGCATAGAAGTGGTCATGAACGGGAGACACATTCCAGCGCTGATATCACAGGCGCTTCGAGGCCCAGCGCTAATCCCAGTGATTTTGGCTCTGACAATGTCCTGACCAAGTTTTATTACCAGCTTAATCCAGACAATCGCCTTGGTGTAACCTTCGAGCACTTTAATACTGATGAGCAATTCGACATACTCAGTAATACCGGCACATCTGCAGTTAATATTCCCAATGCACCCCCTATTCTGACTAACACTCTAAGCAATACCGCCGATGATGAGAAACAACGTCAGCGCTTCAGTCTGGAATTGGAAAGCAATAATTCCAATACATTATTCGACAAAAGCTTAACCAAGCTTGCATGGCAGGATTCAGAATCCAATCAAGTCACAGAATTTGACCGTTTAGTCAGTGTCGCCGGCAGTCCCTTCTTACCTCAGCAGCGCTTCAGAAATAGTGAGTATGAAGAAAACGGGTATTTCCTCGATCAACAATTTGACAAGTATATCTATAAGGACAGCACCGTTCACCACCTTACTTATGGGTTAGATGTAAAAAACATCGATAGCAAGAGTTTAAGACAGGTAAGTGACAGAAGTTTAGTACCAACACTGAATAACGAAGAGCTATTAAGGGACTTCCCAAAATCTGAAATTCAAGAATATGCTCTGTATTTGCAGGATAATATCGAATTAGGAGAATTCAGATTGATACCCGGTATTCGTTACGACTATTATGAATTCACACCTACTGTCGATGATTTATACCTTAACTCTAACCCAATAGATCGAGACCCAGATCCATTTGACGAGGATAGCCTGTCTTTGAAGCTTGGCGGTGTTTGGAATCTTAATTCTAACTGGTCACTTTTCGCTCAATATGCTGAAGGTTTTAAGGCCCCACAGGCTGATCAGATTTTTGGTGAATTTCAAAATGCACAACAAGGTTATCAGGTAATCGCCAACCCAAGCCTGACCCCCGAAACTAGCCGGGGTATAGATTTTGGTGTACGCATGCAAAATCATTTTGCCAGCTTTGAGACAACTGTTTTTTATACTAAATTTGATGATTTCATTGAGCAAACAAGTTTCTTCGATCCACGTGCCGGCTTATTAACTTTTCAATTCCAGAACCGAGAAGAAGCCGAAATAAAAGGAATAGAGTTCAAAGGTGAATTATTATTAAATCAGTTCAGTGATGCACTGGACGGTTTTAAATTACAAGCCAGTGCAGCCTATGCCAGAGGTGATGGCAACGAAGAAAATCAACCAGAAAAACCACTTAATTCAATTGCGCCATTCAAATTTGTCACCAGCTTAAGCTATGACAATCCGGCAGAAAAATGGGGTAGTGAATTGTTTATTACTGCTGTTGAGCGTAAAGACAGAATTGATGAAGCCGATGATGAGTCGTTGTTTGCCTCTCCAGGATTTGCCACTGCTGATCTCAGTTTTTATTACAACATTACAGAAAACTTAAAATTAAATGCCGGGGTATTCAACCTTAGCGACAAAAAGTACTGGCGCTGGGAAGATGTTCGAGGATTATCACGAAACAACCCCGGACTGGATCGATTTACTCAACCAGGGCGTAATTATGCACTTAGTTTAAGCTGGGAGTTTTGATCAATGTAAGATTTGCTCCAGTTTAACCTCTTTAGCAACAAACAAAGAGATTGGCACATTAAGCTGGAATGAATACCCCGCCCTTCCTTCTCAGGCGGGGTATTTTTTATTCAACATTGACCAACCATGAATAATTGATAGAATCTCACTGTTTTAGTTGAACTATTTAATCGGGCATGAAAACCAATATTCAAAACGCAATTAATCAGCAAATTAATCAAGAGCAGTCGGCGGCCTATATATACCTGGGCATGAGTGCGTATTTCGAAAGCGAAAATCTTACTGGATTTGCCAGCTGGTGCCGTGCCCAGTACGAGGAAGAAATTGCTCACTCAATGCGATTATTCCAATATTTACTTGATAGAGACGGTCAAGTCATCCTGGACACCATTAAGGCACCCAGGATGCATTTTGATTCACCTTTACACGTATTCCAAGTCGCCTTAAAACAAGAACAAGACAATACCAAATCAATCGATAAAATGTATGAGTTGGCATCAAAAGAAAATGATCACGCCACCATCAGCCACTTACAGTGGTTTGTCGATGAGCAGGTTGAAGAAGAAAAAAATGTCAGCGAATGCCTGGCCTTGATTGAACGCGCCGGTGATGATGCTAATGCGATTCTCTATTTAAACGACAAGTTTGGTGAGCGCACAGCAGCTGATGTTGAGTAACTCAGTTATATTCAGTTTTTGGGGTTGAATGACCCTCTGGGCGCGTAATAATAAAAACCGCAGAGCAGGAAAGTACTACGATCTGGGTCACCACTACCCACACTGATGCACCCACTAACCATGTAATCATTGGTGTCAATACCATTACGGTTAACGCGATAACCTTTGTGCGCCGATCAATGGCGCCATAGCGCTGCCAATTTAGGATCAGTGGACCAAATTTTGGATGATTGATAAGCCAATCATGCAACCTCGGTGATGACCGCGCAAAGGCATAAACAGAAACCAGGATAAATGGAGTGGTTGGGACTAGAGGTAGCACCGTACCAACAATACCACAGCCTAGCGAGGACATACCGACGAGCAGCCAAATTGTTCTTGCTATTCCATTGACCTTTGCCATTAGTTTGACCGCTCTACAAATTTACAACAATTTAATTCCAATGATTGATATGAGATTCTGACTTGGTTGCTCGTATCATTTAATGCATTTGCATTATCAAATATTATAACCAAAATGATAATAAACCAGAGTAAATGATTTTTTCTCATCTCACAACTCCGAGCTGCCATAGTAAAAGAGTGATACAGGATAAACCTGTATCACTTTCCTCCACTTTACGGCAGCTTCGACCGTTTATAACCGGTTCACAATAAAATTAACGATGTAGTAAGCATTAAAGCTTGGCTGTCGATCAAGCAGCCAGCGTTTAAGTAAACGTTCATAGTAAAAACCTCGTGCATAACTATAAGGCATTACAGCCCTGATATTGGCATAGGCATTTAATTGTGCAATTCGAGCCAATTCAACATCATTGTCAATCAAGGCTCGACGCATCTGTTTAAGTGAATCATAAGCTACTTTTTTGGCAATTTTCTTTTCGAGTTTGATCAAATTGTAGTACTGTCGTTTAGGAAAACGCTGTTTCTTTCCACTTTCGTTACATTGATCTATTGGATCTTTGTAAGATGGTGCTAATTTAGACAAACCTTTTTTCAACAAACGGCCTCCCCTGTGCTGTTGGTTTGGCTTAATTTCGCCTGCTTGCTGATAGAGACCGTTTTGCAAATGGCTGCCATAGTAAATCACAGCAGCAGTATCCCATTGATGAGCCGCTCCTGTTTCACAATTGAAATCATTATGATAAAGAGCTGCGATCTTTGCTTTTTTAAGTTTCTTGGCAAACAATTTATGCTGTAATGCCAACAGTCCATTCACTACTGCATCAGCTCTGGCCGAGTCATCTAATTGAGAAAAATAAGCATTTCCGGCTATTGCTGCATTGATGTAATCCGCCAAATTAACGCCTTTTTGATGATGGGGATTAAAAGCAGCAATTAACTCCGCTAACGCAGGGATTGATGACTCTGTCTGACCATCGTTAAATACCGCGGCAATCAAATTCCAATCAACAGGATTAGTTGATAATAGCCCTATGATTGCGGTGATGTCACTTAGCCGTGCACTGTAATCAAATACATCTGAGACAGCATAGTAACGATCCAAAGAAAAGTATTTTGGTAAAAACTCAACCGTTCTAGCAAAATCGGGAAACTGACCATTAATCGTTTCGCCCGTCCAGCGAATCGTCTCGCCCGGATCCATAAAACTATCATTTTGATTAAGATCTACTAGACGCCATACATTATCGTTTTCACTGGCAAACGCGGAAGTTAAGTAAAGCTCACCCGTATATGTAATACCCAATCCCCACGTTAACCCTAGTGGATATTCTTCCGGAATTACACTTTCATCCCAAACTTTAGTCGCCTCATCCTGTGAGTCGATCACACCGTTGCCATTAAGATCATCTAGACGATAAATCGTCTGCAACTCTGCCCTAGTAGAACACTCCTGAATAAATAAGCTGGTACCATCAGTGACAATACCAATACACACCGGTACACCATATGGATTTTCGTTATCAATAAAGACTGTTAATTCATCAGCACTGATGACACCGTCTTCATTTACATCCTCTGCTCTAAGTACTGCGTCGGGCTGTGAACCGATAGTATCAACGATGTAAGCCACATCATCAATCATGGTTATTTCGAATGCTGAAGAAACATTTTCATCATATCCAAGCACGTCGCTTAAGGTCACTGATAAATCCAACCAAACGCCGGCTTCGCCTTCATCGTTAGCATCGCCATCACCATTTAAATCGATGGTTCGGTAAACAGCATCTTGTGGCCTTGATCGAACACCAGGGTTAACGATATAAATACTTCCATCGTCGGCTTGGTGTAACCCATTGGGAGTCGGTAATGTCAAACCTGCGACATTTTCCTCAGAAAACCATATATTAGCCTCGCCTTCATCATTAGCATCGCCGTCATTATTTTTATCATCAAGTCGATAAACTGTGTCAGAACCTCCATCGGCCACATAAACATAACCGTCAATTCCGCGGTGTACTGAAAACACACTTCGCGTAGGAGTCACCAGACTGGATGAATTGCTTTCATCAAAATAAATCTTGGTTTCACCTTCATCGGCAGCATCACCGTCATTGTTTAAATCTTGAGTAACAAACAAAGTATCTAAAGTCAAATCACTGACTACCAGACTACCTTTTTGTGAGGCGGATACTGAAAAAGCAAGTAAGAATTGAACGATAAAAACTGAGAAAAAGAGACGCATAAAAAATCCTTTGGTTGCAAATCTAAATGAGAATGATTATTATTTACATAATTAAATCGTTGTCAATTTATTTGTACCAATTAGTGCAAATAAAGTTAGCCAGGTAATTTTTATGACCACTCAACTCGAATGTGCAGTTATCTCAAAATGGTACGAAAATGCCAGACGCGTCAGGTATTTTCATATTCCCAATGATACTCAAGCAATTAATGAATATTTAGACTCCGGCCAACAAGTTATACGCAAGTATTCTGTAGATTCAGCCCACGATGTTTATTTAACTGAATACAATGTTTTGTTAGAAACCATGTGCGACACCTTAATTCCCAGCAACTGGCGGCAGCTTTGTAGCGATAACATCACCAAAATTCTGATCAGACTTAGAGCTCTGGCATACACCAAAGAAGAAATTCTATTAACGCAGACTTTGTCAAAAGAACATAAAACTCTAGAAAAGTATTTTGTTTGATGAAGTTGCCTTAACACTTTGTCAGTTGTTTGACTAATAGTTTTTAAAAGGAGTAGAAAATGAAATTTATTAAGTCCGCGAAAGCAGTAATCAGCTCTTTTGCTTTTTTATCGTTGATAGGTGGCTATGTCATCACAGCACATGCCCACCATCGTTCTTGCTCGGTTGAAGCATACAATTTTTTCTGGAGCGGTCAAATTGCCGGTTTTATGGTGAACGGCAGGTTTAGTTTTAACGGTAACGCTATTCCTGAAAACGGCATAATTCGTGAAGGCGATCTATTATCCTTAGACGTTTCTTTTTATGATCCCAAAGGCCGCCTGCTACGAACCTATAAGGATAACCAGAGAAAACCAGTTGACAGCAGCGGTAACCCTTACTTGAATTTTGCTTTCGACACGATAACACGAACACTTCTACAAGATGGGACCTGGAAAGTAGATGACGACGGACGTTATCGAAACGGCTTTATGATGGGCGAAGGTAACCCAGACCTTAGGAATGTGCCCAATTCACAAACAGGATTAGCCTTCTGGTCCAGGCCGGCTGACGATAAAGTACCGCATCTGCATGTTGATGACTGGGCTGATCAACTGATTGACCCTGACACTGGACTACCCTACCCAACAGCTTTCAGCAGTCACGAAGACGTTGCCTTTATCTACGAAACAACACAACAACTCTTGGATAAACCAGGCAAGGTTAAAATCGATCCGGTAGCCACCGATGTTGGTGCCTTCGGAGAAAAGGTCCGAGTAATGAAAGCTGACCGCAGTTACAAAGATCGCCGGGATTATATAAGGTGTCTTCGAGCAAATACGAGATATTAAGCATCAAGAGCAAAAATTCTTTATATTAGAACCTAGCTCAAATTAGTCGAGCGACGTTCAGACAAGGGCAAATCTGAGCGAAAAAACACAGCTTACTTAACGTAAGTGAGCATTTTGAGCGATCTTTTAACGATGTATCAACGAGCGCAAGCTTTTCGAGATAGGTTCTAATAAAACTGGCGATTGCTACCCATACCTGGCCACAGCATTATTCCGTGACAATTAATTTACCGGCCATAATTGCCGAATGTCCTGGAAAAGAACAAATATAACTATAGTCGCCATCCGTTGTTAATGCTGCAGTTGAAAATGTCACTGACGTTTCTTCTCCACCACCGATAACAGTAGTTGCCGCCAATACACGGTCGTCATTCTGTGGCACATAATTATTCTCTAATCCCGCATCAATGCCTGCCGTAGCCACATCATCTTTATTTGCTGTTTCGGTGAGCACCCAATTATGCCCCATTGACTGAGCAGGTAATTGACCAACATGCTTCAATGTTAACGTCACATTTTCACATTGTGACTTGGAAACACTTAACTCGCTCAAGCTAAATTGCAATTGATCATTACCTTCAATTTCAAGGGCACATTCGTCCGCATTGACGACTGAGGCCGCGCCAAACAGGCCCATGAATAAGAAATTTCGAAGTTTAGTCATACAATGATCTCCAAAGTTATATAGATGTAGTTAAAGGTTTTTTTAGCAAAGCTATCGTAAAATTCTCGATGTGAAAAAGCCGTGAAAACCGTAAAGTAAATAAATCAAAACCAGACATTTTTCTAAACTATCAACTTTGCACCCCACCCTGGGTGAGTTTAGCTGGATCAAGCAAACGCTCAAGCTCGGCAGTGCTGAGGTCAGTTTGCTCATTGGCCACATCAATGATCGGACGGCCTTCTTGGTAAGCAATTTTAGCAATCTCAGCCGCTTTCAAATAACCAATAATCGGATTCAATGCTGTCACCAAAATCGGATTTCTCGATAAGGCTTTGTTTAATGTCTCTTCTCTAACTGTAAAGGTCGCGATGGCTTTTTCTGCCAGCAAATGACTGACGTTGCTCAACAACTCAAGGCTTTCCAACAAATTCCTGGCGACCAATGGCAACATCACATTTAATTCAAAATTTCCGGACTGACCGGCCACGGTGATAGCCGTGTCATTACCGATCACTTGCGCAGCAACCATGGCAGTGGCTTCAGGAATCACAGGATTCACTTTACCCGGCATAATAGACGAGCCCGGCTGCAAGGCTTGTAACTCGATCTCACCGAGCCCTGCCAGCGGTCCTGAATTCATCCAGCGCAAATCATTGGCGACTTTCATTAACGAAACAGCAGTCGTTTTCAGTTGACCGGAAAGTGCTACCGCAATATCCATCGATCCAATATGGGTAAAGAAATTCTTGGCTGGGATAAAATGAATATTGGTTTTTTGACTCAGGGCAATATTGAACTCGGTGGCAAAGGCCGGATGGGCATTGATTCCAGTTCCAACCGCTGTACCACCTTGCGCCAGGCTTTGCAGACTCGGTTGCAACTGCTCTAAATGCTGAATATTCTGCCCAATTTGATCAGCCCAGGCATTCAATGTTTGGCTCATTCGCACCGGCATAGCGTCCATTAAATGGGTGCGACCCGTCTTAACATGATGATCGATACTTTGAGCCTTGGTGTGAATGGTCTCAGAGAGTTTGTTCAATGCCGGCAACAGCCTCTCTTCAAGTTCTATAGCCGCACTAATATGGATGGCGGAGGGAATGATATCGTTACTACTTTGACCATAATTTATGTGGTCATTGGCACCAACAGGTTCGCCATACAAACGCGTGGCTAGCGTTGCCAATACTTCATTGGCATTCATATTCGAACTGGTTCCCGAACCGGTTTGAAACACATCGACTGGGAAGTGCTGCATAAAATTCCCCTCAAGCAAGGAATCAACTGCCTGACATATACATTTCCCCATTGCAGTCGGAATCAATTCAAGCTCACTGTTTGCCGTTGCTGCTGCATATTTCGCCAGCAATAAAGCATTAATAAATGCCACTGGCATGCGCTGACCACTAATCGGAAAATTATTGACTGCGCGCTGAGTTTGTGCGGCATACAAAGCATCTGCTGGAACCTCGAGTTCACCCATGCTGTCTTTTTCAATGCGAGTTTGAGACATGGTTATTCCTGTTAAAAACTATTAATAGTAAAGGCTGTGTTCAACATATCGTGTCGTAATGGACAATTCATTGAACAGGCGCTTAAGACGCAGCTCAGATTCCTCATCGTTGGAAATCTTCTGCAACGAACACAAGGGTTTATAGATATTATCCAAGCACAAACAGCGCCAATGTGCAGGAATCAGCTCATCTGCCACAGTTTCCAAGAGCAATTTAAACTGTTCTTCGTGGTGTTGCCGGAGTTGAGATATGGAGCTTTGATACGGATTAGGCGAATCCAACGAAAACCATAATCTAATCAACGCCGGGTTGTCCGGCTCAGTGCCAAAACGAATTTTATCGCGCAGCACCTCTAAACTTAGATTATCACTTATGCCAGTTATATTGGCCACTTGTTGTGTAATTGATTGTTTCATTAATTAAAAATGCAACATAAAAATATTTATGCTTAATACTCGATAAAGCGTTTCAGTGTTTGTTGAATGAACTCGCGGCCTTGCGCTGGATCATAGTCCGCTTCCGAAAGTTTATCGGCATACTCGAACATATATTTATAAAGTTCACGATCATCGACTTTACGCTTTAACCGAAAACCCGATTTCGTTTGTTGGATTTGTTGCCATGCCTGGCGAACATCAAGCCAAAAGTCGGAGGTTTGCTGCCAAAACAAATCACCGGCGGAAAAGTCATGATCGACTATTCGTTCATATCTTGCCAGGCCAGCTTCTCGCGCTAAATAAGGTATTATTGGATCCGGCAGGCCAGCATCAGTGAGCACTGTTTTTAAATTATCCTCTTCTTGGACCCACCCCGTCGGTGTAATGGTATGGCGGTTAGTGCCAACCAGAACATGATAGTCATTGCGGACACTGTATTCACGCCTGGGCAATGGCCGCCAGGTCTGCTCACTTTGCCAACTTGAGTAACCCCCTTCATGCCGCCAGCTGCCGATAGCCTGGTAACGCGGGGAATCATCAACTTGATATACAGCTTGTGACCAACTGCCTTGCACTTGTTCGGGAGTAAACGTTTTACGCTGCCAGCCTTGATGGCCCGCATAAACAGTGATTGAAGTATTTTCATAGCGCCAATCCTGACGCCAGTGCTTAATCACTACCGGTTCAGAAATTACGCCTTCGCCCATATCAAAAAACATCACCATGATATGCTGTAAGCTGATAAATCTTTCTTCATCCGCCAAGACATAAATATATTCCGTACCCCAACTTTGGTAGGGCCTGTCAGGAACATAGTCAGCCGTAAAACCAACTGTTTCGATGAAATCAAAACTGACTCGATAAGGGCCAGCCATGGCTAGAATCGCCCGTCGATCTCGCTCACGCTTGCTGATTTGGGGCTCTTGAATTGACTGCCATGCACTGCCGGGTGTTTTGTCCAGTTTAATTTCACTACCCTTGGTCGTTCCACCACGTGGCTTTATGCCTCCACCATCAGAATAAGGCCAGGAAAAAGTATATTGCTGCTCTGCCGTTGTCTGTTTGTGGGTTTCATCATAGGCAGCTAGATTAACCGTAAACATTAACAACACTGCATAAACTAATCGTTTCATTAACGCATTTCCTGGTTTACTTTTGCTTTGCAATAATAGAAATACCCATCCATTTACTTAGCTCAACTTAACAAAAAAACGGGTAGCCTCGACAGCTACCCGTTTCAAGCCGAGAAGTAAATACTCGATTTAGAAGTCGTGTCTGAGTCCGATTAGCAAGTCATCGCTGTCATTTTCTTCATCAGATGTGAAGTTTGTGTGCAGGTATTCAGCAAAAAGTGATGTACGTGCACTGAGTGAATATTTTCCAGTCAGAACAGTATAATCAGCATCTACACTTGGATCGTCGTCATCCTCTGCAACCTGATAAACGATGCCCACACTGGTATTATCACTGGGCGCATACTCCAGGCTGACACCATAACCGGTGTAATCTTCTTCTGACCCATCATCTTCCTGAGCATAAAGCGCACCAATTCTGAATTGGCCGAATTCATACGCCAGACCTGCACCTATTCGATCAATTTCATCTTCAGCTTCTTCAACAACCTCGCCTTCCTCTACAACTGCATCACGATCACCATTATGTTCGTAAAATACACCGGCTGTTAATCCACCTGTAAAATATTGGAACGAAGCATAATAGGCATCAACACCATCACTGGCACGATCATCACCATCGACTTGGGCACCGAAGATTGCTTCCACACTATCGGTTGCGAAACTATATTGAACCAGATTGTCAACACGGCCGCTGAAAGGGTTAATGTTGTCGCCGATATCTTCTGTTGGATCGATATAACCCGATGCGACATCTACCGCTGAGTCTTCCGTGCCTAAAGTTAAGCGGCCAAATCCACCTTGTAATGCAACATAAGATTTGCGTTGTCTTTCTCTTGATCCTGCAGAACTGAGATTACCCTGATCTGCATCCACCGCAAATTCATATCGATATACAGCTTCAAGACCATTGCCTAGGTCTTCAGAGCCTTTGATACCAAAACGTGATGATACGTTTGCCAAATCACTGGTCGTATCTCCGTTGTCTACATCACTGACCAATATTCCAAGCCGTACACGACCATACAATGTTGGATCATCGGCCACCACTGGCAGTGATACGGGCACTAGGGTGGCAGCTACCGCGCACGACAAGATAGTCTTTTTGAACATAATGTCCTCTCTTAAAAAAAACGATGGTAAATTTCTGAATCACTTACAATGAGCAGTGATCAATTGATCTTTAATCTCAAACAGATGAGATCGTTTAGATTTCGTTAATAATAATGATTCTTATTAGCATTTGCAACAAAAGATTTAAAAAAAAACCCGCTGAGTTACAGCGGGCAAGATGAACTATGAGATTAAAAAGGAACTTTTTATTATTAACCTGTGCTTATTCGTCGTAACCGACTTTGTCAGCTAATTTAGAGGCGTCTGCACGGTGGCTGGCAATTTCCGCCAAGGCTAGATTATCCTCTTTAAAATCGCCCCAAGAACTAACAAGTTCAGAGCGTGCAACATTCGGGTTAACCGGATATTCGTAGTTAACTTCGGCATAAATTTTTTGGGCTTCGTCGCTGGACAAAAATTCCATTAGCTTCAGCGCATTTTCCTTGTTAGGCGCAGACTTAGTCATTGCGACACCGCTGATATTCATGTGGGTTCCACGATCTTGCTGATTGGGAAAAATCACATTCACTGCATCGGCCCAGGCTTGTTGTTCACCCTTTTCGTCGTTAAGCATTTTACCCATGTAATAGGAATTAATAACTGCAATGTCACACTCCCCTTCTTTGATTGCTTTGACCTGTGCGCGATCATTGCCTTGTGGTTTGCGCGCCAGATTACTTTTCACACCGGTCAACCACTGTTCTGCCGCGTCTTCTCCGGCATGAGCAATTACTGATGCAGTTAATGCAACCATATAAGCATGTTTACCTGAACGGGTACAAATCTTACCAGCAAATTTAGGATCAGCTAAATCTTCATATGACGTAATTTCACTCGGGTCAACCCGGTCTTTGGAGGCAACAACCAGACGCGCCCGACCAGTCAGACCGAACCATTGTCCGTCAGGGTCACGATAGTTCTCAGGGATGTTCTGATTTAACACATCACTTTGTACAGATTGGGTCACACCAGCGTTGACTGCATCGGTGAGTCGACCAATATCAACGGTCAAAATGACATCGCCAGGGCTGTTATCGCCCTCTTGCTGCAGACGCTCGATCATGCCTTTTTTTAAATAAACTGTATTTACTTTAATACCGGTTTCTTCTGTAAAGGCATCATATAAAGGCTGCATTAAAAATTCTTGCCGATAGGAGTAAACATTAACTTCGCCTTCAGCAAAAATCGTGATTGATGTCAATCCAGTCATTAAGGCTGCTATAGACAAAATCAGCTTTTTCATGGTCTTGATAATCCTGTTAACTTTGGGGAGGATACTTTAACTGCTTGGAACTAATAATGTCAATATAAATGAGAATGAGATTGATTCCTATTTGAAATATTTCTATACTATTGCATCGATCATTCATTAACCAACCATCAATCTAGACTTTAATTTTGGAGCATAAGAATGTTGAAAAGATATTTACCTCTATTTATTGCCGTCACTGGACTGCAATTTTCCGTGGTTTCTCATGCAAATGAGGATCTCCAGCAGCAAGTTAAAGAGCATTATGCCGAGCTTGCGCATGTCATGTACAGCGATTCACTCGATACTGCAAAATCCTTGCAACAAGCTATCGATGCTTTTATTGCCGATCCGAGCGAAACAACTCATCAAGCTGCCAAGGATGCCTGGAAGGCATCGCGTGTACCCTATGGTCAAACTGAAGTGTATCGCTTTGGTAATGCGAATGTTGATGACTGGGAAGGACAAGTCAACGCCTGGCCCCTTGATGAAGGCCTGATTGATTATGTCAATGCCGAAGCCTATGAGTATGAAGAAGGCAACGAATTTGGAGCTGCCAATATTATTGCCGGTACTGATGAAATCAACGTTGATCTATTGCGCGATCTGCACGAAAAAGGCGGCTCTGAAGCCAATGTGGCAACAGGGTATCACGCGGTTGAATTTTTACTTTGGGGTCAGGATTTAAATGCCGACAGCAAAGACCAAGGTTTACGCAGTCACACTGATTACCTTAGTGGTGATGCATGCACTAATGGTAGTTGTGAGCGCCGTGGTCAATACTTAAAAGCCGCCACTGACTTATTAGTTGCCGATCTGGAAGATATTGTGACCGACTGGGCACCAGAAGGTGAGAATTATCGCGCTGAATTTGTTGCCCTTGATAACAACGAAGCCATTCGTCGCATGCTATTTGGAATGGGCAGCTTGAGCCTGGGTGAACTGGCCGGGGAACGTATTAATGTTGCGCTGCTTGCCAATTCACAAGAAGACGAGCACTCCTGTTTTAGTGATAATACGCATGTGGATATTGTTGAAAATGCTCGTGGTATTCGCAATGTCTACTTGGGTGAGTATACTGACTCAAAAGGCACTACACATACAGGCGCTTCTCTTTCACAATTGGTCGCTGAAAAGGACGCGGATTTAGACAATAAACTCAAAGCAGCACTGGATAACTCAATGGAAAAGGTCGGTCAAATTGATAGCTCAGCTCAGGCCGGCACATACTTTGATCATCAAATTCTGCCGGATTACCCTGAGCAAAATGACCAAGTACGAGCAGCCATTGATGCGTTAAAATCACAAACCAGCGACATTGAAAATGCCGCTGCTGTGCTTAGCATCGACAATCTAGAACCTGAAACCAGTGATTCATTCAATAGCTAAATTCATTTTAACCAAATACAATACTGCAGCCCGGCCTTATGTCGGGCTGTTTGTAGTATTGGGTCTGACAAGTTTTGTTTTTATTGCGGCGGCTGCAGTCGATCATAAAAATCGCAGCTTACTCGCCGGGCAAACTACCGTTACTCAAACTAACCGCAATGCTTTTTCCTTGCCGTCGGCAAATTTACCGATCAGCAAACGTGATCAATTTTTTATCGGTAATGCGTTTTTCACCAAACCCTGGGTCAGTGCGCCGGCTTCAACCACCGCCAGAGATGGTTTAGGTCCGATTTTTATTACTAACGCCTGTCAATCCTGTCATGTCAAAGACGGACGCGGACGACCACCCATTGCTGATGATGAAGATTTCCGAGCACTGTTAGTACGACTGAGTGTCGCTGATACACAGCGGCCCGACCCTGTTTATGGAGATCAACTCCAAAATCGATCTATCGAAGGTGTATTGGCCGAAGCCGATCCCAGACTTGAATATGAATATTTTGAAGGTGAGTTCGCCGATGGAACAGCATATCAGCTTCGAAAACCTATTCTGAGAATTGACAACTGGGCTTATGGCGAACCAGAACAGGAACTGGCCACTTCCCTGCGGGTTGCACCAGCCATGATCGGATTAGGTTTATTAGAAGCTATTGATGAGCAAACACTATTAGGTTTCGCCGACCCACAAGATGAAGACAATGATGGCATCTCCGGCAAAATCAACCTGGTTGCAGAAATCGACAACTCTGAAAAAGTTATTGGACGCTTTGGCTGGAAAGCAGAACAACCAACCGTAAAACAGCAAGTCGCTGCCGCATTTAATGGGGATATGGGACTGACAACTTCTCTGTTTCCCGAACAACCCTGCACCCCGAAACAACAAAACTGTTTAAATCGACCTCACGGCGGCGAGCCGGAAGTTCCTGATAATATTTTGGATACAGTTGTGTTCTACTCTCATCACCTCGCCGTACCGGCTCAACGCAACGCAGACAAACACGAAGTCATTCGTGGTGCAGAACTGTTCAATCAGGCAGGTTGCAGCGGCTGCCATAAAACCGATATTCAAACCGGAGCCTCAGCAGAATTTCCCGAACTGGGCAATCAGCTTATTCATCCTTATACAGACTTATTGCTGCATGATATGGGTGAAGGACTGGCAGATAATCGTCAATCATTTGAAGCTACCGGCCAGGAATGGCGTACACCACCATTATGGGGAATCGGTCTGGTGGAGACTGTTAATGATCACACATTTTTTTTGCACGATGGCCGCGCCAGAAATTTAATGGAAGCCATACTCTGGCATGGAGGCGAGGCTGAAGTATCAAAATCAAATGTTTTAAAGATGTCATTACAAGAACGTCAGAATCTCATTGAGTTTTTACAATCACTATGAAAGCTAAAATTTTTGCTTTGACACTTATTGCCGTAATCAATACGGAAATTGCGCGTGCCCAAAACCCTGTTGGTGAATTTATTACCAGTGTCACTGACCAGTTAATTATTCCGAGTCTGGAAGATTCGTTTGCCGCGGCTAAGACCTTAAATGCAAGTAGCGAAACGTTTTGTGATGACCCCAACTCCACAACTATTCTTCAAGTCCAATCAGATTGGGCAAATGCTATGCAACGTTGGAGCAGTGCCAGATTGTTTAAATTTGGCCCAATGATCGGAGATAACACCGATCTGAAAATTCATTATCTGCCGATTCGCAAGAACCAAATTAAAGCTAATTTGAAAACTGATCTGAGTTCGGATGTACATTTACCTGTGTCGGCTCGTGGTTTGGCAGCCATCGAATATCTGCTATTCGATAATCGAACAACCAGCGAGGAAATGATCAAGTTATTTGCTGAACACACTCAACGCTGTGCATATCTAATGCTCCTTGGTCAGCAGTTGGTTAGTGATAATGAGAAGATTTTATCGGATTGGAACAGTTTTTTTGCCGCACAATTTAATGGTAAAGACGGAAAAATTACTCAAGCTGAAGCTCTTGGGCAACTTTTCAGATCGATGATTAGTTACTTTGAAGCCGTGATCAAGAATCAACTTGGACGCCCGGCAGGGATTAATGCTGAGCAATCTTCACCCTATAAATCCGAAGCATGGCGCAGCGGCACATCTATCGACAACATGATAGCGGGTGTTTATACGTTTGGGCAACTATTGGATATTAAAACTGGACTTGTAGATTTACTGGAAAATAATAACCAATCCCCCGTCAGTGATAAATTAAGTAAAGTAACTGCGGAATTAAAAAAATCGCTGCGAAACATAGAATCTGATTTATTCATCGCTGTCGATGAGTCTCCACAATTAGTCAGGGCCGCGTATGATAATTATGTGGAATTAACGCATTTACTCAAACAAGCAGCTAAGGCATTGAACATACAAATTGGATTTAATGATCAGGACGGTGATTAGTGAGTATCAGTCGCCGTTCATTACTAAAAACAGCCATTTCGATTCCGTTTCTTAGTTCAAGCCTGTTAGCGTGTCAGGCTAAGTCCGATTCACTTGGGTTGATGTTGGCAGCCTGTGCTGATCAGACGGATCAAAACTACATTGCCTTGTTGAGGCTGGAAACCCTTGAATATAAATTAATCCCGCTAACTGAGCGTGGTCACGCATTTGCCTGCCATCCACATATTCTAAATCAGGCAATTATCGTAGCACGCCGCCCCGGTAGATCGTTAACCTTAGTCGATATTGATGTTGGCAAAGTCATCACAAGAATCTCAAGTAAACCTAATCGTCACTTTTATGGTCATTGCAGCTATAGCCCAGATGGCCAATATCTATTGACCACTGAAAATGACTATGAGAATGGGTATGGTGTTGTTTCAATTCGAGATAGTCAAAATTTAGTAATGATTGATGAGATACCATCTTTCGGTATTGGTCCGCATGACCTTCAATTAATGCCGGATCATGAAACTATTGTGGTTGCTAATGGCGGCATTCTGACACATCCGGATACAGGCAGGCGCAAGTTAAACCTAAACGAAATGAAGCCTTCATTAGCGTATATTGACTTAGCTGATGGTGGGTTGATTGACCAATACTATTTAGCCGACCCTAAACTAAGCATACGTCATATCGATGTTAATCACTTAGGGGATGTGGGTATAGCAACCCAAGATCAAGCTGAGTATCAGAGCGATGCCAACCAAACCTCTTTAATCGCCATACATAAAAATAAAGACAGACAACCTGATTTGATTCCTTTACCTAAGGAAATCACGTTAACCTTAAATCAATATACGGCGGACTTTTGTTTCGAACCTAATCACGATACAGCACTAGTCTCTTCACCCCGTGGCAACCGAATTCTTATTTTTGATACTAAAAATCAAACACTTAAAGAGTATTACCACGTCAACCAGCCCAGTGCTGTGGCGCTATCAAGAGATAAAAATTACTATGTCGTATCTACAGCGAATGGGGAAATAATATTCATCGATACTAAAACATCAACGATCAAAACTGAAATGATTCAGTTTATCGATGGACTTAGGTGGGATAACCACATGACTGTGGTTTGAGGTTAGAAATGGATAGCCCCAATCGGGGCTATCCAAAAGTAATCATTACTTAGCTTTGTCTTTAAGCGCTTTTAAAGGAACGATTTTTAATTTACTGCTGGCCGGTTTAGCAGGAATATCCATTGTCTCACCCGGTTTGAATGGATTAGGAACATTTTTGCGGGCCTTGCGAGCAGGTGTTTTAACTCGACGTACTTTTAAAAGCCCGGGCAGAGTAAAACTACCGACGGCACCTTTTTTTACATGACGCTCAATTAAAAGCGCAAGGTCTTCTAATACAGCGGCAACTTCTTTTTTGCTAAGGTTGTCACTTGACTCAGCGATCTCAGCAATAATTTGCGATTTAGTCATGGCTTTTTTAACAGCACTTGTTTTCACGAGGATATATCTCCTGGTCTTGTTTAAAAGTGCGTGAATGATATGCAAGCTGACCCTATGTTTCAAGCTAAAAATCAAAAAAAACACTGTATTTTACAGTGTGAAACACTTTAACCATTTTTAGCACAAAATTTGAAACTAAAAATCTGGGTGAGCAACTAATACAAAAGACATAAAGAGTTTATGCAATTAACTTCCAGAAGCTAACAATACTATGGCAAAATACGTCGAGGTAAGAATCGATCATTTTTTTAAGAATATAGGGCTTCGTAGCATTTAATGCCGATTAGATTAAAGTTATTTATTAAGCGGGTAATTCTCCCCCTGATCGGCAGCTTCATCTTTCTCTCCCTGGCGTATTGGCTTTATAAAATCGCACCAACAAAAGAAGTCAGCCTGGTGCTGGTGATCCTGGTATTAACGATTTATTTGTTCTTGTTCGAAGTGCTACCGGTGGATGTCACCGCAATCACCATCATGGTTTTATTAGGATTGATCTCCTGGCAGTTTGAATTTTTTGATCTGAGCCAGGAACTTCTGGATATTAACCACTTGTTCGATGGTTTCGCCAGTAACGCAGTGATGTCGATTGTCGCCGTTATGATCATAGGTGCCAGTCTGGATAAAACCGGAATGATGGGTAATGTGGCTAACTTTATTACCAAAGTCGGCGGGTCAACTGAAAAGCGCATTACACCACTAATCTCGTTTACAGTGGGTATTATTTCAAGCTTTATGCAAAACGTCGGTGCGGCGGCGCTGTTTCTGCCCGTTACCAGCCGTATTGCCAACCGAACTGAAATTCCTTTATCTCGATTGCTGATGCCAATGGGCTTTTGTGCGATCTGCGGTGGGACAGTGACACTGGTAGGCTCCAGCCCGCTGATTTTATTGAATGACTTGATTGCCACCAGTAACAAATCACTACCACCGGAACAGCAGATTGAACAGTTCTCCTTGTTTTCTGTTACACCGATTGGCCTGGCCGTCGTGGCAGTAGCTATCTTGTATTTTCTACTACTCGGGAATTTTGTTTTACCTACCACTACGGCTAAACGGGTTTCCAGTCGCGGCACACTGGACTATATTCGTAAAATTTACGGCGTGAATTTCAGTCTTAACGAAATTGCTGTACCCCCTGAATCGCCTTTAGTCGGGCTCTCTATCGAACAAGCCGAAAAAGAGTTTGCGATTAGAATTATAGCGCTCTACGACGGTACCCGAATGCACATCGCACCAGGTGCCCTTTCTCGACGAACTGAAATCCAACCCAGTAATATGCTGGCTGTAATGGCATCAGATTATGCCTTGAACCGATTTGTCGAAGCTAACGAGCTGGATTTAAAGCCGGCTATGCAAACCTTTGCTGAAGCCTTGATGCCGACCCGCGCGGGCATGTCAGAAATTGTTATTCCTCCAGGTTCTGAGTTGATCGGCAAAACACCGCGGGAACTCACTTTACGTTCCACCTATGGTTTGACAGTGCTGGTGGTTTATCGTGACGGTGAAAATCTGACTGATATCTCAGATGAACCGTTTCACTCCGGTGATACTATTATTGCTCATCAACCGTGGACTGAACTGCAAGCATTGGAAGGTAATCGGGATTTTGTTATTCTGACGCACGATTATCCACGTACTGAAGATACCCGACCTAAAAAACTAATTCACGCCCTGGTATTTTTTGCACTGGCACTGTTTCTGGTTATATTTACCGACCTGAGGCTCTCAGTCGCGTTGTTAACCGGTGCTGTCGGCATGGTTTTATCTGGAGTAATTAGCATCGATGAAGCTTACGATGCTGTAAGTTGGAAAACGGTATTTTTACTCGCCAGTTTAATTCCGCTAGGTATAGCAGTAGAAAATTCCGGCACTGCAAACTGGATTGCGGAGCAAACCTTAGCAATGCTGGGCGATGTGCCGGAGTTTGTTTTATTAACTGTGATCGCGATTCTCTCAACCTTCTTCACGTTGGTCATGTCCAATGTTGGCGCCACAGTTTTGCTGGTACCCCTGGCCATTAGTATAGCCATCAAAGTCGGCGCTAATCCTGCCGTTTTTGCTATCACGGTTGCGTTAGCAACTTCTAATTCATTTATTATTCCCACTCATCAGGTCAACGCATTACTGATGGGCCCCGGTGGCTACAAAGTAGTGGATTATCTTAAGGCAGGCGGAATCATGACCGTGCTGTTCCTGGTGGTAATGCTATTTATGGTTAATTTGATTTTTTAGTCGAGATACACGCTATGAATTTAAACGGCGGCAGTGTACTGATTAACTGTTTGAAAGCACTCGGTGCCAGGCACTTATTTGCCGTACCCGGTGAAAGCTATTTAGCAGCGCTGGACGCTCTATATGATCACGACGATATTGAATTAATCACCTGTCGCCAGGAAGGTGGTGCCGCTATGATGGCCGATGCTTATGGGAAACTCACCGGCCGACCCGGAATTTGCTTTGTGACTCGCGGGCCTGGCGCAACGAACGCCAGTGCAGGTGTGCATATAGCGGCCCAGGATTCTACACCCATGATTTTGTTCATAGGCCAGGTTGCAACAGATATGATGGAGCGTGAGGCCTTCCAGGAAATCGACTATCGCCGTTTTTTCTCACCCATGGTGAAATGGGCGGCTCAAATTGATAACCCCGGTAGAATTTGCGAGTTCGTCTCACGGGCTTATCATACTGCGGTCAATGGCCGCCCCGGACCAGTGGTCTTGGCTTTACCGGAAAATGTTTTATCTGCATCAACGTCACAACAGCCGTTGCCCGAATTTAGACCTAATCATACCGGAGTGCCGACTAGTGCGATAACCGAACTGACTGAACTACTACAAAAAGCTGAACGCCCTTTGATTCTGACAGGTAGAGCAGGATGGAGCACCGAGGCAACCAAATCGCTGCAGATTTTTGCTGAAAATAATCGTATACCGGTAGCGGCCACCTTCCGCTGCCAGGACACGTTTGATAATCGTCACCCTAATTACATAGGTGACGTCGGTATTGGCATTAACCCTGAACTCGCGCAAATTATCAAGCAAGCCGATACGCTTGTGTTGATCGGTGCACGTCTGGGTGAAATGACAACTGCAGGTTATTCACTGATTGATGTGCCCTTGCCTAAGCAAAGTTTGATTCATGTATATCCTGGAGCTGAAGAAATTAATCGCACATATGCAGTGGACTTGGCTATCAATTGCTCAGCCACGGCGTTTTGCCGGGCGATTGAGACACTCCAATTAACCCGCCAGGATAAACCAAATGCAGTACAACAATATCGATCAAATTATTTAAACTGGAATGAAGCGGTCAAGGCTGATTGCGATGTGCAATTATCAGAAATCGTCAAATGGCTGAGTGATAACTTACCTGACGACGCCATCCTTACTAATGGCGCCGGTAATTATTCAGCCTGGCTGCACCGGTTTTTTCAATATAAACACTATCATACCCAACTGGCACCTACATCCGGCTCAATGGGCTATGGGCTACCGGCAGCGTTGGCAGCAAAAACACATGATCGTAATAAAACTGTCGTTTGTTTCGCCGGCGATGGTTGTTTGCAAATGACTATTCAGGAACTGGCTACTGCTGTTCAGTTTAACCTGAATATCATTGTTATTGTTATTAACAATAACAGCTGGGGAACCATCCGTATGCATCAGGAAAAAACCTATCCGGGCCGGGTTAAAGGCACAGACCTTGTTAATCCGGATTTTACTTGTTTGGCTAAAGCTTACGGTTTACATAGTGAATCTGTCAGTAAAACTCAAGAGTTTGCGCCTGCGTTCACAAGAGCAGTAGAATCCGGCAGGCCTGCGTTGATTGAAATTCAGCATCCTCTTGAAGTGATTAATCCTACAACCAGGCTTGGGGAGCTTTGAGGTTAAAACGGGAGTTTTGAATATCTCTTTGCTTAATGCACGTTCTGTTTCCCAGTGAATTTTTACACCGCTAATCCGAACTGCTTAACTCTGAATCAATGCCGATCCCTCTAACTCCCCCACGGGCAATTATTCGAAGTGAGGCAAGTCGGATTTACTCTGCATTATTCACCGGGAAGCTGAATAATACTGTTAAACAAGGTCATTATCCTATGCCCGTTTTGTTTCCCGGTAAAACAAATCAAAATTAGTCCGAACTGCTTTACTCCTAAATCATTGCCGATCCCTATCAGGGGAGGTTAGGAGGAGTAATATAAGTATGCTTAGATTCCTCAAACAAGTCACATAACCTTAAGCCAATCGCTTTTCCATAAAAACACTCAAGGGGTCTTCTTTATAATTTCCGTAGGGGCCACGAACCTCATAACCAAGTTTTTCATATAAACCTATAGCTTCAATCTGCTTATCACCTGTTTCTAGTCTTGCGATGAAAACATTATTGTTGACCAAGTGATCTTCCAGATAAGCCATCAAACTTTGGGCAATTTTTTGCCCTCGATACTGTTCATCGACGTAAACACGTTTTATCTCGCCATAGTCACCATCATCGTCAAGAATTTTGACAGCACCTATACCGGCTAATAAATCATCGACAAAAGCCCCAACAAAACAGACATTCTTTTTTGTTAGTTTCGACAAATCATCAAGATGATTACTTTCAGGTGGATAAAGTGCCAACATTAGTGCATCAGCTTGTTGAATCATCGCCTTTACATCAGAGCGATCAGGGCTAATAAGCTGGATTTTCATTTGTTCAAATGGTACGTCAACGCCAAAGCAATGCAATGACTGAGTTGTTTTTCAGGCAAGCTTTTATCTTGATCAAAGATGATAGCTCTGTTGCCCGAAAATTCGAATTTATCCGCATACATCTGCTTAAAAGTTTCAATTAAATTGGTTTGGCAATGAACATAAAGTGCATATCGATCGGGACTCACTGCATCAATACGAATGGTTGTTCCCGTTTTGGGGTGTTGAGTCAAATAGCTGGGTTGCCCCCATTTTAATGTTTCCTCTATATCACCGACTGCCTGCAATCCGGCAGCTGTTTTAAAAATTAATTCACGTAAAGCTAATAATCTGGTTTTTAGCGGCTGCGGATAAGCCTTAAAAACGAGATCTACTGAAGAATCAGTAAATTCTGTTTGCTCTGGGTTTGTCGACATTTACGTTTACCAGGGTAACTTGCGCCCTAAAAATTGTTCCAACTGTTGATTGTAAGGCGAGAAATAATTATTAAGCCTATCGATAGTTGCTTGCTCAAGTTTATCCGACGCTTCAACAGCCGACTCCACTTTTCGATAAAGCTTATCTCGTGAGCGCCGTGGGAATAGCATTAATAATTTTGAGTTTAATACTCTGGCGGACATACGGTTAATTGCAAGTTTAGTTTTTTGTTGCTGATCCAACTGGCTCTGGTCACGAATATTAACTAGCGAAGCCTGATTTGTGATCCGCATTGCGGACTGCCAACCGTCCTGCAGATCTAATTGCAAAAAATCAAACAACGCCTTAAGAACCGGTTCTGGATTCTGATTCAGTTCCTCCAGGAAAATAACATGCAATTGCTCTGCTGCAAATTTACTAAGATAGTGATTGATATGTTGTATATAGCGGCTGCGCTGAAGATAACTAAAATAAATATCGTGCTCGTGTATAGGATGAGCCAGGCGCTCGGGTTCCAGATTCAAGGCATTATCAAATGGTTCTATTTCTCTCATCGTGGCCACACTAAAGCGGTAATGTGACCACGCACGTTGAATCGGATCGCGTAATATGACGATCAATTTCGCTGTAGACATTGTCGAATGAATCCATTGCATACATCCCGGTGTCGAAAAATAATCAGGGGTGGCTTCAGCAACAAGTTGTATATCAGTAGCAGCAGAAAATTGCTCAGCATAGTCGTTTAATGATTTTATCGTTGGGCTACGCTGGTCAAAAAAATGCAATTCCTTGGATTCGGGTATAAAAATAGAGGATTGGGTATTGAGAATATTAGCTAAGGTGGTTGAACCACAGCGCATACCGCCGAGGATTAGAAAATCCGGCAAGCGCATACTAGGGGGCGATCTCAATTAACCAGTCATTACTGCCAAGGCCCATTTTGCTCTGAGCAAGGCAGAATGAGCGCGGTGTAGTTAGTCTACATAAGTGAATGATAACGCAGCTCAGGGGAAAATGGGCCTTGGCCCTGCGGGTTAGGCTTGAAAAAACGCCATACGGCGTTATACCGTGAAGCGGCACCGAGGTTCGTCGCTCATTTGGAATAACCAAACCACTCTCCTCATGCCTTGTCTGACGGTTTTTCAAGTATAACAGTAACGGCTGGTTAATTGAGATCGTCCCCTAACTTAAACGTTATAGCTTATAGAGGCTCGCCTTTTTCTTCTAAGCCTGGAACAGCGTTGGGATCCAGCGCCGAATTAAATGCATCCAGCATATTCTTAAGTGCTCTGGCAATATCATCTGCACCTTGTTGCTGGAATTTTTGTAATTCTTCATTCAATTGTTGGGATAATTCATCGGCTTGCTTTAGTGATTCTGAAGATTGCTCCTGCATATTCTTAATAAACTCTTCCAATTCACCACCAAGCTGATTTAATGCTCCAGCTGAATCTTCGCCCAGATTCGACAGGGTATCATTAAGTTGTTTAGCGACATCATCCCAATTGTTTTCATTTAAGAACTGATTAAAGGCACTGGCTGCTGCTGTAGCCATACCTTGCAGTGAACCCAAAGCGTTGCCTGCTGTCCAGGTTGCCAATTCAACCGGATCGTTCAAACCTGCAAGCTTTGCACCTGATTGAATAGGCTCGCCGATATTATTTGAATAAAGCTCAACATAGCGTTCGGGCTGATCGACCACCATGGCCGCCCCAGTGGTATTTAATCCTGCAATCTTTTCCGGATCCAGTTCTAACTCAATCATTGTGCCTTGATCACGATCCTCCACATCCGCCACTTCACCAATGATTTGTCCATTGAACTTAACCGGATCACCGGATTTGACTTGTTGTGCTTGAGTAAAATCGACGGATACTTCGACATCTCGCGAACAAGCACTTAAAAAAATGCAAGAAACCACAATAAAAATAAAAGACTTTTTCATGTCCTTACCCTTCTTCTAACTGGTGTTAATCTATCATCCGGCAATGAATAATACTTGAATCAAGGTCAGATTACCTATTTTCTGCCTCGTAAGGCACGAGTCATATTTGGAAAATCCTGTGACTAACGCGGGACAGGCTAACCCTTCGACACTTTTATACGCATCGCATTAATACCCTTGCCGGCTAAATCCTTACTTGCTTTATCGAGCTTATCAAGTTTGCGAAACGGCCCCATTCTGACGCGATAATATTTTTTACCGTCCACTGTGACTTTTTGAATATAGGATTCATAGCCTGATAATGCCAGTTTTGCCTTTAATTGATTCGCTTCATCCTGCTTGGCAAACGAACCTGCTTGTAGTAAATAATGGTCCTGATTTTTAGTTTGAGATTGCTGATTAGTGCTACTCGTTGTAGGTTTTTGAGCAGGCTTGGGTTTCGGAGGAACATACTCATCCGGGATGACCTGTTCGATCTCCGGCAGAATCGTATAAAAATCATAGCTAGGCGTTTTTTGCTGCTGATTCTGCGCTTCTGTCTGATTTGTTGGTGGTGGGTTTGGATTATCCTGCCGCGATTTAGCCAACATTTGATTGATGCCGCTGCCAAAACCGTGTTCAGGATCTTTTTTCCAGCCCAAAAATAAAGTGGTCAGGACGCAGCCGATGATCATGCCGGTAAATAACATACCCAACCCCGACGTCGAGCGCTGTCTAGGCTGCTTGGTCTTTTTAGGTTGTCGTCTTCTAGCTTGAGCCATAGTTGGGGGTTCTTTATTTACCAGTCATTGCTGCTAAGGTCCATTCTTTGCCGAGCATGGCAGAATAAGTGCGGCGTAGTGCTGTTTATAACAAATAAATAGCTGTCCGGGTATTTTTTCGGGCTCAATTCGACTACAAAAGATCATAAGTCCGGGATCTCTACATATATTTTGGTGCTGAAACGCCAATTATTGCCAAACCGTTTTGCAACACCTGGCGGACGGCCGAAATCAATGCCAGTCTAGCCTGACGAGTTTGGTCATCGGCATTAAGGATTTTGACCTGGTTATAGTAACTATGAAACGCAGCTGCCAATTCACGCAAATAATAAGTCACTTGATGCGGTGCAAAATCCCTGGCTGCTAGGGTTATCATTTCAGGAAAAACTTCCAATTTTCTCGCCAGATCCTTTTCGATTTCTTCATTCAGAAAACTCAAATCAACTTGTTCGATCTCGTTCACCGTAATCTGTTGTTCTTCAGCCTGACGGAAGATACTGCATACCCGTGCATGTGCGTATTGAACATAATAGACTGGATTATCATTCGATTGTGATTTGGCCAAATCCAGATCAAAGTCCATTTGTTGTTCATTCTTGCGCATGCTGTAAAAAAATCGAGCTGCATCCACACCGACTTCTTCGCGCAATTCTTCCAGTGTGACGAATTCAGCCCGGCGCGTCGACATAGATACCCGTTCGCCACCTCTGTACAGGGAAGCCATTTGAACTAATAAAATGACAAATTGATCGGAATCATAGCCGAACGCCTGGAATGCAGCATGTACGCGCGCCACCGTGCCATGATGATCAGCACCCCAGATATAAATGAGTTTTTTAAAACCACGATCAATCTTATTCACCATATAAGCAATATCAGCGGCAAAATAAGTATGGCGGCCATTTTTACGTATAACTACTCGATCCTTGTCATCGCCGAAGTCACTGGCCCTGAACCATAAGGCACCGTCTTGCTCATAGATGTGGCCATTTTCTTTCAAAATAGCAATCGCTCTGGCGATTGCTCCGGAACGCTCCAGTGAGCCTTCGCTAAACCATTCATCAAAATCAACGCCAAATTCATGCAAATCATCCTGTATTTGCTCAACCTGGGTAGCCAGCACTAAGTTTAATACTTGTTCTTTAGCTTCTTGCCCCAAACTCTGACGCATATTTTCAATCAATTGATCAAGATGGGCTTCCTGGTCCTGCTCAACGCCGCTGACAAAAAAACCGTCAATCATCATGTTGAAGTCATTACCGTATTTCACCGCCAGGCTGGCCGCAATGTCTTTAATATATTCACCTTGATAAGCGTTGCCCGGGAATTCAACTTCAACCCCGAGCTGATCCAAATACCTTAACCAGACACTCAATGCCAGAATATCCATTTGTCGACCAGCATCATTAAAATAATACTCTCTATGTACCTGATAGCCGGCGACTTCCAGCAGGCGTGACAAGCTGTCACCAAACGCCGCACCACGACCATGGCCGACATGCAATGGTCCGGTAGGGTTAGCGGAAACGAACTCAACTGTGATTAAATCACCATTACCGATATTGACTTGGCCGTAATGGTCACCCCGTGACAACACATCCTTAATTGAGGCCAGTGTCTGGCTTTCATCAACAAAAAAATTGATAAAACCCGGACCTGCGATTTCAACTTTGTTAACACCCGGATGATCAGCCAACACTTCAATAACTTCGGCGGCCAATTCCCGTGGGTTTTTACCTGCTTTCTTAGCTAGTGCTAATGAGACATTGGTGGCAAAGTCACCGTGAGTTTTTTGCCGGGTGCGTTCTATTTGTATTGGCAGTTCAGTTGTACCTGCCGGCACATCGCCGGAAGCTTCAAGCCTGACCAATGCCTGCTGGATTAATTCAGATAATTCCTGCTTCACTTTGCTTGTCTGCATAACCAGCACCTATTTTAACGCCTTGATAAAAATAAAAAAAACGATTTTACTTCACGGTCTGTTGAGGAACGTTCTAGAAAGAATATAGTTAATATAGGTTGTCAATAACATCAGACTCAATACGGCCAGCGTAAATATGACTAGTCCACGATGAGTTTGCACCTCGGCAATTAAATCAATTTTCATCATCACTACAAAAACAGCGACTGCGAATACATCAAGCATTGACCAACGGGCAAGCGAGGTACTGAGCTTTAGGACTTTGCTGCGAAGCCGCTTATTACTGACAGGGAAATTCCAGTTTACCAGCAAAATAACCCATTTGATGATCGGTATAACTATACTGAACAATAATACAATGACAAAAAGCAAATATTGCTGTTCACTATATAACGCTTTAACACCGGACAAAACTGAAAACGTTTTGGTAAAAAAAACCAATTGCTTAAAGGTAATCAAAGGCATGACCAATCCATTTATCAGCAACACAGCTGTCACTACTAATAGTAAATTTATTAGCCAGTAGTGCCAGCTCGATATGCGCCTGTTTTTGATCATGAAGGGAATTTTATATTAGTTGTGTTTCGTGGAATTTGGATCGGGGCCTCGACAAGCTAGTACAAATCCAAAGGGTCAACATCGATAGACCAGCGCACTCGGCGAGTCCGTTTATCATTCTCAAATCGCTCAATCCACTGTGACAAGAATTTACCGCGCGCAATGCGCGAGCTGCTGGTGATTAACATCTGGGCCCGATAACGCCCGCCACGCTTGGCCATGGGCGAGAATACCGGATCGTGTATAACAATTTTTGTATGGTCATCAAGCAACTCATCGGCAATAAATTTGATCCAGCTAAGGAATTTTAATGGCGATTGCTGATCCATGGCTGAAGCACGCAACAATGCTAAATAGCGATAAGGCGGAAATCCTGATTGTTGACGTAGCTGTAACTCTTGAGTTGCAAACTCAATATAAGCGTGCTGGCGCACATATGTATAAAGCGGATGTGCGGGAAAATCTGTCTGGATTAATACTTTGCCGGGTTTCTCTCCCCGTCCGGCACGCCCCGAAACCTGAATTAACTGTTGCACCATGGTTTCAGTGCTGTGAAAGTCCAGACCAAATAAGCCCTGATCGGCATTAATAACACCAACCAGCGTCACAGCCGAAAAGTCGTGTCCTTTGGACAGCATCTGAGTGCCCACAAGAATATCGATGTTTTTATTGGAGACATCCGTTAGAACTGCTTCTAACTGTTCTTTTTTTCTTACCTTATCGCGGTCCAGGCGCGCAATTCTTGCCTGGGGCAATAGCTTTTTAAGTGTGGCTTCGATACGTTGTGTGCCCTGCCCCAGCCGGATTAACGAGTCAGAGCCGCAATGCCCGCATTCGTTTTTATCTTGCTGCTCAAAGCCGCAATGGTGACAACGTAATAATTGATCCTCATGATAGGTTAACTTAGCGTGACAACGCTTACAGCTCACTGTCTCACCACAGGATTTACACAGCACCACCGGTGCATAACCACGCCGGTTAATGAAAATCAGGCTTTGCTGCTTTTGGGCAAGGTTTTTCTCAATTGCATTAACTAGAGTTGTACTTAGCCCCTGTCTGTGTGGTAACTGGTCCATTGCCAGCAGATGAATGTGCGGCAGCTCAGCATTACCAATACGTTCGTTTAACTCAAATAATTTATAACGGTCCCGCATGACGTTAGCAAGGCTTTCCAATGATGGGGTTGCCGACCCTAAAAGTATCGGAATTTGTTCAAACTTAGCACGCATGACAGCCACATCACGAGCATGATAGCGAACCCCCTCTTGTTGCTTGTAAGACATATCATGCTCTTCGTCAAGAATGATCAAGCCTAAATTCTCTGTGGCACTAAACACTGCGGAACGGGTTCCAATAATGACTTTGGCCTGCCCCGTTGCAGCAGCTTGCCAGGCCCTTCTTCTTGATTTAATCGTCAATGAAGAATGCAACACCGCAGCTTTGTACCCTAAACGTCGCTCAAAACGGCTGATCAACTGGGGGGTTAAGGCAATTTCAGGGACCAGCACCAAAACCTGCTTGTCCCGGTTAAGAACGTCAGCCGCGAGTTGTAAATAAATTTCTGTTTTACCGCTGCCGGTCACGCCTTTAAGCAAGCTGACGTCAAAACTGTCGATTCGTTCCAACATTTCCTCATATATGGCCTGCTGGTTTGTAGACAGCGCTAACGAAGGTTCGATATCTTGGTGAAATTGTGACCAGCTCGATGGGGTTTGTTGTACCTTGACTATCCCCTTTAGCACCAATTGGTTTATGGCTCGGCGCCAACTTAAGTCAAACGACTTGAGTTGCTCCTCATCAAGCGGCCCGGAATTGGATAGTAGAAATTCCAGCAGCTGTTTTTGCTTGGGTGCATTTTTTAAACCGTGGATCGTCTCGGCTGAATCCAGTTTATTATCGAATTCATAATGTAAAACCTGATCAACCGTTTTGGGGTTATAGACTTCAGGCAGTGCTAACTTAATAACCTCACCCAAGGGAGCTTGATAATAGTCAGCAAGCCACATCAACAGTTTAAATAGGCGTTCTCTAACAACAGGTTTGTGGTCTATACAGGCCTCGATTGATTTGAGATTCTCAGGATTAACTGCTGAGAACGATTTAAGTTTAACCACCAGACCTGTTTTTCTCTGGCGACCAAATCGTACAGTTACACGAGTCCCCGGGACAGCAAACGACCTGAATTCGGGCGGAATACGATAATCAAATACTTTGCGCAACGGCACCGGCAGCGCAATTTCTGCAATTGAATCGTCAACTGTTGTGTGTATGGGTACCATTTGTAATTAGTTACAGCTCATTTTTAATCGCAAGTCTCTATTATTACGCTAACTTATTGATCAATAACCGGGTTTCATACTTACCCACAAAATCTGTGGATAAGTCTGTGGATAGACGGGCCTAAAATAGCTCATAATTGTTTAAATTACGAGCTGTAACTCAGTTGCTTATTTTTTAAGCGAATCATTAAATCTTTAAATATCAAATAGATACAGTCATTTTCATGATCCGGACCTGTGGATAACTTTTAAACCGTTAGCTAAAAATGACAATTTTCACTTTTGTGCATAACTTCGACTCTATATGGGTCATTTTAAACTAAAGCCTTGATTAAACAGCTCAAAACAAGTTCGCATAAATCCCAATAAAACTATAAAATCCCCGCTTTAATAGTTAACCAAATAATCTATATGATAGTTCCAGTAATTCTCTCTGGTGGTGTTGGGTCACGTCTTTGGCCTCTGTCAAGGTCGTTATACCCGAAACAACTGTTATCACTACTAGGTGATAGAACAATGTTACAAGAAACTGTTGATAGGATTTCTGATCATCAATCAACCATTGTTATTTGCCAGGAAACACACCGATTTCTGGTAGAAGAACAACTTAGTCAGATTGGAGTCAATAACCCAAATATAATTCTGGAACCCGTTGGCAGAAATACTGCACCAGCTATTGCACTTGCTGCGATGCATTGTGAAATGGAAAGCCAGGATAATTTATTGCTGGTTATGCCCGCAGATCATGTAATTGTTGATAAAGAAGGTTTCATGGAAAAGGTCGATTTGGCAAGCAACATTGCCGAGGAAGGCTTTTTAGTCACATTCGGCATAAAGCCTCAATACCCTGAAACAGGATATGGTTATATAAAATCCGGCAAACTCATCAATAAGGGCTGTTACCAGGTAGAACAGTTTGTAGAAAAACCCGATAAAAACATCGCTCAAGGCTACCTAGCTTCCGGTGATTATTTCTGGAACAGCGGAATGTTTTTATTCAAGGCTTCCGTCTTTTTATCAGAACTTAATAAGCATAGCCCGGAAATCTTCAATAGTATCAAGTCAGCCTATAACAAAATCGAAGCTGATCGTCACTTTTTAAGGCCGGGAAAGTCTGAGTTTGAATCCTGCCCTGAAGATTCAATCGACTATGCTGTAATGGAAGAAACTGAATTAGCAGCAGTCGTACCAGCTGATATAGGTTGGAGTGATATAGGCTCATGGCAATCGATCTGGCAATTATCAAATAAAGATCAAAGTAACAATTACATTCAGGGAGATGTGCTGACCGAGAAAACATGTAATTGCTTAATTCATGCTGAGCACAGATTAGTGACTACAGTAGGGACACAAAACTTAATTATTGTTGAAACCGCTGATGCAGTACTTGTAGCTGATAAATCATCAGTACAGAATGTCAAGCAACTGGTAGAACAACTAAAATTAAATGAACGGCAAGAAACCAGTTTACACCGAAGAGTTTATAGACCCTGGGGGTTTTACGAGGGTATCGATATTGATGATCAGTTTCAAGTTAAGCGTATAGGTGTAAAACCAGGTGGGCAGTTGTCTTTACAAAAGCACGCCTATAGAGCAGAACATTGGATTGTTGTGCGTGGTATTGCTACAGTAACACGTGATGACGACATCTTTGAAGTAAGAGAAAACGAATCTACATACATTCCTTTAGGTGCCGTGCATCGATTAGAAAATAAGGAAGACACATTACTAGAATTGATTGAAATACAAACCGGCAGTTATTTCGGCGAAGACGACATCGTTCGTCTTGAAGACAAATATGGACGTCATGATTCAGAATAATTGCTATAACAGAAACTATAGAGTCTCTAAAGATACTTATGATTCCTTTTGTTGATCTAAAGACACAATTTAAACAGATTGAACCCCAAATACGTGCATCGATTGATCGAGTTCTTGAACACGGTCAATTCATTATGGGACCAGAAGTCCTTGAACTGGAACAACATTTAGCTGACTTTTGCAACGTCAAACATGCCATTTCTTGCTCCAGCGGTGCCGACGCGTTGCTTATGACATTGATGGCTAAAGGGCTCGGCCATGGTGATGCAGTCTTTACTTCTCCTTTTACTTTTTTTGCCACGGTAGAGGCGATATGTTTAACCGGTGCTACTCCGATATTTATCGATATTGAACCTAGCACCTACAACATCAATGCAGATAAATTAGCAGATTCCATTAAAAAAATTAATGATCAAGGCAAACTAAAACCTAAAGCAATCATGCCTGTTGATATTTTCGGTTTGCCCGTTGATTATGATGAAATCAATACAATTGGCAAGCTATATGATTTATGCGTTATCAGTGATGCTGCACAAAGCTTCGGGGCCAGCTATAAAAATAAGCCTATTGGTTGTTTAACCGACATCACAACAACTAGCTTTTTCCCGGCAAAACCATTAGGTGCATATGGGGACGGTGGAGCTATTTTTACCAACGATAATGAACTTGCAGATATCCTCAAATCAATTCGTATTCATGGTCAAAGTGGCGACAATAAATATGTTAATGAACGCCTAGGCTTGACTGGAAGATTGGATACTCTCCAGGCTGCAATTTTGATTGAAAAACTTAAATTACTGCCGGGCGAAATTAAAAGACGCAATCAAATCGCTGACCAATATTCTGAAGCTTTAAAAGACAAGGTTGGGCTACCCTATGTCAAACCTGAGCGCATAAGCGCCTGGGCACAATATTCCATTCTCGTGCCTGATCCTGAGTCATTGGCGCAAACTCTCAAAGAAAACAATATTCCTACAGCACGCTACTACCCTGTGCCTATGCACTTGCAAACTGCAATTAAACAATTCGGCTATAAATCTGGAGACTTCCCAGTCTGTGAAGATACTGCAGATAAAATCATTAGTCTTCCGATTCATCCTTATCTGACTGATGAGCAAATTGATCAAATAATTAACGTAATTCGTAACACGTATAATTGAAACGATACAGTTCAACAGTTTTCCAATTATATGAGCAACAACTAACACCGACACAGTTACGTTTCGCTGATATGCGATAAACAACCCGGTATGTTAAATGTATACATAAACACAGAATCCATCCGCTTCCCACTTACCGGAATCGGGCAATATACATTTAACTTATGCAAGGAGCTAAGAGAACTTGAATCAATCCATTTAGATACGTATCCGGTATCTGCTGAACTCAACACTTCTACATATCTTTCTACAGCATATTCAAATCGCTTTTTACAACAATTCGCGAGTATTCCAGGCACCCGGGAAATATTTCATTCTTTTCAAAACCTGCGTCACAAGTTTAGAACTCAATCGCTTAACGAGCATATTTATCATGAGCCGAGCTTCATATTAAAGCCGTTTAAAGGAAAAAAAGTCGTTACGATTCATGATTTATCATTTCTACACAATCCTGAATACCATCCTCATCATCGGGTCAAGTTTTTAAAGCACTATTTGCCTCAAACAATCAAGCAAACATCCCATGTGATCACCGTATCAGAGTTTGTCAAAAATGAATTATTAGATCATTATAATTTACCCGAAAATAAAGTTTCAGCTATTCATAACGGTATTGACATGAAGCAATTAAATCAACCGATCGATAAGTCTGTTCTTAATAAGCTTAGCTTAAAACCTGGCAATTATTTATTCTGCTTATCGACTCTTGAACCCAGAAAAAACCTAGATCGACTTATTGATGCTTATCTGGCGTTACCAGCTAATTTAAGACTTGAGTTTCCGCTTGTGTTAGCCGGACATACTGGCTGGAAAAGTGATGATTTAACCAACCGTATCAATTCTATAAGTAACACAGAGAATATTCGTTATATTGGCTTTTTAAATGATGTTGAAAAAGTCTCATTACTAAATGCTTGCAGTATATTTCTTTATCCGTCTGTTTATGAAGGATTTGGACTACCCGTACTGGAAGCTATGGCTTGCGAAAAACCCAGCATAGTAGCAAGAGATACAGCAATTAGTGAATTTGCCAAAGATTGTGCACTTTTCTTTACATCTAGCGATAGCGAAGAACTGGCAACCCATATCGAAACACTGCTCAAAGATCGGACTATTTACAACAAACTTTCATCGCAAGCGAAACAGAATGCAACTAAATACAGCTGGACCCGATGTGCAGAAAAAACATTGGCTGTTTATCAAAATCTATGAAACCCAAAGAAAAACGAACCACTAAGGGTTCGTTTTTCTTGATCAAGGAATTACTTATTTAGTGACCAGGAATACTTAAACAAATCGCTCTACAATGAAAATTATTTGCAGCCCCTGTTCCATTATGTCCCCAACATCTCCAGCGGTTGTTAGCTAGATTTGTATCAGGCTGTGAAACAATCACACTTCTACCCGCAGCCGAATTACTCCACCTGCTACCACCTCCCGAAACTCTGTAACCTGCGGGGCATGAAGGCGAGAATAAAAAACCGCTAAAATTGTTTGCCGCTACATTCACCGTATTTTCAGCAGTCACAATGGCATCCGGCGCAGTTCGCTCAGGTTTTCTAAAAAAGCCGATCACATCAACAATCACATCCGTAGGTTGGCGAGCAAAAATCTGAATCTCATTAGCACCCACTAAACCCGAAGGAATAATCGAAGCATTGGCAATATCAGCCGCCGGAGTATAATTCAAAATGCTCGCATTAGGTTGAGCTGCTCCAGTTTGCCATACCTTTAAAAAGCCTGAGGCCAGTGCTTTAGTTGAAGTGATATTAAGCACCACGGCTGGGGGTTCACCGCCAGCACCCGGCACACCACAATTGACGGCCCCACCTTGACCTGAGGTATTACCGTTCACACTGTATTGACGCGTTTCACTCACGCCAAACTTGCCACCTCCACCGATACGGGTATCAATAATCCGACACGGTGTTAAAGGTGTAAACACCAAGTCCTCAAAGGTGTCACCTAACAACTTATTAGAGTTCAAATTTGACGATTGAACATAGGACTGTGGTTGAACTGGGTCACCTCCACGAATCGCCGTCACTACGCCAGCATAGTCTTGTGCATGATACGCTTTGAGTAATTGCTCAGCAGAAATATCTGTTAAGAAAACCTCAAGTTCCTCACGCCAACCCTCATAGCCGGCTTCTTCAGCTTCAGGAGCAAGACGATTCAAAATATTCTGAACAATCGAAACTCGGTTTGATTCAATCCATTGAGCTTGAGATTGTGCTTGAGATTGTTCAGCAATATCAGTTGTATCTGAAGAAACATTTTGAGCATAGGGAGTTGCCGCATAGAATATTAATCCACTGACTAATAAACTACGCGCCAAGATTGATTGTGTTGATTTAAAGTTAAACATTGTATAGCCTCCATAAGATTTATAGTTATTAATTGAACATATGTCGTGTTCAGTTTATAGATTACAATTATGACTACTTTAAAATCAATGTGAATAATTCACATTTATTGGTGGGAAGGTAAGCCGAAATAAAATAACTGTGTTTACTCAGAGTGTATAGATCCTTTCTCGTTCAATCATACAAACCTCCCTTGCTATTGTAGAAAGCAAACATTTGTAATCTACGCTCATGCTAAGTTACTCCTAAAACCAACATGAAGCATTATAAGTTACTAAAGTAAATATTAATTTTTTTTAACCAGAAGATTTTTATGCATGCCAGGCACTTGCCTAGGTGCTGGATAAGCCATACTGGATTATTTCGACGTTTAAAATGAGATTGTCTTTCAATGCTTTGTTACAGCAGATCTTTATTCGACTTGTTTATACTTATAGAAAGTTGTTCAATATGAACTCTGGCTTTATTACCCAACGAATGTCGATAATTCGTGTCCTCGATCAACTGTTTCAGTTTAACGATTGCATCTTCATAATCTATATCTGCCCACTTTGTATTCAAATCATGATATTGGCCAAAGGGATCCTCACAAGGCACTAACTTATAGCTAACCAGTTCCGCCGTATTCTCTGTCATATATTCAAGATTGCCCGACCAACCAGTTGCGATAACTGCTTTACCCATCAGCATGGCTTTGGCGGGCAACAATCCCAGACCCTCAGCTCGATGGAATGACGCATAAATATCATGTGAAGCAATCAACGTGTCGAGCTCTGTGTCACTAAGCGAATCAGAAATGACCGAAGTATCCGGGCATTCCTCAACCAGGGCCATTAATTTTTCATGCCTGCCTGGATAATGGCTTACAGAACCCACTTTTAACGTCAAATGACAAGACTGATTACTATTTTTACTTACACTTTGAAAAACTTTTATTAATGCTTCAGGATTCTTTCTGGCCAGACTTGACCCTAAGTTGAATACCGTGAGTACCTTCACAACGTTGTTATTTTTGAACTCACTTACTTCGATATCGGCTTTGGGTTTTTGAAGTAATAAATCTAACTTAACGAGTTTGATAGGTATAGTTAAGTGTTTACTCAAAATATCAAAAATATATTCTGACGAGACCCAAACTTCATCAAACCATTTGATATAACGTTTCCAATCTTCTGGGAACGAGTCAAGCTCCCACCACCAGTATCCTATTACTTTTTTGTTCCTGAATTTTGAAAATTTTATTTTACTTAGATACTGGACCCCTTGAGGAGGGTTTAAACATAGAATCAAAGTCCCGCCATCAGAATCAGGTTGTTCCTTTTCACCCCATGGATAAGATTGATTATAGAAGTAACCCGCCACATCACATTGATTAATTTTCTTATCAGGAAAAGTTTTCTCTAGTGTCTCAAACAATAACTTTGCCGCTTCTGAGAGCCCGGTTGGCCAGCTCAATAAACCTGCCACATAAACATTACCCGGCTTGATTTTATTTAGTCTTTTTACTCCGAGTTTATAGACAGAACCCTGAACCAAAGACCATTTAGTTAATTGCAAGGTTTTTCTGGAAATTTTGGCGATGAATTTTTGCTGTTGTCTGAATTCCTCAACCCTGGCGCTATATCTCCTCACCTTTTCCAGAGTATCTTGCCAATGTGTCTTAGGATCATACTTAGTAGACAGTTGATTAAAATATCCACGTTCCGTGTAATTTGATGAATAATAATTTTCGAAATCAAACCTTTCAGGCACTACGTGCCAGGGCCAATGGCTAGGATCCTGGGGCCAGCACATGGTTCTAAACACCTGCGGAGAATGGAACTTATCAGAATGGAATTTTTGAGCATAATTAAAGTATAAATTCCATTCTTCAAGCTTTTTTATTTCCAGGATATCTGCCATAAAATAATCCGACATTTCACGAAATATATCTCTATTTATGATCTGTGGCATATGACTGGAATATTGAAGCGTTGGCATCTTATGCTTTTTGAGCAGTTGATAACAGTTAAATTGAGCATCACTATAGCTATCTGTCATTTTTAATAGTTTTCTTTTTGGCGCCCAACTCATCCACTTTTTTGTGTCGTAAAAATAGAAACTGTTATATTTGCCTTCGCTTAAGTAATACTCGGGATCGATATGTACCAGTGGCCGGTAATCATCATCGGACATAATAAAATGCTGGTTGACGTATTCACTTTGAATTACTCCAATTCTTAGTAATAAGTTAGTGACAGCATGATCATTGCTACTTTCTATAATGGATTTATAATCTGCAAGAATACTTTCTTCATCAATAACACGGGCACCCTCGATAGCTGAAAAATCATTCACCATATTTTGAGGGCAAAAAATTAAAAATTCCTTGATGAAAGGCATGAACTCCCTAATATATGGTAAAGAAAGCTCTAAACTTTTAGCCCTGTTGGATATATAGACAATTTGCATGGACTAAAATATCAATGAAGTGTAAATTTTTGACCCGCAGAGACTAGTGTATACCCCAAATGAGTATCAAAGCTGTAACTTAAAATTTCCCTCGTTTCCTTATCTATAGTAACGATATTGAGCCCACGTTTATTCTTCGAATAATCCACATCATTGATAACGATTTTGGAAAGATTCCCTGTATTTTTACCGCCGCTAATAACGTCAATAGAGTAGGAATCTAATAAGTGTCTAAAATTAGTCGATTTATTCTCAGCCAATTGTTCATTGACGAGTTTGTCGCCATCAAAAATTGCCCCATATGATCCTCTATAAGTTAGAGTTGAAATTTGACTCCCTCGCTGACTCGCTAAATCTATAAAACTCTTAGGTAACTTCCTTGTAGCTTCATCTCTTACTGAGATAATAATGATTTTGTTTTGGCTTAAAGTAAATATATCGTCCAATCGCAAATAATTTTCTCTCTGAAGATCAGTTAAGGAGCCGGGTTCTTTAAATTCAGGTGCAACTACCAAATAGTTATCTAACAATCCAGATGTGACACTGTCGTCATACTTTATGGCATCACTTATTTGTAAATCAGGTAAGATGTAAAGTGTATCGGGTTTGTATTCCCCATTAAAAAAAGCCTGAGTTTCCGCTCTCGAATTTGGATTTCTATCCTGTCCTCTAGCCACATAGCCAACGTTAAATGTTTTACCATTATTAACGGCATAAAGTGCAAACGGAACATAGTTATTGTGATGGCGCTTGGCGGGCATAAAAGCTATATGTTTGTATTGAGAAAGCAGTTTATCCCAATCTTCTGATTTCAGCGGTGTTTGCCACTGGTAATTAGCCAGACGATTCCAAAACTGATGATTTATCTTTGTCAGATTCGGATATAAATCTATCACCTGAATAGTAAGTGCTATGCTCAAAAGGGTTATTGAGAAAAATCTTGATAATTTTTTTACTACTGCAACATATGAAAATAATAATAGCAAGTATGAAACAATCCAAAAAAACCGACCTGATGATCTAAAAGTAGTGAGCTTTTCATAAAGGATATCTGGAATGGGGATGCGAAACAAAACACGATCACCCCAAACAATTGTATTTGAAATTGCAAATATCGTTAAAATTAACATTAGCCCTAATAATGGCAAATATTTCATTGATATATGGAGTTTTGTAATCAAAGCCCAAATGACAAAACCACTGACAACCAAAAATAGTATTCCAGCTCCTGGATAGTTATAACCCTCATATTGACCTAAGATAGCTGGTTTATAACTATTGATAAATACACTTGGAAAAAAATCAATCTCACCACGCATCGTGGGTGAGAAATAAGAAAGCAAATTCATAGAATAGAACCCAAAATTTCCACTTTGAGCTCCCTCGACACCGATCACGAAGTATCCTATCGCATGCATTACTATATAGGACATTGCTAAGGTAGTTAAGGGCCAGCCGACTAGAAAAAAATATCGCCTTGATTTATCAACCAAAAACATTTTGATCAAATAAAATGCGTAGATGCTAAATGCCATCGTAAAAATGTAAAAATTTATTCCACTGCTAAATATAAGCAGCAAACTCCAAAGAAATACCTTATTTCGCGAATGCTGAATAACGTAGAAATAAATTGACCCCAAAATAATCCAGTGAAAAGATATAGGCACATGTCCCCATGAACGCAAGATAAAAACAGGCATCAGTAAGAAGAAACAAACACCTATAATCTGCTCTGGAAACTTGTCGGTAAATTGCCGCACTAATAAACAGGCAAACAACCCCTGTAGCATAAAGTTGATTAAAACTAACGCCCCATGATACTGAAAATTAGCTGGCAGAACCGAATCGAATAACTTTAAAAAAATCGCAACAATAGGAACTGCATCTGCGAAAACTATACTTGTTGCAAACGGGTAGGTATAGTTATTAATCAAGCCAAGTGGATAGCTCCACGGTTCTGCACGTAAAAACTGCCAAGATAAGTAATATGTAGCTGCATCACCTCCCATCATCCAATCAACAAAAGTTGGGTCAACCCGTTTAACCCCATAAAGGTAAAGGCCCAAAAACAAACCTACCAATGAGGCAAATACTAATGAATATCTATCTAAACCCCTCATTTGTCCTTTAGGAACTCGTCTAAAGTTAATCAACCTTCTTAGCCCTGATAAACATCTGTTTGCCCAGCGGACTAAACGGTAGTTTCAAATAAGTTTTAATCAGAAAAGGTGAAACTGGCAGGCGTGATTTAATACTAAGCGGCAAAAATCTTGGATGCGTTTCAAAAACTTCGAATTGATTAGCTTCCAGAAAATCTGACATACTAACATCGGAATAAATAGCGACATGGGTATAATCGTCGAAATATTCACGATAGGCATATTTATAGTTTGGCTGAAGAATATTAAGCGTGCCACCTGCTTTAAGTTTTTCGTGGATAATCTTAAGACACTGGGATAAATGATCTTGGGAAATATGCTCGAAAATATTACTAGCAAAAATAAAATCTAGCGAAGCGGGTTCTACAAATGAATCAATATCAGCGATATCGCCTACTTTAGTTTGCACAGGCTCTTGTGCATATTTTTCGATACCGGGCCAAAGATCAATTGCAAATTTCTTATCCGCACTGATGTTATTAATAAAGTCACAATAACCAGCACCCAGTTCCAATACTGACGCTGATTCAGGAATTAGTTTATTAAAATAGGCATCACACAGCGTTTGCCAAAGAACACTGCGATTTTTGTCATAAGCAAACCGTGATTCATGATAACCGTCAATCATTGGCTTTCCATCCGAATAGTATTCCTTTCATCATTTTCATCCCAAGTTTCGCAGCAATCCAATTGTCGACATTGCCTCCCTTGCTTACTCCTACCCTGGCATGGAAACTTATAGGACACTCAACTACTGTAAATTCATTTTCCAAGGCAATGTCAAGTAAATACGGATTGAACTCCAAGTTGATATTCGGGTCAAGTTTCGGCAAAAGCTTTTTTAATGATTGATTACGACATAGTTTATAGGTGGTCCCTACATCGGTCAGGGTTACTTTACCTAAATGCTTAAGTTCTAGTAACTTTGCAACAAACAGATTGCCGTAATACATGAAAACTGTCAATTGAGTATCGTGGCTTCTTAATTGTTCTACTGTCCTGGTTCCGTTGACCAGATCTACATGAGGAATATATGCGAGTAATTTATCTATATCGTAAGCCCTAAATGTCCGGTCTCCTTCACATAACAATGTCATATCCGTATCAGAATATTTGACCCCCTCACTTAACGCCCGGAACACGCAGGCACCATAGCCTTGCCTCGGTTCATTAAAAACAATAGCACCAGCCGACTCGGCAACTTCGATTGTTTTATCAACGCTGTTATTGCTAATCACTATTACTCGTTTAACCAGGGGATTATTTTTAAAATCCTCGACTGCTTCAGCAATACTCAGCTCATCATTGTAGGCTGTCAATACAACTGTAATGAGCGGATTATTAACGTTCTGATAGCTCAATAAATGCTGCCCTTTTTTCTTGGGCAGAAAATACAAAATATCGAACAGGATTAGAATAAATCCAATCATCAGCGGTATGCCGCTGTACCAGACCAGTGCCTGATTAAACTCAACAAAACTCTCACCAAACAATAAGCGTCTGGGCAAAGCCAAACCAAAACCCATTAAGTAAATCAATATTCCAATAACAATAAAGACTGCCCCGAATGGGGCTAATCTAATTTTCGGTAGTCTAGATAAATTAAACACTATTGATTATTCCGTATAACGGTATTTTACTTACTAGAATTATTTTTTTGCTGTTGTTCGAACACCTTTAATTTCTGCCGTGCTTGTGCCAGATCGTATTCAAGCTCTCTAAAAAGACTATTTGTCGGATAATTATAGCTGAGAGAAATTGTTTCCAGACTTTTATCTTCTTCTTTAAAACTTGCACAAATCAAACCATCACCACTAAATGACTCAGTAACATTATGTTTTGCAATGATATGTGCACCTTTATCCAAGAGAAACTTGACACAATTTTGATGTGTCAGCGGATCATTTGAAATTGAGTGATGGTGTGTCGAGATAATTACAAAACGTATAACTCCTTGCTCGATACAACCCGATGCACCTTGCAACATCTCTAACTCATAACCTTGAATATCGCATAGCAACATATCAATAGAGCTAATATTCTTCAATTTAACAAAACTATCAACTGAAACCAGAGGAATTTGCCGCACTACACTGTCACTTTCACACCGAAAGTCAATGCTGTCTACGGGCATTCTTGAGATCGCAGCCTGAAAGAAATCTCCTTTCATATTATTCAGTTTAAAGTTTTTTTGGCCAATGCCAAGATTATTAGGATCAGGTTCAATTAGAAAGTTATTTGCATTCTTGACCATTTTTTGAAACCAGAGTGAGTAATATGCCCAAAAACTACCCAACTCTAGCATGGTTCCTCCATCTGGAATTAACCTAACTAATTGGTCAAATACTTTTTCTTCCTGTGGCTCATGGTGGCCACGCAATTGACGGATAATTTCTGTCATCCAGGCACCATAGTAACAATCCTGAACAATCTTGATACCATTATGCATTAATTGATAATTACAACCCGATTGCTCAAACATTAAGCCAGCATCAATTACTTTAGGTATATCATCACTATCCCTACAGTTGATAGTCATGGTTATTCGACGCTTCTCTTCTGCTGTAAAAGACGAAGAATCTAAGTATTGCTCAATATCGATTTCCAAGAGAGTCTGACCATTGTTTAAAGGCCGATAATTATCGGTTGTCTTAATGTTATATTCAATATGATCGCCTTAGTTGTCAGTTAACTCTGTGATTTCTATAATCGGTTCATTCCAAACACAACCTGAAAATTTTGTTTTATCGTTATTTACCACATCAAAAACCAGGGCCAAATCTTTCCACTCATAATTAACATCTATATGAGTCTCCGATCCAGTTAATGCTAATGACACTGAATAGCTGCCTGGCCCAAAATTCATTGGAAAATGAATTCTATACTCAATTTGTTGATTTGCTTTCAGGTCATGAAGAGCTTGTTCGGTATACCAAGTATTTGTTCCATATAGTTCCTGGCCCAGTCGACCTTTAATCATATAACCTAATACTAATGTCGGAATATCAACATAAATCCTAGCTCGCACTATTAATATTGCGTCTTCACCGACATTAGCAATTTCAATTTCATTTCCTTTTTGATTAATTAACTTGGTCGAAACCACTTTTGCTTCACCAGTCCCTGATGAAGTTTGAACCCGATTATCACCAAGTGTTTTTGTCTGAACAGTTGCTTTTTCTTTTTCAGCGATCAACGCATTATAAAAGTCCAGAACCACTTCAGGTTTTTCATCTTTAATCACTTGGCCTTTTTCAAGCAAAATAGCCCTATCACACAGACGTTGTATTGCAGCACGATCATGCGAAACAATAAGTAATGTAGTGCCTAATTCTCGAAACTTCCGTATCCTCTGGAAACTTTTATGCTGAAAATAACTATCACCAACAGACAAGGCCTCATCAACGATTAATATATCCGGCCTGAGAGCCGTTGCCACTGCAAATGCCACCCTCATCTTCATGCCACTAGAATAGGTACGTACAGGCTGATTAAAATATTCACCAATCTCTGCAAATTCTTCAATATCTGGCATTATTTGCTCTATCACTTTATTATTGAATCCCATTAACGAGGCAGTATGGCGCGCATTATTACGACCCGAGCGTTCTGGATTAAATCCCATCCCTAATTCCAAAATAGCGGAGATCCTTCCTTTTACATTTACTGTTCCCTCAGTAGCACGAAGTGTTCCCGTAATGATTTTTAACAAGGTACTCTTGCCCGCACCATTTTCTCCTACAATTCCAATTGCCTCACCTGGCTTAATTGAAAAACTAATGTGACGAAGCACCCATTTTTGGGTCATAGGAGTTTGCTCAACAAACCAGTTTGCCATTCGATGCCATTCAGTTTTATAAGTACAAAACGCCTTACCTACATTAGCTACCTCAAGCAAACTCATAAAACGTCAACCATCTCCGGGCTAGCCTTTTTGAACAGAAAAAAACCAATAAAGAGCAATATTAAAGAAAAAATGAATACTGATAAAAGACTCAATAAATCAGGTGAATTGCGATAAGCCAGTACATCATGAAAGGCTTCGACTACAGGAAACATCGGATTAAAATTGAGCCAAAACTTAAATCTGTCAGGAAGAATTGAGACTGGATATATAATTGGTGTAAACCAAAAGCCTAATTGCAAAACAATAGGCATAACAACGCTTACGTCTCTAACAAAAACATTCAATATACCGGCAATTAATCCTAAACTTAAAGCCAGAGTAATTAATACTATTGTAACTGGGATAATCCAAAATATATTCGGCCCAGGAAAATGCTTTAACAGTAAAAAAATAATCACGACAGCAATAAGAAGAAAGAAGAAGTTAACTAAATTTACTCCTAAAGTAATAATGGGTAATGCAATCTTAGGGAAAACCATTTTCTTCATTAGATTAGCGTTTTTAATAAAAAGTGAAACACAACTATTGATAATTCCAGAAAACAGACTCCAGGCTACGATACCCGAAGTAATGTAAATAGCATAAGAATAATCACTAGAAATAGTTTCTAATTTGGCGCCTAATACGGCCGACAGAACGATGGCATACATTGAAACTTGAACCAATGGATGGAGAATCATCCATAAACCACCAACGCTACTTCGAGAAAATCGAGAAACGATATCACGCTGAATTGAGTTAATGATAAATTTACGATATTTCCATATGCTTTTTAGTAATTCGGTCATGGAACTCGTATAGGTTTAGTTTGTATGCTTTAACTCAAGCAATTCTTCTAATAGCTTATCCATCACTGGAATTCCTTTAGGCAATAAACACCAAAACCTCTCAATGATTATTTGTTGTCGATTCATCTCCTTGGCGAGAAAGGCTACTTCATTTTTTATATCTGGAAAGTTATCGCAATAGTCATCACCACAAATAATTCCTTCTGGTTTTACCCATCGACTCCAAAATTCTAAATTAGACTTCAAAACCGGATTAGTATGCACAGAGTCTTCGTAATATATGTCAATTTGTTTGTTCCAATCACGAACATCATTCGGACTGAAGCCTTGGATTGCAACAAGATTGCGACAATCAGAGGTATAAATCTTAAATTGTTCAATTCCATACTTAATACCATAGCGTTCTTCAATTGGTCTTACACCTTTATTTCCTTGCCATGGATCAATACAGTAAATCGTTGCACTTGGATCAATTGACTGAGACCAAGTCCAGCTTGTTCTGCCGAAAAGGGAACCAATCTCAACCACAATACCATTAGCAGGTACAGATGCTGCAACTAATTCAATTGCTTTATGTTGTATCTCGTTGGTCTGGCCGGGAATATTTAAGTTATAAGGCATGGTGTTCTACATTCAATCTATGTTGGTTGAGTAATATAATATAGAAAATCGCATTAAGTGAATGAAAATCGGAAATTTCGATATTTAATGATGCTGGTAGATCTTAATATTTAGCCATAAAGTTTAATCAGTCGATTTGAATTTTTTCCGTAAACTTGAATATTTAGCAAAAAACTGAGGACTAATTTTTTTTATCAACCTATAAATTTTGCTTCCTGGACGAGTATTAATAATTATTGATAGGAATTTATCGGCATAGGAAACAATCTTCCTGATCAATAATTTGAAAGAAAACCTTTGTCTTTTAATTTCTGAACACTGTTGCTCTACTTTAGATAGATCCTGTTGAAGTCCAGATATCTTCAAATCAAAATTTTCTTGATTATGCTCTAATTTCCAAATTTTTTTTCTTTCCGCGAGAAGTTCTGTTTCAAGTTTTCCTAGGTGATTAACAAGCTGATCCATCACTTCAAATTTTTTCTCTAATCGTGCTCTTTCAGACATTGCTTTTCTATGGTCATATCTCAAATATTCGTCAAACACATTTGGTTGAAGAGCTATCTTTTCAATTAGAAACTCCTTATCACGCGCTACGTAATATCGATTCAGGCCATCAAAATAGGCAAACAGGTAGTTTGCATCTAACAAAACTGACTCCCACTCTTTATATGATGCTATCGGGGTATTAGGTCTTGTGCTTTCAACAACAACTACCCAGGGACGATTTATAGTCCAGTCATTACCATTAATGACACTGGCCTCATAACCCTCAACATCAATCTTAATAAATTGAACTTCATCATCTACATAACTACTGAATACCTCGTTTAAAGTTGCTTTGCGTCTTTTAAATGAGGTGACTTTGAATCCATCTCGCTCGTAATCCTCAGCTATCTGTTTACATGCTGTTGAAAGCCCTTTTTTATCTATACTATAAAATGTTGAATAGCCACCTTCGCTACTTACGATATATGGCAAGTTAATATCTCTTTTTCGTTGAGAAACTAATAACTCAAAATATGTCTCATCTGGTTCAAGATTAATACCTGACCACCCGGAGTCATAAAACAATTTTGTAACCGACATATCCACTGGATCACATGCACCAACATCTATGTAAAAGCCTTTTTCAAACTGAGCCAAGGCCCTATACAAGATAATGTCCTCACCATTCTGGGCAAAAGAGGTAATTCCCATCACTACTTTCCTAAATCAAAATTGCTTTATATACACGCACACCCAACTCACGGCTATCATTATTGATTCCTAGGTTTAACGGAGAATTAAGCTCGGTGACCTCAAACACAATATCCTCCCATTCTAACTCTGTAGTTTGCCAATCCAACGTTAACCATACAACTTTTCTAACACTGATAAATTCAACTTCTTTTTGTTGTTTTTGGTAACTAATTGTAATGCTCTTGGTAACAGGAGTACCATTTCTGTTCATGACTGAAAGCAATAAAAATAATTTACTCTTATTACGCCGCCCTTTGTAAACACGGAATTTTGCTTTTAATTGATTACTCCAGACAAATCCATTTTCCAAATGCCCCCATCCTTCCGCCAGAAGTATCTGACCTGAACCAGGCAAAACTTTGCGAATAACCTTGTTCTGAACCACATGACTTGGATCTGCCAACAACAATAACGAGGCCCGATGAATCTTAAAGATTTCGGACATAATGAGCCAATCTGGTGAAACATTGAAAATGCAATTTATATCAAGAAGCAAATCGTTATCATCGCATAAAAACTCGACAGCTTTATTCTCAAGTCTTGATTTCTTTGAGCCAAAAACTAAATTCCGCGTTTCACCATTTGAACCATTGATGATTAAATTACTGACAATAGGCCTATGCCCAATTGGAGCAAAATCTAAATTTGAAACAAGATTTAAACGATATTTCTTCTCCCTAGCAGCCGTTGATTCAATTACAATGACGTTTCTTAATCCACTTAAAGCAATACCCTTAATGCTGCTTTTATCTTTGAGAACTACTTTCGTCTGAACAGGCAGATAGTACACATTACTGTTCAAATTTCCTGATCCTGACTCAGAAACTGCCAGCATCAAGTTTCTTAATCCCGGGTTATTGCCGCTTTCATAAACATTTTGAGAGATATATTCGATTGCCTTATCGGTATAATCATAATTTTTTAGCTCGCCGTGTATTTGGAATGACAAACTCATTACAACACTATTACTGCCAGTCAAAATTTTAAAACTGATTGCTTCTATTTCTTCGTTTACGGGTAAAGGAATATTTAATTTTGTAGTGATTTCATGGCTGTTGACCTTACCACTTTTAAGAAAAACCTTAATCTGTGGAGGAACCTTTTGCTCAACACTAATGGGTTTAAGCGAAACAATCAAATAGCCCGATTTATTGAGCCGATTTAATAAACTAAAATCAAAAAGTACAGTCCCATTGACATATAACTCATGATCATTGACTACTCGTGACCAACCATCACTTATGACTTTGATTGAGGACACTAGCTCGAAAGCTGAAAATTGCTTAGATTCATCCTTAATTTCGATTTCCTTTGGCAACGACTCATCAACATGATCCACAATAGCTTGTTTGATCTGAGTAGCAGTCTCTGACCAGGATCGTGGTTTGCGAAAAGCAATTATCGTAGACTTGACATACTGATAATATTGCTCATCAAGGAATTTTAATATCGCATTAGCCCATGCATCTGGGTCAACCGGATTTACTATAGTTATTATATTCGAGTGTAGTGAATTGATTTCCCTAATTGACGGGATATCGGAGGCGATACAAGCTGTGCCATTCAAAAGGCTTTCCTCAACCGGAAGACCCCAGCCTTCAACTAATGACGGATAGAGCGAACACAATGCTTTGCTATATAGCTGACCAAGCTGTTGATCATCAATCTTGTCCAAATTCACATAGTATCGACCTATCTCATTATCGTTTTTAAACAACTGATGCAGATGTGCACTATTCCATTTTACACCTCCAACAATTACCAAAAGTGGCATGCGGGTCGAACACAATTTATATAGCTTCTTCCAGGCCTGATAAAGAATAAAGTAATTTTTCCTTGGATGAATACCACCGACAGCCAAACAAAAAGGTATATTAGATTGAATCAGTTCATGATATTCATGATTAACTTTTTTTTCGTGTTTTTCTTGCTCGTCTTGCTCAGGGGGGAAAACATTGATTTGTGAATTACCAAGGAATATTCGATATATACTACTAGTTTTTATATGCCCAATTTTTGATAAAAACTTTTCTAAATCATTTTTTACCGCATCAGAATAAACTAGTAACCGACGTGCTGCACGCACTAATACTGAGAAATTTTGTATCCATACTTTTGCATACCCTGGTTGTAAAGATTCAGGAAATTTCCAGGGAATTAAATCATATATAAGTAAATTAATATTCAACCGATTTGACTTTGCTTCTAAACTCAAGGCAGTTGCATAACGCGAGTTATTCATCCATGCACTACCAGCAACAAACAATTCTTTGGACTCTAAGCGTGTAAATATGTCACTTTGATCTTCGACTTGCTGAGTATTAACAATTCTTCCCAACTCATCGAATGTGGGGTTAACCTCGACAAAATCCAGTGTTTTATCTCTCCAGCTGATGAAAGTAACTTGTTCAAATTCATGTTTCAACTGCCATGCAAGAATTCGCTCAGTACGACAAATACCTGATTTAAATTGAGGCTGATGGTAAGTAGTAGTGATATCGACTATGATTTTCATTAAAAAAATCTGAAAAACTTATTGGATAACTTTCTGATACAGTTGTGCAGTATTCTCTGTGTGTGCATCCCAATCTGTCAAATTCTTAATAATTTTTTCATCAACTTGAAGAGCATTTGTAGTGTCTGCTTTTGAATCAATTAATGTTTTGATTGAATCTATATCCCAAGGATTAACGTACTCAACGAAATCACCTAAATACTCCTGCTCGCCATTTCTCGAAGTCGTAATGATTCGATTTGCACCTGAAATAACTGTTTCTATCAAGGCTAGTGACATACCCTCTGTCCAACTCATAAAACAAACAGCTCTAGCTTGTCTACATAATTTATTAATAACAGCCTTCTCATCTATTCTACCTAAAGGATGATAGTTATCCCCCAATATACTAGCAATTACACTTTCATATTCTTCATCATGTGATTTTCCAATTGTGACCAGTTTTATGTTGCTACCATGTAAAGCCAAAGCCAACGACAATTGATTTTTGCGAGCTTCGATCCTACCAATAACAAGAATGAACTCTCCTTCGATTTGATAAGATTCATCAAGTATTTGCTGTTCAATTTCGCTATTGTTTACTGTAACGTTAGGTATAATTTCAATTGGCGGAAGATTGCTGAAATCTCTTCGTAAACGCTCTTTTTCACACTGAGACAAACAAATAAGATAGTCCACATTACTCATACACCATTGTAAATTATCAAGATAATGTCTTTGCGGTTGGTGCAACCATCTTGTTTGGCTCACTTCAAATTTAGCTAGTGTATTAAAACATTCCTTATATTGGTCGAGTTCCAAATAATAGTTATTTACTACATAATTTCTCAGCCAATCATTCCAAAGCCAGTGATGAGCTAAATCAAGATAAATTGGACTTAATATGATCTTTGTTTCAGGTTTGTTTTGCTTGAAATTAAGAACTAACTCTTTGACTCGGTTTGGCGGCCAACTATTGAAAATATGTAATACTTGAATATCTCGGATAGCAGCAATATTATCTACTCCAAGTGTAAAAGCCTCAAAATTCCGTTCTCTGAGTTTTTCGACAAGTTTAGGAATCCTCGTACTTGGCCCACCTCCGCTTTTTTTCTCTCCGTGCATTAACAACCCAACCACGGGGCTGTGACTTTTTCCTAATGGAGAATTCGACAGTGTAAATTTTGCTGGTGGCGCTTTGTAAACTGAATCTCCTATAATAATTTCTGCCTCAGAAAAAATTTGCCTAAACAGTCGATCATGCTTCTCTACAAAATTATCCCAACTGTAGTCGCTAACTGACTCTCTAAGCTCTAATCGCTCAGTTGCCAGGCTCGACAGAATCCCACTTAGCTGCTGCCAGTTACCTACTTCATAGAAAATACAGGGAAAATCTTTACACCATCCAACATCAGGTGCTATTACTTTGGTGCCTGCTGCTAAAGCTTCTGGTACACACATAGGTCCACCCTCATAATACGCAGGTACAAGTATATAATCCATCTGCCTATAAAAATTTGGCATCTGCTCATCCGTCAGCGATATTGAAGGATGAGGCCAACCATTCCCAGTAAAATACCAATCTACATTCGGACAGGAAATTAATTTAGCGACTACCTCCTCCCCTTTACGCCCTGTCCAATATGTACGTCCAACTACCCCAACACGAATATTGGCTGAATATTGGTTTAAATCAATTCCTGGTGGGATAATTTTGATTTGTGATTGAGTATGCTTTTTTAAAGAATTCGCATACTTTTTAGACATACAAATACAAATATCTAACTGACTAGCTATTTTAAAGAACCGATCTGTTGCCGCTGGCACAAAATCCTCAACATGAGTAAACAAACCCATTTCAACTGTTGAACAACGCTGTCTGAACTTTGCATAAGTCATGTAATATTGAACATAAGCAGCGGGATTTTCTGTTATATCGTAATCAACATAGGGTAGTTCTGAGGCCAGTTTGCTTGCCATCTGTTCGATAATCCATCCCCTGTCAGCAATCACGATGTGCACCGTATTTTTTATTTTTTGCATTTTTACTGGTAGGTAAATCTTATATCATGACGACGGACGCAGCTAACATAGCAGATCGATGCACATTGTTTTATACTGATTATGAGGTGACATTTTTTTCTAAATAAAACTTCCATTATAAAGTAGGGGTGCTTCAGAAAATTCACTAGATTAGACATATTAAAAACATTAATTTAGAGCTAATCTGGTTAACATTGGCTAGATTGGTTTTATTCAGTTAATGCCATGCATGAGCAAAAAGACGGTTACGCTGTAACGACGAATTTTCACACTGAGAAATACCAGTTTCTGCTACGATTTCGGCATCTTTAAAGCCGGCTGCTTTAAGCATTGACACTAACCCGGCGGGGTTGGGAGCCCACCAGTTAGAAGAATCATTGTTCAATTCACGATCTCCGTAATACTCAAACATGGGAGTATCAATGTCCGGCACACGAATTCCAGCAGTTTCAATAATCACCTTCTCCCTAGTTAATAGGGCTAATCGCCTACAGATTTGCATTGGATTCTCCATGTGATAAAGCCCTCCCAAATAAAAGACAATATCAAAAGATCCAAGCGTTTCTAAATCTACTGTTATTAAATCATCAATAACCTGTTCTACGCGACTGTTCAATAATCGATGTGCAGTATCAAATCCCAGTTTCGTAGGTAATTTAGCAGGTTGATAGTATCTTGGTATCCATCTTTGTTGTTGTATCCCAGCATCTTGCATTGTTTTCGCAAGCTCTCTAGCATTAGCCAGATCCAGTGACCAAACATATTTATCTAAAGCAACCACACGCCTTGCTCCCCGGCGCTCAGATTCAAAGCAAAAGAATCCATCCCATGCCCCTATATCGAGAACAGATTTACCTTTCAAATCCGGAATCTTGCAGGAATCCCATTTGCTATGCATTCCTTTTAAATCTCGTCTACCTGGTGTGACAACACCGTCACCTACATCAATCGAGTGCCACCAAAACGGCACTTCATTCACAAGTTGCTTTTTTTTAAAAGATGTAATATCTGTGCTCATATGCCTTAAATTAATCCTAAGATGACTTGATGAAGATTATATTCTCTATGGATTGACATTTGTAAATTTATCTCCGGCAAATATATTTTGTACAAAATTTTCTACTTTTACTGCTTCAGTCTGACTGAAGTATTCCAAATGTTTTGATTATTCATCTGTATGATATAAACTCACCTCCCTTCCTTAAATTCAACAGGGTATAAAGTTATGATCCCTCAAAACAACTCAAAGGCAATCCATAATATTCGTGCCACTAGGCCAATAGACCTTTACAAAGATTTTAAATCCAACATAACAGAAGAGGAATTTAGACGAAAGTGCGGCCATCAAAATATTTGGCACAGTGTTGATTTGGGCGATCTCTTTATCGAGGGTGCGCGCAAAACCAGTGCAGTATTGGCTAAGGAAAACCATTTAATGGATTGGCCTGATTTAAGGGGTAAATCAGTTTTAGATATTGGTGCCTGGGGCGGATGGTTTTCTTTTGAAGCTGAACGGCGTGGCGCAGCATCTGTAACAGCCATTGATTATTATTCATGGGTATATGATTGGCCCAAAATTTTAAACTGGATCCGAAATGAGCGTATACAAGGTCACACCCCAGACCCCTATTCTCCTCCGGAGCACTTAATTGACCTGGAAAGCGCACCTGGAAAGCTTGTGTTTGATACAACCAGGGATATATTGGGTAGTAATGTTAAATCTGTCATAACAACAGCTGAGGATTTTAACAGTGATCCTTTTGATTTAGTTATCTACGCCGGAGTTTTATATCACACTCAATACCCACTATATTCGCTTCAAAAAGTTGCTAACCTAACAAATCAGCAACTCATAATCGAAACTCTAGGTGTACATATTCCAGCTAATGAAAATATACCGCTTTGGGAATTTTATGGGAAAGACGAAATTAATAATGATCCTACCACCTGGTGGGCACCCAATGAGGAAGGGCTTAAAGATATGCTAACAGCCTGTGGATTTTCAAAAGTACAAATCAAATCTGGTACAAACCAACTTAACCATGATCAACTTACTCGTAAACAATCAATTCGGATATGGGCTCATGCATGGAAGTAAAATAGTAATTTAAACCTATTGTTTAGTACCCAATCGGATTATCATTGATAAATAGCTTGGAGATGTTTCTATTGCCAATATTCAATTATAAACGACAAAATTGTATTTTATAGTTTATAATCAACCTAACAAAACGAATTTCGTAACCATCTTATAAATAGTTCTTATGAAAAAATTAAGTATCTTAGCTCTAATTTTATTAATGTCAACCAAAGCATTTGCAGTAACAGAATTTAATAAAACGCTGGCTAGAATAGGTAATCAAGCTGGCAATCTGGCTTATCTTTATGTTTCGCCAGCACCTGCACAAAATTGTAAATTTGGGGTTCTGTACTTGAACACAAGTACAACTTTCGGCAAAACATCCTATGCGACATTACTGGCAGCAAAAATTGAAAACAGGCAAATCTCACGGGTTGACTATACTAAGCAGGCAGATGCCCGCTGTTTTATTACACTGATCGAAATGAGATAAAAGCTCTACTAGCAATTTAACTCATCGTATATTTCATGCATTGACGAGCTGAAACTGCCCTCATCAAAGCCATTATTTACCCTTGCCTTTCCTGCAGTACCTAATTGCATTGCGTATTCTTGGTTTGATAGAAGTGTTTGTAGCGCTTCTTGCAAGGCCTTGGTATTCATCGGCGGCACAGTCAACCCCTCTTTGAGGTGACGTGCCACGGAAGAAACCGAAGATTCAAGTGCAGTGTTTATTACCGGCTTGGCGCAAGCCATAGCTTCAAGTTGCGATAATCCAAATGCTTCATTTCTTGATATTGATGACAAAACAAATACATCACAAGCATGATAGTGGATTTTTTTTTGTTGCTCATCAAGTTGACCTAATAACAAAAAACGATGACTTAACCCTGCTTTATCAATCTGCAGCTGCAATGATTCCCGCAGTGGTCCATTGCCTATCACTAGAAAAGTTGCATCTATAGATTTCGCCGCATCAATTAGATATTTATAACCTTTGTATTTCACTAGTCTGCCTACAGAAAGAACGATTTTGCCGGGGTATTGTTGGCGGATTTCAGTAATTCTGTTTGGCTCGTCCTCCTGTAATTTTGAAAAATATCCAATATTTAATCCATACGAGACAACCCGACACTTATTAGCATACTGTCTAAGGTATCCAGAATGCTCTATCATGGCCTTACTTGAAACAATTATCATATCTGCTCTTTTTAGCGAGTGATGAATAAATGGTTCCAGTATCTGGCTTAAGCGCTTTTGTTCAATGATATCTGAATGCCAATGAACAATGAGTTTGGTTTTTCGGGGAAAATATATTGTTATTGCAATATCATTCAATGGAAAAGGATGGTGGTTAACTACCAGATCGGCTTTTCTAGCCTTATGCCAAAATTGAAACAGAAACCATGGTGCAATTGGCATTGAGAACAATTCAAATAGTGTTGTGCTGCGAGTAACAGTTACTCCATCAATTTTTTCTGAACGACCAAACCCTCTTTTTTTACAAACTAACACTTCGAAATCAAATTGGTCCTTCAAACCATTGATTAATACCCGAATCGATTTTTGTATCCCTCCTTCTATTGGGTGATAAACCTTAAAAGCATGTAAAACTTGCACTAAAACATATTCCTAACTGTACTAGTTCAGCACGATAATCATTTTAATTCAAAAATCAAGCACATGAATACGAGAGATCAACCAAATTTAAACCTTTGGATAGCTAGAGAAAATTTTAATTTCTAATTAGTTTCAGAACTGAAATAACCCATGAAATCAATGACAAGATGAGTTGTTTGACTGGTGCGAATATTAAAACGATAAAATGGAGGTATTTCACCATCACTGGCCACGTCCACAATTGCCGTGTTAGCGATATCTTCGCCCTTGGTATAGTTCAATATACTGGCATTGGGTGGACCGCCTTGAGCCCAGACGGTAAAAAACCCATTGTTTTCAGACTGAGTTGAAGTGATATTTAAAACCGCAGCTGTAACATTTTCCGCTGTAATATTACATTCCCCGCCCTGTGCGGTAATAAAACCAGAAATCGACTCAATGACAATGATATTTTTTATTTGTCCTGCTAAAATTTTAACACCATTAGCCAAAGGGCTCCTAGTATCAACCAACCGACAAGGCTGAATCGGTGTATAAACAATAACATTACCTGACGCTATTCCAGGTTCACCATAGATAGTCCTGGCCCCATTAATATCATCATTTAACAACGTGGCCACAGCAGGGTTGTAAAATGCCTGCATAATTGCCGGATTAACAGGCTCATGTCTCAACCCGATGGCATGGCCGATCTCATGAATGGCAACTATACCAAAATCAAATACGCCC
>JANQSD010000006.1 GCA_028284225.1 Arenicellales bacterium
CCGATACCCCACCATCGGAATGCTTGTTAGAATATTGAAGCTACAACCTTGCTTAAAGCTCTTGTTCCGATACCCCACCATCGGAATGCTTGTTAGAATGTCGGGGCGGGCGTCAAAAATTGATATAGAGTTCCGATACCCCACCATCGGAATGCTTGTTAGAATTAAATGGTGTAGCGACGCCGATAACTTCTAGTTCCGATACCCCACCATCGGAATGCTTGTTAGAATACCAAACCCCAAAGAACGGCTAAAATCCGTAGTTCCGATACCCCACCATCGGAATGCTTGTTAGAATGATTTACATATCTACCACGATAGCCAGTAAGTTCCGATACCCCACCATCGGAATGCTTGTTAGAATGTTGTCCCAGCTTCAACGGCATTGCTAGTTGTTCCGATACCCCACCATCGGAATGCTTGTTAGAATGGCCCATAGAACCACGTACATGATCTTGCAGTTCCGATACCCCACCATCGGAATGCTTGTTAGAATCAACCTATACATTGGCCGCAAGGAACCTGAGTTCCGATACCCCACCATCGGAATGCTTGTTAGAATACAGGGGCGATAAGTCCCTGTATTTCTTGTGGTTTTTTGGGAATGAAGTCAGTGTTCTGCATCAAAACATCTCAACTTGTTCGGGAGCTTCCAGGCTTTTCTTTTCAGTTTTTGGGCCAAAAAACTCACATGACATGGCATATTGCTTGTCAGTAATCAAAAAAAACGACACTTTTGCGTCTTCCGGAATACATTGCTTAAGCCGAAGCACAGCCCCGTTGGCCAGTTCCTTGGTAGGATAATGTCGCACATAGAGAGAATTTTGCAACTGATAAAAGTTCTCTTTTAACAATGACTTGCGGAACAGTGTGTAACTGTGCCGAGCTTCGCCGCTGGTCATTGGGCAGTCGTATACAGCAATAACCCACATAACTCGCCATCCATTTGCCGCCATTGTTAATGAAACTCAAAATCGGGCAATTCAAGTTTATTCTGTCGTTTATCCATGACTCTCACAAGGCTTGAGACGGTTTCCTGAATTGCTGAGGTAAAACGATGCTCTTTGCCACCGGACATAGTGACAGTTTTGCTGACCACAGTAGCTAATCGCTTTTTCCCCTCCGAGTTTAGTTCTTGACCGGGTAGATTTTCCGCAATTTGTTTTTCGACGAGGTATCGGTAAGGCTCCATTATGTCGTCAGCTAAATTGTGAAGATTTTCAGCGTTTTTGTGATGTATTCCCAGCGCTGGGTTTAGCCCGGCCCCGACAATCACCCTCGCTATGCAGGAACGTAAGATAGCGTAACCAAAGTTCAGGTGGGCATTAATATGGTCCTCAGCTCCTTGTTTAGTTCGTTTGTGAGGATCTGGCAGCCAGTTTTGCCAAAAGTGTCTGGCACCCTGACTCTCAAGATTGCCTGGATCACCTGGTTTCACTTTATCGGCTAAGCGCTTTAGAAACGCAACCCCTGAGCTACCTGCGTCATCAAGTAGTTTGGCTTGGCCTTTCAGGCGGCAAACAATCAGTTGGCGCCATAATTCTCCAGGCAGCTCCGATTCACGCATTGCAATCTGCGCTTCTAGCCTTGAAACCAATTGCACGTTCCCAATTAATGGCAGCTGCATGGCGCAAGGCATATGCTTTTGATTGGTGGAGATAATGACTGCTCCCGCCTCTGCTAGCTGATTCAGCACAGAATGGGTAAGGGTTATCGAATGATGATGTAGCACAAGCACTGCAACGTCTGCCAATGCGATATGTGTTGGGTCAAATTCCGACCGGTCAATTTTTAAGCGACCTAGCTCAATTGAAAGATGAGCAGGATTTTCAATGAATAAAATCCTATGCTCGGACATTATTGCAAAGTTGCTTCGGGTTTGTAGCGATTAAGTTTTGAGAGGCTGACCGATATTTTGCCTTCGTTGCTTTTGATGTCATCAACCGTTCGTGTTTCGGTCAGGGGCGCCATAAACAATGTGCCGCCGGATATTGCTTTGAACTTATGAATCAATAAGCGTCGCCCCGTTTTCTGATCAATGACCGTATCACCTTTATAATAACGCCATTCATTCGGCTCCAGGGCTATTGGTTTGGCCATAGCGTTAGCAAGTGTTACAAGTTGGCTGCGGTTGGTATCCACTTTGCCTTCGGAATCTAACAATACTTTGCAATAGGCATATAAGTCGGGGATCAGATATTTATGGCCATGCTGTCGTTGCCCGCCAAACTCGATTTTCTCGGCTTTTTCCGCACTCATATCGTAGTAGGTTTTCACCCGTGTGATCGGTTTTGGTACTCCATACCACTGTTGGATGACGGGTTCAGATAACGCTTGTTCCGGTGTTTTGCCGTGCTTAATTCGTTCCTCAAATACGGCGAGCACGTGCTCCCGTACGCTTTGACTAACAATGGTATTTATTTTATTGCGGGTATCGTTGATATTGCCTTTAGTCGCCAAGTTAAGTAAGGGTTTGCGGATGACCAGTCGTAATCGATCTCGCTCTTCATCGATGACACGTTGATATGCACCATCCTGATAAAAGCGGCCTGTGATATATCGGTCGGGTCGATGTGTGAGGTATGCCGAACGGATCATATCGAGCGCTTTTTCACGTACTTTCAGGTATTCCAGCGAATTGCCCAACGATTTGCGCATATTCTGCATGACTATCCGATAATTAATCTTACCGTGTTGCCGTCGGGACTCATCACATAATCGTTGGTATCGGTTCGTAGCATTTTGGACAAACTTACGTTCACTCAATGCAATGACGAATGCGTCGATTAAGTGATGCCGGTGGTCAATGCGCTTATCGAGTAGAGGAGGAAATTTTTGCGGGTCACCATTCCAGGTATGCCCCTCATAATAGTTTTGGTAAGCTCTAAAATCTTCCTCTGATAAGATGACGCCATCTTTCGTAAACACTGATAATCCTTCTTCATAACGTATTTGTGGTATTACCGTCTCAAGCCCAAGATTTTTACGCAATATATTCGTCAAGCCACCGCGAGTCACGCTGATATCTTGGCTCAAACACCGTAACCATTGCGCCGCTAGTTTGGCAATCCATGAGGTGTCGTGTTTTTGCCAGTCGCTGAATCCTGAAACCGACTCGTCACCCAATAGCCCTTGTTCATCGTCGAGTCGGAGTAATTGGGCTTTACGTTTCTGTTTTTTCTTTTCAAGCCGTTTGGCCATTTCCTCAATGGCGGCAATTCGTTGAGGGTCACCCGCGAAAGCCAATAGCGGCAGGCGATTGTTTTTTTCTCTGTTGCACTCACGGTGCGCCAAGATAATTTCAGAGCGTTTGCGCCCCACTTTGCTTTTGCTTTGAGGAATAATATGCTCGAAGTTGGTCTGGCTTCCGTCAGTGACTTGCTGCGCTGATATTTTTTCATTGCAGTAAGGGCAGCAGCTATCCTGTTCTTCCCAAAGTTCATATTTGAGAATATTGGCGGGGGTGCCAGCAGCATTTAATTTCTGAAGCTCACCGGCGATACGCTTTTTATTATTTGCCTGCTTTTTGTTTTTTGATTCAATTTCATTACGGCTTTTGACGCTATTTTTTATGTCGCGCGTCATTTCCACAATGATTTGTTTTGGTGCGTTACCAAGATTGTCCATGCAGTCAGCGATTACTTTGTGTAACTGCCGTAATGCCACATCGACAACCGCATTGCCAGTAGATATAGGTGGCTGAAATCGTTCCTCGTTGTTTACAGTGAACTCGCGTCTGTCAGGATAACAAAATTTGATTGATTCGGTCTCGTTGCAATCATTTTGGTGCATGTAATCTGTGAGCTTGCATAGTGCTTTTATTGAGTAAGCTGCGCGCCCACCTTCAAAATGATTGACTTTTGACAGTCGATCAAACTTACCTGTATCAAGTAACTTATTCATAAAGTCGATGAGTTGCCGAGAAAACTCACGTTTTTTCTGTTGATTCTTGGGTTTACCATAACTTGAATGTGTCAGGAAGCTTTGATGCCAATTCGGATCATCCAGTTGCTCTGGTGAACCAAGTTCGCTCCAAAAATTAATAACCTGAATTTGGGTGGTTTCATCCAGTGCCAGCCAATCATCAAGCAGTTTTAAAGTTTTGAAACCGGCTAAAGTGGTATTGCCTTTCAGGCTCTCTTTGTGTGTGCGATCGATTGAGAACTTTTTTCCTTTAGGTAGGCAGTTGGCTTTATCAAGCGCTTTATATATTGTTTTAAATGATACTTCTGCTTGCTTATCGAGCAATTCACGAATAATTGTTTTTTGTTTCGGTGCTAATGAGGTTGAATTTTTACCTTGCCCAAACTGTAAGTCGGCTAAAGTCTTTTCGATTCGGAATGCCTGGGCCGCCATTTGGGCTCTGGGTGCGCGTGGCAGAGTCGGTTCTAGCTCACAGCGCCCGACCTTGTCGGCTACTGGCTTTAAAGGACGTTGTTCGAAAATAACCTGAAAAAAAATGTCTTTTATCGGACGGTTTTGATGCTGAAATGGACAAAAGGCATGCGCTTTTAGTATTGAATGATATTCAACCTGCTTGTTCCAGATAGCATGGAACTCCGCCTGCAGATGTTCTCGTAGCGCGTATAAATCGTCTTGATTATCATAATATTGATGGATCTTTAAGCGAGTGGGCAAACCGTTGCTCAAACGCTGAAGCAAATACTGACCTAAAGTTTGATTATGCAGTTTTTCGTTTAATAATGTAGCTCCGGCTTCTACCTTGCCTTTGTCTTTATCTGCTGACTTGACCTTAAATCCGCCATTGTAGCCCCGCTTTTTGGTTATTCGCAGGAATACGCGCAGTAAGTCGCCCAGTTCAATATATTCTTCCACGGCTTTGGCTCTGATATAAGCGAGGTAAGGCACTTTGACACCATTTTTAAGCGTAGCGCTTTGATCTTTAGGATAAATTTCGTCCTTATTTAGTCCTAGCAGAGGGGCAAGTAAGGCAACTTTTTTAACACGGCGATTGCGTCTTTGCAGCTGGCGGCGACGCTGTCGGGCTAATCGCCTGTCTTGGGCCTTAGGGGTTAATGTGCCTTTCTTGTTGTCGAGAGGTTCGCTGAATATGTGGGCCCGGTGCCAAACGATGTCCTTTGGTTGACCATTGCTGTCCAATGATAGTGCGACCGCCCCGATAGAATTGGTTCCCAGGTCTAATCCCAGTCGGTAGTCCATAAAATGCCCTCTGTATTTACCCTAGTATTGAGATTAGCAGATTTGCGAGATTTTCAAAGGCTTGAGACACTGAAACCAGATCGTCCGGATCTAGCGACAATGCAGCTAAGAAAGTCAGAATAGCTATCAAGGCTGGTAAATTACAGCGTATTGTAAAAGCCGGTTTTTTTCATATATAGTGTTTTGAAGGGTACTTGAGAGGGTAATTTACTCCTTTCCGGTCTTGAAATCAAGCCACGAGGTTTAAAGTTTCAGAATGAAATTTGAATCAGGGGACTTGAGTTCCGATACCTTACTATTGGAATGCTTGCGTTTTATTATAGTTGTAATAAGCTAAAGTAATTAGCAAGTATTCCGATGGTGGGGACTATCGGCAACAAGTCGAGGTACTTCGGTACTGACGACGACAAATGAAAAGGCGCACTTCGGTGCGCCTTATTTTTTGTTCCCTCAAAATTTTCGAGCCACAAGAAATATAACCTCAACGGAATAAAAATCTCATATTGTGAAAATATCTAAAGCCGAGCGTCACTGCCGTAAGTTAATGTAGGCCGTGACACTCGGCGAGAGCTTTTATTTAGTGAAAAAATGATGCGCCAGTTACATCGCAGTTTTCAATGGCGCCCTCCTTATGTGATTTTTTACGTACTAATATTGAAGCGGCTTGTATAGTGCAGTGGACTTAATCCTTTGTTCGGTTTTTAAAATATCAAGCTAAACCTGAGCCACTACAATCTGTACAGGGATCGTTGGTAATTAGAGTGGCCCCATTGATATCAGTCATGTCTGCATAGGGGTCTTTTCCAGAACCATGGCAAGTTGAACATACGGTTGGTTCTTTGTGCAGTTGCTTGCCTTCCTCTTGCTTATCTTCTTGTTTTGTATCTTGCATATAACGCCTCCTCTATTAGGCTCTCTAACAAGAGTATTCCATTGAAAGTAATGATCGTTATAGATCAATGATTTTGGTTGGAATGAGCGAAAAAATGACCATAGTTAACTGATTCTTAGATTATGTCTAATAATAAAAGTTCAGGATGACTGACTGATAAGAAGATTTGCCCAGTAAGAAAAATATTTAATATCGCGTGACGAGTTAAAAAGTTAATTTTTATGAAAAAATCTAATAAAGCCGAGCGTCACTGCCGCACGTTAATGTCGGCAGTGACGCTCGGCGAGAGCCCTTTGTTGCTGCGGAAAATCCCGGTTTTTAAAAAGTGACGCAGTAGTGACAGTTTGCAAAAGCGCTCGCCTTGCGTTATCTTATACGCATCAACGCCGAGGCTGCTTTATATGAAAGTGGCGTTGATTCCTTTCCCGGCCTTCAATACTGAGTGACAAAATATACTCAGTATTCGATCAAACCCTTATTTTGATATTACCGAATTGACGTGTCGCGGTTGCACCCTCAACCGCAAACCGCTGGAGCCCAACCAGTTAAAAAAAGTGGGGTATATGTGAACTGAAAACACGATATGTGACCGTGCAACGACTGTGTCGCGACCGTGCAATGACCGTGTAACCACTGTGCAAGCACCGTGCAACGACCGTGTAATGTTGTATTGACCGTATCAAACCATCAAAAAGGAGGTGAATGTAAAGCATTAAGTTTATAAAACATTAAGAAAATCGTCTTAAGAGGTATCATTGGGTCACTGTCTGGAAGCACCCCAACAGGGATCATGCGATTTCAGAGGCTCAACGAGCGATTTTCAGATTTCAGGGCTGGTATTCCAAGACCCGTGTATGAACGCTAGCCGTTTATAACATTGCAGAATTATCCATCCTGCAATGCGGTCATAACCACTAAACTAGATGGACAATACCCGTAAAGGCAATGAATTTTGTAATGATTGATGCAGTCAACGGTCAGCCAAATTTTCAGTAATTCATTGTTGCTTTACAAGTAATCTGAAACCCAATGAGTAATTAAAGCCCTCATTTAGATAAGCAAGGTAGATAAGCAAGATAAAAACAGCCTTCGTTCAATGAAGCTGTATAAGGGTACTATTGCCCATCGAAAAGACTAATCTATTGCAAAAATTTTCCAGACCTTGTGATAACTTATCCCTGTTAATTTTATTATTGGGCAATCCTGATGCCCCACTTCAATCAATATCGTCCTGCAAAGTCAGTTCGGCTGCGGCTAACGGAATAAACTCATCGAGTTGTTCCCAAATATTCAATACAGATTGATTCATGAGCTCATTCACACGCGCTAATACATGTGGATCTATCAATACCTGATCGTTATGTATGTCTTTGAACATCGCCAATACATTGGATAAAGCGTACAAAGTTTTGATGTCCTCATGAACAAGACGCCGAATGCGAATATAACGGCGGAGCAAATTATGGCTGATCTCGGTATCCACGTGATTGGAATTCGCTAAGTCATTGATAAATAATAAGATCGAACTATTTTGATGTTATAATGACATCAAAAAGAATCATTGTCAAAGCAAATTATGACGCCATAATGATTCATTATGGCCAAAGACGATAAAGAAAAACAACGCACCACGATATATCTGTCCCCAGCAATTTCCGAGTTGGTAAAACAAGCAGCGGACGACAACGATCGCTCGTTTACCAAGCAGGTCGAGAATATCTTAAAGGATTGGTTGATTAAGCATAAATATATGGCCAAAGAATAAACAAAAAGTTAAAAGCTAGCACCTAGAGACTATAAAAAACTATTATAAGTTTTGTTCTCGACATCACTATTACTTTATACATACCAAATCACTAAGTATTAGATCATTTAAGCATGATTTTTTTGCTTGTCGTAATATCTTGAAAAACTATTTGCAAAGTTACGTGATGACATTTGGTATACATTAGTTGCGTTGGTTTAAGTACCGAATAGCTAAATCGATGATCAGTTTCTAAGAAATTTTTCTAAAAGTGTTGGCAGGACAGCATTAAGTGAGTAATAAATATAATGCTTTAGCTAAATATTAAATCTATGCTGCGAATCAAGTGAGCTATAGAATAATTTAGAGTGATTTTTACAAGTCTAAAATTTCTTTTGAATTTCTGACTATATCACTGGGTTATATAAATTTATCCGCCGCAGGCAAATCTCTCGCCGGTAATTTAAAAACTGTTAAGCAGGCTTTACAGTTTTAATAAAAAAATAAAGGAAGTATGAATTTTTGATTTAAAAGCTTGCAATCAATCTAATCGATGTGGTAAATACTACAACGGCTTTGTTTTTTTAAGACCATTACAAATATAAAAGCTTAAAAATGAAAAGCCGCTTAAACTCGTAAACGCAAAGTGGTTAGCGATTTACTGAGATGGGCTGTGATTCATAGAGTAAAAAACCAACTTATTCTTTGGTCCTGCCTGTTTATATAGGATTATTAATAATTTACTCAATGGAAATAACGCTATGCGAAAAATTATAATCTTAAACTTCTTATTGGCTGTTTTGATATCACCGGCTGCTAATGCAATTATGATTTCCGAATATTCCGTATTTCTCAATTCGACTTCATTAGGTGGCACATCATTGTCGAATAGTCCCATCGGAACGGGAGTGAATGATTTTCTGGGTTCCGGCATCGATCTTACATTTAATGACGGCCTTGACAGTGATGGTTTTGGTTCGGTTAGTTGGGACTTTGTAAACAATACTGGTTCGATTCTTGAAGATGCCCGGTTATTTGTTTTTTTGGATGCTGAAATCGATGAGGCCATCAATACTTTTTTTAATGAGTCTGGAGCTTTGGTGGATGTGTCCGGAGCGGGCGCCGACGATAATTTGGCTGATAGCTGGGAGATCGATGAACCCGGTTTTGCGTTTGGCGACATATTCGATAATTTACTAGCCGGAACATTAGACAACAGTAACAGCGTTTCAGCAGGCTTTGAGGACGATGTATCTTTGGCGCTAGGTTTTGAATTGGGTGATTTATTACCGGGCGATATGTGGACTGGGATTTTTGAAACCAGCTTATTGAATATTGGCGGTTTAAGTCATACCGACCCAGATTCAGGTTCTACTTTTTATTTTAATGGCACCGTGGATGTTGAGTCTGCGGCGAAAGTGCCTGAGCCAGGCAGCTTGGCATTGATGTCTATAGCATTACTATCTTTGATAGGCTTTGGCAATCGATATAGATAGATGTCTTAAATATTTTATTAATAACTTTCAGGGAAGATTTGTATCAGTCTATGGATTTTATTTTGGGCTTAGCAAATTCAATTTTGCTTCTGTGGGTTTTTTCTTGCGAGTAAAATTTTTATCTAATTAATCTTTGATTATAGAGAGTTGGTTACTTAATTTTCTGATAGGTAATCAAATTTGAAAGCATAAAGAATAGGGAGTCTGGGATGATGAGTTCGCTGCTTCATGGTATCGGTAAAGGCATTAATGTTTTTGCACGTCAGGGAAAACTATCGCTTATTTTACTGTTATTTTCTTTTAGCTCTATATCTTACGCACAAGATCTAATCGTTTCTTCCGTAGATGACAGTGGCATCAGCACTAACTCTCAAACCTTAGAGGTTAGTGGCAACATTCAAGCCGGTATCACAAATATCAGCAGCACGGATGTTAGTGCGGATTTTCAGATCACGGCATTTGAAGATCGTGATGGTGATGGTTTATTTGGTCCGGCAGATTTGGATTTGGGTAATACTAATTTCTCAGGTGGCCTGGGCGGTGGTGCGAATACCACTGTGATAATCCCAGTTAATGGGGCAGTAACCTTTGCGGGCAATTTAATATACATCTTTGTCGACAGTTCAAATGTAATAGCAGAAAACGATGAGACGAATAACGTTAGTAATAGTGGTCTGTCAAGTCAATTTCAACCAACATTGGGGCCATTTAGCCCCAATTTAGAATGGTCATGGACCTCAAGCTCCGTTGAGCCAGGTGCCCTGAATGTAATGATGACGCCTTCTGTTATCGATTTAAATGGGGATAACATCCCGGAAGTAGTATTTGGCTCTACTTCTGATACTGGTGGAGGCAGAGTTATTCCAGGATTTTTGCGCGCTTTAGACGGTCGTGATGGTTCAGAGTTGTTTACGATTACCGATTCGGATTTGCGCATCAATACGGCAACTTCTATAGCAACCGGCGATATTGATCTGGATGGCCTGCCTGAAATTATTGCGAGCGACGATTCGTGTACCACGCTTATTGCGTTCGAAAACGATGGCACCTTTAAGTGGCGTAGTGATACGACAGATTGTACTAACTGGGGTGCGATTACAATTGCAGATATTGATCAAGATGGCATACCTGAAGTGTTGCATGGTCGGGATGTGTTTGATAACAACGGCAGCAGAATTTGGTCCGGTACTGCGGGGCGTGGTACCCAAAGTAACTTGGGCGGCATGTCTCTGGTTGCCGATATAGATCTCGATGGTGAAAATGAAGTTGTTGCTGGCCAAACGGTTTATAACTCCACAGGCGGTATTGAAGTTACACTGAATGGCGTTCCGGATGGATACAATGCGATCGGAAATTTTGATACGGACGACTTTGCCGAAATAGTCCATGTCCGAAGTGGGGCGGTACGTTTATTTGAGCATGATGGCACACTGATTTGGGGGCCTGTTTTTATTCCGGGAGGTGGTGTCGGTGGTCCGCCGACGATTGCTGATTATGACAACGATGGTGAGCCTGAGATAGGTGTTGCTGGCGCCAGACGATATGCGGTATTTGAAACGGATGGCTCACTGCTTTGGCAGGTTGTGACACAAGATGTAAGTTCAAATCGCACTGGCTCTTCCGTATTTGACTTTGAGGGCGATGGTATAGCTGAAGTTGTTTACCGTGATGAAAGGTTCTTAAGAGTTTATCGGGGTACCGACGGCACTGTACTTTTTGAAACTGATATGAGTTCATGCACATGGCATGAATATGTGTTAGTGGCTGATGTGGATGCCGACGGGAATGCGGAGATAGTAGCCGTAGCGAATAACAATTGTGGCTTTGGCCCCCAGCGTGGTGTATTCGTATTTGGCGATCAAAATGATAATTGGGTGGCGACTCGGCAAATCTGGAATCAGCATACTTATCACATCACCAATATCAACAGCGATGGAAGTATCCCCGCCGTTGAGCAAAACAATTGGTTAATTGACGGACTCAATAACTATCGACTTAATGAATTCTTACCGGATGAAGGTCAGTCAACTAACGCTCCGGATCTAACTTCATCTTTCATTCGTTTCGATCAATCCAATTGCCCCGCATCGGTTGAAATTACCGCACGTATTGGTAACGGTGGCTCATTATTTGTGCCAGCCGGAGTGAATGTAAGTTTTTATCAAGGGGACCCTGCTGCCGGCGGTGTCTTAATAGGCACGACTGTCAGTACCCTGGTCTTACAGCCAGGTCAGTTTGAAGATATTAGTGTGACATGGAACAACCCGGTTATAGGGGTCGCGAATATTTATGTCGTGGCTGATGATGATGGTACCGGTAATAGTGCAATCAATGAAGGTGATGAAACCAATAACAGCGCCAATGTTGAAGAGACATTCTGTATCCCTGCGTGCATTGATGATCTTCAGGCGCGCGCCAAACGAGGCAAAATTCAGTTAACGTGGACACATGTGCCGAGTTCAGAATATGGAATATTGCGCAGTGATGCACTCAATGGCGTTTATACTGAAATTGCGCGCACAACCTCAGATTACTCCACTTACCTCGATGGTGCGATCAATTTAGGACAAACCTACTATTATCAAATTCAAAGAGAGCCCGGTAATTTTGGCGAAGATTTCTGCATCTCCGACATAATTGCGGCTCAGGCGCCAACGGGGCGTACTCGTATGACGATTGTGCCCAATATAGTTGGTTTGACTGAACCAGTTGCCGGTACATCAATTACAGATGCAAATTTAACCAGCGGTACTATCAGTACTGCGACCAGTGACACGGTACCGTTAGGGTTGGTGGTATCCCAAGATCCACCACAAAATAGTGCGCTGCCGCAAGGTTCATCAGTGGAATATGTTATATCGCTGGGGTCGGTGGCACCACCGAATAACATACCCTTTGTTGACGCGGGGGCGGATTCCAATATTGATGAAGGCGATGTGTTTGTAGCAAATGGATCTTTTTCCGACCCTGATACGGATACTTGGACGGCAACTGTTGATTACGGTGATGGTTCTGGTGCTGTACCGTTGTTCCTGACACCAGCCAATACATTTGAATTAAATCATAGTTATGCTGACAACGGAGTCTTCACGATAACAGTCAGTGTCAGTGATGGTAATGATATCGGTACGGATGAGGCTATCGTTACGGTTGCAAATGTAGCGCCGAGTTTAACGGTGGGCACAGATCGTTCCGTAAATCTTGGCGATTCAGTATCCCTTGACTCTACTAGTTTTACCGACCCCGGCATGGATGATACCCACACCGCCAGTATTGATTGGGGTGATGGTAGTGCCATTGAAGCAGGCACCGTAACAGAGACCAACGGCAGCGGTACCGTGTCCGGTTCCCATACCTATCTCGGTGCAGGCACTTTCACGGTTACTGTGACAGTAACCGATGATGACGGTGGTACCGATTCTGATTCTTTTGATGTGGTGGTTATTGCACCAAACAATGTGCCGAGCATTACATCTGCACCAGTAACCAATGCAGTGGAGGGTTCTGCATATAGCTACGATGTGGAAGCGACTGATATTGACGGTGATACTTTGAGCTATGCGTTGTCAACGGCTCCTGTTGGCATGACTATTGATGCCGTAACCGGATTAATTGACTGGACGCCTACAACTACACAAGTGGGCGATAATCCTGTGCAAGTTGATGTAAACGACGGCAGGGGTGGCCTGACAAGCCAGACTTTCACCATAGTGGTTGATGTGTTCGTGCCGCCTAATCAATCACCGACAATTAGCACGGCCGCCGTATTGGTGGCGACAGAAGGTGAAGCCTATGTTTACGACGTTGATGCCAGTGATCCCGATGGAGATGTGCTGACTTATAGTTTAGTGACGGCGCCGACGGGTATGACAATCGATTCTGCAACGGGCCTAATCAATTGGGCTCCAGAAAATAGTCAAGTCGGTGACAATGCGGTTACAGTGCAAGTAGACGATGGTAATGGCGGAATTGCTTCGCAAAGCTTCACAATCGCAGTTGCGTCCGCGCCACAGAATCAAATTCCTGTTATTAATACAACGCCAAGCCTAACCGCAACCGAAGACCAGCCTTATAGTTATGATGTCGACGCCAGCGATCCCGATGGGGATACATTAACCTATAGCCTGGTTGCCGCACCCGCCGGTATGAGCATTGATTCGGTCAGTGGTCTGATCAATTGGACTCCTAGTAGTAGCCAGCTAGGTGATAATTCAGTTGATGTGCAAGTTGATGACGGTAATGGTGGGATAGCCAACCAAAGTTTTGTAATTGTTGTCATTCCGCAACCCAATCAACTGCCAAGTATCAATAGCACACCGACAACAACCGCGATTAGTGGCCAGCAATACAGCTATGATGTCGACGCGATAGATCCAGATAACGATGTTTTAGAATATAGCTTCGACACTGCACCTGTGGGAATGACCATCAATCCGCTGACAGGTTTGATTAATTGGATCCCGGCCGATACGCAAGCCGGTACAAACCCAGTGGTTGTAAGAGTTGATGACGGTAATGATGGCTCTGTAACTCAAAGTTACAGCATTGATGTTACCGTTGTTATAGTTAATCAGCCTCCAACTATCACCAGTGCGCCAGTCACAGCAGCCGAAGAAGGTATGGTTTACAATTATGACGTCAACGCGTCTGATCCTAACGGCGATACTTTGACCTTTAGCCTTGATACCGCACCCAGCGGCATGACCATTGATGCCAGCAGCGGTTTAATCAGCTGGATCCCAAGCAATACACAAATTGGTGATAACGATGTGGTCATCCGTGTTGTAGATGGCAACGGCGGATTTGCGACGCAAAGCTTTAGTATTACAGTAACTGCCGCGCCACCGGTGAATCAGCCACCATCAATCACCAGCACTCCGGTGACCAGCGCGGTTGTGGGCGGCAGTTATCAATACGATGTTACCGCGAATGACCCGGACGGCGATACGTTGACCTTTAGCTTAACGGTAGCGCCGGCAGGCATGAGCATTGATTCTGCTAGTGGCTTGATTACCTGGGTTCCGTCTGCAGGGCAGGTCGGATCTCAAAGTGTCACGGTTCGTGCCAGTGACGGGCAAGCTTTTGTTGAGCAAAGTTTTAACATTAGTGTTACCACAGAATTGTCGCCACTTGATGTTAATGTGTCCGCCAGCCCGGATATTATTGATTTAAATGATACGACGACAATAACAGTAGCGCCTTTAGGGGGTGTGGGGACTGTCGAGATATCGCTTACGGTTAATGGAAACCCTGTTATTTTGGATTCCAATGGACAAGCAGTTATCACGGGTGATGCGGTTGGTGGCTTTGAGTTAATCGCAACAGCTACCGATTCCCAGGAATCAGTTAGTACACCAGGCTTTTTCAGTGTGCGTGATCCAGGTGATGTGGCCCCACCTGTGGTCAGTATTGTAACCCCTGATATAGATGCTATTGTTACCGAACCGGTCGATATCATTGGCACGGCAACAGATGCTAATCTTGTTAACTATCGATTATTGTTGTCACCCGCCGGCCAAGGTGAATTCGTTGAATTTGCACGTAGCACAGCATCTGTTAACAATGATGTACTAGGTCAGTTCGATCCCAGCCTGTTAGTCAATGGCATATACGATGTGTTACTAATCGCTATCGATGCCAATGGTTTAGAAAGCATGACATCTACGACTTATCGGGTCGATGGTGATCTTAAAGTTGGTAATTTCTCTATCACACTTGAAGACCTCAATATCCCTTTAGCTGGTATACCTATCCGAGTGACTCGTACCTACGATAGTCGACGAAGAAATGAGAACCTCGATTTTGGCTATGGTTGGACCGTAAATTACCAGGATGTGAAAATCGAAGAATCACGTATCCCGGGTCGTTTTTGGGAATTGGTTGAACTCCGCAGTGGCCCATTTGGTCTATTTGTTGATTTTTGCGTAGAGCCTCAAGGAGCCCCAATAATTACCATTACACTGCCCAATGGCGATGTAGAAAGTTTTGAAGTAGGTGCAAGTCCGCGGTGTAATAATTTCACGCCGATATTGGATGTAACTTTGGTGTTTAATCCTGTAGGCGACACGCAATCCACTTTGCAAGCGCTCAATGACACATCTGCTCGATTGCTTAATGGTAATTTAGTTGAAACCGGTTTTTTTAGTAATCCGGTTAATCCCAGCCGGTATCTGTTCACAACAAGACAAGGTTTTGAATATTTTCTGGACCAAGGTTTTGGTATCACTCAAATTGTAGATCCTAACGGTAACACCATTACCTATAGTGACAACGGTATTGTGCATTCAAGCGGTACCAGTATCGATTTCATTCGAGATGCTAATGGCCGCATTACAGAAATTGTTGATCCGGCAGGTAATGCGATCCGCTACGAATACAGTAGCGGTGGTGACTTAAGTCGTGTTGTAGAACGCGACAGTGCAACGACTAATCATATCTACAATCGTAGTCATGGCTTATTGGATATTATTGACCCCTTAGGTCGGAATATTGTTCGCAATATTTATGATGATGACGGTCGCTTAATTGCCCAGGAAGATCAAATGGGTAATCGCACGGAGTTTAATCATGACCTAGCTGGTCGTCAATCAATAGTGACAGACAGAAACGGTAATACTACGTTATTCTTCTATGATGAAGAAGGGAACGTAATCAACCGAGTAGATGCCTTGGGTAATACATCAAGTTTTACTTATGACATTAATGGTAACCAACTAACTCAAACTAATGCACTGGGCAATACGACTGCAGCCACATATAGCAGCGATAATGATCAGCTGACGCAAACAAACGCACTGGGTAATACAGTCAGATTTGAGTATAACAACCGAGGCCAGGAAACACGTATTGAGGATGCGCGGGGTAATGTTTTTAACAATACCTATGATATTGCTAATAATTTACTGACAGTTACTGACCCGGAAGGGAATTTAGCGGGCAATAACATCAATGCTCAGGGCTTTGTTACCAGGACAGTTGATGTATTAGGTAATGCGACAAATTTTACCTATGACGGTGAAGGTAATAAACTTACGGAAACTGACCCTGAAGGAAGTATTACAACATTCACATATGATGATAATAATAATGTATTAACAGAGACTCAAACACGAACAGTCGGTGCTTCCACAGTTAATGAAACCATGAGATTTGCGTACGATTCCCGTAATCGAGTTATCAGAACTACTGATCAATTAGGGAATATTACTGAAACAGAATATGATTTAGCGGGTCAGGCAGTTGCCCGAATAGATGCGCTAGGTCGACGCACCGAAATGGATTATGATGCTTATGGACGGCTTGTTGAAACACGATACCCTGATAGTTCTATAGACAATAAAGATTATGATCCGGAAGGCAATCTAATCAGTGAAACTGATCGTTTGGGGAGAATTACCCGCTTTGAGTACGATACACTCGATCGGTTGATTCGCACCGTTTTTCCTGATGGGACCGACACACGTGTTGAGTATGATGCCATTGGTCGTATCACTGCTGAAATTGACGAGAGAGGTAACCGCACTGAGCATCAATACGATACTGCGGATCGGCGTATTTTGACTCGTGATGCTCTGGGTAATGAAACCCAGTTTGAATACGATGCAAATGGCAATTTAGCGCGCCAAAACGATGCAAGGGGTAATGCCACCGAATTTACTTATAATAGCCTTGATCAAAAAACCGCCATAACCTTTGCGAATGGTAGTGTGATGCGTGAAACTTTTGATGCATTAGATCGCTTAGTATCAAAAGTTGATCAAGCTGGAGTGGAGACTCAATATGAATACGATGGCTTAGGTCGATTAACTGCTGTAATTGATGCACTAAATCAACGTACTGAATATACCTATGATGAAGTAGGTAATAAGCTCACTCAAACGGACGCCAACGGCAATGAAACTCGCTGGGAGTATGATGCTTTGGGGCGGGTTACTGCCAGGATCTTGCCGCTGGGGCAGCGAGAGGTGATGACTTATGATAGCGTCGGTAACCTGATTAGCCGAACGGATTTCAACGGTAATACCACTATTCATGAATATGATATCAATGACCGGCTGATTCGTAGAGTTTATGAGGATGGCTCTGAAGAAACTTATACTTACGATGCCATCGGCAATCGTCAGTCAGCCACTGATAGTAGTGGCACAATCAGCTACGACTATGATAATCGGGATCGAATAACACGTGAAACGAAACCGGACGGTAGCTTCTTGGAGTACCAATACGATGCTGCCGGGAATCGTACGCAAACGGCTACCACGATTCAAACCAATGTTGGCTCGGAAACGATTTCCGAAACACATACTTATGATGTTTTAAATAGATTGGCTTCCACAACCGATACTGATGGGAATACTACAACCTATGACTATGATGCTGTGGGTAACCGAACTAGCTTAACGTATCCGAATGGTAATACGACAACTTATACCTATGATGAGTTGAATCGATTAACAAACCTAAATATCACTGATGGTGCAACAACGGTGCTGCAGAGCTATATCTACACTTTGCACCCAACGGGTCGGCGACTGCAGATACAAGAAAACAACGGGCGCACCAATGCTTATGAATACGATGACCTCTATCGACTCACTGGAGAAACCGTCACCGATGCAAGTAATGGTGACTACAGCGCACAGTATACCTACGATGCTGTAGGCAATCGAACCTTCAGCGTCATTGATGGTGTTAGTACCGCCTATACTTATGATGACAATGACCGCTTACTGCAACAAGGTGCAGAACAGTACACTTATGATGCCAATGGCAATACCTTAACTAAAACGATTGACTCCGATGTCACCACATATACCTATGATAATCGAGATAAATTGATACAGATCGAAGCAACCGTTGCTAGTAATACTATTACTTCAGGCTATAATTACGATGTCGATGGTTTGAGGACGGCTAAAATAGAAAGCGGATCGACTATTCAATACATCACAGATAATAACCGGGATTTTACCCAAGTGCTAGCTGAAGTGACTGATGGTGTAATTGATGTTACTTACACGTATGGTGATGATCTGATCAGCCAAACGCGAGCAACGAATCAGAGTTACTACCTCTATGATGGGCTTGGCTCAACGCGTTCCTTAGCAAACTTAAGCGGCGATATCACTGATAATTATAACTATGATGCGTTTGGTGTTGAATTGAATCGCACTGGTACAACAGAAAATAGCTACTTCTATGCAGGTGAGCAATTTGATCAATCGCTTGATCAATACTACTTAAGGGCAAGGTACTATAACCAAGGAATCGGACGATTTACTCAGATGGATACTTGGTTAGGTATCAGTAGTGATCCAATTACACTCCATAAGTATTTGTATGCTAATATTGATCCAGTAAATATGGTTGATCCATCTGGGAATTTTTCCATAGGTTCAGCAATGACAGCGGTAAGCGTTACTGCTAGTTTGGTGTCTGCAGCGACAACGGGATATACAATTGGTCAATTTTTGACAGGTGAAAAAGAATTCTCTGCTAAATCAGTGGGCCTTCTGATTTTGTTAAATGCTGGAGGAAAATATGCAAAGTTTCTTCTTCCCAAAAAGGTTCGAGATTGTTTATTTAACAGTTTTCCAGCCGAAACTTTAATTCATACGGACTCTGGAGCAAAAAGTATTGAAGATATTGAAATTGGCCAACTTGTTTTGAGTTATAATGAAGTTACTGGTGATAAAGAATACCAACCTGTAACGCACCTTATCCAAAGTGAAAAAGAACATGTTTTTATATCTATTACTCTTGAAAATGGAGTATTTTTTAATACTACTGATGAGCATCCATTTTATGTTGGTGAGGCTTGGGTTCCTGCCAAAAATCTTAAAGAGAATGACAAAGTTGTATTGCTTGATAAAGTTTTAAAGGTAGTTAGTGTTACAGCTCACTCGAAGGTATCCAAGGTTTACAATTTATCTGTAGATAAAAATCATACATTTTATGTAGGTGAGCAAGGAGTATTGGCTCACAACCAAAACATTCAATGTATTCCTTTTAAATTGAAATTAAAAGGCAAGCTTCCGAAGAACACTCCAAAGTTTCCGGCGGCTCCAGATTGGGCTGTTAAAGGCCCTCACTTCACAATAGCAACGAAGAAGGGGCCAGTTGAATTGTTTTTTAAAGTTGATGCGACTGGAAAACCTATTTATACAGGCGTTTTGGGCGGAAGTTCTTCTGGTGCTGTCAAAGAGGCTATGAAATTGGCCGATGAATTGTTTGAAAGTAATGCGTTTAGAGCCCATGTTGCAAATAAAGCATACAATGGATGGGAGATAGCAATGCAGACATCTAAAGGAATCAAAAACCCTAAAACAGATTTAATTTTTGAAACTGTTATCAATTTAATGAGAGGGCTATAATATTGAGCCTTTTGTTAAAATTTATAGAGACTGGAAATCTTGCCGATATAAAATTAGGCCTTCAAGGGTCAGCTGTAAGAGCTAAAGTTGGCAGTCCTACAGACATAATGGACTTATCTGATAGCCTTACTTTGTGGGCATACGGCTATGGCCTAGAGCTATATTTTGAAAACAGTTTACTCAGCAAAATATCTATTAAGTATGATTTTACCTTAGGGAAATTTAGGCTTCCGGAGTGCTTTGTTGAGGAAATTTATGGGCAATTTGATAGATTGTCGTCAGTGGATAACTTAATTGAGCTTTTAAAAGAGCAGGAAATTGATTGGAGTATTGATAAAAGGTTTTCGGATGACTCAACCATTTGTTTATTGTGTAATGAAATTTCGTGTATTTATTATAGTTTAGAAGACCATCATATACTATGTATACAGTCTGCTTCCTCTTAATATTGTGGAGATTCGGCATATCGATAATTTAATAACTTAATTTTCATATTGAGTGGTATATGAAGTAGGCGAAGTATATTTGGTGAAAGCTATAATGAGTGCAGTGTTTTCAGTTGAATAATAAATCCGATGTTGATTATGGTAGTGTTTGTAAGTGCCAAATTTGTGTTGAAGATCGGGTGAATTGAAGAGTAGAGTTTTATCCAAGTATTCTCAACTTGTCACGATCGCGTCGATCAATTGTTTAATAAAGGGGGCAGGGTGACATTCCGGGTATAGATTTAATTTTCCCAGCCTATGACATGTAAGATTGGTAGTTTATAAGATTTTACTCTGTATTTTGGGTTCAAAACTATGTAAAGTGAAAATCATATTTTTGGAGACAATTTGGGGATAACGGGAGACATTATGAAACACAATAACACCTGACTTTTGAAGTTTGGTGTCAACAACTGACTGATTTTATTGATGTACTTATATCTGGATGTGTTTGCCCATTATTCGGAATCGTCGTCCATAAGGTTCGAATCCTATACGCCCCACCATATAAATAAAAGGTCCGTAGGTCCGTACCGGGAACATGGTTTACGGATAATACCGGAGACATGGTTTACAGTTCCGGGGCAAAAGGGTTGGAGGCCGGTTCAACGCGGCCTTCATCCGCATCAAAAAATCCTAAATCATATTGCATGAAACTGACAAGCCAAATATTGTCAGCGACCTCACGAATACCGACAGTTTGTCCGGCAAATACACCACTGAGATTAATCTTGCGCTTCCCAATACAAAGTCTACCACATTGAGTGACGCGGACAGTGCGATCATGAAAAGGATAATCAGGTTCGGTATCAGGGAGATAACGGTGAGTAGAAGGTGTATACAGATCGGCAGGGTAGAGTCCGTTAAGAGCCTGGTGAGGTCGCTGCTGATTGTAAATATCGATAAAACGGTCAAAGCGATCCTGTTGCTGTAAGAAATTAAAAGAAGGGGGTTTAGTGGCTTCATGTTTTAAGGTGAGATGCATGCGTTCATGACGTCCGTTTTGTTGAGGTTTACCGGGTTGAATGCGTTGTAGTTTAATGCCTAAGCGTAGCCACCAAACGGAGAGCCGACTTAAGCCGAAGAAGGCATTAGCAGAGGCAAAAGGAGTGCCATTATCAGTGCGAATGGCTTGAGGCAGGCCAAAATCTTTAAAGGCGCGCTCAAAGACAGAGAAAGCAAAATCAGATCGAGTGGAGTGTAAAGCTTCACAGGCGAGCAGGTAGCGCGATTTATAATCGGTGATAGTGAGGGGGTAACAATATTGGTGATTACCCAGGAGGAACTCGCCCTTATAGTCGGCACACCACAGGCCATTGGGCGTGTTGGTTGCGTTAAGCGCAGTGCCTTGAGCGCGAAATCGGCGGTGTTTGCGTCGTTTGACCAAGCCATGGCGATCAAGCACAGCGTGAATGGTGCTTTTGGCTGGGGGTTTGATCATGGGGAATTCGCGGATGAGTTTCTCGCGAATTTTAGGCGCGCCCCAGGAGGGATGTTCGCGTTTGATGTGTAAGAGGGTGCGTTCGACTTGGTAGGGCAGCTTATTGGCATGGCGATAAGGGCGTCGGCTTTGATTTTCCAAGCCCTGCAAGCCTAAGTGCTTGTAGCGATTAAAGATTTTATACCCTGTTGGCCGAGAGATACCGAACTCGCGGCACAGCGCGGACATATTCTCACCGTCAAGAAGTCTGGCAATAAATCGAATACGTTCATCCATAGGCTTACACTCTTTCCAAGGCATTTGGGCTCTCCCAAATGCGTTAATGTGTAAACCATGTCTCCGGTATAAAGTGTTACCTATGTGTCAGGAAGCACA
>JANQSD010000007.1 GCA_028284225.1 Arenicellales bacterium
CGGCTCAATACGGTATTGGGGCTATCCGGTGACGATACCTTAACGTACTGGGTGAGCGGCCAACCGGGGTATATGCATGTAGCGGGTCTCACCTCAAAAACCATCGTGACTCAACAGGCGTTAGTGGATCAAGCGGGCGGCAGTGATTACTTGTTAGTGGCGCACCCGGCGTTCATGGGGGCAGATAGCAATGGAGTTGATCACGTATCGGACTATGCCGACTTCAAGCGCAGTGAGGGGTATACGGTATCGGTGGTGAATTACCTGGATGTGGTGGACAGTTTTGGCGGCGGTCAGGCGGGGCCTGCAGGGTTAACGCAGTATCTACAGGCGGTGAAGTCGGCCCATGGTGCCCTTAAGTACGTGTTACTGGTGGGCGGCAGTGTGTATGATCACCGCGATTATCAAGGTGCCGGCGCCTTGACGTTTATTCCGGGTCATTACATTGATTCAGGGCACGCCTATTACACGGTCAGTGATGAGCCGTATATTAGACCTGAAAGTGGTGAGTATCTAGCGAGTATCGGGCGTTGGCCGGTGCGTGAGATGGCGAATCTTGCGCATATCGTTCAGACGAGTATACGTTGGGCGACTAGTGACCGCAGTACAGGCGGTGAGGCGTTATTGATAGCGGAGAACACCTTGGGCGGTGAAGAGATTGACTTTGCCGCGGCGTTAGACGGTATTGCTACAGGATTACCGGCTGACTATGTGCAGAACAAGGTGTATGTGGATGATATCTTAGAGGCGAATCCGGGGATGAGTGAGGCCCAGGCGATCGCCCAGGGCCGCAGTGCGATCATTCAGGGGTTGAATGCGCACCCGGATATTGTGTTGTATGACGGTCACGGCAGTGCGCGTCAGTTATCGAATCAGAGTTTATACAAGTGGACCAATGTAGCGTTAACCCAGCCCGGTGGGGCAGAGATGTGGTTACCGATGAGTTGTTATATGACGTATTACGAGAGTACGCACGTGAACACGTTATCGCATCAGTTATTATTTGAGGGCAATGCAGTGAGTATTACTGGAGCGATGTTGTTATCGAGTCAGGCCTCGAATCTGACCATGGGGGCGGGAATACTGGCCGGCACCTTTGATCAGGGCTTGAGTATTGGTGAGGCGTTGACTCAGGCGAAGGGCCAGCAGGCCACGCCAAGCATTACCGGTAACTGGAGTATGCTGGGGGATCCATCGGCTTTTCTAAGTCCACAGTAGTGTCAGACTGCAACGGATTGTTTCAGAAAGTAAGCTAAGTTCGGCCTGACAGGAAAGTATAACCTGTCAGGCCTTATCACAACTCACCGAAGTATCTCAATGCTGTTTATACCCTTCGTCGAAGGATAGAACCTAAACACATAGAGGTACTGATTTCATCAAGGGACTCATCCGAAACGATAACGATCATCACCGGCACGATGGTAGTATCAGACTGCAACGGACTAATTCAGAATGTAAGTTAAATTCGCCTAACAAGATGAGCAATGATTCGAAGATAAAACAATTCAGACTAGTTTTGATCTCTTTCACCGGGAAATAATACGGGCCTTAGAAAAAAATGATGATGGTTATATTGTCGTCATTCCGGATCACGACCCGGAATTCAGATGAAGCGTTGAGGGCGACCATGCTATGAGGGAATTACTGAACTGACTAATTTAATACGACCAGTTATGTGCCGCAGCCTGATGGGTGATAAGGAGCTGGAGTAGATATCCCAAACTTTCTAGTCGTCAAAAGTCGATAAGAGAGCAATCACCTGGGTCTGTACCATTACCTCTCCACCCCCCAACAATACTCCCACAGGGGTGCAGGCTTAGAGCTGCGGCATATTTTACTAGCTAGTCGACACTGAAAAATACTCTATTAGAGTTTAGTAGGACAGAAAAGGAACTTGGCTCATCAGTGATGGTCAAATTTGATTATAGGAAAACTGTTATGGACCTCAAAGATGTGAAGCATATATTGGCAAATTAAAGTGACAGGCTATATGCCGCGACCCAAAAGGTGATAAATGTTGTACGACATATCCACTCCAACTCTCTACGTGTCGTAGAAGCTAGACAGTGACACCTCAGGGCTTGTACAACTACTCCTCCACACCCACACTAATCCCTAAACTTCCGGAGGAACAAGTCCAGGGTCGCGGCGTATTTTGTATACTACGAAGAGATGCCAATATTACGGTATGATGGATTCTGTAGGGCAATAGGTAAAATACCGGAGTCAGAGTCAACATAACTCCTCTGGAATAGGGTAAGCAATAGGAGGAAATTTATTTGTCGAATATAGCTAGTTTTCAGCTTGTTCTACGTAAGGACCAACATCACTGGCATTAATTGAGTAGCCTGCTTCAGCTAAGTCGCTACTAACGTGAACGGTCTCCAACTTCCCAACTACACTGACCGGGTACCAGAGTCCATCCAAAGATAAGCCTTGCTCACTTTTAACGTAAACAGTTTGATTTCCGGGCGGAGGAGGTACATGGATGCAGGCGCCGAAATAGGGAACGAGTAAAAACTCACGAACGTCCTGTTCATCAAAATCCAGTGGTACGGCGTATCCTGATATTCGTACAGTTTGACCGTTGAGTTCATCAACAACTGGAGCAAAGTCCATTAATTGCTTTATCTCGGCCATTAATTCTTGGGCTTTTTCACTATCGTCTGTTAAGGCGTAATACTCTTCGTCCGACAACTTATCCAGAGGGTTGATAAAAACATAATCACTAGGCACCAGATCTTCCCAGGTTAAATCTACGAAGGCTTGTTCTTTTGCCGCATAGGCACTGGATGAAACGATAAAAAGCAGGCCTGCAAACTGAATTAAAATATTCTTTATTTTCATAACTTTATAGAGATCCCGTCATTAAGTGAATTCCTGTAGGCTCGATAAGCCGGGATTAAGCCCATCAATATTGCTGATAATATGACAATTCCCAGCAGTGTGAGTTCATAACCGGATAACATTTTAACTGAAAACACCAGTCCATATCTATCTTCAATCAGTGGACCGGAGATGAATAAAAGTAAATAGAATAAAACGATTCCGCTGACGACTCCCAATACGGCCAATAATATTGCCTCGCTGGTTAATAAACCAACGATGTGTGATGGCCTGGCCCCGGCTGAACGTAAAATTGCCATTTCCCGCCGCCGTTCATTAAGGCTGGATAAAATCATCGCCAGCATGCCGACCAACCCAATTGCAATAACAAAAGCAGAAATAATCAGCAACGCGCGTTCGGCTACACTCATCAGGTTCCACAGTTCTTGTAAAGCAACGCCTGGAATAATCGCCAATAACGGTTCTTCCTTATATTCGTTAATCTCACGCTGTAGTTTGAACGTGCTGATCCGTGATTTTAAACCCAGCATGAAGCCGGTAATTAGCTTAGGGGACAAGTTCATTTTGCGGGCGGTTTCGGCATCAATTTTCAGCCCCGGAATTTGAGCTCCGCTCTGCCAATCAATATGAATGGCCTCGATCGCTTCGAGGCTTACATGAACCGTGCGGTCAACGGGTGTTGCTGTACGCTCAAGAATACCGACAACCGTAAACGGTTTGTCACCATGATCAATAAAACTGACATCACCAGCACCATGGGCGACGACAATTTTTGAGCCTATTTGGTAACCCAGAGCCTGGGCAACTTCAGCACCTATTACAGCATCATACAAATCATCAAAGGCTTGTCCGGATTGAAATCCCAGGGGTTTTTCTCTGGCATAACGGTAATGTTCAAAGTAATCGGTGTTGGTTCCCATCACCCGAAATCCACGATGTGAGTCGCCTAAAGAGATAGGAATTGCCCATTTCACCAGCGGATTGCTAACAATATCCTCATAGCTTTCCCAGCTAATGTTATTGGTTGGGCTGCCGATTCGAAAAACTGAATAAAGCAGCAGTTGAATAGAGCCGCTACGAGCGCCTACGATTAAATCTGTGCCTGAAATCGTATTGGTAAAACTGAGCTTGGCATCATTGCGGACACGTTCAACGGCGAGTAAAAGTGCCACGCTTAATGCAATAGCTGCGATGGTTAAAATGGCAGTGAACTTTCTGTTAGCCAAGCTTTTAGAAGCGAGCGTTAATAGATACATTTTATTGCCCTGCTTGTGCTGTTGCATTTGCCTGATTAATATCAGGTAAATGAATATGTCGGTCAAATAATCGTCCCAATGAACGTTCATGGCTGACAAAGATTAATGTAGAGGAGGATTCTGAGCATTCCTCGAATAACAGCTTTATAAACGCCTCACGTGTATCAGTATCCAGTGCCGAAGTGGGTTCATCGGCAATGATGATCTCAGGTTTGCCTATGACTGCACGGGCAGCCGCCACGCGTTGCTGCTGGCCAACGCTTAATTCAGTAACCGGCTTTTTATGAAGATCAGGATTGTCCAGACCCAAATGTGTTAATAATCGTAGCGCTTGCTCACGCAGATCACCGGCTTTGGACTTTCTTGATACGGAAAAGTGACAAGGCAAGGTGACATTTTCGACCATTGATAGATAAGGAACCAGATTGAATTGTTGAAAAATAAATCCAATATGGTCTGCCCGGAAGCTATCTCTTGCAGAGCTTTTTAGTCGGCTTATATCTTGACCAAGAATCGTTATTGAACCACTGGTTGGGACTGTGACAGCTCCAATCAGGTTAAGCAGGCTGGTTTTACCACTACCGCTAGGGCCTTCAATAAATAAACGTTGACCTGGTTCAATTAGTAGTTGTTTTATATTTAAAACCGGCTGTTGCTGCAGATTCCAGTGAAAGCATAAGTTGTTAATATTGATGATGGGATCTGACACGGAGCAAGTATTAAGAGTATTTTAACTCGAGGTACATTTAGGTAATTGCTATATATCTTATTTAATTCGTTGCTGGATGTTTAGCCTTATGTAAATCTATTTTACAGGATAATGAAACGGGTACTAAAAAAATACCCCACCTAGCCTCCCCGGATAGGGGACGGGCAATGACAATGACTCAATCGCTACAGCCTTATGCAACTCTGTTTTACCGGGAAATGAAACGGGCATTAAAAAAGACCCCACCTAGCCTTAGCTTCCTCTGATAGTGGAGAAATAAATTAATAACTTTTATCGCTGCAAACAACTCTAACCTGTGATGTGCTTATAAATTAACCTTGGTATTATCTTTGGTTAGGACCTGAGCCGATTGACCGGATAAAGACAGCACTTGAGCATCAATTTTTTCTGTCGATGGAAATGATTCAAACAGTTTCACGGTTAGCTGTGATAGTTCGCCTGGTTTGTCACAATGAAATTCATATTCTGCAATGAACTCAGAGTGTGCTTCCCCATCGTTGTCATGGTCATCGTGCTCATGGGCGTGTTCATCTTCATGGTCACCTTCTTCCTTACTTGCATGATCATCTCCATGGTCATCATCGTGCTCGTGCGCATGTTCATCCTTATGATCGCCATCATCGTGCTCGCTCGCGTGATCGTCTCCATGATCGTCATCGTGCCCATGTTCATGCTCATCTTCATGACCGTCCTCATGATGCTCTTCAGCTTCATGTTCGTGGTCATCCATGATAGTGGATTCGACATGAGCGTGTTCTATTTCGCACATTGCTTGCTCGGGCAGGGTGAAAAGGTCATCAGCTTGTTCAAGACGACTGATAGCCTCGCTTATTTGGTCTTCCTGTTCATGATTATTCGGTGCATGTTCAAAACCGACAATATTGATTGCAGGACTGATGAACTCTATTAATAGTTCATTGTTTTCGACTGCGATATTTAGTGCTGCAGCACCATGAACATGCGAGCCATGTTGACGAACTTCCTGCTCTGAGGCGCTGCTGATAGCAGAGCCTAGTAAACCAAGTGCAATAACAATTTTTTTCATCGTGATCTGTTTAGTTAGTTAGATTAAGGCAATGTTATAACATAACATAAACTTCCTGTAATTATCATTACAAAATATATTTTTATTAGTGACACAAATAAAAACAATATCTCTGGGGATACAGATGTATTTCCAACAAGTTGCAAATAATGGATGCTATTGAATCGTTCAAATTCAATTGCCTTGTTATGATTCGCAATCCATACACTTGTTATAAACTGTAAATCTCCAACCGTTATCGTTCATGAAAAAGTCCTTTTTACTGGTGCCGATACTGCACTTTCCATATTCCCAATACACTTCATTCTCTTTGGTGGGAATACATTTGGATGACAGTGGGTCGAGAATCGGTTTAAGCTGTTTTTTTGAGACCGCATCACCAAATAATCCACCCTTAAAAATAACTCGATCACAATCTCGGCGACCATTTCGACCTACATAGTAATAAAAAAGTCCGTACTTCTGGTTTGTACAATCAATTTCTATATACCATTGACTGATAAGTTTCCACAGCGAAGGGGTCAGTGTCTGGTAAACCCAGGTGGCGAATGCTTTACGGCCATTACTAATAGTTGAACGCTGAACCCATTTATCACTCGGGTTCCAGTTTTCGGTTGCTTTCTGTTGTCCAACATAGGTTAATAGCTGGCCGTCGCCAACAACAAAATCAAAACTATTATTAATGGCATCCTTATTCTGTTCGCTGATACTAGCAAATGTCTTCAGTGCCTGTGACCATTTGCCCTGGAAATCATTAGTGTTTGCTTCAGCGAGTCCGGCACTTATAGCAGCAGACAAAATACCGCCCACTGCTGATCCCACAGGGCCGGCGATGGAGGAAGCTTTAAGCGGTGCAAGAAATACATCTGAATAAAGTGCGTTAACTTTTTTATTATTTATATCGTCGACATTCAGGTTTTGAGCGATCGCATCAATAATACTTTTTTGGTCTGCAAAAATACTGGAATATAAGTCCTTTAATTCGTTGAAATAGTCACTCACAAATTGGGCAGAACCCAGTTCGTGGTAAATTATTTCCGCGACCTGGTTCCAGCTGGCTACAGTCAAGCCGCCAGGGGGGGTAATAGGTGTTTGGCCTAATTTCAGGCAAGTTTCGGTCGGCAGCTCAGTCCAGTTATTCCATTGATTTTTATTTGAGCCGGTAAATAAACAACTTTGGTAGTTTTCCAGTGCATTGGCATCTGTGTTGTACACGCTACGAACTGGATTATCGCTAAGTTTTAAGAACTGATTGATGTATGAGTAGGCTAGTTGTTGATCGCCTGTAAAAGCAGGATAACCATACGCACTAGGGTGATTCCAGGCATTGCTGGACAATTGATTAAATGACCAGGTGCGGATGCCATATGACCCCTTGGCAATTAATTCGGCAGCCTTGTCACCGTTAATGTTGCCTGTCTGGATAGTGCTGTAATTCTCAGCTGAGTTCCAACTGTCATCCGCCAGCTTTGGGTTGCTCAAGCTTAGTGTTGTCCAGGTACTATTGTTCCATTTTAGGGTCTCCAGGCCATCAGTAGCTCTGGCCATAAGTTCAGCCCTTCCATCACCATCAATATCAGCCGTTTGTATGGTGGAATAATAATGTACCTGGTTCCAACCTGATTTATTGGAAAAAGCAGGTGATGCAGACGCTAATGTCTCCCATTGTTTACCGTTCCATTTTAGGGTATCGATGCCTTTTGATGAGCGCCCGATTAATTCATATGCTTTATCACCATCAACATCGGCAGCTTGAATAGTGCGGTACTGCTCAGGCTTGCCCCAGCCTGATGCATTAGTGAAGGGGCCTGCAGATACAATTGTATTCCACAGGCCTTTGGATGAATCCCATGATTCGATGATTATGCCGTCGTAGCCACGACCGAATAACTCCTGAACGCCGTTGCCATCTATATCGGCTAATTGAATAGTGGAATAATGAGCAGCATGATCCCAGCCGGAGCCATTTGTCCACTGAGGTAAGGTAAATACTGGGCCGGCTGAAGAGTTATAGATTTTAGTATCATATTCATCTAGCCCGTAGCAAATGTTAGTCATAGTTAACGCTGTCAGTAAAAGCAATGATTTGACTTGTCGCCCATGCTTATTGTAGTTGCTGTCTTGCAAATGGCATGTAGAAACCGACATCTGTCTTCTCCTTTGTTGGTTCGTAAATCTTATTGTTGTTATCTGCTTAAATTTCTTACCTTATCAGGTAAACACCGCTTCATACAGCATACCTGATTCATCCGAGCCCACCGGAACCAGGAATAATTCCAGTTGCCCAAGTCCGGCATGTTGGAGCTGGAACACCTGTTGTTGCGGTGCATCAGTATCCGGACCACGGAATAGTAGCGAGAAAGCATGGCGTTGATCTGCTGCGGGTGCTTGCCCTAACAGTGATACATCCATCAATTCGAATGTTTGTGTTGATGTTCCATTCTCTACAAACGAAAACTCATCATTAATTAGAGGTTGAAAATCAGAATCAGTTAATTCATTAAGCCCTTTTTCATTCGTCATGTTTCCACTCCATTAAATAATAAACACCGTTACTGTCGATTTTTTTAAAACCCAATCTTACATATAAGTGCATGGCAGGATTGTTATGTTCTACATGTATGCGTACCGGTTTGGATTCCTCTCGTGCTTGATCCAGAACTTTATTAATTAACATGTTACCAATGCCATTGCCCCGATACTCTGGCATCAAAGCAATATCAATTAATCTGATTTCATCCTCACGTATGTCGACATAAAGCCGTCCAATCGGTTGTTCATCTGATAAAACCAGGTCGAAGTTGGCCTCCGGGAATTGTTGTTGATAAAACTGATGCTGCGTTTGAAATTGCTGGTTTAAAAATTCATGCTTTTGCTCCTCTGACCAGGGCACCATAGCCATTTCCTCTGTTCGTGTGCTTGCATATAAACGACACAGGAAATTCAAATCAGCATCGATGATCGGTCGAAACTGCAGCGAGGTTACTGTATTTTCTAATTGCATGAAAATTATCCGGTTTTAGTTTCTTATACCATTGATGACGAATCGATGACCAGAGGTAATCGGACTGAGTTGAAAGCTCATATGCCTGTTTCGATCTGACTTGATAATGGGTTTTATCAGTATAGAGTTTTTCCAGCGCGTTAATGGTGGCGTCCAGCTTCGGAACACTAAGCGCGAGTAATGAATAGTCCGGGACTGCAGCAGGATGAGTGTCGATTAATTCTGCCGCATTGGCCCATAAACCGCTGCAAGCGCTATGATCAGGCACTATTTGTGCGGCTCCGGTGGCACCGTGCTCAAAACTCACTAATCCCCATCCTTCACCGGATGAAGTGTTTAAGCCTACATCGCAGCTTTGATATAACCGGTTTAATTCATTATCGGTTACCGGACCGATGTCATCGCCAAAGGGGTTCCAGATAATTCGATCCTCTATATCATGACGACTAATAGCTGTGCTGACATTGGCGTCGGATTGTTCATCTCGTATTGCTTGATGTAAACAAAGTTTCACATTATCCGGTTTATCCCGGCTGAATTCTGCAAAAGCCTCGATAGTTAATTCCACATGCTTGCGAGGGCCGGGTCGGCTGGGGTTGAGGACGATAAAGCTGGTTTCGGGATGGTTTAAAGCGGGGAATAGTTCGGACTTTATTTTTGCTCTTAACGTAGGATTGAAACTTGATTCGATTAAATTTTCTAACGGAAAAAACGTTTGGGTTTCCACACCATGAGCTATTACATCTACGTTAGGTAGGGAACGGTCTAATTCACTGAGAGCCGTGCTCAATTGTTTTGCCGCCCAGGGTGTATAAGCCACAACATCATCAAAGCTTAATAAAGGCTCAGTAATTTGTGGCTCGGTTATGTTGCCGTCTAAAGGAATATAAGCGATAAATCGTGTCGAGTCTTTTACTGGCCCAAGCACATTTGCATAGTGCTTGTATTGCCAGATATCAGCGACAATCAGCAAAACTTCATACTGATGTTGTTCTAGTGCAGCTTTGGCTTGAAATGCGGCAAATATATCACCGCCATTGGGATTGGTAGGATGGATTCGATAACCTTGATTAAGGGCAGGGCCCTGGTAGCCAATACCCAGCCAATCAATATCATAATTATCCTTAGCGGTGCTAAGAATTTCTTCCATAACCCTGGACAAGCCCGTACCGGGAGCATAGAAGCCGATAGCTAGAAGTTTCGGGCGAGTCATAAAATACTCACGTTAGCTCTGGACAAGAAACCACAGTATCGGCTTTTTTACCGGCAACATTCAGGCATGAAGAGAAATGGGTGTGTACAGCATACTGCCGCCTACTTCTTCACCCAGTAGTGTGAGTGTCGAAACTGTTGAATGACGAAAAGAGCCTGCTTCAAAACCTGCGCCCGGAGTTCCCATAGTGTCCACCAGGCTATAGGCCATGCGACCATAGCTACCACAGTTTAGCTGCAAAAACACTTGTTCCAGGCGTGCTAATTGAAGACCGGCTCCGCTTTCACGCAAGAACGCATAAAGATCACCCTGGGGCACCAGCAAAGTACTCATGTACATGGTTGAAAATACCAGAATGTGATCGTCATTGTTGTATTGACCGCCATTTTCAAAACCATTTGGTACATCTGTGTTGCTGGTGGTCGTGACCTCATGAGCAATTTTTAGAGAACGTCGATCAAGTGCGACAAACCAGTAGTAGCTGTCTTTATCGTTGATTTTTGCACTAGGGTAATAGATCTTCAGGTTTGAACCTTGGCCGATATAAAGTTGATTAAGTTGTCCACCCGTTATATTACTGGTGACAGAAAGGGGTATAAATGTGTTAGTTGATGTGGTTTCCTCAGACATTACGTCCTCCTGTTTAATTTAAATAAAATACGTTTTTTTGAATTAAATCATTCTATTCGTGGCTTTTGATGCAAGTGAGTTGACCAGCACCTTAACTCCTCGATGGGAATAGTCCCTGTAAGGCAATGATGAAATTTATGGTCAAAAACGGTTGCATATTGTTATGGGCCTGTGAACCGCCGACTATTGGCAATGTCTCATTTGCCATTGCGACCAGGTTCGCGGATGTATGAAATAAATTAGCTCCTACAGCCCTGGATAATGTTTCTGAAGCAGAAGCGTCGTCTTGATTTCCCGGTACCGGCACCACACCCATGGTATGAGTATGATTAGGCATTTGTGCTTCTGATAAGGTTACATCCTCCACGCCACCTCTTTCTCCAAGGCGCCTTGATGTCAATCCAGGGCCACGACCGGGATGCATGGGTGCGCGTCCCTGTAGATTGGGTAATGCTGTAGTGGAACGACCATCACCACCATAGATGGTGCCGATTAGAGAGAAAAGGGCAGTATTTTGAGCGATCGGCAATAACTGACCATCACAAAACGCCCAACCGCGTGGAGCGAAGTTACCGGCAAAGATTCTGATTTCTGCAATAAAGGGTTCTGACATGATTTTCCTCCTAATGACGAGATGGAAAAATGCCGACCAGCGCAACAATAAAATTCACGCATAAGAACGGCTGAAGATTAGTATGTGACCGGCTGCCACCAACTGCTGTAACGGCATCGCTTGACAAACCTGCCGTTGTGGGTGGGTTTGAGAAATAAGCCTGTACAGCTAAATCACTGGCCGTCACGTTGCTTGCAGGATTTGTTTCAGTAGCCGGGTCTTGCGAAGCTTTCATGGTATGTGTATGGGACGGTAGTTGATTGACAGTAAGTGTTACGTTTTCCTCGCCACCTTTAGAGCCCAGCCTTCGGTTAGACAATCCGGGTCCTTGGCCGGCATGGACCGGTATGCGTCCGCGCATATCCGGTAATCCGAAAGTAGTGCGACCGTCGCCGCCGTAGATAGTACCGAATAGACTGAAAAGTGCATCGTTTTGTGAAACGGCCAATAACTGCCCATCACAAAATGCCCAGCCACGCGGAGCGAAATTACCGGCGAAAATTCTGATTTCGCCAACAAATGGTTCTGACATGATTACCTCCTAATTACGACTTGGAAACAGCCCTTGCAGCGCAATGCAAAAATTCAGCGCGATAAAGGGCATCATGTTATCGTGGGCTTGACCGCCACCAACGCTCGCTATGGACTGAGCATTAAGTGAAGTTAAATTAGTTGGTGTGTGATAAAGCGTGGTTGTGGCTCTAGCCAATACATTTCCTGCAGGGGTGTCCAGATTGGCATCATCGCTGCTGGCCATCGCGGTATGATCATGTGCCGGCATTTCGCTTCCCGATAGTGTATGTGTTTCCTCACCGGATTTTTGACCTTCAGTATGACCATTGCCAACATGTATCGGAGTGCGACTACGCATATCCGGCAATGCAAAACTGGTGCGTCCGTCACCGCCATAGGTAGTGCCAAGCAGTGAAAAAAGTGATTGGTTTTGATTGATAGGTAAAATCTGGCCGTCACAAAAGGCCCAGCCCCGTGGTGCAAAATTGAAACCGACAATTCTGACCTCGGCCAAAAAAGGCTCTGACATTACATCCTCCTTTTAGAATGCTGCGAATCCGGCTTTGTTGCTCTTCTCAGATTACGCTCAGGTTTAATTTAACCCCTTTTTGTTTTTCATTACGGTGGTGTTGGGCAATTTCCAGCACTGAAGGTCGGATTGCCTCCACCACCTCCGGAAAATATCGTCGTTATTGTATTTAAAGCGGTTATATTGGCCGTACTGGTTTGTTCAACCAGTATCGATGATCCGCCTGAAGATCTGTTGAGAATAATATCATCGTCAAATCCGAATCCGGGAAATGTTTCGCTGCCCAGGAATGTATTTGACCGGATATCGACACAGATTGTGTTATTACCCGAAGACACAACATTCAATCCGGCTCCTATGTCGTTGGGTATGTTCAGTGATTCATTGTTGGTGATCGTGGCGTTCAATCTTCCGGCACCATTGGTGGTGTCGTCAGCTTCAAGACGAATGTGATCAAATCCAAAGCTACCTGTAGCCCCAGAGTTAGTGCCGAAGTCGTTATTATCGATTAATGCGTTAACTGTACCATTCTCATCCTGGCTGATGCGAAGACCGAATCCATTTTGTGAAGTGGTGCCATCACCTTGAACGGTGTTGCCACTGATTGTCACATTGCTTGTGGCGCTGTCATTGTTGAGAATGGTTATGCCGTTGAATTCTGCACCGGTGATGGTGTTGTTAGTAATGATCACGGTGCCGTTACTGGTAGAGGTATTATTGGTTTGAATAGTGCCGCCACCAAATGCATTGATCGCATTGAAAGTACTATTATCAACCGTCACCGAAGAGGTGCTTGAGCCGGTGCTGTTAAACAATACGCCCAGGGCACCATTGGTGTTGACATCAAATGTTGTGTTGCCATTCACCACCAGTGCCATATTTGACGTGCCGGCCGCTTCGGCCTGAATCGCGCTTTCGCCATTGGTACCTAGATGGTTATTAAAATCACAGCCGGTAACAGTGAGAACATCCTGAGTTCCATTGTCGGTAGTGTTGTTAATATACTCGATGCCGTCTTCGTTGATGTCATCAAATCGGACGTTGTCAATCAATGAGGTGCCAAACAAATTCAGAATTTTAATGCTGTGTTGATCATCGTGACTTCCGACTGAGTTGCCGAAGCCGTTAATGATCGCGTCCTGGTAGGTAAAGTTGGTGACAGAAGTGATATCGATCGCATGATCATCACCTGCAGCGCCATCTGCTTGGCTGGCAGCATCAGTGATATTAAGTTGAGAGATGCTTACATTGGTGGCACTGTTCAAACTTATGCCATCGCCAGTGATATTCTGTATGGTGCCACCGGAACCGTTGCGTGTGCCACCACCATCACCGGTTACTGTGAAGCTGCCGGTAGTATTACTAAGGATAATGCCGTTAGCACCGTTACTAGCCGATACACTATTAAAGCTGGCAGTTGGATTACCGCTATTCAGATTTATTGCCACTCCGGCCGTGTTGTTGACACTGACTTCTGACAGAGTCAGATTACCGAAGTTGCTGCCCGTTAGCGCTGTTCCTCCACTATTACTCAAATCCAGTCCACGCACAGTATTGCCTTGTGCCAGAGTGAGGTTGTTGGTGGTGTGTGCGATTACCGGACGAGCGCCACTTGTGACAGGTAATGTATTGCTTAACGGTGCAAAAGTGATGCCTGAAATAGTTGCTATTGTATCTGTAGAGCCTTGACCAATTAATTTTTGATTGTTCAGTAAGGTCAATGGACCAAAATAATTGCCAGCACCACTTGCAATGAAAATACTATCGCCGGCCATATCTGTTGCACTGATGTTGAAATTGGTAATGCTATTAAACGGTGAGCCCAGCCGGCCGTCACCATTAGCACCGGAATTATCAATGAACCAGATGCGGTCACTGACGGTAATATTTGCGGTGCAGACCAAACTACCATCTGCTGTATAGGTGAAACTGTCGGCGCCATTAAAACCGGCAGGGGGGTTATAGGTGAATTCTCCATTGGCCATGACATTTACATTGCCACCATTATTTGATGTGGCATCAAAGGCGGTGACACTGGTTGTACCGGTATCATTAAACAAGACGCTTTGATTAATGCCGTTGGTGCTATTGATGCCGACATTGCCTGTAGCGGTATAAGTGTCGTTATTACATGCTGCTAGAGCAGTAATCATCAGTGTCACCGTTGCATCAGAGGTGCCGACACCATTATCAAGTCGGTAGTCAAACGTATGGGTGCCCGGTGTAAACGGTTGCCCGGTTAATGACCAGCTGCCATTTCCGTTTACCATCAGAGAGCCGCCAGCAAATGCGACAGATGCACCAGCAGCATTATCGGTGACTGCACCGCCCAATGAGCCGCCACCAAAGTTGGTCAACGTGGCAGGCGGCATGCTCAGGTTATCAGCACCTGAACCATTGTCATTAAATAAGCCTGCTGCCGGTATATTTTGATTGGTATCGGCAGCAAAATTGTAGCTATCATTTTGAGCAACGGGTGGTTGGTTTGGATCGCTAATCAATAATTTCACGGTATTTCCTAATGATCCACCCAGTGTTTCTACCCAGATACCGTCATAAATGTTTAATACACCCAGCATGGCCGGTGTGTCATCATCGAACGGGTCATAGCCATTGCCGTTGTATTTATGAATGGTCTTTGACACGAGTCCTGCTGTATCCGCATCTGAAGGTGTGTATGCAGTGGTGCCGTTTACTTCGACCACCACATCAGCCCAATCTACATCAAAGGGGAATGGATGGCCGACCATGTTTTGACGAGTTGCCATGTTATTGTCAGGTGGCGTCAGCATGACTTCAAAGCAACCTGCTGCCGAAGGGCAGTTGGGGTTGCCCATAATCAGTGGTGTGGCTGTGCCTGTAACATCAAATGTCGCTGCATCCAGACTCAGAATCCAGTAGCTTTCGCCCTGATTTAAAGTCGAAGTTAAGTCGAGTTTGACATAAGTATCGGTGGCTTCATTACGCTCATAAACCACCCACCTGATGTTGTAATTCGCATTGCCTAAATCATCACCAAAAACATCTTGAACGGTGGCGCTGGTGGGCATACAAGGTAAAGCGACCATGGTCCAGCGATTAGCGATTAAGCTTGAGCCCGTGCCGCAAACTTGCGCATAGCTCGCCGAAAAGCTTAATCCTAACAATAAAAATGCCAGGGCTTTAAATAAAAATTGTTTCACCGGAGCTGAAAACTGTAGTTGATTGATACTCATGATGCAGGCCTCGCAAGATAAACCCACTTGAAACGATGTGTGGTATCAACCATGTTGAAAGTGTAGGTTTGCAGCTGGTTGTGTTTTACGGCCCGAATAATCCTGCCTGTTTCCATATCGATCAGACGCATGCGCCAAAGCAATCGTATACCATCGTAACCTTCCCAACTTATAGTGATTCTGCGAGGTGTGTCCGATTTGACTACAAAATCCCATTCATCACCCAGGCGCCAGTATTTACGTTTGTGAAAATCACTGGAATAATCACCTGCATTTTCAGTCCAGTCAGTATGTGGAAAAACAATGGTTAGATAAGGTGAGCCAAAAGGGGGCAGTTCTTTAAGATCGTGACGGTCGTAACCATCATTGCTATTGTTTAAATAGCCCAGGGCATTGCCTTGATCTTTAAGTTGCTCAGAGGGTGCTTGTGCAATTAAACGGACAAACCATTCGCCCGAGCTGAGTTCGGCTGTATGACCGGGTTTAATAAAAAGGAAAACACAGATAAAAAAAAGAAAACTAAAGTATGAAAGCTTTGCTAGTTTCAGCAGAGTTTTTACCATCCTCACTTCCTCATTACTGATTATTAATTTTAATAAATTGATGCTTCAATTATTTAATGTATAGCACAGTCTCAATGGAATGTACAGTTGGTCTATTGCGGGCGACAAAAAATATAATTTTATATGTTAATATGTCGCTTACGTAAGTATTAAGGATGGTTGTAATGAGGAAAAAGAAAATGAGTAATACTGGTTGTTTGACTGCAAAGGCCAATCAGACCGACTCAGAAATAGATAGTCCAGAACGTCGTGAGGCTTTGGAAAAACTAGTCAAGTATACACCTCCTGCAATGATTACTCTGCTAGCCAATGACAGTGCCTGGGCACAGATATCAGGCGGTCCACCACCACCACCTTAAAATAGATTGCCGTTCTGAGGCGATAGCCGAAAAACCTTGTTTAATCTGCTATACGCTTAGGCAATAATGTCAATTAGGTAGCAGATCCGTGTTCGTTATGCTCGTCAATGACGATAGATCATTGTTTTGATTGAGTTGTATCCCCGAATTAAGTTTGCTTATCGTTTGTTTAACAGAAATTTAATTTTCGATTTATACCAATTGGGTGTTGTCAGCCGTTTCGGTAGACGTGCTAAGCGTCCAAACCAATGATACAAATCTGCTTTCCTATTATTGTTATTTAGTCTTGCCAGCATTTTTTTTGTGCGTAGGCGTTGTTCAATTGAGTCGGGTACTGTTGGTTTATCAAGTTGAGTAAAAATAGTATTCGCCATTGAGACATAGTCTATCCATATCTGTCTATGCTGATTCAAAAAATTGTTTTCAATAAATGACCAATTAATAGTCTGTGAATATTTTTTACGCATCAAATGAAAATCCAAGAGCTGGCGCAAATCGAGTCGCTGATTTATATGGTCATTACTTTGCAGTTGAGCATGCAAAAATTGATGTAGAAGCCGAAACTCAGGTGTAAAAATAAAATAATGAAGATTGTCTTGTTCAACTGGCACTGCATTTTCCCAGGCGTTTATAGAATTAATTGCAGAAGCGGCATTTGTCGACAAAGGTTGTTTATGCAATTCTAAACGTGCAGGCATGCCTTCTTTGATCATCGGGTCAAGGTGATAATCTGTCCCATCCGTCAAGATATTCGAATATTGATAGCCTGCCGTCGTTAATGCTGTAATCGTATCATTGATTGACGATTCATCAATGAGCAGGTCGATATCACTTGTCAGCCTTAATTGTTGAATTTGATCGATAGGTTCAAGTAAATAAGAGCTGCCTTTCAGTAGCAATGGTTGGATGTAATTCTGATTCAGTACACCAATTATCTCTTGCAGTTGCCGCTTAATACGTTGGTTACGGATATTGGTCAGGTGCCTGACAGCGCGAAGTTCGTTTGTAACCTGTTCGGGTGCCAGTTCAAGTAACTGCCGGGATTCCAGTGAATAATGTAAGTAAGGTAATAGCCAATATGAACTAGCTGTATGGCAAAACCTTTGCCAATCAAAGTTAGTGAATGATAGGGTTCTCGTCAGTTCTCCTAACTCAGTATCAGCAAGTTCTTGTGCAGCCAGGCAGTGACCAATCAGCTCTATAGTCGAACTACTTGAGTTCATGGTGATATTTATTTAGGGTTTGATAAAGCAATTGTACAAAATTTTAATATATTGGTAGTCGGCTCTTGTCATATTGGCATGTAATCTATGAACATTAACAAACAATCAACTTAAAAAAGTTTAATGCTTTAAAGTAAAAAGATAACATTAAACTGCTGTGTCAATGATTCAATAACCGGGTATTCCGCTGTATAGTTTCCCATTATGACCCAGATGCTGAAATGTCAAAACTGTGGTGCTAATTTAACCTATCGAGCTGATCACTGCGGTTACTGTGGTGCGTCTGTTCGAATAACAAATGATCCAAATAATGAACTCTCAGGTACAGGCAAGTTGAAATTATTTGACTTGCCTGCCGGAGTTGCAGAATTTGGAATCTCTACTGGTATTTGGCTGATTCTTGGCATTTTGACCTTGGTCAGTTTATATATCTTGGGCTGGTTATATGAAGACACCCGGTATTGGCTAGCGACAAAAGCAATGGTTATCTGGACAGGCATGCTACCGGCTGGATTGCTGGTTTTCGCTGCATTATTAAATCTTAAACGCGGGCAAATGGGATTAGGAGTTTTAGTATTTATCTTAGTTAGTCTAATCCATCTAGTTGTAATGGTATTGATTCGTGGAAATATTAATGATGATATGGTCGGGATTTCAATTTTGATTGGAGCAACCTCATTTACTGCCTGGTTAGTCGGGCGATTTTTGCATTTGTGGATTAGATATCTTCGTCAGTAAAAATCTTGCTGTAATAGCAGTTTATGTCTGCAAAATACATGATTTATTGGGAGAGAAAAAAATCATTGTGGGTCTGTAAATCAATCTTTAAGACAGAGGGGTAGGTATAGAATAGATTGTTCACATTTGACACTAATGCCCGACCCACAATGAAAAAGTAAAAAATAGTTAATCAAAAACTATTAAACATCACATAACACGGCGGGGGACGATACTACTAAATGACTGGTTAATCAACACGCATTGGTGCATAATGTTATTGCATTAATGCACATTAAATTTAATTAATGACTTCTACTGCTACAACCTTAAACTGGGAACAAATTCGCACCCTGTATATCTTGGTCAATGAGGGGACAATCGCCAAAACAGCTAAAATACTGGATGTGCATCCCTCAACTATATCACGCCGGATGGCTGAACTTGAGAAAAATACCGGGGTTAGATTAGTAAGAAAAAAGTCGGGTATGTACGTGCCAACCGCGGACGGGCAGGATGTTTACCAAAAGAGCCGAATGATGGCAGAGCAGGCTGCTTGGTTCGAACGCTACCGGGAAAATTCCAGCGCAGAAGTTTCTGGAACAGTGCGAGTGACAAGTATAGAGTCGTTTGTCATTTCTTGTTTGTTGCCTCATGTACTGAAACTGCGAGAGCAATATCCCAAGTTAAACCTTGAGTTTCTTTCCAGTGATCTTAATCTCAGTTTTAATAAAAGGGAAATGGATGTGGCTATTCGATTTTCCAAACCGTCTTTGCAGAATGTGGTAATAAAAAAATTGGGTAATATAGGGGTAGCGCTTTATGCAAGTGCACAGATAGATAATGATTGGTCAAACTACCAATCGCAGGATATTGACTGGATCACTTACGAAGATGATTATCAGTTTCTACCCGAGGCTCGATGGATAGCCAAAAACATGAAAAAAAGTACTCCAATTTTAAAAGCCAGTGATGCCGGTACTTTGTTAGCGACCATTAAACAAGGCATAGGTGTAGGGGTGTTGCATTGCTATACCGGAGATAAAGATAAAGACCTGATACGTATCAGCGGCAAGAAGCCTATCACTTCGCGTGAAGCATGGTTATTGGTTCATGCCGATTATCGCAGTAACCCCAAAACCTGCCGGGTCATTGAGTGGTTAATGGATGTTTTTGAACGTGATAAGAAAATAATTGCGGGTATCCAATAGTATCAACTCGAATCTACTTGACAGATAAGCTTGAACTAATTAAACCAGCCACCATCTAAAGCCCTAGTTAACATACACATCAGTAAATGTCTAAAATAGAAATTTATACGAGCCCTTTATGCGGGTATTGCCATATGGCAAAACGGTTGTTGAATCAAAAGCAGGTTGATTTTGACGAAATCAATGTGTTGGCGAACCCAACAAAGCGTAGTCAAATGGAAAAGCGTAGCCAACGTAGAACAGTCCCGCAAATTTTTATTAACGGTGATCACATCGGCGGCTTTGACGATTTATATGCATTAGAGCAAAAGGGACAACTCGATTCATTGATAACTTCCTCTGCCGTTTAAATCAAACAAAGATAATGTTTGTGAACTAGATCACAGAATCCCGGCTATTCTCCTTGTAGTATCTGCTCGATAACAGGGGTGTCATGAACATCCTTAAATGGTTGATAACAACAAAAAGGAGTCGAAGATGGAAGTTTTATCTGCAGAAGTTTATCAGGCAGTCGGGGTGGCGGGGTTTGTTTTATATATGCTGTCATACTTTTTGCTGCAAATTGGCAAAATAGAGGGCTCAGGTAATGCTTATATTCTAATGAATTTGTCTGCGGCAAGTTTCGTTCTGGTCAGTCTTGTCCACAATTTTAATCTGGCGTCTGCATTAATTCAGATTTCCTGGATCTTTATCAGTCTTATCGGTTTGATTCGTTTTAATCTGGTTAAGCATTCATTATCCGCTAATAGATAACCTGGGTTTCGAGATATCTCAACAAAAGCAATACTCTACCGTCCTGATGAGAATAACGAGGAAGTATCAGTTTCCGATAACATAATTATCTAAGCGTGTAGCCGATTTAAAGGAGATTCTTCGGCTATCGCTTCTGAATGACCGTCATTTTGAGTTTCAGTTGCATACGAAAGTATTAGAGGACTGGGGTTGTGGTTTGATTTATGCTAAATGCATAGAGTCAGAAAGACTGAATGTTTATTCAAACACAACTAATGCTGAGCCGAGCTGGGCATTCCAGTTTGTTTATGATGATAAACGTTTTATTCGTAATTCAAGTGCAGTTGATACCAAAGCTAAAGCCCGTTATCCTTTCGTCACCTCTATACCTTTTGAAACTTAGGCTTAGATTGAATACAAACACTTACGATTATATTGTTGTTGGCGCTGGCTCAGCTGGCTGTGTGCTGGCCAATCGTTTGTCGACTGATCGTTCCAATCGAGTATTGTTGTTAGAAGCCGGTGGCAAGGATGTAAATCCATGGATACATATTCCAGTGGGCTATTTCAAAACCATGCACCATCCTGCTACCGACTGGTGTTATGTGACCGAACCGGATCCGGGAATTGCCAACCGTCAATTACAATGGCCCCGGGGCAAAGTGTTAGGCGGTTCAAGCTCGTTAAATGGATTGCTCTATGTGCGTGGGCAAAAGCAGGATTATGATCGTTGGGCCGAACTCGGTAACTCGGGTTGGAGTTATGAAGAAATCCTGCCTTACTTTAAAAAATCAGAAGATCAGGAACATGGCGAGAGTGAGTACCATGGTGTAGGAGGTCCATTAAAAGTTTCTGACCTGCGCTTGCGCCGCAAGATTGCTGAGCAATTTATCGAAGCTGCAGTAGAAATCGGTATTCCCAGAAATCCTGATTACAATGGTGCTGAACAGGAAGGTGTCGCCTACTTTCAGCAAACCGCTTACAAGGGGCTTCGCTGGAGCACTGCTAGAGGATTCTTGAAACCGGTTTTGACGCGTGATAACTTGCAGTTAGCAACTCGAGCTCAAGTCATAAAGCTTAAATTTGCAGGAAAAAAAGCGGTTGGTATTGAATATATACAAAATGGCGAACGCAAAACCGTTAACTGCGCAAAGGAGGTAATCCTTGCAGCCGGTGCTATAGGTTCGCCTCAAATTCTGCAGTGTTCAGGGGTTGGCGACGGTGACTTGCTGCAATCGCTGGAAATCCCGATTGTTCACCATCTGGCAGGTGTGGGTGAATCACTTCAGGATCATCTGCAAGTACGCTTAGTCCATAAGACCAATCAGCCAACCTTGAATGACGAAGTAAATAATCCCTTTCGCAAGATGTGGATAGGTATGCAGTACATGCTCAATCGCTCTGGTCCGATGACATTAGCTGCCAGCCAGGTCTGCATCTTTACTCGTTCGAATCCTGATGTTACAAGGCCCGATATACAATTCCATATGCAACCATTGAGTGCAGATAAGCCCGGTGACGGACCGCATAAATTTTCAGCATTTACCTCATCGGTTTGCCAGTTGCGGCCGCAAAGCCAAGGCTATATAAAAATCAAATCACCGGATGCAACGGTTTATCCCGAAATTCAACCTAATTATCTGTCTGCAGAAATTGATAGAGTAACAGCGGTTAATGGAGTTAAAGTGGCTAGAAAAATAGCTTCGGCACCGGCGCTAAAAGACTATGTTATTGATGAGTTTGTCCCGGGTGAACAATATCAATCGGATGAAGAATTATTAGAAGCTGTCCGATTATATAGTCAGACTATTTATCACCCTACCAGCACCTGCAAAATGGGTAACGATAAAGATGCTGTAGTTGATGCTCGCCTTAAGGTATACGGAATCGAAGGATTACGTGTTGTAGATGCCTCTATTATGCCGCAAATCGTATCAGGTAATACTAATGCACCAACAATCATGATTGCTGAGAAAGGCAGTGATATGATTTTGGAAGATAACGCCTAAAAAGTTTGAAATAGGTTCCAGAAGTCGGGGATTAACTGCTTATTCAATTTCCCACAAGTTTTCTAATGCGGTTCCGTTTTGATAAGCTCTGATCGTTTTTTCATCAACACGTACTAAATCATAACAAGCGTTTCCGGAACCCCAGTTTTCGCACCATTTACCTTGTTTAATAAACCATTTTGATTGATAGGGTTTACCGCCGATATCTCCTTTTATTAACCCTTCGGTTTCACCTTGTTCAATTTCATCATAGACTTGGGTCCATCGTGTTTTGCCATCATATTTAGATAGTCCTGAAACAGTGATGTCGGAAAAGCTGTCCAGCATTTCTTCTTCGCTCATAAAGGTTTGAGCTACTGCAAATGGGCTCACAATCACATATAGAAGAAGTATTAATTTTATTAAGTTGTTGCGATTATCCATGTTAATCAACTCCTGAATTATTGATTTAATCTATGCTGTTCGAGTCATAACTTCAACTATATCTCTATTTATGACCAGGAGCAATTAGGTCGGCAAAACGTCGGCTACAATTTAAAGTGCTATTTAGTTTGGCGGGCAAGTGGTAGCACGAAGCAACAACTCCGCTTTAAGAATCTGCGAGCGAATAGGTGTATTGTGTTTTAAAAGCCCCAGCACTGATTCGGCTGCAAGTTTGCCAATTTCCGGCGAGGGAACATTTATAGTCGTCAATGCGGGTTGCATATGCCGGGTGATCGGCAAATTATCATAGCCGATAATTGAAACATCTTCCGGGACTTTGATCGATTGAGCTTGTGCTTCAAAAATTGCGCCCATAGCAAGTACATCGTTGCCGCAGAGTATGGCAGTTGGGGGGTCGGCCTGTTTAATTAATTCATTAAAACCATCGCGTCCGGCCTGGTGAATATATTCTTTTTCGATAAATAGATTTTTGTCAATTTCCATACCGGCTTTTTTAAGCCCTGTTATAACTCCTCTTTTACGTGCTTTGGCACGGTCGTTATCTTTGCTGATGCCAGCAATCATGCCGATACGCTGATGTCCAAGAGAAATCAAGTGCTCTACAGCGTGTTGAGCAGGTTTGGCATTGTCGAAACCGATACAAGGGATTTTTGCTTTGGTTGCATTGCCCCAGATTGCAATGGCACAAAGTGTGGACTCTTCAATCAACTTCCAGGTCGGATCAGCATGATCCAAGCCGACCAGCAATATTGCATCAACACCACGTTCCAACAGTTTTCTTAATTGAATGGTTTCATGCGCATGGTCATAGTTGGAAACTGTAACCAGTAAAGTATAGTTATGATCAGACAAAGTTTGTTCGAATGCTGCGATGGATGCAGAAAAAATGGCATTGTCTAATGTGGGTAAAATCGCACCTACAGTGAATGAGCGATTAGACGCCAGTGCTCGTGCAGCGCCGGAAGGTATATAGCCAATCTGATTAATAGCATGAGTTATTTTTTCACGTAAAGACTCACTAACAGTATCTGGCATATTTAATGCCCTGGATACAGTTGCAGTCGACACCCCTGCGGCTCTGGCAATATCTGTGATTGTAGTTTTGCCGCCGATCTTAGATGAACGCCTTTTAATCTCTGATTTAACTTTTGTTCTCATATGCTTGCAATCTTCACTTATTCGGTTATTATATTGTAAGCGCTTACATTTTGATAGTGCAGCGCAACTACCGAACTAGAAAATATAATTTTCCGGTTCTGTTCACACTTACTTAACAGAGGATTGATAATGCAAATAGTTAAGAAATTGAAAATGACTGTTTGCCTGGTATTTGCAGCAACGTTTTTATCACAGGCTGTACAGGCAGATGAAGTAAAGATTCGAATCCAGTCAGTTATCCCTACCACCGCCGATGAAGTGACCATGCTCAATGCATTTGCTGAAGATGTCAGTGCCCTGACCGATGGCACTGTTCAGATCGAGGTTTTGCCTGCCGGTGCAGTGGTAGGTGTTAAAGAAACATTAGACGCTGTAGATAAAGGCTTGATTGAAGGCGGTTTTGCCTGGACACATTACTGGTCTGGTAAACATCCTGCGGCAATGTTATTCGGTTCACCTGTTGCCGGCGCCGGCGTGGGCATTGATAACATCGCCTTTGTTTCATGGTTTTTATATGGCGGTGGACAAGAGCTTTATGATGAGCTGTGGGATGAAATGGGCATGAATGTTAAAGGCCTAATGTTACAACCGGTTGGTCCTGAAGCTTTGGGTTGGTTCAGTGAGCCTATTAATTCAATGGAAGATTTTCGTAAATATCGTTTCCGTACTCCTCCCGGTATTCCTGGTCAAACCTATAAAGATATCGGCGTTGCATCGGTGGCTATGGGGGGCGGTGATATTTTGCCGGCTCTGGAGAAAGGTACTATTGACGCAGCTGAATGGTGTTGCCCTAAACCTGATAGCGTATTTGGTTTCCAAAAAGTCCTCAAGCACTATTATTTGCAAGGTCTGCATCAGGTTGTGGTGAATGCCGATATGTATATCAATGGCGATGTTTGGAATTCACTGACCCCGCATCAGCAAAAATCGATGCAAGTAGCAGCTAACGCATCTTTGATCAAAGCCATGAGTTACCGTATTTATGAAAACGGTAAAGCACTCAAAGATTTGACCGAAAACCACGGTGTTCAACTCCATGATACGCCAGCTGATTATTTTACTGAATACATGAATGCGGCACGCGCGGCCTTAGAGAAAAATGCTGCAGAAAATGAGTTCTTCAAAAAGGTTTGGGATTCACAAAAAGCCTTCGCCGAGGTTGCAGTACCGTTTTGGGCCGGTGCACAGCTATCCAATGCGAACTTAGGTCAAGCATACGCAAAATCGCTACAGTGATGCTAAACTAGCAAATCAAGTAATTACGATACACATCCAATGGCAGAAGAGGAAATACCAGAGGATCTGGATATATCAGATGAGTTGATTGCTGAGCGTCGCGGCGGTGATCTTAGTGATTTACCAGACGACATGCCAACCTGGATGCGTAAAACCATTGTATTTATCGACCTGTCCAGTCAATGGGCAGGTCGATTATTTTGTTGGATGCTGGTACCAATGATGTTTGCAATGGTCTATGAGGTTGTCGCCAGAAAATTATTCGTAGCGCCGACCGACTGGGCTTATGACGTCAGCCGTATGTTATGCGGAGCCATGTTTATGTTCGGCGCAGCTTATGCGTTAATGCGTGGTGTGCATATCCGGGCAGATTTTATTTACCGCAATTGGGCGCCCCGTACTCAGGGTATGGTTGACTGTGCTTTGTATGTCCTGTTTTTCTTTCCGGCGATGATTTTCTTTTTCCTGGTGTCGTTCGAGTATGCTTACAGCGCTTGGGCAACCTGGGAACGCAGCATGGATACAGCCTGGATGGCGCCTTTGGCACCCGCAAGAACGGCAATGCCGGTGGGTGCTTTGTTATTAATTGTGCAGGGCATTTCAGAATTTTTGAAATCTTTTTATGCTGCTAAGCATAATGCCTGGCCATAAGGAAATCATATGAGTCCTGAAATTATCGGCGTAATCATGATTGCGGTACTGTTGTTCGCAATTTTCATTGGTTTTCCCATTTCTTTCACCTTGATATTTCTCGGCATCGTTTTCGGTGCCTGGGGATTCGGCACCAAGCTGGTGTTCTATCTGATGACCCTGCAATTCAACAATGTGATGCTGGAGCAAACCCTGGCAGCGGTGCCGTTGTTTGTCTTTATGGGCATTATGATGGAGCAGGCGGGACTAATGGAGCGATTGTTCAGTGCTGTTCAGTTAATGCTGTCCAAGACTAAGGGCGCACTTTATATCGCTGTGTTATTTGTCTCGACTATTTTTGCTGCTGCTACCGGAATCGTTGGAGCCTCAGTAACAATACTCGGTATTATGGCGGCTAAAACCATGAACCGCTCTGGCTATGATGTAAAACTCGCTGCAGGAACCATCACTGCCGGTGGTACCCTGGGTATATTAATCCCACCGTCGATCATGCTGGTGGTTATGGGTCCGGTGCTGGAAGTGCCGGTTACTGATTTATTTGCTGCTGCAATTATTCCCGGTATCATGCTGGCGTTTATGTATACCGGTTATGCATTGATTCGTTGCTGGCTGAATCCGGAGCTTGGCCCGCCGTTGCCGGAAGAAGACCGGCCAAATGATTACAAGGTTGTTGCCCGTGAATTTTTTCTTGGCCTGGTGCCGCCTTCGTTGCTGGTGGCATTTGCATTAGGTTCAATATTATTCGGTTGGGCCACTCCAACCGAAGGTGCAGGTTGTGGAGCAGTGGGGGCTTTAATTTTGACACTTGCTTATCGCAAAATGACCTTTGAACGCTTCAAAGAGGCCTTGATTAAAACACTTGAGATTTCCGTGTTGATTTTATTCTTGGTGGCTGCATCAAATTTCTTCGGTGCAGTTTTTTCACGGTTAGGTACGCCGACCATGCTAACTGACTTTTTACTTGCTTCAGAACTTTCTCCCACCATGCTGTTGATCATTATTATGGTCGTTATCTTTCTGTTAGGGTGGCCGTTGGAGTGGGTGCCGATTATTTTGATTATTGTTCCTATTATCATTCCATTACTAGTCAAACTGGAAATCAATCTGGTTTGGTTTGGAATCTTGGTTGCGGTCAATTTGCAAACGGCCTGGCTGTCACCACCAGTGGCGTTGTCGGCATACTTCCTCAAAGGCGTTGTGCCGGAGTGGGATTTGAAGGATATCTATATCGGCATGATGCAGTTTATGGTGATACAAGCTATCGGCTTGATTTTAATTTTGATCTTTCCTCAAATTGCATTATGGTTGCCAAGTGTTATGTACGGTAATTAGCCCGGATAGCTAGAGCCCGTTGCAAAATGCTCATTTACGCTAAGTAAACAGTGTTCCTTCGACCATTCACCTGATCTTTGCTGGGTTATTCTAAGATGGATTCAATACGTAACAATTATCTCAACAATCTTTTTTCGCTTGCCGGCAAGACGGCTTTAATTACAGGTGCATCTTCAGGTATCGGCCGGCACCTTGCTCATGTTTATGCCAAAGCAGGTGCAAATGTTATCGTGCTGGCACGCAGAGAGCAGAACCTGGCTGAATTAGCCGAGAGTATTAAAAATGATGGCACTGCAGTAGAGTATATTACTGCTGATTTATTAGCCTACGACGATTTTAAGGCCTTAGCGGATCAAATTTCTAAGCCCCTGGGTCCCCCTGATATCCTGGTCAATGCTGCCGGTATTAACCTACGTCAAGCCGCCGATGATGTTACGCAAGAAGGTTGGGAGAAAACATTAAGGCTTAATTTATCCGTACCCTTTTATATGGCTCAGGCATTGGCACCGGTTATGTGTGACAAAGGTTATGGCCGTATAATTAATATCGCCTCACTACAATCCTTTCGAGCTTTTGAAAACGGTATTGCTTACGGTGCCTCAAAAGGAGGGGTCGCCCAATTGACCAGAGCGATGGCACAAGCTTGGTCTAGTCACGGAGTCACATGTAATGCCATTGCACCCGGATTTTTCCCAACTGAATTAACCGCGGCTGTGTTTGATAATGAACACGTGAATCAGCATCATGCCCAGGCAACAGCAATCGGACGTAATGGACAAATGCATGATCTTGATGGCACGGTAGTATTTCTGGCTGCCCATGCATCAGCATATGTAACAGGGCAAATTATAGCTGTTGACGGGGGTTATTTAGCCAAGTGAAAGCGTTAGTTTATACTGCACCTGAGCAGCTTGTTGTTCAGGATATGCCAGAGCCTCAGCCTGGTAATGATGAGGTTTTAGTGAAAGTTGAATGTGTGGGAATCTGTGGCTCGGATATGCATGCCTGGAAGGGGCATGATGAACGCCGCCCCGCGCCACTGATTTTAGGACATGAAGTGGCTGGGGTAATTGCCAGCGGTGACAAGACAGGCCAGCGAGTAACAGTAAATCCATTGGTGACTTGCATGGACTGTGAATTCTGCAATCGAGGTCACACTAATCTTTGTCAAACAAGACAAATTATTTCCATGCCACCCCGGCAAGGTGGGTTTACCGAATATATTTCTATGCCACAGCGGAATTTATTGCCTATAGCTGACGATGTGAGTTTTGAGCAGGCTGCATTAACAGAGCCGATAGCTGTCGCCTGGCATGCCGTCGAATTAGCAGACCAAAAATCAGATTTTTATTTGCCAGACAGTAACGCGCTGATATTAGGAGGGGGAGCTATTGGCCTTGCTTGTGCACTGGTGTGTAATCATTTTGGAATTACAAATGTCTCGATTGCTGAAACCAATTCATTACGTCATCAAACGCTTAGTAAGGCAGGAGATTTCAACGTTAACTATCCACAACAGTTTACTGATCAACAATTTGATCTGATTTTTGATGCTTATGGTGGAACTATAACCCAAAAAATGGCAAGCAACTGCTGTAAACCGGGCGGTGTTATTGTCAATGTCGGTCTTGCTGGTGGTGAGGTCGGGTTGGATGTGCGCCGGATGACCTTGCAAGACATTAGTTTTATTGGGTCCTATACCTATACACAGAAAGATTTTGAACTAACCACTGAGGCGATTAATAAAAAGAAGTTAGGAAATCTTGACTGGACACAAGCTTTTTCGCTGGAGCAAGGGCCATCACTTTTTCAATCTATAAATTCGGGTACAATGAATGCACCAAAAGTTTTACTGTACCCGGAAGGAAGATGATTGAGTCACAGTTGCGTAAAGCAGCTTCAATTGCAGATTTAAAACGTAAAGCAAAATCACGACTGCCTGGATTCGCCTATGAATATCTGGCAGGAGGCTGTAATAATGATGTTGCTGTACATAATAATCGAATGCAATTGGATAACATTTATTTAAAGCCGAGCTATCTTAAATCTTGCGATACCGTTGATTTATCTGTAAACGTTCTTGGGCAAAGATATGCTGCGCCATTTGGCATAGCACCGATTGGCTTAAGTGGAATTGTTTGGCCGAGAGCATCTGAATTTCAGGCTCGTACAGCCCATGAGCATAATATTCCGTTTATTCTGAGTAGCGTATCAACAACCGCAATAGAACAAGCAGCTGAACTGGCTAAAGATAATTTCTGGTTTCAGCTTTACCCACCCAAAGATTTAGCGATGCGCAGTGATATTCTGAAACGCTGCCGTGATGCGGGTTGTAAAAACTTAGTGGTGACTATCGATGTGCCAAGCTTGAGTTGGCGCCCAAGCGACATTAAAAATGGGTTGGGAATTCCTCCAAAAATAACACTCAAAAGCATTGCCCAGTCAGCGTTGTGTCCGGCCTGGTCGTTTGCTACTTTAAATTCAGGTTTACCAGAGTTCGCGACGCTTAAGCCCTACATTTCTGAGCAACTTAAAATGAAGGAAACGGCGCAGCAGATTAGGCATGTCCTGCGGGAAGTGGTTGATCAAACTGTATTAAAGCGGATTCGCGATGAGTGGCCGGAAAACCTGATAGTCAAAGGTATTATCAGTGCTGAAGATGCAAAAATGGCCGTAGCAACCGGAGCGGATGGCATCATCGTTTCTAACCATGGCGGTCGCCAACTTGATGCTGCTCAATGTCCGGCACAGGTTATCAGCACTATTGCCGATGAAGTCAAAGACCGAACTGTTATCATGGTTGATAGTGGTGTCGAATCGGGTGTTGATGTAGGGCGCTATATAGCAAGTGGCGCAAAAATGGTATTTGCCGGTCGCGCCTTTATGTATGGTGTTGCAGCTTTTGGTTATTTAGGTGCAGACCACGCCAGTTTTATTCTTTATGCCGAATTAAAACAATTATTGGAACAACTGCGTTGTTCATCTGTCACACGATTACCCAACCATCTGGTTTAAATCTTTTAACATACCCCCATATCATCGGGTACTTGATCACAATCTAAAATGAGAAATAATCATGACTTATACGCCTCCTAAAGTTTGGAAATGGGACGCCGAAAACGGTGGTGAATGGGCCAGCGTAAATCGCCCGATTGCCGGACCAACACATGAAAAGGAATTGCCGATCGGCAAGCATCCATTGCAACTTTATTCACTGGCAACCCCCAATGGCGTTAAAGTGACTATTATGCTGGAAGAATTGTTGCAGCAAGGTCATAACGGTGCTGAATATGATGCACATTTAATTAAAATCGGTGATGGTGATCAGTTCGGCAGCGGCTTTGTTGACGTCAACCCCAACTCGAAAATCCCGGCTTTAATGGATCACAGTACCGATCCGGCCACTCGCGTTTTCGAATCAGGATCAATTTTATTGTATCTGGCTGAAAAATTTTCCAGCCTGATACCGACTGACCCAGGCAAAAGAGCAGAGTGCCTGTCCTGGTTATTCTGGCAAATGGGCAGCGCCCCATATCTTGGCGGAGGTTTTGGTCATTTTTATGCGTATGCGCCAACTAAAATGGAATATCCGATTGATCGCTTTACTATGGAGGTCAAGCGCCAGATGGATGTGCTGGACCGCCAACTTGCAGATAATGAGTATATTAGTGGTGCTGAGTACACCATAGCTGATATCGCTATCTGGCCCTGGTATGGAGTGTTAACATTTAACACACTTTATGAGGCGGCTGAATTTCTCGATACAGCGTCTTATAAGAACCTAAATCGATGGGCAAAGCAAATTCAACAACGGTCGGCTGTTCAACGTGGAAGAATGGTTAATCGAACTTGGGGTGAGCTCCAAGAGCAATTACATGAACGACATGATGCCAGTGACTTTGAGACTAAAACTCAGGATAAAGTTGAGCAACAGACTTCCGATGATTCGTGATTTGTAAGCATATACAGGAGTGAGCTGTGGCAATTCACTCATTGCAATTTTAAGCGTTACTAATCAAGCAGAAAATTCAATTGTTCAACTGTCTTGGCAGGGGTGATTTCAAGAATTTCTGCAGCGACAACATTTTCTACTACAAATGGGTCTTGATTGACGCGATGCTGTAAATCTTGCATCGATGTGTTGTTCGCCACTATAGCGCCGCCCAAGCCGGGTTGCAGGCTACCGGCCAGTAAAAATACGCCGTCATCAAAGCCACTCTTAAGCCATTGATTATGACCTTGCATAAATTCGCTGGCCTGAGATTTGTTGTTGGAAAATTTCAGTAGTACCACAAACATTAAACTTCATCTCCTTTCGTTAATTCATTTTTGAAAGTCTTTATGCATAGTTAAGTCACCGCAATAAGTTACCATGGTATTTTCAACCGGCCACAAACACATTCTTAATAGGTAATATCAACCAATCGATAAAACCAAATCTAACCCTTTTGCCTATGTTCTGTTTTCTTTTCTGATAACCAGCTTTAATCCTGACCAAACTTGGTCTACAGCGCATACCTTAACATCCACTAATCCGATCGGAAGAATAACATCTCTAATGACATTTTCCGTAATATCTGTTTTCACCCTAGAGGCCTTTTTAGGCCATGAAACCCAGATAGTTCCATCTTGCTTGATTTTGGTTATATAAAGCTTTACTCCTGATGACAATTTGGTTTTTTCTTTCACAAAAAAATGAATCATGTCCAGATCTTTGCCAAGCCTTGACAAAATCCTCACCTCCGGCGGTAATGGCGAAAGCAATTCATCATAGTTATCAGGCGGGTTGATTAGGTACAATCTGAACCCTTGTTTTATGCCCAGTTTTTTCGCAAGCGGTGAGATTTGATTTAGCAAGTTAAATTTTATACCTCAACTTTATAGCCCAATGCTAATTCATCACCTGGCATACCGCGAATTCCCCAGTTTTCCTTAGGTGTTTCAAAAATGGTAATTTCTATATCCTGGGCAGAAATGCCAACTTGTACTCCTAAGTTAGAGTAGATTTGTTTAATTAATGTTTTCTTGGCTGCAACCGAGCGACCCTCAAACATAGATATTTCTATGATGATGTACTTCTCCGACCGATCACTTGGATAGACAAAATCATCCTGCTCGAGCGAAATAAATCTGTGAAACTTCTTTTCTAAGGGATACTGAAGTGCCGCCATTACTGATTGATGAATGGCGTTAGATATAGTCAGTTTATTTTCGTCCAGGTTTGATTTCAATCCATATATTTTTACTTGGGCCATTTTCAATCCTGGTTAAGTAATAGTAGTTAGATATCAAAATTTTATCAGACTAATTATCAAAATATTTCGTTTTAAGTAGTAGTCTTTTCTATCGATCCATAGTCAGACTTTCTACCAAGTTTTAGGAAAAAACTTTCAAAGCTCTTATAAGAAATCCAGGCAAGTAATATTGAAAGCAAAAAAGCAGCGCTAGTAACCATAAAGGAGAAGTGTCCTTGCAAAGCCGGGACAGATCCATTTCTTAACCAGCCATGTAGTAATCCTGAAACAGCCTGGTGATACATGTAAAGACCGTATGATATGCTTCCGAAAAAACACAGAGTTCCTGATCTTAATACTTTAGTCAGTCGTGAGTTAGAGTACAAAAGCGCCACAATTAAGAATGTGCTGTAAAAAATTGCAAGTGACAAAAATACCAAAGAAGCACTCACTTTTAGTTTTACCAATCCAATTGTCATAACAAAGGTAATTAAAAATAGCATGAAGATAATATGTTTATACGCTTTTAGATCTAGCCAGAGTTGTTCTTTTCTATAAGTAACGGCTACCAAAACGCCCAGCAATAAAGCGTCCATCCTGAAAGGAAAATTAGTGAATGTGTAAAACCCAGAAAAATGTAGTCGTAAGGCAAATGCAATTAAAACCAGTGGCAACAATATCTTAATCCAGATTTTTTCTCCCATAATTAAAATCAAAAGTGGAGCAAGAAGATAAAATTGTTCTTCCACAGCCAAAGACCAGGTGATACCAAGAAAATTTCCTCCGAAAGCGCTTTTTAATCCCATAGCGATATTCTGTGTGAATGTCGCGTATGTCCACCATGGCATGAGGTTGTCGAAAAGCCAGGCAAATCGGGTGTTGTCCAAAATAGATTTCAACACGAAACATGCTAAAAGCAGGAAGACCAGTACGGGTAAGATGCGACACGTACGGCGAATCCAGAAGACTTTCAGAAAGTTCGGCCTTTTGTGATTGTCCAGTATTATCCCGCCTATTAAAAAACCTGATAGAACAAAAAACAGATCAACACCTGACCTGAATATTGTCGTTAGTTGCAGCACAGACGAAGCTAAATTTTGCTCAGCAGTGATATCTAATTGACAGGTTATATAGTGCCATATCAGCACCATCAATATAGCTATTCCACGGATACCGTCAAGTTCACGTATTCGAGCAGCTGTGTTCATGAGTGAAATATAGCATTGCACTGAGATTCAGCGTAACAATACTACTGCCAAATTTCTTGCATGGCGGTGTTGAATTGTTGCCAGTTAAAAATTGGGTTGGATCTGAGGTTTTGTTTGAACTTGTTAAAAGCAGCATTGTTAGTGATCACTGATTCCGGGAGATAGTCGAAAATGCAATCAAATTGTGTTTTGACTTGTTTGGGGAGTAAATTGTTAGGGTAGCTAGCGGTACTTTGCCATTGATCTAAAATGTTGGCACTTGGTCCAAGTTGAATTGTTATTTGCCCTGCGTTGAATTGCTTGAATGAGTGTTGCCATTGTTGATTGGGCCAGTGGTAAGCCATACTGCCGTTCTCGGGTTTATAAACGGCGGTGTATACGGTGCCGAAGTTTTGTTGATAGTTGCCGGAATAGAGAGGTGGTTGCAGGAAAGCATTGATAATAGATTTTTCTTTATCGCTGCTCTGGATTCCCGTCCCCGATCGTAGCCGGAGATGACGCTCCTGTGCGGGAACGGCGTCCAGTGTCTGTAAGCGTTCGTCATTCCCACGTAGGTGGGAATCCAGGTTTTGAGGACTTGACTTGACCCCCGTCTTCACGGGGGTGGCGGTGTTATGCCAATTTTGGATCAATTTTTCTAAATACTCTTTCCTCTCAAGTGTTTTCGAAAAATTCGCCTGCTCTTGCCATTCAATGGTTTGTTGATGGTTAGTGGCAATTCGATCTTTGGTAACTCTGGCTTGTCGATCCGGAGCAACATGAACTGTTGCATAATCACCTGACTTGTCTACAACTGTAATGTTATAGGACATGTGCGAGGGAATGCGCCGAAGTTGTTTAACTGCTTGTTTTGTAGTTTCGCAGGTTTGCAGAATGTACCTGAGAATAATCGGGATGCCAAAGCCGGTACCCACTGCCTTTCGCCCGCCAAAAGTTAATGAAATTGCCAGGCCTGCATCATTAATGCCATCATCGGCACCCCATAGACATTCGTTGGTGCTAATGACTTTTCTATCTAACCAATCGGTATAAAAAATCGTGTTTTCGGATAAATCGGGTGACAAGTCGTAATTACGGATCAATGTCGGCTCAGGATTAGAAAGCACGATCTGTGAGCAATTAATCAGGTAGGCGGGAGGTTGATGTAAAGTCAAAAATTGACAAGCTACAGGATTGTCATTAACCAAATGCTTTAATTGTTGGTAAATCGGTGTGATTTCCGGCATAAAACCGTTTAGCGTTTTTTCAGCGATTCTCAAGTTTGTTGAATTAATCTGCCCGTTTTTTCTGGACTGATACCAGCTTTTATATGCGGGCCAGTGAAGATTAAAGTTATTAAGCCATTGTTGATTGCTTTGAGTATTTTTGATTGCACTGAAAGTAACTGAATTCACAAAGATTTCCTTGTCTAAGACTGTTACATTAGAATGTAGAGCAAGATAAAATTAGTGTCAACACTATGGCTCATGATGTATATAGCAAGGAATTTAAACTAAGCGTTACGACGTCCGATCTACCGGACTTATTTATGACTTGGCGTTTGCAAGATAAGCCAATTGTTTATCGTGTTGAGCGCCGTCAGCAGGGTGGCGGGTTTGGCAATCCATCTAATCATCCCTATACCTGGGCCTTAGCGGTTTATGTTGACGGTCAATTAACCAGTGTTAAAAGTGCACGTGGTAAAGTTCGCGAGTGGAACAGTCTAGACCGGCTGGAAAAATGGTTACGTCAGCATGGCTTCAGGCAATGGCAAGTGGTTAATGAATTAGACCAGGTGGCGTTGCAACGTTAGGTCATCTGAGCGTATGTTAGCCGAGGTTTATCGTTTAGGTCTTTTAGGCAAGATACATTTTTATAAGCGCGCCGGGAGTCAGATTGCATGATTCTCCTTTCGGTGGGGATGACATTTTTGCCCGATTTTGTAGTGCCTTTGAATAATTGTCGTACTTGTTGCTCTTGATCGTAGCCGTGTTCGACCAGTAAATAACCATTGGTTTTAAGGTGTGTTATAGACTGCTGGATAATGTGCTTTAAATCTTTTAATCCATTTGTGCCTGGGGTTAACGCCAAATCGGGCTCAAAACGTACATCGCCTTCAGATAAATTTTTGTCCTCTGACGCAACATAGGGCGGGTTGCTGACAATCATATCAAACTGTTGATTGCCAAGGTTTTCAAACCAGTCGGATTGAACAACGCTTATGTTGTTCAATCCATGCCTTTGAATATTTTCCTGTGCGACAGCTAATGCAGCCAATGACTTGTCTGTCGCGATAATTTTGACATTCGGTCTTTCCTTAGCAATTGCGCAGGCAATGGCACCGCTGCCGGTGCCAAGATCAGCAATGTCAAAACAATTGGCTTCAGGAATCAGGGTAAGGGCCGTTTCGACCAGTAATTCAGTTTCCGGCCTGGGAATCAATGTATCTGCTGTGACCTTTAGTGCTAATGACCAAAACTCTTTTTGGCCGGTAAGATAGGCGACGGGTGTGCCTTGTTGCCTTTTAGTGATGACTTGTTGATAAGCACTGACTAGTTCCTGGTCGAGTAGTTGATCAGCTTTGAGTATCAGGTCCACATCCGAGTAATGGCCGACATGGCACAAAAGAATTTTTGCATCCAGTCTGGCACTATCAGAGTTTTGTTGCAGCTGTTCAGCGGCCCAGTTAATAAATTGACTTAAGGTTGTCGGATTACTCACCGGATAAGGCGGCAAGCTGATCGGCCTGATATTCCGAGATTAACGGTTCAATGATCTGACCGAGATTCCCCGACATAACTTCTTCAAGCTTATAGAGTGTGAGGTTAATACGATGATCGGTCACCCGGCCCTGAGGGTAGTTATAAGTACGAATCCGCTCAGAACGGTCACCGCTACCGACAAGATTGCGACGGGTTTCAGCAACTTCTGTGCGTTGTGCCTGTTGTTCCTGATCAAGTAAGCGGGCTTGCAGGATTGACATGGCACGTGCACGATTTTTATGCTGGGAACGCTCATCCTGGCATTCCACTACAATGCCTGTTGGTATATGAGTAATACGAATTGCAGAGTCGGTTTTGTTAACATGTTGACCACCTGCACCCGAAGCACGAAACGTATCAATTCGCAAATCGTTGGTATTTATATCGACTTGTTCAACTTCATCTGGCTCCGGCAATATCGCTACGGTACAGGCTGAGGTGTGAATACGTCCTTGGGTTTCCGTTTCAGGTACTCGTTGCACCCGATGGGCACCGGATTCGAATTTAAGCTTGGAATAAGCACCTTTACCAATGACACGGGTGATGATTTCTTTATAGCCACCGTGCTCACCCAGGCTCTCGCTTAAGATTTCAACTTGCCATTTTTGTGATTGCGCAAAGCTTAAATACATGCGGAATAAATCACCTGAAAATATGGCCGCCTCGTCACCACCTGTGCCTGCTCGTATTTCCAGGAAAATATTGCGATCATCGTTAGGGTCCTTAGGTAATAACAGCTTTTGTAAGTCAACTTGAATCTTTTCTATCGATGCTTTTAACTGGGGCAGTTCTTCCTGAGCCATAGCACGTATCTCGGCATCAGAATCGCTGAGCATTTCATTGGCAGCATCCAGTTCCTCCTGTAAACCACGATAGGTCTGGTACGTTTGTGCTACAGGATTTAACTCTGCCAGTTCAATTGATAAATCCCGAAACCGGTTTTGATCGCCAATAATATCCTGTGTCGACAGCAGGTGTTCGATTTCTTCCTGCCGATCTAACAGTTGTTCCAATTTTTGCTGGATATTTGGATTCACAAAACATGCACTGGTTGTATCGGAGGGCAATTGTACAACAAGCCTTGAGTGAAAAGAACAAAACCCGGACTAGCCGGGTTTTGTTAAAGGTACGATAGTAATGTTGTCAGAGCCCGTTTTATCACTGCCGTTGTGGATAAGTGGATTACCCGCAAGTACCAACAAATCCAGTTGAATCTGAATGTTTAAATTCTGGCGACCATGGGAACCAGAATATCCAGGTTGACACCGAAGAGCTTCTCAAATCGGGCCATTGCTGGAATACCGAATACAACGACAGGAGGCGTGAATGTTGCACCTGGAGCTGTCATTTGCTCCAGCATTAGCTTGACCATGGCTGTCTGGTAATCCGCAAACGCATCGATTGGAATAAATATACCTTGATCATCGGGGGCCGCTATCGGTGCGCCATCAATGACACGTTCATATAAGGGTGCATTGTCAGCATCAATACCAACGGTTTCAAGCAGTTGCTCCCAACGATAAGGCACGGGGTCAGCTAAATAATCTTGTTGTTCAAGTAATCGCACCGGTGGGTAATGAAAAAATTGCAGCGACAATTGTGACAACATGGGCAAACCATGGGGCATAAAGAAATGCCATTTGCCGGTGTTATGCGGGTCCCATTGACCATTAGACTTGAGCCTGGGAATAACCTTGTGCCATGCATCTGCACCGATAGCCAGAAATTTGGGAACAACATCAGAATATGCTTGTGCCCTTAAAGGAAAAGCCTGTTCAGATGATGGGGCAGTCAAGGTAATAATACCTTGAGTATCGGTGACGGAGACTTGAATATTTAACGATCCGAATCCATCGCGTTTCAGTGTTTGTGAAAACCAATGCTCGATAGCTAATTCCACCTTTGACGATGGAGAAGATTCGGGTAATGAATAGAGTGGTGCTAAATAAGAACTGCCCCCGCCTAATTCGATAATCGTACTATCTGGGACAAGGTCGGCCACTGAATTTTAAACTAGGAATTCATCCTGATCCTCAATGACATGAGAAGACCGTCCCACGATCAGGTTATCAGGAGCATGAATCACGGATGTGTCTTTATCCGGGTAATCCAGAGAATGCAAGAAATGCAGTATGCAATTTAAACGTGCTCTTTTCTTGTCGTTTGACTTGATCACAATCCAGGGTGCATCAGCAGTGTCAGTATAGAAAAACATGGCTTTTTTAGCTCGGGTATAAGCATCCCATTTGTCCATTGATTCGCGGTCAATAGGGCTTAGTTTCCATTGTTTGAGTGGATCGGTTTCGCGCGAAAGAAAACGGCGCCGCTGTTCATCCTGAGTGACCGAAAACCAGTATTTGTATAATCTGATTCCTGAGTTGACTAACATACGTTCCAGGTTTGGAGTTTCTCGCATGAATTCCAGATATTCTGTAGGTGAACAAAAACCCATGACTCGTTCAACTCCAGCACGATTGTACCAGGAGCGGTCATACAACACGATTTCACCACTGGTTGGAAAATGTTGTATGTAGCGCTGAAAGTACCATTGGCCACGTTCACGTTCGCTCGGTTTTTCCAGGGCTACAACGCGCGCACTACGAGGATTTAAATGTTCGGTAAACCGCTTGATAGTACCGCCTTTGCCCGCCGCATCACGGCCTTCAAATAGGAGTATAAACCTTTGCCCGGTTTCCTTTATCCAGCTTTGTGCTTTGAGTAGTTCGGCTTGAATTTCTTTTTTCTTTTGTTCGTAAGGTTTGCGCTTTAACTTGGTTTTGTAAGGGTAGATTCCTTCCTTGAAAAGATCCTTGATATTATCAGGGCTATGATGAAGATTATAAAGTGCACTATGATATTCTGAATCCTCTGCAGAGGTGGTTTCAGTTTTTTCTGCCGATGCCTTGTCCACCTGGTCTTTAGTTGAATTATTTTCCTGTTTTGAATCAGAATTGACTGCTGTTTTTAAATCCATTATTGCCTCCGGAAATACCTTAAAAAATTAAAGGTTATTAGATGTTTTTTAATTTTACAACAATAGTCCTAAAGATTCATTGTTACAAATAAATTTGTATACTAAAACTAAGTAAATGTTCTCATCGCCCAAACAACGAAAATTCCCGCAATCATGGTGATTGGAAGATTGCGGGTTAATACAGCAACGATCAAGGCGGCAATTGCGCCAGTCCATTCATTAATCCCTCCACTGCTTAATATGACCGCTACCAGAGATACGATTAAGCATCCCGGTAAGGCGTTTAGGGCTCTAGTCCAGGGACCGCTGGTTGGTAGATGTTGACCGATCACCACACCCAGGAAACGGACACAAAAGGTCGCAGCAGCTAATAACAGCGTTAGTAATACCGGATCAGACATCGCGAGTAAAACTTGCTGTTGCAGCACCTGCTAAACCGCCGGCGACAATTGACCAAGATGAATCAAACAGTTGCAGTCGCGTGCTAATCATGACCACAGCTATAGAAATTAACCAGGGCAATAAATCTTTTTTGCCACGCCATAATGATCGTGAGATGGCAATAAAAGCGGCGGTGAAGGCAAAATCAATGGCATAGGTTGCAGGATCGGGTATATAACTGGAAAAGATCACACCTAAAATACCGGCTGCAATCCATACCAGCATAATAGTGAATCCTGATCCGACTAAAAACCAGTAACCGACATTAAATCCCTCTGAGCGTTTGGCCAGAGTCAATGCCCAGTTCTCATCGGAAGACAAATGCGCCCCCAAGGCACGTTGCCAAAGTGGACGAGCTGCAAATAGATCGCGAATCGAGGCTGTAATTAAAATCAAACGCAGGTTTAATGCTAATCCAGCGATAAAGGCCGTAAACACAGTTGCACCTGCGATTATGCGTTCGACAGCAACGATTTGAGCTGAACCGGCAAATACTAATGCTCCCATCATACCGATATTGGTCCAGCTGAACCCGGCTTGTGAAGCTAAAAGCCCGAATGCCAGGCCATACATGCCTACACCGATTGCCAGCGGGATGATGGATTTAACCCCAAAGAAAAAATCTTTGTACCAATGTGATTTCATTTTTGATTGATTGAAATTTAACCCGGATTATGCAGATGTTTACTAACTCCCTTCCTTCTTATGTTTAAACTCCCCAAACTCCAAGAAACTTAATATCTGTTTAATAACATCATCCTTATTCATAATAAAAGTATGGCCATGGTCGACAATCAAAAAATCCTTCATCTCATTCAATTTAGAGCTGGTTACCGATACTTTGCCGTCGTCCTCACCGGGGATTAACCAGGAGAACCAGGGGTCGGAACTTGAATTACCGATAATGATGCCGATCTCACCCTCTATTGGATTGAGTTGATTGGGCACGCTATTTTGATCGGTGCCAAGTTGTTGGCCAACCGGTCCGGTGATGAATTGGAAGATTTTGAGAGCTTTAAGTTGATCGACGATTTCACTGCCTTTATTAGGCGGGCTTAGCATCACAATTCGGTTAAGGTTATCGATATTGTGATCCTGTAAATAATAGCGAATCAGAATGCCACCTAATGAGTGTGTAACAAAATTTATCTCGTTAATGCCTTGTGACTTACAGAATTCAAGCGCAGGTTCGATAGCCAGTTTGGCTAAATCGGAAATTGGTTTTTCTCTGGACGGATAAGTTTCATTCCATACTTTGTAACTATTTCCGCTTAATGCATCAGCAATTTTGTTCATAGAGCTACTGGTTCGTCCCAACCCATGTAAGACGATGACGCAGGATGTTGCCTTGGTAGTTGTGCTATTTTCAGCCATCATTGATTTACCTAATAAAAAACCAGCCAGCACTAATAAAATCAAAACATATTTAGAACTCATCTCAAAATTCCTATGCGTGTTGATACATTGTTAAACACTCACTCAAAATGCTCATTTACTCTATATAAATTGCGCTTTTTCGTTCGTTTTTGCCTGGTCTGAACATCGCCAATAAATTTTGAGATAGGTTCTAGTCATGATTCGGCTCTATCGTGTTTATCGATGAGCCGGTTAGCAATCTTAACCAACTTGGCCAACTCACGTTCCAGATTATTGCGCTTGGCAATGAGGTGTTCTTTGAGACCTCGATTGCGCACGAATAGAAAAAACACATAAATATTTTCCTTAATGCTAAAAATGTCTTTGTGCATTCTTAGTACTATTGCTGAGCCGACAACTAAGCTAAAGAAATAAGCCAGCATTATTGTTAAACCGAAATATTGATAAACTAAATAGATTTGCAGGCCCCAGAACATTGTAAACAGGACAAATCCAAGCAGTATTTTGGTGGTGTCATATTGATCGCTGCTTTTAGCGAAAAACCGTGCCAGGTGGCGAGTTAAATAAAATGGAATAAAACTATTTAGCACAGTCCAAAAGAATAAAGGCAGGCCTATTAGTAAGATAGTCAGTATTTTCAAGCTATACCAAATCACTAAAAAAGGGCGGTACGCTACAGTCAGATGATAGTCTTTAATGCCGAGGCTACGGCAGACTTGTTCGAAACGCTTTAAATCTCTGGTGACTTGTTCGATTAATTCGGGCTGTCGCTGACGTAATAGCCGATGTCTGGCAATAATACGTTTCAATGTTTGAAAGCGTTGTAATAAATTGCGTTTGCGATATTTGCCATGACGCAGGGCGAAGAAGCGTTCGATCTTCGATACCAGTTCCAGGTCCTCCCAGTTGTCCGTATTTATCGTTACATCACGAAGACCTTCCGTCAGACGCCTTGTTATCACCCTGACATGCAGTTCATGCTTGATATCATTAGGAACAGATAAATCAACGGGCTGACCAAAATACACCAAAACATCACCGCGGAATTTGCCTTTGTTAGTAAAGGTCAAACCAACCGGAATCAAAACCGGTTCTGCTTTACCACGTTCACAGGTGCCTAGTGCCATGCGAGCTGCTCCGGTCTTTAACTGCTGGACTTGCGATTGACTATGGCTTTGTCCTTCGGGGAAAATGATAATCCACTCACCTTGTTCTAGTAGTTCATAGACTTTTCTGAAGGTGTCTTTATTTTGAGTTGGATCAGTACCTTGATCCTGAGAGCGATAAATCGGCACAGCTCCGATTAATTTTAATACGGGCTTCAACCAGAGCTTTTTAAACAGGCCACTGCGAGCAAGGGGGCGCATCACTTTGCTGCTTGCTGCCTGAACTAAAATAGGATCAACCAGAGCATTAACATGATTGGCGCAGAAAATAACACCCCGATCTTTAGGGATATTCTCAAGGCCTGCAACTTCATAATTGCGATAAAAAATAGTTATCGCCAGTTGGCAAAAGCCACGCCAGAACTTTAGTGCAAGTGATGTAAACATTAGATTGTTTTATTTATGAATCTAAATTATACGGTCTTTGCAGATTTTAGATCATATGCAGCATTTAACAATGTGCGAGTATAAGTTTGTTGGGGTTGATTGAAGATTTTGTCACTGTTGCCTTGTTCAACAACCTCGCCATTTCTCAGCACCAGGATTTTATGGCTCACAGCTCTGACAACTTTCAAATCATGACTGATAAAGATGTAGGCTATTTTGTGCTTATCTTGTAATTCACGCAGTAAATCAATCACCTGAGACTGAACCGTGCGGTCCAGAGCAGAGGTTGGTTCATCCAGTACGATTAGCTTGGGTTTGAGTATTAAAGCGCGGGCAATACAGATACGTTGGCGTTGTCCACCGGAAAACTCATGCGGATAACGATGGCGAGATTCTGGGTCCAAACCAACCTCCCGTAACGCCTCTATAATAAGATTTTCTCTTTCAACATCATCGGGACATAAGTCATGTGCAACTAAACCTTCCGCGATAATTTGTTGTATTGACATGCGTGGACTTAAACTGCCGAAGGGATCTTGAAAGACGATTTGCATATCCTGACGCAAATCACGTAAATCGGAACCTTTTACGGCAGAAATATTTTTGCCAAGAAAAACAATCTCACCTTCAGGCTTATATAATCGTAATAACGCAAATGCCAGGGTGGTTTTACCTGAGCCTGATTCCCCAACAATACCAATAGTCTCAGCTTGCCGAATAGTTAGATCAACATCATTAACTGCTTTAATATGATCGACAGTTCGCTTAAAGACACCTTTTTTAATTGGAAACCAAACCTTTATATTTCTGCCGGTTAGGATTTCCCGGGCGTTTTCAGCAACTGGCTCAGGGGCTCCGAATGGCTCCGCATGAATTAGTTTTTGAGTGTATGGGTGCTGGGGGTTGGCATAAATTTCAGTTGTATCTCCTTGCTCGACGATTTCTCCTTCCTTCATAACTGCAACACGATCAGAAACGTGTTTAACTACATTGAGATCGTGGCTAATCAAAATTACACTCAAACCATGCTGTTTCTGCAAGTCACCGATCAAATCCAGAATTTGACGCTGAATGGTTACATCAAGTGCCGTAGTAGGCTCATCTGCAATTAAAATCTCCGGTTCATTAGCTAACGCCATCGCGATCATAACTCGTTGACGTTGTCCACCGGAAAGCTGATGTGGATAATGTTCTAATCGTTTTTGAGGTTCTTTTATTCCTACCTGGTCGAGCAATTCAAGCACTCTTTTTTGGGCCTTCGATCGACTCATAGATTGATGAAGAATTAACACTTCGTTAATTTGTTTTTCTATCGTATGTAAAGGATTTAAAGCGGTTAGCGGTTCTTGAAAGATCATTGCAATGTCATCACCACGAATACGCCTTAGTGTTTTATCAGGTAACGTCAATAAATCTTTGCCTTGATAAAAAATCTTTCCTGTAGGATGGGAAGCATAGGGATAAGGTAAAAGCTTCATGATTGACATGGCGCTTACTGATTTGCCAGAGCCGGATTCGCCAACAATCGCGAGTGTTTCTGCCTTCAAAAGATCAAAACTAATATTCTTAACTGCATGCACTACTTGTTTTGTTGTATTGAAATCAACGGACAAGTCTCTAACTTGCAGTACAGGAGAATTTTGCGCTTGCGTCATCCCCTTGCTCCTGATTTATGCGGGTCAAACGCATCACGCACGGCTTCACCAATAAACACCAGTAAGCTTAAAAGTATTGCTAGAGTAAAAAAAGCAGAAAAGCCTAACCATGGTGAATTTAAATTGTTTTTGCCTTGATTTAACATCTCTCCTAATGAGGCTGAGCCAGCAGGTAGCCCTAATCCTAAGAAGTCCAAACTGGTTAACGAAGTAATTGCACCAGTTAAAATAAATGGCATGAACGTCAATATCGCGACCATCGCGTTAGGTAAAGTGTGACGCCACATAATAGTAAAGTCTTTCACCCCCAAGGCTTTGGCAGCACGAATGTAATCATAATTTCGAGCTTTCAGGAATTCTGCACGTACAACCGCGACCAATCCTGTCCAGGCGAAAAGTAGCATTATTCCTAATAGAGAGAAAAAGCCGGGTGTAATAATACTGGACATAATAATAAGTAGATACAGAACCGGCAGGCCTTCCCAGATTTCTATAAATCGCTGGGCAATTAAATCCAGGCGCCCACCAAAATAACCTTGAATTCCACCGGCCATGACTCCGACTATGGAGCTGATGATGGTTAAACAGAGTCCGAATAAAATCGAAATTCGTAAGCCATAAATGACTCGTGCCAGTACGTCACGGGCTTGATCATCTGTGCCCAACCAATGTTTTTTTGATGGTGGTGCCGGTGCGGGTACTTCCAGATCATAATCAATAGTATTGTAGGAGTATCGAATTAGCGGCCAGATCATCCATCCTTGTTCGTTAATTAGTTCTTGGATATATGGATCTGTGTAGTCCGCTGCCACATCAAAGTCGCCGCCAAATTCAGTTTCCGGATAATAATTAAAAATCGGGGTGTAATATTGTTCTTTGAACTTGATTAATAAGGGTTTGTCATTGGCAATAAAATCGGCTAGCAGACAAATAACCAATACAACTATAAATATCCACAATGACCACCAACCGCGCTTATTAGCTTTGAAATTGTCCAGGCGCCGTTGAGTTAGCGGTGTAGGCTTAAACATCTCTGGCCTCAAAATCGATACGCGGATCAATAAGATGATAGGTAATGTCACGGATGATCTGCATGACTAGCCCTAACAGGGTGAAAATAAATAGCACAGCAAATACAACAGGATAGTCACGATTAATAGCCGATTCGTAACCCAATAATCCCAGGCCGTCCAAAGAAAAAATCACCTCAATTAATAACGAACCGGTAAAGAAAATACCTATAAATGCGGCTGGAAATCCTGCTATCACAATCAACATTGCATTGCGAAAAACATGCCCGTAAAGCACTTGCTTCTGAGTCAAGCCTTTAGCGCGGGCGGTAATGACATATTGTTGTTTGATTTGCTCGAGAAATGAGTTTTTAGTTAGCATTGTCAAGCTGGCGAAAGCACCGATCACCAAAGCTGTTACCGGTAGGACTAAATGCCAGAAATAATCGGCAATTTTACCTATGGTTGATAAATCATCCCAACCTGGTGAAACCAACCCTCGCAATGGAAATATGTCGAAATAACGTCCACCTGAAAAAAGCACAATCAGTAAAATAGCAAATAGAAAACTGGGAATGGCATTGCCAACAATAATTGCTGTGCTGGTCCATACATCAAACTTAGAACCGTCGTTAATCGCCTTGCGGATTCCTAGCGGAATAGAGACAAGATAAACGATGAGTGTCGTCCATAGGCCTAAAGAGATGGACACCGGCATTTTTTCAATAATCAATTCAATTACCGTCGCATCCCTGAAATAACTTTCACCAAAATCAAAGCGCAGGTAATTTTTAAGCATGGTCCAGAAACGTTCATGAGCCGGTTTGTCAAAACCAAATTGCTTTTCTATTTTTTCGATTATGTCAGGCCTTAATCCTTGCGCTCCTCGATATTTGCTTACGCCGTCGTCGGTTGAGGCTTGTGCTCCCTGAAAATCACCTGAACTGCCAGTGAAGTTTGCTGTAGCTGAGACTGCTTGACCCTGTAATTCGGCAATAGCTTGCTCAACTGGTCCGCCAGGGGCGAATTGAATAATGACAAAGTTGATCAACATAATGCCGAGCAGGGTTGGAATGACCAACAACAAGCGTCTGATTATGTAGGCAAACATTTAGGGTTATGTTGGGTTTATCAGAAAGTAAGGTTTTATTGTTTCATCCACCAGCTACCGGGGAAGCCTACAGAATATTTGGGTTTACGTTCAGGTTTGCCAAATTTGTTCCAATAGGCAATCCAGAATTCGTCATTGTAGTAAAGTGGAATCGTATAATAACCTTGCAAAAGCATACGATCTAATGCTCGATTTGTTGCCTTAAGTGTTTCCAGGTCTTTAGCATTAATAATTTGCTCAATCAGTTCATCAATGACTGGGTCACAAACACCGATTGAATTGGCAGAACCACGAATTTCAGCAGCGGCACAACCATAGTAAGAGCGTAACTCCGGTCCAGGCGGTGGAAAGAAATTATAGCGTGCGCTGAATAGATCAAAATCATTGTCGTTTATTCGCTCACGCCATTGTGAAGTGTCAACTTTTCTGATGCTGGCATCGATGCCAACGCTTTTTAAGTTTTCGATATAGGGTAGAGAAATACGTTCTGTTTCCGGATTGGCAGTGAGTATTTCCATTTGAAACTGCTCACCCTTGTCATTAACTAATTTTCCTTGTGACAGATTCCAGCCGGCCTGTTTAAATAGTTTAACTGCTTCACGTTTGTTTTTCCTGTCACGACCACTACCATCTGTGACAGGTGCTTTGAAATCTTCAGTTATGACAAGCGGGTTAATTCTATCTTTATAGGGTTCTAAAATTTCTAGTTCATGGTTACTCGAAACATCAGTACCAACTCCAAAATCAGAGTTTGGAAAATAACTCTCAATCCGCTTGTAATAGCCATAGAGTAAGGTCCGTTGGATAGCCTCAAAATCATACAAATAAAGCAGCGCTTTGCGCACGTTCAAGTCTTTAAATTTGTCTTTTCTAATATTGAAAAAGAATGCACTGATGCCTCTGGGTGTTTCATCCGGCAATTGTGCTTTAATCATTTCTCCGGATTCAATCGCAGGTATGGCGTATTCTGTTGCCCAGCGTTTCGCACTATTTTCTGAACGAAAATCAATATCACCCGCTTTAAATGCTTCAAACTGTACAGTGAAATCCAAGTAATAGTCGTAGCGAATTTCATCAAAATTATTTAACCCTTTATTTATAGGTAAATCCGCAGCCCACCAGTCTTTAACTCTTTGATAAGTCACCGAACGACCTGGATCGACATCAGTTATCTTATAAGCACCACATCCCAAAGGTGGTTCCAAAGTCGATTCTGTAATGTCTTTTTCTTGCCAATATTTTCGTGAAGAAGGGTTTGAACTAGCGGCAAGAATTACGGGTTTCATATTATTCGTAGTTTTGAAATAGTATTTAACCTGTTGGTCATTTAAGGCTTCTGCTTTTTCAATATCTTCATAAAATGATTGTAAAAACGGTCGGCCATGTTCTTTTATGGTTTCCAGAGCAAAGACAAAATCATCAGCAACTATTTTTGAACCATCATGATATTTGGCATTATCGCGTAAATTAAACACAATCCAGGATTTGTCTTCCGGGTATTCAACAGATTCAGCAACTTCAGCATAAAGGCTGGAGAGTTCATCGCTAGAACCTGACATCAGGCTACAGTAAGTCAGGCCAATGCTGGATGGCCACTGTCCTTTTAAAACATAAGGGTTCAAGGTGTCGAAAGTACCGAAGGCACTTAAAACGATTTTGCCGCCCTTGGGAGCATTTGGGTCGACGTAAGGTAAATGTTCAAAGTTATCAGCTAACGCTGGCTCACCAAACTCGGCAAGTGCGGTTGCTTTGATAATTTTTTGTTCTGTCTCCTGGGCATAACTTAGATTCACTAAACTGGCGCTCAGGATAAGGCCTAAAACTGTTCTCAACATCATAAACGTAGCTATATTCCTTTGTTCGACAAATTCTACCCAAAAACTTAGTTCGATTAAAATACACCCTCGTAACTATACATTAGAATACCTTTGTAGACTTGAATGTCAGGTGAAGAACTGAAAATCGCAACAAAGTTATTGCCCTGGTACAAACACCATGGGCGTAAGGATTTGCCCTGGCAAAAGTCCAGGGATGCTTATGGGGTGTGGGTATCGGAAATTATGTTGCAACAGACCCAAGTTGCGACGGTTATTCCATATTATCAGCGCTTTATGGCGAAATTTCCTACCATTGAAACCTTGGGGCAGGCTCAAGTAGATGATGTGCTTAGTCTTTGGAGCGGATTAGGTTATTACGCTCGGGCACGCAATTTGCACAAGGCCGCGCAGATAATGGTTGAGAAACATAATGGGTACTTTCCAACTGATTTTGATGACGTGATTGCGTTACCGGGTATCGGCCGCTCAACAGCCGGGGCAATACTTGCGTTTTCGGCTGATCAACAGTGGCCGATTCTTGATGGTAATGTAAAGCGGGTGTTGTGTCGTTTTTATGCAATTGAAGGCTATCCGGGCCGGCGTGAGGTTGAGAATCGGCTTTGGCAGATTGCCGAAAAAAACACACCGCAAAAACATGTTGCTGATTATACCCAGGCTATCATGGATTTAGGTGCCACAGTTTGTGTGCGAAAAAAGCCCAACTGTGAGGTCTGTCCATTGAAAGCCGACTGCCAGGCACGAACTCTCGGTATTGAGCAACAGCTTCCAACCCCAAAACCTAAAAAATTACTGCCGACTCGGGAAATCTCTATGCTGTTGATTTTAAATAGTAAAAACCAAATCCTGTTGCAGAGAAGGCCACCTGCAGGAATTTGGGGTGGCTTATGGAGTTTGCCGGAATGCCAACCAAATGATGATATAAAGGATTACTGCAAAAACAGTTTGAGTATTACGGTAAAATCCAAAAACAAGCTTGACTTATTGAAGCATAGCTTTAGTCATTACCATCTGAATATTTATCCTCAGGTTATTCAAGTCGCTAGGGTGACAACACTTAAGGAAGATAGTTTGGCCTGGTTTGAATTTGAGCAGATCAATCAACTAGGGTTGCCAAAACCAGTAAAATCCCTAATTAACCAATTGGAAAATTTAAATGAGTAGAACGGTATTCTGTATTAAGTTAAATAAAGAAGCAGAGGGTTTGGAGCGTAATCCCTGGCCGGGTGATTTGGGAACTCGAATTTATGAAAATGTTTCCAAGCAGGCCTGGCAACAATGGCTGCAACATCAAACTATGTTGATCAATGAAAAGCAGCTTAATCCGCTTGATCCCAAAACACGTGAATACATTAGTGAACAAATGGAAGCCTATTTTTTTGGCGAAGGTGCCGAAATGCCTGAAGGGTATGTCCCCGAGGAATGACTGATGTCAGTGTAATAATCCCAACCTTTAATCGCGCCGAGCAGGTGGTGCATGCGATTGAGTCTTGTTTTGCCGCAGCTGAATTGTCTGTAGAAGCTATCGTCGTTGATGATGGTTCAACTGATAATACCAGACAGTCGATTATTGATGGGTTTTCTGGTTGGCATCTTCAAGAACAACAAGATGAGATCGTTTTAATCGATGACTCATGCGTTATTCGATATGTTTATCAGACTAATTCGGGCGCACCAGCAGCCAGAAACCACGGTTTGAGAAATGCTTCGGGTACTTATGTCAAATTTCTGGACTCGGACGATCTGTTAATTGAAGGCGCTTTAACACAGGAGTTTGAGTTCGCGCAAGCAAATAACTCAGACGTAGTGGTTACCGGTTGGATTGTCCTGGAGCAGGATGAAAATGGAAACCAAATGTCTCAGACTATACCAGCACCTGATTTATCCCGAGGCCTTGATGATATGTTATTAGGTCGCGCCCCATGGACATCAGCCGCTTTTTACAGACGTACTAAAATCTCTCATTTAAGCTGGGACGAGAGCATTGAAAAAGCACAGGAATGGATGTGGGCATGGATAGTGTGCTTCGACGGTTTAAAGTTTGATACCCTCGATATTCCAAGTGCATATTATGTTCAACATGAAGTGCAGGATCGTATTACCCAAGCAGGGAATGTGCTTTATAAATCGACGGTCTGGCGCTTGAAAATTTTGAACAACGTTGAACAAATGATGCGAGAATCTAATTGTCTTACGCAAGATCGTGCCAATCGGCTAATTCAGTATTACTATAAGGATGCGCGAGTATTATGCGAGATGGATGTTGATAAATGGCAGCAGTTGCATCGCCGCATGGTGAATTTAAACCCGGACTATAAAGTCTCAGAAAATCAGACATTGCCGAATTTGTTAATAAAGATATTTGGATTGAAATGGGGAATGATAGTGTTGGTAAAGTGCAAACTGTTTGTAAAATCGATAATCAAGCCTTCCGGTAATTCTTAAACAAGGATTTGATATTGAAAATACAAGCCATTAAAACTGCTATACGTGAGTTCTTGAAAGGTCCGTCCGTCAAATTCTGTTTGCTGATTACAAATCATACTTCGCTGGCCATTATGCGTCGTCTTAACCATATACAGCTCGATGCTGATGAGTTGCAACTCATCATTAGTCGAATTAAAAACAAAAGGCCATGCAAACTGCTGGTTTTCGGTCTGGGTAATGACAGTTTGCTTTGGAATGAATTAAACCGTGGCGGTAAAACCTTGTTTGTAGAAGACAATCTTGAATGGTTGAATCTGGTTAAAAAAATGTATGGAATCGATAACGCTGTTCTGGTTGACTATGGGACAAAACTTGATCAATGGCAAAGCCTGCTCGATCAACCGGAAGTCCTCGGTGAAACACTTCATCAGCAGATAAGTGCCCATGATTGGGACTTTGTTCTGGTCGATGCGCCTGCTGGTTGGCATCATGACGCGCCGGGAAGGATGAAGAGTATTTTTACGGCCGCTGCCTTTTTAGAACAAGGGGCCGAGGTGTTTGTTCATGATTGCAACCGAGAAGTCGAAAATCATTATTGCAACGTTTATCTAAAACAAAACAACTTTAGGCAGCAAGTGGGTAAATTGCGCCACTATCAGCAAACTGGCCAAGCCACCTAAAAATCTACATCAGCAATGTCCTTAGAAAAAATCATACGGTTACCGGCCAAGCTGTTTTACATGTTAGCGGCGGCCATCATGTATATGGTTTTTTGTTTTTATGTTTGGATCAGCAAAAGAAAAATCATTTTATTGGTTAATACGACAGGAAACTTAGGTAATGTAATCTGTACCTATTCACACGTTATATCGGCAGCCCACAAATGTGGGCGAACTGCTTATTTATTAAACTCAGGGCTTCATTATGGATACTTCGAGCCAATCGATGATGATTGGCTAAGTCGCTTTCCTCAGCAGACACCTCTATTCAATAAAGCCAGGCTATTAAAATACTTTATTGCAACGATTTCTCGTCACTCAATCACTTTCCTGAAATATATACCTGACACTTCATTTTTTGCGACTGTAATGCTTAATGCTCCCAGGGATCGTTATGATCTTAACAGTAGTGAATTTCAAAGCTTACTGCAAAGCACCAGTCTCTTAGTGTTAAGTGGTTATGGTTTCCGTGACTACCAACAGGGTAAGGAATTAAAACCCATTCTGGCTGAGTTTTTCAGTCCCTATGACACTGTTCAACCAGCAATAACTGAGCCGATAAATAAATTGCGGGAGCGTTGCCAGATTGTTGTTGGGTTGGTGATCAGACATGCCGGCTATGAAGATTACAATTCGGGGAAATATTTTCATCCGCTTGAAAAATATATCGAATTGATGGAAAAAATAGAGCATTGTTTTGCGGACAAGCAGATTGGTTATTTTATTTGTTCTGATACTGATCAATCGCAAGAACATTTTAAGCCCTTTGCCTATTATTTCAGGGCTCAAGCGGACATAGAAAATCGATTTAGTCTTGCTTTATGTGATTATATTGTGACTGTGCCTAGCAGCTATGCAACCTTGCCTGCTTTTGTCAATGATGTCCCATTTTATTGGATTGAAGATATCAATGATGAGCCGCATGAAAGTAAATTTGTAAAACAAAGGTTTGTTTTCGATTACCCTGCGAGCTCTTAGCCTTTTGGGGCCCATAATACAGAAGCCAACTAAACCGTGGTTAGCCGAAACAAAGAGTGAGGGCATTAATTGTCTATCCAGTTTCCAAGTTGGTGAAATCTTATTCAATTTAAATTTAGGAGTTTTGATTTCTGAAAGCAAAAATATTTAGCAGCATATCCATGTTTCTGTACGTTTTAATTTGGTTTAGGGGTTGTGGACTGTTTAGGCTAGGGGAGGATATATTAAAGCGATACCCGGCCGACCGGATTATATCGAGTAATTCCACTAAATGCTGTGTTTCATTCTTAAAAGAATGATATTCGACAAATAATCTTTCAACATTTTTCAGCAGATCCTTTATATCATTTAAAACCACCAACTCTGAACCTTCGATATCCAGTTTTAAAAAGTCGATTTTGTTTTGTTCCAAATAAGGGCGTAATGATGTTGCCTGTATTATATTTGTAGACTCATTAGTAAGATCAATATGGCCTGCATCTGATCCATCCTGACAAAAAGCGAGTTTGCAGTTTTGATTCCACAAGCCCAGCTTTTCCAAACTGATCCCGCTGAGGTTATTTCTATTGATATTTTCGTTTAGGACTTTAAAAATATCAGGGTCGGGTTCAAAAGCGATAATGATGGAATTTGGAAACAGCAGCTTGAGGTAAATAGTTGAAAGTCCGATATTTGCGCCACCATCGATGATGACGGGTTTATCAGTATTAGTTTTGAAAAAATAAATTTCTTTTTCAAAAATCTCCTCATACATGAATTTAAACGAAATTCTGTCAATAATTTCGACATCAAAGTCCTTGCAGTGAACGATTGAAGACATGTACCTTGGTGCGTCATCAGAAAAATTGAAAGGTTTATTTCTCAAGGATTTATAATAGCGGATTGCTTCTGTTAGTTCGGCTGAAAATAAGCGTTTAGCTATTTGTTTTAGCAACTGCATTTAGTCATTTAGTCTTGGTTGGTGGTAAGTATAAATAAAATTACTAATTAATTTAGAACAAAATTTATTTTATCTGCGCATATTGATTGTCGATTTAATTATTCAGATGCTTGTGCCACAATACGATCACAACAACTGGACTCAGTAATTAGTTGGAACTGCATGCGAATACTTTTTATTACCCATAACCTCTCCCGAACCGGAGCTCCGATTAATTTATTGCATACCATTCGTGAATTAAAACTAACATTTAAAGTTACACCTATAATTTTGGTGCATCATGATACGGGTAACATGTCAAAGGAATTCGCTGAGCTTGGCCAGATTGTCTACTATGGAGATAAAAAATTTGGTTCTAACAAGTTATTTAGAAAAATTTTGAACCGTCTTTGTTTTTTTTACAACCTGATAAGCATCAGAATGACAGGGAACATAGATGCTGTTTATTCAAACACAATCTGTAATGGTGGATTATTTTCCCAAATCAAGTTCATTTTTCCTGGAACCCGGTTGCTGGTGCATGTTCATGAACTAGAGAACATGATTTCTAATTGGGGAGATTTGAATTGGAATAGGAATTTGAAATATGCTAGTTTATTTATTGCCGCTTCCGACGCTGTGAAGTCAAACTTAATAAATAATCGGGCAGTAAACCCCAATAAGATTGAAGTTGTGAAGGAGTACATTGATACGAATGTAATAAATGACTATAAATTTCAACCTAAAATAAGATCATCACTAGGGCAAAAAAAAGATGACTTTATCATTGGTGGTTGTGGCGTTATTTGTTATCGAAAAGGAACGGACTTATTTATTGAAACAGCGGTGAATTATTTTGAGCAACACCCAAATGCTAACGTGCGTTTCGTTTGGCTAGGGAGTTTTTCTGATCAAAATCAAATTTACCAAACATCAAGACAGCAAATCCTTTCACTAGGTCTTGAAGAGAAAATAATTTTTATTAATCAGGTTCCTGATCCGCTAAATTATTTTATTGATTTTGATATTTTCTATTTGTCCTCGAGGGAAGACCCTTATCCTTTAGTTTGCCTGGAAAATGCAGCGCTTGGAAATCCGATAATTTGTTTTGAGAATTCAGGAGGCATTCCCGAATTTGTAATCAAAAAGTCAGGTATGATTGTTAAAGGCACTATGCAAGCCATGCAGGCTATCCATGATTTAGTTTCAGATCCATTATTACTGGCAAAGTTAGGTCGAAATGCAAAATCTAACGTAATGTCGAATCACGATTCAGCACTAAATGTGAGGAAGATAATGAAACTTATAGAGTCTGCTGCATAGAATCTTGTTTGTTAACATGAACTATGTTTATTGCGGATCCCAAAAACCACTATAAAGACTTGGCCAGCGGGTTAATAAAAGGCAAATCGTATCAACTAGATCGCTTAGATTCGACCGAAATTACTGATTTCATCCGTTTTTCGGAAAACCAGGGCGTGCTTTGTCTATTTGATAATAGCCTGGCTCAAATCGAGGGCCAATGCCCTGATCACTTGATTAAGTCAATTGTTATTGCCCAGGCCAGTTTTAAGAAACTTTTATACAGCCGGTCAATAGTCATCAAAAAGTTATTTGATGGTCTTGGTCATATCAAAGTCAAGTCTGTATTATTCAAAGGTGCAGCTAATGCATATTTGCTTTATCCCAAGCCAGAGCTGAGACAACATGCAGATATAGATGTACTCATCGATGCTAATGATTATGATTTAGTAATTGATGTATTGATTGCGGAAGGTTTTGATATCGATCCGATTAAGCCCACAAAATTTGGCCCTTATCAAACTACCGCTAAATTAAAACAACCCGGGCAGCCGAATGTTATGGTCGACTTGCACTGGAAAATCAACAATCGATTATTACTAGCAGATGTGATAGCACTAGCTGATGTTTGGGAGGATGCTTTACCCATAGAGCAGTATGGCGAGCATGCATATGGATTTGATTTTGAACATGCGCTATTAGCCTGTTGTATCCATGAGGCAGGTTCATTAGCAGTGGAACGGGGTAAACTCATCGGCTTGTATGATGCATATTTATTAGCAGATAAGCTGGGCGATACAGGTTTGAGCAATGTTCTCGAGAAAGCATCTACTAAAAACATATTGACCATCTGTAAAGATTATCTCAGGATGTCAATATCGATGTTTGGTAATGAAGGTCAAATCGAAACACTGGAAGAGTTGATTTCTAGCATGCCCAAAGGCACCAAAGAGCCAAGTTCGGGGTTGCTTAAAACGCAAAGAACCTGGCTAGATGAACAGATCCTTGATTGGCAAGGCGTTAATGGTATCAGTAACAAAACTGAATATTTAGTAAGTAAACTTGTGCGGAAGTTGAAATTTCGATGAATGTCATACAAATAATACTGGATTCAAATGCGCAACAGCAATTTGCTTACAAAATTTGTGATCAGCTTATTTTATGCAATAAGCAACTGCAGTCATTATCTGCGTTTTCGACTACTATGGATGAAGATGCCGGGAAATTTTCACCGAGCGAAGCTCCCATAATTGACAATCAAGAGATTAGCTTTGAAGGAACAAGCTGGCTGGTGGAAAAGCACCGTAAAATCATTTGCTCCAAGACCATCAATGGATTGATTGTTGATGTGCCGGAAATCACAGCCTTTTTTGTAAGTCATGATGGCTGTCAGATCACCCAGCTTGCGGACTGCAAAAGTACCACTAAATATTCTGAACTCGAATTAGAATACATTCTTCTTGGCCCTGCGTTCATGTTGGCGTTGGCGTTGAATCAATTATTTGCTTTGCACGCAAGTGCAGTGTGTTTTGAGGATAAGGCAATACTCTTTACAGGAGCTTCCGGGTTCGGCAAATCCACCATGGCGCGTGAATTACAGCAAATGTCTGGCTTGGAACGGCTTAGCGATGATATTTCGATTATTTCAAAGTCACAGTTGAATTTCTGCCTGAATGCTGATTTCCCGCAATTAAAACTGCAGCACAAAAGTCAAAATTCCCAAGGTTCGCTGACCAGCCTGCGGGCAATTATTGTATTAGATCGACAATCGGACACTGACAATATCAGCCTGATTGCATTAGATTCTATTAATGCCGTTCAAGTGTTATTGAATCACAGTGTAGCAGTGCAGCTATTTGACAGAACACTGGCGACCCAACATTTGAAATTTATGGCCGATTTGGCAGCCAGAGTGCCAATATATAAACTTGCCTATCCTGATGGATTAGAAAAAATACCCCAAATCGCAGGAATTCTTAAACGTGAACTCGATTGAACACTTGACCTTACAATAGCTTTGGTTTCTAATCTCACTCCTGCGATTTAGGTTGGACAACCAGATCAGGTTGCAAGCCCAGTAGCTAAAGTAAGAACTGAAAAGGATTTTCAGTTAGTTAAATACTAAGGATGGCCTCCGTATGATTCACAATACGGCCAGGTAGCGGGGTTGCGGTAGCAATAGGGTGGAGAGAGAACTGAAAAGGATTTTCAGTTAGTTAAATACAAGGATGATCTTCGTATGACTCATAATACGGCCAGGTAGCTCAGTCGGTAGAGCAGAGGACTGAAAATCCTCGTGTCGGCGGTTCGATTCCGTCCCTGGCCACCACTAATCCCTTTAAAATCAATAAGTTACTGATTTTAGCAAATTTCCCCAACTGTACCGTGCGGGACTTTTACGGGACTATACCGAGCATCGTCTCAAAAGAATCAACTCAGGTTTAGTGGTATCGCGCTTTGCAACACGCTCAGCCGACTCAATCAGCTTGGTAAGTTCTGACGCAGAATAGTGCGTTGTAATACGCCCTGATCTGTGACCAAGTAAGTCCTGACGGTCTTCAAATGACACGCCTGCTTCTCTGAGTCTCGCGCCAAACGTATGCTTGAGATCATGCACTCTTACAGATTCAAGGTTCGCTGCCTTTCTTGCAGTTAACCACGCGCTGTTAAGCATCCGTGTCATACGCTTGCCTTTGTAGGTAAAGACATGCTCTGAACCATTGCCACACTTTTTGTTTACGATGCTCAATGCAGTTAAATTTAAAACCACTAAACGATTATCACCGTTTTTTACATAGGCACCTGACGCAAATTGGTCAGTCGGTATTTGGGCTCCCCACAGTTACATCAAGGAATGACAACTTAATCCTCTTTTGCGCTTTTAAAATCAGTAATTTCCACTTTATATGTATTTCTAAGATGGCACCGTAACACCCCCTTCCGGTGCCAAGTTTGCTGGAATTTAAAAGAAGAAAAAAGGCCACGTATCTTATGCACCGGAACTCTAAAAAACCGCCCTTGTGATAAAGGGCGGTATAAGTTAAAGGTAGCCTCGTTCGGCCAGGCTCGGGCAATTTGAGCCACTAACAATAATATGATCCAAAACTCTGACATTACTAATCCTAGTGCTTCTTTAAGACGCTTTGTGATTGATACATCAGCATTGCTGGGTTCAACTGATCCCGAAGGATGACAGTGAGCGATTATCAGGGCCGAAGCATGTAAATCTAAGCAACGTTTTACTACTATACGAGGATAGCCAGATACTTGATCAATGGTGCCTGTGAACAGTTCTTCGTATTTGATAACTCGATTTTTGTTATCGAGAAAAATGCAGGAAAATATTTCCTGATCTTCTCGTGCTAACTTCAGTTTTAAATAACTGTGAACATCCTTTGGGCTGGTAAGCGCCTCTCCACGCTTGAAGCGGTTTTCGATTACTGACAGAGCTTCCTGAATAAGCTCTGCTTCCGTGTAGAACGATTTTTCTCTAAGCTGAGCCATAGTAGTTTGCTCCTGAAAAATGTTAATGAACTACTTTCAGAATAGGAAAAATCCATAAATCTGCCGAGGATGGACTTTGTGCGTATTTGGCACATTTTCAATGACTTGGTGACTTCAGTGACTTTGTTTGGGGGACATGCTCATCGACTCATAATAATGAGCCAGACAATGTCCATCCTATGATAAGCGGAAATTTGCTCCTATCATCATGATATGGATATTCCAAAAGCAAAAATCGAAAAATACATAGAGCCACATGAAAAACGATTTGATGAAAAAATCAGCTTTAAGGATGCTAAGACCAGGTTTGAAGAACTGGTTAATTTTTATCTTATGATTGGTCGTCCAGTGCCTGACCAAGATGAAAACACTTCAAATCAGAATCAACAATAATTAACAATATTTGTCTTTTTTTGTGTATGTGCTATGCTAAACACAATTAACACATTGCTTTATGAAAATGACAAATACCTTTCATGTTTCTGTTCCCCAGGAGCTAGAGCAATTCCTGGAAAAGCGCGTTAAGGAAAAGAACTACCGCTCACGCGGCAGTTATGTGCAAGAATTGATTCGCCAAGACCAAATGCGTGCTGAGAAAGTCAAACTGACCAATATGCTTTTAATGGGGCTGGCATCCGAACGGGAGAAAATGACCAAGAAAAAGTGGGATGCCCTGCGCGATGAGACTGCAAGTCAGATTAGTAAGAATAAATAGATGACGTTTCTTTTATCGGCACTTGCAAAGCAAGATGTTGTTGAGATTGCCACCTATATTGCCGAGGATAATCCTCTTGTTGGTGCAGAAGTCTTTGACGATATGTGGCAAACATGCGAGTTACTTTCATCCATGCCAGAAATGGGCTCACCCATTGAGACATTGCTTGATGAGACTGAAATCAGCAATGAAATCCGTGAAATTCTCCATGCCTTACCGCTGCTTAAAGGTATGCGCCGTTTTCCACTCTCACGATTTAAAAAAGTGATGGTGTTTTACAGGGTTGATGGAGGCATGTTGGACATTGTGCGTGTTATCCATGGCAGTCGTGATATTCCTGCCGTGTTTGCGTCAATGGTGACTGAGGCTTAGGATTTTTTAGTCGCCTATTTCCGTAACATCAGAATTTTTCTCGGCATTGACCATTTTCTTGATCTCTCGTAGGGTGGACATTGTGCGCAAATGAGACAATGACTATCCTCAAAAACACCTTGCCTAAAGGTGTTTTTGATTTATCCACATACAGTTGTCAAGGATCGAACTTACGTCATGGGAACCACACTTGACAAGTCACACCACGATGCTAGAGTGGGTATACGACTACCCAATGGGTATATCCTATTGGACGGGGCTGGGCTTTCGAGCCCAGCCTTTCATTTTTGAGAAAGACAAAAACACATGCAAAAATTCCGCGTCTCCAGCTACGTTGACGGCTACAACCTGTATCACGGCATTAAAAGTTTTGGCGTTGACAGCGTGCAGAATGTTAACTTATGGAGCCTGTCAGACTCACTCACTAGAGATTCACAGGAACTAACAGCCGTTCATTATTTCTCTGCAATCGCTGAGTGGCGCAGTGACCACACAAAGCATGTCACATATATTTCAGCACTGCGAAAAAACAATATTACAGTGCACCTTGGACACTTCCGTACCAAAAAACGAAGATGTGACAATTGTGGCAATGTTCGCACTGAACATGAAGAGAAAGAAACTGATGTGAAAATTGCATTGCAAATCCTTGAAGATGCCATGGATGATAAATTTGATACGGCTTTCATTATGAGCGCTGATGCAGACCTCGTGCCAGTGATTCAGTCCATCCGTAAAAGATTTCCAGAAAAACGATTTGTTATGGTACTGCCAAAAGTACGTTTCAAGCGTGCGCATGATATGAAGAGTGCCGTTCATGCGGCGATTCCACTGACTGTTGGAAGATTGCGGAAGCATCAATTAACGACCTCTTGATCAGAATAACGATAGTTCTTGTAATCAGAATCCTGTCCAGCATTGACCAATTTCTTAATCTCCCGTAGGGTGGATAATGTGACGCGCACGTCACAATGTCCATAGTGTTTTCTAAAACTGTGTACGATTCCCAACAAGTTGTATAAAACGTTCATTTTGATCCTTTTATACATCAGAACAATTACTTCTTGTCTGATTTTATTGGTTTTTAGTGTGGTCATAGGATTAAACCCCCTGCACTGGCTACATTAGATTAGTCCCAAATATGGATGCATCCACATGGACAGTCATCTGTATCGGTGGCCATAATCTTAATGAAGGCGATGTCGTTACGGATTTCGTAAAGCTTATCCATCACTTCATCATGGCGATCTGTGATACTCACTGGTACACGCTGTGATCTACGCATCATAAGCATATGTGATTAGAGATTGATTACATCGACCTAATGCAATTTTTTCATCTTTCTAATCCAATTCCTAGATGTATAAAGTGATCAATTTGATCCCTGAAGTTGCAGGAGTGTGGATAACATTAGATACCGCCACAAACCTTTCCTACAAGCCAATTACCGAGCTTAACATGCTCTTAATTTTTACAAGTTTGATTGTCTAGTTGTGAAAAGAGATCAATTTGAGCTATGAAGTTGTGAGTTTGTGGATAATTTTTGATGTAAAAAACTTTTTGAGCTATTCTTAAGTAATAAAGTTGTTCAATACTTTTTTCATGAACGAATCAGAACAAAAAGCAGGGCTAGCGAAAACTGCAAATTATGCTTACGCAAAAAGGATCGGTAATTAGTTATTTGTCGCTGGGCAAGTGCCACACGATGCCGACGGAAATATTGTTGGTAAAAACGATTCAGCAGCACAAGTAAATCAGTGTTTGCAAAACTTAGACACGCTACTTGGAGTACATGACTTTGATCGAGAAGATATTCAGAAACTCACGGTATATGTCGTTGGCAATCCTGAAAATTTACATAGTGCATGGGCTGCCGTTGAAAATTGGTTTAATAATGAAGTTCCACCTGCAACCCTTTTAGGTGTGAATCAGCTTGGTTACGAGGATCAGCTTGTGGAAATTGATGCGACAGTTATCAAAGAAAGTTAAACTTTTAAATATTACATTTCCAGACAAAATTAAATAAAACCTTCTGAACATTCATGCAACTAAGAGCCAACAATATCAGCTTCGCACATTCTGAATCAACATTTAACGATGTTTCGTTTTCTGTTGCTGATGGAGAGAAAATTGGTCTTGTGGGTGACAATGGCTCTGGAAAATCAACGTTGCTACGTTGTCTTGCTAGGCTGGAAGAAGTGCACGATGGCTCCATTTCATATCCAAAAAGCTTTCGTATCGGCTATGTTGAGCAAAGCATTCCCAGTGACTTAGAAAACAAAACACTTCACGAAGTTATTGAGGTGGCAATACCGAAAGGTGAAAGAAGTTGGGCCGGTTACAAAGTAGAATTACTCTTAGAAAGCTTTGGTGCTCCAGACAACCTTTCGTCTAAAAAGATTTCGGAACTTAGTGGTGGATGGCGAAGAATTGCACTAATAGGCCGAGCAATGATGGATGAGCCCGATTTGCTTTTACTTGATGAGCCAACAAATCATCTCGATATGCAGAAAATCCTGAAACTAGAAGCATGGCTCAAGTCATCTGTGCGTATTCCATATGTCATCATCAGCCATGACCGTACATTTTTAGACAATTGTACAAGCAGAACATTGTTTCTAAGAGATACGAAGCTATTTGATTTTCCCGCTTCCTATACGACTGCACGACAGCTATTAGCAGAGCAAGATAAAACTGCTCTCAAGAAACGTGAAGATGAGGAGCAGGAGGCGGATCGTCTATCGAAAAGTGCGCATACATTGAGAATGAAAGGTATTGATAATTATAGTGATTCTCTCAAACTAAAGGCAAAGCAAGTACAGAATCGAGCTGATGCTGTAAAAGCAAACTTCACTGAGGTGTATATTCCTCCCGAACGAAAAATTCAACTCGGCAATAGAGACACGCATGCAAAATCCTTAATCACCTACAAAGATGCGGATGTACAAGCTCCTAACGATAGTCTACTGTTCGAGATTAAAGAGTTAGAAATCAAAAAAGGTGAGCGTATCGTGATTTTTGGAGAAAATGGCTCAGGGAAAAGTTGTTTTCTCAAGAAACTTGTTGACGACTATCACTTATCTCAGTCTGGTACTCGAAAAGAAGATTCGTATTTTACACCGTCTATACGACTGAGCTATGTTGATCAAGAATTGTCTAGTCTCCCCGTGAATGAAACAATCATCAGCTATATCCAACATACTTTTAACTTAGATGATAACCGTACAATTTCACAGCTTGTTCAAGTTGGCTTCCCGTACCGTGTACAAAACAAGAAAATTGGAGATCTAAGCTTTGGTGAACGTGCACGTCTGGCTTTCCTTGCTGTCAATTTGGAAAATCCAAATTTGTACATTCTTGATGAGCCAACGAATCACCTGGATTTGGACGGACAAGATCGCTTAGAGAATGAAATTCTTACCAATGGTGCTACGTGTGTCATCGTGACGCATGACCGACGCATGGTACAAAATTTGGCCACGTCGTATTGTCAAATTACCGATGGAACTCTTAAAGAGGTTGATAGTCCGAAAGGTTTTTATGAGCATCTTCTAAAATCAGAGGATGACAGTATATGACTTTCTGGGATCTTTTGATTTATGCAATTACTACTTTGCCATTGGGGACTTGGTGGACTTAGGGGACTTACTGTGTAATGTGGTATGCTGATTATGTATCACAAGTTAGATTCAATCTGTGATTTTGAATGTTCGATCAATATTTTAGCGATCGCTTCCCTTCTCTTTTCTAAATCAGAATTTCGAGGTGTAACATCGTCACCCCAACAAATTTAGTCAAGGATGGCATTTGTCCGAACCCCACAATGACGGCTACTCCTTAGAGCGTCCGCTTGCGCGTCACCACTTCCCTGATTCGCTCTGCGATCTCCTCTGTACGGTCAAAGCGATCAAACAAATCTTCGAAAAGCTCGTGCAGCAACTCATCACGGTCCATGAAAAGTTCTGCCTCAGGAGCATAGCATTTGAGATTTATATGCGTGTGCGATTAGAAAACGAATTACATCGACCTGTGCCCATTGTGAATTTAAAAAGCCAATTTTCCTAGGATGGATATTGTGCGCAGATGAGACAAACAGCACCCTAATTAAAACTCGTATCCCTCAAACTTTATGACATGGATCATCAGTTATGTTGCACCGACGCTTGCAATATACACAACAAGAAAATATGCAGGCACATATGAGCTTCTCTATACTCATTTTCTACTTGCCATTTCAATTCTCCTTAGTTGGTTTTTTCTCGATTCTATTTCATGGAATCTTTCTTTGATTCAGACCATTATTCTTCTGGTACTGGCCATCGGATCCTGGGCAGTGTTGCAGACGCCAACATATGTAATCTCTGCCATTATTCAGCAGACCTGCATTCTTTTGGCAGCAACGCTGGCACCGTTATGGGGCCTTCCAATAATTGTTACCATCTTTTCAGTCCTCCATCCAACATGGAAGATGAAAATTGCTACTTTATTCTTGGGCAGCCTATCAATTTTCCTTTACTTTTGGCTCAATACGATTTTTTACAGCTTTGTTTTGCATATTATCTGTATCACCGCTCTTTTTTATTTCAGAAAGAGAGTTGCATACTCCTAAAGAATTTTTGACGTTGACCAATTTCTTTATCTCCCATAAGGATGGATAATGTAACGCGTACGTCACAATGTCCATAGTGTTTTCTAAAACTCTGTACGACTCCCAACAAGTCGCCATTCGTGGCGTTTTTTGGTATCTGGAAGAACGGTTTAGCCGCTTGTATACTAAGTTTTTTGTCCATGATCATAGCGTGCGAACCTACAGATTTCATAATCAATCGTTTTACTTCCAAGCTGCCATTTTCAAACCATTTTATGGCTTGTTTACGGGCTTCCAGGTAGTCTTTAAAGGGTGCGAACCATACATTCACATTTCCAAGTTTTTCGATTTGTTCAACAAGTTTTTTCTGCTCAAATTGAAGTTTTGAGCGCTGGTCTTTAAATTCGTCATTACTGATTAGTTCATCCATGCGCATTTGCAGAATTGTTTCTGATTGATTCTTTGATTTGGTCAGTGCTCTATCAAGCGATGAAATTTTCGATTGATAACTCTGTCCGACTTTGTCTTTTTCCTTAACCGCTTGCTCCAGAATCAGATCATGCATCTCCTCGTCAATCACAATGGATTCAAGGAACTGCTTGAACTGATTTTCTAATTTCCTGACTTCAAGGGATTTTTGTTTGCAAACATAATTCGTTTTACGATGTGTGTAGCGGTAATACACATAGTGTGAATTAAAGCGATTCACTTTCTTCTCAGCTGTAATTGCGCATTCACATTCACCACATCTGATGAGTCCTGTATAAGCAAACTGTAGTTTTGGTTTCTTGTGACGGCTGGGTTTTAGACTTCTGCGTTTTAGGATTTTCTGAACCGCCTCAAAATCTTCAATTGAAACGGCGGGTTTGTGCTTACCTTCATACAGTTCACCTTTCCACAGAATCAAACCTGTATAGAACGGATTGCTTAATAGTCGGTGCATGCCACTCAATGACAATGATTTGCCGCCAGTGCGCTTGCGAATGGGTGTTTTCAGTGCAAACTCATCCTTGGCTTTTTCGTAAAGCATTTTCGGTGTGTAGCAGCCTGTTTTCATCAGGGCAAAGATGTCTTGAATGATGCTAAAACGCTTAGGGTCTGGAATGATGGTTTTGGTTTCTTTGCAGTTCAGATAGCCAATAGGAGCAATGTTGGGGCGCCAGCACTTTTTGAGTTTGGTTTTGTTGCCTCGCTTGACACTTTTACTAAGTCCATCAACAAAATATTTTGACTGTGTAAATAAATGCGCCAGCATCATTTTGCCCTCTGGCGTATTTTCAAAGTGATAGGTCACAAACTTTAAATCTTTGAGTACGCCAATATCCAAAAGATAAATAATTAAACCACCGTCAACAGAGTTTCTTGCCAGTCGGTCAGGATGCCAAGCCATAATGCCCTCAGCTTTACCAGCTTGAATCAACTCAATCATTTCATTGAACTGTTCACGTCCAGGTGCTTTGGCACTTTTAGATTCTGAGAATTGATGTGAAATCGTAATACTCGAATCATCACCAAAACGCTCCATAAGTTCTTGCTCTTGGGATTCAAGTGAAAGAATTTGCCGATCTTCACTTTCCTGTGATTTACGGCAGTACATGACGTAATTCATGGGTGTTGAATTTAAGAATTACAATTCCACAGTAGGATGGAATCGGCTTTAAGTCAAAAGCCGTTTTTCAAGCATAGACGAGTATTTCAATTCCCTACAGGATGGCAATTGTGCTGAGAGTCAACAATGTCCATCCTGTTTTGAATGTGCATATTCAGTCATAGTGAATGTCTAAGACATAACAAATCACTATGGCAAAAACGAAATTCAAGACCGTTGTTTCACACAAAGACGGTTCGATACTGATCGAGACTATTTACGATAAAGGCAAGCAGCAAACCAATCTTGCGATCTGCACAGGATCAAAAATCGAGATTCAGAAAACCTATAAAACAAATAACGAACTAGAAATTAAACCGTATCGATCTGATCATGCATTTTTGATTAATGATGTGCTATTGCTGTCACAAGAACCCGTCAACTATGGCAGTGTAGATAAACTCAAAAAGACAATCCAGGTATACATTCATAAATACATGGATATGGACAGCGCTTTTGAAATCATTGCCACTCACTATGTTTTACTAACCTGGCTGTATGATGCACATAATTGCCTGGGTTATTTAAGAATCAAAGGCGATTTCGGTGCAGGCAAAACACTCTTTCTCCAGGTCATCAGCAGTATTTGCTACAAGCCACTCTTTGCATCAGGCGCGGCTACCGTAGCGCCGCTTTTCCATTTGCTAGATGATATTGGCGGGACGCTGGTTATGGATGAAAGCGACTTTTACCAGTCCAGCGAGAAATCCTTGATTGCTAAAATTCTAAACAACGGAAATGCAAAAGGTTTTCCAGTGCTGCGCTGTGAGAAAACAAAAAACGAAACATTTACAACCAGATCATTTAACGTTTATGGCCCGAAGATTTTAGCCAGCCGAGGCCGCTTTGACGATGATGCTCTGGAGTCTCGCTTCTTTACTTTTGAAGCTGGTTTGCAACCTCTGAGGAAAGACATTCCATTGAAACTAGGTCAGGAGAAAACTGATGAAGCTCTGGTATTGAGGAATAAGTTGTTGCAATTTCGCTTTGATCATTTCCATAAAGAAGCACAATCGGTTGTTCCCAACCAAAAACTCAGTCCGCGCTCAGAGCAAGTGCTGTCACCATTACTGACTTTTATGAATAAGTCTGAGATGAAAATTGTAATTGACTGGATGCAGAGCAAGGAACGTCAGGCACAGCATGAGCGTGGCATGGAATTAGTGTCACACGTCTTGCAAAGCGTTCATGCACTGTTATCCAATCGGCGATTTGTGCAAGTCGGACAGATCAGAGAACACGTCATGAACACCTACGGCGATTACTACGAACATCCGTTAACTTCTCATGCAGTTGGTAGAGTTGTACGTAATTCACTGCATCTGCGAACACAATTGAAAAACGGTCGTTACTGTGTATCCGATTCCGAAAAAGAAAAAATCAAGCTACTAGTGAAACGTTATGGCCTTGAGTAAGTCACTAAAGTCACCAAGTCATTCAAATATTTAAATTGCTTCAACAGCTTATCCACTGTCAAGGATGGGTAAAGTGACAAATTGCCACATTACCCATCCTAGTTTTCTTTATCTGAAATTCCTAGAGTGGAGAGTACGACCGTCAGCCGACACGTTACTTAAAAATTCTATGAAAGGAAAAAACAAAAACACACTCAAACGTGTGTGTCTTGGGTCAGGTCTTACACAGCAAGACGTGGCGTATCTGCTTGGTCTAAAAAGTCATCAGACAATCTCAAGAATCGAACATCGCAAATGGATGCCAAGTATTGGCATTCTGATTGCCTACAGCATTATCTTTAGCACTGATTTCCGCTCACTAATTCCAGATATTGCGACCAAGTAGACTAATTCCATTACACATCGTGCAAAGGAATTGCATGAGCGATTGAAAACATCAAAAGCTCAGAATACGCATCAGCGTCTCAAGGCTCTTGAGTATCTTATCAAGGCCAATCAGTAACTTACTAACACAGAAAAATGAAGGAGGAAAAACAACAAACCGTTCTTGCCATTGATCCGATTGTAAGAGGCATCGGCTTTACTGTCTTTGAAGGCGCAAGCAATCCGATTGACTGGGGTGTGACAAATATCCGTATTAACAAGAATTACCGCTCCCTGGTTAAAGTCAAGAAATTGATTGCTTGTTATCAACCCAATGTGGTTGTGCTGGAAGAAACAAACGGATCATTGAGACAAGACCGTATTCGCAAACTGATTAAAAGTATTGATTAGTATTGTAATGAGCAAGGGATTGAAACAGTGTTTTATCATCGCAATGCCATTCTGTTTGCTTTTAGCGATTTTGGTAAATCGACCAAACATGAAATTGCTGAAGCAATTGCAGAGTGGTTACCAGAATTGTCACAGCGACTCCCAAAGAAACGGGAGTTCTACATGAGTGAAGCGCCTGAATACGGTATCTTTGATGCTGCTGCGCTAGCACTAACTCATCTCTATTTAGATAAGTAGACAGGATATATCTCTAATTCACAGGCTGACGTTCGTTTTCCTGATTTAGAGACAATTGACATCCTAGTAGTAAAGGATTGTGAGTTTAATAATGGGTGTATATGAACAACGATATTTCCATTATTGGAACCACAAACCACCGCAACACATATATTCCTTTCGGCATTAAACAAAAGGATCGGTTTTCGTATATGTACATCCTGGGAAAAACAGGTGTGGGCAAATCAACGCTCATTAAAAATCTTGTATTGCAGGACATCCACGCTGGCAGAGGTTGCGCATTACTTGATCCGCATGGTGATATGGTTAGCGAAGTTGTTGAACAGATTCCTGAAAATCGAACAGACAAACTGATTTATCTCAATGTGCCCGATCCTAACTTAAGGTGGGGCTACAATCCGCTCGCCTACGTCAGTCCTGAACGTAGACCACTGCTTGCTAGTGGTGTTATGGAAATCCTCAAAAAGCAATGGGATGGCCGCTCTTGGGGTGTGCGTATGGAACATCTGCTTAGAAATGCGCTGCTGACACTTCTAGAACAGCCCCGGGCTACGATTGCTGACGTGCTCAGATTATTCACGGATGACGTATATCGAAACCAGGCGCTTGGCAATGTCACCAATAAGCATGTCAAAAACTTCTGGTTCAAAGAATTCGCCAAGTATTCCCATCGCCTTAAAGCCGAAGCTGTCATTCCTGTGCAAAACAAGCTTGGTGGATTTTTATCTAATCCAACATTGGCGAACATTCTTACGAAAGACGAAAATGCAATCCGTCTGCGGTCTGTAATGGACGATGGCAACTTTCTACTAGTCAATCTCGCCAAAGGACAAATTGGTGGTGATGCTGCAAATCTATTGGGTGGATTGATATTAACTTCGTTGGGATTGGCTGCGTACAGTCGGGCAGATATCCCAGAGGGTCAGCGACAACCCTTTCATATTTACGCGGATGAAGTACATAACTTTGCTACACTATCGACTGCTTCAATGATGTCAGAGTTGCGCAAGTACTTTGTTTCACTATGTTACGCACACCAGTATTTTTCCCAGCTAGACAAAGATGTACATAATGCGATTTTGGGCAATGCTGGAACACTAATCTGTTTTAGGGTAGATGTTCATGATGCCACCCAGCTTGAAAAGGTGTTTGACGGAAACTTTGATAGTCAGGATTTAATGCGATTGGAAAATTACGATATGTATGTCAAATTGATGATTGATGGGATGCCAAGCAGAGGGTTTAGTGGAGAATTACAAGTTGCAAACTTTGCTAAAGAGTAGCTTTGTAACTATCTTTCGATTTGACCAATAATCAGTGAATTACTTATTCAGGTCTCTTAATAATGTGTCGAAATGAATAGTATCGAGGGTAAGAATTTTGTCATTACTCTGCATGCTTACTTTATTTGAAACTACTGAATCTACTATCAACTTATAATGTTTAGGAAATTTTGACTGGAGCACATTTTGGTCGATGAACTTGACCTCTTTTTTCGCTAATATTTTTATATCTGAATACTTTTTTTCATCATGCACAAGTAGAACTTTAGCAGCTGATGGCTCAAGGCTACTAGCATGACTACCCAATAAAATTCCGAATCTTTTTCTAGTGAATCTTTTATCTTCACCTTGTCTTTTAATGACAAGAGTACGAAATCTATGGTTGCGTGGAGTTTTAGAAAGATATATGCCAAAGAATACATAATTTTCACCAATTGGTAAAACAATACCATTCAGTTCACTAAGAATTACACCATCCGTGAGAAAATAGTAGGTGAATACTAATTTACCGTTGTCCCATTTGATGTGAAGCATCTCTTTTGCTATTTCGTTTGTGTTATAAAAAGCATATCTATAGCTGTGGTATATGCCAGCAAGTTCATTTCGCATTTCCTCAAATGCACCTGCTTCAAAAGGTGCAACCTCTGTTGGGATTTGGAAATTTAAGTAATGGCTTGTAGGTTTGTCCAGATGCTGTACAAAAGTTTCAAATGTACCGCTTCTAAACCATTCAGGTTCTATGTCTTGGTGTATGGGTTTAAAAAATTCTGCAAGTTTTGTTGAGGCGTTTCGATTAACTCTTTTAGTTTCTCTTTTCAGCCAGTTCTGAACAGATTTGGAGGTAATGCCAGTTTTCCTATGAAAGACTTCCGGAAAACTCTCAACAGAAAGGTCATTAAGTAGGCTTCCATATTCACTAATTAGATAATGGAGTATTTTGGCAATTTCTGTTTCATCTTTTTTTATTTCCACGGGCAGCATAATTACTTAGAGTTGAAATCAGAAAATATCAAATTTATCGGGAAATTTCTAGAAATTTCCCGATAAATTTAAAAAATTCCTATTAATAGATGATATGGTAGATAAACAGTTGGTCAGTAATTAATGGAGTATACATGAAGAACTTTAATCCCCTTGATTTGACCAACTAAGGAGGATAGTGCTATGGTGAACAGTAGAGGTAAGCCATTGAAAAAGAATAAAAATAAGGGTTCGGCGATTGCAAAATTCTTTGCGCATCCTCATCTATTTACTAGTAGTACATTTAAAATATGGAGGTCATTATGGTTCTGTTAAACCAGATACACCTGAGGGTTTGCCATTGGTTTTCGAGTGATTCTTTTTGCATTAACAATAATGATCATTATTTGTTTCAAGATAGTATTTTTGCTATCATCTGTCGGGATCTGGATAAATCAGGTCGGTATTCGTCGTTCAGTGGAAAAACAAAGGTCAAATTAGTTAAAAAAATAGGATTCAATAAACTTGTGAACAGAAAAAAAATTATCTCTTTTATTTTCAAGGCATTTCCGCTCTTGGCTTTTCTAATTTCTGCAGGGTATGTGCTGATATGGCCACAGTTGGAGGCCATAGTTGTAGTCATAGCAGTTGTTGCGATAACAATATTTGTGATCGTCAAGTACATGAAAAACTCAGAGAGTTATAAACTGACGAAAATTCTTGAGTATGAAATTGGCAACCCCATTACCATTCAAAAGGCAGGGGAACTTATGTTTTGGGTTTTCGTGTTAGTGATAACTCCAGTGGTTCTAAATCAGGCAGGAGGGATTTTATTTGGAATGGAATCTGAATGGAACTCCGCAAAAGCTATTTGGATGGAAACAGCTGAAAATGTTGATAAATTAATAGAGGTACACTAAAGCCCCAGACAACAGGTGCTCTGAAAAGCTTTAAATGAATGGCCCAGTTAGTAAATTATACTTACTGGGCATTTTTTTTGAATAGTAGAGCATCGATAAGATCAGTTAGACTGACAACTTGTTTTGGATAACTAATTGAAGCAATCTGGTCGTTAGGGATTTCAATATAATGTTTGTTTTGTGATACGAAAATATACCTATCGGTTTTTAGCATTAACTTCACTTGATCATTATTACAATATTGATGAGTTTCATTTTCTTTACATGTTATTTCAATATTTAACCCTCCTCCAAACCGTGTCACTCTTAGAATTTCGGAATAACTATCTTCGTTGAAAAGCAATATGCATACATATGAAAAGAAAAATAAGGCGAAAACTAGTGCAATACTAGATTGAATTAAAACATGTTTTGAGGCCACAAATAATATCAACAATGCAATGAAAATTGCAGCGCTGCTAAGTACAAAAACAGAATCAAAAATTCCTGTTATCCCACCAATCCTTCCATGCCAAAAACTGACAATATTCAGTAAGATTGCGGTAGCAATGCCTAATCCAATTAAAATCAACTTTTGAATAATTTTATTTTCAGTATAAGTTGCCAGGTAAGTGCTTAGCATATTAAAGAATGTAATAACTAGAGCAAGTACAACAACAAATGATAAGAAAAATAATATCGATATAAAGAATACGAATAGATTAAAATTTGGAACTCCCTCAACCGGAACTCTGAGTCCCTGCAAAACACTATTTAGATATATAGCAATCATACTGATTACTGTCGCTACTGAAGGCCCAGATATGATGTATACAATGAACCTTTTTACAACGGAAAGAGTTTTGTACCATTGATAGAAACCTGAGATGACACCAAAAATACTCAAACCAGTTCTTAGTAAAGTTTTTTTCAAAATTTTAGTAATTTATAATTCGTCTTAATCAATAGTTTATCAATATTTTCTGCCAATCTTTTAAATTAATATTTTTGCGTTAAGATAGACGCCACGTGCGTCACGTAAATCCTGCGGGGATCAGCCCTGCACAGTAGTGCATTGTCGTGAATTTTAGCAACGGACGCCTCCGCTAAGTTATTGAAAAATATACAATATTAATTGTGCCTTCGTTCTGAAAATCCTCGTGTCAGCGGTTCGGTTCCGTCCCTGCTACCACTTAAAAATGGGTCCACTGGAGACATGGTTTACAGTTTGTACCGGACACATAGTTTACAGTTTTGTTACAAAAGGATTCGTTGTCGGTTCAACTCGACCGACGTTCTCATCAAAGAATCCCAGATCATAGTTCATAAAACTCACCAGCCATAATGTTCTACCACTATTATCTCGGGACGAAATTGATTGATCCACTTTTGCATTTTGTTTTCAGCATCGAGTGTTGATCTAACGGCTCTCTCTGAGATACCCCATCCTCTGACATGGTGACCTTCTTTTGAAAATACTACAGCTGCTCTACCATTTGGCGTGATTATATTAACAAAAACAAAAACTCCGAAAAGGCGGAGTTTTTGTTTTTGCAACTAGATAAAAATGAAATATAGAAAATCTGATTTAATCAGCACGATTCGTAAGAAGTTTGGCTGCTGCTCCAAAAAAGAAAACTGCAAACAAGCTTTCAAACCAACGCCTTAAGCGTAAATATTTTTGGGTTAAACTAGAACTCGAAAACAATAGTGCGTAGCTAGTTACCAAAACGATGTTGATTAGCATGCAGATTATAATAATCCATACAATGCTAGTATGAGGTGCATTAGGCTTAAGACCAATTGCTAGGATGGAACCCCAAAAAATCACAGCTTTGGGGTTTGTCAAATGTATCAATGCACCTTTAATCCATGCTACAAATAGTGTATTTGCACCAACATCAGTTGGAACTAATTCTTTTTCTGTTAATGCCATTTTTGCAGACTTCCAACCAAGCCAAAGAAGATAAGCCGCACCTGCGTAGCGGATAATTTCAATAAGCCACTGATTCGCTGCTAGAACCGAACCTATCCCTAATGCGGCAAATATTGCCCAGACTATTGCCCCGCTTGTTACTCCCCATGCAAGAGCTAATCCTACTTTTCTACCACGATGAAGTGATGTGCCTGCAATTGCTAAAGTAGCTGGGCCTGGTGTCAATCCGCCAAGAAGAGCAGCACCAACTACAATCCAAATATTTATATATTCCATAATGATAAAAGTCACCTCTAAGCGATTTATATCACAAAGAGACATACTCTGAAATTTTTACTTAACAATAAGTGCTATAGAGCTGGGTTGTTTAGAGTGCAGACTGTGTGAAGACTCAATTTGTCATGTGATAAAGTATTAAGCGTTCAATAATCTGCCTTTTTTCATTTCCATATATTTGAATAATTATGGAAATGACAATAACTTACCTGGCAAAAACCAACTTTAGAAACCAAAACAAGATATTTGGAATCAAACAAAAAGATTGTCTCTCCCACAGCTATATATTAGGCAAAACAGGCACAGGTAAATCAACACTGCTATTTAAAATGATTTACCAAGACCTTTGTAATTTTCAAGGGTTTGTATTACTTGATCCACATGTTGAACTTGCCGATAAAATCGTAAATAACATACCTGAGTATAGGAAAGGTGATGTTATTTATCTGGACATCTCAGATTTAAATCTAGAAGTGGGATATAACCCATTGAAGAGGGTAGGAAGAGAGAATAGAGCTTTAGTTGTATCTGGAATTATTGAAATACTAAAAAAGCTTCATGATAAGAAAAACTGGGGTGTGAAAATGGAATGACCTTTCCCCAATAATTAGCACCATGACTCGGAACTTGTTTCCTCTTCTTCAAAAACAAAAACAGAATCAGAAAATAAAACCAAAGTTAAAGTTGATCCGCAACCAATATTGGATGGCGATCAGTTATCAATATTTTAAAGCCCGAATGGGCTTTTTCTTTTGACTTCATTCAACTTATTTTAGTCTCATCGGTTTTACTTCGTATGTTAGATACTTAACTAACATGGATCTAAGTAATATTAGCTTTAGCAATTAATAAATTCTGTGTCATTGAAAAATATACAAGTTTTTGAATGTATAACTAAAGACATATTTTGCGAACCGCATTTCTCCATATACTTGTTTCTAGTCTCAAAATCAAAAAAACAGAGGTAACAACATCATGAAATCTATTCTTGACCTCGATATTATTGGTTCTCAAGAAGCGCTAGAGGAATATCTGAAACGAAAAGGCCTTTGGGATCCTGTTCCAGACGAAGATAAGCTTAAAATGATTGGTTTATCTAGAGAATACATTTCCGGGAATCTAGATCATATTGAAGGGCTAAAAGAGTTACTTTCAAAACATGGTTTTGACACAAAGGATGCTGGAACAGTATGTAGTCTTATTGCTTGCACTATAGAAGACGATGGTACTATTCCTTGGCCAAAGATAGTCTGGCCTAAGCCAGATACAGAAGCAGGCCCCAAGCCTGACTTTCCATCATGGTGGATTCCGTTTTTAGCCTCCCAATCAAGTTCCTGGAAAGGATTGTTGATTGCAAACAATAATGCAAGAGGTATGGGACCAGAAAAAGAAAATCCAAAAGAACGTGGAGGTTAAAATGAATATCTTACCAAAGGTTACCATTCTTTCCGTCTTGCTTTTGAATGGCTGTGCAAAAAATTTTGATCCGTCTTATGACATTGATCCTATAACAGAAAATTCGGTTGAAGCAGTCTTTGATCGTGATGTAATTGATTTTAAAGTTATAGCAGAAGAAGCAGAAAATTCTCCAAATGCAGATAGCATCTATAATTATCTTGACTCTGGGATAACTCTTTCTAATTTAGCCTGCAATATCTGGTTTGATACTCTATTTTTTCAAGGTAAAAATCTTGATGTTGCCCAACGAAATATGAATATTTTTGGAGATGGTGCTCTTGGTATTGTTGGGCTTATTGGACGTGCTTCAGCTGAAACCATGGGAGTAGTTGCAACAGCGCTTGGTGCCAGTAATGCTACTTTTGATAACTTTAATACTAACTTTCGGCTAAGTAATACACTTGAAACAGTATATGACAAGTTAAAAGAGGCACGGGGTGAGTTTGCAAATAAACTACTTACTTTTGATCAGTGGACTTTCCCTGCGGCTCAACGTTCGCTTCGTGAGTATCATGGAAGTTGCAGTAGGATCTCAGTAACCAACTTTATTGAAGAAAGTGTTGATTTGGCGAAATTTGAGCTACAAGATTTCTCAAAACCATTTGCTCGACCTTCAATCCCTAAAACTAAGGAGACAGCGACTGATGGAACTACGAAACCTGCAGATAAGAGTGGGAAAAATGAGTCTGCTGAAATCGTGGCACCGATGTTTGATGGAATACAACCTGCGAACCCTCTCGAAGTTGCTCCACAAGAGCAGAGACGAGGTTCACCTAACGTAGGGATTCGAGTTGTACCTCAATAATGAGTTAATATTACTTAACTTTTAGATTATACCAACTACCACGCCCTTTGCCATGAAGTTCAAGCACGCCACTGCCTACCATTCTGGATAACCGTTTTTTGACGGTTGGGCGAGGAATATTGAGAAGTTCAGTCGCTTCACTGGTTGTGATTCGTTTATGCTTATTCACATAATCCAGAATAATTAGCTGCTCTTCGGATAGTTCTGCATTTTGATTGGATAAATCAATCTTCGATAATAGGTGATCTTTTTGCCGCTTAAGTGAATTTAAGAAAAACGATAGCCAGGGATGCCAGTCTATTTTCTCAGTCTTGAGTGTTTTTTGTGTGCGTCTGAGTGCCAGGTAATATCCTTCTTTGTTTCTTTCAACGATGCTTTCGAGAGACGAATAAGGTATATAGCTATAGCCAGTCTTTAAGAGTAGCAAAGTTGTTAGGATTCTGGAGAGACGACCATTCCCATCTTGAAAAGGGTGAATAGCTAAAAATGTCACAACAAAAACAGAAATAATAATCAGTGGGTGATAGCTTTTATCTTCCACTGCTTCTTGAGCCCAGGAAACTAGTTTTTGCATTTCAAACGGCGTATCGAAGGGTGTGGCTGTTTCGAATACGGTTCCAATGTTATTTCCCTGCTCGTCAAATGCTACCACATCATTTCTGTTGGTTTTATACTCCCCTCGGTGCCGTTCGTCTTTCACTGAGTGTCTGAGCAAAAGAGAGTGAAGTTGCTTGATATAGTTTTCAGTGAATTCAATCTCTTTATAACTTTTGAAAACCCTTTCCATGAGTTCGGCGTAGCCGACCACTTCTTGTTCGTCACGAGTAGCAAATGATTGTTTCCCCACACCACCGAGTAATACTTCAATTTCCTCATCACTCAGTTTGGCTCCTTCAATTCGCGTTGAAGAACCGATGCTTTCAATAGTTGCCACATGGCGTAAAGATTGGAGGCGCTCTGGAGTCAGGTTGTGGTAAATATTCCATGCCCCTTTAAACTCATTTATTTCAGAGACATATTTGAGCAGATCAGGCGTAATATTAAGGTCAGATAGATTCACTTGGATATCCAATTATGTGATAATCATATCCAATTGTATCCATTTATATCCAATTCGCAAATTATTTCCCTGCAAACTCCAGAATGCGATTAGAAGTATTTAAAAATATTTAAGGACACCCACAAATTGAGCAAGCTAGGGCGGTGTGCTAAATTGTTGTTCTGAAACGGAATTCATTTAATTTAATTACAGGAGTCAAGCAAGACCATTGCTCGAAACCATCATTTATATCTAGATAAACCCACTTATTTCCATTTAACCAGTCGTTGTGTCAGACGGGCATTTCTATGCGCTAAAGATCAATCCAGCGATAAACGTTATGATCATCGCAAACGCTGGCTGGAAAAACGATTATTTGAACTACGCGAACTGTTTTATATAGATTTATATGGCTATGCCATTCTATCAAACCATTATCATCTAGTGATCCAAACTCGCCCTGATGGCATGCATCAAGCCAGTAATAAGATATGTGTATGGCCTATGTGGATCTTAATCCAGTGCGAGCAGGTGTAGCAAACACATCGGAGCAATCGTTATTCACCTCAATACATCATCGTATTACTCACCATGATCTCAGTGAACCAATTCAGGCATTAATGATAGTAAAGGGCATTTAACCATCAGTTCTGAATCAGTCTGTATAAAAATTAGTTTGATAGGGTAATTTGAAATATAAAATTAGTACAAAAATTATTCCATTATTTATATAATCATAAAAATATTCCATTATTTATTCATTGAGAACAGACAAGTGAAAATTATTCAGTTAGGTATGGTTGGTGGTGGACGCAGCTCTCAGATTGGTGATAGTCATCGAGTAGCCGCGAATAGAGACGGTCTATTTAAATTATCAGCCGGTGCATTTGACAAAGATCCATTAGCCAGTGTCGAATTTGGGAAAAAATTAGGAATCGACTCTTCGCGTGCTTATGCCGACTATCGCGCTATGTTGCAGCAGGAGCTAACTCGTGATGACGGTATTGACGCTGTCAGTATTATGACGCCGAATGGGTTTCACTTTGAGATGGCTAGCGCTTTTGCCGCAAATGGTATTCATGTTATCTGCGAAAAACCCGTCACCACAACGGTTGAAGATGCAATTAAGTTGGCTGAACTCGTAAAAGATAAGGATATCGTTTTTGGCGTGATGTACGGTTACACCGGTTATCCAATGATCAAACAAGCAAGGGAAATGGTGCGTAATGGCGAATTAGGGGAGATTCATACCATCAAATCTGAATTTGCACATGGTCATGCAATGCATACTGTAGAACAAGAAAAAGAAGGTGCGGCCTGGAGAGTTGATCCTAAAATTTCAGGGCCTAGTTTCGTTTTAGCAGATGTTGGCACACATGCCTATCATATCGCTGGATTCGTTTCTGGTCTGAAGCCAATCCAAGTATGTGCACATCTAACTTCTGTAGTACGTACCCGTCCACTTGAAGATAACGCATTTATCTGGTTGAAATACCCAAACGGCGCTAATGGTACAGTTTGGGCCAGTGCAGTTGCAACGGGTAACCAACATGGTCTGAACTTAAGAATTTACGGTAGCAAAGCCTCGCTTCAGTGGCATCAAGAAAGACCGAATCAATTGATTTATAAGCAAACATCCATGTCAACTAAAATCTATGAGCGTGGAGCAGATGATTTGTACCCGGCTGCTCGTATAGAACGGGTTGGAGTTGGTCACCCGGAGGGTTATTTTGAATCATTTTCTAATGTTTATCGCCAATTTGGGCAGGCGATTCAAGCAAAGTTGGCCAACCAATCGCTCCCAGTAGATTATCCAGGGATTGATGATGGCATACAGGGGGTGAAATTTATTGAGTCTTGTCTCACCTCACAAGTTAGTGGTCAAGCATGGGTGAATTTGTGATCAGGCCAAGTCTGGTAGGCTTATATCCTTAGGTTAGGTGGCTTTTATTTTTAGAGTTTCACTTCCAAAATTTCTTAACAAATTATTTAGATCACATAATAACTTTGAATGATCATTAGTATTTTATGTCGGTAATTAAAAGCTGATACCTTCAGGTTGGCTAAAGAATATTAACTGTAATTTACTGTTAATTTGAGTGCCAACCATTTATGACTGAATGAAATGCCTTTTCAAGGCAGCTCTTGTTTGGCCGGATTCGATAATTCCCAAAAGAGTCACTGGAAGTGATGTTATCTGAGTTAATCAATCACTTTCGACACATTTATATCACGAGACTATTGAAATAAAAATTCTATTCTATTATTATTAGAATGGAATATATATATCAAGAGGAAGTTAGATGAAAAATATTTTTAATATCTCGTTGATAGGTGTGACCGCGTTTGCGGCTGCCTTTTCCACATCAGTTTATGCCGAGAATGAAGATAATAAGTTCGAAATCTATGGTGAAGTGGAAGCACGTTCAATAGATAGGGATGACACAGATTTAGATACGTTCGTCGACAAAGCCAGGATAGGACTGAAAGGTGCCCATGTTTTGCCACGGTTTACTGATCTAAAAGCGCGATGGCAACTTGAATTTGATTTGCCAGTGAATGATTTGGCGACTCAGGACAAAGATGACGATGATGTTGGTACCCGAAAAGCGAACATAAGCCTACAAGGTGGGTTTGGTGAATTAATTTTTGGTCGTCAGAATAATATTCTGGCAGAAACCAAAAAAATGGATTCCTTCAAAAACGATTCTGGTGCATTTTTATTTGCACCTGATCGACTAGGTAATGCAATTTCATACGTCACGCCAACATTTTCCGGATTACACGGTTATGTCCAGGTAGCCAGCGATGCCGATGCAGAGGATACAGATGGTAATGGTGAAGATGAAGATTTTGATGCGACTGTGTTTGGGCTCAATTATTTTGGAGAAAGCTTTTTTGCAGGCATTTCGCGTTATGAAGTAGATGAGGAGTTTCCTTCTGGTGAAGTTGAGTTGACCTCGTTTGGTTTTAATTATTCATTTGGTCAGTTTTCTGTTTTTGGTACTTATCAGGATGAAAGTGTCACAGAGGCAACAGTCGCGGGTTTAGGTTTGGCCTATAACCTGGATCCCTGGACGTTTAAAGTCGGGCACACTAATTTTGAAGAAGATACTGATAATACCGAAGGTACTGCAACGCATTTGCTAGCTAGCTATGCTTTTGGCAATAATATAAACGCATTTATTCAGTATGTAGATTACGATAGTGATGCAGAACAAGACCTCGGTCGTGGTGATGCTATATCTATCGGAATTGATGCCAGTATTAGTAAATTATTTAATTATTAACACTTTTTCCTTCTCTTCTTTAAGTAAAGGCTATCGGGTCCCGCAAATTTTATGTGGGGCTCGATAGTATTTAAATTAAAACATATTAGTTTGTTTTGTAAACTTGGCTAACAGCAGCCGGCCTTTCCTCAGCTGCTGAATTCAACTTAGTGGATCAAGTGATAGATACCATCTAGTTCATTTAGAGCCTGATTGTTCAATGGCCAACGAAATCATCAGTGTTTGGGCCAGGCATAACACGGCCGTCAATGAGCGAAAACCGCGTACTTCTGCATCTTTAATTTCAAATGATAATGTTGATGACTTGGCTATAGGGCTGAATGGACTGTCAGTTAGTGCAATAACAGGTAACGACTTTTCAGTCGCTTTCTCAACTACATTTATTGTTTCAGGCCCATAAGGCTCGAAACTAATCGCGATTACCAAATCTGTCTTGTCAAAAAGTTGCATTTGTTCATTGAGCATGCCGGCAATTCCATCTAGTATTGTTGCCGGTTGTTCAATGCGATTTAGTGTATACCCCAAATATGCAGCAACAGGAAATGCACGACGACTGCCAGTAATATGAATGATGCGAGCTTGTTTCATCAAGGCAACGGCTTGTTGCAATTGCTCTTGAGAAATGTCATTTTCTAGTTTCTCCAAGCTTAATTGACTGGCCCTGGAGAATGCTTGTAATACCTCGATGCCTTCGAGCTGATCTTTGTTTTCAGCATCTTCCCAAAACATCCTGATGCGTTCATTATAATTTGAGGAGCGTTGAATCAATTGTTGCTTAAAAATGCGTTGCATTTCGCTAAAGCCTGAATAGCCAAAGGCCTGGGCAAACCGGATTAATACTGATGGTTGAACTCCCGCTCGATCAGATAACACTGCTATCGTTTCTATGGCCATATCATCAGGAAAGTCGAGTGCGTATTTAGCTACTTGTTGAAGTCGTTTGCTTAAGTTTTCATAGCGAAGGTGAATTGTTTTCACTAGTGCTTTGGGGTCTGATGGTGGTAATTGGGATTCTGTCATTTTGATTAATATTGGAATTCAGAATCAAGGATACAGTAAATAGAATTTCTTTTCCATTTTGCATTGCTTTATTAACGCTCGCTGAGGCGACGGAAGATCAGAAGTTTAGCCGTGGATGAATGAGTGCAGTTAGATTGAATATCACATAGATCGTTATAAGCCGGGCGAATCTATTAAAGTTAAGGTTCTTTTAATGTATTATTTGATAAAGATTCGGTTAATCAAATTAAAGTTAATATTTCATAAATCATTGACATAGAAAAAATATTCTATACACTATTTTATTCACATACATTTATATGAGGATGAAATATGATGACCGAGTTACGGCAATCCATTACAAAACTATTTCTTACTGCAGTTCTATGTTTATCTGTATTGATGAATGCATTTGCTGAGGGAGAAAAAATTATTGTTGTCAGTCATGGGCAGGCTAATGATCCTTTTTGGTCTGTAGTCAAAAATGCAGTTTCGCTGGCTGGTGAAAAAATGCAGGTCGAAGTTGACTATCGCGCACCCGAAACCTTTGATATGGTTGCTATGGCACAGTTAATTGAAGCAGCAGTTCAACAAGAACCGGAAGGCTTGGTTGTTTCAATTCCGGACGCAGATGCATTGGGTGGTGCCATCAATAAAGCGGTTGAAGCCGGTATTCCTGTTGCTTCAATGAATTCAGGAGCAGATGTTGCAGCTGATTTAGGTGTTTTATTTCACGTTGGTCAAAATGAATATGACGCCGGACTTGGTGGTGGTGCGAAGATCAAAGAAATGGGCATTAAAAAACTGATTTGTATAAACCACGAAGTTGGTAATGTGGCTTTGGATGAGCGATGCCGAGGGGTGACAGATGGTTATGGTAGCGAGGTTGAGGTTATACCAACGGCAGCCAACACAGTCGATGATGTGTATGCCAAAGTTAAAGCAACTTTGCAAGCACAGGATGATATTGATGGAATCATAACACTGGGCGCCAGTAACTCCGCGGAACCCGCCATGAAGGCCATTGAAGAACTGGGCCTGCAAGATCAAATTACTGTCGGTACGTTCGACCTGTCCGCCAATGTGCTGGAAATGATTCGTGATGGAAAAATTGCTTTCGCTATTGATCAGCAGCAGTTCTTGCAGGGTTATCTACCTATTGTACATTTGGCATTAAATGCCCGTTATAAAGTCCTTCCCGGTGGTGATCTGCCGACAGGTCCTGGATTTGTGACTCAGGGTAATGCAGCAGATGTTATTGATTTGGCTGCTAAAGGTTTACGCTAAAGCAAATGACGAGGTCTGCTGCGTATGAATAGGCGCAGCAGACCGCGACAACTCATCATGATAGGATGGATAGTAGATGACACAAGCTGGTGCCGAAAAACTCCAAGTCGTTGATGAGCGACTGAAAGAAGCATCCTGGATCGTTAAGCTATTACGCCGTCCGGAATTGGGCGCAATCGCAGGTACCATACTTGTGACTATTTTCTTCATAATCTACGCCAACGAGCAAATGTTTACTTTGGGCGGCATCATGAGTTTTCTTGAGCCGGCGGCTCAGTTAGGCATTCTGGCGGTTGCTGCTGCTATGTTGATGATTGCAGGAGAGTTCGATTTAGGCGTCGGCTCTATGATTGCCTTTGGTGGCATGATGGTGGGGATTCCCCTGGTCACCTGGGGTTGGCCGTTAGAGTTTTCTTTGCTGGTGGCATTTGGTTTTGCAATTGCCGTAGGTGTGATTGGCGGAACAATCGTGTTACGAACTGCACTACCTTCATTTATTGTGACCCTGGCTTTTTTATTCATTTTACGTGGAGCGACTTTAATCGGGCTTAAATGGTCGACGGGCGGCAATACTCAGTTACGAGGCATTCGAGACGTTATTGCAGAGGATCACTGGTTGCTTGAATTAATTTCCGGTAATGCGTTTGAAGGTGCGTTTTTAAAACTGGCAGAGATGGGTTGGATCGACACCTTTAAATCTGGCGTACCAAAGGTTCAAGGTATACCTGTCGAAGTCATCTGGTTTATTCTTATCACCGTTCTTGCTACTTGGGTGTTACTTCGAACCCGTTTTGGTAATTGGATATTTGCAGCAGGTGGAGATCCTGTCTCAGCACGCAATGTCGGTGTGCCAGTGGCTCGGGTCAAAATCATTATGTTCTGTACTACCGCTTGTGCGGCCACCTTAGTCGGTGTGATGAATGCGGTGGATTTCGGATCCACCGATGCATCGCGCGGCCTGTTAAAAGAATTCGAGGCGATTATTGCTGCAGTAATCGGTGGCTGTTTATTAACTGGCGGCTACGGCAGTGCTGTTGGCGCATTCTTTGGTGCAATTATTTTCGGCATGGTTTCCATCGGCATCACTTATACGGATATCGATCAGGACATGTTTAAAATTTTCCTTGGAGCCATGTTGTTGATAGCGGTTTTATTTAACAATTACATTCGCCGTAAGGCACTTGGTGGACGATAAGAGGCGAAGGACCAATGGTAGATCCGTTGATTGATGTACAGAATATTACCAAGCATTTTGGGTCGGTGATTGCTTTGGGTGGTGTCTCAATTCAGGTAAAAAGCGGGGAGGTTCATTGTTTACTTGGTGACAACGGTGCGGGTAAATCAACCTTGATTAAAACCCTGGCCGGTGTGCACAAGCCCACATCAGGTGAGATTTTGATGGAAGGTCAGCCGGTGTATTTTAATTCACCTAGAGAGGCGTTGGATGCCGGCATTGCGACGGTGTACCAGGACCTGGCAATGATCCCGTTAATGTCGATCACGCGCAACTTTTTTATGGGTCGGGAAATTCAAAAAGGTATATGGCCGTTTAAAAGCTTTGATACCCACAAAGCGGATCAGATTGCCCGAGAAGAGATGAAGAAGATTGGTATTGATGTGCGCGAGCCGGATCAGGCCACCGGAACCTTGTCAGGTGGTGAGCGGCAGTCCCTGGCCATTGCTCGAGCGGTGTATTTCGGCGCTAAGTTATTGATTTTGGATGAGCCAACTTCTGCCTTAGGGGTGGCGCAAACCACCATGGTATTGAAATATACACACATGGTTCGCCAAAAAGGCCTGGGGGTTATTTTTATCACCCATAATGTTCGTCACGCAATGGCGGTTGGCGATAAATTCACGGTTTTAAACCGAGGTAAAACCCTAGGTACTTATGCCAAAGGTGAGATAGTGATGGATGAATTGCAAAACATGATGGCGGGGGGTAAGACCTTAGAAGATTTATCCAAAGAACTGGGCGATGAAATCGCTACTGTGTAATTCTTGGCGTAATGGTGAGCAAAAGCAAAATAAATTCAATTCTAGTTGCTGTTGACGGATCAGAGAATGGTTACAGGGCAGTGGCTATGGCTGCAGAACTGGCCAGCAAGCTGGGTGCCTCACTGGCCTTGTTGCATGTGATTAGTGACAAACCTTTACCTAAGGAACTACAGGACATGATTGAATTTGAACAGATCAATGACTCACGAAACGATATTCTGAAAAACTCAGGTGAATTAATACTGGATAAGGCAGTGCATATAGTCAAGCTGCGCATCCAGGCTGATTCGTCACGCCAAATTGAACAGGGCGATCCTGCCGATGCCATTGTCCAATATGCTGAGGACAATCAGGTTGATTTAATTGTGTTAGGACGGCGTGGATTGAACGAGGACAATGCAATGCTTTTAGGCAGTGTGTCACGCAAAGTCACTAACTTAACGACCATTAATTGTTTGATGGTTAAATAATATTGTCACAGGCTTACTGATTACGATTTGGAGTCCTAGATGTCTAAAAGGATATTCGATTTAATTTGTCTGGGCCGTGCCGCGGTTGATCTGTATGGTCAGCAGGTGGGTGCAAGACTCGAAGACGAGGCTAGCTTTGCGAAATATCTGGGTGGCTCGGCCGCCAATACAGCTTACGGCTGTTCAATATTAGGCTTAAAGTCAGCCATGTTGACGCGAGTCGGTGATGAACACATGGGTAATTTTGTCAGAGAATCACTGGAAAATGCCGGTGTCGATGTCAGTCATGTGAAAACTGATACCCAGCGGTTAACCGGCTTGGTGTTGCTGGGTATTAAAGATAAAGATACTTTTCCATTAATCTTTTATCGCAACGATTGTGCTGACATGGCTGTTAGCGCGTATGATTTTAATGAAGCCTTTATTGCCAGTGCCAAAGCATTTTTAGTTAACGGTACTCATTGCTCAACGGCTAATACTTATAACACTACCAAACAGGCACTAGCCTATGCCAAAGCCAATGCTGTGAAAACAGTTTTTGATATTGATTATAGGCCTGTGCTTTGGGGACTCACATCATTAGGTGATGGTGAAACCCGTTTTATCTCAGATCAATCTGTTACTGAACACTTACAGACATTGCTGGCGGATTTTGATTTGATTGTCGGTACTGAAGAAGAAATTCACATTGCTGGTGGCAGCGAAGACACTATTGAGGCACTGGAAACGATTCGTAGCATCAGCCAGGCAACAGTTGTACTCAAGCGTGGAGCGTTGGGTGCCAGCGTGTACCCCGATGCAATCCCCACAGATCTTGATCAAGGCATTACGGTCAAAGGTGTTAAAGTGGATGTCCTCAATGTACTGGGCGCGGGTGATGCTTTTATGTCCGGCTTTTTACGGGGCTGGATTAATAATGAACCGCATGAAGTATCACTCCGATATGCCAATGCCTGTGGGGCGCTGGTTGTATCTAGACACGGTTGTGCACCGGCCATGCCAACGGCAGAGGAGTTGGACGATTATATTGAACGTTTAGATGTGATTGATCGGCCTGATCTTGATAAGCGATTAAATTACCTGCACCGCGTGGCCACCCGTGATCCGAAAACTTGGCCAGAGTTGTGTGTATTAGCGCTTGATCACCGTCAACAATTTGTTGATATGGCCCGCCGTGCCTCGGTTAGCAGCGGCCATATTCCTCATCTTAAAAAATTACTGGTGCAAGCCGCTGAAGCGGCTAGTGAAAGAACAGGTATTGAAGGTAAATTTGGCTTATTGCTGGATGATACCTATGGTCAAGATTCACTTGACTATGCCACAGGAAAAGATTGGTGGGTCGGCCGGCCGATAGAATTACCGGGCTCCAGGCCGTTAGAGATTGAAGGCAGAGATGATATTGGGACCAGGTTAAAAAGTTGGCCGGTTGAGCAGGTAGTAAAATGCCTGGTTTTTTATCATCCTGATGACCCGGTCGCACTCAGGTTGGCACAAGAACGTCAAATTGTCAAAATTTATAATGCCTGTTGCCACAGTGGTCATGAATTTTTGCTTGAATTAATTTTGCCTCATGGGTCAGCCGTGGACGAGTTGACATTATTCCGGGCGATGGAGCGAATCTATAATCTAGATGTTTACCCTGACTGGTGGAAATTACCGCCGCAAACACCAGTTGTTTGGCAAAAGATTGATGCTCTTATCAAACGACGCGCACCTCATTGTCGGGGAATAGTTATATTAGGTTTGGCCGCTACTGCTGAAAAACTAAAAAAAGGCTTCGCTGAAAGCACATCTAGCGAGATGGTTAAAGGTTTTGCAGTTGGTCGAACGATCTTTGCAGAGCCTTGTCAGCAGTGGCTTGAGAATAAAATTGATAGTCAGTCACTGATTGATCAAGTGTCTGATAATTATGTAGAACTAATCGAATTCTGGCAGCAACGCCGGATCAGGAGTGAATCATGAATAGAATCAGGTTAACCGCTGCTCAGGCAATAATAAAGTATCTAGTAGCGCAGAAAACGGTTTATCAAGGTCAACAGGTCAATCTATTTCACGGCGTGATGGCGATATTCGGTCATGGTAATGTGGCCGGTTTAGGCTTGGCATTGCATGAGTATGAAGATGAGTTGCCTACTTATCGTAGTCACAATGAGCAGGCAATGGCGCATACTGCGATTGCTTATGCTAAAACTCATAATCGTCAACGCATGATGGCTTGTACCAGCTCTGTCGGTCCGGGTGCAACAAATATGGTAACTGCTGCCGCATTGGCGCATGTAAATCGTTTGCCGGTGTTGTTGTTACCCGGTGATGTCTTTGCCTCACGTCGCCCCGACCCAGTATTACAGCAAGTGGAAGTTTTTGCCGATGCCACAATCAGCGCGAATGATTGTTTTAAACCGGTGAGCCGATACTTTGATCGTATTACCCGGCCCGAACAGTTAATTTCGAGTTTGCCAGTGGCCATTCAAACCTTAACTGATACCGAGAACTGCGGACCGGTCACACTTGCATTGCCTCAGGATCTGCAAACCATGGCCTATGATTACCCTGAAAGTATGTTTGAAGTTAGGGTGCATAAAACCAGACGAACACTGCCAGATCAGTGTGAACTTGAACGCGCCAGCCGATTACTTGCTGAGGCAAAGCGACCATTAATTATCGCCGGCGGCGGAGTGCATTATTCACAAGCGGCCCAAACCTTGTCAAAATTTTCCAGTAAACATTTAGTACCGGTTGCAGAAACCCAGGCAGGAAAAGGTGCGCTCAACTGGGACCATAGCTGCCAAGCAGGTGCCATTGGCGTGACCGGCTCCAGTTCCGCCAATACACTTGCTGGCCAGGCAGATGTGATTCTGGCTGTAGGCACACGGTTACAGGATTTTACTACTGGGTCACGTTCACTGTTTAATCCTAATGCTCAGTTAATTCAACTGAATGTCGGCCGCTTTGACGCCATTAAGCATAATGCAGTTTCATTAATTGGCGATGCCAAGGTGACTTTAAAACGACTTTCTGAGAGCCTGAGTGACTGGCATTCACAGTCCGACTGGTTTGAAACCAAGCAGCAACTTGTGGATATTTGGAATGCATCGGTTGATGAACTAACTAAAGCCACTGATACTGATCGGCCTTCTGATGCACAAGTTCTAGGTGCAGTTAATCGACATGCACAAGCCGATGACATTGTCGTTGGTGCCGCAGGCAGTTTGCCCGCTGAGTTACACAAACATTGGCGCACGACACATGATAAGGGCTATCACATGGAATATGGTTTTTCCTGTATGGGTTATGAAATCGCCGGTGGCTTGGGTGTCAAAATGGCTCGACCTGATGCTGAGGTCTATGTGTTGGTGGGCGATGGCAGCTATTTAATGATGAACTCAGAAATCGCCTCATCTGTGATGCTTGGACATAAACTCATTATTGTGGTTTTGGATAACCGTGGATTTAGTTGCATTAATCGGTTGCAAAATTCAGTTGGTGGCGAATCATTTAATAATCTTCTTGATCATGGCACCAAAGGTGAATCACCGGATATTAATTTTGCAGCCCATGCAGCTGCGATGGGCGCTGAATCCGAACAAGTCACTGGTATTGACAAGCTGGAACAAGCCCTTGAGCGTGCCAAACAGGCAGATAAAACCTATGTAATCGCACTAAAAACGGACCCACTTGAATCGTCAGCAGCCGGTGGTTGCTGGTGGGAAGTTGCCGTACCTGAAACATCGTCGGTTGAATCTGTACAAGTCGCACGTCAACGCTATATCGATGCGCTCAAACAACAACCCAATTAGGATTATACGAACATGACACTTGAAATTGGTATTAACCCGATTACCTGGAGTAATGATGATTTGCCTGAGCTTGGTGGCCAGACTTCATTAGAAATCTGCCTATCCGAGGGTGCCAGGGCCGGTTATCAGGGTTTTGAATTGGGCAATAAGTTTCCTCGTCAGTCAGAAAAGCTGGGTTCAATTCTGGATGCCTATAGTTTGAAAATGGTGTCAGGTTGGTACGGTGCCGGATTACTTCAACATGATGTTGATGAAGAAATTAGCCTCATGCAGGAACACTTGAAATTACATCAGGACATGGGTTGTCAAGTCATGGTATTTGCTGAAGTGTCCGGTTCGGTGCAGACAAAACGTAATGTGCCAGTATCACAGCGGCCGGTGATGAATGACGAGCAATGGAAGATATTGACAAATCGTCTTAACCGGATTGCGCTGTACTTAAATGATCAGGGTTTGCAAATGGCCTATCATTACCATATGGGTACGGTGATTGAACAACGCCATGAGGTGGATCGACTGATGGCAGAAACGTCGGATGCTGTCGGTTTGCTGGTTGATACGGGACATATGCATTTTGCAGGCGGGGACAACCTTGAATTGATTAAAGATTACGCAGCACGAGTCACACATGTGCATTGTAAAGATGTCCGTCAACTGGTGCTTGATGATGTTAAAAACCGAAATTTAAGTTTTCTGGATGCCGTGCTGAATGGGGTCTTTACCGTGCCAGGTGATGGTTGCATTGATTTTGATCAGGTGATTCAGGCCCTTAAGACAATTGATTATCAAGGCTGGTTAGTGGTCGAAGCAGAACAGGATCCAGCCGTAGCGCCACCATTTGAATACGCCAGTAAAGGCTATAACCATTTAAACACATTAGTGGAAAAATATTATGGCTGATTTATTAATCAAGCCAGAATTGTCACAATCACGTATTCAACACATTACGCCTGAGAATGCAGGTTGGACTTATGTCGGTTTTGAGGTCTATCGACTTGCAGTTGGTGAAGCACTCGCACAAACGACTGACGACCAAGAGGTTTGTATAGTTATCTTAAGCGGCAAGGCAGATATTGCCTCGGCAAACACATCCTGGAAAAACCTAGGCCATCGAATCAGAACCTGGCGTTTTTATAATGACCTTGATCATGAGTGGATCATCAATGTCTAACCTAGATACTGATGTTTTTAAAGTTGCTTTATTCGGAGCAGGCAGAATCGGTCAGATTCATGCCCACAATATTGCCAGTCATCCGCACAGTAAGCTCAGCGCGGTGGTGGATATTAATCAAGATGCCGCCTCAGTGCTCGCAGATAAATACGATGCACAAGTGGCGACTGCAGAACAGGTTTTTTCAGATGAAAATGTTGATGCGGTATTAATCGCTTCTGCAACCGATAGCCACGCTGATTTGATTGAACGTGCCGCCCAAGCAAATAAAAAAATTTTTTGTGAAAAGCCCATTGATTTAAGCCTTGATCGAGTTAACCGTTGCCTTGAGATCGTTGATCAACATCAGGCTACATTGTTTATTGGTTTTAATCGCCGGTTTGATAAAAATTTTGCTGCATTAAAACACGAGCTAAATAACGGTATGATTGGTAAACCGGAGTTGGTACTTATCAATTCACGCGACCCAGGTTTACCGCCGCTGTCATATCTTGAAGCTTCCGGTGGATTGTTCCGGGACATGAGTATTCATGATTTCGACATGGCATGCTGGTTGATGGGTCAAACACCGGTGAGTGTTCTGGCCGTCGGCGCGTGTTTGGTGAATCCTGAGGTTGAAGCGGTTGGAGATATTGATACCGGTGTGATCACACTTAAGTTTGCTACCGGTGCAATAGCTGTCATTATGAATAGCCGCCGCACGACTTACGGCTACGATCAACGAATCGAAGTTCACGGCTGTAACGGCATGCTACAAGCCGAAAATGAAGTTGAATCAACCCTGGTCAAAACTAATGAGCAGGGTGTTATCCGCCAGAAACCGCTACATTTTTTTCTAGAACGTTATTCCAGTGCCTACAAAGCAGAATGGCATCATTTTGTGGGTGTGTTGACTGGACAGCAATCTCCTGAGGTCAGTGGAAAAGATGGTCAAACCGCATTAATGATTGCTAATGCGGCCATCGCTTCACTCAAAACAGGTCAAAATCAAATACTAAATGACTAATCGATTTTTTCTCAGCAGTGTCAAAATTGGTAAACAGCCATTCAGGGTGTATGCCCAGTATGAGTCAAACCATCCACTGCTTGTCCATCAATCACTGATCAAACGGATTGAAAACAGTGCATTATTTATTGCGGATGTTAAATCAGTAGATCAGGTTAGACGAGGTAAGGCATGACTCTTATTCAAGGCAATCGCTTTTTGGTTCTCGGGCGTGCCGGTATGGATTTATATGCTCAACCGGTTAATACATCGATTGAAGCCGCCCATCAATACATGGCATGCCTGGGAGGTTCGGCCGGTAATATCGCAGCTTCTTTAGCCCGGCTAGGCAATCAGGTCAGCATGGTTAGTTGTGTGTCTGATGATCCAGTGGGCCGATTCACGCTTCAGGAACTCGAGCGATATGGTGTCTCAACGGATTATGTCTATACGCTTGGCGGTGAATCCAGAACTAATCTGGCCGTCGTCGATACTCGGGGTAAAGCTACGCAAGCAGTGATTTATCGAAATAACGCTGTGGACTTTGAACTAACACCCGAACACGTTGAATCCATTGATTACGCTAAACATGATGCGTTGATTATTGCCTGTGCAGCCTTGGCAAAAACACCGTCAGCCGATGCGGTGTTTAGAGCAATCGACTTTGCTGGTCAAGCTGGATTATGCGTTATTCTGGATATCGACTATCGCCCTTATTCGTGGGCATCAGTCAATCAAGCCAGTCATCGCTATCTAAAGGCAGTACGGCACGCCGATATAGTGATTGGTAATGACGAAGAATTTAATGTGATGGCGGCCAACCAAACAACGGGCATTAAACTGGCTGAAGAATTAGGTAAGTCACGCCTGGTGATCTATAAAATGGGTCAAAAAGGGGCAATTACCTTTAGCCCAGATAAAAATTTTGAAACGCCGATATTTGTGGTTAAAGCACTTAAACCCACCGGTGCCGGTGATGCCTTTATGGGTGGTTTTTGCTCAGCTCTGGCTCAGGGTTTTTCTGTCAATGAAGCCGTTACACAGGGTGCTGCCAATGCGGCAATCGTTGTGTCAAAAGAAGGCTGTGCGCCTGCTATGCCTAATAATGCTGAGTTAAATGCATTTCTAAACAAATATCAAACCTAGGACAGGGAGACTTTATGCACATTGCACCGTATGAGAATCACAATCAGGCTATTGTCGATGTGGGAAATAGTACTGTACCACTGAATTATTTCAATATTGTCAAATTAAAGCGTGGTGAGCTGTTTGAATACCGACTTGAGGCCTTTGAAACCTGTATTGTACCGGCCACCGGTACGGTTGATGTCCAAGTAGGTACTATGCAATTTGAAGGTGTTGGCAATCGGGGCAGTGACGTTTGGGACGGTGAACCGGAAGGTGTTTATGTTCCCACAAACCTGAGCGTAGAATTGATTTGCCAATCAGACAGGGCAGAAATCTTCATTGCCGGTGCGAAATATGACAAGACCTTAGAACCGTTTGCAGTGCGCGCCGATGAGTTGGACTTGGTTCAATATGGTAGTGATGACACCAAAACCCATCGCAAAATCAAACACATACTGGGTCAGAAATACCACGATCGGGTGGGTAGGTTATTAGTCTCTGAATTATTTACCGTAGGGCAAGGCGGCTGGTCGGGTTTTCCAAGCCATAAGCATGATACAGACCGTGTACCGGTCGAAACCCGCCATGATGAAACGTATAATTTCCGTTTTAAACCCAACTACGGTTCAGGTTTACAGTTATTACAAAAAGATGAGAACAGCCCGGGCGAGGCTTATCATGTGGTTGATGGTTCTACCTTTTGTATAGATAAGGGTTATCATCCCAGCGTGGTGATGCCGGGATACGAAATGTATTACTTCACTATTTTAGCCGGTTTATCTCAACGTAGTCTTATTCAGTATTTTCAACCCGTTCATGCCAGCCAGGTTGACACCATTCCCGGGATAAAAGACATGATTGCCAAGTTTAAATGAGTCTGGCCAGTCTTACTGAGGTTTTAAAACCTGCTTATGAACAAGGTTTTGCTGTTCCCGGCTTTGTAGTGCTTGGGCTTGAAGATGCACGTGCATACGTTAAAGCAGCAGAGCAAGAGAATGCTGCAGTCATACTGCAAACAGGGCCGAATTGCCGTCGGCACACCCCGTTACCGATTTTGGCGACAATGTTGCGTCATCTGGCCCAACAGGTCAGTGTGCCGGTGGTCGTGCATCTGGATCATGCCTTTTCTATAGATGAATGCAAACAGGCTATTAAACTGGGCTACACCTCGGTGATGTATGACGGTTCGAGTTTGCCATTTGAACAAAATCTGGCAAACACGGCACAGATTGTTGAGTTGGCAAGGCAAGCCGGAGTGTCAGTTGAGGCTGAACTGGGTGTGGTGGGCTATGATCAGGGTCAGTCTTCACAGGCCACAGACCCGGCTGAGGCCCGAAAGTTTGCCCAGCAGACTGGGATTGATGCCCTAGCAATATCGATTGGTAATCTTCACTTGCAGACAGCCCGTTCAAGCAAGATTGACTGCGACATACTTCAACGAATACAAGCCGGAACTGACCTGCCGTTAGTGATCCACGGCGGCTCTGGAATTGCAACTCCCCAGCGCCGGCGATTGGCATTAAACAGTCAGGTTTGCAAATTTAATATCGGTACTGAACTGCGGATGGTTTTTGGTAGTAGTCTGCGTGAAACACTTGCTTCCCTGCCTGATAGCTTTGATCGTATTGAATTATTAAGTGCAACAGAAAAACCGCTTAAACAGGCTGCCGCACAAATTATCCGTTCATTTTTGCCTAGTTAACCCATACGCTCACTCAATGTCATGGGAGCAATTATTTACTGAATCATCTTATTTAAAATGCCCCATGGGTCTACTTAAATATTTAAAACAACTGATTTCAATTTCAAAATGAAAAACACTTAAATATTCTATAAATATTTGAAATAGAATAATTATTCTAATACATTGGATAAGAGATGCTTAATAAATGGTGATGAGTACAAGACGATGTCAGTTGAAGCGTATTGTGACGAACTCATGGACGGAAAAGGCTACGTACTGATTAGGTCGGTTTTTTCTGCAAACGAGTTAGCACAAGCCAATAGAATCATTGAGCGATGTATCGCCGATGAAGAACAGAAAGTCACTCACTTTCAAGGAGCTAACAAAGACAAAATGCATTTGCAAAAACGGGTTTGGAACCTGTTGAACAAAGGTGAGATTTTTGTTCAGATGGTGCAACAGCCCATTGTTATGGATATCGTTGGCCGCTTTCTTGGGTCCGAATTTTGTCTCGGTTCGATTGCGGCTAACTGCATTTTGCCGGGCGGTCCGGGACAGGAGCCGCATATTGATTACCCTTACTGGGATATGTATAAAAAAGACTCATTCCCTCATAATATCAATCATTCGTATCCGCTTAATTGTCAAGTAACCATTTTGTTAAACGATTTTACCGAGCAAAATGGGGCAACCTCTGTATTCCCTTATACTCAAAAATTGTGTCGTTATCCGGATGAGCAGGATATCCAATCGTATTGTGATCAAATGGAGCGTATGACGGGTAAAGCTGGTGACATCGCTATTTTTTATGGTCTTACCTGGCACAATGCGATGCCAAATCTAACTAGTGATCAAACACGAAGTGCAATTTTAATTCAGTATCTGCCCAAATTTGTTAAGCCGATGGAAGATCAAAAAACAGGTGTCAACAGCGAGGTAATTGATAGTGCCACGCCAATGTTGAAGCAATTGTTAGGATTTGATTACCCTTACCCCAAAATTCTTGATAAGGCAAAGGCAGCTAATACAGAGGGCAGGGTTAAATGAAGCTAATAACAGGCAAATTCGGGTGCAGAAAAAGATAAAAATTGGTGCGATTGGTATTGGTCGCCTGGGTGCTACCCATGCCAGGAATATTGCATATCATATTCCCCAAGCCGAATTGATTGCAGTCTGCTCGCGCACCTTATCGACAGCTAAGTCCTTGCAAAAAGAATTAGCTGTGCCATATGCCTACCAAAGTATCGACGAGATGTTGGAAAATACTGAGTTGGATGCAGTGTGTATTACCTCTCATACCCGATTTCATTCCGAGCATATTCTTAAATCATTAGATGCCGGCTTGTCGGTGTTCTGTGATAAACCCATCGCTGAAGATTATGATATCTGTAAAGTTACTTGTGAGGAAATACGGGCTAAGCATGCAGATAAAATTTGCATGATAGGTTATATGAAGCGCTATGATCCTTCTTATGCGTATGTTAAGTCACAGATAGATGCCGGTTACCTGGGCCAACCGATTTTATTCAGAGGCTATGCTGTTGACAGTCAGAAAATCATGCAGCAAACCCTGGATTTTCTCGGCGACAGCGGAGGTGTTTTTCACGACTTTTTTGTCCATGATTTTGATTTGTCCCGTTGGCTGGTGGGAAGCAACTGGGTGGATGACAGTATCAAAGCTATGGGGTCGGCTTATCTATTTAGAGAATTCGAACAATATAATGATGCGGATAATGCGACCTGCCTGGCCCAATTTCAAAATGCCGCCATGGCATTTTATTATTGTGGCCGCACTGCCCCACATGGTTATTTAATGGAAACTGAAATTGTAGGTACCAAGGCTATATATCGTATTGGTGCGTCTCCGTCCCGACGACTGGTTGAGGTTTATGATCATAGCGGTAAGGTTGTAGAAGAACATCCCATGTTCCTGGATCGCTTTAAAGACGCGTATTTACTGGAAATGCAGGAATTCGTGAATTGTGTCGTCGAAAACCGGCAACCTGAAAATACAATTTACGATGCTCTCGAATCCACAAGAATGGCACAGCTGGCAAGTCTGTCTTATCAGCGAGGAAAAGAACGGTAATAATGCTTGAGATTAGGCTAACTGAGCCAATCCAGCTCTCCTTGATGTGGTTTGTGAAATGATCAGCGAGTTCATGATCATATTAAAGATTGTCATTTAAGAGGATTTTAACTCGGAGTTTTTCTTGCCCGGAAACGATTTGTCGGTTGTCGCATCGAGCACACAGAATGCGTAATGCGCTTGGCACAGAGTGTCCAGGATTTTGGGCTATGACAGCGTCAATTTCATCCTGAATTAATCAGTGTCAGATTAAATCGGAACTTCTATATGTTAACAAATCTACTATTTATTTAATGGGTGTCTTGAAACTGCTAGTGTTGTTAGACTTTTGCAGGTCCAGAAAATAATAATTGAAGGTAATTTTTATAATGATTCATAGCATTTTTAATGGCGCCGCAGTTTTTTGTCGCCTTAGCAATAATAATAGCTCCCTCATAAGTCGCCAAAAACTGCTGTGCTAAGCTGGAATAATTTAGCTTTAGTTCAGGATTATGCTTTATATGGGCTTCCTTTATCATTTCCTCCAATGCAGTTTGCCAATCAATAAACCCCTGCCGGCAGGCAAGAAGAGTATCGTTTTTTGTGGTTCCAAGTTCTTGGGAAAACATACCCAGTAAACAACCTTCCTCTATAGGGTCTGTTGTCGACTTGGTAATAAAGTCAATGTAACTAATTAGCTTGGCTAATGGATCGCGCTTTTTTAGGAAAGGCGCATTTGACATTAGTTGTTGGCCTATTGCTATATGATATTCCACTGCTGCTTTGCCGAGAGCTTCTTTATCTTTAAAGTGGTAAAACAACGCTCCCTTAGTGATATGAGCTTCTTGGCAGATCTCATCAAGAGACGTTGCATTAAACCCTTTTTTTAACATTAATCTGCGTGTGGCCTTTAATAATCTTTTCTTACCGATTGCTTCACTCATTTAACCGACCAGTCAGTATAAAACATACTGGATAGTATAACAAAGGAGATGTTTAAATTTAATCCGTAAAACTATTAACAGGAGATTTTATGAGCATATTAAAACTACATACTTTTAACCCCATGGATCACGGCTTTAGGGTTCGTTGGTTACTTGCTGAGATGGACATTGACGTAGAAATTATTGAACGTGACTTTGACTCGATAAAATCCGATGAATTTGCGAAATTAAATCCATTTAAACGTATTCCTGTGGTTGAAACGGAACAGGGCGTATTTTATGAGTCCAGCGCTATTTGTTGGTGGTTGGCTCAAAAATACAATTCTGATTTACTGCTGAGTCCTGATGATAGTAACTTTCCCTTGATGTTGCAGTGGGTTTTTTTGGCTTCATCCAATTTTGATAGTGCGGCAATGTCATTTGCGATTGCCTTTAGAATGCAATTAAATGAAAAGATTATTGCTGAACGTAAAGATAATCTCACTGAGTTTTTGGAGCCTCTATCAGAGCATTTTGTTAGTAACCACTGGGTATTAGGTGACAGATTTACTCTTCCGGATATTCTCCTAATCTATCCAATCATGATGATTGCTTCGTGTAAAGGCCTTGAAGATTATCCTAGTTTAATAAGATATCTTCATGACTTCATAACACGCCCAGCCGGTGAATTCTTTAAACCAATATATCAATCAATACAAGAATCGTAAGGTGAATAGGCAATGAAAAAAATCACACCATTAATCATAAGCATAGTAGCTATTCTTTTATTATTTGTAGGATTAGCTTCTATAGGAGGAAATATGACAACACTGGAACATCAAATAATAATTAATGCGCCCAAAGAAAAAGTCTTTGATGCATTGGAAAATCTCGAATTGGTTCAGGAATATAATCCGAGTGTGTTGAGCGCCCGTTATATTTCGCATGACCGAGCTGGGGTGGGCGCTGCACGAGAATGTAATTTAGGCAAGGATGGTCTGATTCGCGAAAGGGTGACAGCAGTTGTTGATAACCAATCCATTTCTATGGAACTTTACGAACACAATTGGCCATTAGAGTTTATGACTTGGACGACCCGCTTAGAGAATGTTAATGGCAATACACTACTATCGCAGTCATTGGAGTATAAGGTGAAATTTGGTCTACTAGGTGCTTTACTCGACAGGCTGATGATGAAAAACAAACTAGATAGTACAATCGCTTCGGTATTTGAGTCTATGAAACTGTATATAGAAGGTTCCACGTAAATTTTCTATCTTTTTATTGCGTGTGATTTATTAAATGCTGACTTTGGAGTCGGATCAGTTAGTGTTGTAAACCTAGATTGTGATCAGCTAAAACAAGCTAAGAACTGGAAGTCGGCAAATCGTGACAAAAGTCTTGCTTATGGAAAACCTATTCCAGAAAATTTTACCAAAGGATAGGGTTAAAGTATTATTTGCTTAGTTCGGATAGTTGTCTATTCAGTTAGCACTAGCGGACATAATCTGCAGGCATCTAGTCCTTCCTGGGTAAACCAGCGGCAGCTCTCGCGAATTGCGCATTTTTGTGGTGTGGTGCTTAGCTCTTTAGCTGAAAGTGTCTCTCTGACTTCATCTATAACGCCGCAGCGATTATTTTTCCACTGCTTGCAACCAGACTTCACACACTGATTAGCAAAACGCAGATAGGTTTCGGGTTTGCCTTTTTGATTGGCTTGTTCAACATGTTCTGCTGTGATTTCAATACGTGTATCCAGCAAACGTACAAGCCCATCGTCGTGCACTGCGCCAAGCAGGATAGCACCTTCTTCGCACCGTGCACTCGGACAGAGAATATGATCATTACTCACTTTAGAGCTCAGGATTGCCTTCTGGCGGGAAAGCAATAATGCCGCGGGTTCCGCCGCCTGGGCGACCCCAGTTTATACGACCATTCAAGCTGCCAGACCCGATAACCGTATCAGCAACGACTTTCTGGATTGATTTTTCAAGTGCCGCTAATTCTTCAAAGGAAAGTTCCAGTTTGCGAATGTCAACCTTAAATACGCCAGGTTGTTCATCTTTAAAGGTGTCTCCCATAGTAGTTCTCCTATATTTTTATCATTGAATTGCTTGTTATCTGACACATGCATGTCAGTTATGACCATAGTGCTAGTAACGATAAATTTCTGTGAAAAATTTCACAATCTGAAAATTAAACAGAAGTTTTTGATATTTTTATTTAGACGGTTACTTTGGATATGTTTTTAAGGTATCTATAGTAAGACTCCTACTGTCGCTGAAGCTTGGGTCATCGATTGTTTTGATGATTGAAATTTAATTAAAAATTAATTTTCAAAGCTGTATGCGTTTGTAAAATCCAATTACGGTACATGTTTTCTCTAGAGACATGTTGAGGGTGAGTATTGATTTATGAGTACGGGACATGATTAACACCAAATGCAAGCATATTTATTCTAAACGCGTTCATAGAAGATTCTATGAACGGGTGATTAGTTTCTGGTTTCCACGGCATGCTTATCGTTGCACTAATTGTAATAAACGTATTTCCAAGTCTATATCTCCTTATGTATCGTTTCAGACAGCCTTGCTGGTGTTGTTTTTTGCGGGAGTAGTTTTGATTTTATAAGTGTTAAACCCGGAATTTGAAATAGATTTTTATTGCATATTCCGGGTTTAATACAATAAAGAATCGATAGTACAAAGTTGAAATTGTTATTGAAGTCTAAGTTTTTACGCATAGATAAAAATGACTTCTGCATGTCGGTTTTTAGAGTGGAATAAGAAACCCCGCCGAAGCGGGGTTGTTCACACAGAGAAGAGGAGATTTACTCAAGCAAACTTTAACGTTTTTTGCTGAGTAATTCTGTTAAGTAATTCACATTTTCGATAGTTTTCTTCTGGCACCTATCTCAAAATGTTCATTTATCTTAAGTAAACTGCGTTTTTTTGCTCACTTCGCCTCGTCTGAACATCGCTCGACTATTTTGAGATAGGTTTCAGATGACCTTGTGTATTATTCCGGCATCTATTAATTCTCGGTGCTCAGGGAACCACATTTGCTCAAAGGGTGTAGAAAACGCTTTTTCCAGAAAATCCTTACTAATATTCCTGTTTAAGAAGTACTGCAGGTCTTTGTTTTGTTCCTGCTCGGTATTAACGCTGCTGTGGAGTAATTTATTTGTATCAAGCTTATATTGATGAAAACCGAACTTAGCATTTTGTCCTGCACTCCTTTTGTCACCGGCGATATAGGCCGTGGTGCAGGCGGAGTAGCAAGCCAGGTCGACGTGGGTGGAAAAATTATTAACACCGATGATCTTTGCCAGGCCCCGAGCCTCATATATGTTCCCACCTTCACTATTCAAAACTATCGTCTTGATATTAGAGTGCTGAGATAATAATTCTTGCACTTCACGGGTTATGCCTTGATCAAGGAAACCGCTGATTTCAAGCTGATCGTCATGGAAAGTTAGTCTGTAAGTTGGTTTTGCTTCTAGCTCGGCCAGTTTTTCCTGTTCAACTCTTTTCAGGTGCTGGATAGATTGACCTAAAGTGACACCCCACACTAACACTGCAGCAAAGCTGACAATGACCGTAAATTGTGCTGCCCTGGTCCAGCCGGTAGCGATATAGTTGCTGATATTTCGATCACATGCTCTCAATGTACCAACAGCCTGCCAGATAAAAACCAGAACATGGAAAATAATGAAGTAAGTGATGCTGACTGGAATAAATACATCTATGTCAGGTTTCAATATGAGCATTAACGCATATTCGACTGAATAGATAATCAACAATCCTAATGCCAGGTTGATCCAGAACGATTGCTTTAAGGGCTGTAAACCCTTCCAATGACTAAGGATATAGCTCATCGGTTATTCGATAACGAACTGATCCAGGTCGTCCGGGTGAACATGATTTTCAGAAATAACGTTACCTGCAACGCTAATGCCAGCTTTAATGACTGATTGCGAATCACCGGAAATTAAGGGGTGCCAGTCGGGTAATGTTTCACCTTGCGCTAATAATCTATAGGCACAAGTATCAGGTAATAAGCGGATGATATAATCGGTTAGCGGACGTAAAATCAGGCAACCAGGGACTCGCTGCTTGCGATTTTGATAATCGCTGCAGCGGCCAGTTTTTGTGTTTAATAATTTACAGGCCACTGAGGTGGAATGGATTTCATCAGTTTCTTCATCCTGCAGTCTAACCAGGCAGCACTGACCACAACCATCACATAACGATTCCCATTCCTTTTGGTTCATTTGTTCCAGGGGTTTAGTTTCCCAAAAGTTTAGGTTTTGCTGATTCATACTGTTCGGACTAAACAATTTACAGTCATTTTACCTGAGATAATACAGATATAAGCGTTTACAATAAAATCTCACGGGTCGTTATCATGAGGTACGCTATAAAAAATCTGTTTAGGCTAATTATTGTGATTGCATTGGCAGATGCGCTATACATTTGTTATCTATGGCTTAAATATAATGTTGGCCAGGCGGATGTTATTCCGGTATCTCGATTTATGCAGACTTATATCGATGATCGTCAGCTCAAGCCGCAGTTGCCTGAAATCAAATGGAATCCGGTTTCTATCAAACAAATTCCTGAGCGAGTGTCTCGTGTTTTTATTATCGCTGAGGACAGCTATTTTTATGTTCACAATGGGCTTGATATCGCAGCGATAAAAGCTGTTTTAAAAGAAAGTCTGGCCCAAAAGTCAATCCCCAGAGGCGCTAGTACCATTAGTCAGCAGACGGCCAAGAATCTGTATTTATATCCCCAGCGCAGTTGGCTGAGAAAATGGCATGAACTGATTTTTACTTTATTGCTTGAAATCACCCAGAGTAAGCAACGTATTCTTGAGCTTTATTTAAATATTGCTGAATTTGGGCAGGGGGTATATGGTGTCGATGCTGCCGCGCGACATTATTTTGGTCAATCTGTGGGGGCGATTACCTCAAAACAAGCTGCCTATCTGGCTGCGGCGTTACCCTGGCCACAGCGTAATAACTATTCTACCGGCACTAAAGCATTTTATAAGCATGCAAACCGTATTTATTCACGCGCACAAAGAGAAACATTTCCAACCGAATAAGCAGAAGGTTAAAAATTGTCAAATGTCGCTTTCAGGGCCCAATCTTTTGGCCCAAAACATAGTAAGTTAGCACAATAGCAGATAAAATCAGCATTGCGCCTGATTTATTACGGGGGAATTTGGGGGTCCAAGTAAATACAAAAAACACGCTTAATAACAGGTAGGTAAGTTTCAGCGAAGGTATGGTTTTCCGATTTTGTCATTTTATTATGCTATGGTTGATTGCCAATTTAGCATTGGCAGATGTCGATCAAGGCTTGCAGGCGTTTGAAGCCGGGGATTATCAGCAAGCTTTGGAGTCCTGGCGAGCAATCAAGGCCGGTGATCCGGTCAATGCAGAAGCTTGGTTTGCATTGGGTTTAATGCATGAAAAAGGTTGGGGGGTAGTCGCTGAGCAGGAGAAAGCCCGGCAATATTATCTGATTGCAGCAAATCATCAATTACCTTCGGCATTATTTAAATTAGGCGCATTTGCGGCTAAAACCAAAGACTATCAGCAGGCTATTGACTATTGGCGTCAGTCCGCTGTATTGAAAACACCGGAAGCGGCATATAATTTGGCCCATATCTACCGTCAGGGATTGGGTGTGGATAAAGATGAGCAAGAAGCAACGTATTGGTATAAACGCGCTGCTAACTTTGCCCTGGAAAAGCAAAAGTCCTTAATTTATCCGGGGCAGGGCAAGGATATTGTTCAGTTTGTTGAACTGGGTGATATTTTAGCTTTAGAGTCGGACTCAGGATCAACAGACAACGTCAGGATCGCCTCCAATCAATTAGCATTTCCTCAAGTCGTTGCGACTGCGAATGCCCAAGACAATGTGACAAATCAGCCAGAGGTGTTACTTCCCGGAGATGATCCTGATGCTGATGGTGTTAAAACCGATGTAGAGAATAAGCTCAAAACCGACCCTGAAAATCCGGATACTGATGGTGATGGCATTAGCGATGGAGATGAAATAAATCGTCAGTTGAATCCCCTGGCAGCCGATTCAGATGAAGACGGTTTGTCTGATGCTGAAGAACTTTCCAATTTTACTAATCCACTTAAGGCAGATACGGATGGTGATGGGTTGAATGATTCAGATGAATTCCGGCACGGTACGGATGCTTATTTTGCTGATACAGATAATGACGGGTTGAGTGACGGCGATGAGATTAAATACAATACATTTCCATTAAGTCAGGATAGCGATAACGATGGAGTACTGGATGGGGAAGAAGTAGCGCTGGGTTTAAATCCTGTGGTTACCGATTCGGATGGTGATGGAATCGATGATGGTGAAGAAATCGCGCTGAGAAGCAATCCTGCTAATGCTGATAGTGATCAGGATGGCCTTGAAGATGGTTTCGAATTAGAGCAGGGTACCAACATCACTATAGCTGACTCAGATGATGATGGTCTTTCTGATGCAGAAGAATTGGAGCTTAAGCTAAATCCCATTATTGCTGATACAGATGGTGACGGTGTCAGTGATGGGGAGGAAGTGGCACAACAGACAGATCCATTAATTGCTGATAAACCTGAGCAAACACCAGTGACTCAGGTTGATGATCAATCCGAGGTCGTTGCTGAGACTGACAATCCTCAGCAGCAAGAAGTTGATCAGCCTGTGATTGAACAAGAGCTGGCTGAGGTTGTAGCAGAGCAACCTGAACAAGAAGAAGGTCAACAAACTGAAGTAGAACAAGTCGCTCAGCAACAAACAATTGAAGATGACCCTGCATTAGCAGACAGTGATGGAGGCGGTATTAGTGATACGACGGAAGTTGACCAAGGCCCGGATCTAGCCGATTTAGAGAGTGACAATGAAAGGTTAATCGACAAACAAGAGTTGCAGCCGCAGACTGATGCATTGCTAGCCGATATCGATGATGACGTATTATCTGATGATCAGGAAACACAATTTAATACGAATGCGCTTAAGCAAAGCCCTGATTTGGATGGTGTGGACGATAATGTTGATATAAATGATAGTCAGGAAGTTGAACAGGCAGCCGCCTCCAGTTCTAGTGACAATGATAATGATGGTCTGACCGATGCCCAGGAAGTAATATATAAAACTTCACCAACCAATGCAGATACTGACGGTGATGGTGTATCTGACGGTATTGAGGTGATGCAAAACACACAACCGTTACAAGCAGACACAGATAATGACGGGCTTACTGACGGTGAAGAACTATTTTCCTTAACGAATCCCCGCAGTGCGGATACTGACGATGATGGCCTCAATGATATTGATGAGCTTGCCAATGAGACCAATCCGCTGATTGCCGATACGGATGAAGACGGCCTGATTGATGGTCTTGAAGTTGAGTTAGGCACTGACCCGCTTGCAGCCGATAGTGACGAGGATGGAATTAACGACGGTGATGAGCGTGAACTGGGCTCGAATCCATTATTGGCAGATACTGACGGCGATGGCTTGGTTGATAGCCAAGAGCTCGAATTGCAGACCAGTTTAATAGCAACTGACAGCGATAATGACGGATTGTCAGATGCCCAGGAATTAGAGCAAGGCACTGATCCGCTTGTTGCTGAAGTTGAGCCACAGCCTGAACAATCGCAGGAGTTGTCTGCCAACATTGTTGCATCAACTAATTCATTGGATCCGGTGGAAATATTGCAACAATCGGAGCAGAATTGGCGTTGGATTATAAATCAGGAGAAAAACAAGTTTACTGTGCAATTACTGAATAGCAGTAATCTTGATCAAATTATTGATTTTGTCGATAACTATAATCTATCTGCCGAAGTGAGGATTATTCCCAGTTTGCAAGATGGCATTGTTAACTATAAGACGATTCTGGGTAGCTATGATAATTGGTTTGATGCTGGACAAAAAATTGCAGGATTACCCAGGAGTATACGTTCAACGACTCCTCTGATTCGCACATTCGCATCGCTTTACCAGGAAAATCCTCATGCTGATTTATTAGGTATTGCTACTGAACGGCCTTCACAAACGTTGGTTAATGTCCAGCAGTCCGGTTCATCGTCTGCGGCTCAATCAGAAGTTAAAGACCAAGCTGATTCGTTGTCACAAGTTCCAAGAGCCAGCCGACCTAGTGCCAAACCGAAACCGGCAACCATTATCAAGCGAGCCCCTAATATATTTGGTAATAATAACAGTCAATCAAATACAGATTCGGACAGTGATCAGCGCCAATCAGCCTCTAATGAGAAATCCACTGGTGTTTCTAGTGATTCTGAACCTGTTGCAGCTACAGCGCCGCAAATTGCAGCCACAACACGCACACAACCTACTAATACTCAGTCACCAGCGTCCATCTCCAACCCATTATTCAATAATCAAATTGTTGAAAAAGGCATGAGTACAGCCGATGTGATCGGCATTCGAAAAGCTTTAGATTTTGTTAGAGATAATCAATATCAGCGTGCAATTAATATTCTGACACCGATGGCAAACAGTCGAAATGCTGACGCGCGTTATCGTCTGGCCTTAATGGTCAGGCAGGGGCTGGGTGTGAAACAGCGCCCGCAGTTTGCATTCAGGCTGGCCAAGCTCGCCGCTGAACAAGGGCATCCGCATGCCAAGCAATTGTTGGCTCAGTTTTATTTACAAGGTTATGGTGTTGCGGAAAATCCAGCCGAAGCGGCCAAATGGCTTTAAAACATGGTTGAGCAAGCCATAATTAATGACTGTAATGATTTAATTAAGTCCTGCCGCACCTTGATTTTAGCAACTGCTGGTGAAACAGCTTCACATTCAAGTTATGCACCGTTTGTGTTTGTTGACAGAAAATTTTATGTTTTGGTCAGCGGCTTGGCCGAACACACAAACAATCTTATCAATGCTGAAAAGAAAATCGGCTGTATGTTGATTGCAGACGAATCACAATCCGCGCAGATTTTCGCTCGTAAGCGATTAATGTTTAAATCCAAACCTGTACAGGTTGAATCTGATTCTTTGCAGCGATCCGAAGTTTTGCAAATCTTTAAACATCGTTTTGGTGACATTGTTGAAGTATTGAATTCGCTGCCGGACTTTATACTGTTTGAACTAAAGCCTGAACAGGCTACTTTAGTTAAAGGGTTTGGAGATGCTCATGATTTGACGGATACTATTTTTGAACAAGTGATTTGAAATAGGCTCGAAACTTATTTTTTACTGATGTGCATAGCCACTAGTCTGGCAACTAAAATTGCAATATACATCTGACCAAAGATTGCTTGATAGGTAGCGAGTGCCCGCGTCACAGGGTGAGTTGGAATAATATCGCCATAACCCAGCGTGGTCATGGTTACAAAACTAAAGTAGTTATAGACATTGAAACTGCCTTCACCGCTTAGTTGTGAGACTTTATGTGGCGTTTCAACGTTGATCAAAATTGATCCGGGTAACAATTTGTCGACTAACAAATAAATTAAAGCCCAGCTAACGCCAATTAGCAAATAAGCGGATATTGCGCCAAAAATAGTATCCGTAAAAATATCTTTGCTGATAATGACATCGTAAATAATAACAGCGATCACAGTGATCAATAAAATCAACGCGCAAACTATACCAAAAATAAATTTAGGATGGCTTGGGTTGTCGGTGGTCAGCGTTGCCCAAAATGTAACAGCAGTGAGAAACATTCCGATGACTAACAGCAATTTATTATGTGCTACGGTATAAAGTGTGCTCAATAAGAGCGCAAAAAAGATGATTTCCTCGGTTGCTGTGGTTGTGCTGAACTGTGTAAATATCGGAACAATTAACAGATACGCCGTTAGAGCCAGCGTCAAAATAAAATATTTTCTAAGGTATAACTGCACAGTCTTTATTCTTATTGTTGATATTGGTAGTCCTTGAAACTAACTCTAAAGAATGTGCTGTATAAAACCGGCACTACAGCCAGCGTTAAAAGAGTGGCGAACAACAAGCCAAAGATTATCGATACAGCCATGGTTTCAAACATTGGGTCGTGACTGATCCAAAGCGGCAGCATGCCGCCAACTGTTGTGGCGGTGGTCAGCAGAATGGGTCTTAAGCGTTGCTGACAGGCTTGAATAATAGCGTGGTCAGCCGTTAATCCGTTTTCTTCCATTTCAATTTTAATTCGGTCAATCAACACAATGGCATTATTGATGATAATTCCCGAAAGTGAGATTAAGCCTAAAATGGTAAAGAATCCGAAAACAGAACGAGCCACTAATAAACCTATGGTGATGCCGATTAGACCGAGCGGAATAGTGGCGAGTATGATTAATGGTTTACGCACAGAGTTAAATTGGGCAACCAGTAATAGAACAATTAACATCCCCGAGATGGGTAATTTTGCTGCAATCGCCTCGTTGGCGTCCCCTGATGTTTCGGATTCACCGCCGAGCTCGTAGCTGTAACCGTGTTCCCAGTTCTGGGCATGGTCCTGGAGCCATGGGAAAAACTCACTGCCCACTTCAGTTGCAGTAACCCCCGGTAACAATAAGGCCTGAACGGTTATGGCTTTGTCTCGATCACGGCGTTTGATAATTCCATTTTGCCAATCCAGTTGAATATCAGCAACCTGTTTAAGTGGAACAGCCTCACCGGTGTTTGAATAAACTGTAATATTATCTAGTTTGCCTATGTCCTGGCGTTCAGCTGAACTGGTGCGCATGGTAATCGGGATTAAGTCATCATTTTCGCGGTATTGTGTTAGCTCTATGCCTGATAGACTGGATTGTAGTGAAGTGGCCACATCTTGGTTGGTCACACCGGCACGTCGAGCCCTATCCTGATCAATTTCAACCAGTAATTTTTTTGTTTGTATGCCCCAATCGTCATTAACAAACAATACACCGACTGTTTGCCTGAGCTGATCTTTAAGTACGTTAACGATATCGTATAGTTGATCAATGTCCTTGCCATAGACGCGTACCTGGATGGGGTAGGCAATCGGTGTGCCGTTCTCCAATTTCTTCATGATGATTTCAACATCCGGGTAAAGGTCTTGAAGATAATTGGTAGTATCCGTTATCACCTGAGGAATTATTTCAGCATCGGTTGTGTGAATAATAAATTTTGAGGCATGAGGTTTGTCTGAGCCTGGATCGACGGCCAGTTCATAACGTGGCGCCGCTTGCCCTATAAATGCCACCCAGCTGCTAATACCTCTTTTGCCATCGGCAAGCTGCTGTGAATCGACTTTGTAGTTTTCCTGCCAATATTGTTCAATATCTTTGACCATTTGTTCGGTTGTTTCGATAGCCGTTCCAAAAGGTAAATTAAATTCTCCGCTGATAACCGGATCAGTGCGCGGCGGGATGAACACTTGCGGCACATATTTAAGCCCTTGCAGACCGAGATAAAAGCAGCCAATCACAATTAATATAAAGATAAGCTTGTGACGAACACACCAGATTAAAATCCGACGATAAATGCGATACATGCTGGTAGAAAAGGGTACCGTATCAGTTTTAACCTGCTTGATTTTCATAAGGCGCACTGTCAATAAGGGTATCACCGTCATGGCCAGCAACCATGATGCAAGCAGCGCAATGGTTACAACTTTAAAAATATCGGCAGTGTATTCACCTACGGCCGATTCCGCCAGGAAGATACATAAAAACGCTGCAGCTGTAGTCAGCGACGAAACCAACAGTGGAAGTGCTAATTCTCCACCTGCAGCTATAGCTGCAGAAACCGCATCTTCACCATTTTGACGTCGCACCATAATCGATTCAGCCATGACAATTGCATTGTCCACTAACAACCCCAGAGCGATTATCAAGGCTGCCAATGAGATCTGATTAATCGTGATCTCAAAGGTTTGCATTAATACAAACGTCAGGACGATTGTTGTTGGCACCAGCATAGATACGATTAACCCGGTGCGTAACCCTAAAAACAGCAGCATCACAGCAAGAACGATAGCCACAGCCTGACCAAGGTTGCCCATGAAACTTTGTACGCTGTTGTGAACCTGATCAGGTTGAAAGTAGATTTTTTTGAACTCGATACCCAGTGGATAATTGGCTTCGATTTGGGGTGCGGCCGTGTCAATACGTTTGCCCAGTTCAAGAATATTGCCGCCTTCACTCATGGAAACTGCCAATACAATGCTGGGTTTGGAATCTGTACGGGCTAAACCCTCTGGAGGGTCCTGGTAGTCACGATAAACATCGGCAATATCTTTCAAATATACTACACTGGAACTACCGGGAATTTGAATGACGCTGTTCTTGATTTGTTCAACCGACTCAAAGTTACCTGTTGGTTCTAACGTTATGCGCTCAGGTCCGGTTAGAATATCCCCGCCTGATTGTAAAATATTAAGTGATTGTAAAATTCCAGCCAGCCCGGAGGGTGACAAACCGAGCTCTTTTAAGCGGGCATTATTGTATTCAACATAAATCGCTTCATCCAGTTTGCCCAAAATCTGTATTTTTGCAACATCGTCGACTTTTAGCAGTTCATCCCTGATTTCATCGGCAATATTATTAAGTTCACGATAATTGAATCCTTCACCTGTCAGGGTGTAAACAATACCGTAAACATCACCGTATTCATCGTTGACTGTTGGTCCGCGGATGCCTTCCGGCAAATCACTAATATCATCGATTTTGCGCCTGAGTTTGTCAAAAATCGGGCGCATGTCTTTATATTTTTCCTGGAAATTAGCTGTTACAAACGAAACCCCCTGGGTTGATTCACTGGTAACAAAATCCAGTTCAGGAATTTCCTGAATCGCTTTTTCGATTTTGTCGGTAACAAGTTGCTCAACGCGGGCCGGACTGGCTCCTGGAAGTTGGGTAATGACCACGGCGGCACGGATGGTAAAACCGGGGTCCTGTTGCTTAGGCAATTGGAAATAGGTGATGACACCATATGCAGCCATCAACACCGTTAAAACGATAATGGTGGTATTGTTGCGAATCGCAAACCCGGTTAAATTCATGTTTTGATCCTTAAGTTTGCGATTAAATTTTTACTTTCATGCCATCATTGACGGCAGTCAGGCCGGCAACAATCAACTGATCACCGTCATTAAGGCCTTCTTTAATTTCAAGCCCGGCTGAGGTGAGTTCACCTATTTCCACGGTTTTGCGGCGTACAATGCCTACGCCTTGATCATCACCGGGCTCCAGTAAAAATACATGGCGTCCATCATTGTCCTGGATAACTGCATGGGCGGGCACAATGATTAAATTAGTGTTTTCGTCAGCCGTTGCTTGTGTGTCGATGCGGATATTTGCTGCCAGACCTGAGCGTAATTCCGGGTGTTCATTATCTATCCTGACGGTAACCGGAAAGGTATTGCCGCCACCTGTGGCAGCAACAGCTACTTCGGTGACTATGCCGGTGAACGTTTGGTCTGGTATAGATGTAAATGAGATTTCGGCGGGTGCATCCTGAACAATACCGCTAATCAGGCTTTCAGGTACGGCTATTTCAACTTCCAGTGTCGATCCACAATTTGCTCTTACAATTTCTTGTCCTGCATTGACGTTTTCATTAACTTCGACACTTATAGAGGCTATCAAGCAGTCGTTATTGGCAATGAGCCTAGTATATTCGACATTTAATTCAGCGATTTCCAGTGCTTTTTGATTGGCTTTGACCTGAGCCTCAGTGGATTCGGCATTTGCCCGTGCTGAGTCCAGTTCATTACGTGAGGCATTGTTGTTTTCATAAAGGTTACGCAGACGTTGATAATTGGCATCGGCATTGCGTTTTGCAGCTTCTGAGCTGGCCAGGTTTGCCCGTGCTTGCTGGGCCTGCAATTCGAAGGGGGTGGCATCCAGTTCGGCAATAACATCACCAGGTTTAATAGTATCGCCTACACTAACTGAGCGGAATTTTATGCTGCCTGCGACTTTGAAGCTTAATCGAGCTTCTTGGGAAGATTTGGATGTCCCGGAAAAATCACGTTCCCGATCAACTGCCGCTGCAGAAACCGTGATACTTTTTACCGGTCTTAATGGTATTTCGATGCTCTGTTGTTCCTGCTCACAAGCAGTTAACGCTGTAAAGCTCAAAGTAGTAAGCAAAAGCACAAAATATTTATTAGCCTGTATCATTGTTGTCCTCCAGATTCCACGTAATTCTTAATTAAATCGATGCGTGCTTGTCGTGACGGTTCATCAAGAAAGTAATCGAATGCACCGATACTGCGTTGTAAGTTCATTAAATCAATCAAAAAATCATAGACAGCATTGGCTGAATTCTGCTCAGCTGTCAGCGAGGCGTTTTGTGCATCAATCAAATCGGCTATGCTGACAATTCCCTGGCTATAGTTGTCCTGGATCAGATCATAGTTTTGTCTGGCACTGCTGGCTGCAAGCTCAGAAAGCTCAATAGATGGATAGCTGGCATTAATCTCATGGAAGTACTGCCGTACATTTTGCTCGACTTGACGTAGCGCTTGCTCCCGTAAAATCTTATTCTGGTTTAACTGGTAATCGGCTTTAAGCACATTGGCTTTGCGCTGACCGCCCTGGTATAACGGTAATGATAAATTTAAACTGATTTCCCAGTCGTTTTCATCTTCCAGTGAGGTGCCGGCCTGGCGACCTGATTCATCAAACACTCTTGATGTATTACCCTGCAGAGTTATATCCGGTACGTAATAGGAACGTCGGGAAGCTTTGAGTTGCCTTTCAGATGCGGCAATCAATGCGTCCTGTTGTGTGACTTCGGGAGACATTTGTTGTCCCAATTTAATGTACAAATCCTGAAAAAGTAGCAAATCCCGCTCATTTTCGATCAACTGTTCCAGGTCACTGCCATTGAACAGGACTTCATCGTGCTCCAGAGTCGCGGGTATGGTTTTGAATATCACACCGATCGGTCGATGTAATAAATTATTCAGTGCTTCATTGGCCTGACGTAGATTTGCCTGAGATTGCAGCAATGTCTGTCGATCAGTGGCGATTTGGGATTGAAAGCGGTAAACATCAGCGGCATTAGCACTGCCAACTTGTTGACGGTTTTTCGCCAGACTCAAATTCACCAGTGATAAATTGAGCTGATTCTGATTGATTTTGACTTGTGTCTGAGCCCGCAAGACATTCAGAAAAGCGACGGTTGCCTGCTCGACTATATCCAGTTCCAGCGCACGGTGTTGGGCTTGTAAATTTAGTTGCTGCAGTTTTTGAATATCATAGGCTGAACGAGTTGCTTCTGAATAAAGAACCTGGCTTAGTGTTAGCTGCCCGGAGGTGTTGCCTTCTGCTGCACCACCGCTTTGTACCGTTAAACTGCCGTCATCACGTCTAGAGCTGGCAGCACCGATAGAAAGTTGTGGAAATAGGGCGGATCGAGTTATTTGTACATCTTGTTCACCTGCCAGTACACCAAGCCGACTGGCAACAATGCTTAAGTTGGCCCTGATCGCTTCGTGAGCCACATCCTGCAAACTTAGCGGTGGATCCTCGCCAATGGGCTGTTCATTCAAAAGGGTTGCCTGAGACAAAATATCAAAACGCGGGTAAAAATCTATTTGCCTGGCCGTTTCCATGTTAATTACCAGTTTTTCCTGTGGTGTAAACAACACTGGAAAATAAGCGGGTTCATCGCCTAGCAGGGTTGCCTGGATATTTAAAGCCATTCGCCGTGCACGACGCTGATCATCATCTTCTGCCTGGGTTGCCATTAATACACCCTGGTGCACCAATTCCGGCCTGACCACAGAGTAACTGGGAATCTTACGTTCATTCAACCCGTCGATAAGCGCTTGTAAATTCGACTCATCCAGCCGCGGTAAAGCAGTGACGATAACGGCATCTGTGTCTTCAGGTAGTGTGTTTAATAAATTTTGATTAACTCGATTTTGTAGCACGAAACTGGCTTTAGCCCCCAGTTGCTGAGTTAGCTCCTGAACTCTTAGCGGCAGATGTTTGATTGCTTTAAAAATTGATTCATCCAGCAGAATAACCATGTGAGTGAAGCCTGTCATCGACTGGAATTCTTCCAAATCACTCTGTAGCGCTATTTCTTCAGCCAGGTAGTTGAGATTAGTAACACCGGAAGCCAGGCCCTCACGCGGCAAACCGGGAAAGTCGGCATCAATAACATAGGGTGCAAAGGTGGGTTTCTGCGGCGCCGGGTCATAGCTGGCCACCAGGCTTGCAACCAATCCCAGCGTTAATACTATGTCGACATTCTCATTGTTTTGCAGGCCATAGTATTTGTTTTGAATATTAGTGTAAGTCCAGCCGCCATTTTTAGGAATATGAATGCTGAACTTGATGTCAAATTCACCTTCGGTCAATTCGGTGATTTCTCGCTCATAAAGCTCGATAATAGCGTCATAATATTGTGATTTGCCGTCCACCAGAATTGCGATATTAGTGGTAGCTGCTGCAACCAGCGGTAACTGAATTAATAAAATAAAAAACAAATGGCGCAATAAAGTCACATCATATCCTCCGGTTAAATTTTTATAACACACGCTATCCCTTTATCTGCAGTGTGAATAGCAATTCAACAATTTAGAAGTAATTTGAAAACTCTCTTAATTCAAAATATATCTACGGTATTGCTGACCGTGGTAGTTAGTGTATTTTCCCAGTATATGAGTAAACCCGAACCAACCCGCCAGCGCAAGCTTTATAACTGATTTTTAATATTAACAAATAAGTTTTATGATTATTAATAATGGAGGCGATTTAATCCTTCAGTATAATTTATGATAGAGCTAGTTAATACAATAATGTAGAACTAATAATCGAAATTACAGCCATGCTGTTATTGCAGGGCGTAATAAAATGATTAAATAAAAAAGCGCCCATGGGGCGCTTTTTAAAAAAGGAGGGACAAATAATTAAAATTCGAGTTTTACGCCGGCGGTAGCAAAATCAACTTCAACGTCGTCATTGTCCAGAATACGTGAGTATTCTGCAAACAAGTTTACCGTGCCGAAATCCAGCTCTGCACCTACAGCTGCAAAGGGTTCTGTGCTATCAGTCTCATCACTGATTGATAATCCAAAAGCGCTGGCAGTGGCTTCTCCATCGAGTTTAACTGCGCCACCTTTTATGTAAAGATCGACATAGGGTAAGGGAATATTGCCGACCAACGACAATCCATATGCTTTTAAATCAAGATCAACGTCAACATTATCTACCCCTAATTCGGCTACAGCATCTTCCAAAGAGTCTTCAAACTCACCGAAATCATAGTAGGCAGCCTCAATACCGATCCAGTTAGTGAACATGATTCCGGCCCTGAAATTATAAGCATTATCACTATCATCAAAGTCTAATTCGGCATTGTTAAATTCTGCTGATGCCTCGGCGCTAATGCGGCTTACTCCTAATGCGATGTAAAATCCTGAATCATCCTCGGCGGTATTATCTTGTAGTTCAAACGTATTCTGAGCGTTTACCGTAGTTGAAATCAGCATTGCTGCAGCAATTGCGAATAGGGTAGGGGAGAGGGATTTCATTGTTTGCTCCTGATATTAGAGTTAGTTACTGCTTATCAATATTTATATAAAAGAATTAATTGTCATCTACCATAGATGAATAATAGCTTAATAAAGACATTGTATATTAATACTTTAAAAGGTATTTTTAAAGTAAATTATAGATTAATTTAATAAATGTTATCAAATTAATTTATAGTCAACTTTGTAGTGATGTACCTGTTGCCAAGAGATTGATAAACTCAACTTATGAATTTTGATAATTTAATTGCCTGTCATGAGTGTGACTTGATACATGAACGTAAAACCCTTGAGGAGGGCGAGACAGCTTTATGTCAGCGTTGCGGGGCAACCCTTTATAGTGAAAAAATCGACATGGTTAATCGCTCTTTGGCATTAAATTTTGCTGCTTTCATTCTTTATTTGATCGCTATTTCTTTACCATTTCTGGGAATTGAGGCAAAAGGGATTGTTGTTGAAATCAATTTACTGCAATCTGTTACTGCCTTATATCAGCAAGACATGAAAATGATGAGCGTGGTTGTTTGTGTGGTATTACTAATAGTACCTGCGGTAAGAATAGTAGGCATGTTGCTGGTGTTGATACCGCTGAAAATCAATCAGGTACCGCCCTATTCTAAGTGGACGTATTATTTTGTTGAGTGGATTGCACCGTGGAATATGGTGGAGGTTTTTTTAATTGGAATCTTGGTAACGTTTGTCAAATTAGGCGATTTGGCCAAAGTTCTGTTAGGTATTTCGTTTTGGGCATTTGTGGTTTTGGTGGTGATCATCATTGCCTCTAATGTTAGCGTTGACAGGCATCGACTGTGGGATCAACTGGACACCAGAGCATAAGCATGACAACAGCAAAACAATTGGGTCTGGTCAGCTGCCATATTTGCAGTCAACTTTCGCCCGTCACTGAACATGAATGTCCCCGGTGTCTGGCTCCCTTGCATTTACGTAAAGTCAGCTCGGTTCAACGTTCCTGGGCGTTGTTGATTACTGCTGCCATGCTTTATATTCCAGCTATGATTTATCCTGTTACAACGGTTTATGCGCTGGGTCAGGTGCAGGCCAGCACTTTAATGGGGAGTGTGGTTCATTTTTTCCAGAGTGGCTCCTGGCCAATTGCTCTGGTTATTTTTACCGCTAGTGTGGCTGTGCCCATTCTCAAGATTATTGGTTTAGCTTATTTGTTGATATCGACACAACGCAAACACAAAAGCAATCCTGTACAACTGACCCGTCTTTATCGGATAGTTGAGTTTGTCGGTCGTTGGTCGATGATTGATGTATTTGTGGTCGCGATATTAGTTGCATTGGTGCACATCGGTATCTTTATTAAGATTATTCCAGGCCTGGGAATAATGGCATTTACCGGCGTTGTGGTGTTAACCATGCTTGCTGCAATGCAATTTGATCCGCGATTAATCTGGGATGACGAATCATGAATGAACAAAATCACGCACAAGCAGTGGTGAAGAAATCAAAAAGTATCTCAATGGTATGGTTTATCCCAATACTGGCATTGGTATTGGGGGTGTGGTTGGTTTATAAAAATAAACAAGAGCAAGGGCCTCTAATTACCATTTTATTTGAAACAGCGGCCGGGCTTGAAGCCGGTAAAACCAAAATCAAATATAAGGATGTACAACTGGGAATCGTTGAAACAATAGATTTAAAAAAAGATCTGTCCGGCGTCATTGTTTCCGCACGAATGGATAAAGAAACAACACCCTATTTGAATGAAAATACCAAGTTTTGGGTGGTCAGGCCGCGAGTCGGCATTGCTGGTATTTCAGGTTTGGGAACCTTGTTGTCAGGTGCATACATTGCAATTGATTCCAGCCAGGATGGCAGACAAGCATCGAGTTTTGTTGGCTTGGAAAACCCACCACCACGTGACCACAGTATCGCCGGTACTAATATTTCACTGATTGCGGATGAGCCGGGCTCGTTAAATACCGGTAGTCCAATTTACTATAAACAATTTAATGTTGGTGAAATTGATAGCGTTGAGTTGTCTGAAGATTTTTCCAGTGTGCAAATAAAAGCATTTGTTAAGGCTCCATATGATGAACTTTTGAACTCAAACTCCAGTTTTTGGAATGTTAGCGGAATTTCGGCCGAACTGAGTGCTAATGGAATATCAATTCAGATGCAATCGATTGAAAGCCTGATTTCTGGCGGAATTGCATTCGATTCTCCAGCCGTGAATACGGATCTACCTTTTGATGCAGCCGACAAAATTTTCCGCTTGCATCGAAACCAGCGCGAAGTAGGGCAAAGAATTTATTCGGATAAAGAATTCTTTATCTTAAACTTTAACCAATCTATTCGGGGTTTAAGCGTTGGGGCACCGGTCGATTATAGGGGCATACCAGTGGGTCAGGTAGTCAGCATTGATGCGCAATACGATGAACAAGCCGATCAAATATTTATCCCGGTATTGATTGAAGTAGAGCCTGAAAGAGTAGGGCGGCCAGTAGGAAATGAATCATTAAGTTTCAGTGAGGAAATGCAGCAATTTCAAGAATTTATTGATGATGGCTTTCGGGCAAAATTGCAAAGCGGTAATTTATTGACTGGCCAGTTATTTGTAGCACTGGATATCATAGAGGATGCTGAACCTGTTAAAGCCAAAATGTTCAATGGATACCCTGAAATTCCGACAATCTCAACAGATCTGGGTCAAATCACTCAGAACTTTAATGAAATTCTGGAAAAAGTTAATAAACTTGAAATCGAACAAATCGTTAACAATATTAATGATACAGTGACCGATTTACGCAAATTATTCGACAATACGGATAATAAAATTGTTGCTGTGCTGGACGGTGTAGATCGAACACTTGCAGACGCCAGGCAGCTCATGCAAGGTCTGGATGAGGATTCGATTACCCGCTATGAGCTTAATGTTTTATTCAAGGAAATCCAGGAAGCGGCCCGTTCGGTGCGTACACTGGTTGAAACCATAGAGGAAAATCCAAGTTCAGTTATATTTGGAAAGAACAGTCAGGGAGAACGATAATGAAAATAAGCCTCAGCAATATAATCCGAGCGTTGTTATTGTTAGTAGTGCTTTCATCTTGCGCCAGTCAGCCCACGAAGGGTCCGGATTATTATTTACTCAGTTCAAGTGAGTTAGTTTCACAAGCCTTAAACCTAAAATCTTTTAAACTGGCCGTCGGCCCTATAGAAGTGCCTGTACATCTTGATCGGGAGGGTATCGTCACTCATGAGAGCCAGAACAGACTTAATTATTCTGACAATCATCGCTGGGCTGAGCCGTTAAACGAAAATCTCAGAAAAACTTTACGTGCAGATTTATCACAGTTGCTGCCAAATCAACAATTGATTGATTTCCCTTATCGCCAATCGAATCGGCCAGATTACCAACTCTCTGTGACTATCGAAAAGTTTGGTTACCTGAGCGAGGGTAAAGTGGTATTAATCGCGCAAAGTACAATCGTCAATGCCAAAGGTAAACAGCTTGATGCCAGCTATATAAAGCTGGAGCGCTCAGGTATTAGCAACGATCCTGGTCTAATTGTAAGCACTATGAGTGAACTACTTGGTGAAATGGCAGTTCAGCTAGCCGGCAAATTGTCGGATAAAGTTTGATAAACGCTTTGTCCCGCATTTATTGCGGGGTCTCCGTGTGAAGCTACTACCTCATTAATTTGTCCCGGCATAAAGCACGGGGCAAGTTAAATCGAGGCGGCGAGCCCCAATTGCTTTAACGACAGGCGCTTGTAAATTTTTCCATTCGTCGGACAAATCGGAGAGCGGTGTAATTCTCGTTCATTGAATACACTGATTTCGATATCCCGCTGATCCAGCTGACAAATAATCAGCGGGACATTGGCATATTTGTTATTACTATATCGATAGCGCTTTTCGATCACAAAATTGGAAATACCACGCCAGTTTAGTTCGTCCGTGACAAGTTCAACGCTTTTGCTAAACACGTGTATTTCTATGGGTAACTTTTCTAAAGCGATGCCGTTAATTAAATTGCCGGTCACCCGTGGCTGAAAATCCGATAAGATTTCCAACATATCTATCGCACTGCCCATTTGGGCGTTATTAGACTGCCCGCAAGTGCTTGGCTCAAATAGTTGCAGTCGCTTTTGTAACGCGAATTCAATTTCCTCATTGGTGGGCAAGAATGTATTTGATTTAAGATGTAAAGACTCACAGGCGCGTAATTTGGCTTTGTGGTAATCGCGAATGCCATCCTCGTGAATAATGCGTGCTGCAAGCTCACAAATCTGCTGACGCTGGAACTCGAAGCTGTTCGGTGTTGAATTCGACTTCGTTCGCTTTTTTTTCTTTTTAGCAGGGGTCTTTGCGCTGAACTTTACTTTGCTGACGGGATGAGTATTCATTAAAACAAGCCCTCTGCTTTTTGTTCAGTCTCGGTTTGGATAGTGTCCAGAACAAAGGCTTTGTCTTTATACTCTGGTCGATTGCTAACAATGTAAAACTCATTGTCTGTTGCTCGAATATTGTCGGGTCTGGCGATGCTTGTTTCTGGCATATCTTTAAGCGCTATTTCCATGAAATCTATCCAGATAGGCAGTGCCACACGAGTCGCTGATTCCCGCTTGCCCAAGGTGCGCGGTTGATCAAAACCCACCCATACACTGGTGACCAGATTATGATTGAAACCACTAAACCAGGCATCTTTAAAATCATTAGTGGTGCCGGTTTTGCCGCCAATATCACTACGGCCAAGTCGTTTTTTCGCTTCTATAGCTGTGCCGCTACGAACAACTTCCTGCAGCATGTCAGTCATGACATAGGCATTAGCAGGAGATAGGGTGAGTTTAGTAGGCTTTTTAGTTACTGATGTTTGAACAGCATAAGATGTATCTTGATTAGAATAAGCCGGGCAGTAAGGGCAAGTAGAGGTCGATGGTGAAGTGGCTACAGGGTTGCCGTCGCGGTCAACAATCCGTTCAATAAAGTATGGTTCAACACGATAGCCACCGTTTGCAAACACAGCATAAGATGAAACCATTTGAATAGGTGTGACATCTGCACTGCCAAGCGCCAGAGATAAGCCTCTGGGTAATGTTTTTGTATCAAAATTAAATTTGCCTAAATGTTCAATACCGAACTGTATGCCGATTGAGTTCAGCAATCTTACCGAAACCAGGTTAAGAGATTTGCTCAGGGCTTCACGCAGGGTTGTATAGCCATAAAATTTACCACTATAGTTGCCGGGCAACCAAACGCCTTCATCCAGCGAGTCATCTTTAATGGCCAATGGTTCGGCACTGACCTTAGATAGAGATCGGTAACCTTTTTCCAACGCGGCGGAGTAGATAAACGGTTTAATATTCGAACCGGCCTGGCGTTTGGCTTGTACTGCGCGATTAAATTTACTCAAGTTAAAATCGAATCCGCCTGTCAGCGCTTTGATAGCCCCGGTTTTGGGATCCAGGGTGATCATTGCGCCAGCAATTTGTGGAATTTGAGCCAGTCGCCAGTTTTCCTCAGTCGATTCAATATAAATCTGTTGGCCAGCGCTGATCAGATCTTTTGCGGAACTGGGTTTTTTGCTTCCTTGCTCGGATTTCACCCTGGACCAGGCTAATTCTTCCCAGTTTAATTCGACCTGTTCATCATTTGCCAATTCAATGGTTGCTGTCTTGTCGGCCAATGATTTAACAGTGGCAACCTGCAAATGACCATACGGGTTTAAGGGGTCTGTGCTTTTTTCAGTTTTACGAAAACCATGGCGACGGTCATAGCGTATTAACCCTTTGCGTAGTGATTGGTCGGAGGCTGTTTGCAAGTTGCTATCAAGGGTGGTGTAGACTTTGTAACCGGTGCCGTAAATGTCCTCACCATATTGTTCATATAAATGTTGCCTGACCATTTCCGCCATGTAGGGCGCGTCAAATTCGATATCCGGCGCATATTTTTCAGCGGTTAGTGCCTGGTTTTTGGCAGATTCAAATTCTTGCTCGGTAATGAACCCCAATTGTTTCATGCGGCCCAGTACATAATTACGTCGCTTTACGGCACGCTCTGGATTAGTCACCGGATTTGATTGCGAAGGAGCCTTTGGTAACCCAGCCAGCATTGCAATTTGAGCGAGGTCAAGCTCATCGACAGTTTTGTCATAATAGACTTTGGCTGCAGCTGCAAAACCGTAAGCGCGATGGCCGAGGAAAATTTTGTTTAGATAAAGTTCGAGAATTTGCTCTTTGCTGTATTGACGTTCGAGCTGAAGCGCCAGAAATAATTCATTGAGTTTTCGCGAATAAGTTTTTTCAGAACTTAAGAAAAAGTTACGCGCCACCTGCATTGTGATGGTGCTGGCGCCCTGGGCAGTTTGTCCTGATTGAATGTTTGCGAGCAGCGCTCGGATGATGCCTTTAATATCAATACCGGGATGCTCAAAAAAGCCGTCGTCTTCCGCGGCCAGAATAGCGTCTACTAATAGCTGAGGTGTATCTGAGAAACTAAGCGGAATGCGACGTTCCTTGCCATATTCGCCAATTAACTTGCCGTCCTGTGTATAGACACTAAATGGAACCTGAAGCTCAAAATCTGCATTTTCTTCAAGTTTGGGCATCTGCGGTAAAATTAAAAATGCAACAAATACTGCAATAATAATACCTATGCTGAGCACTCCGCCTATAGCAGAAGTAACTTTTAATAATGCGTACAACAGATGTTTCATGATTGCTTCGACAGCACTTTTATTCGGGGTTGATTTATTATTTGCATAAGCTATAGTGTTCTAACAGCTCGATTATAAAGGACAAGGAAGTCTGAAGTGAAAACAAATCTGTTTAATAAAGCTGCTCCCCCAGCTATCCTCTATATTTGTCGTGACCGGCTGTTATTGAATTTATGCCAGAATGGCGAAAATCATATCAGTTTGAAATCGAATTACGACGACTTCGAGAATCTCCCGGCAAGTTTATTAAATGAAATCACAAAGGTCGTTACGTCTGGGGCACGGCTTGAACTGGTTGTCATAGTGGCAGAGGATTTGTTGCTTTATTCACAACAAACGTTGCCGGCAAATATGTCCGGCAACGAAATTTGTGAGTTTCTGGCCCTGCAACAATCTCAGCGACAAGCAGATTCAGGTGTACAGACCTATTACGATTATTTTATTTTGAAGCAATCAAGCGATAGTGTTGTCCTGGCTATGTTTGAAGCCAGAAAAGACACGCTAACAACCCTGCTCAGAGAATTTGAGAACCACGGTTTTGTGGTTGCTTTGGTGATTCCCCAGTTGCTGGTTATCATCAATCGATTGCTCGCTGATGGTCAGATAGAAACTGAAAGCAGTCATCTTATTTGTAATCTGAATCGTACTGTTTTCATCGCTGAGTTGAAAAACCACAAGCTGGCTGGTCTGCATCAGATACATGTTGATCAAACAGAGTTTGATACAGTTATTCATAGCGAAATAAATACATATCTAAACCAGATCAAGACACGGCATATTATCACTGTCGGTATCGAAGTAAACGAGTTGCATCTGCACGGTAAATATCACAACAATCAGTCACTTCGTTGTGAGTCAATTTGCGCTGATAGGGATATGCAATTACAAACTATAAACTGGATGAAAGAGCAATATGATTTATATCAATCTGTTGCCATGGCGTGAGTACAAGTTAAAACAACGGCGGTTGCAGTTTTTCATACAGGTCATGGTGGTGATATGTCTGTCATTAGTGGCGTGTGTTGCGGTTGGGTTTCATCATGGGCGGATAGTGCAGGATAAGCTTGTAGAAATGGACAAACTAAAATTCGAGAATCAACAGCTCATCGACGAAATGCAGGATTTCCAGATTCGTAAGCAGTCATACCAGCGCCAACAAACCACAATAGAGCGAGTTAATCATTTTGTCGACAGTAGAAGAGCCATTCCGGATTTGCTGCTGTTTTTACAAAAACAAAAGCTGGTATTTGATATCAACCATCTGTTGATAAATCAACATATTTTTAAACTGAAAGCGGTTGATTCGTCGCCAGTTTCAGCCTTGTCGTTGCTCAATAAGCTTCGTAATCAATTTAATTTTTGTCAGGTCAGATTTATCCCTGATGACAGTCGGGATTTATCTGAGCAAATACTATTCGAACTAGAGGCAACTTTTTGTAATGAAAAAGGCGATTGATCAGCTTGTTTGTGCTCCCTTAGTTTGGCGTATTGGCCTGTTAATCAGTGTCACAGTTCTTATAGGGTATTTTTTCTATCAGAATTTATTCGCTGGCCAGCTTGTTCAAATCCAACAACAGGATAGTCAGTTACTTGAGTTTAAAAATCAAATCCAAAGCTATAGCGTGCAGCGTAACGATATTTTTAATGAAACAAAACTATTTTCTCAGCAAAATCAAGCGCTGCAGAAGCTCAATCAAATAACAAAAAATTTCAATCGAAATGCTCCGGAGCAAAACTTGTTAAAAACAGCTTTAAGCGTGGATGTTAAACCGCAAGAGGTTCAAATCTCCGCAGCGCTTGCCGATGAGTTTGGGCAGTATTATTTAGTTAAGATCACCACAAAAAGTGATTTAGATAAAATAAGTCGTTTTTTAACGTTGTTGATAAATCAGGTTGAATTTGCCGTTTGGGAACGACTGGAAATTTCTAAACAGGTAAGCAGTTTTGATCTTAACCTTGCCGTTAGATACTATTTTGAGTTGCTGGATGAAACATCGGGTTAATCAGCAAAATTTAGTTGGTTTACTGACGGTTTTGAACTTGTTATCGTCAGGTGCACAGCTGGCATTAGCCGAGAATATAAATCTTAAGGAAAACAATGTGATGCTCAAGTCAATCATGCTCAACGACAGTATTGATTTGACTAAAATATTCTCGCAGCCCAGGCTTGATAAATCTCAATTCAAACAAATCAAACCATCAATTGAGAGCCCGGATTTGATTAGACTAGAGTTGGTCGGAACGTTGGTTATGGGGGAACAAAGCTCAGCCTGGGTTAAAGTCGGCCAGCAGGTTTATCAATTGCGGCAGGGACAAACCATTCCAGGGTCTAAAATCCGAATAACTCAAATCCGTCCTGAGTCTGTTGTGATTAACACCTCAAAAACCTGTAACAGCTCAGTTCAATGTCATTCAACCATTAATATTCGGGATACATTATTTTGAGTATTTGATTCTCACTGCTCCTACAAATCTGTACAATGCGCCAGAGATAAACGTTGATAACATAAGTGAATGTCAACAGACATTAATGCAAATAGAATTTACCTGACCGGATTGATGGGTGTTGGGAAATCAACAATCGGCAAATGGTTAGCCAAGCAATTACGCTATCAGTTTTTAGACACTGACATAGAACTGCAAAAGCAGACCGGTGCCGACATTCCCTGGATTTTTGAGATCGAAGGTGAGCAGGGTTTTAGGGTTCGTGAAACCGGTGTGCTTAAGCAGTTGTCCGAGATTGACAATGCTGTCATTGCGACTGGTGGAGGTATTGTGTTGAATCAACAGAACCGCAAAATCATGAATACAACAGGTGTTGTGATCTATTTGCAGGCACCTGTCGATTTGTTGTTAGAACGGACTCGCTTTAGTAAAAACAGGCCTTTATTGGAAGGCGTTGACCGGCGCGCTAAATTTGAGGCATTAGTTAGGGAACGTGAGCCATTGTATAGAAGAACGGCAGATTTGATTGTGCGAACCAAGCGGGGTTCGCCCAAACGCATGGCCGGCAAATTGATTAGAGAAATTGGTAAATATGAAAGAAATAACCGTTCAACTGGATGAACGTTCTTACCCGATTTTTATTGGGCAGGGGCTGTTGCAACAGGCCGGGTTGCTGAAACCTTATATATCCGGTCAAAAGGTTTGTATCGTTTCCAATCAAACCGTCGCCGACTTGTATCTTGATCGTCTGCAATCCCAATTGACGGATTATCAGGTCAGCATTGTTCTAATTGAAGATGGTGAGCAGTACAAAAACATGGACAGTTTTAATCGGGTTGTTGACCATTTGCTGGAGCAAAATGTTGATCGTAAATCCACAGTAATTGCTTTGGGCGGTGGAGTTATCGGTGATTTAGCCGGATATGCAGCAGCCAGTTGCCTGCGCGGGATTAATTTTATTCAGATACCGACCACATTGCTGGCACAGGTTGATTCTTCTGTTGGCGGCAAAACCGGTGTTAACCACAGCCAGGGGAAGAATCTAATCGGGGCTTTTTACCAACCATCATGTGTGGTCGCTGATATCGATAGTTTATTCTCATTATCACAGCGTGAGTTTTCTGCTGGTATGGCTGAAGTGATTAAATATGGATTAATCAGTGATGCTGATTTTTTCGATTGGTTGGAGGCTAATACTGACTCCATTAAATCGCTTGATAAACAGAAATTAGCACATATTGTTGCGCGCTCCTGCGAGATTAAAGCGGATGTTGTCTCACAAGATGAAAAAGAAAGCGGACTGCGGGCTATCCTGAACTATGGACATACCTTCGGTCACGCTATAGAAGCTGCGGTTGGGTATCAGGGCTGGTTGCACGGTGAAGCGATCAGTGCAGGCATGGTGATGGCGTCGAATTTATCTGCAGCCATGGGTGCATTAACCGAACAAAACCTCGATCGTATTAAAAATTTATTCCAGGCTTTTGCACTGCCTATTCATCCACCTGCATCCATGAGTGCGGCTCAAATGAAGGCATTAATGTTACATGATAAAAAAACCATAGACGCGCAAGTGCGTTTGATTTTATTGCGTGCGATTGGTGATGCATACGTCAGTGCTGATTATTCACCGCAATTGCTTGATAAAATAATTACTGAAGCATTATCTTAGGATTATTAAGTTGATCTATAGTGATCTTTTTTAGTACAATTGCCTGCGATTATAACGCGTTGATTTAATTAAATTTTTACAGAATGAACTGGAGATGAACGAGTGAAAAAATTTTTTGCGACGACAGCAGCGATGCTGGTGTTTTCACTACTGACAGGTTGTGTTGGTAACAAATATGGTTCGGCATACATTGTCAGTAACCCACCAGGAGCCGAAGTGATTAACATGGATGATGGTACCATCCTGGGTGTGACGCCATTAAAGCAGGTTTGGCGTGACGAAGGTAAGCGTAAATTCGTTAATATTCAATTAGATAAGGAAGGCTATAAAGATAAAGCCACATCATTTTGGTTAACCTTAAAACACCGCACTCGCAAAAGTGCAGTTAATGATCCGCAGTTCGTAGAAGTGATTCTAGATTCTAAAAATTCAAACTCCAACTCAACCAGTGAGGACTCAACTAATGCTCTCGAGTAATTTGACCAAGATCGTAGTCGCAGGTGCCTGTGTCGCCTTATTAAGTGCCTGTTCCTCGACTCGAACTGTACCGTTTACCGTTCAATCTGACCCGTTAGGTGCACAGGTCATGCTCAAGCGTAAAGGTGAGGGCAACGTTCAGACAGATTGGGTCTGGCTAGGTAATACGCCGTTGACAACACAGCGCCAGTTCAGCAGCAAATATCTGGATAATGAGCATTCATTCGTTATCCAGGTCATGAAAGACGGTTATAGCACCCAGAAAAAAGAATGGTCTGGTAAACAAATCAAAAACGCCAGCAAAGGCGACAATCGAATTTTCTGGAGCCCAAAGTTGATTGAAGTCAATCAGTAAAACACACAGTATGTTTGCAATAAAAGCACCGATTCGGTGCTTTTATTTTTTGTACAAACGGCTATTAAACAGTCGTAACACTCATGTAGAATACGATGCCGAAATATGAGTATGAAAAAAGAAATACCTAACCATGAACGGTTAATCATTGCGCTGGATGTCCCGGATATTGAACAAGCTAAAGCTCTAGTCAGCGAAATTTCCGACAGCGGTCATTTTTACAAAATTGGTCTGGAATTATTTATGACCGGTCAATTTTTTGATTTGCTTGACTGGTTAAGTGATCAGGATAAGAAAATATTTACTGATCTTAAGTTTTTCGATATTCCGCAAACGGTGGCGAGAGCGGTCAGTCAGCTTAACGGCAGGAATGTTTTTTTTGCCACTGTCCATGGTAATGATGGCATGATGAAAGCTGCAGCCGCAGCCAAACAAGATGTAAACATCCTGGCAGTGACCGCTTTGACCAGTCTTGATCGAGGTGATTTGGACGATTTGGGCTTTCAATGTGACGTACAAGATTTAGTTGTTTCCAGGGCCAGACGCGCCCTTCAGGTTGGTTGTGATGGCGTGGTGGCATCTGGCCACGAAGCAGAAATATTAAGGGAACAAGTGGATAGCAAACTGCTGGTTGTAACTCCCGGGATCAGACCGGTGGATAACGATGATGATCAAAAACGTGCTGTGACCGTCAGTCAGGCCTTTGTCAACGGTGCAGATTATATTGTGGTTGGCAGACCTATAAAAAATGCAGAGTCTCCTAAAGCTATGGTGGATCAAATCCAGGCCGAGATAGCCCAAGCACACGGTTGAGACCAATGTTAAAAAATGACAGATTGTTGCGAGCCTTGAGGCGTGAGAGGCTGGATCGCCCTCCGGTATGGTTGATGCGCCAGGCGGGTCGTTACTTACCTGAATATCTACGGGTACGCAAACAGGCCGGTGATTTTATGTCTTTATGTAGAACCCCCGAGCTTTGTTGTGAGGTTGCGATGCAGCCGATTGAACGCTTCAATCTGGATTCGGCCATTTTATTTTCCGATATTCTGACTATTCCGGACGCGATGGGTTTGGGCTTAAGTTTTGCGGAAAATCATGGACCACAATTCGCTAAGCGAATAGAGACGGTTAGGGATATTGAATCGTTGCCTGTTATCGATCCGAATGATTCACTGGGCTATGTCATGCAGGCAGTTCAAACGACTAAGGCTGCATTGTCGAATACTGTCCCGTTAATCGGATTTTCCGGTAGCCCCTGGACACTGGCGACCTATATGATTGAAGGCGGTTCTTCACGAACCTTTTCAAGGTCTAAATCATTGATCTACTCTGAGCCGCCTGCAGCGGATAAATTGTTAGATTTACTTGCCGATAATGTGATTGCATATTTAAAGGCTCAAGTTGAAGCCGGTGCAGATGTGTTGATGGTATTTGATACCTGGGGCGGTGTGCTTACCCGTGCCTGTTATCAGCGATTTTCATTAGCACCGATGCAAAAAATTGTCCATGCAATAGCCAAATCCTGCCCGACTGTGCCGGTAATATTGTTTACTAAAGGTGGCGGGGCCTGGCTGGAAGACCTGGTTAATACGGGTTGTGCCGGACTGGGACTGGATTGGACCTGTGATATCAGCAGCGCTGTAGAACGGGTCGGTGATCAAGTGGCTTTACAGGGTAATCTTGATCCAGGAGCACTTTATGGAACGCCAGAGCGCATAGAACAAGAAACACTACAAATACTTAAGGCCTATAATAATAAACCTGGTCATATATTCAATCTTGGGCATGGTATTGAACCTGGTGTCGAGCCTGAAAAAGTCAAGGTCGCTGTGGATGCAGTCCTGAGCTTCAGATATAACTGATAATCAGAGCAATCGATAAGTGCCAGTGATATTTGGCTCATGATATACTGAAATCATAGATAGCTGACAGGAGGATTTCTCATGATTATCTATCCCAAAATTGAATTGCAAGATGGCAAAGTGGTGCAATTGAAGGGCGGCAAAATGGATCAGCCGGTTGCCTACAATACATCTGCCTTTGATGCGGCAAAAAAGTTCGTAGATGCTGGTGCAGCTTTTTTACATATAGTGGATTTAGATGGTGTAGCCCAGGGTGGCAAACATAACGCGGATGAAATCTGCAAGATCATTGACGACGCAGGAGTGCCGGTTCAGGTTGCCGGCGGTATTCGTACCATGAATACATTACAATGGTGGATGGATCACGGTGCATCCAGAGCTGTTTTGGGCACTGCTGTAGTGAATGATCCGCATTTTGTCAGTGAGGCCTGCAAATATTATCCTGACCAAATCGTTATCAGTATTGATGCCAAGGCAGACCAGGTGGTTGTCGATGGCTGGACACGACCTACCGCATATACACCTCTTGAGTTGGCCAAAAGTTTAGAAAAGGCAGGTGTCGCGGCTGTGATTTATACGGATATAGACAGTGCCCATGACTTGCCGGAGACAAGCTTTGCAATGACCACGCAAATAGCCACAGAGCTCGATATACCTGTAATTTCAAGTGGCGTTGCGCGCACATTGGACGATATTTCTACATTGAGCAACTTGCCTAATATTTCTGGTGCTGTTGTTGGCCGAGCGCTGTTTGATGAAGAAATCGATCTTTCATCAGCAATTGAAATCGCCAGTTCAAAACCGACTAAAGCAGAATTTATTTAGAGCCTATTTCAAAATCGTCGAGCGCTGTTCAGACCAGGCAAAAGCGAGTAACTGATTTAAAGGAGGTTTTTCGGTTATCGCTTCTGAATGATAGCCTGTCTAATGTGGTGTGTACCGGCTTTTCTAGCTAAGGCTCTACTGAAATAGATTCTGATTGCAGGTGCCGGGTTTAACCTAAGAAATCAACTTCACCTTGTGGTCTAAGTTCGGTACTTCTGCTTTCCAGCCTAATTCACGCTGAATTTCACGGGCGAATGCAAACGCAGACTCAGGCTCACCATGAGTTAAATAAACTTTTTCAGGTTTGTTTTTATTCGATTTAAGCCACTTAAATAACTCACCGCGATCAGCATGTGCCGACAAACCGCTTAAACTTCTGATTTCAGCCTTAACCGGGATTTCTCTGCCATGAACCTTTACGGTGGGTTTACCTTCGAGCAAATCACGGCCACGTGAACCAGGTGCCTGATAACCAGCCATAATAATAGTGTTTTTGGATTTTTTAACCAGGCGAGCAAGATGATGAAGCACGCGTCCACCTGTTAACATGCCGCTGGCTGAAATAATAATGCGGGGGCCTCGTAAATTATTCAGGGCTATGGAATCGTCCCGGGTCCTATGCAGTGTCACCATATCGGGAAATAACTGCTCACGGCCGTCGGCAAACACATCTTCGTCCAAATGATGCTCATCCATATGATTACCATAAATCTTAGTTGCACTAACTGCCATCGGGCTGTCCAGATGCAACGGTACTTGTGGTAATTTACCGCTGTTCATCAAGCGCCTTAATATCAGGGTAAGCTGTTGTGTCCGGCCCACAGCAAACGCCGGTATTAAAACGGTACCTTTAAGTTTTATTGTGCCTTCTATAGCCTCGCATAGCTGATCTTCAACAGATATTGAGCGGTCATGTTCACGATTACCGTAAGTTGATTCACAAATCAGAACATCACAATCCGCACGAGGTTTAGGATCAATGTGTAGCGGCATATCATAACGGCCAATATCGCCGCTGAATAAAACCCGACAACTTTTCGCTGCTGTTTGATAATGAGCTTCAATTGATGCCGCGCCAAGAATATGTCCTGCCGGTTGCCATCTGATTTTAAAGTTATCGCTTAGTTCAAGCCATTGATAATATTCAACCGGCTTTAACAGGCTAATGGCGTGTTCAGCATCTTCGCTGGTGTATAAGGGCAGGGCGGGGCGATGTCGACTATAACCTTTTTTATTTGCATAGGCGGCATCTTCCTCATGGATTTTGGCAGAGTCCTTTAATAATAATCGTGCCAATTCAATCGAGGCGCCAGTGGTATAAACATTACCATGGAAGCCGTTTTTTACCATTCGTGGTAATAAACCAATATGATCAATATGCGCGTGAGTTAACACGACCTGATCCACAGTATCTGCCTCAAACGGTACGTTACGCCAGTTTAATTTGCGCAGCTTTTTATAGCCCTGGAATAATCCGGCATCGATAACTGTGCGCATGCCGCCAGTATCTAATCGATAACGCGAGCCGGTTACTGTTCTGGCTGCACCATGAAAGCCCAGGGTGAGGGTCATGATTGTGTTTCCTTTTTATTCGTCTTCGTCGTTGTCTTCGTCGTCGGCTTCAACAACAGGTACTACATAGTTCAGGCCGAGGCGACCACCATCAGCGTAAATACATTGGCCAGTGATATAGGAAGATTCATCGGAGGCCAGAAAAATAGCGATACTGGCGATTTCCTCAACGTCACCTGCCCGGCCTAATGGTGTGCGCGATAAAATGGTTTTGCGCACCTCTTCGTTGACCATCAGATTTTCTCTGAGCATGTCCGTCATAATGGTGCCGGGACCAATTGCATTAACACGCACATTTCGTTGTGCCAGGGCCACAGCCATACCTGTTGTAAGTTGATTAATTCCCCCTTTAGAAACATTGTAGGCCACTGCATTGGGGATCGAGACTTTGGCATTGACAGAAGACATGTTTATGATTGATCCCCCGCTCTCGTTCTTAACCATTTCTCTAGCCGTGGCTTGACTGAGTAAAAAAGCACCTTTTAAGTTAGTACGAATCACATCATCAAAATCTTCTTCGGTATAGTCGAGTATATCGGCCACCCGCAAGATACCTGCATTATTAACACAGATGTCAATCTTGCCGAAATTTTTCATGGTTTCATTGGTGAGATTATTAACCTGGTCAACATAACCGATATCGGTTTCAACAAATAACGCATTATCCAGTTCACCTGCTGCCGCTTTTCCGGTTTCTGCCTCGGTGTCAGCTAACACAACGTGTGCGCCTTCTTGGCTGAATCCTTTGGCGATGGCTAGACCTATTCCTCGTGCCGCTCCTGTGACGACGGCAACTTTATCTTTAAGTCGCATTGTGATTATCCAATCAAAGTTTTAAGGGGATTAAGCTACCTGATATTTGCCTCAAGTCAAGCTTGACAATCTCAAATTAATGCGTCAGCCGTGTTTTTCAACGTGTCGCAATTAATAACTGAATGGTACTCAGGCTTGATTTCAGCCCGGCGGAAGGTCTTTTTTATAATACCTTCAAGATTAGGACGTTTTTCAGCAGGCGTTTCACCAGTGCCAATGCCGCCACCAAATTCAATAATCCGGTCAATGCCGGTATCATGAGCACAGAGCAGATTTTCATGCCATAAGACCGGGTTAAATAGTTGGTAAAACAATTTAGTTCTAATCGATTCCGCGTCGCTGTCATGCCAACTGCCCGTATAGTTGGACAGTATTCGACAGTTTGCTGTATTGAATGAAGTTTCATCGAGCTTTTGTCTGAATTGCTGTGCTGCGGTGACCATGTAATAAGTATGAAATGCACCTTCAGTTTTTAAGCGGGCGAAGCGTTTTCTGGGGAAATCGGCCTGTATTTGATGTTCTAATCGGTTTAAATCATCAGTACTACCACCAACAACGGTTTGATCTGGCAAGTTGCAGCCTGCAATGCCGCAATAATACTTTTCAGCCAGAGGTTGAATCTCTTCCAGACTAGCTGAAAAAGCCGTCATCTCACCGGTGCCCAGCTCGCTCATCAATTCACCGCGGCGAATCACAGCTGCCAAAGCCGCTTCAAACGATAAGGCGCCGCTTGCAACCAAAGCGCTGTATTCTCCCAGGCTGTGACCGGCCACATAGTCAGGAGTGATTTTATTGTCCGTCAGGGAATTAAACACAGCCAAACATGCGACCGAATGAGTCAATAAAACCGGCTGGGTATAACGGGTTAGGTTAATTTGATTGTCCGGATCTGAAAAAGAAAGCGTTTTTATATCGAATCCAGCTACTTCACTGGCACGGTTATAAATTTCTGCAGCCTGTGAATAGTGTTCACAAATATCACCACCGATACCCGGGTATTGTGATCCTTGGCCTGGGAAAATAAAAAGTGTTTTGGCAGACATGAAAATTCCTTACAGTGAACTGACTATGACGCAATTGTTACATGCTTTTGCTAATGGGTGAAGCTTTGCCCCGGATTTAGTCCGGGATCTGCTTAGTTATAGCGAGTAGCTAAATCAAAAAGATCCCGTGCCAAGCACGGGACAGGCATGGTACAAGCATTCCAGGCTAGAGAAAAAAAATTTACTGTGGCATATTCGAGGTCACTGATAGAACGATATAGAAAAGATTATGGCTAAAGCGTTTGGAACAGAATTTGTACCGGAAATGATTATCACCCGGTTTGAGGGTAATCAGTGGAGTCAGCCGGAATTTGTTTCCAGCGATTCACTGGCTTTGCACCCCGGTAGTCACGTGTTGCATTATGCCAGCACTTGTTTTGAAGGGCTTAAGGCCTTTCGTCATCCAGACGGGTCAGTCAAGATTTTCCGTATGGATCAAAATGTTAAACGTTTTGAGCAATCCAGCCGATTGTTAGCTTTGCCGCAAGTTGATGAAGCCATGCTCAGTCAAATGATTGTTGATGTAGTGGCCAGATTTAAGGATTTGACCCCTGAACCGCCGGGCTCCATGTATATCCGGCCCACTCACATCGGTACTGAAGCGGCTATCGGCAAGGCAGCAGCACCGTCAGGTGAATCCATGGTTTATGTTTTGTTGACACCGGTTGGTGATTATTTCAGTGCTGATACAACTTTGCGGCTGCTGCTTGATGATGAAGGCATGCGCTGTGCACCCGATAATGGCATGATCAAAACAGGCGGTAACTATGCCAGCGCACTTAAACATATTATTCGTGCTAAAGCCGAGTATCAGGCCGATCAAGTATTATTCTGTTCAATTGGTGGTGTGACTGAAACTGGGGCAGCCAATTTTATTTTGTTCGATGGTGATGAAGTGTTAACCAAAGCATTGGATGATTCCTTTTTGCATGGAGTGACTCGTGATTCGGTTCTGACTCTGGCACGAGAATATGGGTTTACCGTCACTGAGCGTGATTTGACAGCAGAGGAAGTTGTGGATCGAGCCACTCATCCGGATTGTGAAGCCGCACTGTCAGGCACTGCCGCAATATTAGCACCTATTGGCACGATGATCTTTAAAGATCAGGAATACACAGTTGGTAGTGGTAAAGTCGGCCCCAAAGTCAGTAAACTTAAAAAAGCGCTCAATGACATTCAGTTCGGCCTGACTGAGGATAACCATGGCTGGATGACAGAGGCTTAACAATGGTTGAGATTTCCTGGAGCGACTTTGAAAAAGTCGAATTGCGAGTCGGCACTGTGATTGAGGTCAATGATTTTCCTGAAGCACGTAAGCCTGCCTATAAAGTCAAAGTCGACTTCGGTGAGTTCGGTATCAAAAAGTCCAGTGCTCAGATTACCGCTCACTACAGCAAAGAAGATTTGCTCGGTAAACAAGTGGTTGGTGTTATTAACTTTCCAGTCAAACAGATTGGTCCGACCAAATCCGAGTGCCTGATTACCGGCTTTTATCGAGATGACGGAACAGTTGTGCTTGCTGTTCCAGAACGGGATGTTCCAGATGGAGCGAAGCTGGGTTAATGCTTATCCCGGGTTTAGCCCGGGGGTTCCTAGGGTTAGTTCAATAATCCTATAAATTTGCCGTCATTCCGAGCTTGTCGAGGAATCTCCTTGCAGTAGCATTGGTATTAAATGCGGTAACTTTCTTATCAAAAGCCCGAACAGCAATCTAGAGATCCTCGCGCTGCTGCGCAGCTCAGGATGACCCTGTGGGTCAACTCGGCTATCGCCTCAAACAGTCCTCGCACTTATCCGTTTCAGACTGCGATACTCGCTGCTATAAGTCGTATTGATTCAATCGCTTTGCAATAAGGCAATTTGGGTTTGGGTACGAGCAATAATTCAGAGTTAGGCGGTTCGGATTTATTCTCCCCCTTTCAGGGGGAGTTAGAGGGGGTAAATAGAACCTAAATAAAAGCAAAAGGCCGCATCGCGGCCTTTTTTAAAAGTCAATGTTAAATCAATCAGGCAGTCGCACTCGCATACTGCGCTGAAACATAATCCCAATTGACAACGTTCCACCAGGCTTCGATGTAGTCAGGGCGTTTGTTTTGGTATTTGAGGTAATAGGCGTGTTCCCAAACATCCAGGGCCAGGATAGGGTGGCCTTGTGAGTCGGCAACGTCCATTAATGGATTGTCCTGGTTGGGGGTGGATGTTACTTCCAGATTACCGTCTTTAACGATCAGCCAGGCGAAACCTGAGCCAAAACGGCCAATACCTGCTGCTTTCATTTTTTCTTTTAGGTCGTCCATGGAGCCGAAAGCTGAATTTACTGCATTAGTTAATGCATCTGATGCACTGCCGCCCGAACCGCTCATGCAATTCCAGAAGACATTGTGATTGTAATAGCCGCCGGCGTTGTTGCGGACTGCAACAGGGTGGCTGGAAATTTCGGCCAGAATGGCCTCTAAACTTTTATCCGCATGCTCGGTGTCCTGAACTGCATTGACAAAATTGTTGTAATAGGTGCGGTGATGACGGTCATAATGAATTTCCATCGTTTGTGCATCAATGTAGGGTTCAAGTGCGTTGTAGTCATAAGGTAAATCTGCAAATTCAAAGCTCATGGTGTGCTCTCCATCAGTAATTAATATTTTCAGCGGAATTCCGCTCCGGGCTCACTATTCTGCATATTGATGTCTGTTCTTGCAAGCCTCGACAGCGTAAAATTATGCAACAATTTTTTAGCGCCGGTTTTATGAAGAAAACATTGCTTATTTCCCTGTTTTTAAAGGGGTTTTTATTCGCGCAGGCATTTGCCTATGAAGTGGATTTTATTGGCGACAAAACCCAGGGAGGCTTAGTCATCGGCAAAGTCACACCCGGCATTAAAGTGATCTACAAAGACAAATCGATTCGAATATCAGACAGGGGTTATTTCTTGCTGGCTTTTGGTCGCGATGAACCATCGCTTGTCAGTTATAGCCTGGAATTCCCAGACGGTACCAGGGAGAGTAAAATCCTGGCTATAAAAAAACGTCAGTACAAAGAAGAATCGATAACCGGCCTGGCATCGAATAAAGTTGAACCAAGCCAGGCAGAACTTGATCGCATTATGCGGGAGCAAAAGTATTTCGATAATGCAAGATTGATTGATGATCCGCGCGAAGATTTTTTGCAGCCGTTCATCTGGCCGGTAAAAGGGCGCATAAGTGGTGTATATGGCAGCCGCCGTATATTAAACGGAAAACCTAAGCGGCCGCATTATGGTTTAGATATAGCGGCACCGGACGGCACACCGATCCAGGCACCGGCTGATGGAATTGTAACGATTAATCAACCTGATCTTTTCTATACGGGTGTAACCGTCATGCTGGATCACGGCCATGGTTTGAGTACCCTCTATATTCACATGAGTAAGTCTAATGTTGAGCTGGGCCAGAAGGTTAAACAAGGTGATGTTATCGGGGCAGTTGGAAAAACTGGCCGCGCCACCGGCCCTCATTTGCATTGGGGTATGAGTCTATTTGGGACCAGGTTGGATCCTAGGTTGATGTTGCCGGATTGAATTTGTATTAAAAAACCCACCCGGCCTCCCCATCGGCAATAATTCAAAGTTCAGCAATTCAGATTGGTTCTTATCTCATTTATCAGGAAATGAAACGCGCATTGATAAAGAACCCCACCTTACCTGCCCATCGGCAATGATTCAGAGTTTAGCAGTCCGGGTTAATTCTGGTCTAATTCACCGGGAAACGGAACCGGCATTTATTAAAAACCCCACCTAGCTTCCCCTGAAAGAGGAGGAACTATATCCATTCTCCCCCTTTCAGGGGGACGGGCAATAAATCGAAGTTCGGCAATTCGGATTGGTTCTTATCTCATTAATCAGGAAATGAAACGTATATTGATAAAAAATCCCACCTGGCCTCCCTTGGGAGAGGATGAAAAGCACATTCTAGAGGGGGTAATAACTAGCCAGTTTTACTTTCCTGACCTTGCCTTCCAGCAGGCTCGCTTGTAGCCCCTTGTTCTGCTGGCTCTTGATTGTCGGTTTGAGTTTCCTCTGCGTCGGTAACATTGTCCGTATTATCATCTGAGTCATTTGAATCAGTTTGTTCGTCCACGGGTTCAGGTTCTTCGTCTGAGTTCTGAACTTCCAACCGCGGCATTGTGATGGTGTCGGCATTGCCCAATTCTATGGCTCCCACGGCCATATGATCATAAAGTTTTTTATATTGGGTGGTTACATCTTTGAACATTTCTGATGTCTTATCAAAATGTTCGTCAACCTTTTCTTTATATTCTTCAAATTCTTGCTGGATTTTCGCTGCTGTAACAGCATTTGGGTTGTCTTTGCGTTTGAGCAAACCCCAGGCAATTAAACAGCCAAAGGCCAGGCCGGCGATTAACACGGTAAGGACGATAGCACCAAATTCGAATTGAGTTAACTGCTCGACATCAAATAAATCTTTCATTTATGTACTCACTATTTGATTGTTGAAATTAAAGCTTGCGGCTTGTACTGATATAGTAAAGAATTCTACCATTGAAAAATTAATAGACAGTAAAAACCATGAAGATTATTAAATTCATTCTTGCATTTTTTGCTATTGCGATTCTTGTTTTTGTAGTGGTAGGGCTTTTTCTGCCTCAAACGGCTCAGGTTGAGCGTAGCGTGAGTATTAATCAGTCAACTGATAAAGTATTTTCCATCGTTAATGATTTGAGCCGATTTAACGAATGGTCGCCCTGGCATGAAATTGATCCAAATACTCAATATGAATTTGCCGGCGCTGAATCAGGCGTGGGTGCGAAAATGACCTGGAATAGCCAGCATAAGCATGTAGGTACAGGCACTCAGGAAATTATTGAATCTGTGACCGATGAGAAAGTTGTTATTGCATTGGACTTCGGTCAACAGGGTAAACCGATCGCAGAAATTCACACCGCCGCACAAGGTGATGCAACCGAAGTGACCTGGAAGCTGTTAAGCGATGCAGAGGGAAATATTATTGGTAAATATTTCAATCTAATGCTGGATTCCATGGTTGGGCCAATGTACGAAAAAGGTTTGGCAAAACTTAAAACAGTTGCTGAAGCTGAGTAGTGAATGCCGGATATTCTGCAACCTTGTCTGATTGAATCGGCTAATACTCGCCTGAGCATTGTACAAATGGAACACAGTTGGGCCAATGTTTTAGCCCGGCATGAATACCCTTTACATGTCGCTGAGCAGCTTGGTCAGATTTTAGCGTCATCTATACTACTCAGGTCCAGGCTTAAGCAGGACAGCTCCATTATTTTACAGATTCAGGGTGATGGTCCAATTCAGACCTTGGTTGCGCAATCTAATCCCGAGAATACTTTGCGTGGGCTGGCCAAATGGCAACAGCATTCGAGTTTCGATACATGCTCTAATCTGCAAGATATTTATGGTAATGCCAAGCTGGTCATGACCCTTGTTAACCCTGAACATCGTTATCAGGGGATTATTGAATTAACAGGACAAACTTTATCTGATTCGCTGCAGCAATATTTTTCTCAATCCGAACAATTGCCCAGTAGCTTGCAATTATTTGCTAATCGAGATCGTGTGGCGGGATTACTTATTCAAAAAATGCCCGATTCTGTTGATGATGGGCTGGATAATGAAGATTGGAATCGAATCAATTTGTTGACCCAGACCGTTTCCGCTGATGAGTTATTAAATCTATCAGCAATAGATGTGATCAAACGCCTTTATCATCAGGAAGATGTCAGAATTTACAAGCAGCAAAACGTTTATTTCAACTGCTCTTGCTCACGCCAGCGTATTGATACAGTACTGGAAACAATGGGGCGTAATTCAGTTTTTGAATTGCTGGAAGAGCAGGATATTATTACGGTTGATTGTGAGTTCTGTAACCAAACCTACCACTATGATCAGCAACAGGTAGAACAACTATTTGTCAATCATATTGTGGCTGAGCCTGATTCAATTAATTAGGGTTTGAGATGCCCCTAACTATAGCAAACGCCCGTACCCCCTAAACCACAATAACCACCAGGGTTTTTGGCCAGGTATTGTTGGTGATAGTCCTCAGCGTAGAAAAATACCTCAGTGGGTTGAATTTCAGTAGTAATCTCAGGGTATCCGACAGCTTGTAATTTTTGCTGATATTCGTGTTTACTTTCCATGGCCTGCTGGTGTTGCTCATCGCTATAAGTATAGATGCCTGATCGATATTGAGTTCCGATATCGTTACCTTGGCGCATGCCTTGAGTCGGATCATGAGATTCCCAGAACGTAGTAAGCAAATTGCTATAGCTGACGATTTCAGGATCAAACACAACCCTGACTACCTCAGCATGTCCTGTTTTGCCACTGCAGACATCCCGGTAACTGGGGTTAGCAACACTACCACCGGAATAGCCGACTTGGGTGCTATGTACCCCATCCATTTCCCAGAATTTACGCTCAGCGCCCCAGAAACAGCCCATCGCAAACAGAGCGTACTGCATTCTTTCGTGAAAAGGTGGCTCCATTGGATTACCGTTTACATAGTGCTGGCTGGCAACTTGGTGTCCTGATAATCCGGGACTTGGTGTGTCTTTTCTTTTAAACATATGTCGATTGCTCTATCAATCTTATTTTGCCTATAGTATATCTTAAATAAGATCACCATAATCAAGCAGATAAAGTTGTTATCACAAGACTACATTGACTCATACTATACAGCGACTGCTATTGGCATAGGTGACATTCGCCGTGCTAATGCAAATCATCGCTGTGATATTTGCGTGATCGGAGCAGGCTTTACCGGTGTTTCGGCCGCTTTGCATCTGGCCGAGTTAGGTTATGAAGTTATTTTGTTAGAGGCTAATCGTGTTGGCTGGGGAGCTTCGGGTCGCAACGGCGGCCAGTTACATACCGGTCAGCGTAAATGGCAATCTGAGCTGGAAGAATTATTCGGACGTACAAGAGCTCATGAATTATGGCAATTAGCTGAAGAGGCTAAATATCTTGTTAAGAATCGGATACTTAAACATTCAATACAATGTGATTACAAACCAGGTCTTTTGCATACAGCTTATAAAAAATCTGATGTACAAGACTATAAGAGTGAAGTGATCAAGCTACGTCAGGATTACCACTATCACCAGATTCGTTATGTGCCCAGAGAAGAAGTGTCTGAAATGTTAGGCACGGATATTTATCATGGTGGTACCTTGGATAATGGTGCAGGCCATTTGCATCCATTGAATTATGTCTTGGGTCTGGCCAGAGCTGCACGTGAAGCCGGAGTGGTGATTTACGAGAATTCTCCTGTGCTCGAGTTCAGTCAGACTGAGCCGGTAAAAATTAAAACTCAAAAAGCTACAGTTATTGCTGATTATGCAGTGCTTGCATGTAACGGTTATCTGGATAAATTAAACCAGAATATGGCAGCGCAAATTATGCCGATTAACAATTTTATAATTGCCACCGAACCGTTAGGAGAACAAGGGGCCCGGCAACTAATTCGAGATGATGTGGCGGTTGCAGACAGTAAGTTTGTAGTCGATTATTATCGCTTGTCGGCGGATAAACGGTTGCTGTTTGGCGGCGGCGAAAATTACAGTTCTAAATTTCCAGCGAATATTGCTGAATTTGTTCGACCGGTAATGTTAAAAGTATATCCTCAACTTAAAAAAACCAAGATCGATTACGCCTGGGGAGGGACACTGGCGATAACGCTAAATCGATTGCCCAGTTTTGGAAAACTGCAATCAAACATATTCTATGCTCAGGGTTTTTCAGGTCAGGGTGTATGTTTGACTACCTTGGCGGGGAAGTTAATTGCTGAAGCTGTCAGCGGTACAGCTGAACGTTTTGATATTATGGCAGAATTGCCGAGTCCGGAATTTCCAGGTGGTACTTTACTGCGCTATCCGGGATTAGTGGCCGGGATGTTGTATTACAGTTTAAAAGATAAGCTTTAGATTTTCAGCCTTGTAATTCCTCAAACAAGCCCTCAAATTTAATACAGATGAAATAGGATGGAATTATGGAAAAGAATCTGCTTTCTGAAAAAAGTGATAAAACTGCCGAAGAACTCTCTGAATTTTTACGAACAGTTGCAGACAGGATCGATCAAGGTAGCCTTTCTCTTACACGTGGACAAGATGTTGTCGAACTCAATTTCCCCAAGAAGATGGGGTTTCGTTTTAAAGTTAAAGATGATATCAGTAGCAGTAATGAAATTAAGCGTAAAGTTCAAATAGGGTTTCGCTGGAGAATTGATGACAATGCTGCTGCAGATACTGATGAATTAATTTTGTCTTGAGTGCCAATAAACAGTAGATACTAAAATGCAAAAAGGCAGCCTGTGCTGCCTTTTTATCGATACTTGCTGATAGACGCTATTCCGGAATCACAGCGTCAGTAGTATCAGAGGCTGCTTCAACTTCAACCTCCGTTACATCAGCTGCAGCATTAGCAGCATCGGAGGCCATTTCAGTCGCGGCATCGACAGCTTCACCTGTTGCTTCGGCCGTATCGCTGGCCATATTTTTGGTTCCTTCTACGGCATTGCTGGCCGCTTCAGTGGTTGCATTCGCAGCATCAGACGCCATTTCGGTAGCGGCGTCGACAGCTTCACCTGTTGCTTCAGCCGCATCGCTGGCCATATTTTTGGTTCCCTCTACGGTATTGTTGGCTGCTTCGGTTGTAGCACTGGCGGCATCGGAGGCCATCTCAGTCGTAGCGTCGACAGCTTCACCTGTTGCTTGTGCGGCGTCGGAAGCCATTTCTGTAGCGCCCTCTACGGCATTACTGGCCGCTTCAGTTGTGGCACTGGCGGCATCGGAGGCCATCTCAGTCGCAGTGTCGACAGCTTCGCCTGTTGCTTGTGCGGCGTCGCTGGCCATATCTTTAGCGCCTTCTACTACATCGCTGGCTGCTTCAGTTGTGGCTTCAACAGCATTATTCACCGCTTCGCCAGTTGTTTCGGCTGCATCGCTGGCCATATTTTTGGCGCCCTCTGCAACATTGCTGGCCGCTTCGGTTGTGGCACTGGCAGCATCGGAAGCCATTTCGGTCGCGGTGTCGACAGCTTCACCCGTTGCTTCGGCCGCATCACTAGCCATATCTGTAGCGCCCTCTACGGCATTACTGGCTGCTTCTGTGGTTGCACTGGCCGCATCGGAGGCCATTTCAGTTGCGGCATCGACAGCTTCGCCTGTTGCTTCGGCCGCATCACTAGCCATATCTTTAGCACCTTCTACTACATTGCTCGCTGCTTCCGTTGTGGCTTCAACGGCATTATTCACAGCTTCGCCCGTTGCTTCGGAGGCCTCTTTGACAGCTTGTGTGGCCTGATCAACAGCTTCCGTTGCTTTATCAGTGATTGATTCTTCTTCACTGCAAGCGGACAACAACAGTGATACCAATGAAATTAAAAATAAATTACGTAACATCTAATACTCCTAATAATATAGAAAACCTTAGTTCTCGTATCATCGTCTTTTAATTGGATCAGGAATTTATCCTAATTGAATAAATCTAGCAATTTTTCGCCAAGCTTTTCCGTTGCCTTTTTTTGTAGTTTTTCCTGAAGACTGCCTTCGCCTTCCAGTTTTTCCCCTAATTCTTTTTCAATTTTTTCTTCTATTTTTTCCTGGGCCTTACGTTGTGCCTCAGCCTTAACCAGACCAGAAATGTCCAAATTATATTGGGGATTATTCAAGTTGCCGGTAATTCTAAGAGGTATGGTTCTGCCTTCCAGCTCTTGCATTGAGCGTCCCCCTTGTCCTTCCAGAGATTTAACAACTTTAACGTCAAGCAAGTAATCGATGGTATTGCTAACCAGTGAAACCTGACCATTGCCGGTGATTCTGAATAAGGGCGCCTGAATGTTCAGATCATTGCCGGATATTACACCGCCGTTAAGCGTCCAAGTACCCGTCATTGATGAGAACTCAGTCTGATCGGCCGGGTTATATTTGGATTTCACGGTTTTATGTTTTAAGGCCGCGTAGGCCTGATAGCCTTTAAACAATACATCCTGCAAATTAACACCTTTTATTGCGCCATTATTAACATTGAGGTTGGCGTTGCCTTTTACACTGGCCAGTAACGCCTTATCTGTCGCGCCGGCAGCATTCATGTCCAGTGAGAAGTTTCCATTACCTGCTAATTTATCAGTCACACCTAAGGAAGAAAGTGCCTGTTCAAGGGCGACCTGGGACAATGTGTAATTAAAATCTAGTTTTGGTGTTGCGCTGCTGGAGTCTACTGCTAATTTGCCGTCCATGCGGCCATTAAAAAATCCGGATTCAAGCGGAGAGATAGAAAGACGGCCGTCTTTTGCTGTCACGCCGATGTTGAAATCGTTAAATTGAGCGCCACCAATCGCCAGTTTATCGAAATGTACTTTGCCGTTGGCTGTGGTGTTTTGGAATAACTCGACTGGAATGGCAACCGGTGCAGCCACTGTTTTGGTTGAATTTGCAGATTCATTCTCTTGAGCAGCAGGGATATAACGGTCAGCGTTTAATTGACCCACATTAATGTCAAAGTTGTAGACAGGATTCAGACCAATGCTGGCATCGACAAAACCGCTGATTTGAGTTGAATCAATGCTGGCCTTTAAATTCTCCAGTTTTAAGCTGCCATCACTGAATGTAATGGGTGACTGGATGTTGACTTCGGTCAAAGCACTTTTATCATCCAAATCAGTCAACAGGTTAAAGCGATTCAAAATGCCGCGCAGATTGAAATTATTGGCCAATAAATTGCCGGCATATGTATTGGTACTGTCGGTGGGTTTTAAGTTTAATTCTGCACGGCCATCTTGTCCCTCGAAAATAATATTTGTTGCCCCTAGTGTTTGATTGGAAAGATTAACGTCGAGTGTAGGAATGCTCAGTCTTCCGACTGGCTGTTTGCCCTTGATATCCAAAGCCAGCTCATTGAGCTTAAGGCGCTGATTATTAAGATCGGCGCTGAGATTGGGAAGCAGGATGGTTGCATTGATATCATTGGCAGTTGCCTTGCCGCTGACATCATTGATAACGACCGTAGAACTGTTAGCATTAAAATCAATCTGTGGCAGTTTTAATTCAGCGTTAGCAGTTGGATTAGAAAATGTTGCGGTAATATTGGCAAGGTTGATATTTTCGGCACTGAACGGAATGGAGGCAGTGGGGATACTAACTCCTGCATTAATTGTTTGGCCTTTAGCTTTTAGGTTTAAGTCTGCCAGGCTCGCACTATTTTTTTCTGTGTTGATTTGAGCATTGGTATTCAAATTGACATTAATTACTTCCGGCACGGCTGTGCCGCTAATAGTGCTGGTGAGTGAAACTGCTGAGGTGTTATCGTTCGGTGTTAAACCAAGCTTCAAATTTTCTAATGACAAGCCATTAAGCTCAGAATAAATACGCTGGGCATTAATTTGTGCATTAACGTTAAATTGACTTAACGCAATCGGTGCACCGGCCGCCGCCGCAGCTGCCTCACCACTTTGCGGAGTATCTGATTGATCTGTTTTGGGTAGATAATCGTCTAAGGCCAGATCGCCCAGGTCAAGCTTAAAATCGTAGGCCGGGTTGGCAAAATCCTTAATCGAAGCACTACCGCTAAGCGTTGTCTGGTCAAGTTTGCCCGAGAATGTTTCGACAACTACTTCATTATCCTGGTATTGACCATTCAAATTAAGGTCTAAGTTACTCAGGGCTGTGTTACTCGATGTTTCAACAGCAACGTCCAGAGCAGATAGAAGTTGCTTTAGGTTCAAACTATCAGTCTTTAACCCAAAATTAACTTGCATTGGGTCAAGGCCGCCGCTGACGTCAGTACTTATATTCGCCTCACCAATGGAAGTTTGGATGCCGTTGGCACTGAATTGTGATGTTTGCGTGTTAAATGCTGCTTTGGGAATAGCGAGTTTACCGATTAAATTGTTATAGCTAAAACCACCAGTTAGATTGCTCAGGGTTAATTCTTCCGCAGTTAAGTCGACCTCGGTTTCAGGTAATGTAAGTGTCGCGTCGAGTTCGGGGTTAGTGAGATTAATATCTATTTTATCAATGTTTGCGATGAGGTTGTCTGCATCAAACCGAAGCTTGGGCAAGTCGACATTAGCATTTAAATCGGCAGTTGAATAAATGATTTCAGTACCCGCAATATCAGCCAGCAGACTGTTTATATCAAAGTTAAGCTGAGGGATTTTGATGTCAGCGTTAGTTTGATCATCGACCGGTGCTGATAGTGTTAATTGGTTAGCAGATAATTGGCTGTTTTCAACATCGAATTGTAGGTTCGGGATGTTGATTTGATAGCCTGATTCGGCCATATCAATCGTTGAGCTTAGGTCTGCGATTGCCAGATTTGACAAATTGCTGTCTATATTAGTATTCATTGAAAGCCTGGCTTGAATAGGATCGGTTAACATCGACCCGGTTACTGCAGTTGATAGTTCAACGGGAAAGGTTGTGCCCGGGATAATTGAACCAGTGGTTAAATTCAATTCATCGGCATTGACCAATGTGTCCGAGGTTAAGTCTGCATAGCTTAGTTTTGCATTGGTAATTTCAAAGCCCTGAATGGCAATTGCGGCCAGAGCTGCACTTGAATCGCTATCCTGCTGTGGTGTTTCAGCCGTATCGCCGGTAGCTGGAAACTCCCAATTTGCCTCACCGCTGGATTTTTTAGTTAAGTTGATTACAGGCGAGTCGATTTTTATAGTTCCGGCTTCAACTTTTTTAGTTAATAACGGCAGTACCTGGATGCCGATTTCAGCGCTTTTGACTTCCAGCATGTTTTGATGCGGAAAACCTGCTGGATTGGCGAGTGTTAACTCACCGGTTTTGATGCGCAAAGTAGGGAAGGTTTTAAGTTCAAGGTTGCCTTTTAATTTTAATTCGCGACCCAGATTCTCCTGAGCCAATTGCTCAATCTTGCTTTTGTAATCATTAACATCGACAAAGGCGGGCAAAAATAAAGCAATCGCGATTAAAAGTAAAAATAAAATGCCGACGGCAATCAGTAATTTTTTAATAAAACTCATCTCGTTTAATTCCAGATTAACAAAGCGTTAGGCTAGGGTGTTATGAATGCCCAATAATAGCGGTAAAACCTTAAATATGGATTAACGTTTTATAGTTTACTCAGGTTCTGATTCCGTATCCATTTTTAAGCAAGTAATTTGCCCAGCTGCCTAGAATAATAATAAACAACACAATAATACCAAAAGATAAGCCGAGGCTGATGTCCGAAATTCCTAAAAATCCATAGCGAAACGCATTAATCATGTAGAGGATGGGGTTGATCAAAGAGGCCTTTTGCCAGAACTCCGGTAGTAATTCTATTGAATAGAAAATGCCGCCAAGATAGGTCAATGGGGTTAGCACAAAAGTGGGGATGATACTCACATCATCAAAACTTTTAGCATATAAGCCATTTAATAAACCACCTAATGCAAAAAGAATGGATGTCAACAATGCAACACTAAACAAAACCGCAATGTTATGAACAGATAAACGAGTAAAAAATAAAGCCACTATTGTCACCAATACACCAACCAGAAGACCCCGTGTTACGCCGCCGGTAACATAGCCAAGCAAAATTGTTCGATGCGAAGTCGGCGAGACCATGATTTCTTCAATAAAATTTTGAAATTTTGCGCCAAAGAATGATGAGGCAACATTGGCGTAAGAGTTGGTGATAATCGCCATCAAAATTAAACCCGGAACAATAAATTCAATGTAGTCGAACCCGTCCATTTTGCCGATGCGCTGACCAATCAGGTTGCCAAAGATCACAAAATAAAGTGAGGTAGTAATAATCGGTGGAAAGAATGTTTGTTGCCAAATGCGTAAATAACGGGTGATTTCTTTTCTCACCAAAGTGGTGAAGGTTATAAATGTGAGTTTACTGTCCATTATTATTAGTGACTAGATTAAGGAATAATTCTTCCAGGCGGTTTGTTTTGTTGCGTAAACTACTGACTTGGATTCCATGTTTTGATAATTCTGTGAACATCTGATTCATGTGATCATCTCGTTGCATGGTGATTTCAATGGTAGATTCATCCCTTAGCTTTGCCTCTAGTTTATTGAATTCAGGCAGTTTGGTTATAGGGTGTGCTAAATCAAGCACAAATGTTTCGGTGCTGAGTTTGCTAAGCAGCTTTTTCATGCTGGTATTTTCAATAATCTCGCCCTGATCAATAATGGCGATATTGCGGCACAGGTTTTCTGCTTCTTCCAGATAATGCGTGGTTAGAATGATGGTAGTGCCATCATCATTAATTTGTTCTAAAAATTCCCACATGCTGCGGCGGATTTCTATATCCACACCGGCTGTCGGTTCATCTAGAATCAGTAATCGTGGTTGGTGAATCAAGGCGCGAGCAATCATCAAGCGGCGTTTCATGCCGCCTGACAGCCCTCGACTTTGATCATTGCGCTTGTCCCATAGGCTTAGTTTATTAAGTACGAATTCGGCCTGCTCGTTGGCCTGCGTCTTGTCGATGCCATAAAAACCGGCCTGGTTGGTAACAATCTGTAATGGAGTTTCAAATACACTGAAATTGAACTCCTGTGGCACCACGCCCAAGTGTGATTTACCCAGGCTGAAATCTTTGTCGATATCGGTGCCATATATCTCCACCAGGCCGGAAGATTTGTTGGTTAATGAACAAATTATTCGAATTGTGGTGGATTTACCTGCACCGTTTGGTCCCAGCAGGGCAAAAAAATCGCCATGTTCTACATCCAGGTCAATACCTTTAAGGGCTTCGAATCCGTTGTTATACGTCTTATTAAGGTCACGAATTTTAAGTGCGAGATCAGCCATGGGTTATGAAAGCAACGAGTTTTAAATTGGCCAGAAAATCAATAACAGAGGGATTGATACTAAAACAATTAATATATCCAGTGGCAAACCTACACGCCAATAATCAGTAAACTCATAACCTCCCGGCCCCATAACCAGGGTGTTCGATTGGTGGCCTATAGGTGTTAAAAATGCGCTGGATGCACCGATGGCCACCGCCATTAGAAATGGATCAAGATTAACTCCAAGATTATTAGCAATGCCGACTGCAATCGGCGCCATAACCAAAGCTGTCGCGGCGTTATTAATAATGTCAGTCAGCAGCATAGTGATGATTAGCATTAAAGCCATAATTGCCCAGATCGGCAGCCCATCAGTAAGCGTGACTATGCTGTTGGCAATCAGCGCAGTGGCGCCGGTCGATTCCAGGGCACGGCCAATCGGAATCATGGCACCAATCAAGACAATGACCGGCCAGTCAATTTCACTGTATAGTTGCCGGGGTTTAAGAATGCCGGTGGCTATGAAACCGGCGATTGCCAATACAAAGCTGATCATTAGCGGTAAAATCCCGGCTACACCCAGCCCTATGGCTGCCGCAAAAATACCTACTGCTAAGCCAATCCGCCGTTCCCGGCCAAGCTTGATGTTACGTTTTGCAACAGGCAACAAACCGAGGTTGTTAAACGCCGTTTCCATGACTTCTTCTGAACCCTGCAACAATAAAATATCGCCGCTTTGCAGCACTTGCCGCCGTAATCGTTTGTTGATGACAGTATGTCCGCTTCTGGACAGGGCCACCATGGCAATAGCATGGCCGGTTCGGCGTCTGAAATAGGCAATGGTGCGGCCTTCAAGCTGAGAGCCTGGCATGATAATGGCTTCAGCCATGCTCAAGTCATTTTCAGTCAGATGCTGGAAAGCTTGATCGGCGGTAGTGACCAGCTCCAGGCCATTTTCATCAATAATTTTAGTGATTTCGTTAGGATCGGCTTTGATGATGAGCACATCGTTGTCTTCGATCACATGTCGATGTGGTGCTGGTCCGGCCCGACCATTACCGCGAGCCAGGCCGATAACTTCGATATTTTCAGTATTGAAAACCGCAGCTTCTTCCAATGATTGACCAATCAGGTCACAATCTTTAGGAATACGAACTTCAGTGAGATATTCATTTACGTCCATCAACTGTTGGGTTACGTTTTTCTGGGTGCGTTCACGCGGGATCAACTTCCAGCCCAAGAATGAAATGAATACCACGCCTAACAAGGCAACCGGCACACCCACGAATGAGAAATCAAACATGTTGTAGCCAGCCAAGCCGATTTCAGCTTTATAGCTGGCAATAATAATATTAGGTGGTGTGCCGATCAGAGTTGTCATGCCACCTAGAATACTGCCGAAGGCCAGCGGCATTAATAAAAACGCCGGCGAACGCTTATGTTCATGGGCGGTGGCAATCGCGACCGGCAACATTAATGCTAGTGCTCCGACATTATTCATGAATGCCGAAGCGATGGTGACTAATGCAGTTAAGGCACCAACATGAACATAAATATTCTTGGTATGAGGGGCCAGCTTTACTGCTATTAAATCGACGACACCGGAATTTTGCAATGCGTGACTGATAATTAACACACAGGCTACCGTAATTACAGCAGGATGGCCAAAGCCACTAAAGGCGTTAGCAGGCTCGACTAACTTGGCTAATACGCACGCCATGAGTGCAGCCATGGCGACAATGTCATAACGAAAACGCCCCCATGCGAACATGACTAGAGTCGCGACCAAAATCAAAAATATAATCGTCTGTTCAGTATTCATCTAAATAATGCTAACGGCTGTAATGGTGGAGATTGCTTAATTAAAGGGTATGTTTTGGCCACCGACAATTGTGTCGGTGATAACAGGTGTTAGTATTAAGTCACAAGTCATTATTAATGCGATTATAAAACATGCCGCTGACAGATAGTCATGATCAGAGTCATTTTTTGCAGTTATATAATTTCATGACACCGATCCCGGAATAATATTTTCACTGAGTTCAATTGGCCATCGGTGAGTTTTTGAGTCACCCATAAAATATGTAAAAATGTTTGACAACACAACATATTGTGGGCAAAATTAGATATTGCGCTATATATAGTGCTTAACAACATAAAGTAGTTATTTATTAACGGTTTGTAAGCAATAGTTGAATAAAAATCTAGCTTGGCACACAGGAAGAACTCACCAAGCCGAGAATTAAAAATATTGCGTGGGTATTTAGTGCTTAATAACAGCTATGTTGGGTGTGGATTAGCTGTATATACACCTAAAAAAAGCACTGAATTGTAGTAATTTTTTGATGAGAGCAATGAATGAAATCTGTTGAGGCGGTTGAAGTTAATCACGATTTACCGATCATCCCATTACAACCTGCATCGGTTGATATCTGGGATAAAAAATATCGACTTAAAAGCAAAGATGATCAGGTTATCGATGAAAGTGTCGAGGATACCTTTGTTCGAGTCGCCCGTGCATTAGCGGATGTGGAGACCACAGACGAAAAAAAGCATGAGTGGTTTGAAAAATTTAACTGGGCAATGGAAAACGGTGCCATTCCGGCAGGCAGGATTATGTCGAATGCCGGGGCTCAGGCACATAAGCCGGCAACAAGCACGATTAATTGTACTGTCTCAGGTATTGTTGCGGACTCGATGGATGGGATTTTAACCTCGGTGCATGAGGCTGGTTTGACACTCAAGGCAGGTTGTGGAATCGGTTATGAATTTTCTACATTGAGACCCAAAGGTGCCTTTGTCAGCGGTGCCGGCGCTCATACATCCGGTCCATTATCGTTCATGGATATTTTTGATGCCATGTGCTTTACAGTTTCATCAGCGGGCGGGAGGCGTGGCGCTCAAATGGGGACATTTGATATTTCCCATCCGGACATTGAAGATTTTATCCGGGCCAAACGTGAGGACGGTCGTTTGCGCCAGTTTAATTTATCTTGCTTGATCACTGATGAATTTATTCAAGCAGTTAAAGATGAGGCTGATTGGGATTTGGTTTTTCCAGCCAGTCAGCACGAATTCGAGAGTGATAAGCATCGCATTGTTTGGCGTTATTGGCCAGGTGAAGGCGATCATGTAACGAATGATATTGGTGAAGTAGCTTGCCGTGTTTATAAGACTATTCCGGCACAGAAACTCTGGAATTTGATCATGTCATCAACCTATGATTACGCTGAGCCGGGTTTTATCCTGATTGATCGTATCAATGAGATGAACAATAACTGGTTTGCCGAAGACATTCGTGCAACCAACCCATGTGGCGAGCAACCTTTGCCTCCTTATGGCAGCTGTCTGTTGGGTTCAATTAATTTGACTCGTTTTGTGGCTAATCCGTTTACTGAAGATGCCTATTTCGATTGGGATAAGTATCGTAAGGTGGTGCGGTATTTTACTCGCATGTTGGATAACGTTGTTGAAATTAACGGCTTGCCACTAAAAGGGCAACAAAATGAAATCTTGTATAAGCGCCGTCATGGTATGGGATTTCTTGGATTGGGCTCAACATTAGTGCAGTTGAAAATGGAATACGGTGATGCTCAGTCGCTTAAGTTTACCGAGCGTGTAGCTAAAGAAATGGCAGTAGAAGGCTGGCAAGTAGCTATCGATTTGGCGCAAGAAAAGTCACCGGCACCGATCATGCAGGATGAGTTTGATGTTACTGCAGAAATGCTGGTTAAGCGTCCGGAAATGAAAAAGGATGGTTATAAAGTTGGTGATAAAGTTCAGGGCAAAGTTTTATTGGCCAAATATTCGCGTTATATGCAACAGCTTCCCGATGAAATAACTGACCAAATTGCAGAAAAAGGTGCACGTTTTACTCACCATACTTCAATAGCACCAACCGGTACCATTAGCTTGTCGCTGGCGAATAATGCCAGTAACGGTATTGAGCCATCTTTTGCCCATCAATACAGTCGTAATGTCATCCGTGAAGGAAAGAAGACTAAGGAAAAAGTTGATGTTTACTCTTATGAGTTGCTGGCTTATCGTAAACTGGTTAACCCGGATGCTAGCGCTTATGGTGAGGGTGAAAATGCGTTACCTGATTATTTTGTCAGTGCCGAAACGATCACGCCCAAAGCACATGTCGATGTACAGGCTGCAGCCCAGAAATGGGTGGATTCATCAATTTCCAAGACAGCTAATGTGCCGACGGAATATCCATTTGAAGATTTTAAGGATATTTATCTTTATGCCCATGAAAAAGACCTGAAAGGTTGCACAACATTCCGCTTTAATCCCGAAGCCTTTCAAGGTGTTTTAGTTAAAGAAGATGATTTGAAAAATACAACTTACCGTTTTGAACTGGAAAACGGAGAGGTGGTTGAAGTGTCTGGTGATGAAGAGATCGAGTACGATGGCGAGACACACACCGCTGCGAATCTATTTGATGCCCTGAAAGAAGGGTATTACGGAAAATTCTGAGGATTAAGACTATGGCAGTAAAAATCGACAAAAAAATTATTGATTACAGTGTGGTCAAAGCGGATCAACAAGCACAAGAGCAAAAATCTGCTTTGACCGATGAAACACCTGTCCAGCTACAAACCGATATTAATAATGAAATTGATTTGCCTACCAATGTGGTGCGCATGCATGAGAAAGTTGCACGGCCGGAAATGTTATTGGGTAGCACTTATAAAATAAAAACACCCTTATCAGAACATTCCCTGTATGTAACGATTAATGACATCATTCTTAATCCGCAGACGCCATATGAAAAACGCCGTCCGTTTGAGATTTTTATCAATTCAAAAAATATGGATCATTTCCAATGGATTGTGGCATTAACACGGATCATTTCTGCAGTGTTTAGAAAAGGCGGAGACGTAACTTTTTTAGTAGAAGAATTACGCAGTGTATTTGATCCTAAAGGTGGATACTTTAAAAAGGGCGGTAAGTACACGCCTTCATTGGTTGCAGAAATCGGTGATGCCATAGAAGCTCATATGAAAATGATTGGCATGATCAAAGAAAATACATTGGATGAACACCAACAAGCACTTGTTGATACCAAGCGTCGTGAATATGAAGAACACGAACTGTCAGCGGGTACTGCTAATAACAGTGTTAAAAGTGATTTTCCCGACAGTGCGCAGTTATGTGCTAAATGCAGTACCAAAGCTGTTGTGTTAATGGATGGATGCATGACTTGTTTAAATTGCGGCGATTCTAAATGCGGTTAAGCAGTGACTGATTAACAGATAATACCGCCGGGCAGATTGTTTTAAATTTTAATTTCAAAAATATTGAAACACTTTATAACTTTTGAAATTTATAAACACCTTGACATTTTTGTTAGCGTGTTTATATTTGCATGTACTTACCGAAGTTTGATAGGGAACAGATCATTACAACACGTTGTGAGTGAGTTGGACGCAATTAATTATTTAAGGTTTATCTTTGCATTGTATAAAGATAAAAACACAATACAGCTCACTACCACTAATGTCTAGCAACCAACACAATTTTCAATCACCGTTATTTCATTTATCAACATTCACATCCAGCAGGTTAGGAGTATTCTATGGCCACTAAGAAAAAGGTAACCAAGGCTGCCAAGAAAAAGGCAGCTAAGAAAGTAACTAAGAAAAAAGCAGTTAAAAAAGTAGCGAAGAAGGCAGCTAAGAAAAAAGTTGCCAAGAAGGTCGCTAAAAAGAAAGTAGCAAAGAAGGCAGCCAAGAAAAAGGTTGCCAAGAAAGTCGCTAAAAAGAAAGTGGCAAAAAAAGCAGCCAAGAAAAAGGTTGCCAAGAAAGTCACTAAGAAGAAAGTAGCAAAAAAAGCAGCCAAGAAAAAGGTTGCCAAGAAAGTCGCTAAAAAGAAAGTGGCAAAAAAAGCAGCCAAGAAAAAGGTTGCCAAGAAAGTCGCTAAGAAGAAAGTAGCAAAGAAGGCAGCTAAGAAAAAGGTTGCCAAGAAAGTCGCTAAAAAGAAAGTAGCAAAGAAGGCAGCTAAGAAAAAGGTTGCCAAAAAAGCGACTAAAAAGAAAGTGGCAAGAAAAGCGACTAAGAAAAAATAGTTTTATCGCATCAACACTTGATTGATGTGGATTAGCTAGTAAACCCCAAAAAGACTGCTTCTAGCAGTCTTTTTTGATTTCAGGGTCGGCGACGATTGGAATGATTCGTATTCGTTTATTGATTGTTATTCGCTAATTTCAAAGGGAAATCCATAGTCTTGTCATTTTCTGAATCTATTTATATTGAAGCTCTCCTTTCATATTACGATGATAAAAACAATAATAGGCCAAGGTCATTTCCTGACGGACTTCAATAGTAATGCTTTGATCTTTTTCAATATGACGTGTATCCCAACTATTGTCATTGGCTGTTGCAGTATGCGGTACGATATCCCGGTTAATAAATGTTACCTTATCACCTGGCTGTATAACTAACACAGAGGGTTTGTATTGGAAATTAGTGATCTCAACGGTGTGGGTTTCAGCAGCAAAAGATAATGGGATTGATAATGTGGCGACTAGAGCCGCCACATTATTTCGAAACCATAATTTTAAAATATGTTTTTTCATTGTAGTTGGCTGACCATTTGCTCCGCATGGGCTTCATGACTTTTGAAGATTGTTAATCCTTGTTCAAACAGTGCCTTGACTTCTGCGTTGTCAATATTCGGAATAAACGTGTCCTCAACCAATTTATTAACGGATTGATGATAAGCCAGTTCATTTTCAGCATATCGCTTATCAAATTCAGCGCCACGCAACTGAGACAGTTCATTGATTATTTGTTCTGCACCTTCTTCAAGTGATTGACTCAAAAAATTATCTTCAGCAGATGCCCCAAGCTTATCGAGTAAAGCAAGCGCTTGTTCATTCACCGCTGTATGATCTCGAATCATAGTGTTGGCGAAGTTATGAATTTCCGGGTTGGTTGATATAGCTAAAGCTAGATGAGCATAGCGAATATCAATGTTGTCAGCCGTATAAGCGACATGAGCGATTTCCAGATCATTCAAATCAGCGGCTGATTGAGCCAATACAAGTTGAAAATTCCACCCTGCCAATAATCCTAAGATCAGTGTTTTTACAAAATATATAGCTTTTAACTTCATCTGTGTTCTCCAGAGGTTAGAAAATAGTTTGGTGTTTGTAGCAATTGCTACAAACATGGTGAAATATTGTTGCGCAAAATAATTGGGTGTTTAATGATCAAAACCTCATTATTTTTGATCAAGCGTACATTTCTTAACCCGTTAATATGGCAATGGTATATAGTCGGATCATGGATTTACTTAGTGAAATACTCTCTCATTTAAAATTCTCTGGTACGTTGTATTTCCGTACTTCTTTTACCTCGCCATGGAGTATTAAAGTGCCGCCATTTGAAAACGTGTCGCGGTTTCATTATGCGTATCGTGGTCGATGTTTAGTCAGAGTAATACCCGATCAACCGCCCGCATTAGTCAATCAGGGTGACTTGATAATTGTCACGCGTGGTGCCGGTCACACTTTATTCTGTGATCCAACAACTGAGAATCTTGCTGTAAAGCTTGACCAGGTGATTGAAGAATCTGGATTTACGGGTGAAGGGGTATTGGTTTATGGTGATCCTGGAACCCACCATGAAACTCAACTGATATGTGGTCATTTTGCTTTTGATAAAGAGGCAAGACATCCATTGATTGACGGTTTGCCGGCCTTTATTCATATTAAAGACTACGGTCAAACTGCCGGTTCCTGGATGCAGCATACGCTAAGATTGATCGGTGAGGAGGCAGGTCAAAGTAATCTTGGCAGTAATTTGATTGCAGGCAAACTCTCTGAGATCATTTATGCCCAGGCACTTAGAACATACCTGGGTTCCGAGCAGGCTAAACAAAGTGGTTTAGCGGGCTTTATTGATCCTGCAATTGCCAGAGCCCTCAAGGCAATTCATGCCTCACCACAACTGCAATGGACGCTGGAGTCCCTGTCAAAAGTAGCCGGTGTATCGCGAACATTGTTATCAACAAAGTTTCATAATAGTCTTGATACTACCCCCATGGGCTATGTGACCCGCTGGCGCATGCTATTGGCCAAAAAATACCTGGTTGAGTCCAATCAACCTATTATTGATGTTGCCGAATCAGTAGGTTATCGATCAGAAGCAGCGTTTGGACGGGTTTTTAAGCGATACTTTGAGACTGGGCCGGCCAGTTATCGTAAGCAGCAAAGAGTTTCAAATTCTTTCTAAAGCGTGAGCCCTGTATTGATTACAAAATATAAGCCTGCAAACTTGGAAACCTGACCCTGGCAGATACTCTCTGATTGAATGATCAAACCTTTCCGTGACGCTTGCGATCAAACTATAGAATTCCGGGCTACTACATTGAAAGCGTAATATAATGACCTCATCTATATAGTTCTAACCTTGTTCCGCGAGCGGAGAAAATATGAATATTTCAATTAATGGTATTTCAGATCAGTTAAAAAATGAAATTCGTGATGCAGCGTTAAATGCCCGCTCACACAGAGGTGCAATGCTTTCAGCAGATCAGCGCGAATTTTATCGGGAGAAAATTAAAAAATTGCTGATTGAACGCGATGCAGTATTGGTTGTTCACTATTATGTAGATAGTGAATTACAAATCCTGGCGGAAGAAACAGGCGGTTGCGTTTCTGACTCGTTAGAAATGGCGAGGTTTGGATATGAGCATCCGGCTTCAACCGTGGTGGTGGCCGGAGTTAAATTTATGGGTGAAACAGCTAAAATTTTAAGCCCGGAGAAGAAAATTTTATTAGTTGAAGATGATGCGAATTGTTCACTTGATTTAGGTTGCCCGGCCGAGCAATTTTCCGCATTCTGCGACCAACATCCAGACCGTGAGGTGATTGTGTATGCAAACACCAGCGCAGCGGTTAAAGCCAGAGCAGATTGGGTGGCGACTTCCTCTATTGCTTTAAAGCTTATCCAGCATTTACATGATCAAGGTAAAAAAGTGTTATGGGCACCGGATAAGTATTTAGGTGACTATGTTCAGCGCCAGACTGGTGCCGATATGTTGATGTGGGACGCCGCTTGTGTGGTTCATGAAGAATTCAAGGCTGATGCACTTGAAGCACTTAAAAAGCAGTTGCCGGATGCGAAAGTGTTGGTGCATCCGGAATCACCGGCTGATGTGATTGCGCTTGCTGATGCAGTGGGTTCAACCAGTCAGTTAATTCAGGCCGCCAAGGATTTGGGCGCGAAAAAATATATTGTCGCTACTGAGATGGGTATTTACCACAAAATGAAACAAGTAGCGGGTGATGATATAGAACTGATGCCGGCCCCGACTGCAGGCGAAGGAGCAACTTGTGAGAGTTGTGCGAACTGCCCGTGGATGAAAATGAACGATCTTGAAAAAATGGCGGATGTGCTGGAAAACGGTGGTAATGAAATTCTGATTGACGAAAACATACGCCAGCAGGCCGAAGTATCATTAAAGCGCATGGTTGAGTTTGGCAAGAAGGTTGGCGTCACCGGCCGTTCTTCTCACTAAAGCTTTTTCCTGACTGTGCAATTCCGAGGTCAAGATGATTATCGTCATGGTAGTCCTCAGCGGGTCGGTATCTTATTGGTCAACCTGGGGACGCCTCAGGCACCCACAGCAAAAGCATTAAAGCCTTATTTAAAGGAATTCCTGTCTGATCCCCGTGTGGTTGAAGCACCGAGACTGTTATGGTGGTTTATTCTCAATGGCTTTGTCTTGACACGCAGGCCTAAATCTTCAGCCGAAGCGTATGAGCAAATCTGGACCGATAAAGGTTCACCCTTATTGGTTTATAGCCAGTCTCAAGCAGATCAGCTGCGCCAATATGCTAACCAGAAATACGAAAATCAGGTTGTGGTTGAACTGGGTATGACCTATGGTCAACCATCAATTGCTTCAGCCTTAAGAAGTCTGCAACAACAAGGCGTGGAAGCCTTACTGGTGTTGCCGCTTTACCCGCAATATTCTGGTGCAACCAGCGGTTCCGTCTTTGATGTGGTGGTTCGGGAGCTTAAAAGTTGGCGCCGAGTGCCGGCACTAAGTATGATCGATGGCTACTACGATGAACCGTTATACATTGATGCTATCGCCGATTCGATAACAACATTTCGTGATCAGCACGGCGAGGCAGATATGCTGGTATTCTCTTACCACGGATTACCGCAACGTTATCTTGAATCCGGTGATCCTTATCATTGCCATTGCTATAAAACTACACGGCTGGTCACTGAAAAACTTGGTTTATCCAAAGACGAATATATACAAACCTTTCAATCGCGTTTCGGTAAAGAGCCGTGGTTACAACCCTATACTGACGAAACCCTGAAATCTTTGCCCGCTCAAGGCATTAAATCAGTGCAGGTGATAACGCCGGGTTTTTCGTCTGATTGTGTTGAAACGCTGGAAGAAATCGACATGCAAAACCGGGAATTCTTTTTACACGCCGGCGGGGAAAGGTTTGAGTTTATCCCATCATTGAATGATTCACCGGCACACATCAATTTGGTGACTGAGTTGGCGGATCGTTATTTGGCCGCATTTTTGCAAAGCCCGCGATTCCAGCAATCGGATGAACAGCGTCAACAGTCACTTAGGCTCGCAAAACATCTTGGAGCAGATCAATAAGCTACGCAAAGCACAATGTTGCGTTATTCGAAAAAGTTAAACAAAGCGCAACGGTTATTGTTCAGCAGGGCCGGCAAGCGGCAAATCTAAAAGCTCAATATGCATCATGGCAAACAGAAGCAGGTAATAACGTCTGGCCTACGCCCAGAATTCTGAGCTGGTCTCAGTGGATACAAGATTGTTGGCAACTTTATGCTGAAAAGCATAGTGACAATCGAATCGTGTTGTCAGCCTGGCAACAACATCTAGCATGGACTGAAATAATTCAGGCCGACATCCGGCGACAGCAAAACTTCCTCTGGAATCAAAGTGCCAGTGTCAGTCAGGCCATTAAAGCCTGGCAGCTGTGCCATGATTACGAATTAGAGCCGAATAGATGGACGTATAGTAACGACAATATAAACGTGTTTGTACGCTGGTATCAACGTTATTCATCCTCATTACAGGCCAACAATTGGTTAGATTCAGCGCAATTGATAAATATTATGGTGATGAATGGTTATCAACCGCATATGGATCAAACTCTATTTCTGAACCGCAGTTTTACCCCGAATCAACAAAAATGGCTGACACATATTCAATCATCAAATCCGTCCGGTCTTGAATTTATTCAAGCCGAAGCAGTGCCGCAGTTTGACGCGGCGGTAGAGGTTTATGCTGATTTTGAGCAGGAAATTAAGGCGTGTGCCAACTGGGCCAGGCAGAGATTGGAGCAAAACTCAGGCCAAACAATAGGGATTGTCATCCCTGAGTTGAATAAGCAAGCAAAACAGGTAGCAGCGATTTTTCGCAGTGTTTTTTCACCAGATTTTGACCTGAGCGAGGATGAAAATGAACCATTTGAATTGCTGGTTTCAAAACCGCTTATACAAACGGGATTGATTAGTTCTGCCTTAAATTGCCTAGAGCTATTACGAAATAAATTCGATTACAACAGTTTCAGCTTTTTCTTAACCGATGTCCATTTGCAAAATCGAGTTGAACTTCGTCATGGCTATAGCCTTATCGATGTTGAATTAAGGAAGCGGGCTCAACCTCAAGAGTCGTTAGCTAACCTGATTTACTTAATCAAGCAAATCGATTTCCCTGATTCGATTGTGATACAGACACTGATACTTAATCTGCAGGCATTGCAACGGTTAGGCGGTGATTTTCAGGCCCAGGGTTCTGCTGCATATTGGTGTAATAACTTTTCGGCAGCGCTAAATTTGCTGGGTTGGCCTGATTTGCCCGGTTTGAGTCTGCAACAACAGCAGTTGTTAAAACAATGGCATCAATTACTGGCTGGAAAGTGTACCGGAGGCTTGGTCAAAAAACAGCTTTCACTGTCACAAGCTTTATCTCAGGTCAATGAACTCGCGGCCAGAATGGCAATACAGCCTGACAACCAGGCTATGATAAAAATTATTGACCTGGAAGCTGTTTCCCATGCTTATTTTGATGTGGCCTGGATCAGCGGCTTGAATGATACTGTGTTGCCGCAAAAGCCAAGGCTTAACCCCCTGATTCCGTTCACGCTGCAACGTCAGTCGGATGTGCCATTGTGCAACAGTGAATCCTGTTTGCACCAGGCTGGGTTGGCTTTCTATGATTTAAGCCAATTGGCCGCGCAGGTGCGGCTCAGTTTTTTTAAAACTGACGAGTTATCTGAACACAGGGTTTCTCCATTATTTGGCAGTCTGCAACAAAAACAGGGTGAGTTTCGCGGAGAAATGGAATTTACTCGAACCCCGACTCTAAGTCTGGATCGTTATGAGGATGATGTCGGACAGCCGTTGAACGCAGATTCAGTCGATGGCGGTACTTATGTACTTAAGGCACAATCTGCCTGTCCATTCCAGGCCTATGCCGCCTATCGCTTGAAAGCTAACCCCATCGAGTCTCCACAGCCGGGTTTGGATGCGGCACAAAAAGGTGCTTTGGTGCATGACGTTTTACGCCGAATTTGGCAGCAACTCGGCAGCCAACAACAGTTATTATCAGCATCTCAAACTGAATTAATCGAACATATCAACAATCATATTGACGCTTGCCTGAAGCGTCTTGATATCACGCAGGCATTGTTTTCACAAATTGAAAGACAGCGTTTGTCTGAATTGGTATTGAACTGGCTTGAAATTGAGCGATTACGCCGTGAGCCATTTACAGTGATAAAACAGGAATACAAACTCTCATTCAGCGTTCAGTCAATGAGCCTTGATATCAAGATTGATCGTATAGATGAACTGCCGGACGGTCGTAGATTGATCATCGATTACAAAACCGGCCTGGCGGAATCTGCGCAATGGATAAGAGATATCGAACGCATTGAAGACCCACAACTGCCGATTTATTTTCTTTCGCAACAACAAAGTGTCAGCGCAATCGCGTTTGCTAACTTAAAGCAGATGAAGTTTGATGGTTTGGCTGACGGTGATGTCGGTGTTAACGGTGTCGCAGATATTAATACAGCGAATAAAAAGTTTCTCAAGCAACACCAAATTAATGATTCAGGTGAGCTTGCCAGGCGTTGGCAGTTATCAATCGACAAATTGGTACAGGAATATTTGCAAGGATTGGCCAGCGTTACACCCAGAAATCCTGATTCCCAGTGCCAATACTGTCAGCGGCAATCGCTATGCCGGCTTTACCAACAAAACGATTTTTTGAATAAAGAAGATGCAGCCCGCTGATCATCAAGCCAGAACCAAGGCACTGGATGTTAGTCGTTCCTTTATTGTTAAAGCGCCAGCGGGTTCGGGTAAAACCACTCTGTTGGTCAAGCGTTATTTAAAGCTGCTAAGCACGGTAAGCCATCCGGAAGAGGTTATTGCCATTACATTTACCCGTAAAGCGGCTGGCGAAATGGTAGACCGTGTTCTGGGCGCAATCAGGCAGGTTAATGACTCAGATCAAAAAATTACTGATCAAGAGTTGATTGAATGCGCAAAACTGGCATTAAAACAGAACCAAACCAAAAACTGGCAACTGCTGGATAACCCATCGAGAATCAGAATTCAGACCATTGATGCGCTGTCACAGAATCTAGTGAGGCAAATGCCGTGGTCAGCCGGCTATGGTGCGGCTCCGGGCTCTGTCGATGATGATGTTAGTCAACATTATTTGGCGGCTTCCCGGCAAGCTTTATTGTCCGCTTTGAGCAATAGTGAGTTTCAGTTGCAGGCCCAAAACTTGCTGCTAGCACTGGATAATAACTTCTCCAGAGTGGTTGATTTGCTGGTCAGTATGCTGGCCAGACGAGACCAATGGCAGCAGTTGCTGCTGGCTGAATTGAGCGATGCAGACGCCAGGCAGCGCCTGGAGCAGAGCTGGGGTTATGTGGTTGAACAAGCCCTGGTCAATTGTGATCAAAAACTAAATGCTCAGCTTAAACAGGAAATATTGCTTTGTGTACGTTATGCGGCGGAAAATCTGGCCAGCAGAGAGCCTGATTCCGCCATTATCAGCTTAAAAGATATTGACGAATTTCCAGCCACAGCGGTAACACAGATGTCTGTATGGCAGGCTTTAGCGGGCTTGTTGTTGACCGCTACGGGTGATTTGCGCAAGCGTGTTAATATAAACATGGGCTTCCCGCCTGCCACACAAGGCGGCGATGAAAGCAAAAAGCTACTTTTCAAGTCTATATTAGAACAACTGGCGGGTATGGGGCTTGAGAAGGAACTCAGGCTGATCCGCAATTTACCGGAGCCTGGATTCGGCCAGCAGGAGTGGGACTTACTAAGCTCACTCACGCAAATACTGAAATTGTCCGTCGCCGAACTGATGGTTATTTTTCAGCAGCAAGGCGTTTGCGATCATATAGAAATGTCTACTCGCGCTAATCTGGCGTTGGGCGAGAGCGAAAATCCGACTGATCTGGCTTTACGACTTGATTATCAAATCCAACACCTGTTAGTCGATGAATTCCAGGACACTTCACACACACAGATTGAACTACTCAAGCGCTTGACAGCCGGTTGGCAAGTGGATGACGGGCGCTCCTTATTCTTTGTCGGTGACCCTATGCAATCGATTTATCGGTTTCGTGAGGCAGATGTGGGTATTTTTTTACAAGTCTTTGAGCATGGGTTTAACGCTTTGCCGCTGGATAAACTGGAGTTGACAGAAAATTTTCGTTGCTCCAGAGTGATCGTTGACTGGGTCAATGAAAAGTTTGCCACTATCTTTCCGCTCAGTGACGATCAACGCTCAGCGGCAGTTAAATACACTGCATCGACAGCTTATCATTTACAGCCGATGCCAACTACTCAGGTGAGTGTTCACACTACTGATAAATTGTCTGAGGCCGCGGCCGTATGTGAATTGGTCGAATCATTGTTGGCTACAGCCGATCAGGACGAGAATATTGCTGTGCTAGTACGTAGCCGCAAACATCTGCAGGACATTGTTGCGCGTTTAAATACACAAGCTATTCATTACCAAGGTATCAAACTACAGAAACTTGGAAGCCGCAGCTGTATTCAGGATATTTCTGCGCTAACCAAGGCATTGTGTCACCCCGGTGACCGTTTGTCCTGGCTGGCGATATTGCGAGCGCCCTGGTGCGGTCTTGATCTGGTCAGCCTGACCTTGATTGCTAACCAGGCCAATAACAAAACTATCTGGCAAGTCATTACAGCGCTTGATGATGACCTTCAAGCGCAGTCCATACGCAGAGTAAAGCGACTGGTAAAGGTTATCCGTCCCGCTATGGAGCAGATTGGGAAAAGACCCCTACATGATGTTGTCAGGCAAGCCTGGCAAGCGCTGGGTGGGGCAGATACCGTTGCTATTGACGATCAAACCAACATTAATACCTACTTGCAACTGTTGGGCAAAATTGAATCAGCGGGGCGAATTAAACAGCTGGATCAATTCGAACAAGCAGTGAATGATTTATGGTCTGTAACGGGCACTTCTGATGCCAATTTGCAGCTGATGACCATACACACAGCGAAAGGTCTGGAATTTGACACGGTTATTTTGCCGGGTTTATATAAAAAACCGGCTGTAGAGGATGCCAAACTTTTGATTTGGAATGAATTTACGGTTGCCGAGCAGCCAGTGCTGTTGCTGTCACCGATCAAGATAAACAATCAAGATAATCGCCGCTATGATTTTGTCCGCTCGATAGAGAAAAATATGCAGTTTGAAGAAAGCAAACGCTTGCTTTATGTGGCTTGTACCCGGGCAATTAAACAATTGCACTTATTCGTTTCAACCACCCCCGATAGCAATTCCCTGCAATCATTAATGCATAACCAGATTGAAGATCAATTGATCCAAGCTGATGTTAAGCAAGAGGAAAATCAGATAAATACGAAAGAACCGGTTATTTATCAGCGTTTACCCAGTGATTATAATGCTCCGGCTTTACCTGCAAAAATAGTCAATCAACAGCAGCTTACCGGCTCAGATGCCCTGGTTGAGTATCAATGGGTGGGCATCAATGCCGTGCACCTGGGCACCTTGATCCATGAAATTATCTGCAAATTGGCCGAGCAGGGCACGGCTGCAATAACGGCAAAGGTCCAATCATGGCGAAGCCGGTTATTAGCTTCAGGCGTTGAAGAGAATCATCTTGACGCATCCATGCAGCGAATACAATCAGCTATCGATAACATGCTGGAAGATACACGGGCGCAATGGATTCTGAGTGAGTCACATCAGCAGCCCCAGAACGAATGGAAATTAACCAGTCAGGCAGAGTCGCAACTTGAAAACTGTATCATCGACCGCACATTTATAGATGAACAAGGAGTGCGCTGGATTATTGATTACAAAACCAGCAGCCATGAAGGTGGTAATATTGAAGCGTTTCTTGACAGTGAACAACAACGTTATCAGTATCAGTTAGAAAAGTATGCGTCCATACTGAGGTTAAGCGAAAATAATCCTATAAAATTAGGGCTTTATTTTCCATTATTGGCCGCTTGGCGCGAATGGGATTATGCCGGTTAAATTTGATGACAAACTAGTAGTGGCGATTTCATCCAGAGCTTTGTTTGATCTGGAAGAAGGGCATGGTATTTTTGAGCAACAGGGCGTGGATGCCTATTGTCAATATCAGATTGAACATGAAAACGATATTCTCGAGCCTGGTGTGGCGTTTCCTCTGGTTAAAAAACTGCTCGCGCTTAAGGACAGTCAGGATCAAGCCCAGGTTGAGGTCATATTGATTTCGCGTAACAGTGCCGATACCGGTTTGCGTGTATTTAATTCGATTCAACACCATAAGCTGGACATGACCCGCGCGGCATTTACCGGCGGAGAGAGCCCTTATCGTTATCTCAAGGCGTTTACAGCGCATTTATTCTTGTCGGCTGATCCTGAAGACGTTCATAAAACCCTGGAAGCAGGCTTTGCTGCAGCTACCATTTTGCCATCCAATAATTCCTCTGTTTCGAATCCATATGATCAATTGCGCATTGCTTTTGATGGTGATGCAGTGCTGTTCTCGGATGAGGCGGAAAAAGTATTTCAGCAACAAGGGCTAGAAGCGTTCACCACTTCAGAGCGCGAAGCAGCAGACAAGCCGCTGTTAGGCGGGCCGTTTAAATCAGTGTTGGCTGCCCTGCATAAAATCCAGTCAGAGCATGACCCTAAACATGGCCCCATTCGTACTGCTTTATTTACCGCCAGAGCGGCTCCGGCGCATGAGCGAGTAATCCGTACCTTGCGAGCCTGGGATATTCGCATTGACGAAGCGGTGTTCTTAGGCGGCATGGATAAGGGTGAATTTTTAAAAACATTCGGCGCGGACATTTTTTTCGATGACCAGCAAACGCATTGCGATTCCACCCGCCAACATGTGCCGACAGGGCATGTTCCCAGCGGTGTTGTGAACGGCTGATGAACGAGGGTTTAAATTTTAAACGCAATTTTTTCATATTCAGTTTTACGACAGTAAGCCGAATATATAACGTACCCAAAACAGCAAGGAGTTTTGTCAATGAAGATTCTAAAGCTAAGTGCGCGGTTTAACCGCAAACTGGTTTTGTTCGTAAGTATTCTATCGATGGGCTTTACAGCGCCCACATTCGCGGCTCTACCGTTCGCGGTCGATGGGCAGGAGTTGCCGTCTCTAGCGCCGATGTTGCAAGATGTAAGCTCCGCTGTTGTTAATATTTCAACCTCAAGCACAGTCAAAGCAGAGGAAAACCCTTTGCTCAAAGATCCGTTTTTCAGGCGGTTTTTTGAAGGTTTGCCGCAGCAACCTCGTAACAGAAAAAGCCAAAGTCTGGGCAGTGGTGTAATCATAGATTCTGATGAAGGTTACATTGTGACTAACCATCACGTAGTAGGTATGGCTGACGAAATCACAGTACACCTAGAAGACGGCCGTGAATTTGAAGCTACAGTGGTAGGCAGTGATTCCAAAACCGACGTTGCCGTGATCAAGGTTAAAGCACGTCGACTCAACGCATTGCCGTTGGGTGATTCAGACATACTCCAAGTCGGTGATTTCGTGGTTGCGATAGGTAATCCATTTGGCCTCGGTCATACAGTCACATCGGGTATCGTCAGTGCATTAGGTCGTAGTGGATTGAACATTGAAGAATATGAGAACTTCATTCAGACAGATGCTTCAATCAATCCTGGTAATTCAGGTGGTGCGCTGGTCAACTTGCGCGGTGAATTAATCGGCATTAATACAGCCATCATAGGCCGTGCCGGTAATGTGGGAATTGGTTTTGCTATTCCGGTCAATATGGTTAAGGACCTGGTGAATCAACTGGTCGAGTACGGCGAAGTTAAACGCGGTCAGCTTGGTGTTTATATTCAGGACTTGACTCCTGAGCTGGCCGAAGCGTTGGGGCTGGATGACCAGACCGGTGCGGTAGTGACGGAAGTTATCCCGGGCACAGCTGCAGATGATGCCGGTCTTGAGTCTGGTGATTTGATCACTGAAGTGAACGGCAAAAAAATTAAAGGTGCCTCCAGCCTGAGAAATACGGTTGGCTTACTGCGAGTAGGCAGTAAGCTGAAAATTCGCTATGTCCGCGATGGCCGTGAAAAAAGTCTATCCACCAAAATAAAAGCCAGTCAGGATAACCAAGTAGCTTCAGTTGAAGATGTAGAAATCGAAGACGCAACGGATCGGCTCAAGGGTGCATCATTACGGTCAATGGACGGTGAAGACGGTGTTTTAATCGTCGATGTTGAACCCGGATCACCGGCTGATGACGCGGGTTTATTGCCTGATGATATCATTGTCGAAGTTAACCGTGAGCGGGTCAATACGCCGGATGATGTTGAACGATTAGCGAAAAAAGATCGCAAACGTGTTTTGTTGAATGTTCGTCGCGGCCAAGGTTCGATGTTCCTGGTGATTAGATAGTTTCAACACTAAAACGCATGATAATATAGAGCCGGTTTTGACCGGCTCTTTTTATTCATGACCACAAGATCATAGTCAGCGTCATTCCGGAAACTCGAAGAGCTATCCAGAATTCAGTATTGACTTAATGGTAAACGGTTTTTAGTAGTATAAGGAAACTCGTATATGACACATATCATTGCTCCATCAATTTTATCTGCTGACTTCGCGCGTCTGGGGGAAGATGTTGAATCGGTATTAAATGCCGGTGCTGACTGGGTTCATTTTGATGTCATGGATAATCATTATGTCCCTAATTTAAGCTTTGGCCCGCTGGTGTGCCAGGCGTTGCGGGATTACGGCATCACAGCACCGATAGACGTGCATTTGATGATTGAGCCGGTTGATAGGATTGTGCCTGAATTTGCCCAGGCCGGTGCATCGCTGATCAGTTTTCATCCCGAAGCATCCAGGCATGTCGACCGAACCCTGCAACTGATCAAAGAGCAAGGCATTCAATGCGGTTTAGTGCTTAACCCGGCGACGCCACTCAACGTGCTTGATCACGTTATGGATCAACTCGATCTGATACTGCTAATGTCTGTGAATCCAGGTTATGGAGGGCAATCCTTTATTCCATACGTGGTTGATAAAATAGCGTTACTAAGAGAAATGATTAACGCCTCAGGCAAAGATATTCGACTAGAAGTGGACGGCGGCGTTAAAGTTAACAACATCGGTGAATTAGCAGCAGCAGGTGCAGACACCTTCGTCGCCGGCTCAGCCATTTTCAACGAACTCGATTACGCCGAGGTCATCAACCAAATGCGCCAGCAGATAAGCGCAAATACCTAGCACTATCTTCAACTCAAATGATGGATAAATTCACAATTATTTTAATCGTCGTCCTGCTAACCATTTCCGGCTGTAGAAAAGAGTGCGCATGTAAAGACCCTTATAGACCTTATGAGTCTGATAGTGTGGAGGGCGAGTAAGAGTTGCCTGCACGGTAGTAAAGCTTACTCTATTACGATTTAATAGTTCGAATGTTAAGGTGCATACACTGAATAATTTATGATCACAACGAAAGTATTTAAAAAGGGTGACTCGCAAGCTGTTCGTATTCCCAGGGAATTCCAGTTTGATGTGGCTGAAGTGGAGATTTTAAAGCGCGGTGAAGAGATAATTCTGCGAAAAAAGTCAGACAATCTAGCAGATGCTTTTTCGATTATCACAGGCTTTTCTGATGACTTTATGCAACATGACCACAGTGATGCACAGCGACAGGATTTTTCGTAAATCAGAGGATAAAGTTAGTTGGACAAAATTAAACTCATTCTCGGCACCATGACGTTTTCTGACCAAGCAAATACGGGTCAGTCTCGGGCTATGCTTGATGATTTTGTGGCTGCTGGTAACCATGAAATTGATACGGCTTATGTTTATAACGAGGGAAAAACTGAAGAATTATTGGGTGAACTGATTTCGCCGCAAGTTCGCCATCAGTTTTATATCGCCACCAAGGTTAATCCCTGGAATGACAATGGCTTGCAAGCGCAAGAGGTGAAGCGTCAATTTGAGATTTCTTTAAAGCGATTGAATGTTGATAGTGTGGATTTGCTTTATTTGCATTCTCCTGATCTTGATACGCCCATTGAGCAAACACTTGGGGCTTGCTGGGAGTTGTTTCAGCAGGGCAAGTTCAAGGATTTTGGCTTGAGTAATTATGCGGCTTGGCAAGTTGCGGAGGTCATGGAAATTTGCCGGGCACGAGGTTGGATGCAGCCCAGGGTTTATCAGGGTATGTACAATGCTTTAACACGTGATGTCGAGCGCGAGTTATTCCCGTGTCTGAGAAATTATGACATGAGTTTTTATGTCTATAATCCGTTAGCAGGGGGCTTATTAACGGGTAAACATCGTTCGTTTGATCAAATCCCGGATCAAGGGCGGTTTGGCACATTTGATGGGTATCAGGAACGTTATTGGAAGCAGGAGTATTTTAAGGTTATTAATCAATTTAATCAGGCTTGCGCTGAGCAGCAGATTGCCCCGGCCGAGGCGGCGCTACGTTGGCTACTGCATCATTCACAGCTTTCTAATGAATGTGCCGACGGCATTATTCTTGGCGCCAGCAAGCCTGCCCATTTGATCGCTAATATTGATGCCTGCGGACAGGGTCCATTATCTGAGTCAATAGTAGATGTTTTGCAACAGGGCTGGGAAATTGTCAGGCCCAACTGTATTAAGTATTTTCGTCCTTAGAACTAACTCGTGGGGAGACAGATGAATAATCTGGATATATCTTTGCTTAAGCAGCAACTGGCTGAGGTGATACCACCGATTTCAACAGCTCTTTCTTTGCCACCGGCTTGCTATAGTGATGTTGAAATTCTGGAGTTAGAAAAGAAATATATTTTTCAGGCCAATTGGATAGGATTGGGTCGAGCTGATCAATGGCAGAATCCCGGTGATTATTCAGGTTTGGAAATTGTTGGTATCCCAATAATTGTACTTAGGGATAGCCAAAGCAAACTGCGAGCTTTTGCGAATAGTTGCAGGCATCGCGGGGCACAATTGCTTGAGGGTAAGGGCAATTGCCAGGTCATTCGTTGCCCTTTTCATCGTTGGACTTACGCCCTTGACGGGCGTTTGTTAACCGCACCAAAAATAAAAAACAGTGAGCAATTTGAATACAATAAATATGGCCTGATCGAAGTTTCTATTGCAGAACGTTATGGCTTGGTTTTTTTAAATTTCGATGATAAGGCTAATGATATTGATCAATATCTTGATGGCTTTGGGCCATTGCATGCACCTTGGTCATTTGATGATTTAGTCAGTTATAAGCGTCACGAATTTGAGGTTAATTGCAATTGGAAGGCATTTCTGGATGTTTTTAATGAGTACTACCATTTGCCCTATGTACATCCGGATTCCATCAATAATATTTATTTAACACCAGAGCCAAGTGAAGAAGTCAGCGGTGATTTTGCCTCGCAGTTTGGTCCTACAGAGGGTACCGGGGCTTTGCTCGAGTCGACTCAGCAATATTCATTACCCAAGATAGAGTCATTGGATGAACGCAATGCCAATGGTGCGCGTTATACCTGGCTGTTTCCTAATATGACATTTGCGGCGGGCACTGAATCAGTATGGATATATGAAGCTTACCCGCTGACGCCACAGCGCTCACATATTGTGTTGACCTTATGTTTTCCAACATCAACTACGCAGCTATCTGATTTTGAACATTCAGCGCGTTATTATTTTGAGCGTTTGCTGGCCGCCATCGAAGAAGACATTGAAGCATTGGAGAATCAACAGTTGGGCCTGAATTCGCCTTTAGCTCAACAAGGTCGATTCAATCCCGAACTTGAACCTAATGTGGCCAGTTTTGCTATCTGGTATGCCCGGCAATTTGAAAACTTACAATTAGCCAATTGATGTTCTAGTTATTTCACAATATCCTATATTGCCATGTCGTCATGCCGGTGCAGGCCGGCATCCAGGAGTCTAAAAAGATGTAAGTTTCTAGCTAAGCTTGTCCTGAATTCAATTTAGGGTCTTAACATCCTGGAATGATCACTGCTGTGCCGTTAGAATCTTAGAAAGATTATCAAGATACCTAAAATCAGGTGAGTGGATGCCGGATAATGCTGTCGCATTTCCGGCATGACGGTTTGGGCAGTAAACGGGCAGCAGTGTGGAATGATGCGATTTTTTCTTGAAGCTAGATTACTAAAAGAAATGAATAAATTAATTAACAAGGTATTTGACTGGCTGGAGAGTTTTAGCGACCCATTTCCACCAGAAGTGCCGGGTAAGCCGCCTGAGTCATTGTTGGGCTTTATGCTGCATTATGTGCGGCCATTCAAGACCTTGCTGATTGCTGTGGTAGTGCTGGGGATTTGCGTGGCCACGCTTGAGGTGTTGTTGTTCGCTTTTGTGGGCAAGCTGGTGGATTGGCTGGCCGTTGCAGATAGAGCAAGCTTTTACGCTGAACATAAGTACAAAATTATTGCCATGAGCTTTTTGGTGTTGGTCATCTTGCCGGTGTTGAAGTTCTTTTATAACGCGGTTAGTCATCAGGGCTTGTTGGGTAATTTTGCCATGCGAATTCGCTGGCAGGCACATCGTTACTTGCTGCGCCAGAGTGTTGATTTTTTTCAGAACGATTTTGCCGGCCGTATTGCGACAAAGATGATGCAGACGGCGCTGGGTGTAAGAGACTCTGTGATGAAGCTCACCCAGATAATGGTCTATGTGGTGGTTTATTTCACGGCTACCTTGTTGTTATTTGCTTCCAGTGACCTGCGCTTGACAGCGCCGATGTTGCTGTGGTTTGTCGGTTATATCATCACACTGTTTTATTTTATCCCCAAGCTGCGGCAAGTGGCGATGGAGCAAGCCGAGGCCAGGTCGGCAGTCACCGGGCGGGTTGTGGACAGCTACACTAATATCACCACAGTAAAAATGTTTTCGCATGTGAAAGATGAGGATGAATACGCCCGTGAGGGCATGGAATTTTTCCTCGATAATGTTTATCTGCAGATGCGTTTATCGACTAATTTGAATTTGGCGCTAAATCTCTTAAATTCATTTTTAATTTTTGCTGTGGCAGCAACGTCAATCTGGTTGTGGCAATTAAACGCCGTTTCAGTTGGTGCAATTGCCTTTGCATTGGGCGTTATTATTCGCCTTCAGGGCATGGCGCAGTGGACATTATGGGAGGTGTCCAGCCTGTTTGAAAATATCGGAGTGGTTCAAGATGGTATTGAAACAATTGCCCGTGAGCCTTCAATTACGGATAAGTCGGGTGCCCGGCCTTTAATTGTGGATCAAGGCCGAATCGAATTTAAAAATATATCGTTTAATTACGATAAAACTGATGATGATCTTCATGGCGGTGTCATCAAGGATTTAAGCTTGTCGGTTCACTCAGGTGAAAAAATAGGCATTGTTGGGCGTTCAGGTGCCGGTAAGTCAACATTAGTGAATCTGCTGTTACGTTTTTATGATTTGAAGTCAGGCAAAGTCACTATTGACGGCCAGGATATTTCGCAGGTGACTCAACACAGTTTACGAGCACAAATCGGTATGGTCACTCAGGATACCTCACTGCTGCATCGATCAGTGCTGGAAAACATACGTTACGGCAGTAGTAACAGTGATATGGACGCTATTATTGAGGCGGCCCAAAAGGCCAAGGCCGATGAATTTATTGCTGATCTTGAAGATTTATCCGGACGTAAAGGCTATCAGGCACATGTTGGTGAGCGAGGTGTTAAACTCTCCGGTGGCCAGCGTCAACGCATCGCTATTGCAAGAGTCCTGTTAAAGAATGCACCGATACTTATCCTCGACGAAGCCACCAGCGCACTTGATTCAGAAGTTGAAGCTGCAATACAAGAAAGCCTTTACAGCTTGATGGAAGGTAAGACAGTTATTGCCATTGCCCATCGGCTGTCCACTATTGCAGCCATGGATCGTCTGGTCATTATGGATCAAGGACGCATTGTCGAACAGGGCAGCCACGATGAGTTGCTTCAAAACGGTGGCTTATACGCTGAGCTATGGGCCAGGCAGTCGGGCGGTTTTCTGGCTCAGGATGAGGATGCTAACTCGAATCTGAATGTGGAAATGGAGCAGCAGACGTTGCATTAAAGCAATCCCCGCTAACTGGGAGAATTGTTCCTCCCCTTTTAGGGGAGGCTAGGAGGGGTGTTTTTTATAAAACAAATTTCCTGTTTTATATCCAATAAACATGAATCTAAATTTTTCATAACATCAATATTGTTGAACCTGATTACCTTAATTCCACGCTGATTTAGATAATCACTTCGATTTAAATCATAACTTAAAGTCTCTGCTGATTCGAAATGACTATCTCCGTCAATTTCAATACACAGTTTGATTTCAAAAGCATAAAAGTCGAGAATGAAAGGACCGATACTGCATTGCCGACGAAATTTTATATCTTCGAGTTGTTTACTCTTAAGGTGATACCACAGCCTTTTTTCAGGCTCAGTCATATTATTGCGAAGTTTGCGGCGTTTATCCTTAAACGTTTTATCATTGAAGATCCTTTTCATAGGGTTATTTTATCCCCTCAAAAAGGGGAAGAAATTATTTTTTCTTACTTCAAAAGGGAAACCCCCTCTAACTCCCCCTGAGAGGGGGAGAACATGTGATTCCTGGGTTTTGTTAAGGTTTATCTAGGGCTGCTAGATCCAGATACCAATTAGTGCTGTTCCCTCTAACTCCCCCACTGGCAAATATTCGCAGTGATGCAAATCAGACTTGCTTTATAAGCATTAACCGGGAAGCTGAGTGATGCTGTTAAGCTGGTTTTTAGCTTAAAGCCCGTTTCATTTCCCGGTGAAATAGATCAAAACACATCCGAATTGCATCACTTCGAATCATTGCCGATGAGGAGGTCAGGAGGGGTATTTTATTTAATACTCTCTTTCTTAAGAGTTTCTAATTAATAAAATCATCACCGCTAATATCCAGCAACACTGACTGTTTAACTTTTTCAGGTAAAGCATTGATGCTGTTGTTGATGCTGGATTCGATGTTGTTGTAATCAATATTCTTGTTTACAAATGCATCAATGTCGCTGGCATGGGTTTTTAGCATTTCCCTTACTATGGCATGAGTGGCCAGGGCTGTACCGGGATATTTATCAAGCAAGCAAGCGAATGACAAGGCAATGCTGATCATGGGGATGATGCTGATTGCCGGTAACCCTCGCTCGTGGCAAAGCTTGGCGACGTAAATGGCATCGACGACTGCATGATGAATCATAAAGCCTTGATCCCAAACCTTGTCACGAACTCCCTTGCTTAACGCGACATCCCATTGACGTGTGCCGCCTGCACCGCCGTTGAGGAAATCGAAAAACTCTGCTTGTGAGTCGCCGGACAAGTCTTCCTGAAAGCATTCTGATTTCAGTGCGGCAGCCGAACTGATCCCAATCAAGCCGTTGAAAACCATTAATTGTCCCATTAACTTCACTTCAGCACCGGCGCTGATACTTTCGCTAAAAAATTTGGGTTTGCCAATGGTTTCTAGTGTTGGCAGCAATCGATCATAAATAGCTTTATCGCCGCTGGCCAGGATCAGCATGTTAGCTGTTTCTGCACCCAGGGGGCCGCCGGTTAACGGATAATTGACATAGTCAATGTCTTGCTCACCTAGGAATTGGTGCGCAGCTTGAGCGAACCCGCTGCTGACGGTAGATAAATGTAAGATAAATGGTTTGTTATCGGCCGACGACTTGAGGTGAGGCAGCAGCGATTTGAAGATATTACAATCATCTCCGTTTTTACCTGCGCAAATTACAATACCGTCATAATCACCAGCACCGATTAACGATTCATAGTCGTTAACAATCTCAGCACCGTGGTCTTGCCAGGTTGCTCGACAGGCATCGCGGCGTTCATCTTTGGTGCCACGGTCAAAAATCCGCACAAAGCGAGCAGGGCCATCTTTGGTCAAATGTTTTGCCGAAGGGCTTAACATTAGCCCCATTCCTCCAATTCCTAAAAGCTTGAGTGCCATACAAAGTCTCCTGATAGGCTCGATATTACTTATTGATCACTTAGCTCTGCAAATATTACCCAGGAAATAATGATCATCAAAATTCCCGGCGCAGCTACAGCCAAGCCGTTAGCTATTCTACGCGATTTTTGCTTTTCCTTTAGCTTTATTGAATGTTCGTCATCGGGAACATAATGTTTTAAGGTGGTCATTATGGCAACTGATTGACCATGATATTTGTTATAGACAGAAATAAAAAAACCGCTTCCAATGACCGCAATTAACGCACCGATCCAGAACATAACATTTGCAATTTCAAGTATCTTGAAATCTGTCCACAAAGCACATGCAATCACAAGCATAACAACACTTGCAGCTGTGCTGACAAGGAATAATTTTAGTGGACTTAACGTCCCTTTAGACATGATTAGTAAATGGGCAGCAATATTTATCCAGTGACTACATACCTTATCACCAAAACGCTCCAGCGTTAATTTGAATATCCTCCATGGTAAGGCCAATTGCCTCGTCACGGCATAAAAACGCGGCTAGTGCGCCAACCTCCTCTGGTTGAACCAGGCGTTTTTGCGGGGTTTGTGCTGCAACCAGGTCGTATTCATGTTTAAGGCTGGTTTGATTTTGCTCGGCTTTGTGTTGCATGCTGCGCTTCATCATTTCTGTTTCGACCCAGGTTGGGCTGATCATGGTGCAACTGACACCATGGGCCGCACCTTCAAGCGCGACCGCGTGGGTTAAGCCCATTAGCCCCGATTTAGAGGCACAGTAAGCGGGTGAGTCTTCAGTTGCTGTGCGTGCTGCAGTTGAGCCGATGTTAATAATTCTGCCCCAATTGCGCGCAATCATTCCAGGCAGGCAGACGCGCGTTAGTTTAAAAGGACCGGACAGATTTGTTTCAATAATATCATTCCAGGTTTCGTCACTATGTCCGCTGACCGTTTGTGAAGTTGATATAGCGGCGGCATTTACTAAGATATCAATCGGCCCCAGTGTTGACTCAGCTTGGCAGACAAAGTTTTCTATGCTTTTTGTACTGCGCACATCAAGTGATTGAGTGAATACCGATGTATTAGAGATTTCTAATTCATTAATAATACCCTGATTGGGCGTGCGTGCACCTACAGCAACTGACGCGCCACAGTTTGCCAATGCTTTTGTTATCGCCAGACCAATGCCGGCAAATCCACCGCTGATAAGCGCTGTTTTGCCTTGTAAATAAAGCTCCATACTGTAACTCGATAGTAATTATCAGAAACTATAACCTTAATTAAGGAATTTAATAGATAATGTTAACCCATGGTGCATTTCTTGATATTGATATGGTCATTCCCGCGAAGGCGGGAATCCAGAATTATCTGCTAGAATGGTTGTAACTTACTAACTAAAACTGATCCAAAAGATGAACCTGCGGTTCAAATCATTGAGAAATTCTTTATGTATGCTTTTGTTGAGTGTTAGCTGTTTTTCTGTGAGCGCAGATCCGGCCTATAAATATCATGATCTTGATGAGTTGTTCGAGGCGCTTGCTAAAACTAAAGAGGAAATCCAGGCTAAACGAATCGAGAGGATGATTTGGACAATCTGGTTTACTTCCAAGAATGAGCAAGTCAATGCCATCATGGAGAAATTGTCGCAGGCCAGATTCGAAAAGAATTATCAGCAGGCGCTGGATTATTCAAATCAAATTATTGAGCTTGAACCGGACTATGCTGAAGGCTGGAACCAGCGGGCTACGATGGAGTTTTTGCTAGGTAATTATGAAAAATCATTAGCAGATATTGTTGAAACACTAAAGCGTGAGCCCAGGCATTTCGGCGCTTTATCAGGGCGAGCTTTTATACTGCTTCAGCAAAATAAAAATAAGCAAGCAATCCAGACCATTAATCAGGCATTGAAGATCCATCCTTTTTTGAATTTGCGTCATGTGATTCCAAATGTACAAAAAAGTGAAGCACTATAGTGATAGACTCTGGTAAGTTTCTAGCTTTGAGCTTAGAAATCTTTTATTAAGGCCTTTGTGAAAGCCAAGAAAATCTTTAAGCTTTTGATTTTCCTGGACTCTCGTCCCCGATCGTAGTCGAGGATGACGTTCTTGCGGGAGTGATGAAGGAGTAATTATTTAAGAACTTGCTTGATTTACAAAAAGAGAAATAGGCAGCTTGCGAGAAGTATTTACAACGCTTTTTGGTAGTTTTAAGGATCTATTGCCGATAATCATCGTTATCGGTTTTTTTCAGCTTGTGGTTTTGCGGCAGCCGATTCCAAATCTTAATGAAATTTTTATCGGTACTTTGTTTGTTGCCATCGGTTTAGGCCTGTTTATTAAAGGCCTGGAAATGGGTTTGTTTCCAATCGGCGAAAATATGGCATATGATTTTGCACGCAAGAACAGTTTATTTTGGTTGCTGGTTTTCGCTTTCTGCCTGGGTTTCGGTACCACTGTTGCAGAACCTGCCTTAATCGCTGTTGCAGACGAAGCCGCTAATGTTGCTGCAACGGGTAATATGATTGCCGATAATGAGGCTTCACGGGCCGACTACGCATTTGGGCTGCGTATGACCGTCGCAGTTTCAGTGGGAATAGCTATTTTGGTCGGGGTATTACGAATCTTGCGGGGCTGGCCGATTCAATATTTGATTATCGGCGGTTATATAGGTGTGGTGATTATGACCGTGTTTGCACCGGCTGAGATTATCGGTATTGCCTATGATTCCGGTGGTGTGACTACTTCTACGATCACGGTGCCGCTGGTGACTGCTCTGGGAGTGGGTTTGGCTTCCTCGATTCAAGGGCGCAATCCGGTTATCGACGGTTTTGGTTTAATCGCCTTTGCCTCGTTAACACCGATGATATTTGTCATGGCGTATGGAATGATGGTGCTTAACTGATGCTGTTTGAATTATTAAACACCTTGCTTGCGACTATTAAGGATGTATTGCCTATTGCGATCATTATTTTCGGGTTTCAAATTTTTGTTTTGCGCAGGAAAATTCCGAACCTTCTCAAAGTCATTACCGGATTTGTTTATGTCCTAATTGGCTTGGCCTTTTTCCTTTACGGCCTGGAAAAAGCCTTGTTTCCGTTAGGTAAACTGATGGCGCAACAATTAACGGCACCTGATTTTATCGGTATCGCTGATCAAGCGGCTAACGCGCTGGGTTCAATTGATTGGATGGCGTACAAGTGGGTGTATTTGTTTGCCTTTGCAATTGGTTTTGCCACTACTATTGCTGAACCCTCTTTATTGGCGGTGGCGATCAAGGCAAATCAGGTATCAGGCGGTGTGATAGGTATCTGGGGCCTAAGAGTAGCGGTTGCATTAGGCGTGGCTATCGGCATTGCATTAGGGACTTACCGGATTGTTACCGGAACACCGTTATATTGGTATATTGTGGCGGGCTATATTGCTGTAATCATTCAAACTCTGTTTGCGCCCAAAGTGATTATTGCTTTAGCTTATGATTCTGGCGGTGTAACCACATCCACTGTAACAGTGCCCATCGTTGCAGCATTAGGTTTAGGGCTGGCCAGTACTGTGCCGGGGCGTAATCCGGTGATTGATGGTTTTGGCCTGATTGCCTTTGCCAGTTTATTTCCGATGATTACTGTAATGGCGTATGCTCAACTATCTGAGTGGCGCGCGAAAGATTAACCATGGAGAATCGATATGCATTTTAAATTGATTTGTGCATTTGTTCAGGATGACAAAACCGATGCGGTCATGGATGCTGCTAAAGAAAAAGGCGCAACCGGAGCAACCGTAATCACCAGCGCCAGAGGCGAAGGTGTTAAGGCGGCCAAAACGTTTTTTGGTCTCAACCTGGAGACTCAGCGCGATGTGATTTTGTTTTTGGTCGAAGAGCACTTGAGCCGTGAAATACTGGAAACTATTGCCGAGGTTGGGGAGTTCGATACCAAGTCGGGTACCGGTATAGCCTTTAAGGTTGATGTTGAAGATGCCGTCGGGGTCGCCCATCAAGTCGAATTACTGCAGGATGTAGTGGGAGATGAGTTATGAGCAAAAAACCTATTATTCGGGTTGAAGATGTGATGGTTAGTGAATTCGACATCGTAGAAGGCATTGCTACAATTGCAGATGCTTTGCAGCAGGCTGAGCATCTGGAAAACGAATGTATTATTGTGGATCGACGTCATCATGATGACGAATACGGAATTTTGTTGTTAGCCGATGTGGCCAAACAAGTATTGGCCGTTGATAAAGCGCCTGAACGTATCAATGTTTACGAAGTTATGAGTAAGCCGGTAATTTCAGTGAATCCTAATATGGATATTCGCTATTGTGCTCGCTTATTTAGTAAATTCGGATTGACCCGTACACCTGTAGTAAAAAACCGGGAAATTTTAGGCCTGGTCAGTTACAAGGATATTGTTCTAAAGGGATTGTTGAAGACGTTGTAGGTCTATGATGGTTTGTTTTTGTCATCATCAAGTAATACATCGTGACCATGACGCTCAAGATCATCAAATTGCCTGTTCTTTATGGCCCACAGAAATACACCAATAATGACTAGTACCAGGATAATAGCGATCGGAATCAACAGATAAAGAACTTCCAAAACTTATCTCCGCAGACGTTGAGCATTCAATACTACAATAATGGAACTGATTGACATACCGATTGCGGCAAAAAGCGGGTTAATGAAACCGGATGCAGCAAAGGGTATAGCGAGAAGATTATAACCAATTGCCCAACTGATATTCTGGCGAATAATTTTTGTTGTTTTTATCGCTGTTTGATGTAAATCACGCAATACGGCCAAAGACGGATTAACCATCACAATATCAGCACCTGAAACAGCCGAAGGTGTAGCACCGGCAACAGCGATTGATACATCGGCTGCCGCCAAAACCGGTGAATCATTTATTCCATCACCGATCATCAGAACCTTGGTCGATTGTTGCTGTAAGTCTTTAACAATATTGAGCTTGTCTTGCGGTTTGCAGTCACTGTAAAACTTTTCAATGCCAAGTTGTCTAGCCAGCTCTTTTGCCGGGCCGTGAGAGTCACCGGTAAGCATGAGAGTTGGCAGGCCAAGTTGCTTGAGATAGTCAATTAAATCTATGACCCCCTCTCTTAATGAGTGGGAAAAATAAAATTCAGCCAGTAGTTCGTTTGAGTCAGCCAGAAAGATCACGGTGTCCGATTCATTTTGGTCAGGGTCTATCCCGGTGTTTTTGGAAATTAACTCGGCTGAACCCAGAAAGTATTGATTAGAATTAATAGTGGCGCTGACTCCGAAGCCAGGAAAATATTGCCAATCTGACAGTTGATAAAGAGCCTGCTGATTTTTATCCAGAATCGATTTGGCTAAAACATGATCAGAATTAACTTCCATACTGGCCGCTAATCGAAGAACTTCAGCTTCTGTGAGGTCAGTGGTTGTTTTAACCCATTGAAGATGCAAATTATCATGGGTTAACGTACCGGTTTTGTCCAGCAATATGTGATCGACTTTAGCCAGTTTTTCAACGGCCTCAGTTGTTGTTGCCAACAGACCTTGTGCTATCAGCTTGCTATTGGTGGATGCATGGGCAGTCGGTACCGATAGTGACAACGCACATGGGCAGGAAATGACTAATACTGCAATAGTGACTGTTAGCCACAGTTGTGGATTGGTATTCCACCAATAAACAGCTACTGTAGTGGCAATCAATAACACAACAACAACAAACCATCGAGCGATGTAATCAATTAATGGTAAATCTGCAGATTGGGTTGCCAGGCTTTGCTTGGCGAGTCTTTCAATCGCAGAAAACACGGTGTTCTCACCGCTGGCAGTAACTTTAATGATTAACGGACTATTATTATTGACGCTGCCGGCAATCACTTCGCTATTCTCTGAGACTTTAATAGGTTTGCTTTCACCGCTGATAACTGCCTGGTTGACGGTTGAGTTGCCGTTGATGACGATACCGTCAGCTGGAATTACATGTCCGGCTAACACCCTGATCCAATCTCCAGGTTTCAGCTCCTCGGCGGTTACCGATTCTGCCATTGAACTGATCGAATGTTCAATTAGTCTTGGTGCTGACAGGGGTGTATTCGCTGCCAAACGTTCAATACTATGGCTGGCTGTTAATAATGAGTTATGCATGAAGTAGCGAGCAACAAGCAGCAAGAAAACAAACATGGTGATTGAGTCGAAATAGACTTCGCCTTGACCGCTGATAATGGTCCAGACTGAGGCTATAAATGCCAGCGATAGGCCCAGACAAACCGGCACATCCATACCGGGCTGAAAGTTTCTCAGTTGAGTAATGCTGGCTTTGAAAAACGGTTGTGCGCTATAAAAAAAGATCGGTAATATGAGTAATAAACCAAGCCTTTGGAATAACAATTTCCAGTCATCATCCATGCCATAGAAATGACCAAAGTACAGGGCAACAGAAATAATCATAACCTGCATGCCCAGGGCTGCAGTGATGCCAATACGCTTGATTTGCTGGGTTTGCTGGCTTAACAGTTGTTTATATTGAATCCTCGGTTCATATGGCGTCGCCAAATAGCCGATATCACGTATGCACTTTAGAATCTGGCTTAATTCGATCAGCTCATGTTGCCATTTGACTTTGGCCAGCATGCTTGAATAGTTTACTTCAACGCTTTCTATTCCGGGTTGCTTGCCAAGCTGCTTTTCAATTAGCCAGGCACAGGCCGCACAGGTCAGACCGTCTAACATTAAAGTGATTTCGTCCAGCTGTTTGCTGATGGCGCGTACATAGCGTGGGCGTACATTAGGCCGGTCATAAACATCATCTTTAATTAGAGCTGATGGGATTATTTCGCTGGGCCGCTGGGCCCGGTCTGAGTCACGATAATGGTAGAAGTCTTCTAGGTGATTATCGAGTATGGTTTGTGCCACTGCCTGGCATCCGGCACAGCACATCTGTTGAGGTTCTCCGTTTATCACGACCTCATATTTTTCAACCTCAATCACTGGCAGGCCACAATGAAAGCAGGCTTGCTGTACGGTGGCTTGGGAACTAACATTCTTCATATGATTAATCATTCATCACTGTTATGATTAAAATCCATAAAAAATTTATGGGATTTAGTTATAATTATAACTCAACGATTCGATGCTTAGGCAAGCATGAATAATGACACAACTAAAAGGAGACTTACATGCTGATCAAACACTTACCCGGGTTATTAAAAAAGCCGGATGTTGAGTGGCGAGAAATTCGTTCACAACCTGCCAGTATCAGTGAAGTTTACCTTACCCTTGTCATTGTCCTGGGGGCAATTGCACCGATATGCGGATTTATTGGCACGACCATGGTTGGGTGGAATATCGGTGATGGGCCGGTAATTAAACTTACGACTGCAAGCGCGCTGAAAATCGCCGTGTTATTTTATCTGGCTATATTAATTGCTGTTTTCGCCATAGGCTGGATGATCAAATGGATGGGTGAGACCTATGGATTTGACCGAAGTCTGGCACGCTGTATTCAATTGTCTGCCCTGGTAGCAGCACCGTTGATGATATTGGGTGTGTTTTTATTATTTTCGGAAGTCTGGATCATCTACCTGATTGGGTTGCCGGCAGTAATGTATTGCGTTTACCTGTTGTATTCAGGTGTGCCGATCATGCTTGATCTACCGAAAGAGAAGGGGTTTCTGCTATCCAGCGCCATACTTGCCGTAGGCTTAGTGACTTTAGTCGGTTTGCTGGCTTCGACAGTCATTTTGTGGGGCATGGGCGCCGCTCCTAGCTTTACCAATTGAGGATAATTTAATGACAACAAATTCGAATCAATCTGAAACGTATAACTACGATGTGGTGAAGAAATTTGCCATCATGACCGTGGTATGGGGAATTGTCGGCATGTTGGTCGGTGTGGTCATCGCAGCCCAATTAGTTTGGCCGCAGTTGAATTTTGATACACCCTGGCTGACGTTTGGGCGGTTGCGTCCGTTACATACTAATGCTGTGGTGTTTGCATTTGGAGGCTGTGCATTATTTGCGACATCTTACTATGTAGTTCAACGTACCTGCCATGTCAGATTGATCAGTGACAAATTAGCAGCGTTTACGTTTTGGGGCTGGCAGCTGGTTATTGTTTCTGCAGCAATCACCTTGCCGCTGGGCATTACTACAACAAAAGAATATGCCGAGCTTGAATGGCCGATTGATATTTTAATCGCAATCGTCTGGGTCAGTTATGCAGTGGTGTTTTTCGGCACCATTATGAAACGTAAAATCAAGCATATCTATGTTGCTAACTGGTTTTTCGGCGGTTTTATCCTTACTGTAGCAATACTGCATATTTTTAATAATCTTGAATATCCGGTTACCTGGTTTAAGTCGTATTCGATTTATGCCGGTGTTCAGGATGCCATGATTCAATGGTGGTACGGCCATAATGCAGTAGGATTTTTCCTCACTGCCGGTTTTCTGGGCATCATGTATTATTTTATTCCCAAGCAAGCTGAGCGCCCAGTATATTCATATCGACTTTCAGTGGTTCATTTCTGGGCGCTGATCTTTACATATATCTGGGCTGGGCCGCATCACTTGCATTACACAGCCTTACCTGACTGGGCACAATCAATCGGCATGGTCTTTTCGTTGATATTACTTGCACCTTCATGGGGTGGAATGATTAATGGCATCATGACGTTGTCTGGGGCCTGGCACAAACTTCGCACTGATCCGATATTGAAGTTTTTAGTGGTCTCAGTTTCGTTTTACGGCATGTCAACGTTTGAAGGACCAATGATGTCAATCAAAACCGTAAACTCATTATCGCACTACACCGACTGGACTATCGGTCATGTGCATTCTGGTGCCTTGGGTTGGGTCGGTATGATTTCAATCGGTGCCATGTATTATCTGATTCCGCGGTTATTCGGGCGGGAGATTTACAGCGTCAAACTGATCGAGTTGCATTTTTGGATGTCGACAATAGGGATCGTTTTTTATATCACTGCTATGTGGGTGTCCGGGATTATGCAAGGATTAATGTGGAGAGCGGTGAATGAAGACGGCACTCTGATTTACAGTTTTATTGAAACTGTTCAGGCCATGCACCCTTATTACATGATTCGATTATTAGGTGGTCTGATCTATCTAAGCGGTATGTTTGTGATGGCCTACAACCTATATCGTACTATTTACGGCGCGCGGATGGTTGAAGCCTTAATTCCGGCCCCCAGCCACAAATAGGAGAAAAGAGAATGTCGTTACAGCAAAAAGTTGAGCAAAATGTAGGCTGGTTAATCGTCCTGGTGATTCTGGTGGTCAGTGTAGGCGGGCTAGTAGAAATAGTGCCGTTGTGGAGTATGAAATCAATGACTCAGCCGGTAGAAGGATTAAAACCGTATACGGCATTACAGCTGACGGGTCGTGATTTGTATATTCGTGAATCCTGTGTTTCTTGCCATTCCCAGATGATTCGCCCGTTCAGGGCTGAAACCGAGCGATACGGGCATTATTCGGTTGCAGGTGAATTCGTCTATGACCGGCCATTCCTATGGGGGTCAAAGCGTACTGGTCCTGATCTGGCCAGAGTAGGTGGGCGCTATAGCGATGACTGGCATCGGGTGCACTTGATCAATCCCAGGGATGTTGTGCCTGAATCAATCATGCCGGCCTATCCCTGGCTGGAAGAAAACTTGATTGATCCATCAGATATCAAGGCCAAGATGCGGGCGCTCAAGAATATGGGCCACCCCTACACCGAAGAAGAAATAAATAATGCACCGGCAGAGCTTGAAGGCAAAACCGAAATGGATGCCATGATCGCTTATATGCAAAGTTTGGGTGTGTTAATCAAAAACAAGAGGTGATCATGAGCTGGCATATTATTTGGACATTACTACTGCTCGTCATTTTTGTAGGGATTGTGATGTGGGCATTTAGTTCAAGGCGCAAGACTGACTTTGACGAAGCCGCTCGCTTACCCTTGGAAGATGATCCAGTTGTAACAAAATCAGCCCAACCCCGGGATAGTGGAGAACCAAAATGAATGATCTAGTTCAGATGAATGATTTTTCCAGTGACTTTTGGCACTGGTTCATCGCAATCGTTACCCTGGTCAGCATTATTGCTTGCGGGATATTGGCCTATTTAAACTCACGCGGGCCCAAAACTACAACCGAGGAAACCATGGGGCATGTTTGGGATGAGGACTTGGAGGAATATAATAATCCTCTGCCACGCTGGTGGTTGAATATGTTTTATATCACCATTGTGTTTTCCCTGGTTTATCTGATTTTGTATCCGGGGCTAGGTAAATATAAAGGCCTGCTTGATTGGACCCAGCGCGGCCAGCATCAACAGGAAGTCGCCCAGGCAAATGAACTTTACGGACCCTTATATGAGAAATACGCCAGCATGAGTTTTGATGAGCTGGCCGATAATGAAGATGCCATGAAAACTGCCGGGCGGTTGTTTTCGACCAACTGTGCGTTATGCCACGGTTCAGATGCTCGAGGTGCGCGCGGCTTTCCAAATCTGACGGATGATGATTGGCTTTATGGCGGATCACAAGAACAAGTCATTCAAACTATCACTCATGGTAGAGTCGGTGTCATGCCCGGCTGGGATCAAGTGCTGGGCGAAGATGGTTCGCGTGCAGTTGCCGAATACATCATGTCTTTTAGTCGTGATCCGGTTAATCCACGCATGTTGGAAGCAGGCAAAGAGAAATATGACCAGTTATGTGTGGCCTGCCATGGAGCAGACGGCAAAGGCAACCAGGCTTTGGGTGCGCCGAATTTAACCGATGATATATGGCTTTACGGTGCCAGCCATAAAGGCATTATCAAGTCCATACAACATGGGCGTAATGGGGTAATGCCGGCGCAAAAAGACTTGCTCAGTGAACATCAGATTTATTTATTAAGCGCTTATGTCAGCCATCTGGCTAAGCAAGCCGATAAACAATAACCGGATTATAAAATGCAAAAAGCCGTTGCCATATTATGGCCGTCATTTTTGGTGGCAGGTGTTGCAACTATTTTATTCAGTACGCTGATTGATCCGGATATTTTGATTCATGGTTTAGGACTGGAGGTTGCTGGTCGATTAGCGATTTATTCAATCGCCTGGTTGGGTTTTTGGCTAATGGGTATAGTTACAGCCGGCCTGACATGTTTTTTCCTTAATCCTTTAAAGTAATCGCAATCTGACAAATGCCAGAATCTGCCAAAGCTACAGATAGCGTTATTGAGCAACATCTGTATGCCAAGCGCCAACAGATATACCCGCGACAGGTCTCAGGTCTGTTTGCTCGCCTGCGCGTTACCGCAGTTTTGGTGTTATTGGGATTGTATTATTTCATTCCTTGGTTGCAGTGGGACGGCAGACAGGCGGTATTGTTCGATTTGCCCGAGCGCAAATTTTATATTTTTGGCTTAATATTCTGGCCACAAGATTTTATTTATCTTACCGGGTTGCTTATTATTGCTGCATTGTCATTATTCTTTTTTACCGCTGTGGCCGGACGCTTGTGGTGTGGTTATGCCTGCCCCCAGACTGTCTGGACAGAAACCTTTATGTGGATTCAGCGCAAAATAGAAGGTGACCGTAATCAACAGATCAAGTTGGCTAAATCACCCTGGACCTTCAAAAAAATTCGTACTAAGGCGTTGCTTCATTTTGTCTGGATAGCCTTTGCACTATGGACAGGTTTTACCTTTGTCGGCTATTTCATGCCGATTCAGGAACTGGCGGATCGAATTGTTAGCTTTTCACTTAGTGGGTGGGCCTTGTTCTGGGTGCTGTTTTACAGCTTTGCAACTTACGGTAATGCCGGTTGGATGCGCGAGCAAGTCTGTATTTATATGTGCCCGTATGCACGCTTTCAAAGTGCCATGTTTGATAAAAATACACTAATTATTTCTTATGATCCAAAGCGCGGTGAACCACGAGGCGGAAGGCGTAAGCGTGATGATCATAAGGCCATGGGGCTTGGAGATTGCATTAACTGTTCATTATGTGTGCAAGTTTGCCCAACCGGGATTGATATTCGAGATGGGCTTCAGTATCAGTGCATCGGTTGTGCAGCCTGTATTGATGCATGCGATGGGGTGATGGAAAAAATGCAATACCCTAAGGGGTTGATTCGATACACCACTGAGAATGCAGTTGAGGGTGGCGAAACTCGAATTTTCAGACCGAGGGTAATCATCTATGCATTAATCTTGTTAACAGTGACTTCGGCGATAATGTTTAGTATTTTTACGCGCAGCGTGGTTGAATTGGATGTGCTGCGTGATCGCAACCAGCTTTACCGTGAAAATAACTATGGTCTGGTTGAAAACATTTACACGCTTAAGGTGATCAATAAAGACAGCAAGGCGCATGAGTATCAGATTTCTGCAAGTGGTATAGATGATTTGCAACTGGAGATAGATAATTTACCGGTCGTTGCGGAGGCGGGTGAGGTTAAAAATGTTATAGTCAGGTTGATCGCCGATCCGGAAGACTTAAAATCACCGTCATCTAAAATTGAATTTAATATAATGGCCACAGATAATCAGGAAATAACCAATACCGAAGCAGCACGTTTTCTCGGGCCTAGATAAACAAACAAATGAAAAAGACATCTGCATTTCATAAGAACCCGGCTTTATGGTTAGTCATACTTGTCCCTGTTTCAGCTGTGATCGTTGGTTTAAGTATGTTGGCGGTGTCAATTTATACTTTTGATGGTCCGGTAGTTGATGATTATTATAAAAAAGGCAAGGAAATAAACTTTACCTTACAGCGTGACAAAATGGCTTCAGACTACGAATTATTTGCTGAGTTGATCATGGATCAAGATAAGGAAGTTATTGAAATGGAACTATCGGCGAATGATCGATTTGAGTTTCCTGCCAACATCGAGCTGAATTTTTTGCATAGAACTCTTTCAGGTAAAGACCAAAAAGTCGAATTAGTACAACAATCCGACGGACTCTATCAAGCAAATTTACCTGCTCTGAGTCAAAGTCGCTGGCTGGTTGAACTCGGGGCAGCAGATTGGCGTCTTACGGGTGCTTTCGTCTGGCCGGTTGAGTCTACCTTTGAACTAGATAGCCAAAGCATTAACTAAAGGCTTTTACAAAGTCTGATGACGATAGGGTTGATCACGGCTTTTTTGTTAGGTTTTTGGGGGTCGTTGCATTGTGTGGGTATGTGCGGAGGAATTGTTGGCGTCTTGAACAATTCTTTAGCAAACAAAGATGGCAATAAGTGGACGTTCTGGCTAGGCTATAACTTTGGCCGAATTTTCAGTTATTCAATAGCAGGTGGAATCGCAGCATTTGTCGGTTCCAATTTGTTTGCAGTGATTAACCCTGATTATGCTCATCGAATCGGCATGATGCTGTCAGGGCTGTTTTTGATTGCATTCGGATTATATCTATCAGGCTGGTGGTATGGATTGTCATGGATTGAACGAAAGGGGGCAATTCTGTGGCAGAAAATAAGCCCATTAACCAAGAAATTCATCCCGGTAAAACATGTCTATCAAGCATTGTGCCTGGGTGCACTTTGGGGTTGGTTGCCCTGTGGTCTGGTTTATTCGGCTCTAGTGTGGATGTTTACGTTGCCCAGCTTTACCGATGGCATGACTCATATGGCGGCTTTTGGCTTTGGTACCCTGCCCATGTTGTTACTAATGAGTAGTGTGGCAGAAAAAATCTCCCGCTTGGCAAAAAACAATATGATTCGGAAAATAGCAGGGGCTCTGATTATTGTTTTTGGCGCATTAACTTTTCTTGGAGTTGCCCATATACATTCAGGGCATGATCATCATCACAATCATAGTCAGCATGTCCATTAATGGCTTTTAGGATGCGGGCCAGAATATTATCCGGCCCGCGTTTAGTGTTAATCTTGTGTTGAATTTTCCTCAGTTTGTTCAGTTGTGTTCTGCGTGGTTTCTTCAGTAGCTTGTTCGGCTGGGTTTTGGCTTGCGTCTCCACAGCCGGTGACTAAAAAACCCGTCACAAAAAGTAAAATGAATAATCGGGGATTAATAGCTATCTTAAACATAAGATTCTCCTTAGGCATAAAGTTGTCAATACGCGATTGATCAGCTCGTTCCCGGTCAACCGGATATTGATAGTTAATTAACGGCACAAACAGGCTTCTCTCATAGCCTGAGATTAAATGGTAACAAAATATTATTTGCTTAACAAAGTAATCTGATTTCCAGGGGTGAAATAAAGCACCCAACCGGACTTTTCAAACCTTATAAAAGGGCAGAATTTATATCCCGCATACCGGAACAAATTCCGACGTAATCAACAGTTCAGTTCTGACCAGTTTCTGTATCTGATGTACCCCTCCTAACCTCCCCTGATAGGGGAGGAA
>JANQSD010000010.1 GCA_028284225.1 Arenicellales bacterium
AAGTATTACCGGTAACTGGAGCATGCTGGGGGATCCATCGGCTTTTCTAAGTCCACAGTAGTGTCAGTGATCGAGTAACTTTTTCAGAAAGTAAGCTAACGCAGGCCTGACAGATAAGCATAACCTGTCAGGCCTTTTCAGAACTCAACGAAGTATCTCAAGGCGGTTATATCCTTTGTCGAAGCAAAGAGCATACTCATCTTGGGACCTCATCCGAAACGATAACGATTATCACCGGCACGATTGATGAGTGACAACTGCTTGACTGTTCAGTAGAGTAGAGCATCCGATGCTAAAGCCAGTGCCAATCTGTACAGCTTGATTGAAACGGCCAAAGCCGATGGCCTTGAATCGTATCAATATTTAAAAATAGTATTTGCTGAACTGTCAAAAGCTTCCACCGTTGAACAGATTTAAAGCTGCTTCAATTGAAAACCATACTCTGATAAATAAAGCCCTAACTGGCTAGTACGTCTGGTAATTGGCGCTTACTAATGAATGCCCTAATAATTGGCATATGGTTTGGCATTTTGAATCAAGATATGAATCCTCTTGTTTGAACAATCTACCAATTAATTTGATTCAGGTACTTCTCCTACAGAGCGACAAAAGTCAACAACAGGAAGCAATTTAGTAAAAGTACTTCCCGGATGTTCAACCAATAGTTCACTCGGCGTAATGTTCCGAATTAGAATTTCTGTGGGTCTTGTATTAGGATTGAATGTATACGGGGGAAAATATATCAGATATGCATTGAAAGCAATTCCCACTTCACCCCAGCCTCGTCTTCTAATTTCATTGCCGCTACCACCACCATTATACCAATTATTATATTCAACTTTATTGCCAGTAAGCGCTACACACCAATAGTGTCCAAAAACAGGATAATCTTTAGAGTAATAAATAGTCTTAGATTCTGCTTCTCCGTTTCCGGCTAATATTGCGGGGAGAAAGTCTAAAAAATCAAAATCTCCCTCTTCTGTAGCATAGGTTGCGATTGAGATAAATAATGCAAGCAAAGCTGTTAAGAATTTATGGATAATTATTCGATTATAAACAGGGAAACGCATCATTCAATTATACGGGAATCAAGCAGCCAAGTAAGCATCATTCTATCATCAATATCAGTTAGGCGACTTGCTTGATTTCCCCGACTTTGGGCAGGTCAATATTCCAGGGGAGTAACGCTTCATAGTCGGCAACCGTGTTGCAGTACGGAATAGCCTGTTGGCCTGACAAGATGAGTAGTGATTCATAGTTGGACAAAAGGAGATTCTTCAGCTATCACCTTGATGTAGTTTATTTGAAAGCGTGTACCGATTTTTTCTCCAAACTCAGATTCCTCAATACTCAGGGCACTTTATCGGTATTCGAACCCACATACCAAGCACTTTCATGCATTAGAATTGGGCAATTTTTTTATTTGCACAGTAATAGTGCAAATATTTTGATAAAATTAGTTAGGGCCAAGACTTATTTTGACTAAAAATCATAGAAAATCACTAAAATCAACTTTGGCATAATAATTGCATAATATAGTTCACCTATTGAACAAATCTGATTGGAGAAAGTATGGCCAGCACAGCTGATATTTTAAAAATGATCGAAGACGAGAGTGTTAAATTCGTCGATTTACGATTTACCGACACGAAAGGCAAAGAACAACATGTAACCTTACCGATTAGTGCTGTTGATGAAGACCTATTCGAAGATGGAAAGATGTTTGATGGCTCATCGATTGCTGGTTGGAAAGGTATTAACGAGTCAGACATGATCTTAATGCCTGACAAAGATACTGCAGTTATAGACCCGTTTTATATGGATAAAACGTTGTTAGTACGTTGCGACATCGTGGAACCGGCAACCATGCAAGGTTATGGTCGCGACCCACGCTCAATTGCTAAGCGTGCGGAAGCTTATTTAAAATCTACTGGCCTTGCTGATGGAGCCTTTTTTGGCCCAGAGCCTGAATTCTTCGTCTTTGATGATGTACGCTGGGGCGACGACATGCAAGGTAATTACTACCAAATCGATTCATTAGAGGCTGCCTGGAATACCGGCCGTGATTATGAAGAAGGAAACATGGGTCACCGACCCGGTGTTAAAGGTGGTTATTTCCCTGTGCCTCCTGTTGACTCATTACAAGATGTTCGCTCTGCCATGGTATTGGCCATGCAGGATATGGGACTTGAAGTTGAAGTTCATCACCACGAGGTTGGCACTGCAGGACAATGTGAGATTGGTACTAAATTTAACACCTTGGTTAAAAAAGCCGACGAAGTACAAATCAATAAATACTGTATTCATAATGTTGCAGCAGCACATGGTATGACTGCAACCTTTATGCCCAAACCGGTGGTTGGTGATAACGGTAGCGGTATGCATGTACATCAGTCTTTATATGCTGAGGGTCAAGCCTTATTTGCCGGTGATGAATACGGCGGATTAAGTGAAATGGCGCTTTACTATATTGGTGGTATTTTTAAACACGCCAGAGCCTTAAATGCATTCACTAATCCAGCAACTAATAGCTACAAACGTCTTGTTCCGGGTTTCGAAGCACCGGTCATGTTGGCCTATTCGGCTCGTAACCGTTCAGCGTCTTGCCGTATTCCACATGTTTCCAATCCCAAAGCACGGCGTATTGAGATTCGATTCCCTGATCCTATGGCTAATCCGTATTTAGCTTTTTCCGCTATGATGATGGCAGGCCTGGACGGTATCCAGAATAAAATTCACCCCGGCGATCCAATGGATAAAGATCTATATGATTTACCACCTGAAGAAGCCAAAGATATTCCCACAGTGTGTCACTCATTAGATCAAGCCCTGGAAGCTTTAGATAATGACCGGGAATTTCTTAAGGCCGGCGGTGTATTTACAGACGACTTGATTGATGCATATATTGAACTCAAAATGGAAGACGTTAATCGTTTCCGCATGACTACCCATCCTATCGAGTTTGACCTTTATTACAGCCTGTAAATTTACTTATCCTTATCGCAACGCCCTGCTTAGCAGGGCGTTTGCACTATAATAGTGCAATGTTTTCTGTGTCGACTGACCAAGTTTATTTACTCGACAGCCTTAAAACCGCTGTGTTGCTCATTAGCAAAGCGAAGATAATTATCTGGGCCAATCCAGCGGCCGAAGAATTTCTGCAGATCAGTAATAATCGCCTTCAGAGCCGCCAAATTTCCGATATTTTTGAGAATAAAACGCTGATTAATGACTGCCTGGAGCGCCTGGAAAACCACCACAGCCCTATTATCATTAAAGAAATAGCCATCACAGCAACAAATCAGAATCGTAATATAGCCACTTGTGCATTTAATCCAATTGCCCACCCCGACTCAAACTCGGCAAATTCTATATTTGCTAGTGTAGAAATCATCTCGGAAAACCGTTTCAGTATTCTCGAGCCAACATTCAATGACAAAACCAATAGCAGCCACACTCTGTTGCAAGGTATGGCTCACGAGATTAAAAATCCACTTGGGGGTATTAGAGGTGCGGCCCAATTATTGTCGGCTAATCTGAGTAAGCGTGAGGACAAAGATTATCTAAGTATCATCTTGCATGAAACACAGCGGCTTAATCAGCTGGTTGATCGAATGTCTGGACACATTAAAGACAAACGTATGTTACCTATAAACGTGCACCGTATCCTGGAACATATTTTTAAACTTTTACAAGCTGACAAAGAAAACAGCTTTTCTATAAAACGTGACTACGACCCGTCGTTGCCTGAAATAACCGGTTCAGAATCATCCTTAACTCAGGCTTTTTTAAACCTGGTATTGAATGCATCCCAGGCTATCGATGATGACGGCGAAATTATTTTGCGCTCACGCATGGTCTACGGAATCGTAATCAAGGATCATCAACATCGCCAAGCGATTCGTATTGATGTTCAGGATAACGGCCCTGGCATTGATGAAACCATTAAACCAAATATTTTCGAACCTTTAGTTTCCTCAAAATCTCACGGTACCGGTATTGGTCTATCTATAACTAAAGAAATTATCTCCATGCATAATGGCAAAATTGAATTTACCAGTGAACCGAAAAAAACTATTTTTAGTGTCTTTCTACCTGTCCTGGAGAGCAAATCATGAGTCAAGAAAAAATCTGGGTCATAGAGGATGATGCCTCGATTCGCTGGATATTGAATAAGGCATTTGAAAAACTGGATGCGAGTGTCGATCTTTTTGATAACGCGGAAGATGCGCTGGCGAGGCTTGACAGTGAGTCACCCAGTGTTGTGTTAACCGATATTCGTATGCCCGGTAAAAGCGGCCTGGTTTTTCTGGAAGAATTTAAACAGCAATATGCCGATATTCCGGTGATTGTGATGACTGCTTTTTCAGATTTACAAACTACCGTGGAAGCGTTTAAAAAAGGGGCATTTGATTATTTAACCAAGCCGTTTGATATCGATGATGCATTGAATGTTGTCGAAAAGGCTCTGGCCCAAAACAAACAGGACGGCTTTGCTACACCGATAGCGATAGATTCCGAGCATAAAATTGTGGGTGATTCTCCGGCTATACAGAAAATTTTTACTGCGATCGGTCGATTATCACAATCAGACATTAATGTGCTCATTTTTGGTGAATCGGGGACCGGTAAAGAATTAGTAGCTAATGCACTGTTCGAAAATAGCCCCAGAAATAAAAAACCGTTTATTACTATTAACACAGCCGCTATACCGATTGAATTACTGGAATCGGAACTGTTTGGTCATGAAAAAGGCGCGTTTACAGGGGCCAGTTCCAAACGCATAGGACGCTTTGAACAAGCCCATATGGGCACATTGTTTCTTGATGAAATTGGCGACATGCCGCTGGAGTTGCAGACCCGCCTGTTACGTGTATTACAGGATGGGCGCTTTTATCGTGTAGGTGGACATGAGTTAATTCAGTCTGACGTTCGTGTTATTGCTGCAACTAATCAAAACTTAAGTGAGCTGGTTAAAGCAGGGAAATTTCGTGAAGATCTATATCACCGATTAAATGTGATTCAGATTGAATTACCGCCCTTGCGCCAACGTAAAGAAGATATTCCGCTGCTGGTTAATTATTTTATTAGCCGTAATGCACAATCACTTGAGATTGAGCGGAAAATTATCGCCGATCATGCTTTGCAAGCATTAACTGATTACGAGTGGCCAGGAAATATCCGACAACTTGAGAATACTTGTCGCTGGCTAATGGTCATGACACCTGCCAAAACAATTCAGATTAGTGATCTCCCGGAAGATTTAAGAGACATATCGAAACAGCCCCCCCAATCTCAACCTTCTCAAAACTGGCAATTTCAACTGGCCGCCGATATTCAGCAGAATTTGATAAATGGGAATAAAAATCTTTCTAATCTGTATACTCAGACACTAGAGTCTGTACTCTATGCTCAGGTTTTGGAGCACACAAAAGGTCATAAGATTAATGCAGCAACTATCCTTGGTTGCAGTCGCAACACAATCACACGCAAAATTAAAGAGCTGAAATTAAATCCAGCTGATTATAAATAAGCGCCACAAAACGGTATTTTTCACCACACAGCCGCGAAAAGTCTTAAAATCCCGTTTCATTGTTTTTATATGCACTTGAATGGATCATCTTCAGCGTTCGTTATTGAATTGTTTCAGCCTCCAACCTCTGGATCGCACTGCCCATTTGCGTGAAAACCCCAAGTGGTTAGCTGAGAAGAAAAAACAATCCGGTTCAACGTTCTATTTATTAAACAATGACTCAGTCCTCATAAATGATGCCTATCCTGTCTCGTTTAACTATGATCAATTGACCAAGGCAGGCCTTAATCAAGTTGAGCCGATCTATCTTGGTATCAAAAACGAATTAGCCCATTATGCTGTTAACGTGGATGAGATTGAAAGTCTGCATCAGTCAGTTATTGAGCCAACCTCACTGCGGGATATGACAGATCATATTGACCCGCAGACGGCGTCTATTCTTGCCTATGCACTGGTAATGAATCGTTGGCACCTGACCACTAAATATTGTCGCCGATGTGGCAGTCGTTATCAATCTGCCCAGGGGGGGCATGTCCTTAAATGCAGTTCGCCTGATTGCAGGCATACTGAATTTCCTCGCATCAATCCTGCTGTCATTATGCGTGTTACCTGTGATGACAAGATTTTACTGGCCAGACAGCCCACATGGCCCAAAAATCGTTATTCCGTATTAGCAGGATTTGTGGAACCTGGTGAAACACTGGAGCATGCGGTTCAACGTGAAGTTATGGAGGAAGCGGGTATAAAAGTGGACCGTGTTTATTACCATTCCTCCCAGCCCTGGCCGTTTCCAAATTCATTAATGATTGGTTATTGTGCCGAAACCCGTGATATGAAACTTGATATCGAGAACGATGATCTGGAGACTGCTATCTGGCTGGATGCCGATGAACTTAAAGCACAGATGGATCAACGTAACGTCATCTTATCTCCACCCATTTCCATTTCACATCGTCTGATTGAAGACTGGTTTATGGACAAAACAGGTCGCTCGATTAAGGAATGGCAGGACATCAAACCCGAGCATATTGTTCATGAAAACGAATAATCCTGTTTTTGGGTACGGACTAATCGTTACCGCCTGTGCCTGGGCGATTGCTGCTGTCATTATCGGATTTAAATACCAACAAAAGTCTTTTTTACTTACGTCTTTTTTGGCTGTGTTAGCACTATTGTCAGTGGTAACCGGCGTTATAATTATCGGCAGATTAGCACAGATCAATACAGCACTGAACCAGAAGCATACAGAGCAAGATGTGAAACTTGCCAGTTTAATTCATCTATCGGCGATGAGTGGTTATTTGATTCCTCTAGCCAATATCCTATTACCCTTTTATCTATGGACAAAATATCGTCATAAATCAAAGTTTGTTTACGAGTCCGGACTTGAGGCGGTTAATTTTCAACTTACTTGCGGCGTTTATTTACTATCCGCATTGATGCTGTGTGCCCTGTTTATTGGATTCGTCATTCTACCGATTGTGTTGGCATATCAGCTTCTGTTTACAATCATAGCCTTTACTGTTACATGCAAAAATAAGCGTTATCATTATCCTGGCAACCTGAATTTTATTATGAATAAATTCGCCCTGGAGAGCACTTAAATCCGAAATATGCTATAAAAGTCTAGTGCGATGAATTCCATTGCATTTTCCGGGTTAAAAAATTTCAAATTACAGGTTAGAATCGGGCACCTAATCCAACAATCTATTCGAAATGGACTACAAAATTTACATGTGTGTGATCTGCGGGTTTATCTATGATGAATCCAAAGGCTGGCCAGATGACGACATTGCTCCCGGCACTAAATGGGAAGACGTGCCCGATACATGGATTTGCCCTGATTGTGACGCCGGCAAAGAAGACTTTGAAATGATTGAAATGTAAGCCTAGAGTCCAAGCTTGGCTATTTTAGTCTGATACTCAATCAATTCTTCTCGACTGATAACCAGCACCACCGATTCCCCGCTCGCAGACATCATCCAGTTTAACGGCACTTGATCTAATGCTGCTTCAAGCGCCGGCGCGGCTGTACCGGCCTCAAGTATAAGACTGCCTGAATCATTCAGATGTTGTGCACAGTGATTCAGAATAGTGGCAATGCTATCCAATCCCTCAACTCCAGCAACTAAAGCCATTTCAGGCTCGTACCGATATTCCTGGGGTAACTTTGCCATATTGACATGTGAAACATAGGGCGGATTACACAGAATCAAATCATAACAATTGTGTACATTGTTGAACAAATCGCTGTGTATAGTCTTAACACGTTGTGTAAGTTCATAGGCTTCAATATTGTGCTGACAAACTTCCAGAGCAGGCTTTGATAAATCAGCCAGATCAACATCGGCATTATCAAAATACAATGCCGCAGAAATTCCAATACTGCCACCCCCACAGCACAAATCCAAAATAGATGAAACCCGGCTTATATTAACCCAGGGTTCAAAACAATCTACAATCCATTCGCCCAGATGGGACCTTGGCACCAACACCCGTTCGTCGACATAAAACCGGTGCCCGGCAAACCAAATTTGATTGATTAAATAGGCAAGTGGCTTTTTTGTCTTGATTCGATTTTCAACTAACTCACGACCCAGCTTAACCTGATCTGCAGTCAGGACTTTATTCCAGCCGTCCTCAAAATCACCATAGTCAAAGTCAGCAATAAAAGAAGCCAACCATAGTGCTTCATCTTGTGCATCTTGCGAGCCATGACCATAATAAAGATCGACTTTTTCTAATTCAGATGCAGCCCAGGCAGCAAAATCCTCCACTGAAAGATTTTCAGTGTTCATTTAGTTATTTGATATTGAGATATATTCCCTAAGGGAACTGATCAAGATTTTTTGCGCTTGTACTTGTCGCGGAATCGTCCGACCCGGCCAGCAGTGTCAACAATTTTTTGTTTACCGGTATAAAACGGATGGCAAGCTGAACAGATTTCCACCGTCAAATCCTGACCCAATGTTGAACGAGTTTCAAAGCTATTACCACAGGCACATGTGACTTTAATCGTCTCGTATTTAGGATGAATATCAGCTTTCATAAGTAGTTCCTCGATTTTATTTCTGCCCAATATTGCGTCAGAAATACAGGGCGGGGAATAATATATAATATTGTTCTAAATTACAAGTTTTCTAACGATTCATCGACTTGAAGAAATCGGCATTATTCTTGGTCGCCTTAAGCTTATCCAGCAAAAACTCAATCGCTTGCACATCTTCCATTGGATGTAATAGCTTCCTGAGCAACCAGATTTTCTGCAACTCAGCCGGTTCAATTAATATCTCTTCCCGGCGAGTACTGGACCGACCAACAATTATTGCAGGATAAACCCGCTTTTCAGCAATGCTTCGGTCAAGATGGATCTCACTGTTGCCTGTACCCTTGAATTCTTCGTAAATGACTTCATCCATTTTCGAGCCGGTATCAACCAGTGCAGTCGCCAGAATAGTAATACTGCCCCCTTCTTCAACATTTCTGGCGGCACCGAAAAATCGCTTTGGCCGTTGCAACGCATTAGCATCAACACCACCTGTCAAAACCTTACCTGATGCGGGTGCTACAGTATTATATGCTCGCGCTAAACGGGTAATTGAATCAAGCAGAATAACAACATCCTGTTTTTGCTCAACCATCCGCTTGGCTTTCTCCAGCACCATTTCAGCAACTTGTACATGACGGGAAGCCGGCTCATCAAAGGTTGATGATACAACTTCACCTCTGACCATACGCTGCATCTCTGTCACTTCCTCGGGGCGCTCATCAATCAATAAAACGATCAAATGGCTGTCAGGATGATTTGCTGCAATTGATTGGGCAATTTGTTGCAGAATCACTGTCTTACCTGATTTGGGCGAGGAAACAATGAGTCCACGTTGGCCTTTTCCTATCGGTGCAATGATATCGATCACTCGGCCCGTCAAACCTTCTGCTGAACCGTTCTCACGCTCTAGTATAAACCGCTCTGTCGGATGCAGCGGCGTGAGATTCTCAAACAGAATCCTGCGCTTGCTTTCCTCCGGTGAGCAATTATTAATCGTTTCAACTTTCAGCAGGGCAAAATAACGCTCTGAATCTTTAGGCGGCCTGATTAGACCGGCAACTGTATCACCGGTACGTAACCCAAAGCGCCTTATCTGACTGGGTGAAACATAGATATCATCCGGTCCAGCCAGATAAGAACTGGTAGCGGAACGCAAAAAGCCGAAGCCGTCCTGCAAAATCTCTACTACACCCTCACCTTTGATATCTTCGCCCTTCTTAGCCTGGGTTTTTAAGATGGCAAAAATTTGATCCTGCTTACGCATACGGCCAACATTGTCCAGCTTTAATGATTGGGCAATATCAGCCAACTCGGTGGCAGACTTAAGTTTCAACTCAGTTAAATTAACAGACATACTATTTCAATGGTTTTGAGAAAAGGAATTTTTAAAGTTATTCGACTTGCCCGCTACAATAGCAAATCCGTTTTTTAATTCAAAAAAAAGGAAAAACCTTGAGGCGAAAAAGCGTAGGAATCTGTACTGAACGGGAAGATACCATGTGAATCATCTCCCGTCCAGTGTTTAGTATAATTTATATATTGCTACGTCAGAGCCTCTTATTGTTTGCCAACATGACCTCGCAGGTAAGTCTTTCCTACCCAATTGAGGTATGACTAAGCAATAAAGCGACCTCTATAGGTTTTCGTCAATAAATGCAATTAGCTGGGATTTAGAAACTGCACCCACCTTAGTGGCCTCAACATTACCATTCTTAAATAACATTAATGTTGGAATGCCACGAATACCGTATTTAGGCGGTGTTTCAGGATTTTCATCAATATTAAGTTTAGAAACCATGAGCTGGCCTTCGTATTCATCGGCAATTTCGCTCAAGATCGGGGCAATCATCTTACACGGGCCACACCACTCCGCCCAATAATCCAGTAATACAGGTTGCTGCGAGTTGAGTACCTGATCATCAAATGTCGCATCAGTGACATGTGTAATCTTTTCAGACATTACAAATAAATCCTCTAAAGTAATTTTAAGCTAAGCACTTGCTTGGTTGATATAATATGAGCATATCTAAACCCTAATTCAAGTCTAATTTTATTAAAATTGGATAATTAAGAAATTTCTTTATGTCAAACAAACACTTAACTGAAGTTCGCTTTGATCAGCTAGATCTGCCTGAGCAGCTAGTTCGAGCCTTGCATGAGAACAATTTTGAATTTTGCACTCCTATACAGGCAAAAACACTGCCCTTGTCACTAGCCGGGAAGGATGTTAGCGGTCAGGCACAAACCGGTACAGGTAAAACTATTTCTTTTTTATTGGCCTTGTTTACACGCTTGATGGCCCAGAATGAGGATAACTCCAATCGACTACGTGCATTAGTGATTGCCCCTACTCGTGAACTGGCTTATCAGATTTATCAAGATGCAATCACACTTAACAAGCACCTTAATTTCAATATTGGTTTAGCATATGGAGGCAAGGACTACCAACAACAAAGACAAATCATTGAGTCCGGTATTGATATTTTGATCGGAACACCTGGCCGAATTATTGACTATTACAAGCAAAGCGTTTTCAAGTTGGACGCAATTGAAGTTATGGTTCTGGATGAAGCAGACCGTATGTTTGACCTGGGGTTCATCAAAGACATTCGCTTCTTACTTCGGCGTTTGCCACCGGCAAGTCAACGTTTAAGCATGTTATTTTCAGCTACTTTTACTTATCGGGTGCATGAACTCGCCTATGAACACATGAATAACCCGGAATCGATAAAAATCGAGGGCGAAAAAGTAACCGCAGAAAAAATATCTGAGTCAATTTATTATCCGGCAATGGAAGAAAAATTACCGTTGTTAATTAAACTTCTAACACAGATCGAACAAGGACGCTGTTTGGTTTTCGTTAACACCAAGTATGTCGGCGACAGGGTTTATCGCACCTTACGCGCTAATGATTTTAAAGCCGGACTTTTATCTGGCGATATCCAGCAACATAAACGTGAAAAGCTTTTACAGGCATTTAAGCAAGGCCGAACAAAAATTTTAGTGGCTACAGATGTTGCCGCCAGAGGGCTGCATATCGAAAACGTCAGTCATGTATTCAATTATGATTTACCTCAGGATTGTGAAGATTACGTCCACCGCGTTGGACGAACTGCACGTGCAGGAGCTGATGGTAATGCCATTAGTTTTGCCTGCGAGCAATATGCGATAAATCTTACAGACATTGAAGAGTATATCGGTCATCCATTGCCTTCGGTCAGCGTACCCCATGATGATTTGCCAGAATACAAGCAGCCACAAGATCGAAAAACAAAAAGTAAAACCAAACCAAAGCAATCTGCAAATAAAGACAAGGCTAAAGCTTCGGCAAAGGACAAAAAACCACGATCTAAAAAATCAGCTGCTGAACCACCGAAAACTGAGATAAAAATACCAGAGGCGGTCATGCAGCGCAGATTTTCTAAAAGAGGCTATGAAATACCAGCCGTTGGCTAGATCCTGGCTAACCTTATATGATTTCGAGGAAAAATCGGTACAGACCCTCAAATAGGCTGTCTTTCTGAGGCGATAGCCGAAGAATCTCCTTTAAATCGGCTACATACTTAGATAATAGTATTATCTGAAACAGATTCTTCCTCGTTATTCTCGTCAGAATGACAGTGGGTTGTGCTCGCTCAAGACAACAATAAGATATTGTTTTTATTGATATATTTTCAAGGCGGAGTTAACTACAATTGTGTTCTGCAGCTGAACAGATAGTATCTGCCAGTAATCGCAAGTCAGCCATATCAGTGCGTTCAGTATGTACATGCAAAATTCTTCTGTCCCTGGTTTTTAGAGCCTGCATATCTCCCACAGCCTGAGCCTGATTAAGTTGTGCGAAGCTAAATGATTTATCCGGTATTGCTAAATCTTGTTCAAAACCTGAAGTAATAATTAGAAACACGCCATTGTTGGCGCCACCTTTGTGTAATTGACCCGTCGAATGCAAATAGCGCGGCCCTATACCTAAGGTTGCACAAATACTAAATTTATTTCTTAGATCCTCTGTAAGTGCCTGTAATATTGACGCCGTCTCTTGGTCCTGCGACCCATAAATCAGAATAGCCAGATAATCCGAAGGGTGTATAGATTGAATCAGATCAGCCACCTTACTTTGCAGGATGGTCTGCGAATGACGCCCCAAGATAACCGCACTTTTAGTAAAATTATCAACTCTTGAGTGATTAGATTGTGCCGGCAATTCGAGCTGCTCTATGGTGATTGCTTTATTCTCACCCACGTTTGGCTCATCAAAAGGATTGATCTGCATTAGCGAACCTGCGATTGCAGTCGCCCACTCCCATTTAAAGAATTCACCACCAATTTGAGTGATATTTACTACTCCGGAAAAAATGGGCTCTGTAGGTGTTGAAAATTGATTTGCCAGTCTGATTTCGAAACTATTATTTGAACCATTACCGTGACTCTTAACAGTTTCAATCACGGGTAAAATTCCTTTTGATGATTTGCCTGTGCTTTCCGCGATAAGTTGCTCCAGCCAATCAGCAAAGGGTTTTAGTCCCGAACTTAACCTGATTATTAGTTTATCCAAGTTGTTTTCAGCCGCTAATCCGAGAATAATGCCTAACTTAGTCGCATCACTAATCGTTTGTGTTGACTGGCAATCAACAAGCGTCCGTTTTGCTGCCGCTAATAGTTGTGCTATGTCAATACCAAGCAACGCTGCTGGGACAAGACCAAAATAACTTAAAGCGGAAAATCTCCCGCCTACATCATCCGGATTAATAAAGCAGTGGAGGAAATCTTTTTGGTTGGCTAAATCTGCCAGGGCCGTGTCGGCATCGGTGATAGCAATAAAATGCTGCCCCGCTTTATCAATATCTGCATCTTCTATTTGCTTATAAAAAAACCTAAATAAAGAGTCACTTTCAATAGTAGCACCTGACTTACTGGCCACAATGAAGAGAGTTTGCTTAAGATTCAGCGATTGATTTAATCGCTTAACAACATCCGGAGAAGTATTATCTGCCACATCCAAACTTAAATGATCCTGGTTTACTGGATCAGGAAAAAGCTTGCTAAATAATTCAGGTGCTAAACTGGACCCACCCATGCCAAGCAACACACAGTGTCTAAAACCTCTGGCATAAATATCTTGCTTTATTTGGTTAATAACCGTAACTTGATCCAACATGGTATCAATACAGTCGATCCAGCCTAATCTGTTGCTAATACTATGTTGAACTGCCAAATCAGATGACCAAAGCGTTAAGTCCTTATCTGCCAGCCTTTTTTGCAAGTCCAAACCAATACCGGCTTCAAGCATTTGTTCATAAGGTTGTTGAATTTTTTCTGGAACAATCACAGCCTTTAATCCTGCATAGCTAATTCATTTGACATATCGGACAAGCGGCTTTGTTCTGAAGATGTTAACAAAGATTGTTTAAAAAACTCATAGACCTCGGGTTGCTGCAACCAGTTTCGTAAAAAACGCCTTTTGTCCCGAAACAATTTATGTTGATGAAACTGTTTAGATTGATAAGAACGCATACTGTCTAAATCCAACACTTCAAGACGATCATCGCTGATTAAAAAATTACTGGCCTTCAAATCGCCATGGGCCAGATTTTGTACGGCCATAACCTGGAAAAAATTTTTCATTAAATTGGCTGATAACTGTAATCGTTCTTGATCCGGATTATCCTTTAGAAATTCATGCAACGTCATGCCTGTCGAAAACTTTGCCAAATAATACGATCTGCCTCTAAATTGTCCGACTCTATTCTCCCGATAACCCACCGGCATAGGCGTCAATAAACCCGCTTGCAATAGCCGATGGGCATAATTCCAGCAAATTGAAGCACGGGTAACTCTGACACTACGTTTAAAAAAATGCCATGCACCTTTGGTGTTATAACGTTTTAGTACATACAGTTGGCCATCGCACTCAATCACAGCAACTGTAGTAGTTTGATCATGTTTGATGATATTAATCGCATGATCATCCAGATATTTATCCGGATTGTCAAAAAGTTGACGAAGTTGCTGTGATTCAAACTCTGTCCGGTAAGTCAGGTAATATTGTGCAGATTTTTGTGTCCTGTATTTGCTCGCATGCTGTGACTTTTTTTGAACTATCTCAGGCACTTTTTGTTCAATAGTATTTGCTGCAAATACCGGCATCTCATACAGGTCCTTACGCTGACCATAGTTGCGGCCATTATCTGACCATTGCTGACGTTGATCTGACAACAGCATTTGTTCAAGTTTTGCACTCAATGCCTGTTGCGAGACCGGTGACTCAAGCACATGACCTGCATTGGCATCAGTAATATGTGATGCATAACCACAACTATCCGTGGTCAGCACCGGCAAACCCGAGGCAATTGCTTCCAGTAAAACATTACCCGCCGCTTCTCGATATGCCGGATGAATCAACAAATCAGCCGCCTGCATTAATTCCGGCACATCAAAACGCCCGCCTACAAATTCCACCGACTCCTGGATCCCCAGTCGTGTTGCTCTTTGTCTATAGGCCAATGCATTATCCTGACCGACGACCATTAATCTGGTCTTTGCCCGCAGTGCCACGGATAAATCGGATATAGCTTCAATAGCGCGATCAAGTCCTTTGGTTTTAAAACCGGATCCGACAAACAAAACCAGCAGTTGCTCATCACTTAAATTTAATTCGGCGCGCTTTTTGCTGCGGACCTGTTCTATATCATCTGTAATGACATTTTTTTTATCCAATGCCGGTGGCAAAATCACAAAACGAGTTTCGTCAGTACCGTAATTATTTTGATAAATTTGTTTTTCTCGCCCTGACAACATTAGCAATACTGTATCTGACTGCACCCCAAATACCTCTTTCTCAAAGCGGGCAAAATGATGATGCCTGGGCGTTAGACGATAAAGGTCGCTATATTTGCTCGAAATTCTGTCGATATAACAAAAATCTCCAGCATAATAAAAATCAAGTTCCGGCATCTTGTTAAATCCGATCACAGCATCGTATTGACCGGTTGCTAAAAAAGGCCTGACTGTTTTGTAATAGGCGGCATCACGGTTGTGATTAGTCCATTTGCCTGATGGTAACAAGTTAATGTTTACACTATCTGGGTAGTCGCCCTGCCACTCGTAAACATAAGCATCAATCTGGTGTCCTCTACGCGCCATTTCATTAACAATGCTGAGAAATACACGTGATAAACCACTGTAAGGAAAATAGCGGAAAAGACAAAAAGCCAGTTTCATTAGGATATTAGTTTCTGATTTTGGTTTCCCAATCTAATGCTGTGCGGCAAATCAGTTCAATATCGTTATGAGCCGGTGACCATTGCAGCTTGGTTTTAATTTTACTGTTGTCAGCAGCAATTGCTGGTGGGTCACCATCACGGCGCTGCCCTTCAATCACTTTAAAATCAACGCCGCTGACTTTTTTCATTACATCTATAATTTCCCGCACACTATAGCCATGACCATAGCCGCAATTGAATACATCGGAGCTGCCCCCCTTTTGTAAATAGTCAAGAGCATCGAGATGGGCCTGCGCCAGGTCATCAACATGAATATAGTCTCTAATACACGTCCCGTCTGCAGTTGCATAATCGGTTCCAAAAATCGTTACTTGATCTCTCACACCTAATACCGCTTCGGCACAGACTTTAATCAAATGTGTTGTGTTTTCGGTTACTTGGCCAAGTTTGCCATCAGGTCTGGCACCGGCAACATTAAAATAGCGAAGCGCAACGTATTTAAAGTCAGATTCGATATAACCTGATTGGATAGCTGTATTAGTATCTTGCAAACTCCACTCGGTCACACATTTTGTCCGACCATAAGGGCTGATGGGCTGCATGGAAACATTCTCATCAACCGGAAACGTTTTAACCATGCCATAGACCGCACAGGTTGAAGAAAAAATAAAGTGCTTGATATTTGCCGCTAATGCCGCATTGATCAGATTCTGCGAAGCGACAACGTTATTCTTATAATACCTATTGGGCTGGGCGACCGACTCCGGAACTAATAAATGTGCTGCGAAATGCACAATATCTTCAATGCCGTGGGTTTCGATCAACTGTGTTACCGTATCACTGTCTCCGACATCTCCTTCAATGAATACAGCATCTTTCGGTACAACAGATTTAAACCCTGTACTCAGGTTATCAAGAATAACGACTTGATGCCCGTTCTCAATTAATTTACAGGCAGTATGCGAGCCAATGTAGCCCGCACCGCCTGTCACAAGTACTGTTTTCATTAATTTTGCTCCTTCGAAATTCCAAGATTAAGTTAATATCGGTTTAATCTGAAACTCCTTCAATTAAATCTTCAAGCTGCTGCCAGACCAACTGTGCAGTAAATTGGTCAAAACACGCCGGCACCGATATTGATTCGCCTTTATAGTTACAATTTTTTAGCAAACAGGGCGAACATTCAAACTGCGCCTGCAGATGTTTTTGAAAAGCGCCAATTGTACCAGTACGGCGACTATCTGTTGCACCATAAAGATTAATACATGGAATAGATAGTGCTGCCGCTAAATGCCCCAGACCCGTATCAACCGCCACCACGGCTTTAGCATTTGATAACAGATTTGCAATTTCGTCTAAATTCAATTTTGGGCAAACCAAAGCATTACTATAATTTTCTGCTATTTCCTGGGCCCGAAAATGTTCCTCTTGGTTGCCCCACAATAATTTGACTTTATATTGATGTTCTGCAGCCAGGGAAACTAACTCGCGCCATTTGTCTAACGGCCATTGCTTGCTTGACCAGGTTGTACCATGCAGAAAAACCAAATAATTACTATCAGGCCTATGATCAAACCGGGCTGCCTGAATTCCATAATCCAAATCCGCAGGTAACGGGTAATTTAACGCCTGTGCAAATAGCTGACGAGTTCGCGTTACGGCATGTTCTTGCTTATCGACACTGTAGGCCAAATCATAAAAACGGCTGGCCAACGGTTCCTTGATACTGTGCTTATCATAACCAACTTTGCATCCAAGGGCATAGCGTGATAACACTGCACTTTTCAACAATCCTTGAGCATCAATAATAAAATCGTAATGCTGTGCTGCCAGTCTTGTTTTCAAACGTTTTGTTTCGGACAAAAATTTACCGGGTTGTTTGCGCCAGCGCCTGGTGGCAGCTGTAAAAACCTGAGATACCGCCGGATGCCAGCCGGGGATAACACCGAAATGTTCCTCAACCAGCCAGTGTACCTCTATGTTTTCAACCTTTTTGGCGGCATCGGTGATGGCTGGCAAGGTATGAATTACATCCCCCAGTGAAGTCAATTTTACAACCAGTATCCGCACTATTGATCAGTTGCTGTGAGTTTAGAAATTGCTCGGTCTACTGATGAGACCTTAATGTCATTTAGGCAGTTTAAATGTCCAAGTGGGCAATCCCGTTTGAAACAAGGCCCGCAATCCGGCTGTAACCAAATAATTTCGAGCTTATCGGTAAGCGGAGGTGTCATTTTCGGGCTGGATGAGCCATAAATTGCGACTACCGGCCTCTGCAGTGCTGCAGCGAGATGCATCAATCCCGAATCGTTTGTCACTACCACTGTAGCCAGACTCATGAGGTCAATAGCTTGAACCAGGCTCGTTTTTCCCGCTATATTTTGGCAAACATTTTTTGATAAAGCATTGATTACATTGCATATTTCTTTATCCTTTTCTGACCCCATCAACCATACTTGCCATCCTTGTGTCGCCCTGGCCTGAGCTATCACCGCATAATGCTGAACCGGCCAACGCTTAGCGCTGCCGTATTCTGCTCCCGGACATAAGATGAGTAGTGGTTTACTGGTTTCATAATCCCAGAGTTGGGCAGTCGCTTGAACAGATGCATGATCTACCGTCAGTTTTGGCCAAGGACACTCATCAAAACTAACCTGCCGACCCGATAAACCGACGAACCGTTGTACAGTCGTTGGCAATTGCTGCTTATCAAGTTTGTGAATATCATTTATTAGTCCATATCGCTGCTCACCCAAATAAGCTGTTCGCTTGGGAATCCCGGCAAAAAAGGGTATTAAGGCAGACTTCAATGATCCGGGTAATATAATGGCCTGATCATAAGCACCTTGCTTGAGCTGCGAGGCCAATTGTAAGCGTGAGCGTATATTTAGTTTGCCATGTCCAACCGGCATTTCAATAGCTGCATTCACTTGCGGCATTCGATCAAGTATCGGGTGTGTCCAGGCAGGTGCCAATACTGAAATTTCACTATCTGCTTGACTTTGTTTAATGGCTTTAAACAAGCTTTGTGCCATAATCATGTCACCAACCCAACTTGGGCCGACGACTAATACTCGCTGTGAAATTCCTGACATCTTGCCTGTTGATTTTGTTTTGTTTAGTTACCGATATTTGTGTCGCCGTAACTATATCAGAATTAAAGCCTGTGCATTCTCGCCCTTTTTTACTTCCCCAGACAGAAAAAAAACAGCTATTAAATCTCATCGCAACTAAAGACTGGGCTAAGCAGGAATTCAAACGTCTTCAGGATAAGGCTGAACAAGGAGATGGATATAGTGCGGCTTTTTTGTTTGCACTGACGGACGAACAACATTATCTTGAAATTGCCAAAACCTGGTTGCGGGAATTTGCAAACAGAGGCGGTGACTTGGGTGTACGTGCACTCAATGCTAACGATGAGTTTTTTAATCAGGGCATGCCCTGGCTGGGTGATGTTTTTTATCAAACCAACAGCAACTACCTTGAAGTGTTTGATTACATCTACACTCAGCTTAGCCCGACTGAAAAAACAAGCATCTTAAAAGGCATTACTGCCTCGGCTGATTTTCGCCAGAAATCCATGGACGCCTGGTGGCAAACAGCAAATCTGGTTTTCAAACCTACGTCCATGGTTGCGATTGCAGGATTAGTCACCCAAGACCCCAAGTATCTTGACTGGGGATTTTTTCGTAAACCCGGTTCCCATCTGGGGGGGTACTTTTCAGTGCTTGACTCAATCTTGAAAGACAACGGCCCCTGGTATGAAGCACCGATTTATGCCATCAGTCATCTGCCTTTATATCAGTCTTTAAAAATCTCGGATTTTTTATCCCGAATGACCGGTCAAGACTGGTTTAATCGAAAATTAAATAACGGCAGCAGTGTACGTGGTTTAATGGATTACTATATTAATACCACCTACCCGGCAGAACTACGCGCAGATGGAAAGCGTGACTATCGTATCTTGACTTATGGTGACGGTGCAACCGGGCAACGCGGTGATTTATATTTAACCAATCATAATAGTCTGCAACGAAACTTGGTTAATGAGTTGGCGCTTGCGTATAAAGTTTCTAAGGACCCTGATTATGCAGCATTCTTAAACCGTTCCCCAGACTATCAGCCTGATTTATTCACCAAACCTGAGATTCCTGCTTCACCATTATTGCCCAAAGCCCCTAGTTCTATCTGGCCGGATTTTGGGCTTGCTTTTTTACGCTCTGACGACAGTCGCAATTACTGGACCAATCCAAACTCAATAGCTGCTTCGCTATTATTTCGTCAGGGTTACGGACATGGTCACGCAGACGCACTTTCAATAACCTTGTTTGGAGCCGGTCAGCTTTTTTATCCTGATTACAATGCTATTCAATACGAAAATCCGGCCATCGGCTGGACCGCAAGCAGTGTTGCGCATAATACAGTTGTAGTTGATGGCAATAACAGTTCAATACCTGATAATGTACAGACTAAACACGAATTCAAGGACGATTTTAGATTCGTACAGGCTCAAGTGGATGAACCGTTGGGCATAAGTAAACGGCGTACACTAGCACTGACATCAGATTATTTGCTCGATGTGTTTCACCTTAAAAGCCTGATACCCAGAACCTATGACTATTTACTTCACAGCTTCGGTGCAATCGAAACTGAAGATTCAACCCGATATGCCTCCGGCGAACCCTTTAGTAAACGCTATAAAAATATTACCGATTTCGCAACCGCTACACACAATGGTTTATGGCAACTTGATTTTGTTATCGATTCATTAAAAAAGCAGCAAAACGTAAAACGAATTACTGAAAAGTTTACTGATACTAATAATACACAAACAAAACTGGATCAAGAATTTGGATTGATCGGCACAGCTGGATTTAATCCGGCAAAACTCAATTTCAAAATGGCCGCTCATCCGAATACGAAAGTTGGGCTAGGTGAAGACGAATATGGCTTGAGTTTTTTAGCTGCCCGGCGCGAAAACACTAAACAAACTACATTCGCCACATTACATAGTCCATCTTACAAGCATCAACAAGCCTCGCAAAACAACGATTTGGAAACCTTATTTGAGTCTAATTTAGGAACCTTAATAAAAGTAACTTCTGATCAATATATCGATATACATGCAATCAGTTTCCAGGATGATAAAACCCATCTTTATGATTCGATTAATAAGCTGGGTGTTGAATTTACTGATTATGCTCTGATTAGAATCCGTAAAGCAGATGAACTAGTTTCGACTTATGGTGAGCTTGGTGCCTATTCCATCGCTGCCAACCTGATCGGAACAAAGCAGGACTTGCATAGTGCTGATTACCGGCCAATAACACTCACTAGCAATGAGAAAACGGCTGATTTCATACAGGTTAATGTTTCTCCACAGATATTAGTGCTAAAGGATTTTGCAGACTCAACATTTACCCTGTCTATAACTAATAAGACAAATAAAACCTTGTCAGCGAATATTACTCTGCCTGAAAGTTCCGATTTTGCTATCCCACAAAAACAATATGTCATAAATCAAATTCCCGCCTATCAAACTGTACATCAACGAATCACGCTGGGGCGGTATAAAAAAGTCGCTTCAGCCGATGTATTACCATTACAAATCAGGATAAATAATTCGAATGAGATTGTTGAGCATGGCATTATGGTAAGTGTCGGGCCGGGGCTTATTCGTCAATTTGAGCAACTCGAAGCACCCGTATATAGAGTTCATACCTACGACTCAAAATTCGATTTTTCCATGCGTCATAGTCTGATTAACCGAATCACTGATGATTATGGCGAGGTCCTATTCGCCGGAGCAAGTCTGTTTGATCTATCCGATGGCAAAACCATTATTTCGCCAACCATCGATAATATTGAAAAATCCTACACCTGGGCGGATCAAAACAATGTCAGCATTATCAGTGAGGTCAATAATTTAATCCGCTGGCATACATTAACTATTCAAAATCGATTCTATGTAAAACTGGACAACGTTTATACCCGATTAAATCAGGTGTTTTTTGTTTTTGACAAACGCAACCAGAATTTCAACTGGCAGAATGCCGCTGTATTAGCAACTAATAAGTCCATGTTCTTGTCCCAAGCAAATTCGGAAAATTTAAATACTAACGCAATCGAAATCCCTTTTGCCAACTCCGACAAGAGTTTATGCATCAAAACAATACATACAAAACAGTGGCGTAACAACGATGACAATTTATCCTTTCCATTAACGCGGAATGATAACGATCAGTTTGGATTCGGCATTTGTGATCAGGGTTCATTAGTGACCTGGGCCAACTAACCATAGTCCCTTGCTTGATAACTCTTGATTCACTTTTAATAGCTGCATGCCGGCAAAATCATAGTCCAGCCCTTTAACATTAAGTCTCAGTGGTTTTTCAGCAACGATATGATCAGCGATTTTTTCATCAGCTTCGAGATTAGCAGTGACTCTCCAGAGCTGCTGCCCATCAGCTAATTTGATCTTGGTAATCAACAGTTGGTCAAACCAGTTTGCCAGTTCACTGGTTTCAAATCTGATGTTTCTACTGTTGATCAGGCTATTTACCTGCTGAATTAAGTCGTTTAGCAAACGGTTATTATCCGGCTCAAAGTCCTTCAATTCTGCCGGATTCCAGTACAGTAAATAATCGACACCCGATAATAAGATATGAAATATCAATTCTTGGTAATAATCATTATTGTGTAAGTGACCATTACTGAAGCCCTTATAAGCCACCCAGGGTGAGATCGGCACTTCTGAGGATACCAACATGGCCCTGAGCTTGTTCACTGCAAAACGAAACGCATTATAAGGCGTGACCGGGTACGGTCGGTCTGCAAGTTTAATTTGAGTGGGCAAATCAACCCAACCGTAAATTTCTCTGGATTGATGAGTGCCGACATGGATGCCATCGGTATATTTATGGCGATAGTAACCGTGAATATCCGGGAAATTCAATTCGGACTGTTGATAATAGTATCCATAGTTTGAGAAATCTGCCTGGGGAAAATATTTTTTCATTGGCTGATAAACCGCCTGCTCAATGTAAGCGGCCAAATGCTCCCAAACTAGTGCCGACCATTTAAGGTGGTTATCATTTTCGTACCACTGGTTCAGGGTTTTCAAATCGTCAAAACCCAATCGCTCACGCCAGTGCGAAAATCGTTTGTCATTTTGAATAGCATCCAGATAGGCATCCAAGCCGCATGAAGCATAACTATTTTCAGCCAGCTCTCTTAAGTGCCAGTATGAAAACCCCTGCTCAAAATCAAGCACAAATACATCAAGTTCACCACCGGCATCAGAATAGGCTTTAAAAAATCTCTCAAAGCGTTGACGAACAAACTGGACTCCATTATCCCACCATAAACTTCGGTACGGTTTGAATCCTGCCTCACTATTGCAACCTGCAATATCCCCTTGTTCTGTATACAGGAAGTCACCATTTCGTTGATAGGCCATACTACGGTGAATATCCCAGCTAAACAGTGCCCGGTGCCCTTGCGGCATTGCATCTGTTGCCGCTTTGGCTTGTGCTACCAGACGGTCTAAATCGTGAAAGTTATCTGCCCGAAGCCAATAAAAAGGAATTATATTTTGCTCTTGTGGCGTTGTTTCAGACCAACTATAAGCAACAAAGTTGTTGGGCTCATGCTCTTGTTCACAGGCGGAGAATAATAAACAGATCAGCAGCAAGAAAATGACTTTGAAGCTGGAATTTACTGATATAAGGCGGGAACCACAGCGATCCTTCCCAGGATTCAACGTCAGGTAAATGTTTGATCCCAGCATTCCTGTACACGCTCCATCAACTCACCAACGTTATTATCGTCTTCATCGGTGATAAGGTGATGTAATTTATATCGATTTTCCAGTTGCAGCAGCTGCGAATATACCTCGGCAAGTAACCTGGCCTGGGATTCTTTTATTAATTTCTTCTGCTCAATAAAACTGATAATTCCATTAACACTGCGCTGTGTACACAGCTCGTCATGTTCAGATGCAAACAATAAAACAAAGTATTGACAGATAAATTCAATATCAATCATACCGCCGTGATCGGTTTTTTGCTTAAAACTGCTTTTTGATTTTTCAGCCATTCGCATCCGCTCACGCATGGATACAATATCTTTTTTCAATTCAGCCTGCGATCTTGATGTCGTCAAAATCCCGGCTCTGATTTGCTCAAACTTCCCATTAAGTGCAGATGTATCACTGATTAACCGTGCTTTCACCAGTGCCTGGTGCTCCCAGGTCCAGGCCTGTTCAACCTGATACTTTTTATATTGGGTCAAGGACGATACCAATAAACCCGACTGACCACTGGGACGTAATCGTGTATCGACGTCATATAATTTGCCGGCAGCCGTTTGCATGTTCAACATGGTTATAATGCGTTGAACCAGCCTTGAAAAATAATAATCAACCCGAACAGATTTTCGCCCACCTTGTGTTTGCTCGGCCAGAATTTCATCGTCATAAATAAATACTAAATCCAGATCGGCATTATAGGAAAGTTCCCTGGACCCAAGTTTACCGTATGCGATCACCCCGAAATAATCAGCATTATCATCGGCTTGCGGCAAACCGAATTTGGGTTTAAGTTCCTGCTGGCAAAGGTGGACAACCTGATTGATGATTATTTCGGCCGTATTAGATATAAACCGGCGAATTTCAGCTGCTTGATATTGATGTTGTAAGTCAGCAATAGCAATTTGCAAAATACTGGAATGATGGATTTGCCGCAGAATGTCATGCTTGAGTTCAACATCAGATTCTTTTTCAATACGATTTGTGATGAGTTGCTTTAGTTCGTCATTATTAAAAATATACTGATCTGTACGGGGATTAATCAAAGTATCCAACACAATCGGATGCCTGGCGATCCACTGGCTGATCCAGGCACTGGCGGCGCAGAGCTGAACCAATTGACTACAGGCAACTGGAAATTGGTCAAGCAGTGATAAATAAGCTGTACGGCCGCCGATTGCCGATAACACAGACACAGTTCGGTTCAGGGTTTGCACCGGTTCGTTAGTGTTTGATACCAATTGCAATATTTTAGGCATTAACCGGTCGATATGTTGCCTGCCTTGTGATTCCAAGGCTCGATAGGCTTTACTTTGAGCATATCCTTTAAGTGACGCGACCAGGTCTTTATTTGCATTTATCGTGATTTGCTCATTATCGGCCACAACCTGCCGCCATAATAACTGCTTCTCATCCTCAGCCTTGTCAGCCTGTCTATCCGGGTGTAATTTAGTGAATTCATCGTGCACGAAATCCCTGTTAGCGTTTAGTTTTTGCTCAAACTCGTCTACATCAAAACCAAAACTTGCAGCCAATGCAACACGTTCATCCAGACTATCCGGCAGCTGGTGAGTCTGTTGATCATTTCTCATTTGCAAACGATGCTCAACCATCCGCAAGAACAAATAAGCCTGATAAAGCATCTTGACTGTTTTCAAGTCAATTTGCTGTGTTACAGCTAATGAATTTAACGCTTGTTTAAGTGAACGGGTTCTCAATTCGGGTTCTCTCCCACCCCTGACTAATTGATGACTTTGCACAATAAATTCTATTTCACGGATACCTCCCCGCCCCAGTTTTATATTTCTCTGCATGCCATGTTGCTGAATCTCCTTGTTAATCATATTTTTCATTTCTTCTAATGACTCATAGACACGGTAATCCAGATATTTCCTGTAGATAAAGGGTCTAAGTTGGGCTAGAAACAAATCGCCTTGCTGCTTATCACCCCCTGCAACTCTGGCTTTAATCCAGGCATATCGTTCCCATTCACGCCCGTGAATTTGATAATAATTCTCCATCGCAGCAAATGACATGACCAAAGGACCACTTTGACCGTTGGGACGTAAACGCATATCAACTCGATAAACAAAGCCATCGACGATAACGTTGTTGAGTGAATTAATAAGCGCCTGGCCGAGTTTGATAAAAAATTCATTGTTGCTTATGGATGAATGTCCATTGGTCATACCGGTATCCGAATAAGCAAATATTAAGTCTATATCTGAGGAGAAATTAAGTTCACCACCACCTAATTTACCCATTGCAAAGACGACAAAACACGCCTTGTTTCCGTTCATTTCAGCAATAGGTTCACCAAAACGCTGATTGAGCCAATGTAAATGTTTTTCAGTGGCCACGTCGATTAAAGAATCAGCTAAGGATGATAAATCACGCATTGACTCTTCTATATCAGCAACACCTGCCAATTCACGCCAAACAATGCGACACAGTTCAACGTGCCGAATTTGCCTTAAGATTAGATCAAAATTTTCCTTATCATCAATCGTAGCTGTGAGTGATAGAATTTTTTTTGTGAGTTGTTTTTCCGTATATCGGCTATCCAGGTCACCCGATTTAACCAGCTCGACAATCAGCTCAGGATATCGAGAAAAAGTCTTATTTACGAACTCGCTATATTCAAGAATTGAACTGGCTTGTTGGCTAAATCGCTGATCAGGCAATTTTTCCAACGCTGCCCGGATTTGTTCTGTAACTTGTTTGGCCATTTACCCCGGATTATGCAATGGAATTTGTCGTGAGAGAGAAAAATGCGAAGATCAAGTGCGCCCGCAAAGACAGGACGGTGCATAGCCGCCCTATAGTGAGAACAAATTCCTGGGGACATACTTGAGATTGAAGCAGTTTTTCTTCAGGGCAGATTGGCATTGCATAATCCGGGTTCAAACCACAGAAGCAAATAATCTCAAAATACCGGCATCTTAAAATTCGGGCTGGCCGCAGCCTCGCCTTCTAGCTCTGGCTGGGGAGGAATCTGCCTGGAGTTTTGAGCATTATTATTTAAGCCTAATTCCGCCTGAATGTCTTGATCAAGCTCATCTTGCATTTGCTCTAATAACATCTGTTCCTCAATTTCTTCAGGTAGTGGAGGCTGTTCAACATTAACAGGCTCCGGTTGTGGCGGTACAAACGCGCCTTCAGGTGCAATTGCGTTCAAATATTCCAACTCTTCAGGCAATTCCAATTCCGGTGGTAATTGCGGAATTTGATTAGCGCTTTGATTATTATTGGATCGATTTGTCCGCTGAACATTACCGGGTTTACCGCTGCTTTCCAAGCCAGGTCGTTTCATTGCGATTGTTTGCTCATTGCCGTTATTGTCTATAACTACACTTTCCAGCTCAACACTTTGCAATTTCACCTCGGGTTTACCCAAGTCTTCACCTACTTTATACAACTTCTCAGGTTTATTATCGACCTTTAAAACTGCAGCAGCATAATCCTCGTCGGCACTGGCCAATAATCCGGTAACAGTGACATTGATTTTGATCGGCTTAGGCTTGGGTTTTTGCGCCGGCTTAGGTTTGTTAGCCGCCTGCTGATTTTTTCTAGCGGCATTGTTAGCTGCTTTGCTGTTATTAGGCTTATTGACTGTTTTTTGTTTCACTGCAACTTTGACCTGGGGAGGTTGCCCAAACAAATGTGTTTTGGTCAATAACTGAACGTTAACCGGGTCCAACTCCACAATGGGATCGGCCGGTTCTAATGCCTGTGCTTCTCCCGGCAGCTTAAAATCATTGACAGCGCCATACACCGCATAAAGACAGAATAAACCTGCCAAGATGATCGCTAACTTACCTTTGTTTAACGTAAAATCCTGCATTTTTCTAATCGTTAATAGTTATATGTGCAAATGGCAACAACTCAGTTCCAATTATACGCTTAAAACACCCTGGTTTAATCTGCGTAGTGATAAGATCAAATTACCGGATCAATCTGAATCCATTTATCATGTTATTGAACACCCCGGTTTCGCTGTTATTGTAGCAATCACAGCTGAAAATAATGTGATAATGGAGAAAATATACCGTTATCCACTTAACAAAACAATGCTTGAATGCCCTTCGGGACAACTCGATGGTGACCATCCGGAACTTGCAGCAAAAAGAGAATTAGAGGAAGAAACGGGTTATATATCCAGTGATTTCAGGCATTTAGGTCACTTTTATGTTTCCCCGGGGCGCGGTGATGAGCAATTTGATTTATACCTGGCTTTACAAGCAGAACCTCATGGCACAATCAAGCATGAGAATACTGAGCAAATCGAGGTAACGCTAATACCGATGGATGAACTTTATCAAATGGCAATGACAGGTGAAGTCGAAGATTCTTCCAGCGCCTTAGCTATCTTAATTGCAAGAAATTATTATGTGCAGCAGTGCAATAGATCTCTATAACACTTTTACTAACAACCCAGCACGCCCGTATTCAACATCTTTAGACCACAGTTGTTGTGTTTGTTGCTCTAATCTTTCACAAGACGTGTTAATGCATAAAATGTAGTCCACATCATAGTTGAAGTGATCTTTAAAGCGACTGCTATCTTTAAAGAATGTTAAGGCCGTGAAGTTTATGTCTGGCCTGATAGCAAAAAATGGATAAACCCAGCTACTACCTCGTGTCAAAACACCGACATTGGCGCCTTGTGGAATCAATTTAGCAAACTCATGCACACGTGAATCACCAAAGTATTTTTCTGTGTAATACTGCCTGTTGTGACCAAACTGCGTCTGCGACCAGATATTGTTAGTGAAAATCTGTCTGAATGTGTCCTTGCCGCCTGCCAAATCAATCATTGCTCGAGCATTTAGTAACTCTTTTTCCTGATTAAAGATGGTGCAATAACAAAGAATAAGTATTGTGGAAAATCTTAATACTGAAAAAATCAGTTGGTGAGCCCCGAATCGGCTCAGCAATGCCGCAACTAACGCTGCACCGGCAGCCGGAACCAGTGAGAAAAATCGTCCATTCCAGGGCATCCAGCTAATTTGCCAACTGATGATGAAGATATAACAGATTAAGCAAACTGCTATTACTTTTAAAATGGTCTTTTGTGCAAATAAGCCATAAACGATGGCCGGTAAAATTATCAAGCACCACAACGGACCAAACCAGGCGCCATTTTCTCCATCTCCCCAGCGGGTTCGTACTTTTAAACTTAGATCGGATCTTGAATCAGCTATTCCAAGACGGCCTAACAATGGCTGGAAATGGTCTTGATATAGATTATGCATCGAATCCGTCAAACTGATATGCAAGAACTTTTCAAACGCAATGTTTGTCGGCGTTAACAAGTGAATAGATTGAAAAAAATATCGTACTAAATTTGCTATCGCCCCTTTAATACCATCGGGATTGACGTGCCTGTCAATAAATCGTTCAGGGCCGGAAAAATGTCCCCAGTAAAAATGGTTATGAACCATAAGCCATAATTGCGATAGCACTATCACCATAACTGATACTAATAAAACACAAATTAAATTGTTTTTACCCGAGTCAATTAAAACCAGTATATTAGGCTGTTTAGCAATTAATAATAGTAGGGCAATACAAAACGGTAACGCGAATGCAACAAAAGTGAACTTAAGTGATAAACCAAAGGCAATTAAAACAATAAGCAACAATAGCTCAAAGCCATCCATGTTTAATGATGCCCGAATCAACAATAGCATTGCCGTCGACGCAACTGCTGCACACCAAATATCTGGTTTGGTTCCGGTAGCTTGAAATACCAATACAGGTACTGATGCGACAATCAACATCACCGTTATCGCCAACGACCTGGAACCAAAATATCTGCCTATGGCATAAGACGAACTGATAATTGCTAAATACGCAAACCAGGCATTAATGGCCAATCCGTAATCCGTATTAAAACGCAAATTTGGATAAAATAATATATCCCCACCCACCGGGAAAACAACTTGATGATATTCAGTGAATGAGTCCAAGAAAAAACTCTCGGCCTGCATAAACATCGGCACACGGGCAATGTTGTAACGCATACTGTCATAGTTTCCCTCAGGGATAAAAAATGCCAACGCCGCCAGGTATATCAAGACAATGTATAAAATATAAACGCTGGTTTCTCTTGGTTTTATGGCTTGTAATAACCCAGCTAAATCAAAGCCATATTGCCCGGGCTGTTTACTTATATAGATAAATACAACAACTAAAAAAACCAGTTCGAAAATAATCAATAGTTGCGGCTGACCAAGCAGAAAACATAACTGTATGAAAAACGAATAAACCGCTATACACGTTGTGATTGCTAACGGAACGGCATCCCTAATAATTATTCCCCGCCTGCTAAAGTATGTGATGAGACTGATAATAAAAAAAAGCAGTTCAACCTTCAGCAGGATGCCGATTAATATTTCTGCTTTCATTATTATCTAAGCAATAGGCTAAATGGCTAAAATGACTATACCATGCACATCATACCCCGATTAATCAAATCCATCCTTAAAGCATGTATAAAAAAAGCCCCGCATTGCGGGGCCTTTTCATGCTTTTAGAGAAAGCTTGGGCTTACATCATGCCGCCCATGCCACCCATACCGCCCATGCCGCCCATATCAGGCATTGCAGGAGCAGCAGCTTTGTCTTCAGGTGCTTCAGCAACCATGGCTTCGGTTGTGATCATCAGACCAGCGATTGAAGCTGCATTTTGAAGCGCAGAACGAGTGACTTTAGCTGGGTCAAGAATACCCATTGCTAACATATCGCCGTACTCGCCAGTTGCTGCGTTGTAGCCTTCGTTGCCAGACTTATCACGTACAGTTGCAAGTACAACCGAACCTTCTTCGCCGGCGTTGGCTACGATTTGACGTAAAGGCTCTTCAAGCGCGCGGCGGATAATAGCCACACCAATCTCTTGATCATGGTTGTCGCCTTTAACATCAGCTACAGTGTCGATGCAACGTACCAAAGCTGTACCACCACCTGGGACCACACCTTCTTCAACTGCTGCACGTGTTGAGTGAAGCGCATCTTCTACACGCGCTTTTTTCTCTTTCATTTCAACTTCAGTCGCCGCACCTACTTTGATTACCGCAACACCGCCTGCCAACTTAGCGACACGCTCTTGCATTTTTTCTTTGTCGTAATCAGAAGTGGCTTCTTCGATTTGCGCACGAATTTGACCAACACGAGATTCAATAGCATCACCAGAACCGGCACCGTCAATAACAGTGGTGTTTTCTTTAGTGATTTGAACGCGTTTGGCTGTACCTAATTCTTCCAAAGTAGCCGCTTCAAGACTCATGCCTACTTCTTCGGAAATAACGGTACCACCGGTCAAGATAGCAATGTCTTCCAACATGGCTTTACGACGGTCACCAAAGCCAGGCGCTTTAACCGCTGCAACTTTAACAATGCCGCGAATGTTGTTTACAACCAAAGTTGCCAGTGCTTCGCCTTCGATATCTTCAGCGATGATCAACAAAGGTTTGCCTGCTTTGGCAACAGCTTCCAGAACAGGAAGTAAATCACGGATGTTGGAGATTTTTTTGTCGTGGATCAGGATTAATGGGCTTTCCAGATCAACACTCATGCTGTCTTGTTGATTGACAAAGTAAGGAGACAGGTAACCACGGTCAAACTGCATACCTTCAACGATATCCAGCTCGTTGTCCAAAGCTTGACCTTCTTCTACTGTAATAACGCCTTCTTTGCCAACTTTTTCCATCGCTTCTGCGATGATGTCACCGACATTGCTGTCAGCATTAGCAGAAACTGTACCCACTTGGGCAATTTCTTTGTGGTCTTCACAAGGCTTGGAAATTGATTGCAGTTGCTCTACTGCAGCAATCACTGCTTTATCGATGCCGCGTTTCAAATCCATTGGATTCATGCCCGCTGCAACTGCTTTAGCGCCTTCTTTAAGAATACTTTGCGCCAAAACTGTTGCAGTTGTTGTTCCGTCACCTGCGATATCAGATGTTTTGGAAGCAACTTCTTTAACTAACTGCGCGCCCATGTTTTCGAACTTATCTTTAAGTTCGACTTCTTTAGCCACTGATACACCGTCTTTAGTTACGGTTGGTGCACCAAATGATTTATCCAGAACAACATTACGACCTTTAGGGCCTAATGTCACTTTTACGGCATTCGCAAGAACATCCACACCTTTTAGCATTTTAGCGCGGGCGGATTCTCCGAAATGTACTTCTTTAGCTGCCATTTTTTACCTCTACAACTTATTAGTTCGTTTAATTATGTGATCAGGCTTAGCCTTCAATCACGCCCATGATGTCGTCTTCACGCATTACCAACAGCTCTTCGCCGCCGATTTTGACTTCTGTACCTGAATACTTGCCAAAAAGCACTTTGTCTCCAGGTTTAACATCTAATGCGCGGACATCACCGCTGTCTGTAATTTTTCCATTGCCACAGGCAACTACTTCGCCTTGCATTGGCTTTTCAGTCGCTGTATCAGGAATAACGATACCGCCAGGGCTGGTGCGCTCATCTTCAACGCGACGAACCACGACACGGTCGTGAAGCGGACGAATATTCATGGTTTTATCTCCTTAAAATAGTCCAACTTGTTAATCTAACGCTAATTATTAAAAAAATTAGCACTCTCTTATAGGGAGTGCTAATTCTAGTGGCGAAAAGTCTAAAGTCAAGAGTGAAAGTGCATTAAAACCCGGGAAATCTTATACAATAAGGTGCCACAAAGCCGTTTTTAAAATTAATGAGCGAAGCAGAATTCTCAGCATTATCTGTTCAAATACTTGTTCCACTACTGATTTTGTTTATGGCCTTTATCGTTTGGGATTTGATGAAAAAAAGTGGAGCAGGAAAGTTTGGCGGGTTTATTTTATTCCTGGCACTTGGGCTTGGAACGGTTGGCTATATCGCCAAAGTGATTATTCAGTTTTTTATTAAAGTCTAGTCCTCATCCACTTGCTTATACTCACCTTCCAGGGGTTGACTTCGCCCCGGTGTCTGTGGACCTCTACCTGGGCTGACTACATGCATATCAACTTTGTTTTCAAGCCGCTTGTATATGAGTGTTCGCACTGGCGGAATTAACAATGCAAAACCCATTGCATCAGTAAAAAAACCTGGTGTCATTAAGAAGGCCCCTGCGATCAACAAACAAAATCCATCAACAATTTCCCGTGCCGGAATTTCACCTGTTTGCAATTTACCTTGAAAACGTTGAAATGTGCTGAAGCCTTGTCGACGAATCAGAAAAGCACCTAATACCGCGGTAAACACTACAGAAAATATAGTCAGACCAGCACCAATGACCGACCCAACCTGAATCAAAATATATATTTCAACTAACGGAATCAGAAAAAACAGTAAAAACAATATTGGGAATAAATTCATCAGGTTATCAGCTTGTCTTTTAACTTTAGATGGGGTTAAATTCGCGCTTTACGAGTTCCCTCACCTCGAAACTAAAAAGGAGTTTATCATGCCCGCACACCAACAATCCCGCATTTCAACATTTCTACTCAGTCTAATCGCCTTTCATATCATCATTATTGCTGCCAGCAACTATCTGGTGCAAATACCTATCACAATTGCCGGTTTTCACTCAACCTGGGGTACCTTTACCTTCCCGTTAATTTTCCTGGCTACAGATTTAACCGTAAGGTTGCTAGGTGCCGAGACTGCACGCAAGGTTATATTGAAAGTCATGATTCCTGCATTGATCATTTCTTATGTGATTTCAGTCATTTTTTTTAAAGGGCAATTTCAAGGGCTTGAAGGTCTGGCAAGCTTTAACAGCTTTGTATTTCGCATCGCTTTCGCCAGCTTTATTGCTTATGTTGTGGGTCAACTCGTCGATATCCTGGTTTTTAACTCACTCAGGCGCAATGCAAGCTGGTGGGTAGCACCTTCCGCATCAACAGTGCTCGGTGCTTTGATTGATACGTTTGTATTTTTTGGGGTGGCGTTCTACGCCTCCAGCGATGAATTTATGGCTGCTAATTGGATCGAAATTGCCTGGGTTGACTATGCCTTTAAATTACTGGTTAGCTTGATCTTTTTCATCCCGGCATATGGAATAATTGTTAATAAAATGATTGGGTTTGCAGGCAAAAATACCCCTCAGCATTGATATTCCGTTATTGGTATTTGAAAAAATCACGAAATAGTTTCAATACGTTATATTGACGATTCGAGTGCGGGTAGTAAAGGTAAAAGCCAGGGCGATGTATTGCAAAATTCGGCAACACACTAACCAATTCTCCATTAGCCAGCTCGTTATCGACCCCACCACTTAAGCTAAAACCAATTCCCATGCCAATTTTTGCCGCATCTGTAATGGCCCTCATGTTATCGAACACCAGGTAGCCAGGAGGTTTTAGTTCATAAATCCCGTCCTTGCCATAGAAACGCCAAGGCATGATTTGGTTGGACTCAATTTGCCGATAAACGATACATTGATGCTCGAACAAGTCTTCTGGTGTTTCCGGGATACCCATACGCTGGCAATAGTCAGGTGATGCGACATAAACCTCTCTGGTTGCTGGCATCAATTGAGTTGCCACCATATCTTGGCTAACATGCTCCCCTAAACGAATTCCTGCATGAAAATCTTCATTAACAATATCCACAAACGATTCATTAAACGATAACTCTAGTCGCACACCCGGGTTTTGCTCATAAAAATCAAGCAGCTTGGGTTCTATAACAATCTGGTAGGCTCGGTAGGGTAAGGTAATTTTCAACTTCCCAGTGGTCGTTGTTGTTAGCTGCCGGGTTGATTCAACTGCTGTTTGTACTTGTTCTAATGCCGGCTTGACTTGCTGCAGGAACAATTTGCCATGCTCAGTCAACCGTAGGGATCGAGTAGTTCGAATAAATAGCTTTACACCCAGATCCTGTTCAAGTGCAGTTAGCTGCTGACTAATTGCAGGGGGCTTTATCTGCAAATACTTTGCTGCTGCCCGCATCGAACCTTGTTTATAAATGGCTAAAAACACATCGATTCGATTCAAGTTCAGTGACTTCATTATTAATATTTTCTTATCAATTAATTAATATTAATCGCTATTTTTATATCAGTCAATTGTGGCTAAGCTTGGCTTAAATAAACTGCTGACACCTGAAAATAATGAACCTATCTCAAACCATCACCGACCACTCTCCGTCAAACGGCATCATCTTAATCATTATTTCCGTGTTTTTGATGGCCTTGCAAGACGCATTATTTAAATTAGTAAGCGGCCACTTATCATTATGGCAAGTGTATGTTTTACGCAGCCTGGTCGCGGTGGCCTTGTTAGGTTTTCTAACTCGTCACTTAAAATCAACAGTAACCGGCATCAAATCCGAATTTCTATGGATTACTCTGCGCAGCAGTTTGCTGGTGCTGATGTTTATCACACTCTATGCGGCGGTGCCCTTTATCGAATTGGCCACTATTGCAGCAGGATTTTATGTCAGCCCCTTGATTACAACCTTACTATCAGCACTGATTATCAAAGAATCAGTCAACCATCGACAAGTTGTTGGCATTTTAATTGGCTTCACGGGAACATTACTCATCCTGCAACCCGGCACTGATCAATTCAGCATCATTATGATGTTACCCATTATTGCCGCACTTTGTTACTCATTGACTGCAATTATTACCAGACTGAAATTATCTTGTTCATCAAGCTACTCGCTCGCGTTTGCGATTAATCTGGCTTTATTATTGACCGGCACGGTCGCCAGTCTAATTATTTATAGCCTCGATTTATCAGCGAATACAATCGATTTCGCACCCTTTTTACTGACTGGATGGCAAGCACTTAATCCCAATGACTGGTTAACTGTAACCTTACTGGGGCTTCTGGGCGCATTAATCGGAATAACACTGGCCAAAGCCTATCAAATTGGCAAGCCCACAGTTATAGCGGGATTCGATTACAGCTACATGATATTCGCTATTCTGTGGGGATATATATTTTTTGCCGAAGTTCCAACGCTATTAACATTAGTCGGTATGGCTTTAATCACTATATCAGGCTTAATAGTAACTAGATACGGAAAACCTGATACATCCAGCTAATAAGATAAACACTAAAACAGATTGATGATCCTCTACCTATGCATGGCTTGCTTAATACGATATAGCAGCACTATAACTAACAAGGCATAGACAATGGCAAGATGTATGGGCAAACCGTTGGGGCCAAATAAGGTCATTGACCAGCCCCCTGAAACAGAACCTACTAAAGCTCCGACTCCCCACATGATTGCAAAAGCAGCAGAACCACTCACCAGCTCACTGCCTGAGAATCGGGCCCCGAGTGAAGCGAGTGACACCGTATACACACCATAGCCAGCTGTACCGGCAAGAATAATCACCGGCCACATCCAAATTGTTTTCATTACAAATGGAAGCACAATCAGCATCAATGCCGCAAGCAGCGCACACCCCAGAAGGACAATTCGGTGAGAATATTTATCGGCCAGCCAGCCAACTGGAAACTGAAGTACAGTATTACCAATGATTAATACCGTGAGCAAATTAGCAGACGTGGATAAACTCAATTCAAATTCCAGCCCGTAGATGGGCAATAATGATAAGGTAGCCGCGTCAAACACAGCGAATACCAGCACACAAAAAAGTAACACCGGCGCTTTAGGCATAAAAGACAAAACACTGGCAGTGCTTTTGTCTTCATTTTCCTGCCGTGGCGGTTCTTTTACCAAGCTAAGGGGAATAATGCCAAGTAAGATGACACTTGCGCCAATCAAAAACGGCATCCATCCTTCTATACCTATCCATCCAACCAAGGCGGGACCAGCCCCAAAACTTGCTGACAAAACCGCACCATAAATAGCAACGATTTTGCCGCGATGTTTATTGTTAGCAAACCCGACAATCCAGGCTTCGCTTAGCACGAATAAGGTTGACAATGCCATGCCGTGAAGCAGACGCAACATAAACCAGGCTTCAAGCTGATCGAAAAACTTGTAGCTAAGAATTAAAATTGCAGTGGCAAGCGCTGCAATAATCGCCACACGACGAGCTCCAAATCGTCTGGAGGCAACCGGAATAACGGATGAAAACAGCAGTATGCCTATGGGCATCATGGCGGCGTTTACACCGATCATATCAGCCGATACGCCTTTTGATTCGAGAATAAGCGACAATAACGGGTAGGACATGCCAAAGGCAAAACCAAACACCGTGATCGCGCTACAGGCCGCGATCAGATTACGCCAATTTGAACTCGTTTCGACGCTCAAAAAATTTACGAGTCGTTGATGATTTTCCCGAGGGCCTGTTCGAAAGTTTCTACAGTGCGATCGATATTTTGCAATTTATCTAAGCCAAACAACCCTAGTCTGAATGTTTTAAATCCCTCTGGTTCATCGCACATCAGCGGCACACCGGCCGCAATTTGCAAACCCTGCTCGGCAAACTTTTTACCGTTTTGAATTAGATCATCATCGGTATAACTTACTACCACCCCGGGCGCTTTGAAACCATCAGCCGCAACACTTTGAATCCCCCGGGACTCAAGCACAGCACGTATTTTCTGACCCAACTCAATCTGATTTTGCTTCAACTGATCAAAACCGATCGCTGCCGCCTCGTTCATAACATCACGGAATTTAATCAACGAATCCGTAGGCATAGTAGCATGGTAAGCGTGACCACCGTTTTCATAGGCTTGCATAATTTCATGCCATTTGCGCAGGTCACAGGCAAAACTCGAACTGTTTGTAGTCTTGAGTTTTTCAACTGCTCGCTCACTCAACATGACTAAACCTGAGCAAGGTGATCCACTCCAGCCTTTTTGTGGTGCACTGACTAATACGTCTACACCTGTGGCTTTCATGTCCACCCACATGGTACCCGAGGCGATACAATCCAGTACAAACAGGCCGCCATTTTCATGGGTGGCTTGAGCAACTGCCTGGATATAATCATCGGGTAATATAATTCCTGCGGATGTCTCGACATGCGGAGCAAACACCACATCCGGCTTTTCCGATTGAATGGTTGCGACCACTTGCTCTATCGCCGCTGGGGCAAACGGAGCAGTACTGTCTTGTGAAGTTTGCTGTGCTTTGTGCACTAAACTTTCTGACGGAATATTTCCCGCATCAAAAATCTGGGTCCAGCGATAACTAAACCAGCCATTACGTATTACCAGGCATTTTTGATCTGTCGCAAACTGTCTGGCCACAGCTTCCATACCATAGGTTCCACTACCCGGTACAACTACAACTGCCTCAGAGCTATAAACAGACTTCAATGTTGCCGAAATATCGTTCATCGCGACCTGAAAAGACTGCGACATATGATTAAGCGAACGGTCAGTATAGACCACCGAATATTCTAATAAACCGTCTGGATCAACGTCAGTTCGTAAACCTGCCACAGTAATCTCCTAAAGTGTAAGAAAATGAATTGAGAAAATAGTTCTATCACAGAAAACCAGATAAATCTAAGCCAAAATTCACCTATCGCTGGACACAGTAATCGAGAAATAGCTGCTGACAAAACGCATACTTGATTTGAGATTCGCTAAACCACTTCAAGCTTATAATGTGGGCCTTGCGGGTAACAAATTTGAATTTCATCACTTTTAGTTACTTTCCCACCTCGTTTGACTATAGACATCACCCCGGCTTTCCTTATCAAGGTACCATCTGCATCTTTTGCTAGAACCTGCGACATCAATCCCTGCTGGAAATCATCGAGTTGATAACAGGGGTTTCTGAGCCCGGTTATTTCAACGACAGCATTTGTTCCAATTCTCAACAACGTACCTTTGGGCAGTGAAAGTAAATCAACATCTTTCGTGGTTATATTTTCACCCATAGACCCTGATTCAACTTTAAACCCATTTTTATTAAGTTCATCAATTAACTCTGCATGTATAAGATGTACTTGTCTGAGATTAGGCTGAGTTGGATCTGCTTTAACTCGGGAACGATGCTTTACAGTCACACCGGCATGTGCATCACCTTTAACACCTAGACCTTGCTCCAGGATGATATATGCTGCCGGGTATTTACTAAACGTATGCACTTTACTCTTATTGACTGATAACACACAGGCCATTGCAACTATCGTTCAACTCAAATTTGATAAAACATCGAGGGTAGGTTTAACCTGACAAAATTCTCCATGCAAGCTTGCCAAATTAATATCATGAATCTGCTGCGCCGAGTAATGCATACCATTCGGCCCTTGATGTTCATGAGCTGCTATAGCGTCCTCAACCAAGGTGACATCAAAGCCCAAATTGGCAGCCATTCGCACCGAAGTGGAAACACAATGCTCGGTTGTTAAGCCAACTATGACCAACGCCCTAATATTACTGTCCCTAAGATACTTCTCCAGCCCAGTACCTATAAATGCACTGTTAACGCTTTTGGCAAACAAGATTTCATGGTCTAGAGGTTTAACCTCATCTTTGATCGCATTGCCGGGATGCTCAGGCCTTAAAGTCGAGTTCAATTCAATCGAGTCGTGTTTCACATGAACCACAGGTTTAGACCGCTCACGCCAGGCATTGAGCAGCAAAGCCATATTGGATTCGGCTTGCGGATTATTACGCTGGCCTAACCTGGGGTGATCAAGGCCTTTTTGCACATCGATTATGACTAAAGCTGTATCAGACATTTACTATTAAACCCATCGTGATCAAAATATGTTTACTGCTCTACTTACGAAATCCCTGAACAAGTATTATCTCGTCACTCTCGCGTAGGAACGTCATCCTCGACTACGATCGAGGACTGGAATCCAGGGAAATCAACAAGTTATAGTTTCCCGCTTTCGCTGAAACAACCTTAATCAGAGTTTTCTCAATTCGTTTAACACTTCAAGTGCTGATTGCGCCTTCTCAGACTGCACAAAAATATGATCATGGTAATAGGCAGCAATCATATTTGCACTAATCCCCGCCTCAGCCAATTTATTCGATACTGCAGCTGTTAGACCAACGGCATCAAGACTTGAATTGACCTGCAATGTAATCATCTTATATACACCTTCGAACTCTAATCCTGCATCTGCAGCAACTTGCTTTGACAAGATAAATGTAGTGCCTTCCGCTTCTCTAAATGTAGCCAACGGCTTAAGCCTGTAATAGTCATCTAAATCATCGGGAATACTGCAAAATACAAATTCATCGTTATCAAGTGTTGGCGATAGCGCCTTTAGCAGACTTTCTAAATCTACAATTCCATTCATAGTTAAGCTTTTCTTGCCAACCTTACATAGACATTTGCACTAACTCAGAGACCTCCAAGGTTCCATTAATGTCTAGAAATGGACACGCCTTGGCCAGGTCTAATGCTGCTTCAAGCGAGTCCGCTTCAATAATAGTGTAGCCCGACATTGAAGTCGCACCACCCGAAGTAACACTACCGTCCGGGTTTACGGTGCTGGTATTTTTTAGCGGATTTGCAGGGCTTACCACTGCATCACCCAAAGAGCCCAACCATTCTTTGTACTTGGCAAAATGTTTCTGGCCTTCTTCCGGGCTGGAAGGTTGATCACCCCCCAGATAAACAATAATATATTGAGGCATTTGGTTCTCCTGTTAGACGTTTAAAAAAATATCATATGTTGTTTGGTAGCATAATCAGATTACCCCAAAAAGCGTTCTATGGGTATGGACATAGCGCAACATTACCAATGCGCTGGTGAGCGTAGTGATGTTGCACATTGAATAGCCCCACTAACATTATCAAAAGCACCTGTGCGCAACTCTTGAGCTAGCCATGCCTCCGGATAGTCCAGTTTATAAGGTGGTTCGATATCATGCTCAGCTTTGAAACCAGTACGGTTATAGTATTTTGGATCCCCTAATACTAACACCAGGCTGGCATCTCGCTGTTTGAGCTTATCAAGACCATAATTGATTAGCGTTGTGCCTACTCCTTTACGCTGCATTTTAGGTGCCACAGCTAAAGGGGCAAGAATATAAGCATTGCCAAATTCCAGATTACCCACTTTGACAGATGTAAAAAGTATATGACCTATTATGCTGTTATCTGATTCAGCAACCAGAGAGAGAATAGGCAAAGCGGTTTCATCATTTAAAAGATCTATAGCTAATTTTGCGACCGTGCTTCCCTCGGCTGCACCAAATGAATTTTGGTGAAGGCTGAAAATAGAAGCCTTATCGCTCTGGTTTGATTCTCTTATTTTCACGACCTTTGCTTAATGCTGCTAATGCTTAACTCTACCCATATAAAACTCAGTCTTAGCAACTTAAATCAATACCCTTTCTCGATAGTTCAACTGATTTTGCAATAAATTCATCAATACGTGTCGAATCTATCTTCTTTGACTTCGTAAATCGAATGCAGCCTTTACCAACGTTCAAGCCATCCAATAAAGTATTTTGGGGGTCAATTTTTTTTATATCGCCAACATATAAACTCACATACCCCTTTTGAGCATTCAGGTGAAACACGGCGTTGCCATTCAGCCTGTAGCACAACATTTTATAATTGATACATTCTTCAAATTCATTGGATTGTTTCAGTATCAGTGCTCTCAATTCTTCCAGCTTCTCTTTTCTCCAATCTGATGGAATAGATTGGAGATACTCTTCAGGAGTATCCACTTCATATAGCATATCAATAACTCATTTTGCTAACGATTAAATTCAACCGCCATGGCCCGCAAGCAAAGCACTGATTTAGATGGCCAGCTGGATGGGCTTGTTAAATGGTACATTGTACAATGCCTGCACGTACTTGTTATAGGCAGCTGCGCTGTAATTTTTTGAATCGGCATTCATAAAGCCATGCCGGTAACTCGACCTATGAACTTGTACATTTTCTTTTTCTATAAGTTTGGAGATAAGTTCCGTAACTGAGAAGTGTGTTTCGATTTCTGGAAGTACCAGACAAACCGGAAAATTGGGCACCATCTCGGTGTAGTGGCGTATTTGCGAGGGGTAGAATAACACTGCTCCAGAGATATTTCCCAATTCAGGTTGATTGGATAATTTCCAGACCGCTGAAGCTCCCATACTGAATCCCAGCAAGCTCACGTGACCAGTTAAAGCTCTAATTTTCTCAGACAAGGTTTCGGTATATGCATCAAGACCAACTGTTGATGTGAAGTGTGAATATGCATCATCTTCAGTGTCAAATCTCATCATTTCAGAATTGTACGGGTCAAATATCTCTACGCAGCCAGGGACATCCGATGCAAGTTTTTCGAGTGCTTCTGTCCGTCCGAAAATATCTGAAACTATGATTCGGCTCTGTTCCATGATTTATCCACACCTAACATCCAATACAGCGGTTTATCCGCTGCCTTTGCCTGTTATGTGATGACTTAAATATTATTTTTCTATTCATCAAGTAGCTTCCACGTATCAGCACCATCGAATACTCGCACTTCAATACCTTCTAATTCTCTTGGGGGAAACATTCTAAAATTTACAGACAATCTCTCGTCTTGTGTTTTTTCAATTCCTTCATAATGCGTTACGCAACCGCATATATTACAGTGGTAAAACTCAATTATTTTGTCGTTCCACATGTAGGCTGACGCAGTTCCAGGAGAAAATGAAACCGTCGCAGTCTTCCTGGTAAGATGTCCCCAAAGAGCAGCATATCGCCGACAAATTGAGCATGTACATTGAATTAACCTCTCTGGAAGTTCACTAATTTCGATTTGTACGGCACCGCAATGGCAAGAGGACTTTAGCATTTCTATTCGACCACCTTGTAATGAAATAATACCGCCAACAAATCCGCGCGCATTCGACGTCGGCGATTTTGATTAGCTTTGTTATACATTACGGCAACTCATTAAACTGTGGATACTCATCTTGGATTTCATACCATAGTGCTTTTGACCCAGAATAAATATGATATTTCGCTTCACAAGTAAAAGCTGTCTCCACGCTTCCTAAACGGAGCCGACATATACCAGGCAAATCTTTTCTGGCACTATACAACGGACTACCACAGTTTGCGCAGAACGCCCTGACTTTCATGTCACTAGATTGAAACTCCTTTATATACTCCTTACCAATGAACGCCAGTTTTTCGGTTTCGATAGGGCTGTTTGTAGCAAATGCTCCACCTTGTGCTTTTCTACATTGAGAACAGTGACACATTGCTATTTCGTTTATATCACCATTGTATTTGTAGCGAACTTTCCCACAAAGACAGCTGCCTTTAATCATCGTATTTTTCCATTTGTATAACTCTACGCATCAGCCGCTGACAAAAGGCGCAACCTTTTGGAAGTCGGTCTGTATGCACTTGTTAGGCAAACATCGGTCATTTCTTTGCATACGCAGTTAAGGTTTCAGACAAGCTAGTCACAAACTTTTCACGAACCTCATCAGTTAGAAGATCTAATGAAAGATAAGGATTTAAATCCTCAATCTCCATCAACAACAAATCTCCACCAGCTAATCTGCAGGCGTCAATTCGTTGAATTCCGTAATCAATATCGTTCCATTCGACAAACTTTCGCGCAAACTGAAGATCTTCTTGATTTGCCTCATATAATTCAAGTCGCCACCTTTCATTTGGATCGGGAGCATAGAGCGCATACTGGAAATTGCGATTTAAAAAATAAAATGAGACTTCATAGATAAAGTTTATCGCAGGCTGGAGAAATCTATCAGTTAAATCTATATGGTGCAGGTCATTTTCCGAAACAAACTCCATTCCCACAGAATCAGCCCCTAGTTTTAACTTAATCACATACTGGTCTGCGACAGGAAGCAGGCCTAATTCTTCCCGACTATCGACTGATGGTATTACCGGGTAACCGTCCCTGGCTAATTCTATAAGATACTGCTTACTTACCATGTCTGCTTTGCCAGTAAGTTCATTAAATACTTTTGCGCCTATTGCCTTTGCCTTGGTTTGGAATGCTCCGTACACCTCGAAGAAATATAGGACTGGACCGGTGTTCCTAAAGAAAACCAAATCTACATCATCCAGAAATGCTTTCGCAGCCTGTGGATGACAAAGCACCAAGTCAAAACATTTACTTAATTGATAAGATAGGTACAAGTCCTCTTTATAGTATTCTCTTCCTTTAGCCTGATAGTGCAAATCTGTTACATAAAGTAATTTCGGTTTCATGAAAAATGTTCTTGGCTTGGTTATGCGCGTTAATCCGTGATGTATTGTACATTTGCAATCTTGTTGTTGTTAATTTTCATCTCTAAATACGCATTGTTAAAGATGCTGGATTAATAGATACCTCATGTATCTACAGTTGTATTACATTGTAACCCCTGATCTTTGCTATATTTTCGGCAGCCGCTCCGCTGCATCGCCTTATTATCTGGTGTTCGTAGCAGATGATTGAAAAAGAGACTGGAACCCACCGTATGCCATCCGTTTAGCATCAAAACCTGAATTCGATGAATCAATCAAGTCTGCCATCCTTGGGTCAGCCGCGACCTTCTCGTTTATTAGATCACGTGCCTCACGAGAATCAAACACTACCCATCCAAATACGATGGTTTCATCCTCCGTTGCAGCTACCAGATCAATGAATGAGCGTGTTCCCTCCAGCCTCATATCATCACCGGCATATTCCAGATAGTCGAGTGCGCCATGTTCCTTCCAAATCTCTGCAACCGCTTGAACAAGACGCTTGTACTCGTTTAGGCGATCGCGCGCAATGGGGAAGACAAATCCGTCAATGTAATGGGTCATACCTGCTCCAATAATAGTAACTGAACCTCGTGTTTTCAGCCGGATAACGTTTAAAGCCAACTGCTGTGTTAACGGTCAATTTGGCTGGCTTGTTAGGTGCTTCGTTTCGATGGCTTGTCTCCGAAACTAATGGCCAACCTGTTTAAGCTATTCATCACAGCTATGACTATTGTCAAATCAACTGCCTCTACTTCGCTAAAATGATTTAGAAGGTTTTTTAGCTTTCCTTCTATATCCGGTTCGGTTGATATATTAGTTACGCCTTCCGCCCAATCTAAAGCAACAACTTCTGCATCAGAAAAAAGTTGACTCTCCCTCCAAACCGGTAGGCAATCCAGCAGCTGTTGATGTACGCCTAATTCTCTTGCTTCGGAAGTATGCATATCCACACAGAACGCACACCCATTGATATGGGAAACGCGAACCTCGACTAATGCCTGTAACCGCTTATCTATAGATGGGACATGCTTCTTAACTGACAGGAGTAAATCTAAAGCTCTTTTATTGATTTCAATATAGTTAACACTCATTTCGGATTTCCAATGCGGCTAAGGTTTTTAATTAAAGCGAATAACGCGTAGCGCTTGCAAGCAACTGACACCAACTCGAAGCAAAACTGTGGGTTTAAGGTCGGCTGGATTGGCTTGTTAGGCGTCACTTCATCCCTCTCAAATGCTCAGCCAATTGAATCGACAAATCAGCGAAAGCAAGCGCGTTACTATCTGACACTGCAGCGTCTCCTTCATGAACAGCAGAGTTACGTAAACTTCGAAGGCCTGAGTATATTTTAGCTTGCTGCTCATCTATGATATCGTTTTCCAGCAATGTTTTTTCAAATCTGTTTAGGTTATGCAATTTGACATCAATATTGTGTCTGCGAGCTGCGTCAACAGCTGCTTCTTCAACCTCTCGCCATGCTTCTGCAATTGCAGCAGATCGAGAAACCACAAGAAGTTCTAATATTTGATCCTGTGAATCTCTTTTGGTAAGCGTCGCTTCTCTTGTTAAGGGAACAGTTCTACTTGCTTGTGATCCGAGCTCTTTAAGTTTATCGGAAAATTCAAGCTCTAAGTTTTGAATCTTTAAACGTTTCAAAAATGGCATCAATTCCAGTAAAGGATTGCGCAGAGTATATAAAATCAACAGGGTTATTAATGGCCACGCCAACGAATCGACTAACGATGCTATAAAATCTAGCCACATTTTTATTTGATCCAAATTCAATTTACTTCCACGGTTACACGCCTAACGTTTACACTCCGCCGACCAAACCAACTTGTGAGTAACGGGTCGGCACAAAGAGCTTATTATGCGCAACCAGCCAAAAATTATTCACCACCGTCTGGCTCTTTGAACCTGTCTAAAGGAATTTCTGCCGAACCGGTGATTTCAACTTTGAGCGCCGGGTTATATAGCCGGGAAACTTCGACAGTTGTTGTGACAGGATAAGGAGGCTTGAAATACTGAGTCCTGATGTGTCCCGTACTCATAAATTCTTCGATGTTTGTAACATGATGAGTCAATGTGTATATGTCTTCCATACGACCACCAAAACTAGAAAGTACTTTTTGGATATTTTCGAATACCTTTTGTACCTGTGCCTCAATATTTCCCTCGCCAACAACGTTGCCATCCTCATCTAACGAAACTTGCCCTTTCAAGTGGACAATTTTTCCAGAGCCTTGGACCACAGCCATCGAAAATGCCCCAAAAGGCTTCCATATCCCATCCGGATTATAACTTTTGACAGCCATTTAATATTTCTCTGTTGGTTGCGTCATAACGTTTGAAAACAGCAAACGCTTTAGTGGTCCGCTACAGTACCTCATTATGAGCTAACATCTTCAAACTCAAATTCTATACCGCCGATTCTTCTATATAACTTGTTATATACCCATATCCCAACTCGAATCAATACATATCCAAACAAACCTTGAATAATTGGCATCACTAAAAACATAATTCCAAAAGAAAGCCCCGTATTAATTTCGTTTCCATTTTGGTCAATGGGTGAGGGTCCAAACGAAACAATCACAGACATCGGCACCATAATGAGCAAAAAAGAAACCACCATTAATATCGCAAATACTTTAGCTGTCTGATGGGGTGAGAACTTTTTAATTTGTACTTTCATATTTTTTCCTCTTTAAAGTTTATAATATTTGAGAGCAGCCCGAACAAAGTGACAGGTTTAGGGTCGACTAAGGCAGCTTGTTAGGTATTTTAGAATGATTTATTTAACTCCGGTAATTTATTATTATTTATAAAAAATTCTTGAATCAACTTTGCTTCCACAAATGCGGGTAACAATTGAATTGTATCATCGAAAGTGACGTACCACTCAAATAACAAACTAGTTTTATTTTCATCCATATACTTAAGAAAATACTCTGTTCTATTTTCGCCACTATGTTGGTTAACTAAACGCCGCCTTATTCCTTGTCTTTTTCGCGAACCATCATTTGAAATAGAACCTGCTTTGCCTATATAAATTAAATCTTTACATCTATTAGCATCATTAATTTTAAAAATAAGATAAATACCAAAATCATTAGGAACACTATTTAATAAAACGACCTTTTTGATATCTTGCGTAGGTTGTAACAAAAATGAACCCTTACTTTGAAATTCATTCTTTAAATGTTCGATCATCTATAAAAACATCTAACGTTTACGCTCTGCCGATCAAACGAGCTTGCGAGTGCCGGGCCGGCTGCAGAGACTTGTTATGCACTTACGATAATGGATTTATTTCAAAGATATTTCATATAATAATTATCTGTATATTCAACGCCGTTTTGTATTTCAGTCTCTGATCGGTACATTTCATAACCCATATCAGTGTACATAGATTTTGCGGCTTCGAATCGATCATCAGTATCTACTAATATCTTTTTAATTTGATTATCTCTACAAAAGTTCTCGATTCGTGTGATGATCGCCTTTCCTAAGCCATTACCTCTGTGTAATGAGCCAATTCTAACTCGCTTAATTTTAGCTGTATTTGAATCTATTAGACAAACCCCACCAAAGCCTGTAACGCAATCACCATCTTCAACCACCCAAACTTTTCCACCCCTTTTAATATAGTTTTCATCAATATCGTAAATATCAACGTTCCATTCATATTGTTCAGGATCATTTGCAAATTCGGGAAAAAACTCTTCCATGAACTCTGCTTGAAGCTTATTGATACTCGTTTGATCTGATGATCTATATCCTCTGATTTTCATTTTTAAAGTGCCTAATATTTAAGTTCAGCCGCCACGTTTATGCGTACGCTGCCTTGGCTTGGTTACGAGACATTGCTTTAAATTCAATCATGTGGCTTCTACGTCAGTTTGATCGCTAAATATACAATCAAAATTATTAAACTCATTATAAGTATTGCCCCAAATACAATACTCATTGTACTGTCTTTTTCAACTACTCCTTTAGGCAAAATATACCTAACGAAGAAATTTCCTGTTGGTTTAACTAGATCTACAAAAATTTGTACAAGCCAGTCCATATGAAATAAATTTATTTTTCATGTCTCATAACGTTTGAAAGCAGCGCCTCGCATCAGCGGCGATTTCACTCGCGTAGCGCGTGGAATTGTCCGTCTGCATGCGCTTGTTATGTGCACGTGCCATGATTTTCAGTTTTGCACCAATGAGTAAACAGAGTAGAAGATATTTGACGTAAATGTGCCTGGGTTTGACATGGAACAAATTTCGCGCTCAACCGATAATAACGGATCTAAAGTTTTATATTTTCTGCATAAAGCATTGTAACTCTCTCGGTCAGATAGAAGGAGGTGCGCAATTTCCGAGGGTCTTGCATTTATTGATATCTCATCTTCTACAATGACGATCTCATCAAAAACCGAGTGCTCACTCAAATTTGTAGAGTGATCGTACTCTGATGATGAATTTGCCGAGTTAATTTCAAGGTAGTTTTCAAAACGAGTCAAATCTAATTCAAAATCGTACACAACGATCTCTGCATCAGCCTGACAAATCCTTGCGAGTTCGTTTACTAGTGAAACTCGTTCGATGTAATTCAAACTCCCCGCTAGAGTTACAACATCTACTGATCTATCTGCGAACGGGATTTGTTCACCAGGCGAGTTAACGTAATCAACTTTTTCATGTTTTTCGGTTTTAGATAGCATTGACTGACTTGACTCCAGGCCAACTACATGATTGCAAAAACACGCTAGCTCCTGTGCAGAGCGACCTGTCCCACAGCCTATATCGAGTCCAGTTTGTCGCTTTTTATTCTGGCGTAAAGCTCTCTTGAGAATAATTGAGTGAAGTGGGGGGCGGTAAGTCGAGTAATGTATTGCTGTTATCTCGTCATACATATTCGGTAGGTGATCAAAGAAAATGTTCAGTGCACATAACGCTCGTAACACGGGAAAATATGAAGCACAGCGGAATATTTTTCCGTGTGATTACGCTTGCTATATCTAGCACCTAACATTTAAGAACAGTATTGAAACCACCGTAGATTAACCGCTTACCATCAAAAGGCATTGGGTTGTTTTCTGGCGACATTCGAGGATCTTCCATCATTGTTCCCCAGCCTGTATCACGAACCTCTTTTGAGGGCCACACGACCCACGAAAATACCACAGTCTCGTTTTCTTCCGCCTTCACAGCCATTGGCAAAGATGTGACCTCACCTTCAGGTACATCATCACCCCAGTTTTCCACTATTTGAATTGCTCCGCATTCTTTAAACAGCTCGGCTACTATTTTTGCGTGTTCAATATATTTCTCTTTATTTTCAGAAGGTACTGCAGCTACAAAACAATCTACATATGACATATTTTTTCCTTTTTTACTGATTTGACAAACTGATTACTTTAACCTGACATAACGTTTAAGCCCTACCGGCCAAGCGAACTTTGTGAGCGCGGGTAGGCGGCAGAGCCTTGTTATGCGTAAATATACAATCATGTAATTAGCCATGATAATACTGTTTTCAGTCCTACACTAAATATAGCAATTATTGCTATTACTACAGACCAACCCAAAATTCCTGATAATTCACTACCATCATTGTTTTTGTTATCAAAGAATTTGGTATCCAAACAGCGAACACCAACGAACTCACCAGCGTCAATGGACGACTCTCCTGTTTCTAAAGCCTCAGTAATAGCAGATTGCATTTTTTTGAGTCCTTCAAGATTACCAACTAAATAGTCTTCGTGTTCAGGCCATTCACTGCCATGATAAACATGATCATTGTATGTATTTTGTCTCATAATGAATTATGTATAACAACACTCATCAGCCGCGCCGCTTTTGGGCGTCGGCTGTATGGGCTGGTTATGTACTTTTCACTTCTTCTATCATTCTGCTGACAGAATCCAAATAATGCAGAAGGTTTTCGTCTTTAAAAATTGATTTGGCCTCAAGAAGCCATTTCAACGCATTTTTCTTATCGCCAGACAAATAGTAAATCTCTCCTAAGTTATGCTTTGTGAGAGCGAGTCTCCTGAGTGTGGAATATTTTTCTTTCATTTTATGGGCATCAAGATAATACCTTAAAGCAAGCGGATAATTGCCTTGTTTTTTGTAAAACACCCCAATGTTGTCTAAGCAAGATGCTTCTTCACGTCGCTGATATAGACTTCTATAATTCCTCAGCGCTTCAAAATGTTTGCTTTTTGCTTGTTTAAATTTCCCAAGAAACCCGTAACTCAGCGCTAAATTGTCATCAATATTCGCCAACTGATACGGGTTACCCATCCGTATTGTTATTCGCCTGGCCAAGTTAAAGCTCTCAATAGCCCGATTAAGCCTATATGTGATTGTGTACCGTGGTTTGCCGCTCAGTTCAAATAACTCGGATTCAATTAGATAGGAAATTCCAAGATTGTTATGTAACGTAGATAGGTCCGTATCGTTTTCAGGCCCCATTCTCGCTGCTCTAAACAGATGCCTTCTTGCGATAGTAAAATTGTTATGTTCCGATTCTAAAAACCCTAACTGAATCAGCGCTTTTGTAACAATAGACTGTGGCGTAGATGCATTGTTTATTAATTGAACAAGGAGGTCCCTCGCCGTTTCAGCGCTATTGCTATACTTCAGGGCGACGGCTTGTTGAATAATGCTCATATGATATCTATCAGATTCGGCGGGGACTTTCCTTAAATATTTCAATGCGTGTTTGTATTCTCCAGCTTCTATAAACATCATGCCGGCAAGATAATTTCTGTATGTTGGTAACTCACATAATTTCTCCCAATTATCTAAGTAGGAAAAATCATATATGGTTCTTCTACTTTTTTGCGGCCGCATTCTATCTTTAAACAACTGATATGTTATCCCTGAGATAAAACTTGATGTTGATCCTTCAATTAGGTATCCGTTTTTTCGTGAAGAAACTGCTTTTTCGCAGTTACTTCCCGCTACGCTGTCTAAACGCCGCGTGACATCATGTGAACGCATGACATTAAGGCCGGGAACAGATATATGATTAATCCAATAAATGCTTTTATCTGACTTTGTTTTTAGCAAAATAGGTAGTAAATCAAAATCATCCATTCCGCTATAGCCAACAAATATGATGTCATATTTTTTCAGGATCATCTTAAAGCAATTGATCTTATCCTTTTCTATATTTCGTCCAACTTGGTTAATGGAAATCTGAATGGAGTTATATACTTTCTCATTACTCTTGTTTCTTAATGATCCATGAAGCTTTATCACCTGAAACCGCCCATTTTTGTTTAAAGGCTTTTTAAAGTCGTCTGAGGAATACAGCAAGTCAAAGTCAACGCTACCCTGAGACACAAGGGCTTTCTCTAGTAGAGAATCAAAGTTGGTAGTGGCAACTAAAGGGGATAAGTTCTGGCTGGCCAGGTTAGCAATAAAGGCATGTATATAGTTAGGCTGCCCACTTTCCAAAATGCCCAACATATCGATTGCTGATTCAGAAAAAACATTAGTAAATAGTTGAAAAAATACTTCGAACCGTAATTTCCCCTCTAATCTGGATACGATTTGATTTCTTTTTCTTTCGGGGTCACTAATCAAAAGCCTGGACGCAAATTCACGAAACAGAGCACTAGATATAGGCAGGTTTGCTGGAGCATCTGCAGATGCTCCAGCACCAAGAAAGAATATCACCTGCCCATTCCTTAATTTCTCTATGATCTCAGAGAATATGCTCTTCATGAACTAGCTCGACGGATTTCTAATCTTCTACACATAACGCCTGCCATAACCGGACCCAAAAAGCAGAGCGACGAAGGAGCGACGCTTTTTGGGGTCCGAGTTTATGGCATTGTTAGCATTAAACATTATGAAAATGTGTCACGTTCCCAAAATATATATGTATTAACGCAAATGAAAGCCAAAAAACAACTAGTGTGTAACGCTTAGTTTTAGAAAGCGGAAGCACAAAGGAGAGATAAAAACCTATTACCATGAAAAGGGGATCAACTAATATTCTATTCCACCGGTATTCAATCCCACCTATGAATACTCTGAGATTATCGATTGATGAGGTTTCTAAATTGTACTCAATGGCTTCCCAAGTATATGCAAAAACGATTAAGCCTATGACATGAGCAGGGCTTATCGTTGGGATCTTTTTTAATTTGCCTACCAAAAAACCAAGAATAAACCCACTTAACAAATGCTGCAAACACCAAACATCAAAAAGTGCAACATCTTTAACCCCCCAAAGAACCGGATTCGCAACATTCGCTGAAACAACCACTAAAATGGAATAAAAAGCAACAAATAAAATTAATGTTAAGTGGCTGCTCGTTTGTATTTTTAACTCACTGTCCATCGTGATTAGAATGTCTGGTTAAAATTTTTTCGAGTACTTCCTTAAATTCGTCTTGAGATATTTTTTCATCTCGTTTTGATGATAACGCTAACGATAGCTCTGCCTCGGATTGCTTGAGAATACTTGCCCTATCAGGCAATCGCCATACATTATCAAGGCCCTGCAATGCCAAGCCAATAAAACTAACTATGAGCAAATATACGTTAAGTGATTCACGGTATTGTTGATCTATATAGAGCAGCACTGCCAATCCAAAAGGAACCATAACAGCTGCGAGACAGGATAGACCGACGAACCATAGATGTGTTGTCCAAATAATTCGGCGCCACCAAGAAAAATAAGTCAGCCTTTCTTCTCCTAGTAGGACAATGTTTTCTTTATTGTTCAATTTACGTTACCGCACTTTTTTGTAGATGTTAACAGTTTATTCTATGTAGTTTAGTGAAGTATCGCATGGGCGTATAGCTTATTCGAGATTTAGTTCATTCTTTGTCAGTTTATATTTGTTTTCAAGATGTTAGAGAAAATTTAATGTTTCTCTGTAACTGAGTTACATCGCCTTTGGCGATATAACTCCTACTAATTGTTTTAAAAAATGTCGATAGAAACAAACCCAAGAAAAGTTGGAGTACCGACAAGCACCAGCATTCATCAATGTCAGGAATTTTCTAAATATCTTCTTACTGTTGAACTCAAATAATCATATTGCCGCGCATTAGTATCTTGAAATGCTTCTTCACGGTTAGATGGCAGATTGTCATAATTTATGGGCTCATCGAATTGGCTAATTGTAAAATCTATTGGCTTATTATCGATAAGATTGTAGTAGTGCCAAAGCCGGACTTCAGGTTTAACCACCCAAGTTTTCACAATCTCGCCACCCAGCAAGTCTTGAGCAACTAAAGCTGTCACACCACATTGCCCCAATGCCGGATTACTCACAGTCCATTTTGAGCTTGACGCTAAGCTCCAAGATTGTGCTAGCGCGGTAGAAACGTCTTTAATACTTACTGATCCCATGAAAAATGTACTACTTATCATCTCTGTTCTTTAAATTTTCGTATGTTACTACTTTCGCATCACTCAAGATTCCCCAGCGCCTGCGTCGCCTGAAAAATTATCTTTAGTCCAGATTCAGTGACTTGCCTACGCCAGGAGGCATCACTGGGACAAAAACATTCCAGAAGCTCTGCTTTTGCGTTCTTGTAGGCAGAGCTAGTCTTGTCGCTATAATGATGTGCACGATTTTCAGCCCTAATCGCCCCCAGGACTCGAATCACGTCATAAGTTCCGAATTCTGCCGCCACGAATCGATATTCACGAGATGTAAAGTGCTTCTGCATCCACTCCCCAAAAGGGCCTGTTGCTTTATATGCAGTCCCTTCCGGCTGATCAAGAGGTTCAACACAGTCTGCTCCAAACGCATCCGTATACCAGCCAAGGTTTTTTGATTCCGCACCTTCGGCGAGAAATAATTTATAGCTCGCATAGTCCCCCAAGCCGCTATGTAGGTCAATATGTATTATCTTTTCTGAAGACCCAATCCAGGCATCGCAGTTGTCATAGATAACGCGGGTTGATTTGCACGGTCTATTACCACCAAAAAACAACCCCTTTGGGTATTGGTACTGCCCACCAGCCACCGACTGCTTTAGTGCCTGCAAACCATTACGCCAGATCGTCCACAATGCCTTGAGTTTAAACGGCTCAAATTTCGATGGTGGCGATTCAGGATTTAGAAATCCGTTCAGGCTTGCGTAGCCATCAGGGGCACTATTGTAATGGTCTGCATTTGATAGAAAGTTGCGGTTCAGATCAACATTGTCCTCATTGAAACGCCGAAGCTGTGAAAATCCAAACGGATTTACACTGTGAATCATCACATAGCGCACGTTAGAACGGGCTGATACTTGGTTCAGTTGATTAAGCAGTGCGCATTGAACAGCCGAACCGAAAAATCCTTCAACGCCATGGACACCTGATGAAATCAGTATCGTCGGCGCACCCTCTTCACCGAGAATAGCGACATCGATTGCCAACTCTTGTTCAGATTCAACATCAATTTGATAAGAACTGATGGTTGCGCCTGCAGCATGCGCAGCATTCTTGAATCGCTTACGTGCCTGGGTAAATGTCGATGAAAAGTGATTTGTACTCAAGTTACTACCGTTGATAAACCACTACTACGTTAAATCTCCAAATCGATGTTTAAATTATGCTGGCTATATATTTCCAATACATAACAGTGCTGTAGGTTCAAAATCGCTCGGAAGATCAAGTATTTGTTTCACTCGATCATCATCGAATCCACCAACTAATACCATACCCACTGACAAAGCTGTTGCTTGCAGTTGAATGTTTTGTGCTATTGCTCCTGTTTCGATGTATACATAACGCTCCCCTCGTTTATTTACCGGAGGCTGAGCAGAAAAATGGTTCATCATCTTTTTTTGATCAGCTACAAGTAGGATAATGGCAGCAGAGTCGCCAACCCAAGGTTGCTCTCCAATAGCCGTTTGCTCCAACACTTCGCCAAAATGCCCTTCCGAAACCATCTTGATCGCATTGCCTGATTTATCAAACTGATATATACCCGGCTGAATATCGCAGACATTGTTAGCAATAATGTATATGGAAAAAGGATATTGTTCCTGCGCAGACGGGGCAGTCAATTTAGTTCCTTCTCCTCTTCGACCCTGCCCGGCAAATAAAAGACTTGAGAGATTTTTCAATGACAACGGCGATGTTAAGTATTCGCGTTTTGTCTGTCTTTGAATCAGCGCCGAGCTAAGATCCAACGAGCTTGAGTAACAAGGCGTGGGTAATTTTATTTCCATGACAGTTGACGATTAAGCCTGGGAGGATTCTGGAAATACCATCTTCACTTTTGGCAGATCACTTGCAACATCGCACCACAGACTGCGTTCTTCATAACGCCAGTGCAACGTTGGCGGGTAATCATCGGGATTATCCAACGTGCCTATCAGCAAAGAAATTAAACCATGACCCTCCCATGTCAAAGACGTCCCACACTTGCTACAAAAACTACGCCCAATTCCCGGCGAAGACTCATAAATACTTCTTTTTCCAGCAAGAAAACTAACTTTGTCTGCCTCAAACACCAGCATCGCAGCAACCGGCGAACTTGTATGATGGCGGCAACTACTACAATGACAATAACCAATGTATAGCGGATCTCCAATACCTTCATAGCGTATAGCGCTGCACATACATCCACCTGCCGGTTTTGCTTGCTGATTCATGTCACCTGTTTCTTTATATCCCTATCTGTCATTATCAGACCATACCGCTAACTCATTACCACTTGGTTCAATAAAATGAAAACGCCTCCCGCCTGGAAAAGAGAAAACAGGTTTACTTATGATACCACCAGCCTCTTGAACTTTATTCAGAGTACCCTCTAAATCAACACTATAAAACACCACTAGAGCCGCGCCATTCTCTAATGATGATTTTTGGTCAGATTTATAAAACCCGCCATCAAGCCCTTGATTTGAAAACGCCGTATATTCAGGACCAAAATCTTCAAATTCCCAACCAAAAACATCTGAGAAAAATTTTTTAGTTGCTTGCAAGTCGCAAGCAGGAAATTCAACATAATTTATTTTTTGATGTTGTTTCACGATTATCCTCTATTTGGCTTGTAACGTTTACACTCTGTCAACAAAACGAGCTTACAAGGCTAAGACCGGCAGAGCAGGCTTGTTATGGTTCATGTTTCTACTCCAAATATTTTTCTATTTCATCTACTGAATTCAGCGGTCAGCTAGATTGACTCGTTAGCATCCTATTCTTCTGCTTTAAGCACACTAATGTACCCTAACGTACCGATGAATTCATTGTCTATTGAATCGATGTAGCTCATATTACGCTCTATCTACTTTGTGCCTTAACGTTAGAAAGCAGCGGAGAAAAAGCCAAACGGAGCGACGGTTTTAACGTACGCTGACCTGTCTTGTTAGTGATTTCATTTAGCTAGAAATAAAAACCAGATTATTACACTAAAAGTAAGTAATATCACAGAAAGTAAGTATGGGGCTTTTAGTTTAACTCTGCTTAATTGTTTTTGATGTTCATCTTTCAGTTTTACAACTTCACCGTCACTCATATTGCGACAATGAGAACAAGTTTCTTCATCCTCTGGATATCTCAATCCACATCGTTCACATTTTTTTGAAAAGGTCATTAGAAACATAAATCTTCAATCACCTAACGTCTAAAGCCAACCGACGCATCAGCGGTAGATTGGGCTGCCTTGTTACATGTCATGCTTTAGGTTGCCTCAGGACTGATGTTTTGACTTCCTTGTTGTTCCACAAAGAAACAATTAATAAGTGAATTATTGGACATGCGAAAACCAAGATCGAAATTTCAGTTCTATATTGACCCAGTTTTGAATCCGGAGCACTAAACCAAGTGAACACACATAAAATCACAACAAACAGCCAAAATATTTCGAAAAGGGTTCTAAGCTGTCTTTCGTTGGTGGATAAAGAACTGGGCTTCAATTTTGCACCACAGTTGCTACACTTAATTATCCAACACCTAGTATCTCGCCAATCATAATATGAACCGCCTTTATCATTAATATCTTGTTTACAAAATACACAGTTATATTTCATAGCATGTAACGCCCCGCATCAGGTGCCGACAAAAAACGTAGCCTTTTGGAGGTCGCTCTGCATGCGCTTGTTAGGCGATAGAAACTCAAAGTTGCCAGAGCCCATGATCATTAGACCCAAGAATATAGATTGCAAATTTCCCTTTCCCCGGAATTTCCATTGGTGGCATGGCTATTTTTGCACCTTCAGCCTCTATGTTCGCTACGGCTTGCTCGATGTCATTTACGAGCCAATACGGACGAACCACCGGCTCCTCAGTATCGCGCAGCGGGCTTCTTATCCCGACGATTGAACCATCAGGTAAAGCGCATGTTCTCGCTCCGCCGAGAAACTTATCTGGTTCGCTAAAATTGACGGAATGAGCTATCTCATAAGCTTTGCACACTGCATCCGCATCGTTAGAAACAATTTCTAAATAGTGAACTTTCATTGCTACTCCTTGATGACCTCCTCACCTAACAGTTTACTAGGCAGCCAACTCCGAATGGTATCATGGTGAATTGCCCATGCTTCCCATGCGCATTGAGCCCATTTCATTACTAGTTCTTTGTGCTCATTTGCGGATT
>JANQSD010000022.1 GCA_028284225.1 Arenicellales bacterium
TTATTCACTTGCTATTATCTATGCGCTGTTTATTAGCATAAGTAGCCTTTTTGTTATGAGGATACTATTACGATCTGATGTTAAACATGAATTTAGCGCCTAACAAGACAGCCCAACCTACCGCTGACGCGTCGGTTGGCTTCAAACGTTAGGATGCACTAATAAAGATGCAGATACGCATAGCAGGGATAAATGACTATAAGCAGATACTGAATCTTATGCGTCAATTAAATCCGTTGGACCAGGAAGTAGCGGATGTCGAACTTAAAGTATTTGAAGAAATTATCGAGTCAACGTATCTGAATTTAATTGTGGCTGAAGATGATGGCATTCTGCTAGGTTCATGCTACTTAAACATCATTCCAAATATGACTCGGGGTGGACGACCTTACGCGGTTATCGAAAATGTCATCACTGATGAAAAATATAGAAACCAGGGAATCGGAAAAGCCATGATGAACGAAGCGATCAATAAAGCCTGGCGTGCAGGCTGTTATAAAATCATGTTATTAACAGGTCGCAATAATGAGTCAACCCACAGGTTTTATCAACGTTGTGGATTCAGTGCTGATCAAAAGCAGGCATATGTAATGAGAGCGGATGGTTGAGGGTTTTGTGAAATACGAATCTCGAATTAAATCCTGGTTGCAAGGTGATGCGTATCGGATGCAAGCTTTACAAACGGCATTAGATTTAAACCTCAGTGACTGGTGTATAGCCGCAGGCTTCGTTCGTAATTTGGTTTGGGATAAACAGCATGGATATGAGGCATTAACACCTTTAAATGATCTTGACTTAATTTACTTTGATGCTTTTAATTGCGAAGAAAAAACGGACAAGGAGTATGAATCTAAACTAAAAACTATGGACGGAAACCCTTGGTCTGTTAAAAATCAAGCCAGAATGCATCAGCGAAACGACGATGCACCATATACATCAACAACCGACGCAATGAGTTATTGGGTTGAGGTAGAAACAGCAGTAGGTGCCAGATTAACAAACAACAGTGAAATTGAAATTCTTGCACCGTTTAGTCTAGAGTCTCTATTTAATAACAGTATCACGATTAATTCTAAACGTAAAAAATTGTCAGACTTTAATGAAAGAATCAAAAATAAAAACTGGTTAGTGAATTGGCCGAATCTGCAAGTAATTATTTAGCAAGACCATGAAATTCATCATCATTTTTGGGCCACCTGCTGTTGGTAAAATGACAGTAGGTTATGAATTAGCCAAGCTAACGGGGTTGAAGCTCTTTCATAATCATATGACGATTGATTTTGTGTCTCAATTTTTTGAATGGGGCAAACCTGGGTTTGAATTAGTCGATGAATTCAGATTAAGAATCTTTGAGAAAATGGCACAAAGTGATCAAGCTGGTTTGATATTTACTTATGTTTGGGCGTTAGATGATGAAACAGATAATAATTTTGTTGAAAAAAGTCGAGCTATTTTTTCTCAGCAAGGAGCAAGTATTTATTTCGTTGAACTTTACGCGGGTTTAGACGAGAGGCTAAAAAGAAATAAAACCGAATTCCGTTTATCGCAGAAAAGACCCAAACGTGACCTCAAGCGATCAGAAGAATTATTGTTACGGGATGAGTAGCATGTAATGAACACTAATGATGATTTCATTTATCCAGATAAGCATTTAAAGATCGATAATACGCATTTGTCGGCAAGTGAAGTTGCACAGCAAATAATTACACATTTCAATATAGATAAAACAAATGCTTGAATGTGTAATTTTTGATCTGGATGGTTTGTTAGTCGATTCTGAACTACTACAATTTCGTTCCTACCAACAGGCGTTTGCTCAAAACGGTCATTTCATAACAGAAAGCGATTGGCAGCGCTGGCTCAAGGTTAGTGTGGCTGTATATGGGTGGATTGAATTAGACAAGTTAGATTTAGATCCAGAAAAAATCCGGGCGGACAAAAAAATTATTTACGATCAGATGATTGATGAAGAACTGACTATAAAGCCAGGTGCTGAGAAGTTGGTTAAAGAGTTGTCTAATTATGCGCGTCTTTGCGTGGCATCAGGTTCAAGAATCGAGTCAATAAAACGTTGTCTGGAAAAATTCAATTTAGATAACTATTTTGAAGCGTTTTATTCAGCAGGTTCCGTTACACATTCCAAACCACATCCTGATGTATATTTGTATGCTTTGGAGCAAATGCGGGTTAATTGTGAACAGGCTATTGCAATTGAGGATTCTCCCCAGGGTTTGACATCGGCAAAAGCGGCGGGATTAAGATGTGTCGTTTGTCCTGATAGTAGCAATCCATTATCTGAGTCAGAATTCACTAAGGCAGACAAACTAGTTAACTCCTTGAAAGAGTTAAGCCATGCTGAACTTGTTAAAATGATCTCTGGTTAATCGCCTCAATAATATAAGGTTATCAACGAGTCAGTTTAAGCATAACAACTATAGTGTTAATGCCTTGATTCATAAGTCGAATGCTAAATCTTGTATCGCTTTTTAAGATAGACTTTGACATTGGAACGTTCGATCCAACTAAGCAACTTGCCTAATTCACCTTTGCGTCTTAATTTAGGTAGCAGGTCGCGAGCAATTTGCTGATCAAGTTCGATAGCGTATAAGGGGCATTGATCACAAGCCAGTTTACGTTGGAATGTTTTTTTCCCTTGTTCATATTGATTTTGTTTTGCTCTGTCGACACCGCCTGAACCAGAAGCATAGCTGGTGTTTGCCAAGAATATAGTTAATAGGCAGACGAAAAAAACCAAAACAAGATTTGAACGATTAGCGTGATTCATGATCAGATATAATATTTAAATTAAGAAACGTTATAGACACTGCTGTTCAACATAAAGTTCCAGATTATCTTTATCTGTTGGCAATCGGTTTGTCGGCAGCGGGATATTTATTCTGGATTGTCAAAGGTTCAGCGCAAGTTGATTTAATTCAACTGTTATCGGTGGGCGTATTAAGCAGCGCCGTCTTGTTTATGTTTTGGTTTTATTTAAACAAGATCAATAGAACAATTACCTTCACTCAGTTAATCGGCGCAGCAGTTTTTTTGCGGCTATTGGCGATTATAGGCGATCCGATTTTAGAAGATGATTACTTCCGATATTTGCTGGATGGTTGCGTGTATTACCACTATGGCACGCCATACGGTATCAGCCCTGAATCGCTGTTCATTAATAATAATTTGCCGTCAATCTGCCAGGGTTTATTGGATAATGTTAATAATCCGGATTACCCAACAATCTACGCGCCGGTTTTGCAATACGTATTTTTATTGGCCCATATTATTTCACCAACCGATATTGATGTACTGCAAGTTATCAATGCATTGTTTGATCTAGGAATCATTCTAATTTTGACGCGTTGGGTAAGTTTAAACTGGGTCATGCTTTATGCCTGGCATCCACTGGTTATTAAAGAGGCTGTTTTTACGGCTCATCCTGATGTCATCACTGTTTTTTTTATCCTTTTTGCCGGATGGTTGTTGTCACAAAAGCGCTATACATTCACGGCTATCTGTCTAGCCATAGCACTGGCCAGCAAAATTTTTGCAGTGGTTCTGATACCGTTTATGTTGATAAAACTTAGTTGGCGCTATTGGCTGGTGTTCGTCATTACATTAATTGTTTTGTATATTCCATTTATTATTCAAACAAAAACAGACATCGCGGTGTTGGTTCAATTCGCTCAAAACTGGAGTTTCAACGCCAGCCTATTTTATTTATTTGACCATTATTTTAGTGATGACATTGCACGCTATGCATTAGCTTTTTTATTTGTGCTCGGCTGGCTAGTATTGTTTATTAATTACTTGTTCGGAAAAAGTAACCAAACACCGTTTTTTCGAGCGGACTTGGTTATTGCTTTGTTATTAGCAGTATCACCGGTCGTTAATGCCTGGTACATGCTTTGGTTATTGCCGTTTGCCTGTATATACCCGAGTCTGTGGGTCTGGGTGGCTAGTGTGAGTATGTGGTTCAGTTATATTATTGGTCTTCACCTTGAACAAAATGTAATCGCTGCTTATCAACAACCCTGGTGGGGTTGGGCGTTGGTGTATTTACCTATCATGGCTGCGATGGGTTGGCAATTCGTTCAAGCTTACATGGTAAGGGATAAGTTTGAGCACAGAACTAATTGATATGAAACATTCGGCTGCGAAACGTCCAGATAAGAATTTTATAACCGGCTAATAATGAGCCCTTTATAGTACCGGAAATTTTCGACTTACCAATACGCGCCCGATAGCGCACCGGAATTTCTCGAATCTTTAACCCATGGTGCACAGCCTTTATTTGCATTTCAATTGTCCAGCCGTAATCTTGATCCGACATATTGAGCTGTCTCAATTGCTTTGCAACAATGGCACGCATAGGGCCCAAATCGGTATAGTAAAAACCGATAAATTGATGCATTAAGCGACAAACCAAATGGTTCCCAACGCGTTGTAGTCTGGTTAAAACAGGTTTTTGCAGGTCTGATTCATGCCGTGAGCCGACTACGAACTCTGCATTATGCAGACAAATAGGTTGCAACACGTTGATGATATCTTCAGGATAATCACTGTAATCAGCATCCATAAAGGCGATGATATCGTAATTTTTGGCAGCTTTAATTCCGGTAAGACAGGCTGAGCCATAACCGCGGCGATGCTCGTTAACGACTCTGGCTCCCAGGTTTTGTGCGATTCGTGCAGTGTTATCTGATGAACCATTATCAACAACAATAATCTGGTCGATTTGTGCCGGGATTTCTTTCAAAACATAAGCAATGGACTTTTCTTCATTCAGGGCAGGAATGATGAGTGCAATGGTAAGACCGTTAATCATGATTTATCATTAATCGCCCAATCGTAGTGGTAATCACTGATCTGGGTGAGTTGCTCTAGTTTTTCTGCCAATGAATCCTCCGCATAATCAATAAGATGATCAAATAGATCTTGCTGGGTGCCAAAATCACTGGCAAACCATTTATATAAGCTGGATATTTGCAGTTTGCCGTCAATGATATTTACTCCTCTGGGATGATTAATGTATTGCTCGGCACCCAGATCGAGCAATTCTTCTAGATTGTCAGCGGTAAATGCTTGTGCTTGTAAATTCGGACAGCCAATCGAGGCGCAATTCACACCATAATGCACACGAGGGTCCTGATAAATCGGCCGCAAAATTTTATGCTCTATATCATCCAGGCTTAATGGCTCTGTTAAAATTTGGATACGTTTTTTGGTCCAGGGCCCACGCTTTAAAAAAGGTGAGTCGATTGTTTTGATTGAATCAACGGGATAGGCGTCAAGTACAACCTGAATTGTCAGCGCATTGTACAGATTGATCCAATAGGCCATTTGCTCAACAGAGTTCAATTCTGATACGCGGGTTTGCTCTAGATTACTTAGATAAGCAGCTAATTGCACCTTATCTTCTTGAGATACACTTTTATAGTCGAATTTGCTGACTTCACCTTCAGATTCGTGAACATATTTTTCGAGTAGTGCGTCCCAGGGTTGATGATCGACTTTGATTATGGAGCTTTCATCAGCTATAGAAAAATCATTTTGGAGTTTGCTGTTTTTAGGCCACAATGCCACCAATATGGCAATCATTGCCATACTAGCGACAAACCAGGTAATGCGTTTGGAGACTTTCCTCATAATAATAATAACGTTGAAGCCTTTTTGTAAGACTGGTGAATTGCAGAAAAGTGCCTGATTTTTTTAGTCAGCTGGCTTAATGCCAGTCTATTATATGGTTGAAATACGGAAATTAAATCGGCAATTTATCCCGCAGTTGATAAACAGCAATACTCGGTGCCAGGAACCAGGGTTTGCCGTTATAGTAAGGGCGGGACTGGAATTTGACGTTGGCCAGAGGTGTTTCGCCTTCTTTATTCCCTATAACCTGAAGGCCAATCTTGCGACCAAAGTAACTGGCAAGAGATACACCCGAGCCACAATATCCCATGCAGAAATACATACCGTCATGTTTGCCGATATGCGGCATGGTATCGAAAGTAAACGCCACATAACCCATCCAGGTGTGGGAGATTTTAGTAGTTTTTAATTGTGGGAAAACCTCACACATTCGCTGGTGCAAAATCGGGGCGCTTTTCATTGGGTCGCCTTCACTTAAAGCAACTCGTCCGCCGTATAGAATACGCTTATGTTGCGGGCAGGCGCGGTAGTAATAAACCAAAGAACGACTATCGACGATAACACGTCGGGTCGGCAATAGTTCATCCATTAATTCCAAGGGCAGTGGTTCAGTGGCGATGATGTAGCTGCCGATAGGAATCACCCGTCGTTTTAACCAGGGAAACAGCTTACCGGTATAGCCGTTTGTGGCAATCACTACATCATCAGCAATAACCTGACCACTTGCTGTGGTGATTAAAAACCCGCCATTGTGTTTTTTAATATCGGTTACTTCACAGTTGCCGATGGTTTGTGCGCCTGCTTCGCGTGCAATTCGCAATAATTCCAGTGAGTATTTGCCGGGGTGCAATGCGCCAACATCAGGGTAAACTTTGCCACCGTGATAAAAATCGGTGCCTATTTCCTGACGGGTATCTTTGGGATCAACAATAAAGTAAGGCAATTTTAAATAATCCAGCTCATCTTTTTGTTCTTTATATTTGACCATGAGTTTGAATTGGCGAGCATTATGAGCGCCATAAAAACGGCCGCTGCGGGTCCAGTCGATATCCAGGTTTTCATGTTTGACCAATTGATCAATATAGTTAAGTGCATTCAGGCCTTCTTGCAATACACCTTTAGCCGCCTCGGTGCCGATTCGCTTGGCCAATGGTGCAAATTCAGGCTTTAAGCTGTTACTGACATGCCCGCCGTTGCGTGAGCTGCAACCCCAACCGATGGTTTCTTTATCCAATACCAGTGTTGATCGTCCTGCTCTGGCAGTTTCGATCGCTGCGTTAAGCCCTGTATAACCTGAACCGATAATTACAACATCAGCGGCTTTGGGTAATGTCTGCGTTTCCGGATCGGGTCTGGGTGCGTCATCCCACCAGTAGGGTTGTGTCTTAATATCAGAAGTAAACAAACCCATAGTCAAAATCTAGGATAATCGTTCCCAAAATCCATATTCGACGATTTCAATGCTGTGCTGATCAGGATCACGGAAATAAAATGATTTTTTACCGCTGGGCCAGTCAATTTCACTTTCGATTTCAATATCCAGATCAATGATCATTTGTTTATGTTGTTCATAGTCACCTTCAGCTGCTTCAAATGCAATATGACCGCGGCCGTGAGTTGCATGCGAGGGAATAAAGTTGCCATTGACGGTGATGTTTTGATCTTCGGTGTAGCTGCGATCAAAAATAATCAACATTGTACGACCGATTTTAAAGAACAAGGAACGACCTTTAGTGCCTGAGATTAATTCCAGCCCGAGTTTATCTTGATAAAACATCTGCATGGCATCAAGATCATCGGTATAGAGGGCAGTTTCAATAACACCGGTTAAGTTCATATCAAACTATTCACAATCTTTTAACCAATCAATTACGTCTTGTGCGTTTTGATCAGGGGGAAAGACCGGATAAAACACTTTTTTAATCATGGCATTTTCTGTGATTAAGGTTACTCGCTTATACAAATCCATACCTGCTGTTTTAAAGGTAGGTAAGTTTAGTTCGGCTTTTAATTGCAGTGATTCATCGCTGAGTAATTCAAATGGTAAATGCAGCCGCTGCTTTGCTTCACATTGATAATCACTGGATTGGGCGCTGATTCCAAAAACCTGTGCACCTAAATCTGTTAATTCCTGTTTATGATCTCTAAAAGAGCAAGATTGAGGCGTGCAGCCGCGAGCACCGGGAATACCATCCCAGCCATCGGGTAATGGCACATCGGGCCGACCCGTCATAGGATAAAAATACAGCACCGTTTTTTCGGTGAGTTGGGATAGATTGATTTGAGTATTAGAAGTCGTGGTTAAACTTAAATCCGGCAACTTCATATTAATCAAATGATCGCATGCGCCATCATCTTCAGGTATAGGCAAATCATCAGGCAAGGAAGTCAGTTGAGACATATAACAAGACCAAGGTTATCCAACTGCTACTGTAAAACAAATTCGTATTAGTGACTATCTTGTTTGGTTAATTTATTATCTGGTGATGCGATTTATAGTACTTGTTTCGACATTGATGTTGCTGACCGGTTGTTTGGGTTACCCAGCATCAGTCCAGCCTGTGCAGAATTTTGAGTTAAACAGGTATTTAGGAAAATGGTACGAAATTGCCCGTCTCGATCATCGCTTTGAACGTGGTCTGGAACAAGTTAGTGCCGAATATTCGATGCGTGAGGACGGAGGTGTTAAAGTCCTAAATCGCGGTTTTGATACCGAGAAAAGTGAATGGAAACAGGCAATCGGCAAGGCATATTTTGTTGAGGACAACACAACAGGTTACTTAAAGGTTTCATTTTTTGGTCCATTTTATGGGTCCTATGTGATTTTTGAGTTGGATCATCAAAACTATCAATATGCGTTTATTTCAGGTCCAAAAACTTCTTATTTATGGTTTTTATCCCGTACTCCAAAGGTTAGCGACGAGTTATTGGACAAATTTTACACTTTGGCTCAAAGCAAGGGTTTTGACACTGGCGAATTGATTTTGGTGACCCAAGTTGATGAATAAAAAACCCAATAAAGCTAAACAATTTTTAAGAGAAGCCTATGCCACAGATGATGAAGCTGCTCAGCTGGCGTTTTATCAAAAATGGGCTGAAGATTATGATGCTCAAATGATGGAGGGTCTGGATTACCTGTCACCAGAGAAAATTGCACAAGTTTTGACCAACCATTTCACTGAAAAAGACGGTTTGGTGCTGGACATTGGTTGTGGCACCGGTCTGACAGCCAGTGCTTTAGTCAATCTTGGTTACACAAATATAGACGGATTGGATTATTCAGCCGAAATGGTGGAAGTTGCCCAACAAAAAGCAATTTACCGAGAATTGTATGTGGCTGATTTAAACCAGCCTTTGGAGTTCGAGAGTCATACCTATGCCGCAATCGTTTCTTCCGGAACCTTCACTCATGGTCATGTTGGAGCAGAGCCATTAGATGAGTTAGTCCGAATCCTAAAGCCGGGCGGTTTTCTGGCTTGTACGGTTCATCAAGATTTGTGGAAAAAAAGTGGCTTTGAGGCTAAATTCAGTGCGCTTGAGTCAGCCAATCAACTTAAAGAGGTAGAGCGAGCAATGGGCAGATACTTCAAAGATGGTGAGCGTGAGGGTTGGTTTTGTGTTTTTCAGAGGATTTAATTACCACTGGCAATTATTCGAAGTGATGCAAACCGGATTAACTTTGAAGGTATTCACCGGGAAATGAAACGGGCACTAAATAACGCCGGTTACTTTTTTGACCAGCACCAGATAAATCAACTGTGCCAATACCAAACGGAATTATTTCGCTGGAATCAGAAGATTAATTTGACCTCTATTGATGAAGAACACTTCATCAGTCATCATTTGCTGGATAGTTTATCGGTTGCTACAGAACTAAAAGGTGGTCATGTGCTTGATCTGGGCACTGGGGGAGGTTTACCCGGTGTACCGTTAGCGGTTACGCTGCTTGAAAAATCATTCACCTTGTTAGATGCACGTAATAAGAAAATTCAATTTCTTGATTTTGTCAAAAACAAGCTTGAACTGGTCAATATTCATCCCATACACCAGCGTGCCGAAGCACACCAGCCAGTGTCGTTGTATGATACGGTTGTTACAAGGGCATTTTCCTCGTTAACAGAAATTTACCGTCTGGCCAAACCGTTAATCAATAAATCCGGTCGAATCATCGCTATGAAAGGACGCTATCCAGCGCAAGAATTAACCGACTTAGAACACATCGGTGTGAACTATGAGGTAAAATCGGTCGATGTGTCGGGTCTCGATGCTGAGCGACACTTGATCATAATCGATAACGAATAGATGTAATGCCGATAGCGAAAATTATTGCAGTCACCAATCAAAAGGGCGGTGTGGGTAAAACAACGACCTGCATCAACCTGTGTGCAGCATTGGTCAATATCGGTCGCAAAGTCATGATTATTGATCTTGATCCACAGGGTAATGCGACCGTGGGTTGCGGGGTGATGAAAAATGAATTTGAGGCGGGTACCTATGATGTTTTATTGGGCGAAGCCGATATTGGTGAGGCTATCGAGAAAACTGAAACAGGTATTGATATCTTGGCTGCCAACGATGATTTGTCCGGCGCACAAATCGAAATGCTGCAGCTGCCGGACCGGGAAGTCAGGCTCAAAGCGATACTGATGCAAGTCGAGAATAATTACGATTATGTTTTTATCGATTGTCCGCCCTCATTAAATATTCTGACCATTAATGCTCTGGCAGCCGCCAAATCCGTGTTAATCCCGATTCAGTGTGAATATTATGCTCTGGAAGGCTTGAGTGCACTTGTAAGCACCATCGATAAAATAAAATATACACTCAATCCGGGACTTAAAATCGAGGGGTTACTGCGAACCATGTATGATGGCCGTAATACCTTGTCTATTGAGGTTTCTGAGCAACTTATCGAGTATTTCCCAGGTAAAGTCTATAAAACATTTATCCCGCGCAATGTGCGAGTGGCAGAAGCGCCGGGTTACGGTACTTCTGTGATCGAATACGACAAAACCTCCAAGGGTGCTACAGCTTATCTAAATTTGGCCGGGGAGTTTTTGATTCGCCAGAACCAACCCGATGAAGATGAAGAACAAGCAAGCGAGGAAGATGACACCACAGTTGATATTGAGGAACAACCTGATTTTAGTGGTGCATTAACTACGGCACAGGTAAGCAACGAAACTCAAACGCCGGAGACTGAACCTGAAAAAACCGAATTACCTCTAGAAAATTCAACCATGCGAGCGCATTCTGAACCTGAGCAACATAAAGGTGACAGCACCAGCGAACGCCAGGATCAGGAAAATAAGCAGCCAGACTCACAAACACAGGGTGAATCACCAGAACCACTGGACCAGCCGAAACCGTTAACCAATACATCAATATGAATGCAAAAAAGAATCGATTAGGCCGAGGATTAGATGCGCTACTGGGCGAAGTGCGTAAAGAACCAACGGCGAGTGAAAACGGCACCGCCACTTCAGTTGCCAGTGAAGATTCAACAGCTATTGTAGAGAAATCACCCTACAAAACTATCCCGGTTGATTTACTCGATACCGGCAGTTATCAGCCCCGTACTCACATGGATGAGCAAGCATTAGAAGAGTTGGCCGGTTCAATTAAATCTGAGGGATTGATTCAGCCTATCCTGGTGCGCTCAAAACCGGGCGGTCGCTATGAGATTCTGGCTGGGCACAGGCGCTGGCGTGCCAGTCAGCGTGCCGGACTACAAGCAATTCCGGCGGTGGTCAAGGAAGTGTCTGACCAGGCAGCCTTGGCTGTAGCGTTGATTGAAAATATTCAACGCGAAGACCTGAACCCAATCGAAGAGGCAATGGGTTTAAAGCGGCTAATGGATGAGTTTGGGGCAACGCATGAACAAATCGCCACTCAAATCGGCCGCTCGCGTACGGCAGTGACCAATTTATTGAGATTGCTAAGTTTGAATCCTCAGGTTCGTGATCATCTCGAATCAGGTGAACTGGATATGGGTCATGCCCGGGCCCTATTATCGTTGTCTGATAATGAACAGATTTCATTATCGAAAATGATTATTTCGCGTGGACTAACGGTGCGCGATACTGAGAAAAAAGTGAGGCAAATGCAAACGGCTGGCTCAAAAAGCCGAATCTCTCATCTGACCAAAGATGCAGATGTATTGCGCCTGGAATCTGAGCTTTCCGATAAGCTGGCAGCTAAAGTCAGCATTCAGCAAGGCCGTAAAAAAGGCAAATTAGTGATCGAATATCACAGTTTGGATGAATTGGATGGCATCCTCAAACGTATAAGTTAATCAGGGTCGGTTGTTATAGACGCTTTTTAAGATGGTTAACGATGATTTGAAGCAGGATCATAACTGAAAGAAATAGTGCTATTAAGCAACTGAAAACCCCTAAAGGAAGAAAAAAACTTTCCTGAAGCACGCCGTCTTTATCCACGTAACCATAAAATTTGTTTTCTAAAAGCAGACTGGTTATTCCAATGAAAAAGAAAAAACAAACAATAAATAATTTGACTTTAAGCCTCAAAAGCAGCGCTAATTGTTATAAAACCGGAAGTTTATAACAATTATTTTGAATTTCGCCTTAACAGGGCAGCAATAGCTTTGCAGATGTCGCAACTGGCCTGAACACAGCTCGAATGTAAAAAGATTAACGCTGAAATGCAAAAACAGCAGGAAAGTATCGATTCATCGCTGGGTTTATTAAAAACTTATCAGCAAGCCCAAGTGCGTCACTAGCGCTAGCTTGGCTAAAAAATTACGCTCTTTTAAATAAAATCATAAAAACAAATGTCCATACCCGGTCTTTGTAAAGGCTATTTCTTCCTGTAAACCACAATTATATTGACTATACCCGCAATAGCTTGACCCCGTGCATTGTCGCTAATATACTTCGGTTTCGCTGGAATACCTCAGGGTATAAAGGCTGAAAAAGATTACTTTTAATCGGAACCAGTTCAATGACACGAGATTCTGACCGGCTGCATATTGCAGTACGGGTCATTTTGTTACAGGTTCTGGTCGCTATAGCGGTTGCGGCAGTTGTGTTTGCCATAAAAGGATGGGTAGCGGGATATTCTATTATGCTAGGAGCCTTAACCAGCATTATTCCCACGGCAGCATCCTCAATCATAGCGTTTAAGTTGAACGATCAGGATGCCAATATGATCCTGGTGGCTTTTTACTCAGGTGCGATAATCAAGTATCTGCTGGCAGCGGCCTTGATTGGTTTGATTATTGTAGTAGTAAAACCGCTGGAACCGGTAATGGTTCTGGTGGGATTTATAGCAACACAGTTGGCAATGCTATTTGCCCCGTTGCTGAACAAGTAGGACTTATATACAAGAGAATTTAAATGGCAAGCGGAAGCGGAACGCAAACATCCTCGGAATATATTAAGCACCATTTGCAGAACCTGACCTTTGGTAATCATCCAGAGAATGGCTGGGGGATAGCTCATAGTGCGGAGGAAGCCAAAGAAATGGGATTTTGGGCTATCCATCTGGATTCGATGTTCTGGTCAATTATTTTGGGTGCATTATTCATCTGGATTTTCAAACGCGCTGCTGACAAAGCTACTGCCGGTGAGCCCAGTAAGCTGGTCAATTTCGTCGAATGGATTATTGATTTTATCGATGACAATGTGCGCAGCACTTTCACCGGCAAAAATGACATAGTGGCTCCAATGGCGTTGACTTTGTTTTGCTGGATTTTCTTAATGAATCTGATGGATCTGGTACCTGTTGATTTGATTCCTATGGGCTTGGCAGCGCTGGGTATTGAATATCAAAAAGTAGTTCCAACTACCGATCCCAATGTGACATTCGGTATGGCTCTGGGTGTTTTCTTCTTAATGATTTACTACAGTTTCAAGATCAAAGGTGTGGGTGGATTCCTTGGCGAACTGACATTGCATCCTTTTGAAGCCAAGAACCCAATACTGAAACTGCTTTTTATTCCGATCAATTTATTCCTGGAAGGCGTGAGTTTGATCGCCAAGCCGATTTCTCATTCACTGCGGTTGTTCGGAAACATGTACGCGGGTGAGATGATTTTTATTTTGATCGCACTGATGTATGGATCAAATATCATTTTGAGTATGTTCGGCGGTGTTCTACAGTTTATTTGGGCCGTGTTCCATATTCTGGTGATCACCCTGCAAGCGTTTATATTTATGGTCCTGACTATTGTGTACATGGATATGGCACATACCACTCATGATCATTAAGGTAACTGTAACATTTAACTTTTTAACATTTAATATTACTTTTCGGAGATAACAATGGAACAAGCACTGCTCTATATTGCTGGCGCAATCATGATGGGACTAGGCGCAGTAGGCGCGGCCGTGGGCGTTGGTATTCTTGGTGGTCGTTTTCTGGAAGGCGCTGCGCGTCAACCTGAACTGATTCCTATGCTACGCACGCAGTTCTTCATCGTCATGGGTCTGGTTGACGCCGTACCGATGATCGCGGTGGGTATTGCAATGTATGTGATTTTCGCGGTCGCATAATCAATATTGTTCGTACTGACATTTAACGGAGAAACGAGATGAATATTAATCTCACTCTAATTGGGCAGATGATCGTCTTTGTGATTTTCGTCTGGTTTACCAAAAAATATGTCTGGACACCAATCATCAATGCATTAGCAGAACGTCGTGCCAAAATCGCTGATGGTCTGGCTGCCGCTGAAAAAGGTCAGCAAGCGCAGGCTCTGGGCGAAGAACAGGCACAACAAGTCATTGCCGAAGCCAAAACTCAAGCTGCTGAGATTTTAAGCAAAGCGGAAAAGCGCGGTGGTGAAATTGTTGATGAAGCCAAAGATGGAGCCAAAGCCGAGGGTGAACGTATTCTGGCTGCAGCTCGTGGTGAAATCGACAAAGAGCTGAATATGGCCAAGGAACAGCTTCGTGGTCAAGTAGCAGCATTGTCGGTTGAAGGCGCTTCAAAAATCCTTGCACGTGAGGTCGATGCCTCAGTGCATGCCGACATGCTTGATGATTTGGCAGCCAAACTATAGGGATTGAGCTGAATGTCCGAGATAAGCACCATAGCACGACCTTATGCCAAAGCGCTGTTTGATCTGGCGTCAGAAGGACAGGGTTTTGATCGTTGGTCTGATACATTGGCGTTGTTGAGTAACATCATCGCAGATGAAACCATGCAATCACTGGTTGAAGACCCGTTTGCAGACAAATCCAAGCTGTCGGAACTGATCAAATCGGTTTGTGCAGACAAGATAGATGAACAAGGCTCTAACTTGATAGACACCTTGATCGAAAACGGTCGACTCAATACTATCGGCGCCATAGCTTCACGTTATGAAGAACTCAGGGCCGAAGCTGAATCGATGGTTGAAGCAGATGTTGAATCTGCATTGCCATTGGATGAGGCTCAACTGGAGAAGCTCAGCACATCGCTGGAAAAACATTTTGGTAAAAAAGTAAAACTTAATCCTAGTGTTAACGAGGATTTAATGGGTGGCATTTTGATCCGAGCCGGTGACACAGTCATCGACGGATCAGTACGCACCAAACTGGAAAAATTGGCAAGCACAATCCGTGCTTGATTTAGAGGATAACGAATATGTCCATGCAATTAAGCCCTTCAGAAATCAGTGAACTGATTAAACAACGCATTGCCGGCTTTGATACGGCAGCGGAATCTCGCAATGAAGGAACGGTCGTCAGCCTGACGGACGGTATCACCCGAATCCATGGTCTGGCCGATGCGCTACAAGGCGAGATGTTGGAATTCCCAAACGATACCTTTGGTCTGGCTCTTAACCTGGAACAAGATTCAGTCGGTGCGGTAATCCTGGGTGATTATGAGCACATCACTGAAGGCGACAAGGTTAAATGTACCGGTCGTATTCTTGAGGTGCCAGTCGGTGAAGGTTTATTAGGCCGTGTTGTTGATGCATTGGGTAATCCGATCGACGGTAAAGGTCCGATTACATCACAAGGTACGTCTCCAATCGAGAAAGTGGCTCCGGGTGTTATCACGCGTCAAAGTGTAGACCAACCTGTGCAAACAGGCCTGAAGTCGATTGACTCAATGGTGCCAATTGGCCGTGGTCAGCGTGAGTTGATCATCGGTGACCGCCAAACAGGTAAAACTGCGGTAGCTATTGATGCGATCATCAATCAGAAAGGCACGGGTATCAAATGTATCTACGTCGCGGTAGGTCAAAAAGCCTCTTCAATTGCAGGCGTTGTACGCAAGCTTGAAGAACACGATGCCATGGAGCACACCATTGTTGTCGCAGCTTCAGCAGCAGAAAGTGCGGCCATGCAATACATTGCTCCCTATTCGGGTTGTTCAATGGGTGAATATTTCCGTGATAAAGGTGAAGATGCATTAATCATTTATGATGATTTGACCAAGCAGGCCTGGGCCTACCGTCAGGTTTCATTGTTGTTAAGACGCCCTCCAGGCCGTGAAGCGTATCCTGGTGATGTTTTCTACTTGCATTCTCGCTTGTTGGAGCGCTCTTCGCGAGTCAACGAGGATTTCGTCAGCAAAGCAACAGATGGTGCTGTAACAGGTAAAACAGGTTCACTAACAGCATTACCGATCATTGAAACCCAAGCCGGTGACGTATCAGCTTTCGTACCTACCAACGTAATCTCGATTACCGACGGGCAGATATTCCTGGAGTCGGACTTGTTTAATGCGGGTATCCGTCCGGCGATCAATGCAGGCTTGTCCGTATCACGTGTAGGTGGTGCGGCACAAACCAAAATCGTCAAGAAACTTGGTGGTGGTGTTCGTTTAGCGCTAGCGCAGTATCGCGAATTGGCGGCTTTCTCACAGTTCGCTTCGGATTTGGACGAGGCAACACGAAAGCAGTTAGAGCGTGGCCAGCGTGTTACTGAATTGATGAAACAAAAGCAGTATAGCCCAATGTCAGTGGCGGAAATGTCATTGTCGCTGTTTGCGGCCAATGAAGGTTTCCTGGATGACGTTGACGTTAACAAAGTGGTTGACTGTGAAGCGGCCATGCAAGCCTATGTCAAATCAAATCACGGCGGCTTGCTGGATAAAATTAACGAATCGTTTGACTACAATGATGAAATCGAAGCCGGTTTAAGAGAAGCGGTCGAAGACTTTAAGACCAACGGTTCCTGGTAAGCGGATAATCAATCATGGCAGTCGGAAAAGAAATTCGGGTTAAGATCAAGAGTATCCAGAATACTCAAAAGATCACCAAGGCCATGGAAATGGTGGCGGCCAGCAAAATGCGCCGCGCCCAGGATCGTATGTATGCTGCACGGCCATATGCGGAAAAAATCCTCAACGTCGTGCGTCACATGGCTGAAGCCAATGCAGAGTACAAACATCCGTTTTTGATCGAGCGTGAGCAAGTCAAACGAGTGGGTTACATTGTAGTGACTTCCGATCGCGGTCTTTGTGGTGGTTTGAATGTAAATTTATTCCGTACTTTGCTGCCAGAACTTAAAGCTTGGCACGATCAAAACGTTGAAATTGATGTTTGTGCTATCGGCAATAAGGGTCTGGCGTTTTTCAAGCGTTTCGGTGCCAATATTGTTTCACAAGCAACTCATATTGGTGATGCGCCATCGATAAATGATTTGATCGGTTCAATTAAAATCATGTTGGATGCCTATGAAGAAGGCGAGATTGACAAGATTTATGTGGTGTATAACGACTTTATCAACACGATGACGCAAAAGCCAACCGTCGAGCAGTTGGTCCCAGCACATGTAGAAGAGCCGGACGAAGCTTTGGCAGGGCATTGGGATTATATTTATGAGCCTGATGCTAAACCGGTGATGGACGCGCTGTTGACACGTTATTTAGAGGCTGAAGTTTATAAAGCTGTGGTTGAAAACATTGCCAGCGAACAAGCATCGCGAATGGTGGCCATGAAAGCAGCAACCGATAACGCAGGTAATTTAATTGACGAATTGCAGCTGGTCTATAACAAAGCCAGACAAGCAGCAATTACCCAGGAAATTTCTGAAATCGTCGGCGGTGCGGCGGCGGTTTAGGACTAATATATAAGTTTAAGAGGAAACTAGAACATGAGTTCCGGAAACATAGTTGAAATCATTGGTGCGGTGGTAGACGTTCAGTTCCCACGCGAGAATGTGCCAAATGTTTATGATGCGCTGACGGTTAATGAAGGCGGTCTAACTCTGGAAGTGCAACAACAGCTTGGTGACGGTATTGTCCGTACCATTGCCATGGGATCCAGTGATGGTCTCAAACGCGGCCTGGATGTCACCGGTACCGGCGCCCCTATTTCAGTGCCTGTTGGTGAAGCCACACTTGGACGCATCATGGATGTTCTGGGTGAGCCGGTTGATGATGCAGGCCCTGTCGGTACTGATGAGCGTATGCCTATTCACCGTAAAGCACCTAGCTATGCGGATCAGGCGGCATCACTTGAAATTCTTGAAACCGGTATTAAAGTTATCGATTTGATCATGCCCATCGCCAAAGGCGGCAAAATCGGGCTGTTCGGTGGTGCCGGTGTAGGTAAAACCGTAACTTTGATGGAGCTCATCAATAACATCGCCCGTGAGCACGGTGGTTTCTCCGTGTTTGCCGGTGTAGGTGAGCGTACTCGTGAAGGTAATGACTTCTATCATGAAATGAAGGAAGCCGGCGTACTTGATAAAGTAGCCCTGGTTTACGGTCAGATGAATGAGCCTCCGGGTAACCGTTTGCGTGTTGCTTTGACTGGCCTCACCATGAGCGAATATTTCCGTGACGAAGGCCGTGACGTGTTGTTATTCGTTGACAATATTTATCGTTACACGCTGGCGGGTACTGAGGTATCGGCACTGTTAGGCCGGATGCCTTCAGCGGTAGGTTATCAGCCAACACTTGCTGCCGAGATGGGTGTATTGCAAGAGCGTATCACTTCAACTCGTGAAGGTTCGATCACCTCATTCCAGGCGGTTTATGTACCGGCCGATGACTTGACTGACCCATCACCGGCGACAACGTTTGCTCACTTGGACGCGACGTTAGTATTGTCACGTCAAGTTGCTGAGTTGGGTATTTATCCTGCGGTAGATCCACTTGATTCAACCTCGCGCCAACTTGATCCGTTGGTAATCGGTGAAGAGCACTACAATATTGCTCGCGCCGTACAAGGTACTTTGCAACGCTATAAAGAACTGCGTGACATTATCGCGATTCTGGGTATGGACGAGTTGTCTGACGAAGACAAACTGGTTGTATCACGTGCACGTAAAGTTCAACGCTTCTTGTCACAACCCTTCTTCGTGGCAGAAACCTTCACTGGCGCACCCGGCAAATACGTCAGCCTGAAAGATACTATTTCCGGGTTTAAAGGTATTGTCGAAGGCCAGTATGATGACTTGCCTGAGCAGGCTTTCTATATGGTCGGTGGTATCGAAGAAGCGGTCGAGAAAGCCAAAACGGTAACGTAACAACAGGTTAGTTAAATGGCAGCAACATTTCATGTCGACATAGTCAGCGCTGAAAGCGAAATTTGGTCCGGCACAGCTGGTGCTTTATTCGCTATTGGTGAAATGGGAGAACTCGGTATTTATCCGCGTCACACACCATTATTAACCAAACTCAATCCTGGCGAAGTGCGTGTGCAAAAGGAAGACGGTAGCGAAGAAGAATTTTATATCTCTGGTGGTTTGCTGGAAGTACAACCCCATCACGTTACAGTCCTCTCCGATACTGCTGTTCGTGCCGAAGATTTGGATGAAGCAGCAGCTTTGGAAGCTCAGAAAAAAGCCGAACAAGCCATGAAAGACACAAAATCAGATATGGACTTTGCCAAAGCTAAAGCTGAACTCATTGATGCAGCTGCGCAGTTACAAACTATCCAGAAGTTACGTAAGCGTCGAAAATAAGACTTAAACTTTTTCAAATAAAAGGCCGCTTATCGCGGCCTTTTCCATTTCCACATTGTTAAGTATTTTGTGATAGTTTTCATTATTTAGTCGAAGTTTTATTTCAGCGAGATGAAAATTATTTGGTTAACAGATATACACGTCAGACCCCAAAACAAAACAAATTTTGGCTTTGATCCAATTTGTCGACTCGAAACTGCTGTTAGTTATATACAAAATCATCACTTAGATGCAGATTATTGTGTTTTAACTGGTGACCTAACTGAAGACGGAGATGCTGACAGCTATAAACTTGTCGATAAAATAATGTCACGGCTACCTTTCGCTTATTTATCGATACCGGGTAATCATGATGATCGAGAAGTAATGAGGCAGTATATTGCTTTACCGGCTGATACCTGCCCAAATTTTATCCAGTATTCGATCACAAAGAATAACTGTAGGCTTATCATGTTAGATACGCTTTACGATGGCTTCGATGAGGGTTTGCTGTGCGATCATCGTCTTGATTGGTTGCGGCATGAGCTTACTCGTGATCAATCTACCTCCACGTACGTATTTTGTCATCACCATCCAATCAGTCTGCACTTGCCCATGCAAGATGGCATTCGTTTAATGCAAGGTGAGAAATTATTAGAGATACTAACAAAGGCTGAAAATGTTAAACATTTATTCTTTGGTCATATTCATCGATCCGTAAGTGGCAGTTTGGGTAGTTTAGGTTTTACGGCATTACAATCTACAGCTTTTTCAGCTCCTTTGCCTTATCCAGATTGGAGTTGGGAAACGTTTGCGCCATCTCAAGAACCGCCGCAGCTTGGTATTGTTCACATGTCATCAGAAAATGTTATTGTGCATTTTCAACAGTTTTGTGAGGCGAATGACTGCCTGAAATAAATTAGTAGATGACATATGCCATCATTTTGTCTATTTCGAATTCTATTCCACAAAAGTTGCTGAAAAAGTACTATCCCCAAGAAAAGGGTTTCCATGGGTTATACCGTTTATGACTCCCCTAGAGACAGAACCCTCGAACATTTCAAAAGGCCAATTTCGTCTAATCTTGAAACTATTTCCCTCTAACTTTCCATAGACCACAATGTTATCTTCATCGACTATTTTAACTTTACTATTATTGTAAATATAAATCGTCAATGGAGATTCACGAGAACCGAAGTATGCTATCCCTCTATATGTCCCAGTGTGGATATTGTTTGTATCGACGCCACTATTTTCAAGATTGGTGTCAAGGTTAGAGCAAGCAGTCAATAACATTGCTAAGATGCTAACAATTGAAATAAAAAGTTTATTCATCTAGTTGTTTTCTAATTGGATTTTGAATCTTCATTCAGAAAGCGTTGCTTCAAAAGTACCATTTCCGAGAAAACGATTTCCGTAGGTAATACCTGAAATTTTTGACTCTATTATCGTTCCTTTAAACACCATCGGCGAACTACCATAGCGTTTAACGGTGAATTTATCACCTTCTAGTTGACCGTTTGCAGCAAGATTATCAACATCGACAATTTTTATTTTGCCAGCGGTACTGATATGAATTTTTAAGGGAAAAACCCCTGATTTAAAGGTTTCGGTACCACTATAGATTCCAGCATAAGGAGTTAGTGAAGCCGATGAGTCTGAATCTGATGCAGTTGGATTGGTTATACAGCCAGAAAACGATAGTAGAAAACTGATCATCATGACCACAACAAGTTTATGCATTTCTATTCCCTTTATACTTTGAAGAAACTATAACCTGATAGTTGTTATTAATAGTTATCCGATCATGCTATTTTGGTTTTTGCAATTTAGAAAAGGTGCCATAATGACGTTTTGTTGCATGGTCCTGTAAAAACCTAAAAATCGTGGCGAAGTCCGAATAAGTAAATGTCTGCTTCACTACCGTCAACCAGATCAGCATTTGTTCCTTCAAACCATAAACGGGTACGACTACTAAGGCTGTGATACAACCCTAAAACAACACCATCACCATCTATACTACCGTCTGAACCATCGTTACTACCGTCCCAGTATTGAATGAATATACGATTAGAATCGCCAACGTTAAAACCGGTATTGATTGTCCAAAAGCTTCGATCGACGCCAGCATCGTCTTGTTCTAATGTTTGGTAACCAAGATTCATAGTATAACCATCGCCACTATAACTGGCGGCAATACCAAATCGATCACGCGAATCAGCTGTTAGTTCAGAATCAACTTCACCATCGCCATCGGAGTCAATGCCAACTTCTTCGGAATCATAAGCTGCAGCTAAAAGCACAGGTCCAATATTGTAACTGCCGCCGATAGACCATCGATCAATGTTATCGTTAGCGGGATTATCTCCATCAACAACCACTTGGGCACTTAAGCCAACAGGCCCAAAGTTACCGATATACTGAATTGAATTATCAGAACGATAATCACCACCCACATAGGCACTATAACCGTAAAAACCGAGTGAGTATGTTGGATCAAGGTAAGTTCCGACGGTGTTATAAAAAGTACTCCAGATCGATCCTGCCCTAAATTCACCGAATCCACCTCTCAAACCGACGTAGCTCAGACGTTGAGTGGGACCAGCTGCGGCTGAACGTAAACTGCCTTCATCTGAGTTCACTCGAAACTCATAGCGGTATACCGCTGCTAAACCATTACCCAGGTCTTCTTCACCACGGATACCAAAACGTGAAGTAATATCAGCTAAATCAGTTGTAGTATTGTTGGCAGAATCATCTACGCTGATAGCAAGATTAATGCGCCCATAAAGGCTAGATCCCGACTCTTGAGCTTGTGATGATAGTGGTGCGATAAGTGTGCTTGAAACAGCTAAAGCGATAAATTTTTTGTTCATGATTTCTGAACTTCCCTTCAAATAGTTGCTTGAGTTATTAATATAGCGTTGAGCCAGAGTTGAAAAGTTATCTGATATTGCTAACTTTTCGATTAATTGGAATTATTATTCAAACTTAGATTAATGTTGTAATCTGCAATTCGTTATAATGGATTTCTATGACCGTTCTTTATCCTGAGTCAAGATATTCTAAGCGCCTGAATCAGGTATTGAACTTTGCGAGTCAGAACAATCACAAATATTTAAAATTAGATTTGCTTGCTGATATAGCTTGTATGTCTAAATATCATTTTACTCGAATTTTTCGTGATCAACTTGGGGAGTCCCCGATCCAATTTTTAAAACGTATCCGCTTGGAAAGGGCAGCTTGTCTAATTCGAAATCAATATTTACCCATATCCGAAATTGCTATTAATTCTGGATTTACATCGAATCAAACCTTTACGAGAGAATTTGGCAAGAAATTCGATTCGGGTCCTCGACGATTCAGATTAAATCACCTCAATCAGGTAGAACAAAACAATGGAGTAAGTTCGATAGTTTCTTCTTTTAAAGAATTTCATAATATTGGCATTAATCATAATTTGGGAGAATCAGCTGAGAAAGTTAAGATCGTTAGGATGGCACCCACTAAAGTTGCCTATGTTCGCAGCATCGGCCGATACGGTGGTTGTAATGAAATCGGTAAAGCAATGTGCGCTATTCGAGACTGGGCCTTAGAAACGGGGCACTGGCATGATGACACTGAGATTATCGGTGCCAGTTGGGATTATTCGAGTATGACTCCTGAGACGATGTGCAGATATGATTCATGTGTTCCTGTGCCGAATGATTTTGTCAACAATTCAGGAATATCTACTCAAATAATTCCAGGCGGCTTATATGCTGTAGCTCAAATACCTTATCGGTCTATTAAAGATGCTTGTTTGATTTGGCACTGGTTTTCGTTAACGTTGAGAACTGCGGCAAGATTTAAAAATTATGTTGCCAAGTTATACACAGGTCCTTGGTATGAAATATATAAACGAGATCCTTGTACAGGCAAGTCTATGGCGGAACTATATGCTTATCTATACAGCGGTAACAAAAAATCTGATTATATTTACAGGCTGTAGTTTAGTTTGTTTATGATGAGTGAAAATTAAGCATTAAGTTCATTTGAATCCGAACCTTGAGTTATTCAGGGCTAGGTGTATTCAAGATCAGTACGGTTCATTTACCGATAACACTGAATGCATTCGTCAAAGTTCTATTTCATGCAATATCCAATCCCGAAAAGCAGCGACTTTAGAGTATTTAAGATGGTGTTCCGGGTAGACTAGGTAATAGCAGAAATTTGAGCTTTTTTCATATTCACCGCTAAAAAGTTGAATGAGTCTGCCATTTTTTATGTCGTTACTAGCGACCTGTGCATCAACTAATGTCACACCCTGGCCATCAATTGCAGCCTGTAAAACCAAGGCATCCTGATTAAAGTGAATACCCTCAATAGTATGGCCGTTTTTTACGCCTGCAGCTTTAAGCCAGGCTTGCCAATTGGTTGGTGAATCATTATCGGTAGCCCAGGTGTTATGCAAAAGTACCTGGTGATGTAAATCTTCGGGGGTGTTGAGTGGATAGTTGCCATCAAGCAATGTAGGGCTGCACACGGGAATAATTCGTTCAGTAATCAGACAATCTGCGATCAAGCCAGGGTATTGGCCGTTACCATAACGTAGTGCAACATCAACATTGTCATGCTCGAAATCGACAAGGATGTCTGTCGCATCAATACGAATTTCATATTCAGGTGCAGAAGCTCTAAAATGATCAAGCCTGGGTAATAACCATTTTGCACCAAAACCGGGAGGGACGGATACGATCAATAATTTATCAGAATACCGATTTCTCAACACATTATCGGCTTGCGAGAGGGTGTCAAAACCTTCTCTTAATATCGGTAAAATACTTTCGCCAGCTGCAGTTAATTTAATCGCCCTTGTTAATCGTTTAAACAGTTTTACATCAAAATAATCTTCTAACAGCTTTACTTGCTGACTAATTGCCGCCGGGGTCACATTTAATTCTTCAGCCGCCTTAGTAAAGCTTAAATGCCTTGCAGATGCTTCAAAAGCCCGCAAACTGTTTAATGGTGGCAGTTGTCTGTACATTTTATGTTAAAGAAATTCTTAACTATAAGTTCAGATATTCTCGTTTGTTAAAACAGTAAAAATCAATAATATAAAGGCTAACGGTAAGCTTTTAATCATAAACATGATTAATATTTTATTGAATATATCAATTTTTTAGGAGAATAGCTATGTACTGGTGGATAAAAGACGTATTTGTGGACAGATATTCGAATACTGAAATTGAATACAGACAGTCAACCCAACAACCTAAGGTGAATCTAATGTCAGAATTATTAGCAAATGTCGTAAATGGGCTTATAGTATTTAAACAATCTTATCAACAACGTAAGATGCTTAAACAGGCAGCAAAAGAACTCAGTACGCGTACTGATCATCAATTGGAAGACATGGGATTAACCCGTGAAGCCTTATATTTAATGAGCAAAGGTAAGCGCCCATTGAGATATACGGACAGTGCCTATGAGCGAACCAAACCACAAGTTTTTGAGCTTGTATCAAATCAAGCCGTAAACAAAAAACTTATAAACAAACAGAATGTTGATGAGCAACGATTCAATCGAGCAGCTTGATAGGGGTGCAAGTATGACTGAAGAGTTACATCGATTGACCGCTTTTAGTACCGATTCTGAGGGCGGTAACCCCGCAGGTGTCTGGATCGGCAACGAATTACCTGATCCAGACACAATGCAGGCCATAGCAAAACAAGTCGGTTATTCAGAAACGGCTTTTTTAGCACCGAAAACAGGCAAGCGCAGAACAGTTCGCTACTATAGTCCTGAAGCGGAGGTGCCTTTTTGTGGGCATGTGACTATAGCGAGCGGTGTTGTTTTGGGAAATGCTGAGGGCGATGGAACTTATCTATTAGACAGTATTGTTGGTGAAATTCCGGTCGAGGCATCCAGTAAGAACGGCATAAAGCAAGCATCGTTGACATCAGTTGAACCCAAATACGAGCAACCGTCAGAGCAATTGTTAAAGCAAGTATTAGCAACCTTAAATTGGCAAACAGATGAATTGGATAATTCAATTCCACCGGCGCTAGCTTATGCAGGTGCCTGGCATTTTGTGATTGCAGCGGGTTCAAAACAAAGACTGGATCAGCTTGACTATGATTTCGATCAGCTTAAATCGCTGATGTTGGAGAATGACCTGACCACCATTCAATTAGTATGGCGTGAAAATCAAACCTTGTTTCACTCGCGTAATCCCTTCCCGGTGGGCGGGGTGGTGGAAGACCCAGCAACCGGTGCCGCCGCAGCCGCGCTTGGTGGTTATCTACGAGAATCCGGGCTGCTGCAAGTGCCTGCAACTGTAAATATTCGCCAAGGTGAAGTCATGGGCAGGCCCAGCCAGATCGACGTGGACATACCGCTTCAAGGTGGTATTACGGTGACCGGAGCAGCGGTTAAATTAAGCTAGAAAAATTATATTTAAGCTGTATCCAGTGCTAATATTGCCGCATTTAGTAAAGCGACTAGGGTGCAGTAGTGAAACCGCTGGATTTAGATTTTATTCGAGCTCAGTTTCCGGCTTATCAGAATGAAGAAACAGCCGGATGGGCATATATGGAAAATGCGGGCGGTTCTCTGGTGCCGTCTCAGGTTACCGATAAGTTAATTCATTTTTATACCAAAACCAAGGTTCAGCCTTACTCCGGCTACGGTCCTTCTGATCAGGCCGGTGAGGCGATGGACAGGAGTCATCGCCTATTGGCCGAGGCGATTAATGCCCAGCCGGAAGAAATTAGTTTTGGGCCTTCAACTACTCAGAACACTTATGTGATGGCCCAGGCAATAGCCGAAGAACTTAAACCCGGTGATGAAATCATTGTGACTAACCAGGATCATGAAGCCAATATTGGTGCCTGGAGACGCCTGGAAAATAGAGGTGCGACAATTCGTGAGTGGCAGGTTGATCGACAAACAGGCCTATTAGATCCGGAAAATCTATATCCACTGTTAAACGACAAGACAAAATTAGTTTGTTTTACCCATTGCTCCAATATTGCGGCTACCATCAATCCTGTTAAAGCAATTGCCAAAGCAGCTCACGAGGTTGATGCAAAAGTAGTCGTAGATGCGGTTTCATATGCACCGCATTGCCTGGCAGATGTCAAACAGCTAGATGTCGATTTTTATTTATTCAGCCTCTATAAAACCTACGGTCCACATCTGGGTCTGATCTATGGCAAGCAGGAACATATGCACAATATTGCTAACCAGGGGCATTTTTTTAATCAAGATTATTTAGGTAAACGACTCACACCTGCCGGCCCAAATCATGCTGAAATCGGTTGTGCTGGGGGTATAGTGGATTACTTTACTGATGTTTATCAGCATCACTTCGGTGACACCAATGGTAGTGTTAGAACGCAGGTTGACGCGATTTTTAATTTATTCGGGCAACATGAGCAAACCTTGATGGAGCCCTTGCTGGCCTGTTTAAATACCAAGCAGCACGTCAAAGTAGTGGGTTTGCCGGTCGCAGATCACGAGCGGCGGGCACCAACAATTGCGTTTTATTCCAACAAGATGAAATCAGCTGATATCGCCCAGGCCTTGATTGATGCCAAGATCGGTCCGGGACAAAGTCATTTTTATGCCTACCGTTTAATTGATAATTTGGGTATTGATACTGACGATGGCGTGGTCAGATTATCCTTGGTGCACTATAACTCGGCAGAGGATGTTGAGCGTGCAGTTGCCGTACTGGATACAATCCTGTAACCGGCGATTTGTAAATAACGGGTCTGGGTTTATACTGCTTATATAACCACTAAGCTACAGAGGCCAGAACTATGACAGCTAAAATCAAACATTACCAAAACGACGATATTACGGTTGTTTGGAAACCTGAGTTATGTATCCATTCGAAAAAATGCTTTCATGGATTACCTGATGTGTTTAACCCGAATCAAAGGCCCTGGGTAAATCTGGATGGTGCAACGAATACATCGATTATTGAGCAAGTTAAGGTTTGCCCGTCTGGTGCGTTGTCACTAGATAACGATAATGTTGATCAAAACAGCGAGACTAACGTTACAGTAACCAAGGCAGGGCCGTTGCTAGTAGACGGAAACCTCAGTATTACCCAGACCGATGGTGAGGTTGTACAAAAACAGGGCATGACAGCATTTTGCCGTTGTGGAGCATCAAGCAACAAACCGTTTTGTGACGGTAGTCATAAACAAATTGAGTTTGATACTTAAATCCGGATTAATCTGTTGGATTGATGAAAAAACGATCAGCAGCCAGCGGTATTGATTCAAACTTTGGGCTTAGCGATGAACAGATTTACACAATTATTATGCTGCGTCGCTACCAAAGACTGGATGTCAATAAGATTGCACGTCGCTTTGGAATCAGCGCAGCACAAGTCAGAAAACTAATTGCCCGACGCACTCGATCCGATTGTTGCGGCTAAAATGAGTTCTAGGTGTTACTGGTCTTCAGCCAGCTTCGATAAGGTTGGGCAATATTTGTAATCTTCGCTTTCGCATTCAGCACACATTTTCTCGAGAGTGCGTTTAATTGCTCTATACTCTTTAATTTTATTATTCACTCGTTCAAGATGTTTAGTCGTTAATTGATGAACTTTTTTACAAGGATTCGATTTCGAATATGTCAGCAATATCATTTCGCGAATTTCTTTTTGACTGAAACCCAAGTGTTTTAATTTACGAATCAATTTAAGCTGATTAAGGTCTTTGGTGGTGTAATTTCTATATCCGTTTGCTGCTCGGGTTGCTCTTGGTAACAACCCTATACTTTCGTAATAACGAATTGTCTCAACATGACAGCCTGCTAACTTTGCCATCTTACTAATTAACATATTGACCCCACAGCTACTATGGAGACTATTATATGTTTATTGAAAAATTTTTACAGGGTTGGGTATTTCTTCGTCGAAAGGGTAAGTTTGGTCAGGCATTGTAATGTAAATCGCTCACTTTTAGCATTGTGGGAGGGGTAGATTCGGCATTCCCCCTACGATTTTAAATGTCGAATCCCCACAATGCTATTATGAAATAACATCATATTTAGGTAACTCATTGACTGGTTACAAAATTCACAATATTCCAAAAAATATGGGGATAGGTTTTACTTAATCGCTTCCATAGGATTATGTAATTTAAACGCTGGATTTTTGAAAAAAGGAATTAAAAACATACCGGCGATAAAACCACCGATGTGGGCACCAAAGGCTACACCGCCACCTTCTTGCTGGACGAAAACAGAGCTGAATATTTGCAACCCAAACCAGAATGCAAGTACCCACAATGCTTTCATACGGACTGTCTGAATAAAAAATCCAAGCGGAATACCCACAAGTACTTTTGCCCGTGGGTAGAGTAACAAATAAGCTCCCAATACCCCGGAGATAGCACCACTGGCACCGACCATTGGAATCTCGGAACTGGGATCAGGCAGAGCCTGGGCATAGACAGCGGCGACACCGCACAGCAAATAAAAAGCAATGAATTTGACGTGCCCCATAGAATCTTCGATGTTGTTACCAAATATCCACAGATAAAGCATGTTACCGATCAGATGCATCCATCCGCCGTGTAAAAACATCGACGAAAAAATAGTGGCATAAGTAGGTACCCAAATAAGATCGGGGGGCAGCTCAGCATCACCAAGCAATATTGCAGGAATCACCCCCAGGGCATAGACGACTATTTGCTGACCGCGTGGGTCATGAGTAAACTGCCATAAAAAAGTCAGCACACACAGCACTATAAACACAATAGTGACAACAGGTTTTATTGAAGTAGGATTGTCGTCGTGGAGTGGAATCATGGCGTGTGTTTGATTTTTGAGTTAAGTATAAACTAAAAATATATTTGCACAGGGTTTTGTAACACTGTTATACATCAACAGCAGTTAACAACAGTGGTATAGTGTTGTGATGCGGCTGTTTAAATCTAAATTTCCGGCTATTCCAACAAGCGAAATAACACCGGAATTGATTTACAAGAACCGTCGACAGTTTATCAAACAAGCTACAGCGTTAAGCTTGGCAGCAACTTATCCGCTGAATGTATCTTGGTCATCCCAGCAGCAGCCGGAAAAAATTTTTAATCAGTTACCCAAGAGTAAATTCAGCACTGAAGAAGAGTTGACGGATTACAAAAAAGTGATCAGTTACAACAATTTTTATGAATTTGGGTTAGGCAAGACAACAATTGCCGAACTGGCACAAAACTTTAAGCCAAGGCCATGGACGCTGAGTGTTGAAGGCGAATGCGATAAACCTAAAATCTGGGATATCGATGAGTTGATAAAACAATTTCCCGTTGAGGAGCGCATTTATCGATTACGCTGTGTCGAAGCCTGGTCGATGGTGATTCCCTGGGTGGGGTTCGAGCTCAACAAGCTGATTAAAGCCAGCCAACCCACCAGCAATGCAAAATATATTGCCTTTGAGACTTTGCATGACAAAGAGCAGATGCCGGGTCAGAGATTCAAGCTTTTGGGCTATGTTTTACCCTGGCCTTATCGGGAAGGGTTGCGTATGGACGAAGCCCTGCATCCACTGACTATTCTCAGCGTTGGCCTATATGGCGAGGTTTTGCCTAAGCAAAACGGCGCACCCATTCGGCTTATTGTGCCCTGGAAATATGGCTTTAAGAGTATTAAGTCGATTATTAAAATTAAATTCACCAAACGAGAACCCTATGCTACTTGGCATAGAACCAACCCTGAAGAATATGGTTTTTATGCCAATGTAAACCCCGAAGTTGATCATCCACGCTGGAGCCAGGCGAAAGAGCGGCGAATCGGAGAGTTTTTTAAGCGTCCTACTTTGATGTTTAACGGTTATGCTGAGCAAGTCGCGAGTATGTACAAATACATGGATCTAACTCGGCGCTTTTGAACGGCATCAGACATGAGAAAATCAACTAAAAGCGCTGCAATAACAAGACAAAACCAATAAAATTCTGTCATGCTCGATACTTTTATTATTTCATTTACTACGTTTTTTGCGACTATCGGACCGTTCGATGTGGCCGCTATGTTTGCAGTGCTCACGGGGAGTTCTCCAGCGAAATTCAAGCGTTCGATGGCCGTCAAAGGAACATTAATCGCCGCGATAGTGTTATTGGTTTTTGCGATTTTCGGTGATGTATTATTGAATCGTCTTGGTATTACCCTTGCTGCACTACGTACAGCGGGTGGTATCTTGCTATTGTTGATTGGAATTAATATGGTGTTTGCCGTTAGCACCGGCGGTACCAGTACTACCGGGGAAGAACAAGAAGAGGCGATTCATAAAACCGACATCGCTGTATTTCCATTGGCTACGCCCTTGATTGCCGGTCCAGGGGCGATGGGTGCAGCAATTCTATTGATGGCAAATACGCAGGGCGACCATAAATTGCAAACCGCAGTTTTACTTGGTTTAGCAGCCATTTTAGTCGCCACATTGATTTGTATGTTGCTCGCTACTCAATTACAACGGTTATTGGGTGTAACGGGGTTGCAAGTGATTAGCCGGGTATTTGGTGTGTTGCTTACAGCTTTAGCTGTTCAGTTCATTTTCGATGGAATCGCCGAGAGCGCATTGTTATCTTAGCTTAAGTACATAGAGATTAGTACATGGAAAAAGCACATAAACTTCACCCTCAAACTATAGCTGCCCAGGCCTTAGGCGAAATCTGCCCAGTGACCGGAGCGGTTATTCCACCTGTGCAACTGGCAACAACCTTTGCTCGCGATAAAAATTATCAGCAGCGTGATGGACGTGAGTATATTCGCGATACATCACCCACGGTTGAGCAGGCTGAAAAGATAATTTGTGCTTTGGAGAAGGGTGAGGATGCATTGATGTTCCCATCCGGGCTTAGTGCCTGCACAGCTGCTTTTCATACTTTAAAGCAAGGGGATCATATTGTTATCGCCCAGACGCTTTATCACGGCGTGACACATTGGGCTCAGGAATTTTCCGAGCATTATGGTTTGTCGGTGAGTCAGTTCGATGCCACCGATCCTGATTCACTCAAACAGGTGATTCAGCCGGGTAAAACTAAAATTGTCTGGCTGGAAATACTGGCCAATCCAACCTGGGTAGTTGCAGATGTAGGGGCCATTGCAGCAATCGCCCATCAGGCCGGTGCGCTGCTGGGTGTTGATGCCACAGTGACGACACCGGTACTGTGTCAGCCACTTGATTTGGGTGCGGATCTAGTTGCCCATGCTGCCACAAAATATTTGAATGGGCACTCAGATGTGCTGGCTGGCCTATTAATTTGCAAACAAGCTGGGACTGAAACCTGGCAGCGCATTTGCGATTATCGCAAACTGGCTGGACCCATGCCTGGTGCCCGCGATGCGTATCAACTAATTCGGGGAATGAAAACAGTTTACCTGCGTGTTCAAAAACAATCCGACAATGCTCTGGTAGTGGCTAAAATGCTGGAAAAACATCCGGCAGTTGAACAGGTCTATTATCCTGGTTTGCCAAGTAGTCCTTATCATTCTCTCGTGAACAAACAACTGCAAGGTGGATTTGGCGGAATGCTGTCGATTCTGGTCAAAGGTGGCAAAGATGAGGCCATTAAGGTGGCGACTTCAACCCACATCTGGAAACCTGCAACATCACTGGGTGGTGTCGAAAGCCTGATTGAGCATCGTAAAACCAGTGAAGGGAATATTACCGACACACCTGATAATCTGTTGCGCCTGTCTACGGGTATTGAACATATCGACGATTTAATGGGTGATCTGAATCAAGCCTTATCGACTATTTTGTAAATGAAAGGTTTTTATTTGGCTGCTTTGTCGCTATTGCTGATCAGTTGTTCTGCCGTCAAAACCACACCAACAAAGCAAGGGTTAATCGAGCTTAATGCCAGTGCCAGTGACACAATAGTTATTATTTATAACCATGGTACTAGAAATCCAAGGAAAAAAGAGCGCTGTGATGCCAGTTACAACCAGATTCCCGCATCGCTTAAAGACATTGAGTCAAATCGCTTACTGATTTATTTTTTGTGCTCAGTCGCAACCGAAGGTGAAGGTCCTGAACATGCAGGTAATCAGGTTTATGCCAGGATGTATGAAATCGAACAAGCACTGGATAAGCTTTTGCAACAAGGTATTCAAGCGCGACATATTTTTCTGGCCGGTCATTCCAAAGGTGCCTGGTCGTCGTTGATGCTGATGAACCTGGTGGATAAAAAATTCAATGCTGCAATCTTGTTTGCACCGGCATTAGCTAATCGACGCAGCCAACAGACCCATCCCTGGTGGCGTAATGAAGTTCGGCCCAGGCAAATTAAGCAAATGCTTACAGCGCAAAAAATAGAAGCGCTGATTTTTGCCTATCGGGACGATGAATATAATCGACCCCAGGATTTACAGTTCTTGATCGATCGCTATCCTGACAGCGTTGAAATAATCGGTTATCGCTGTGCCTATAAATACACGCACAATACCCATTTGCATGATTGCAGACAATCCCAGATCAGTAAACAGATAACGGATTATATTAACCAACAAATTCAACAGTGGCCACTCAATTGATCCCAATAGCGAATTGTCAGAAATACCGTTTTCCGTTCTTGGCAGTGCCTTCTTGCTGGTATTAAAAAGCCTAATCCGATTATCCTAGAATCAGCCAGGTAATTATTCCAGCGGTTGGTTATCACATTGATGAGCAGGATCTTGTTGGTCAGTATGAACCAGCGTGTTAATGCTGACATGTGGCCATCGAATCAAGCCTGACTGACCGTCGCGTCGATCAAAAAAATCCAGGAACACGAGCTGCGAATATTGCATCACTAATAACGGTTTATCATTGTCGTCCGTTTCCTCCAGCTCATGAATCCACATGGTGAACTTCATTTCAGTCGCATTGGCTTGCTTGACAATAAACGGGATGTTGACAATCCCTGCATTCTGTAAGGTTGTATCAACATGCAGGATTGTTGAACGAACCACCGGCATTGCATTAAGCGCGTCCTGTAACAGTTTATTTGGATGAACCGGATCAAATAACCCTTCAAATAAGTTGATATTAAAATGGTTATAAGGGGCTAGATAAGGATGGCTTAAATCAGTTGACGGTGCTCCAATTGGTAATCCGCTAATATCAGGAATGGTTGGTTTTCCATTGACTTCGTCACTTATACCCAGTGCCAGCAAAGAATCTCCATGTGGAACTGTTCCCAGCCTGGCAATGTCAATATTTGCTGTATTCTCATTGATGATATGTAACCATAGCCCCGGTTCATGATGAATGGGTGCACAAACAGGGCCTCGAGTCTCATCAGAACTACGTGGAAAGTCATCAACAGCAATTTGGTTGATAGTCTGAACATAATCAAGAGCCATTAACTTTTGATCCGTATCAACAGAAGTCCCGCTGGGGGGCAAACTAATTCCGCGATTTGGAACCGGTCCATCAATTTGGGAAAAGTTAAGCAATTCATCATACTGATTGACTAATAATCGATAATTGATGGGGCTATCCGGATTAGTTGCGAATGGTAACGCAATCATGTTCCAGCCTCTGCCTGGAAGACTTTTCCAATTGCCTGGCAGTTGTTTTAAAGGTCCTAGTAGTTTTTCTGTATCTTCAACATTTGCTACTGACTGGATATTGTCATAGACACGTCGGTTAGTATTCTTGGAAAGCGCTGATTCAATTTCTTTATTAAACATATATATCTCCTCGGCTAAGTTGTAATAGTTATAAATTTATTTATTAGAACCTATCTCAAAATGTTCATTTACGATGAGTAAACTGGGCTTTTTCTCTCTTTTGCCTCATCTGAACGTCGCTCGACCATTTTGAGATAGGTTCTTTTACCTCATTGAGGCTTTTTATCTATATACACTATTTTGTAAAAAACTTCGGTGTTAAAACGCACAATTAATGATAATCAATTAATTTTTTCTTGAATTCATAGTTTTTATCTTTAGAAAGCGTTAGATAATTAACAGGTTATATATTCGATTTTGTCTGTTAACGACACCCAACAACCGCCGAGGTCGACAAGATAAGTGGTTAACGGGCATTTATGAATAGCGGACAGTCGATTATACTTTGCGCATGAATCTTGAGACCGTCATTTTAGCAGCAGGTAAGGGTACACGGATGTATTCCAATCGACCCAAGGTGTTGCATGGGCTTTCCGGCAAGCCCATGCTTGAATATGTGCTTGATGCTGCTGTGGCTATTAATTCTACAGCCATACATGTGGTTTACGGTCATGGCGGCGATTTACTCAAGCAACGATTTTCAGACAGGGACGTCACCTGGGTTTGCCAGACAGAACAGAAAGGCACAGGTCATGCGGTTGCACAGGCCATGCTCGGTCTCAATGATAATAGTGTCGTTTTGGTCCTCTATGGGGATGTGCCCATGATCAAACCTTCATCATTGGGACCGCTGATAGATATAGCACAAAAGAATAAATTAGCGTTGTTAACAATAGAGCTGGATGAACCCGGTGCCCTAGGGCGTATCATACGCGATGACAAAAATAAAATAGTTGCTATCAGAGAATATAAAGATGCCGACGCAGCAGAACGTCAAATTACCGAAATTAATACAGGCGTTGTTGCGGCTAAAGCAAAGCTGTTAAAACAATGGTTAAATCGGATTGATAACAATAATGCTCAACAGGAATATTATCTAACCGATATTGTTCAATTAGCCGTTGCGGATCATATTCCTGTTGAATCAATTAATCCTCAGACGGCGTTAGAAATTCAGGGCGTAAACAGCAAGCTCGAACTGGCTGAACTTGAGAGAATGCATCAACAGCAACAAGCCAGAACACTCATGCAGCAGGGCTTGACGATTGTTGATCCGGCCCGATTTGATTTACACGGTCAGCTGGATTTTGGTCGAGATTGTAAAGTTGATATCAATGTTATTATACAAGGGCATTGTAAATTCGGTGATAACGTCAAAGTGGGTCCTGGCTGCATAGTAAGAAATGCCCAAATTGATGACGATTCGGTGATTGAGCCGTTCTCAATAATTGAAGACTCGCAAATCGGCAGTCATTGCAGTGTTGGGCCCTATGCCCGATTAAGACCAGGCTCATCACTATTGCAAAGCAGCAAAATCGGCAATTTTGTTGAAGTTAAAAACTCCATCATTGGCGTCAATAGCAAGGCTAATCATTTAAGTTATGTGGGTGATGCACAAGTCGGTAAGGATGTAAATATCGGTGCCGGCGTGATTACCTGTAATTATGACGGCGCCAATAAGCATAAAACAATTATTGGTGATAATGTGCATATCGGTTCTGATTGCCAGCTGGTTGCACCGGTCACTGTAAGTGACAATGCAACTATAGGTGCCGGCACGACTGTGTATAACGATGCGCCGGAGAATGAACTAACAGTTAATAAAAAAGAGCAAATTGTATTAGCGGGTTGGAAGCGACCACAAAAAAATTGAAGGTTAGATTATGTGTGGCATTGTTGGAGCAGTAGCAAAATCAAATATCGTACCGATGTTAATCGATGGCCTTAAGCGGCTTGAATATAGAGGTTATGACTCAGCCGGTGTGGCCGTTATCAAGGATCAATCCATTCAACGTCGAGTTAATGTTGGACGCGTTGCTCAACTCGAACAAGATATTGATTTTGATCAATTTAAAGCGTTAACAGGAATTGCTCACACTCGCTGGGCAACGCATGGCGGTGTGACGGAAGGCAATGCCCACCCACATATTAGCAAAAATAACGTGGCGCTGGTACATAATGGTATTATTGAAAACCATCAAGAGCTTAGGGAAGAGCTCACAGCCAAAGGCTATAACTTTTATTCAGAAACAGATACAGAAGTCATCGTTAATAAAGTTGATGATTTTATTAGTCAAGGATCCGATTTACTCGAAGCAGTGCAAAAAACCGTTGCGCTGTTAAAAGGTGCTTATGCGTTAGGTGTAATTTGTCTTTCAGAATCGGGTCGCTTGATCGGTGCCCGATCCAGAAGTCCCTTGTTGGTCGGCATTAAAGATAATGAAGCGTTTCTGGGTTCTGACATGTCGGCTTTGATTGCTGTGACTAATCAGTTCATGGTTATGGACGATGGGGATATTGTCGACATCAACAACGGTCAGGTTACGCTTTACAATAGCGACGGTGATGTTGTTGAGCGAGATGTGAAAACCAGTTCACTTTCGGCTAATGCGATAGAACTGGGCCAGTATAACCATTACATGCAAAAAGAAATCTTCGAACAAGGCCAGGCTATCGCCGATACCTTGGAAGGTCGTATCTCTGCAGATAAAGTACTTGAACAGTCTTTTGGTCACGAAGCAGCGCATATTTTTGATCAAACTGAATCCGTACAAATCATTGCCTGCGGCACCAGTTATTATTCCGGATTAGTAGCTCGCAATTGGTTTGAAAAGTTCGGTATGCGCTGTGATGTGGATATTGCGACGGAATTTTCCTCCCGACCGCATGTTGTACCTGAAGATGCGCTAGTTGTTACGATCTCGCAATCGGGGGAAACCATCGATACCTTGACGGCTTTAGAGAAGGCGAAAAAATGGGGATATAAATATTCACTGACAATCTGCAATGCACCAGAAAGTTCACTGGTGCGTACATCAGATTTAGTTTTTATGACTCATGCCGGGCCGGAAATAGGTGTAGCCTCAACCAAGGCATTTACCACTCAATTGGTTTCGCTATTGTTATTAGCGATTGTTATCGGCCGGCGCAGAACGCTTGAAGAAAAGACTGAGCATTCCCTGGTTAACGAACTGAGGAGTTTGCCGGTAAAAGTGGAACAGGCCCTGGCTCAAGATCAGCAGATTGCTAAACTGGCGCAGCGATTTGCTGACAAGCATCATGCATTATTTTTAGGAAGAGGGTTACATTTTCCAATTGCATTGGAAGGTGCACTCAAGCTTAAAGAAATTTCTTATATTCATGCAGAAGCCTATCCAGCCGGTGAACTCAAGCATGGTCCTTTGGCGTTGGTCGATTCACAAATGCCGGTCATTGCCGTTGCGCCGAATAATAATTTACTTGAGAAAATCAAATCCAATATCCAGGAAGTTCGAGCCCGTGGTGGTCAGTTGATTGTTTTTGCTGACCAAGAGTCCGGCATGGATGCAGATGCCGGGATCGAGGTGATTAATGTTGCACCCGTGGATGACACCATCTCGCCCATAATTTATGTTATTCCGCTACAGCTGCTGGCCTACCATGTGGCTGTCATTAAAGGTACTGATATAGACAAACCGCGCAATCTGGCCAAGTCCGTTACGGTTGAATAGCACGAGTCGAATTTGGTTGTGTTAGCGTATGAATGACGAATGGTTAAATATCTTTAGTGAGAGTTTGCATTGCTGTACAAATAATCCCAAATTTCTGGATGAATTTTATTCGCAATTTATCACAAGCTCTGAAGAAGTTAAGGATAAATTTAAGAATACAGATATGGAAAGATAAAAAAAGATGTTATTGCTTTCTTTATCAAACATGCTGATTGCCTACGAAAGATCGGAAGTGTTATTGGAAATTGCGATCAAACATGATGCTCAACATCATGATATTAAGCCTCATTTATATTTGTTGTGGCTGGATAGTTTGATTGCAGCAGTAAGCGATAGTGATCCCTTATTTGACAATAAAATAGAAAAAGCCTGGCGCATTGTTATGCAAAAAGGTATTGATTATATGATTGGTCAGTACCAGTGAATAATAGAGTTGCATATGTGACAGTAATCTAGACAATTGTAGCTGATGATCACCTTGCGCATTAGAGTTGTCGCCACAATAATGAAAGATTTGCCGGTATTTTACTCATCAGACCCGGCTTACTTACATAGAGAATTTTGCCAATCGGGCTATCATTAAGCTGGCGTTCACTCAAAGATCAGCATTCGTTCAGTGATGCTGATCTATACTGCACCCATACATAGAAAAACTTCCTCTCCTCTCTTGTGTCAATGAACGCCCAGCTAGTCTGGGCGTTCTTTTTTATGTGCAAAAATTAAACTGAGTATTAATCCGAAATCTGCAATAAGAATTTATTGCAGTTTTTCTTCTCACCACGATGTCTATGATTTTTCTGCAATTTTCAGTATTCCCTTTGAACTGGCCGTTAGTACACTGTCAGTTATGGATAGAAATGATGGTGGGTTTAGCGTTATAGAAGGTACAGATAGTTTAACCACAACCGGCCAGTATTGACCATGCACGCAGATGTGGATGAAGGTGTTGACCATAACTCGATTCAGGATCGTATCCATGGTTTATTAAAGGACAAATTCAATATAGCCCATGCGACAGTTCAGCTTGAATGCGGACGCTGTGCTGAAAACAATTGCTAAGCGGGGGTATCAGTGGTTAAGGGTTTGTGCAAGTTGTTGAGCTGCTTTTTTGGAGTCTGATCGCAGTTGATTTATATCGCCTAATAATGAAAGCGAGTCGACGTTAAAGTAAATACCCAATATCCCTGAAGCAACGACTTGTAACGATTTTGATGATGCTTGTTTAAACTCAAGCTTGAGTTCGGATTTGATGAGCTTAAGAACAGATCCAATGATATCAAGTAACTTTGATGTTAATTCTTGATTATCTGTTGCTGCGGCGATTAATGCTTCGGTAACCAGAACGAAATTCCGGTCTGAAAATTCACCATCAAATAGTCGGTCTAAAAAAGTTTTAAATCTATTTTTTTCCGGTAAATCAGTTGACAGTAGCTTTATATAAGTTGCTGATTTCTGTTGATAGCGTTCTATTAAACTAGTAACTAGTACTTGGCGATTACCAACATGATGACGGATTAAAGGCCTGGCCAGCCCGGCTTCAGCGGCAACCTGTTCCAGAGTTGCACCGTTTAATCCATAGCAAGCAACACAACGTTCGAATGCATCCAGAATTTCCTCGAAGCGCTCTTTTTTTAAACTGGGTCGACCCATAGGTTGGTTTGATATCTATTGCAAGAGCATGATAAAGCATGTATGATTTATTGTCAATATTGACAATTTACTATCAAGCAAATCATGCAATTAAAATGGAAAACCATTGTAGCCTTGGCAATCGTCTATGCGGCGGTTGTATTTGGATGGAGCTGGGTTTGGGGGTTGTTGTTCATCATGTGGACAATACCGGCGCTTTATTCAGGTCAAACACATCTGGTCGAGCCAATCAGCCGGGATGAAAGTCCATTGCTGTTCTGGTTAATTATCGCTACCTGGATTGGTTTGAGTGTTTTTATGATTGCCGATGATTTGCTGCCGTTGCTAGGATCCTGACTATGAGCGAGAAAAAAATGATGCATGTTTTGCCGCTTGAGGCATATACCTCGCAAGCGTGGTTTGACCGTGAGCAGGAGATGATTTTTTCGAAAACCTGGGCGTATGCAGGTTTTGCTGAAGACATCAGCGAACCGGGCCAATATATTTCAGTGCAAGCAGGCTTAAACAACATTTTCATCGTTATGGGGCGTGACCGACGCTTGCGGGCTTTTCACAATATTTGCCGCCATCGTGGCACGCAGCTTATTCGCGCTGTAGGAAAAGCCCAAAAAGCCTTAACCTGTCCTTATCATGACTGGACCTATGATCTTGAGGGTAATTTGATTTCCGTACCGGAAGAGCAGAGCGAATTTAAAGATCTGGATAAAAGTTGTCTGGGTTTAAAAAAAGCGTCGGTGGATATGTGGCGAGGTATGTTGTTTGTACATCCTAATCCGGATGCCGGTTCGATTATGGAGTGGTTTGGTGAGGTGGAACCACACTTGGGTCCTCATAATATAGAAGAACTGGTGGAATATCCTGATGCCAGGGTTGAATACGAGATAAAAGCCAACTGGAAAATCGTAGTCGAAAACTATATCGATGTTTATCATCTTGCCCATCTTCATTCGGGTACCCTGGCAATGTACGATCACGCCAAGGCAGAGTATGGGTTTTTCGGTCCTCATTATGCATTTTGGGAACCCTTGTCAGAGGATTATGCGAAAGATATTGAGAAAAATGCACCGACCCCTTTGGTTTTGCCGCTGGATCAACTCGGTGCCTCGGTGCCAATGTTGTTTCCGGGGATAGGCCTGGCTGAAAGTGAATCTAATTGGGCGACATTTATTATTACCCCGCTTGGACCGCAGTTAAGTCGGGTAGAAAATCGGGTCAGATTAAAAAATGCATCAGAGTGGGAGTTTCAAAAACAGCAGTGGCGTTCGGCAAGTTTCTGGAGCAAATCTATTAAAGGTAAATATTCCCCCGAGGCAGCCGAACATGACGATGATCCGATGGCTTCAGGTGATTTCACAGCCGAAGATATTTATGCCTGTGAGCAACAGCAAAAATCGTTAAAAAGCCCGTACTTTGAAGTCGGTGCATCAGCGCAGAACGGCGAGAGTCCGGTCAGGCAACACCAGCAAGTAGTGCTCGACTTTGTTGAGGGTCGTTATCTGTGAGTGATTTTCATCGATTAAAGGTTCAGGACACAAAATCCCTGATAGGCGGTATGGCGAAGTCAGTCATGTTTGAGGTCTCAACTGAGTTGACGGAAACCTTTCTCTGGAAAGCCGGTCAACATCTGACTTTGCGCTTCGAACTGAATGGTGAGGAGCAGCGTCGATCCTACTCGATCTCATCATCACCATTTTCCGGTGATCCACTGCGAATCACAGTCAAACGGGTTAAGGATGGTTTGGTTTCAAACCACATCAATGATAATGTTAAAGCCGGTGACATCATTGAAGTTATGCCGCCTTTTGGTGGGTTTTATCTTGAGCCTGGGGAAACCAAGCGCCGTACCCATTATTTCTTCGGTGCCGGAAGCGGTATCACGCCCTTATTCTCGATGTTGGATTCAGTCATGTGTGCGGAGCCTTATTCTGTAGCATATCTGGCTTACGGCAATAAAAATCACAAAAGCATAATTTTTAAGGATGAGTTTGATGCGTTATGTGATGCTAATAAAGATCGACTGGCGGTATTGCATGTAATTTCCGATTCTTCCTTGTGGTCCGGTTTCACGCCATGGCGCAAAGGCATTATCGACAAAGCAGCTATTGAAGCATTGATCAATGAAAATCCACCCTATGCCCAGGACGCCCAGTATTATATTTGCGGACCAGGTGGTATGAACACAGCTGTTAAAACCGCGTTGATGAGTTTTGATGTGCCTGCAGATCGAATTCATATGGAAAGCTATGGTGGAATGGTTGAGGTTGATGATTCTGTTAAGGGCCGGGCAGCTAAGGTCGAAATCGCACTGCAAGGGCAGACACATTTGATCAATATGGCCGCGGACCAAACAGTTTTGCAAGCAGCAAGAGCTGCCGGTTTGTCACCGCCGTTTTCCTGTCAGTCAGGTGTATGCGGTGCTTGTCGAGGCAAGTTAAACAAAGGCACGGTACACATGCGCGCCAGCATGGCACTGGAAGATAAAGAAATACAGCAGGGAGCGATATTAACCTGTCAGTCTGTAGCGACTTCTGATTCGCTAAGTATTAGTTATGGGTGATATTAACTCTCAATTATGTTTTACATTGAAGTAAGTACATCTCGAACATTTTCAAACGCATTTTTTAATTGATTTTTGGGAATGCCACCGAATGCTAGTCTTAAAGCCTGTGGTGTCGCGTCTGTGACGGTGAATGGTATGGCAGATGAGACAGCTATTCCCTGTGAAGTAAGTTGAGTGATTATCGGTTCGGCTCGTTGACCGTCGCTAAGATCGAGCCATGCAAAGCTGCCATAGCGGTGAGACTTAATTGCTGTATCCTTAAGAATCTTATGACATAAACGTTGTCGATTTGCACCGTCAAGTCTTCGTTTTTGTTCAGAAATTTCTAAGGTGCCATCCTCAATCCAGCTTGTCACAAGTGCTGATATTAAAGCAGGAGCATTCCAAGTAGTTGCCCGGATGGCATGGGACAGCGAATCGATGTAGTTTGTGGGAGCGATGAGATAACCAAGGCGCAGCCCTGTTGCGATGCTCTTTGAAAAGCTGCCGACATGAATGGTTTTGTCCGGTGCGAGTTCGATTAAACTCGATGGTGGTTCTGGTTCAAGGAATGCATAGGCACTGTCCTCAATAATCAAAAGGTCGTGTTGATCGGCGACATCTATCAGCCGTAAACGGGTCCTTTCGTCCATCACTGTGCCAAGTGGATTATGGACAGTCGGCATTAAATAAACTGCGCGTAACTTATGTTGTTGGCATTGCTGTTCTAGTGCATCAGGACTCATTACTCCATTAATACTCTCAATAGGAATCAGGTTCAGACCATGAAGTGCAGCGACAGATTTAAAGCCTGGATAAGTTAACGGATCTGTTGCAATAACGTCACCAGGATTAAAAATACTGAGCGCTGTTATGGCCAGGCCATGTTGACCTCCGGAAGTGATTAATAAACGTTCCGGCGAAACTGTACCCAACGATTGATTGAGATAGGTGGCAATGATTTTCCGCTCATGAGGTCTACCACCGTGTGGCTGATAACGGAGCATGGCTTCAAGGTCACCGGCAGTTGCAAGACGCTTAAGTCCGGATCGTAATATTTCAGGATCTGCAGAGTCACCGGGCATATTGAATACTAGATCGAGTAAACCATCACAGGTAGTTTGTTCAACACCAAGTGTCAAAGGCACTCCCTGATCGCGCACAAATACACCTCGCCCAGTCTCTCCTACGATTAAGCCGCGGCGTTGAAGTTCTCTGTAGGCGCGCGTTGCAGTTGCAAGCGCAACACCATGCTGCTCGGCAAACAATCTGTGTGTGGGGAGTCGGCTGCCAGGAGTTAAATATCCATTCTGGATTGAATCAGCAAGAGTATTTGCAAGTTCTATGTATCGGGCTCTGCGCATATATTCACTGTAATTAGTACAATAAATAAATTGTATCAAAAATAAAATCATGCCACCATAGCAAACTGTTAATGAAATTGGAAACAAATATGCCTAATTTTCTGTCTACAGCTCTGCTTGCATTGATATTGTTTACAACAACTTATGCCGTAAATCTTCAGGCGCCGTTATATGATGTTTATGCAAGTGAAAGTAATGTCGGAGCAACTGCGGTAACCATTGCTTTTGCGGCTTACGTGGCTGGATTAATGCCGACCTTGCTTTTGCTCGGTGGCTTGTCGGACCGCATTGGTCGTCGTCTACCAATTTCGATAGCCCTGTTGCTGACAATAGCAGCGACCTCGCTTTTAGTCGTACGACCAAACTGGGGGAGTCTTGTTATCGCCAGAGTAATGCTTGGTATTGCCACTGCTCTGGCAACGACTGCAGGTACAGCCTATATGACGGAGATAGTAGGTTCTGAAAATTCACGACAGGCTGCGCTAATCGTAACTTCTTCAACTTCACTCGGTTTCGGTGGAGGTGCATTGGCCACCGGCCTAAGTCTGGCACTCCAGGGACAAACTTTCATGCCATTCAGTTTTATTGCGTTATTTCTAATAGCCCCAGTTCTTGCGTTGGCTGCATTCATACTACCCCCGGTTGATAAGCCAAAACGTGTTTCCCTTCTGCGCTTACCCGTATTCTCGGCTGGAACCTGGGTATTCGGTGTTGCTATGGCTCTGGCCTGGTCAACAACAGGAATGACAATCGCAGTTGTGCCACTGGAATTGAAAAATCATGGTCTTGGTGGTTGGACAGGCCTTGTCATTTTTCTGTCAATCTTTACGGGCTTTCTCTGTCAGCCGATAGCCCGTAGAATGACTAACCTAAGAGCGCTTACTTTGGGTTTTATATTAGTACCGTTGGGCTTTTTAGTGTTGCTTACGGGCGTATGGACTGGATCACTTATCCTTGTATTAGTAGGAACGGGAATTACCAGCGCAGCAAGTTATGGATTCACCTATTTAGCTGCATTATCTGAAGTATCGCTTAGAGCGCCAGATAACCGGGCCAGGGCGACTGCAGGTCTTTTTGTTTACGCTTATGTTGGGTTCTCAATTCCTACAATTGCTAGCGGTCTAATAGCTGACCTTTTCGGTCTGCTTCCAGCAATGGTCATTTTCTCACTAGCTCTGATAATCATAACAGCGGTCACAGTCATCCTCTGGTTGAGATCCATTTGGCTACAGAATACCGTATTTGTTTGAAAATTAAGCTTACCTGTAGAGTACAACCGGTAGAATAGATAACCTTTATTGAACTAATACAGCGATTTTATTTTAAGTCCTAAGTTCTTGGACCTTTATATTCCTTGATGCCTTGTGGACCAAGCATGAAGTTAGTCAGATTACGATCAACGTGTAGCATTTTATGTGATAACAAGGCTTGGGCGTAGTCTCGAACCCGGTTTTGATGTTTGGGTGAATTTGCGATGTTGTTGAGTTCATGCGGGTCATTTTTTAAATCAAATAACAAAGGCGGCAATGCAGCGAAATGAACATATTTATAATCTTTATCGCGGATCACATTCAGGCAACACTGGTCAGGTTTGAGTTTTAACTGAGTTTCATAAAACAGGGTCGCAGGATTGCGAAAGTCAAATTCGTAAAAGGCAAAATCACGGTGAGTTATGATTTCTGTTGCATTAATTTGAGGATGAAGTGACTGACCTGACAAGGTTTGCGGGATTTCACAGTCCAACCAATCAAGAATAGTTGGCATAATGTCGACGGATTCTGTCAAGTCATGTACCGGTTTACTTGAAATGTTTCCATCAGAAGCACAAGGGTCACGAATAATAAGTGGAATATGATAAGAGGCATCAAAGAATCCATTTTTGCCCCAGCACCAATGTTCACCTAATTGTTCACCATGGTCACTGGTAAAGATGATAAGTGTATTGTCCCATTGCCCGATTTGTTTCAGATGATTAAAAAGCCGGCCAAGATGGTGATCAACCTCAGAAATCAAACCGTAATATATCGCTGTCATTTTGCGAAGTTCATCATCACTAATAGTTTGGGTATTGATATCCGGCGTATATTGACCAATACGGTTTTGATCTTCCAGCCAAGCTGCTAAATATGGGTGACTCTGACGTTCTGCCTGTCGATCTTTCAACCTTGATGGGACAGGGATGTCATCAGGTGAATACATATTGTTAAATGGTGTTGGTGCGATCAGCGGTGGATGCGGCTTTAAGACCACGCCATGAATAAACCATGGGTCGTGAGTGGCTGTTGTATATCCAATAATTTGATCAACAATAAATGCAGTATCACTGTCTTCGGATTTGTAACTGGCCGCATCAGTAGAAAAACCATTAGCGTGACGGTCTTTGGCTCGATATAAATCGTATAAGTCAGCGGGTAATTGATAACCCTTGTTTGCAAGTTCCTCGCCCCAGTAATCCAAACATTCTTCATTCAAAACCGCCTCAACATCAAACCCGGGCAAGATGCCTTCATACGTTTTCAAGCGCGGATCATTGCTCGCCAAGCCTCTTGGATCAACGCTGGAGTCGGTATAACCGAACAGTACCGGGCGATAGCCAGCTTTTTGTGCTTCTTTAGCGATGTTAGTGAAGCGGGCGTCAAGTGGTGTACCGTTTCTAACCGAGCGATGATTCATTGCATACAAGCCGGTTAGTAAAGAAGTTCTTGCCGGACCACATGGGCAAGTTGTCGTAAAGTGGTTATGGAAAACCACGCTGTCTTGGGCCAGTTTATCAAGATTAGGCGTTTTAACAATCGGGTGGCCCTGAAAGCCAAGACAATCAGCCCGCCACTGATCAATCGCTAAAAACAGAACATTCTTATGTTTCATGAAAATGGAAGATTTAAAATATCAGGTACTAGATTTATAACTCGTTCAAATATTGTAGCGGCGTAATACCGACTCGTTGCTTAAAAACACGGTGCATATGGCTTTGGTGGCTGAAGCCGCATTCCTGCGATATTTGTGATAAGGGCATCTTTGTGAGTAAGGACTTTACTTTTTCGATGCGCAATTCCATAAGATAATCATGCGGACTAATGCCGTTGCTTTGCTTAAACATTCTTTGTAAATGAAATTCACTTAACTCGGCCAGCGACGATAACGATTCTAATGTGATTGTCTGGCTGAAATGGCTGTACATATAATCCTTTAGTTGCCGATTAATTGCGGGACTTAAGCCACCTTTATAGTTGCGTTTCCTTTTTAGTGTTAATGATAATAATGCATCAAATAGTTTGTTAATCGCTGTTTCTTTTTTTAAGTGGGATTCATGATTAACAGTATTAATGAGTTGATGAATCGAGCTTTTAAGGTTTAAATCATCACAAAAGGTAAGTTCGGGCACGTTAAAGGTTAATGGTTCGATGTCATATGTTTTAGCAACAAACCGCCGTATTGCCTTATCGGAAAAATAAAAGTGAAATAAGTTAATGTCGCCGCTAACAAACCAGCTGGAGTCGCTATCCTCGGGTAACAGACAAATTGCGTCTTTATGACCATAACCGACACTGCAATCAGTGCGTGTAGTGCGGTAACCGCCTTCAAGGTATAACGACAGGGTATGGGCTTTATTGCAGTGGTAATCAATGTAGGAATCCTTATTGATCCAATTAGCAAAGCCAATCTCCTGATTGAAAACATGGCCATATAACAATTGTGCACCTGCTTGTTCTAAAGCTTGATAAGTGGTGATGTTATGTAACGCTGAAAACATCTGGCCATTTAGAAAATTGCAATACCAGCCAACAATAAACATTTCAACATCAGAAAACAATAAGTGCTTTGAAAATAACCGCAAGATTATGCAATACCTCCAGGCACCGATAAATTATTCTGGTTTTTATGAACAGTTTTCTTTACATAAGTATTGTGCTGATCTGGGGTTCTACCTGGATTGCTATCTATTTTCAATTAGGTGAGGTTCCAATCTTAGTTTCGATATTTTATAGATTTGTTCTGGCGAGTCTTTTATTAATGCCGTTTATGATCTTGACTAAACGTCTGCAAAAGGAGACCTGGGAAGATCATGGCTTTTTTGCATTACAGGGATTATGTTTGTTTTCATTGAATTTTGTCTGTTTTTATTATGCAACCAGTTATATCAGCAGCGGCTTGGTATCTGTTATTTTCTCATTAGCCTGCATTTACAATGCCGTAAATAATTGGATTTTTTATAAAGAACCGATTACCAAAACCATGCTGATCGGAAGTTTATTCGGGGTAATCGGTTTAAGTCTGATTTTTTATCCGGAGTTTAAGCAAACGCATTTTAATCTAAACAGCCTTAAAGGCATCGCCCTGTCATTGCTGGGCACGCTGTTTTTCTCCTTGGCTAACATTATTTCCAAGCGCCACAGTATTAAGGGCATAAAGCCGTATACGTCAATTTCTTACGGAATGATTTACGGTTCCATAGTGCTCTTATTGCTTGTTGTCATTATGAATCAGTCCTGGGTATTTTCTTATCAGCTCAGTTATGTTTCTTCGCTGATTTACTTGAGTACGTTTGGGACAATTGTTGCATTTGTCATGTATTTGACTCTAGTTGCCCGTATTGGCCCATCGCAAGCTGCTTATGCAACCGTGTTGTTCCCGATTGTCGCACTTTTCTTTTCAAGTATATTTGAAGATTACCGTTGGAATATTATTAGTTCAATAGGTTTGTTATTGGTGATAACGGGTAATATTATCGTCAATTTATATAGGTTTAAGCGATCATAGACTTAACAGGCCAAAGAACAACCAGTAAAAATAGACATACTTGTGGTGCTAAAATTGTTAATTCTTATTGACGCAGGGCAGCATTAAAAAACTGCTTAATAATATTTTCATCTTTACGCTTATCCAAGCAGACTAGAAACTCAGTGTGTTTGCTTTTTACATCACGAATCAGTAACGGGTGTAATCGTTTATCATGGCCGAATTCACTTTCTGAAACGATACCGATACCGAAGCCGGCCGCTACGGCTTCACGTACACCTTCGCGACTGCTAATCACAGACACTTTGTCAGGATTGAGTTGGAGGTTTCTATTTTTTAAAATCGTTTCAAAGCGGGATCGCGTGCTTGAACCTTTCTCGCGTAACACAATATTTTCGTCTATTAGTTCTTTTATTTTAATGCTGCGTTTTTTTGTCCAGGGATGATTAACGTCCACAAAGACAATAAGATGGTCAGATTGTAATTTTTGACTGTATAACCGACTGCTGGGCTTTGTATCGGGCAGAAGTATTAAGTCAAACTTACGTGACTTCAAAGATTCCTGTAATTGTCTGGAGTTACCAAAGTCAACTTGTAATTTCACTTCTGCAAATTTTTTCTTAAAGGTTTTCATTAACGGGATAATCAAAAATGGTGAGTCAGCACCGATACGCAATGTCCCTGAAATCTTGGATTCCTTACTCAGCAATAGCTGTTCAGCTTGAGTTTCAAGATCAAAAATTCTTTTAGTAATTTGATGCAAAGAGTGGCCAAAGACGGTTAAACCAACACCTCGGCCGCGCCGCTCAAACAAATCGATTTGATAGCGGGATTCTAATTCTTTGACCTGGGCTGACAATGTGGGCTGTGAAACATGATAGGCTTCAGCCGCTAATGAGAAACTGCCTTCTGAAGCGACGATATGGAAAGCACGCAAACAAGTTCTATTTATAGTCATAATCTATATTATAGTATTAATAATATCGATTGAATAAATAATTAATTTCTCTATAGTTAATCTTCCTAGTACGGATAATGGAATGACTAATGCAGCGCGATATTCAAGAACCCTGGTTGTTTACCCCGGGTCCCTTAACGACTTCAAAGACTGTGAAACATGCGATGTTGGTGGATTATGGCTCTCGCGACAATAAATTTATCCAAGTTAACGCATCGATCCGGCGCAGACTGGTCGATATCATAAATGGCAGGGATGAGTTTGTCTGTGTTCCACTGCAAGGTAGTGGCACTTTCTCGGTTGAAGCCATGATAGGTACCTTGGTTCCGTCTGCCGGCAAGTTATTAGTACTGGTGAATGGTGCTTACGGCAAGCGCATTACAAAAATCTGTGACTATTATGGTCGGGATTATGTGGTAAACGAAACTGCAGAAGATGAACCGGTAGACCTTGATGCCCTTGAACAACGTTTATCAGAAGATGTTGATATTACTCATGTAATTGTCGTACATTGTGAAACCACCTCTGGAATTTTGAATCCAGTAGCCGAAGTTGCAACTATTACAGCCAGGCATAATTGTAAACTGCTTGTTGATGCCATGAGCGCTTTTGGCGCGATTGAACTGGATGCTCAAAAAATTCCATTTTCCGCCGTTGTTGCATCAAGCAATAAATGCCTGGAAGGTGTGCCGGGCATGGGATTTTGTCTAGTCAGAAAGGCTGACCTTGAACAGTGTAAAGGCAATTCAGTTTCACTGAGTCTGGATTTATATGATCAATGGGTAGCTATGGAAACTAATTCGCAATGGCGTTTTACACCACCGACGCATGTGTTATTGGCATTTAATCAAGCTTTGGATGAGTTTGATGCCGAAGGTGGCGTGCAAGGACGGGGTGCGCGTTATCAACAAAATTGCGATATTCTGATGCAGGGCATGATCGATATGGGGTTTCAGCCATTATTAAAACCGGAACTGCAGGCACCGATTATTCTGACTTTCCACACTCCGTCCGATCCGAATTTTGACTTTCAGGTTTTCTATGATGGCCTTAGTGAACGGGGTTATGTTATTTACCCCGGTAAGCTGACTGTCGCAGATAGCTTTAGAGTGGGTTGTATTGGCCGGCTTGATAGTGAACACATGCATGGTGTATTAGCTGCGATTCGAGAAGTATTGGATTTGAATAACATCAAGCAGTGTGCTGCTTGACTAAACCTAGGAAGATTTAAGCGATATGAAAAACATCTCCGCAACAGTAAATAACCGGCACTATAACTTACCGGATAAACCCGTCGTTGTTGTTTGCATTGATGGTAGTGAGCCAGATTATGAGGCTTCGGATAATGGTGGATATATCGAGCGAGCAATAGCAGCGGGTAAAATGCCGTTCACTAAATGGATGTTTGAAAACGGTACGGTGACTACTGCACATTCTCAAATTCCAAGTTTCACTAATCCTAATAACCTATCCATCATTACCGGTGCCCCACCTTTGGTGCATGGCATCTCAGGTAATTACTTTTATGATCGTGATGCCGATGAAGAAATCATGATGAACCACACTCGCTTTATGAGAGCACCAACAATCATGCAAGGTTTATATGAAGCAGGAGCAAAAGTTGCAGTTATCACTGCTAAGGATAAATTGCGAACGCTGTTAGGCAATGGTCTTGAGTTTGATGATGGTCGGGCGATTTGTTTTTCTGCAGAACGGGCGGATGAGGCCACATTAGCAGGGAACGGCATTGAGAATGTTCTCGATATGGTGGGGTTAGCTTTACCGGAAGTCTACAGTGGTGATTTGAGTGAGTTTGTTTTTGCTGCCGGAGTGAAATTGGTTGACCAATTTAAACCGGATGTGATGTATTTATCCACTACTGATTACATTCAACATAAGTTTGCGCCGGGCAGTGAGGGTGCTAATCAGTTTTATAGCATGATGGATAGCTATTGGCAGCAACTCCATGATCGGGGTGTGATCTTAGCGTTGACAGCAGATCATGGTATGAAAGCCAAGCATGACTCACAGGGCAACAGCAATGCGATTTACCTCAGTGACCTGCTCGATAGCTGGATAGGTGCAGGCACTCACCGCGTTATTCTACCGATTACCGATCCCTATGTATTACATCACGGTGCCCTGGGTGGATTCGCAACAATTTACATTGATAACGCAGATCGTATTGCTGAGGTAACTGAAAAATTAATACATACCCCGGGCATTGACTATGTGATGGATAGTGATAGCGCTTGCGATGAATTGGGTTTACCGCGTGATCGTGTCGGCGACATTATTGTCACCTGTGAAGGCCATACCACTCTCGGTACCACACCAGCACGGCATGATTTATCGAAAATGAAAGAGCCGCTAAGATCACACGGTGGTTTTAGTGAACAAACAGTGCCTTTTATGATTAACGCTAAATTTGCGGAAGACCTTTCCGCACGTTATTTAAGAAATTTTGATATTTTTGATGTTGCTATTAATAGTGTTTAAAGGAGCAGATTGATGAGTGTAAGACATGAACCCATGCGGATTGCCGGTGAACTAATTGACGCTAAAGACAAAATAGAAGTTTTTAATCCTTATAACAACGAAGTAGTCGGTACAGTTCCCGCCGGTTCAGCTGAAGACGTTAAACGAGCTTTTCAAATTGCTGGTGACTATCAGCCAACCTTAACGCGTTATGAGCGTCAGGAAATACTATTTACGACGGCGAAAAAGCTGGTTGAACGCAGGGATGAAATCTCCGATTTAATTACTTGCGAACTGGGCATTTCAAAAAAGGATTCTGTTTATGAAGTAGGCAGGGCTTATGATGTTTTCTCTTTAGCCGCACAATTATCTATTCTGGATGATGGTGAAATATTTTCTTGTGATATTACCCCGCATGGAAAAGCCCGCAAGATTTATACACTTCGTGAGCCTTTACGAGCCCTTTCAGCGATCACGCCTTTTAATCACCCATTAAATATGGTGGCACATAAAATTGCCCCGGCTATTGCTACTAATAATTGTATGGTGGTTAAACCAACAGAGTTAACACCGCTGACCGCCTTGATCTTGGCTGACGTTTTATATGATGCCGGCTTACCACCGCAAATGCTTTCAGTGGTTACTGGGTGGCCTGAGAATGTCGGTAATGAGATGTTAACTAACGAAAATATTGAACTGATTACTTTCACCGGTGGCGTGCCGGTAGGCAAATTAATTGCGAATACCGCAGGTTACCGGCGTACTGTCTTAGAACTGGGAGGGAATTCACCTCTGATTGTTATGGAAGATGCTGATCTGGATAAAGCCGCAGAGTTAGCCGTTGCTGGGGCAACCAAAAATTCCGGTCAGCGTTGCACGGCGGTCAAACGAATTTTATGTCTTGATTCCATCGCCGATGATTTTGTCCCTTTGCTTGTCGAAAAAGCAGCCAAGCTTAAATACGGCGACCCGATGGACCCTGAGACAGACGTGGGTACCGTCATTAACGAGGCTGCGGCGACGATGTTCCAGAATCGTGTGATTGATGCCGTCGATAAAGGTGCGAAGTTACTTCACGGTAATAATCGGGAAGGCGCTGTTTTTCCACCAACAGTTGTTGATCATGTGCCTTATGACTGCGAGTTGGTTCGAGAAGAAACATTTGGTCCGGCTATTCCGGTGATTCGTTGTAAAGATATTGACGATATCATTGCAATCAGCAACTCAACCGCTTTTGGTTTGTCTTCAGGCGTGTGCACCAATCGTCTGGATTATATTACTCGATTTATTAACGAGTTAAGAACCGGCACAGTCAATATTTGGGAAGTTCCAGGTTATCGGATTGAAATGTCACCATTTGGCGGAATAAAAGATTCCGGTCTTGGCTATAAAGAAGGTGTGGTCGAGGCTATGAAATCGTTCACTAACATTAAAACTTACTCATTGCCTTGGTAAAAACCGGGGAAAAACAGTAACAACTAAATTCAATTTAAATATGGTTGTAACATTTGGTAAATACTATAAACGTTTTATTCACAGGAGATCAAAGATGAAAACATTAAAATCTATAGTAAGCTGTTTGGCAATTATTGCCTTCAGCTTAGCAAACGCGCAAACAGAGTTAACTGTTTACACGGCAGTTGAGGCAGAAGATCTAAAGAAATATGCCGACCGTTTTAACGAAGATCATCCGGATATCAAAATCAACTGGGTTAGGGATTCAACGGGTATTGTTACGGCTAAATTATTAGCTGAAAAAGAAAACCCGCAGGCTGATGTTATCTGGGGGCTTGCTGCCACAAGCTTACTTCTAATGAAAGGTGAAGGCATGCTTGAGGCTTATAGCCCTAATGGCGTTGATGCCCTTGATCCTAAATTTGTTGATAAATCAGATCCACCAACCTGGACAGGAATGGATGCCTGGGTTGCGGCTATTTGTGTTAATACTGTCGAGCAGGAGAAATACGGATTTGCTACACCAACTTCCTGGCAAGACTTAACTAAACCAGAATATAAAGACCATGTGGCTATGCCTAATCCAAGCTCGTCAGGAACGGGCTTTTTGGATGTATCAAGCTGGTTACAAATTTTCGGTGAAGAAGATGGCTGGAAATTTATGGATGGCTTGCATGAAAATATTCACCATTACACTCATTCAGGTTCCAAACCGTGTAAGCAAGCTGCTCGTGGTGAAGTGCCCATAGGCGTTTCATTTGCTTTCCGTGGTGCGAAATCAAAAGCTGAGGGCGCACCCATTGAGATTATTATTCCTGAAGAAGGTATAGGCTGGGATATGGAAGCCACAGCAATTGTAAAAGGAACTGATAATCTGGAAGCAGCAAAAACACTGGTTGACTGGTCCATTTCTGAAAAGGCCAATAAAATGTATAACGAAGGCTATGCGGTTATAGGCATTCAAAGTTTGGCTAAACCAGTCGAACATTTCCCGGAAAACATTCCTGAAAAAATGATCGATAATGATTTTGAGTGGGCAGCCGCTAATCGCAAAGCAATTTTGGCTGAGTGGCAATCTCGTTACGATTCTAAATCTGAACCTAAAAGTTAATTTAGATGATTTGGCAGGCTGGTGAAAATTATTATCACCAGCCTTGAATTTTTTTTATGTCTATAAACAAAGCAAGTCATTATCTTGTCATCGAAAACCTGACCAAAAGGTTTGGTGAGTTCGTTGCTCTTCAAGATATCAACCTTAATATTAATGAAAGCGAATTCGTTTGTTTTTTAGGTCCATCCGGTTGTGGTAAAACCACTTTGTTACGAGCTATAGCTGGATTGGATTTACAATCCAGCGGGAACATTTTTCAGGCAGGTAAAGATATTTCAGTGTTACCGCCGTCAGGCCGTGACTTTGGAATCGTATTTCAATCTTATGCTTTGTTTCCGAATTTAACTGTGGCCAAGAACGTATCTTACGGACTGGAAAATGCCAAGATACCTAAAGATCAGATTAATAAGCGCGTTAATGAATTGCTAGAAATGGTAGGTTTGCCTGAAAAAGCCAACGCTTATCCGGCAAATCTTTCGGGCGGACAGCAACAGCGCATCGCTTTGGCACGAGCCTTAGCAACTTCACCAAGTTTATTATTGCTTGATGAGCCCTTGTCCGCACTTGACGCAAAAGTAAGAGTGTTCTTACGACATGAAATAAAGCAGTTACAACGAAAACTCGGGGTAACTACAATCATGGTGACACATGATCAGGAAGAAGCCCTGACCATGGCAGATCGAATTGTTGTGATGAAACAGGGGGTGATTGAACAAATAGGCTCACCCAATGAAATTTATCAGCAACCTAAGTCGGTATTTGTAGCTGACTTTATTGGTACTATGAATTTTTTTGAAGCGCAAGTGATGGCAGATAATCAAATTAAAATCGGTGAGCTTCAATTCGAACATGATTCAAATATCGATACGGTTGTCGGTGAACGAGTGACTGCTGCGGTCCGTCCGGAAGAATTTGTAATTTCTCAACAGGTAGAATCTTCTGAACATAAAATTGAAGCAACCATTAGAGAAATTGAATTTCTGGGCAGTCTGGTCAGACTAAGGCTTAGTAGCAAACAGATGCAGGCAAAATCGTTCATCATGAATATTGAAGAACGAATGTTTCGTGCCAATGCCTTGGATGAAGGGGATACGATTAGCCTTTCGGTTATCACCAGCCCAAGACTATATCCGCATGACTAACTAATCATGGCTGAAGCGATTGCTAAATCAGGGGCAGAGTTAAAACAAAAATTAAGCCGTGATGATGTACTAATGCGCGGCTTGATTGCTGTTGTGGGGCTGTATTTGCTCGTGACTTTAGTGTTGCCATTATATGCAATGTTGTCAAAGAGCTTTAAGGATCACGATGGAAATTTCATCGGCTTAGCGAACTATATTGAGTATTTTTCAACACCGGCTTTATCTGCATCAATTGTCAACAGCCTGTTTATTGCCTCAATAACCACCTTTATTACATTAACGTTGGCATTTGGATTAGCTTACGGGCTAATGCGCAGTAATATGCCTTTTAAAGCATTCTTCAAAATTGTCGCCATGGTGCCAATATTAGTGCCTTCTTTGCTGCCTGGAATCGCATTGGTTTATCTATTTGGCCGGCAGGGGTTTATGAATTGGGCCTTATTTGGTCATGATATATACGGCCCGATTGGCATAGTTATTGCTGAGGTTTTTTTCACTCTGCCTCATGCCTTGATTATATTAACCACCGCGTTCTCCATTTCTGACGCTCGTCTCTATGAGGCAGCTCAGGTGTTAAATGCCAGTAAATTTAAGATATTCTGGACCGTAACTCTACCAGGTGCACGCTACGGTGTAATAAGCGCAGCTTTTGTCGTTTTTACCCTCGCCATCACTGATTTTGGTGCACCAAAAGTAATTGGTGGAGACTTCAATGTATTAGCGACAGACATCTATAAGCAAGTTATAGGCCAACAGAATTTTGAAATGGGTGCCGTAGTCAGTGTCGTGCTATTAATTCCGGCAGCATTGGCGTTTTTTGTTGATCGTATTGTACAAAAAAAACAGGTTGCTTTGTTGACTTCGCGTGCTGTTGCCTACGAGCCAAAACCAAACAAGTTATTTGACCATTGTATGTTGGCATATGCGATTTTATTTTCGGTGTTTATTCTGGGTATGATAGCGGTGTGTCAATATGCTGCTTTGGTTAAATTCTATCCGTATAATCTGTCATTAAGCCTGAAAAATTACAATTTTGACCTCATGGATGGAGGTGGATGGGCGGCATATTGGAATTCACTTAAGATGGCGGGTCTGACAGCCGTAATAGGTACTTGTATTATTTTTGTTGGCGCCTATGTAGTTGAAAAAGTTCGTGGTTTCACACAGGGTCGAATGTTGTTTCAATTTTTGGCTATGTTACCTATGGCGGTTCCTGGCCTGGTATTGGGCTTGGCCTATATTTTCTTTTTCAATAGTCCTGCTAACCCGCTGAATACCTTGTACCACACTATGGCTATTCTGGTGATTAGCACGATTACCCACTTTTATACAGTGAGTCATCTAACTGCTACTACAGCCTTAAAGCAAATGGACAGTGAATTTGAAGATGTTTCTGCGTCTTTAAAACAGCCGGTGTTTAAAATGTTCAGGCAGGTCACTGTGCCTGTCAGTATGCCAGCGATATTGGATATCAGCATTTATCTGTTTGTGAATGCAATGACAACGGTGTCAGCCGTGGTATTTCTTTATGGTCCGGATACTAATCTGGCTTCTGTTGCAGTGCTTAATATGGATGATGCCGGTGATATTGCACCTGCGGCAGCAATGGGAATGATGATTTTCTACACTGCGGCGGGGGTGAAATTACTGCATTATTTTTCCACTCTTGGCCTTTATAAAAGTACGCAAAGGTGGCGTTCAAAGTCATAATATAGTGTATTGTTAATTTAAGCACTTCTTGACTCAGGGTTCCTGCCCGGAAATTTATCGATAATAAAAAGCTCAATAAAAACAAATAAATAGATGATAAGAATGAACAAATGCAGCTTTACATGCATGGCAAGATAATGTATAACTATGTATATACAATGTAATATATATGTATAGATGTTTTTAGCGAATAGAAAAGAACAAAATGGCCGCTTTACATTATTTAGACGAACTAAAAAATTGGAGAGTCGCATTGATGAATTTCTCGATAATATGGTTGAGGCCGCGTTGCTGTTCAGGCGTGGGATCAAGATTTACCTCAAACGTGGAATCACCGATGAGTTTGAAGAATGTCTTGAAAAAGCTGAGGAGTTAGAAAATCGTAATGATGAGCTGCGCCGGCGTATAGAAACAGAGCTTTACCTCAATACCCTAATACCGGAGTCAAGAGAGGACGTTCTGCGGTTGTTAGAGCATATTGATGATCTGGTAAATTTAGTTGAAGCAAATTTATTCAGATTTTCCATTCAGCAACCGGATATTCCTGATCATTTGAAAAATGGATTTAGAGATTTAACTAAAATTGTAGTTGAGTGTCTGGAGGAAGTAGTTAAAGCTGCCCGCGCGTTTTTTCGTGATTACAGTAGCGTCAGAGATTTCAATAGTAAGGTGATTTTTTTTGAAACTGAAGCGGACAAAGTCAGTACCAGGATACAAAGAGAAGTTTTTGACAGCGATCTGTCCCTGGAAAACAAACGCCATTTGATTTATTTCGTTGAAAAAATCGATGATCTGGCTAACGGTGCAGAAGATATAGCCGATGAGTTAAATATCTATGCGATTAAACTTAAGGTTTGAGGTATGGATTTATCGATTCTGATTTATTTATCCAGCGGGCTGTTCTTGGGCTGGTCGTTAGGTTCGAATGACGCGGCTAATGTTTTCGGCATAGCGGTTGCGACCGGAATGGTCCAGTTCAAAACAGCAGCAATAATTTGCTCAATCTTTGTCATTTTGGGGGCGGTAATCAGTGGTTCTGGCGGTGCCTCGACGTTAAGTCGGTTGGGCCATATTAATACTATGAGTGGCGCCTTTATGGTGACCCTGGCAGCAGCGGTCACCGTTTATAACATGGTTAAGCTAAAACTGCCTTCCTCTACAACCCAGGCCATAATTGGAGGTATCGTGGGCTGGAATCTTTATGCCGGTAAGCCAACAGACATGCAAGTATTAATGAAAATCACCATGACTTGGGTGCTTTGTCCACTGTTGGCAGCAGCCATTGCAATACTGTTATATAAATTGCTGACTTTTTTATTGAGTCGACTAAAAATTCACTTGTTAACCATGGATATGTACACCCGGTTTGGTTTGATAATTGCTGGTGCATTTGGTTCATATAGTCTGGGTGCAAATAACATAGCTAATGTGATGGGTGTGTTCGTTGATGTTTTACCATTTACCGATGCCGTGGTCGGACCATATACATTTACCTCGGTCCAACAACTATTTTTGTTGGGTGCATGCGCCATTGCTGTTGGTGTTTTTACCTATTCATATAAAATGATGTTAACAGTTGGTGGAGAGCTTTCAGTTTTATCGCCTATAGCGGCTTGGGTCGTGGTAGTCGCGCATTCGTTTGTTCTTTTTGCTTTTGCATCTCAAGGCATCAAAACATTTCTTGAGTCTAATCATCTACCCAGTTTGTTATTAGTGCCGGTGTCCAGTACGCAGGCAGTTGTCGGTGCTATTGTTGGATTAGGATTAATCACTAATCGGCAAAGCATTCGTTGGGGAAAGATTTCACAGATTTTTGTTAGCTGGCTGGTGACACCCATCACGGCTGCTTTAATTTGCTTTATTAGTCTATTTTTTTTACAAAATGTATTTAATCAAACGGTTTATCAATAAACCTGAGACGATTGTCATTGCTCATTGTTTTTTGTATCGTTAGTGTTTTAATTATTGTTTATTTCATGCCAAGACCAAAAATCCGCCGGGACATTAACTGGAAATTATTATTACTGATTATTGGATTGCCGGTAGTCGGGTTGGTGTTCCTAGGTGAATACGTAGGTTGGCCACAGTTGCTTATAGGGCTTGGTTTATTTTGTGGTCTGCTTTTTCTGATTAAACTTATTAATAAATCCCGTCGGCGTGCAGCACTGATGGAGAAGTATGGCGATAAGGATTTGGTTAAAGATATTGAACAGGGCTATTATTGGCAAGGACAAACTGCTGATCAACTCAAGGATGCACTTGGTGAGCCGGAAGATATTGATGTGAAGGTCTTAAAAACCAAAACGAAATCCGTGTGGAAGTACAATCATCTTGGTGGTAATCGTTATGGGCTAAGAATAAACCTCGATGATGCTGTGGTTATCGGATGGGATCAGAAAGATTAGTAAATAGTTTAAATAATAATTACAACGATTAGAGCGAGTAACAATAAGAAAATAACGGGCCAGGAAAGATAAGGGAAAACATGCTTGTAAATGTGTTTGCCGCAGGTGTTACAGGTATAAGCTTTGCCTGGAAACCAGAAATGAATAAATCGCTCACGTGGTGTTTTATACACACGCTCAAAATCACTCTTGCCACATTTTGAACAGTCCAAAAGACCACCACCGCCAAAATTCTTAAATCAAAATCACCGAAGAAAGGTCCGTTTGGAATTATTAGACTGACCGTCACTCCTTTAGTTTTTTTATTATAACAAAGTCTATTGGTTAGCTACTTAACTTTAATAAAAAATCGTCATACATTATTTATACAAGTTGCTTTATATGAAGTATAAATTTGTATTAGAATGCCCAGGGTCTATTGCCCATTGCTAAAATCATCTCGCTGGGATGGGTTTGGGCTCAATCGAGGCAGGCTGAACGTGATATAGTTATTCTATATGAGTGAAGCCTAACGGTGAGTGAGCCCAAACCCACCCCAGCCCGACGGGTTAGCCTGGAAAAACGCCCTGAACTGCGTTGCTTGTCGTTCATTTGGAATGACCAAACCACACTCCTCGCGTCTTGTCAGGTCATTTTTCCAGACAAACGAGACGGTTTTAGCAATGGGCAACAGACCCTAGTCCTTAATGGAGAACAAAAAATATGTTAAGCAATATTAGCAAAGGTAAACTTACGGCGGCGGTAGCAGCAGGATTGTTTTTTGTCTTTAATCAGGGTGTATTTCATTATCTTTTTGTAATGGCATTATTGTGTTTTCCGGTTTATTTACTGATCAATAGATGGTTAGATTCATTCGACCAAGATAATTAAGCTGCTGATTTTTACATTAGTATTACAAAATATCCGCTATTTTACTTATTGCTCAAACTTGTAAAAGTTTCGTAACAATCCGTTCCTATAATCGCTACAGCTAAAAATAACCGAGCAGAAAATATTGTTCCCGCGCTTGTTTTCTTTTGCATTTGCAGGTTTGTTGTTGATGGTTACATCAAGGTTCATGACAGCTGTCCTGATCAATGAACTAAGAATTGATCAATTGAGTTGTGACATTTGAGATATATTCTAATATCTCAGTGTCATAGTTTTGTCATATAAGTGGTTTATAAATTGACCTGAACAATTGCGAATTAACAATTATGAACGAACAAACTCATTACAACGTATTATTCTTGTGTACCGGCAATTCGGCCCGTAGCATCATGGCAGAGTGTATTTTAAACCGCGCGGGCCGGGGCAGATTCACGGCTTATAGTGCCGGTAGCATGCCTAAGGGAGAAATTCATCCGCATGCAATCAACACACTCAAACTAAATAATTTCATTACCGATGAATTACGCTCTAAAGACTGGGATGAGTTTGCGCAGCCTGACTCGCCCAAATTGGATTTCGTGTTTACGTTATGTGATTCAGCTGCAGCAGAAACCTGTCCGGTCTGGCCGAGTCAGCCCATGACTGCTCACTGGGGGTTGCCTGATCCTGCTGCAGTAGAAGGAACAGATCCACACAAGGCAATTGCTTTTGCACGAGCATTCGGCATGTTGACCAACAGGATTGAAATATTTGTCAGCTTACCGATTAGTTCATTAGATAATTTGACACTGAAAGCCCGATTACAGGATATCGGCAAAGCTTAACAAGTTACTTTCATATCTAACTTAGAACCTACCTCAAAATGCTCACGTTTGCCTTGTCTGAACATCGCTCGACTATTTTGAGATGGGTGCTAATGATTTTTCTGGCATGTGCAAGACATGCCAGCGATAATAAATAAAACACTTTTATAAATTGAGAATGAATCACGAGCTCGTTAATACCAGCATTCGTCCTGAAGAATTTCTTGACGTATTGTCCAAATCTGAAGTTTTGCGCCTGCTGGATAGCAGTAAGGGCGGATTATATGAATTGTTTCGAAATTGCTCGTTGGCTGTATTGAACTGCGGCAATGAGATGGATGACGGCAAAGAACTATTAGAACGCTATCAATCGTTTGAAATTAAGATTCATCAAACTCAGCGTGGTATCAAACTATACATTGATAATGCACCGGCAAGTGCCTTTGTTGAAGGCAGAATCATCAAAGGTATAGGTGAATTGGTATTTTCCGTTCTCAGAGATGTAGTTTACATCGGCAATGAAATTGAGCTAGATAAGCTGACAACATCAGAGAGTTTAACTGATGCTGTGTTTCATATCCTGCGTAATGCTGGAGTGTTAACGAGTTCGCTTAAACCGAATATGGTTGTCTGTTGGGGAGGCCATTCAATATCACGTGAAGAATATGACTATTCAAAAGAAGTTGGGTATGAGTTAGGTTTGCGCGGTTTTGATATTTGTACGGGTTGCGGCCCTGGTGCGATGAAGGGCCCGATGAAGGGGGCAGCAATCGGGCATACCAAACAGCGGATTAAGGATGGCATTTATTTGGGTCTGTCCGAACCGGGGATTATTGCTGCAGAGGCTCCTAATCCAATGGTTAATAACCTGGTGATCATGCCGGATATAGAAAAACGTCTGGAAGCATTTGTCAGGTTAGGGCACGGCATAGTTGTTTTTCCCGGTGGGGTCGGTACCGCTGAAGAAATTCTTTATGTACTGGGAATTTTGTTACATCCGAAAAATCAAAAAATTCCCTTCCCACTAATTTTTACCGGACCGGAATCGGCCAAAGATTATTTTGCCCAAATTGATGCGTTTATCAAAGCCACTTTGGGTGAGCAAGCCGTTTCACGTTATCAAATAATTATTAATGATCCTACTGAAGTGGCCAGGAAGATTAAAAAGGGCATAAGAAAGGTAAGAAAGTTTCGCTTAAAAACTGATGATGCGTTTTACTATAATTGGAGATTGCACATTGAGCACGAATTTCAATCCCCATTTATTCCCAACCATGAAAATATGGCCGCACTAGAAATCAAACAAACCATGCAGCCGCATTTACTGGCAGTCAATTTACGCCGGGTTTTTTCAGGCATAGTAGCAGGCAATGTAAAGGATCAAGGTATTCGTGCAGTGGAAAAATTCGGCCATTATGAAATTAACGGAGATAAAGCGATTATGGAGTTACTTGATGAATTGTTAACTTCATTCGTTCAACAAAATCGCATGAAGTTACCTGGCACCAGATACCATCCTTGCTATCGGATAATTCAAAACTAGTTTGTTGAATCAATAATTGTATTTGTTCTTGTTGAAATCAAAATTGAAATACTGCCATAAACCAAGAATGCGATAGCCATTGGTAGTAATGACCCGTTCAGCCATTGACCGGCTAATGTACCCAGCAAAACCCCGATTACTGTTGAGATGAACCCGATTATCGATGCAGCTGTGCCGGCCAGCTTGCCCATGGGCTCCATGGCCAGGGAATGCTGATTCGGGAAAATAATACCAATTAAAAATAATAATCCGGCCATTAGGCCGATAAAAATCCAGGCTGGAGGCAGGCCATTGTACAGCCAGCAAGACACAACAAAAATCACGGATAGTCCGATGAATGAAAGTAAACCCATCTGGCTTAAATAACGCATGCCCAGTTTGACCACCAGCCTTGAGTTCATATAACTCGCAAAGCCCATAAAAATAGCAATAAAACCAAAAATCAGGGCAAACTCATCGGCTAGACCATAATATTGATCAAAAATAGGCTGTGATGCACTTAAATAAATATTGAACGCGCCGAAAATGCAACTCAACGCTAGTGTATAACCCATGGTAATGGGGTGAGTGATTACAGTCTTAATATTTGAAGATATTGTCGTAATGGTTAAGGGCTGACAGTTTTCCGGCGATAGCGTTTCGGGTAAACGTATAATCAGCCATAAACTTAAAAATAAGGCCATCGCCGCCAGCATAATAAATATCCACTGCCAGGGTCCGAAAAACAAAATCCCCTGACCAATTGATGGTGCCAACACCGGAATAATAATAAACACCATCATTGTCAGTGACATCAATTTGGCCATTTGCCGACCTTCTGTGAGGTCACGAATAATAGAAGAAGGTATGACTCGTGGTGCACCACCGCCAATCCCTTGGAAAAACCGAGCGATGATCAATGCGTGATACGAGGAGGAAGTGACAGCCACAAAGCTGGCAATAATAAAAATGGCTAAACCAACAAGCAGTATAGGTTTGCGACCAAAGCGATCGGCTAAAAACCCAAAAAATAATTGCGATAAGGCAAACCCCAGAAAAAACATGTTGACTACTAATTGCAAATCTTCCGGCTTGGATACGCCGAAGTCAGAGGTTATGTCCGGATTGGCCGGCAACATGGCGTCAATGCTCAACGCAGTCAATGCCATCAACATCGAAATTAATACGATGAACTCTCTATAAGGTAGTTTAAAAGACCAATCGTTCTGAGGCACTGTAATTATTTTTACTAACTAACAAGCACTGGATTGTACGGTTTAAGTTAATATCGTGCAGTGTTAATTGAGCCGCCAGTAAGATGTTACTTTGTTAACATTTTTGAGTTTTTAGTAACTAGACCAATATCAACTTAACCTTTGCCTGTTTTAAGTATCAAGACTTAATGCATAATAAGTAACTTTAGTTTAGACAACATGCAACTGAGTAATTATGGTAATTGATCAAGCGACCTTAGTAACATATCTGATCATACTGTTGGGTTTTGTTTTTATACCTGGTCCAGCAGTGTTATTAACCCTTGCGCGAGCATCCAGCTCCGGTGCTCGAGTGGGGATTGCGACGGGTCTGGGTATTGCTGTAGGCGATCTTGTTCATACTTTTATGGCGATTGTGGGCATATCGGCTATTGTTATGACCTCTGCTTTTTTGTTTAGCTTGATTAAATATTTAGGCGCTGGCTATCTCGTGTATTTAGGCATTCGTGCGATCTTCGAAAAAGTTTCAAGCTATTCACTTTTACAGTCGCAAACGCTAACACCTGTGAAAGCCTTCAAACAAGCCATACTTATAGAAGTTCTTAATCCAAAATCGGCACTTTTCTTTCTGGCATTCTTGCCCCAGTTTGTAAAGCCTGAAAACGGTAATGTAGCGCTTCAGCTTTTTATTCTGGGCATCTTGTTTGTATTCATGGGGCTGATTAGTACAATCATTGTCGCAATCGGTGCCGGGGGTGTAGGTTCTTTTCTAAGGCGTAATCCATTTATGCTGCGTTGGCAGGGTAAATTTACCGGCGCCATTTACTGTTTTCTGGGCATTCGTCTTGCCCTGCAAGAAAAATGAAGCATGTTAACGCACATTTATAAAAATTCATGGATTATACGGAAATCGTTTTTCAATCATGTCTCACCCAATAAGTCTTTTGGTTTCCAGGCTTGGGGTCAAGTCGGAAGAATCATTTAAGTCGATCTCTAAATCAACAGGTGAAATAGCCCCGGAAAGTGATGAGCAAAAGCAATGGGTTATCAAACTATCTGAAAAATAATAAATTTAATCCAAACGATGGATTTGATTCTGTATTTATTTCGAGTTTGTATATTTAAAACCCAAGTGACTCATCCATGATATTAATCGGTCAATTTGATTCTCCGTTTGTTCGCCGGGTGGCAGTGACCATGAACCATCACGGTATTATATTTGGGCGAAGAATTTTGTCAGTGTTTACTGACTTCGAACAAATGCTTGAGGAAAATCCCTTAGGTAAAGTGCCGGTTTTGGAACTTGAAGACGGCTCGCATATTTTCGATAGTCGAATGATTATCGATTATATTGAACAACTTGTGCCTGCAGAAAAGCGCCTGGTTCCCATGAATCCTGAAAACAGATGGCGAGTGCTCAGAATTGAGGCCGTGGCGCTGGGGTTGGCAGAAAAGAGCTATGAGAGAGGCGTTGAATATGCCCGACGCCAACCCGATAAAATTGATCCTCAATGGTCCGAGAGATTAAAACAGCAAATAGAGTCGGCCTTAACCTGGCTGGAATCCATGCAGCCGAATCCCTGGTTATATGGCGATACAATGACACAGGCCGATATTACTTGTGCTATAGCCTTTACTTTTCTTCGAGAGAAGCAACAAATATTACTATCCAGAGGAGATTACCCGGCACTTGATGAGCATTGTGATTACTGTGAGTCATTACCGATGTTCCAGTCATCTTGCTATTCTGCGCAGGAAGCATCTAATAGCGGATGGAAACCGCGCGATTACAGCTCTAACTAAGACATTTCGTTAGTTAAAATATTCATTTACAAGGCTTATTATAGAAAAAGAAAGGCCGGCGAGGATGCCGGCCAATCATTCACACAGAGGAGGAGAGTCTTTCTTATATGAGGTCTGACTCAGACCTTTTCAAGCAATTAAGCGGCTTTGCGCTTAGGCGCTGCTTTTTTTGCTGTTACTTCAGCAGTTTTGGCATTGTTTTCAAACCAGGCTTTGTATTCTTCGCTGGTTTTTTGCGCAATGGCCAGATTTTGCTTAGCAGCTTCTACAAAGATAGTTGTGTATTGCTCAGCTAATTTAGTTTGTTTTTCGACCAATTCTTTAGGGTCTTTAGCAGCTTGCAACAATTCAGCTTGCTTTTTGCTGCCTTCAACAAATACATTGCTTAATTCAACTTGACGCTCAATTGCTTCGTTCAGCACTCGAGTGTTTAATTCAACCAGTTCATTAGCACTTTTAAGTGCATTTTGACTGACTTCGTTAAAAAAATTCATCATATCGTTTTGCATCGTTGCCTCCGAAAAAGGGCTTTGGTTAATAATTTGTGCTGTGCACAATTAGGATTATAGTGCACCGCACAAAAAAATCAACCCCTTTTTCAAAATATTTATCCTTTAACCAAAAAATTTGTGAATTGAATAACTAATCTATTGATTTATAAGATAAAAGGGTGTTTACCAACTAGGGTGAAAAATACGATGCAAGAGCTTGGTTTACACTTGTCCTAGCTTAAAGCGCATATCTGTATTTAGGTGATATGCTTGTAATGATTACATTTTCCCTGCATAAAATACAAAATCCAAGCTGATGATTTTCTTCTGCTCAATGTCGCCCCATTGTCGGGCCATGGCATTAAAAGCGGTATCGAAGAACACAGTTCCATGCTTTTCCATGTAACGACGTGTAGCCGAGAAAGTGTGGATAAAATCGAAAAACTCGTTGAGATTCCAGTTAACGTCCATAGTGAAATTAGGTGAATTTAATTTTTCAAACGGAAATTCAATTTCTTTATAGTGATTCCAAAGCAACCTGTTTTGAGGTGCCCAATAGGGTTCAATTACATCTAGAATAAATTCCTGGAATATTGAGTCCAGTTCAGGAGAGATGCTTGGCCAATTATAGCCCCAGGCTGAGAATATACCACCAGGCTTAAGTACGCGTTTTACCTCCGGCCAGAAAGCTTCGAAATTGAACCAGTGCAATGCCTGGGCAACACATATCAGATCAAAAGAATTATCGAGAAAGTCTGTACTCTCAGCCGACGAAACAGCGAATTCTACATTATCAATGATTTTTGCGTTCTTGATCTGCTCCTCACTAATATCAGTGGCAATGACCGTGTCAAATATTTGCGCCAAGTTTTCAGCCGCCTGCCCATTTCCACATGCACAGTCCCAGGCTAGGTCTTTAGCCTGACATAAATCCGAAAGGTATTGGTATAGCTGCTCAGGATACACCGGCCGGGCAGCTTCATAGAGATTTGACTTGTCATTGAATAACTTATGATGATCCATCAATTTCTCCTATAAAAATCAACGCGGCCTGTCATCTTTAGATAAGTTCTAGGTAGATTCGAAAAAAGAATCTAGAACTGGACAGAATAACCTGCCCAGTTCTCGAATATATTTAATCAGCTCATATGCATGCCACCGTTTACATGCAGGTTTGCACCGGTGATATAGGCTGCACCTTCAGAACATAAAAAGCCAATCGCTTTAGCAATTTCCTTGGCCTCACCCATACGTCCCATGGGAATCTGCTCAACGATTGATTTTTGAATCTCCCGGGGCAATCGGTCTGTCATGGCAGTGTGGATATAACCAGGTGAAACTGTATTGACGGTGATACCTTTGCGCGCTACTTCCTGTGCCAGGGCTTTGCTGAAACCGTAAATACCTGCTTTAGCTGCAGAATAATTAGTCTGGCCGAATTGACCCTTTGTGCCGTTAACTGAAGAGATGCTGACAATACGGCCGAAATTACCCTCCAGCATGTGTTCAATCGCATGTTTGGTAACATTAAAAATGCTATCAAGATTGGTAGATAGAACGCTTTTCCATTGCTCTTTTTCCATTTTACGCAGTGTTTTATCACTGGTAATACCCGCAGCATTGACTAATAAAGCAATATTGCCGTATTTCTCTTTAACTGTATCGATTAATTGCTTGGATGAGTCATAGCAGGAGACATCACAGGCTTCGATTTTGACGTCGTAGCCTTTTTCTAGCATTACTTTTTGCCAATTTTCGGCAACCTCTTGTTCAATCGGGACGTAACTGGCTACGACAAGATTCCCCTGTTCACAGAGTTCTTTGCAGACTTCCGTACCAATTCCCCCCGTGCCCCCTGTGACAAGTGCAATTTTCTTAGTCATAACAATGCTCCTTTTAAAAATCTCATAAAGCTCTACGCTTACCTAACAAACACCATTCATGGTGTGTTGCACAATCCAACATTTACAAAAAATCCCGGCTTATACACCGGGATTATGTTTATTTAGATTTTTTGCTGCCTGAAAAAAAGCTGTCTTGAAATTCCTGCCAGTGTTTCAGGTTTTGCTGGGTTAAGTCCGCCCACATCGTCATCGGATTATGAGTCATGGTCTTGCCCATTTGATCAAAAAATTCTTTTGATTTAGTTTCAAAAATATCCATACTCTGTTCTAAATAATCACCATAGACATTCTGCATTGACGCACCATGCATGCGAATCAATTTCATCAGCATATCCGGGGTGAACATCGGTTCATTACCGTTTTCTTCTTCGGCGATAATTTGCAACAACACACTACGGGTAATGTCTTTTTTGGATTTGGCCTCCTGAACCACAAATTCTTTACCATCGTAAATCATCTGCTTTAGATCATTAATGCTGATATACGCGCTTTCCTGTGTGTCATAAAGACAGCGGTTTTGGTATTTCTTGATAATTCGTGGTTCGTCGCTCATCGTCTCACCTCAAGTATTTAACCTTATCTTTCAACGGCCAGCGCCACACCTTGTCCGCCACCGATACATAAGGTTGCCAGGCCTTTTTTGGCATCACGATTTTTCATTTCGTGTAGCAGGGTCACTAAAACGCGAGCACCAGAAGCGCCGATGGGATGCCCTAAGGCAATTGCGCCACCATTAACATTAACTTTGTCCACATCCCAGCCCAGGTCCTGGTTTACAGACATGGCCTGAGCTGCAAATGCTTCGTTAGCTTCGACTAAATCCAAATCATCTACACTCCAACCGGCTCGTGCCAGGCATTTTTGTGAAGCCGGAATAGGGCCGGTGCCCATGATAGCTGGGTCCACGCCGGCATTGGCATAGGCAGTTATTTTTGCCAACGGCTCTAAACCCAATTCTTTGGCTTTTTCTTCACTCATGACCAAATGCGCAGCGGCACCGTCGTTTAATCCTGATGCATTACCGGCAGTAACGGTGCCTTCTTTAGCAAATGCAGCGCGTAATTTGCCCAGGCCTTCAGCTGTTGTGCCGTGCTTGGGAAATTCATCTTTATTAAATACAACAGGATCTCCACGGCGCTGAGGAATTTCTACTGGAATAATTTGGTCGTCAAATTTATTCGCATTTTGTGCCGCTTCAGCCTTGTTTTGAGAATTCGCTGCAAATTCGTCTTGCTGTTCGCGAGTAAATCCATACTTATTGGCAATATTCTCGGCGGTCGTGCCCATATGATACTGATTAAATGCGTCCCAAAGACCATCCACAATCATGGTATCAACCATTTTCCACTCGCCCATACGTGAACCATTACGGGAATTCGGTAAAACGTGGGCCGAGGCACTCATGTTTTCCTGACCGCCGGCAATCACAATATCAGCATCGCCGCACATGATGGACTGGGCAGCCATCTGCACCGCTTTTAATCCACTGCCACAAACTTTGTTGATGGTAATGGCAGGCACAGTATCGGGCAGGCCGGCGTTGATCGATGCCTGACGTGCAGGATTCTGACCTTGTCCGGCTGTTAACACCTGGCCCATAATGACTTCACCGACTTGATCCGGTGCCACGTCGGTGCGATCAATGAGTGCTTTGATAACCGTTGCGCCCAGGGTGCTGGCCGGCACAGATGCCAGGCTGCCGCCAAAATTGCCAATAGCGGTACGTACTGAATCAACAATAACTACATTTGTTGCCATATTCTTGCTCCTTATCCTTTAGAAGTTAAATGCGTTTAGCGACATAGCTGCCCGGGGCGTTCTCTATCGCTTTTAATTTACCTTTGCCCGGCTGACGGGGGTTAACTTTACGTTTATCCCGGCCGCTGACCCAGCTTTGCCAGTTAGGCCACCACGATCCTTCATGTTGTTCAGTCTCATCGAACCAGGTCTGTGCATCGGCCGGTAATTTTTTCCGTCTGGACGAGGATTTTTTAGTCCAGTAGCCATACTTATTCGCTGCCGGCGGATTAACAATGCCGGCAATATGACCGGAACCGCCCAAAACAAAATTTACCGGACCGGAAAACAGTTTGGCGCCATCGTAGGTCGATTTCCATGGCGCAATATGATCATCAATGGTAGAAATAAAATAACAAGGTGTTTTAATTTTGCTGACATCAATCGCTACGCCGTCCAGTTCTATACCGCCCGGATCTTTAAGCTTATTATCAATGTACATATTTCTAAGATAAAAACTGTGCATGGCAGCAGGCAGGCGAGTGTTGTCCGAATTCCAATAGAGTAAATCAAACACCATCGGATCCTTGCCCAGAAGATAATTATTAATGTAAAACGACCATATGAGGTCATTGGAGCGCAGCATGTTAAAGGCATTGGACATGCTTTTACCTTCCAGAAAACCGTCCTGGTTCATTTTTTGTTCCAGTGAGCCGACCTGTTGTTCATCAATAAATACACCCAGATCCCCGGGTTCGGAGAAATCAATTAAAGCAGTAAAAAATGTCGCCGTTTTAATACGATCATCTTTTTTGGCCGCCATGTAAGCTAAGGTGGCTGATAACAAGGTCCCACCGATACAATAGCCGATAGCATTAACTTCGTCGGTTCCGGTGGCTTGTTCAACCGCATCCAGTGCATCCAGCACACCTTCAGTCATGTAATGCTCAAAATTCTTATCAGCGTGGCTCTCGTCCGGGTTAACCCAAGACATCACAAAGACGCTATGACCTTGATCCACCAACCATTTGATCATGGAGTTTTTGGGTTGCAGATCCAGGATATAAAACTTGTTAATCCACGGAGGGATGATCAATAATGGACGTTTGGCAACCTTGGTCGTTGAAGGGGTGTATTGAACCAACTGGTATAAATCGTTTTGATAAACCACTTTTCCGGGCGTGGTGGCTACATTTTCGCCCAGCGTAAATGCCTCCGTATCAGTCATGGCGATTTTCAGCTCACCATCGCCTTTTTCCATGTCGCGAACGAAGTTCTGCATGCCTTTCAGCAGGTTTTCCCCTTTTGACTCCATAGCTTCACGTAGCACCGCAGGATTGGTATGAGCGTAATTAGTAGGGGAAAGCGAATCGACAATCTGCTTGGTGAAAAACTGCAATTTCTTTTTGCTTTTTTCATCCAGATCATCCACACCTTCAACGGTTTCCATCATGCAGCGCGAAGCGAGCAGATAAGACTGCTTGATGTAGTTAAAAATAACATTGGTGTCCCATTCTTCATCACGGAACCGTTTATCACCTTTTTCAGGTTCGATCACCGCGACGGCGGCTTCACCGGCATATAATTTTTGCGTGGTGTTTTGCCAGAGTTTTAAGGCATCTTGATAATATTTAGTCTGGGCTTCAATCGCCTTGCTGGGTTCTTTCCAGATATTAAACCAGGCATCCATATAGGTGGAATACAGGTTCATAGGATCGAAAGGCATGGAATTACCGTTTGATTGCTGCTTTTCCATGAATTGTTTAAAGACGTTTTGTGTCATCTGAGTGATTTGCTCAATATTTTTGGCAAAATCGTCACTCGTTTCAGTTTGCTTCTTTCCTGCCATTCACATTTTGTTTAATTTGTGCAGCTGCACAATATATACATAAAATGTGAATAAATCAAATTCAGGCAGCATTATCTGTCTAAATGATCAGTTAATCAGTGGTTATATTAATAACTATTTTTGAGTTGTATCCGCTGGCAACTCAGGTTTTCTACAAATTATTTAAATAATTTATCTGTACAACTGAGTTTATAGTTTTTGGATTTATTCATTTCCTGAATGGCAGCTAACGCCATTGATGGAATAAACCCTAAAGTTAGGGATGCAGCGGTGGTGATGCCTTTTTGTATTGCCTCAACTTTGTTAATAGTCACTTGAGGATTGGCGAGCGTGCCGCTAACTGACAGGTATTTCAGAATAGATACCGGATTAATACCTATAGGGCTCTCTTTCTGAACCCTGTTGTCAAATAGAATTTTTTCGTTATGAAAATCTATAATACCGGTTCCTATTAGCATTCCGCTACCCGTATCGAGAAGTATTCCATCCTCAGCGACTAAATAACCATCCGCAATATACAAAGAACCTGAAAAACAAGGAATAAATAAATCAGAACTATACTGGGTCGAAGATGAAGCACCTTGGGCTTTGTTATTAGTCGAAATAATGACTTCGTCCCCTCTTTTACCATGATTTTTTCGATTGGTTTTATTACTACCCGGGATTGATAGAAATGAAAATCCAGACGCAAACAAGGCATGATCCAGATAATTCTTGATCAATATATTGTTTGATGAAAACTCAATGAAACCATTGCTATTAGCAAACATCTCTGCAATAGAGTTTCCTTCTAAACTTAAACTGGCAGCCACATCAAAGGAACCTGATCCAAATAGGTCTGAATTATTTTGTTGTAAGCCGATAGTATTTATTAAGTGATCGAATCCTTTTACCGATACTTCGGATTTGAGGATTTCAGTATTATGATTTAAGTCGAAATTTATTTTTATTGGTCCATTAAATAATTTAGCTTTGTCAGAATTAATGCTGAGAATATTGTCAAATGAAGTAAGCTTAAATTTCCCCGAAAATACTTTGTTTCCATTATAAAAAATACCAGGAATTAATATATCAACGTCTGCATTAAACTGTTTTAAATAATCAATGGGTAATGATTCAGTGGAAAATAGCCGCTGATCACCGCTGTTAGCATAATTCCCATTGTTTGATTTTGAACGAGCTATATCTTTTGGTTCATAAAGTAATTTTCCCTCTATAAAAAGCTTTTTTTCTTGGGCAATATCGATGCTGCCTAGCCATTTGTGATCAGGAAACACAATTTCAAATTCTGAAAAACTGACATCAGCCTCTGAGATTAAAATGTCGGTATTAATTCTCTTTAGAGTTTTCTTGTCATTCGTTTCCACAAAAGAATAGTTGGTTTTTATGGCTGAATTTTGTAACTCTATGTCGTAGAAATTATGAGTATGCGTGAGCTTAGTATTCTCATCAGATTCATAATTGAGCTGTAGTTCATTGTTCCCCTTTACCAAAAAAACATTCTTTAAAGAATAGTCTTCACTTTCTGCTGTGTCTAAGTTAATAGAGAGATATTTAAAGCTTTCATTGGTGAGACTGAAATTTATATCATTACTAATAGAAACCATTTCTGAAATGAGAGAGTAGTAAGGCGCTATATCAGCCACATCAATATTCTTGAATTTCTCAGTCATTCTGATCGACTGTGTAGATAATTTTAGAGTTCCTTGTGTGCCTTTTGACTTGATTAGTTCAAAATCTGTTTTGATAATTGCTTCATCTACGTGTAGTTTGTATTCTGATGAGCCATCTTGTATTTTTAACTTTGCTTTAGGGATCTTAACTTCAATAAGAGGAAAATAACTATTAAATTTAATTCCAGACAGGTGGGTGATTTCCAATCCCTCAATTCCCTTTGAGTAGTTGATTATTTTGGAGGCAAACTTATCAGAGTGAATGTATTTATTCGCCCACCATAAACTTCCTATACCAAGCAATATAAGGAGAAGTAGAAATATGAACAATCTAAGTAAATATTTTGATGTTCTTGTCATATTAGAATTTTAAAAATTTTTCGATTGTTTTCTCAAGATCATTTAAAACAGGTTTAACTTCGTTTATAAATGTTCCAAAAATCGATTCTTCATCTGATCTTCGGCCTTTACCACACTGTTTTCGATGATGATAACGAGCTGATTTTAAGTTTTCTAAATTTTTCTTACTATAACCCCAGGGTCTTGTTGAGTATCCTCTGACATCAATATGCATCCATTGATTTGCAACACCTACACCAATTCCACACCCACAAAGCTTGTATGCAATATCAGCAACTCTTGTTATGGCTACTCCTTTAACTGAAAAATCAGCAGCAGCCCCGCTCATGTGATAACTTTTTTTCGAGGCCTTCAATCCCTTTCTAATTAGTTTATTATTGTATTGCCAGGATCGGTATGATGAATTGATGTTGATGGGAGCACCAAAGTAGGCACGGATATTTGCTAGACAATTCACTAGTTTTTTATTAATTCTTGCATAACGGAATGATGTATCGCCTGAATGTGTAAATTCAGAAACAGTAAAATATGGAGACAACTGTTTAGCTTTTTGACCTTTAGTGTCATACAGCACCGTGCCGGTTTTGTTTGGATCTTTATATTTCGTTTTACTTTCTCCTTTTGGGTTGATTTTAGGGAGATTAATAAACTGTACATATGTCTTGGGCGTTGTATATACAGAGCCAGTCGGGCCTATATTCGTGCATCCTGGGACAGTCAAACTAAAAACTATCAGAATCCAAAGAGTAGTTTTCCCTCTGACAAAATTCGTTGCGGCAGGCAAGAGCTTATAGTTTAGTCATTCAATTAATAAATCTAATTGTGATGCCGGTTTTTCATCAAGTCTCGCCTGCCTGATTCTTATCGCCAGAACTTGAGTTCGATTCTTCTCCAACGCAACAAAGGAAAGTTGTACGCCTGCAGTTATTATTTTTTCCCATTTTTCCTACCTCTTATCATTGAATAAATGTAAGCATATTGCTTTAGTTTGATTAATTTTTAAGCATTTCAAGCAATTCTTGTGACGGAATTCCGTCAATGTCCAAATCACTATCAAGTTGAAATTCTTTTATTGCCAATGAGGTCTCGTCGCCATAAATCCCGTCCACTACACTTATGCTGTATCCTTTTTCTTGCAATAGTGTTTGAATTTCCCGGACTATTTCTTGATCGAAGTTTTCATCAGTTATGTTGTTAACATCGTCTGTGATATAGCTCTCATTAGAAATTTCTGCTGGTTGTTGTTCGAAAGTGCTTTTGTAACGTGGAAACAGCGCATCACAACTTGATTCTGACTGGTATAAATTGTTGCAAATTTTGCTAAATAAATCTTGTCTCAAATAGGCTTCAAACCAGGCTACAGATCTTTCCCGGTTATAGACTGCAAATTGCTCCATTTGCAGGTTAGATTGAATATTTATATCAGTAGTGCTGCCGGTAATCTCAGATATGTTTATTGAATAACTATTTTTGTATGTCCTGCCAAACAACATAGTATCAAACATAGTTAAAACACGTTTATTTACCGTTAAATATTCGGTTACGATCAGCCCGCTTTCTTTATCCAGTGTCTGAATTCTGTGGTCCCTCGAAAGTATCCGAATGGTTTCTTTCCATACCTTGCTAAATGGTGCATCAAAGGTATGGGAAGTAGGGGCTTCATAGGTTTGTGGAATGTCTTGAGGAAGATTTTCAGCACATGATGTAAGCAATATTGAGGCGAAAATCAGATACATAAAATAAGCTTTAGATGATTTCATTTTTAGTAATCTCAAAATTTGAAAATATTAAACATGTTGTTATGAAACTAAATAATCACACTGTTTTTTACATAATAGTTGTTATATTGACTAACTTTGACGACATAATTACGGGTTTCTTTAAACGGAGGAATTTTATTATTGTATTTTTTGACATTTCCCGGACCTGCATTATAAGCCGCATGTGCTAAATCCCAGTTGTTGTATTGACTGTGCAATATTTTTAAATATTTAGTGCCTCCATAAATATTGGATTTCGGATCAAAGGAATTATTAACTCCCATGTCTCTGGCCGTTCCGGGCATTAACTGCATTAGCCCCTGTGCGCCGGCGCTTGATACTGCATTTGGATTAAACGCTGATTCCGCCCTGATCACGGCATATATTCGGGACTCAGGTACATTGTATTTTTTCGCTGCACCCCTAATGTGGACGGCAAATTTGCGTTCTTTGCCATTTGCCTTGACTGCTCTTCGGTCTACTTTTGCGTGTGATATATAACTGTTTTGCGGTTTGCGAAAAATTTTTTCCAGATCTAGTTCATCAAATAGAGAGTTTATATCTTGTTTCGCTTGATTAACGCTGGCGATGAATTCAGGATCATCTTTTGCTAAGTAAATCGGTACAGCCACTAGCACGGCCGGGCATCCCTGAATCAACGGCAGAGATAAAAATAACAGACAAACCCAAAATTTTTTCACAAACCCCTCGTACTATAATTTATTTTGGTTTTAATTCTCAGTGACAGTGAACAAAAATTAATGTTGTTTGTCAACTAATTTTTTTAGAAAAACCCACCTGGAGGTGATATGGGCAAATCAAATTGATGCTCATTGCCAAAAATGATAAAAATTGAACCATTGCAATGGAGCAATACGACAATATTTTTCGAGCAAATGACTAAATTTTTTCATTACAAGTGAAATTTCTTCAGCTCGATGTGTCGGTTGCATATCAATTTTTTCAGCTAAAAAATCAAAATACATGCAATATTGCCCGTCTTGCTTAAGACAAAATAGTGTGTATACCGGGCAATCCAGTAATCCCGCAAGAATAAACGGGCCTTGTGGAAATTCAGCGGGCTTGTCCAAAAATCGGATTTTTTCAACCCTGTTGTTTTTACTAACGGGTATTCGGTCAGCGGCCATCACAACAACTTCACCGGATTTACTCTTTTCAAATAATTCGCCTGCAGTGGCGGGACTGATGTCATTCGCCTGGTAGAAACTAATGTTGTCATGAGAGCGGTACGCATCTAGTAACCGATTAAACTGAACCGCGTGTTCGAGGTGAACAATAATATTGATTTTTAGTTTTGGCCTTAATGTAGAAAGATATTGACATACTACAAGATTGCCCAAGTGTGCAGAGAGTAATACAAAACCTCGCCGATTTTCGATCAGCTCCAAAATATCTGTTTCATTTTGATAATGAACAGTATTGCTGAGGGGTTGATTTATCCAGATTAGAAATTGATCAAGAATAGATTCAGCAAAGCTTACGAAGTGTTTATAGACCAGTAATAAACCGGGTTTGATACTCTCTGATGATAGAGCCAGTTGATTTAGATATTGTAAAGAAGCACTTCTTGCAGTTCGTTTAGTAAGAAAATAATAAGCAGCAACAGGATATAAGGCCAAACGAGCTATCGTGTAACCAAATAACTTATACAAGGCAATGATGGTTTTCATGCCTATCTTATTGGTCACCTCCTGTTTTTTGTGCCAATCAGTCATGATTAGCGATTGAATATACGTTTTAATAGTTCGCCCAACATTAAAAAAAAGTGCTTAGTATGAGCTTTGGAAATTCTTACATTATCCTGCCACATGTCAAAATTGGATGACCCGTCAGCAGGATAAATAACTTTGGTTTCCAGGTTGATAATTCTGATGCTAGCCCGATAGAGATAAACGATAATCTCTAAATCGAATTCCATTCTACGGCCGATTGAATTTTCGTGAATGACCAATAATGTCTGATCAACTGGGTATACACGAAAACCGCACAACACATCGATAATATCAGTCGATAAAGTGTTTATTCTGACCCAAAATGTCGATATTTTACGACCATATAAGCGTGATTTCGGGACGCTATCATCATATTGTGGAACACCGTTTATCAAGGCCAGAGGATTTTGTCTGGCAGCATCAAGAAACCGGTTTATATCGTTTAAATTATGTTGACCATCCGCATCAATTTGCAGCGCGTGGGTGTAATGTTGTTGTTTGGCAAACTCTAATGCTGTGAAAATCGCAGCGCCTTTGCCCTGATTTTTTTCGTGAGTCAGTAAATGTATGTTGAATGATCGCGTGAGATTTTCAAGTACCGATGAACAGTTCTGGTTACTGCCATCATTGACTAAAATACAAGGTAAATTTAGCTCAGTGATACAGCGGACAGTCGCTTCAATATGATTGCTATGGTTAAAAACCGGAATAATTACACAGGCGGAGAATGGTTCCATTGGTAAGAGAGGTTTATTAATCTGTTAAAGTATAAAGCAGTTCACCGGAACTAAACGATGTTTGTTCGTTTGTGTAGCTAAAGCGAAACGAATGCTTTTCTTTTTTATGTTCAAGAACAAGCTCTAAATATGTCCCTGGTAATATAGGCTTGTTAAATTTTAAGTTTTTTAAATCTCTAATTTCAGTGACGGCATGATTAGCATAGAGTAAATTTAATACCCATCCTATTTGTACTACTCCCGGTAATATAGGCAACTGGGGGAAGTGACCATGGAAGTAAGCCAAGTCTCGCGCAACGAAAATTTGGTATGATGTGCTTAATTCGGATTCTTCTATCGAAACAATAGATGGATCAGTATTATACGTCGGTGAGTCAAAATAAGTTTCTATTTCAATGGTGTCGATCTTGTGTTGAGCATTACGCGGAATATTAGCTAAAAAGCGCCAACGTTTTGGCATCATAATCGGGTCAACGACATGGCTTAAACATTGGTTGAGTTGTGTTATTGTAGCTCTGCGCCCATGATTTGCCATGAATGTTCTACCCGTTTCACTCAGCGCAATTGCAACGGCAACAATTTGGCGATTCGGCCGGTTAAGCTGAAGCGAAAACGCCTCCTGACATAATTCAGACTCGGCAAGATAACCCTCTATTTCCGTGAGGCTGATACGTTTGCCTTCTATTTTCACTATTCTGTCAGCTCGACCTAGCAGATTAAAGGTTCGGGCTGAGGTTAGTTCAACTTTATCCTGAACCTCAAACCAGTTTGTGTCAGCTAAATAAGGTGACTTAATTTCAAGCAACCCGCTCTCATTTGTTTTGATATCAACGTTTTTGAAAGCAGTGTAAGACCGGTTGGGCCCGGTCTGTTGGCGGAAGGCAATGCCTCCGGTCTCTGTGCTTCCATAAATCTCAAACGGATAGACATCGAATAATTCTTTGCACATTAAAGCATGGTCATAATCAAGTGGGCTACCCGAAGAGAAAACACAGCTAATAGCTAGCTGATTGTCGGGCCCGGCCTGTAATCGCTTAAGTTGTGCAGGACTGGTTATCCAGCATAAGTTTCTATTTGTTGCTGGTAGTTCAATAAGCTCATGGTAACAAGGGCTTAAAACTTGTCTTTGAGTCAAAAGTGGCCACAGCAGCTTGAATAAAAAACCATAAATATGTTGATGTGAAACACCTGAGCAAAATATACAATTTTCGCCTAATTTAGTCTCAAAGGTATGCTCGAGTTCCTCAACTTCCACTAATAATTGTTGAATATTTTTATAGTATAAAACCGGTTTTCCGGTTGATCCTGAAGTAAAAAAAGCAAGCTGGACATCATCAGTGGCTAGTGGTTTTTGCCGGATAGATGGTTGGTCCGGCAGTTGTTCAACTGTATCATCGTTACAAAACAAAGCATCATGATTCTTAACAAAGTTGTTCACAATAGCAGGTAGATTGTTCGGTAATAACACAGGAATTTTTTTAACCTGCCAGGCGCCTAGCACCAAGGCAGCAGCATGGTGAGTGTTATTAGTATGTATAGCAACCAGTGGTTCATCGATGTTGCTAAGGAAACTTGAAACACTGTTAACCAAACATCTAAATTCTTGATTAGTGATAACTTCACCGTTAGTTAGATAGACAACCTGGTCAGACTCATTGTGGTAAAGCGATTGCAGTGCGGTTATGGCATCAAGTTTCATCTGGCTTAATATACAAATGCCGATATAGCAATTCCAGTCCCATCAAAGTAAAAATCAATAAATAAGAGATAAGCCCTACATATAAAGTCCATGCCTTAAAACTGCCGAACAATGCGAGTAAAGCCGAAATCGTCAGGTTTATAAAAAAAAAGCCGCTCCATACCAAGGTTACATTGCGGGTATAAGCGATAGCCTTAGTTGAAAGGTTAGGCTGTTGCAAACGAGCAATACGTTCAATAATGGTGGGTGGATAAATCACAGACCATATAAAAACGAATAACAAACCCAAGTTAATCAGCACCGGATAAAGCTTTAAGACAATAATACTATTCATCAAAAACAGTAGCAAAAAGAACAGCACGGCCAAAACTAACAATAATAATTGTTGCTTCATGCTTAGTTTGTCTTTGATGAAGTAATATCGACCCGCCAGAATCAATAGCAAAAGCAGCCCAAAACTTCGGGTAGATGTATGATCTAATAAAAAATAAACAGCAAAAGGATAGAGCAGAAAAATACAGCTTAAAGCTGTACTAATGAATTTTTTCATCCTTTGTGGAGTAAATCATACGTTGCATCCACAATATCTGAGACAGTTCTAACTGATTTAAAATCTTCCGGTTTGATTTTTTTACCTGTCAATTCACGGATGTAAACGACAATGTCGATAGCATCTATACTATCAATATCCAGGTCTTCGTATAATTTTGCATCCATGCTTATCATCTGTTCGTCAACATCAAACATATCCACGAATATTTCAGATAATTTTGAATATATGTCTTCCCGAGTTTGCATAGTTGCTTTTAGCGCCAGTCAGGTGTTGCTCTTAATAAACTTGCATAAGGCATCAACCGACGAAAAATGCGCTTTCATATCTTTGTCATCAGATTTAATAATAATGCCGTATTTTTTTTGTAATGCTACGCCCAGCTCTAATGCATCGATAGAATCAAGACCTAAGCCATCACCAAAAAGCGGTGCGCTGGAATCAATATCATCAACACTGATGTCCTCCAGGTCCATAGTATCAATGATTAATTGTTTAATTTCGTTATCCATTTTTAATCTGGTTTTAGGTTTATTTTAAAATATTCGTATAAACGAGTATTAAATTGCCGTACAGCTTTGCTTCTTGTGAAATCATCATAGTCTAATTTGGAAAAATGATGTAATTCGCTATCCAGAGTCGAGATTTTAAAACAGAACAATGGTTTTGTTACAGGTATTTGATACCATTTTTCTTGCTTTGATAATGTATTTGGGTGACAGCTGATAATGATAGGGACAATATTAGCTTGAGAACGTACTGCTATCTGAGCTGCACCGCGTTTAAATTTTCCTAATTTTCCCTGACGTCCTCGAGTGCCCTCAGGGAAAATAATTAAAGATTCCCCCTCATTTAAATTATCGACACAATGGTTGATCAATGCCTTGGGTGTATCATTGCGGATATAGCCTGCCGAATGAACCACGGCACGCGTGAGTGGGTTTCTCCACAGGCCTTGTTTGACGACACAATTTACATTTGGCATAAAGCTAATAATAAAAACCACGTCTAGCAAAGTAGGATGATTAGCTAATATCAATGTTCCAGATTGGTTCAATCTATTGATATCGCCCTCAACTTTATAGTCCAGGACGCCCATGGACTTCATCATCCAGATAAATGTTTGAAAAGATTTATGGATTACATATCTGGCTGATTCTTTTAATGTAATCAAGGGTTTAAATAAGTAAAGCACTGGAAATACAATCACACCTAATATCAAACTGCCTAACCCAAAACAAAAAAAACTAAAACCTGTGCCGAACAGCCGCCAAGCGTAATTCAATTTAGCTGTTAACTGATTGAACATTGCCAGTTAGTATTAAAAGCGCAGGCGTGGTGACTTTTTTTAGTTTCTAAGGATTCGAAAAATAACTGGATTTGTTGCTGATGCTCATTCTTTTGCTTGCATGGTGGTTTATTGCTGGAACAAAAAGAGGCTGAAAAACTTTCACCTTCATAGCTATCGCTGACAACAGTACACGCTGCGAATACGGAGTAATCACAGGTGTATTCGGCGTGCCTTTGATAAAAATCGGGCAAAAGCGTGTCATAAAAAATAACGCCTACTTTATCTAAATAAGGTTGCCTGTTTAATATAGTGATTGCTTCGATTAAAGCAGGCAATACTCCATTGTCACCGGGAGCAATGGCTACTATATCGTTTTGGTTGCCATCGATAATGGAAATTATCCCGGCAATAGCATTATGGACCGAGAGGCTAAATGCAGTGGGTGATAATTCATCATCTTCAATCATGGTTTTGAGTAATCGATAAGTGAGATTTATATTGCCATGGTTAGATGAAAAGACCAGCGGTTGAGTAGTCGTGTTACCGCAACAAGTATAATAGACAGGTAAGATTGCCTTGCCCAAGGTGTCCAGACGCCTTTTCTGCATCAAGGGCACATTTTTTAAGAATTTTTTGCTATGATCCGAAAAGTTTGAACCAGGGTCGAAACCAATCAGTTTCATAACAGCCGCATTTTGATCAATGCATGCCATCGAATAAGAAGCGATATTGACTTTAATTTGGTTCATAGTATTTAATTCGTGTAAATCATATCCGGATTAAGAAACTAAGTCAGAACGTAAAACAGATAGATATAATTTGTAAAATAAGGAGTAAACAATGATTAATCGATTATTCATATTATTTGTTGCATTGGCAATGACTACCAGCCTGTATGCCAGAGATGATCGAATAAAATTACCGATTGCCGATGCGATAGGTACAGAAGAGGCAAAATCGAAACTTAATCAAGGAATCAAGTTTGTTTTTGGTCAAGGGGCTTCAGGAGTGAGTAAAAAATTTGGCAATTTCCAGAGTAATAAAAAAACCAACGCCTTTGGTAAATCCGACCAGGCTGCCTGTAATCGAGCATTCTTGTCCGCCATGTTGTCGTTTCAGGATCGTGCCGTTCGAGAAGGCGGAAACGCCGTTATTAATATTAAAAGTTATTATAAGCGTAATACTTTTGTCAGCACCACAGAGTTTGAATGTGGCGCCGGAAACATCATGGCAGGTGTAACGTTTACCGGTGATGTAGTTAAATTAAAGTAATCGATAAATAGCCTTAAATCAGATAAGCATATCCACTTTGTCTGATAAACCCGCCGTTTATTCAGTTATAGCCGGGTTGCCGGAATCACCTGATGAGAGTAGCCCTGAACTGACTCGAAGTATATTGAGCGAACAGGAAAGTGCTAAATTTGATACGTTGAAAAGTAGTTCAAGACGAAATCAGTTTGTTTTCGCCAGGTATTTACTCAAGCAGGTGTTAGTATCCCGTTTTAGCTATGACCAGCCCTTGTTGATTACTGAAAACGGAAGGCCCTATGTGCGAGAAAAAACAATCGATATAAGTATTTCACATAGCCAAAAATGGGTAGCAGTTGTTGTCGGGATAAAAGTACAGGTAGGCATAGATATAGAATACAAAAAGCCGAGGCGGCTTAAAGATTTATATCAGCATGCGTTTAATAAAGCAGATACAGCCTGGCTGGATTCCACTCAGGCAGCGGATCTTGATACAGAATTTTATCGATTATGGACGGCAAAAGAGGCCATAGCAAAACTGACTCAGACTGATCTTATGCCAAGTCTTAAACAATTTTTACTTGAGGGTTACTTTGTTGATCAGGTCGATATGCAACTAAAAAAGACTGATGTATTGATTACTTCAAAAAAGCATAAAGATTATTTTCTTTCAATTGCTTATAAAGGCGTTGAGTCTGGTATGGATAGTGTAAATGTCTTTGAGCGAGTTGATGACGACTATATTGAAGTTATTCCATCAAGCCCCTTGTCCGTTTACACTTGTGTTTGAATCAAGGAAACAATTGAAGCATGAATACGCTTAGCTATCATGGACAGCGATTATCGATTGAGGATGTTTGTTCAATCGCAAGGTTAGATCAGGACTTTCGATTAAGTGATGCTCCGGATTTTGTAAGCTCGATTAACAAAAGCTTTGAGTTTTTGGATAATCATCTTAAGCGCGATAACGTCATTTATGGTGTTACAACTGGCTTTGGAGATTCCTGTACTATTAATATCGAAGCTAATCAAATCAACCAGCTATCAAGTAGCCTGTACCGTTTTCATGGTTGCGGGTTAGGTAAATTTTTTAGCCCTCTCCAAGCACGCGCTATACTAATTACCCGATTGGTCAGCTTGGCGCAAGGTTATTCGGGTATCAGATACGAGCTGCTAGACAAAATTGCCGAACTACTCAGCAAAAATATTTTGCCCGTCATTCCCGAAGAAGGTTCAGTTGGCGCCAGTGGTGACTTGACGCCATTATCTTACCTGGCCGCGGTACTTGAAGGTGGTCGACAAGTCTGGTTTGAAGATCGAATCCGTGACACGCAGCAGGTGTATTCGAAATTGGGAATCACACCGCTGCAGCTTAAACCCAAAGAAACGCTGGCCATCATGAATGGGACATCTGTAATGACTGCATTGGCATGTCTGGCTTTTACCAAGGCCAATTACCTGAGCCGATTGAGTTGTAGAGTCACATCGCTGGTGTCTATTGCCATGTTGGGTAATCAGTATCATTTTCAAAAACGATTATTTGATCTTAAGCCTCATCCTGGACAATCGTTAGCTGCACAACGAATTTTTGATGATTTACAGGGCACCTGGGCCAATCAGCATCAAGTAAGGCTGCAAGACAGGTATTCAATCCGCTGTGCACCTCATGTAATCGGTGTGCTTGAAGATGCTTTATCAATGTTCAGGCCTGTAATTGAAACAGAATTAAACAGCACTAATGATAATCCTGTCATAGATGCGAGCAGCCAGGCTATTATGCATGGTGGGCATTTTTATGGTGGTCATATTGCGTTTGTGATGGATGCTTTGAAAACTGCGGTAGCAAATTTAGCAGATTTATTAGACCGTCAACTGGCACAGATTGTCGATGTGAAATTTAATTATGGCTTGTCGGCCAATCTTGCTAATGAATCGATGGTCAATCATGGCTTTAAAGCCGTACAGATTAGTGTTTCAGCCTGGAGTGCGGAGGCATTAAAGCAGACAATGCCGGCCAGTGTGTTTTCAAGAAGCACTGAATGCCATAATCAGGATAAGGTAAGCATGGGAACCATTGCTGCCCGTGATTGCTTACGAGTCATTGAGTTAACTGAACAAGTGGTTGCCGCAATGTTGCTCGCCACATCGCAAGCCGTTTACTTGCGGGCCAAGGTCGATGATTTAAACGAAAGCGAACTCGCCCGGCCTGTTTGCGATTTTTTGAAAGAATTTAGAGAAAAGTATCCGTTGTTGACGGAGGATCGCGAATTAGAACAGGAGATGCGGCAGTTAATAACTGAAATTGACCGGCAAAGTTGGGCTCTTTATGAGTATTAAGCTGCCAACTGTAGACATAGAAATAAAAGTGCATTTTTATCATGTCGACCCGATGCAGGTGGTTTGGCATGGAAACTATGTACAGTATTTTGAGCAGGCACGCTGTGTTTTGCTTGATCAAATTGACTACAACTACCCACAGATGCAAGAGTCAGGTTATATGTGGCCGGTGATCGATATGGCTGTCAGATATGTGGCTCCTGCGCGATTCGGTCAGATTATTGTAGTTAGTGCAACGATGGTTGAATACGAAAACAGGTTAAAAATTGACTATCGTATCAGTGATAAAAATACCCGCAAACGATTAACTAAAGGTCACACCGTACAGGTAGCAGTTGATATTGAAACCCAGGAAATGTGTTTAGCTTCTCCTGATATTCTTTATCAAAAGCTTGGCCTCGGCATAGACCCGTAATGATTGATCGGCAGTTCATTAATTCGTTTAGCTTTCTATGAGTAATCCTGACGTACTGATTGTTGGAGCAGGGCCGGCCGGGTCGGTGGCTGCTTCGATGTTGGTTAACCGGGGCTATAAAGTCACTGTACTTGAGAAAGATAATTTTCCGAGATTTTCGCTGGGCGAGAGTTTATTGCCTTACTCTATGCACATGATGAAGGATGCACAATTATTGAATGCTGTAGAACAAGAACGATTCCAGCTTAAAACAGGCGCAATTTTTGTACATAAACAAAAGCAAGCTCATTTTTGTTTTGCCGATAAATTTTCGACAGGTATAGGTTATACCTATCAAGTCAAGCGTGCGAGATTTGATCAATTATTAATAGAACAGGCCGCTCATGCTGGAGCACAGGTTGAATTCGGTCAGCAAATCACAGCTGTTAGTCAAAATGAACACGGTATTAGTCTTAAATCAGTAGACCAACAAGGGCGAATTGTTGACTGGCAGGCCAAGTTTGCACTTGATGCCAGTGGATTTGGGCAAGTGTTCGCACGCATGTTTAATTTGCAGGCTGACCCGCAACAAGACAACCGTATGGCTATTTTCTCACACTTACAATGTCCTGCCTTAGCCGGGCAGGCAAGAGAGTCGATCTACATTGTTGTCTCGGACTTTGATCCGCAGGTCTGGTATTGGGTGATACCTTTCTCAGATGGTACTTGTTCGGTTGGTGTTGTCGGTAAGACCGGGCTGCTCAGTCACTGGGCAGATTCTGATCAGCAGCGATTGCATTATGCTATTAACAGTACTGCTTTTTTGAAAAAAACTTTCGGACATGATCCTGAGTTTTTGTTTGAACCTAAATCCATTCAGGCTTATTCGGCCAGTGTCAGCAGCTTGTTTGGCAAAAAGTTCGCATTGTTAGGCAATGCGGGTGAATTTATTGATCCGATTTTTTCATCAGGTGTAACGATTGCGATGAAGTCGGCACAGTTAGCCACTCAATTAGTTGATCGATCTTTTCAAGATGAGTCGGTTAATTGGCACCAAGACTATAGTAAGCCATTGATGTTCGGAGTCGATGTTTTCAAGGCTTTTGTTGATGCCTGGTATGACGGCCGCTTAATTGATATTGTGTTCAGTCAAGGGCAACATCCGCAGATCAAACAAATGTTATGTTCAATTTTGGCTGGGTATGCCTGGGATGCAGATAACCCTTACACACAAAATACGGCAAAGCGGCTATCTTCACTGGCAGACCAGATTAAGTTGAATACAGATCTTATACCCAGTGCAGACACAGGGGCATGAGGGAGTGATGGATGCAGCGCAATAATACTGTTTATATTAATGCACTAAACTTAGTCTGTGCGCTAGGCAATCATCGCGAGCAGATACAGGAGCAGGCCGTTCGTGGTCAAACGGGTCTTGCGTTGACAGAATATGCCGCTGATCGTTTTCAGTATCTGGCAAGAATAGCGTCTTCCATTACTGACATTGAGATTGACAAGAAATTTGATTCTCGTAATAACAGGTTATTGCATACTTGTTTAGAACCTTTGCTTGCTGTTGTTGATGATTTGGTACAGGAATTCGGCCCTCAACGGATCGGGGTAGTATTAGGAACCAGTACTTCCGGAATAAGTAATGCTGAACAAGCGATCAGACTTACACACCAACTCGGGTCTACCCCTGATAGTTATAGTTATCATCAACAGCAAATGTCATCGGTGACTGATTATATTACCCATTTGTTTAATCTTGGTGGCCCAAGTTATACTGTTTCAACCGCTTGTTCATCGGCAGCCAAGGCACTTATCAGCGCGGCCGAATTAATAAAACTGAATCTTTGTGATGCAGTAATCAGTGGCGGTTGCGATACGCTGTGTCAGATGACGATTGACGGCTTTGCCTCATTGGATGCAATTTCACCTGAATTATGCGATCCATTCGGCGCGCAGCGCATGGGTACAAACCTTGGTGAAGGCTGCGGTGTTTTTATCTTAACCAGAGAAAAGGCAGAAATCACTTTTAATGGTGGAGCCAGTAGTTCGGATGCCTATCATTTTTCAGCGCCTGACCCTAGCGGCAGCGGTGCCAGCACCGCGATGTCAGAAGCATTGAATGTTGCCGGTCTTGTACCGGAAGATATCGACTATATTAATTTACATGGTACCGGCACTATTCAGAACGACCAAATGGAAGCAACCGCTATTCACCAAATCTTCGCTAATCCGCCTGTCTGTGGCTCTACCAAATCACTAACGGGTCATACACTTGGTGCAGCGGGAGCTGTTGAAGCCGCGTTACTTTGTTATACCTTGGTGCAAAACGATAACCACTATTTACCGGCGCATGTGATGCAAAGCGAGTATGACTCATCTTTACCCGATCTGGATTTGGTTGAAATGGGAAGACAATACGGTCAAATTAATCATTGTATGAGTAACTCTTTTGCCTTTGGTGGAAGTAACAGTTCATTAATTTTTTCAAGAACGGTTTGATTGATGCAGTCAATCAGTGAAAATTTAGTTCCCCACGTCGGCAATATGAGCTTGTTGGGCGGGTTAACTGATTTTAGTGAAGATAGTTTGACCGCTAACTGCCGAATTCAAGCTGATAATGTATATTTATTAGCCAATAGACTACATAATACTGTGTTGATAGAGTACATGGCCCAAACTATTGCAGCTCATGCCAAAATGAGTGAGTTGCCAGCCGATGCAACCCAGAAAGCAAAGATTGGATTTTTGCTCGGTGTTAAATTTTTTAAGTGTTCAGCTCATTGGCTGGACATAGGAACTCATTTTTCAGTCACTGTAAATCAGGATATTAGAATGGTGACCGGGTTGGCTGTATTTGATTGCCAGGTAAATAGTGATTCGTTTGAAGCTCAAGCCCGATTAAATGTTTTTCAACCCCCTGATGTTGATGAGTTTTTACAAGAGCTAAAATCCGCATGAAAAAGTCTGTTTTAATCATTGGTGCCAGCGGTAACCTGGGCAGTGGTATCGCAAAATATCTTGCCGGAAAAGATTATGAGATTGTGGTGCACTATAATAATTCTAAGGATCAGGCTGCTAAACTGGTAGAGTATCTTGATTCAGAGAATACCCCAGCCCGCTTATTAAAGCTGGATATCACCAACCCAGAACAATGCCAGCATATCTTGACCAGCGATGTTGAACACCATGGTGCTTATTATGGCGTGGTCTTGAGTTCAGGGATTATTCGAGATGCAGCTTTTCCTGCAATGACGGCACAAGAGTGGAGTTCAGTCATTCAGACCAACTTATTCAGCTTCTATAATGTCCTGAACCCAATAATTATGCCAATGATTAGACGAAAATCACCCGGTCGGATTATTGCTTTGGCATCGGCGTCCGGTGTAATTGGTAATAGAGGACAGGTTAATTATAGCGCCAGCAAAGGTGGAATCATTAGTGCCTGTAAAGCGTTGGCACTGGAACTGGCCAAGCGAAATATCACTGTGAACTGCGTGGCACCAGGTGCGATAGAATCGGATATGATTAATCAAAGCGAAATAGGGCATATTAAAGATTTCATTCCAATGCGTCGTTTAGGACAAATTTCGGAAGTCGCTTCGTTAGTCAGTTATTTACTTTCAGAAGATGCTTCTTATATCACCCGGCAGGTGATTTCGGTAAACGGGGGACTGCATTAAATGACAAGGGTTGTGGTAACAGGTTTTGCAGCCTTTACGCCTATAGGTAATAACTGGCAAGCGATTGAGGCAAATCTTAAAGCGGGGATCAATGGAGTTGACTATATTCCTGAGTGGTCGAAATATGCCGGATTAAGTACTTGCTTGGGGGCAGCCGTAAAGCAATTCGAATTACCTGAGCATTACTCACGCAAACGCACACGCAGTATGGGTAGCGTGTCAAAAATGTCTACCCGTGCTTCGGAGTTAGCGTTGGAACAGGCGGGTTTGATAGGTGAATCCTGCCTCACAGATGGTTCAACCGGGGTCGCATTCGGTTCGTCCTCTGGCACACCACAGGCCATTGCGGAATTTGGCCGGATGTTATTCAATGAAACGACTCAAGGGTTAAATTCAACTTCTTATATCCGTATGATGTCGCATACGGCACTGGTCAATATTTCAGTTTTCTTTAACCTCAAAGGGCGGGCTTACACGACTTCGAGTGCTTGTACATCGGGGAGCCAGGCTATCGGCTTTGCATATGAAGCGATTAAGAACGGTGATCAGACCATTATGATTGCCGGTGGTTCTGATGAACTTAGCGCCAGCCAGGCGGCTGTGTTTGATACTTTGTATGCGACCAGTACCCAAAATGATCAACCTAAAAAAACACCCAGACCGTTCGACCGGGACCGGGATGGTTTAGTAATAGGAGAAGGTGCCGCTACGCTAATTCTTGAAAATCGCGATCATGCTTTGGCACGAGGCGCAAAGCCATTGGCAGAGATCGTTGGTTTTAGTACCAACACCGATGGTGTACATATTACCCAACCATCTAAGCAAACCATGTCGATTGTAATGGACAATGCCATTAAAACAGCAGCTATTGATAAACAGGATATCGGTTATGTTTCAGCACACGGCACCGCAACTGCTCAAGGTGACGTCGCTGAAACGCAGGCTACCGCAGATATTTTCGGTTCAAATATTCTGATCAGTGCATTAAAGAGTTATACTGGCCACACGCTGGGTGCATGCGGTGCAATGGAGGCCGGTATCGGTATTCAAATGATGAATAGCAATTGGTTTCATCCCACGATCAATCTCGAAAATATAGATCCTGAGTGTGCTGAACTTGACTATATAATCGGTAACGGCAAGCAAGCAGAGATTGAGTATTTCATGTCCAATAATTTTGCTTTTGGCGGCATCAATACATCTTTAATATTTAAACGAGTTTGATTGTTTAAATAGCGAGTGAATTTCACTTGCAGTTGTAAATAAATCGGCTATTCTTATCCACAACTCAAATAGTTAACAATCAATGATGAAAAAATTACTTATTTCGATTTCAACTATCTTTTTTATTGTGGCCCTGGTAGGGTGTCAATCTAATGGTCGTAAACTTGGTGAAAAGGCGGTTCAAGAATATGATAATGATCCACTTTATGTCGAAGTGCCGGCATCTGTGACACAAGAGCAAGCGATTGATCTGGCTGAGAGTGTGCTGATCGGGCGTGAATGGAAGGTAACTTCGACAACAGCAGATGAGGTTGTAGGCAAACTGGTGCACCGTGGTTTTGATGCGACGGCCACCATAAAATCCGAGGGCAAAAGGTTGACCATTTACTCTGAAGCCATTCACACTGATAAAAACTCAGGCGAGACCAAACCAGGAGTACCTTTTGGCTGGCTTAAAAATTTACAGACGGATCTAGTCAAGCAACTTAACTAAAGCTTATTGCAGGTATTTACCTGATAAATTGATGAGTTCGGAGAAACGCCGGCACAAGTTTTATTAAAAAACAGTTATTCTGAGGTCATGGTCGAAGAATCTCCTTTAAATTGGCAACACACTTAGACATCCATGCCATCTGTAGTAGATTCTTCCTCGTTATACTCGTTAGAATGACGGTAGGCATTGTTTCTATTTAGTTACAACTGTGAACTTAGATCAGTTAGTTTGCCATTGCTCTCGCAGGCGTTCACCAGAGTTTTTAAAATGGTCATCTAAAAGTTGGTAGTGCATGATTCTGTCCACCCTGAAGTGACGAAAGTCCTGGCGCAGTTCACACCAGGCTGCCAGAACGACCACCTCAATATAATAAACAATTGCAATCGGTAGAACCGTGCGCTGGGTTTGATTATCCTGTTCATCGTTGTAGCTGATGTGAAGTTTTTGTTCTTCCCGAATGGCTTGCCGCAGTTCACTCATATCGATGGTTGTTGGAGCCGCTGCACCCCAATCTGAAACCTGCAAGCTCTGAGTATTGCCGCGAACTTCGTCGATTTTGGCTGATACTCTCGATGCAGCTTTAAGTAGGCCGCTGTCACCTGTACGTGCCAGCAAGCTTAAGCCGACAATAATGGCTTCTATTTCCTCGATATCGAAATTCAGAGGGGGCAAGTCATAACCACTGCGCATGACATAACCGATACCTGCCTCACCGTCGATAGGGGTACGCATAGCCTGTAACGCCGCAATGTCACGGTACACAGTGCGGGTAGAAACTTCCAGCATTTCGGCAATTTGCTCTGCTGTGATGGCTTTTGTTTCAGCCCTCAAGATTTGAATAATTTCAAATAAACGGGCAGTGCGTCGCATAAAAATCCTGATTAAAAAAATATGATCATACTCTAACACTACTGACAATATGTTGTCAGTAGTGTCTTTTTATAATGTTCATCAGCTGATTAACAAGGATAAAAAAATGACCGATGAAATTGACACTACCTTATTTAAGAGTGAATTTGAAACGCCCTCACTTAAGCTGATACCACACTGGAAAGTGACATTTGCAGCCCCAACGGAAGACGTTGACAGAATCTTTGATGAAATCATCAAGTATGCACCGCTGGCGCACGGGAAAACAGACCGAAATGCCTACTTGATGCCGGAAGGATTTGAATATTACCGTCCGCTGGAGGGCACACCAACAGGTGCCGAGGAACAAACACGCAAGCGCCCCGGGGTAAAACAGATGTGTGTAGTGATTCCGCAGCAGCGCGAACAACTTAAGGCGGTTATAGAAGCGATTTATGCCGTACATAGCTATTACGAACCCCCAATTTATGTTGAGTCTTTGCTGCGTAGTGAAACCAAAGGTGTCGATGATTCCGACAACCCCCATCGTTGGTGGAACAAAGACGGTGACTGGAAGAACGATTAGAAATAACCATCAATGAGTAAAAATACTATAAATTTTGCAGCAGGCATGGCGCCGACAACGAAAACACACCGCTTCACAGGTTTGATGCTGGTGTTAGTGTCTGCTGCTGTCTTTAGTACCGCAGGCTTATTTACTAAAGGAGTATCAGCCGATGCCTGGGCTGTGATTTTTTGGCGGGGGTTATTTGCAGTAGGTTTTACATTTATCTATATCACCGTAAAAGGTTCTGTGATACAAGAAACCCTGAATATGGGTAAATCAGGGCTGATGGCAGCGGTTGTCAGCTCAGCGGGCACAGCTGCGTTTATCCCTGCCTTTAAACTGACCAGTATAGCCAATGTCTCATTAATTTATGCTGCCGCTCCATTCGTTGCGGCATTTATTGCCTGGGTCTGGATGCGTGAGCGGCCGTCTATGATTATCATTATTTCCAGTTTAGCTGCTTTTACCGGTGTCATTTTTATAGTCTGGGGGTCAGTTGGCGGCTTAAATATTAAAGGTGATATGCTGGCATTGTGGATGACGTTAATGATGGCGGGCGTTATCGTCATTTATCGTCGATACCCAAACACTCCCGGTGCTGGTCCAATGATTCTATCGTCCCTTATTTTACTTCCGGTAGCCCTGTATTTCGGTGATCCCTTCGCAGCACCAAAACACGAAATTCCCATTATGGCCTCATTTGGATTGATTTTTGCGATCGCTTCAGTGACGCTGGTCTTGGGAGCGCGTTATTTGCCATCGTCAGAAACAGCATTAATTAGTGCCTTGGAAGCGCCATTGGCAATTTTCTTCGCCTGGTTATTGTTTGCTGAGATACCGGGGTTAAACACGATTACCGGTGGAATTATTATCTTACTAGCGGTTTTTGTTTCACAACTTTTACAACTAAAAAAATAATGTCTACATAGCTTTGCTAACAAGTAATTCTTTCAGAAATTCGGGAGCAAAATCCGCGCCATTTGGCCAAATGACGGTTTGCAGCTCTGGGTCCACTGATACTTTTGAAAAGTTTTCCAGGCTTTTCAGTGGTTCGAACATAGGGCCTACTAAGGATTCAGACAAATCTATTTCACCACAAGAACCGTCGTCGAATTCGACCCAAAGTTTAAAATCAACAATATGACGAACTGATTTTACGTGCAGCATTATTATCACTCCAATGGGGAAATGTAGTTTAATGGTTCGCCTGATTTAGCCCTAAGCCAGTTTTCGTGCAGTTCGTGTTGATGACCATTAATCCATTCTTGTACTATTTTATTTGCCCGTGTGGGCAATTCCCCTTGAAGAATTTCACCATTTAGTTTAATTAAGGTTTCATAACCTGAGTATTTGGCGTGAATATGGGGAGGACTATGATCGTAATAATACATTGCAATGACAATTCCATAGAATCTGCTTATGATCGGTATGACACATCCTTGTGTTATTTCTAATACTCAATTATATCCCATTACGAAATCACTTCATAATTGTATAAACTGTAGATAATTTTTTGATGGTCATGTCTTATAATTAATAATCTGTTTAATATGGCGCAGGATTATTGTACATATTCGGGCATAAACTCCGCGCAGCCATTCATGTTAGTTAAACTGTCGTAATCCGCTTAATTTATAATTGCACTCGGTAGGTAAACAGTAAAAATACTGTAATTACAATGCACCGCAGGTATACTTATTTTCCAAATTTGAGTTGTGAAATCATGAATATCGAAACAGTTGAACAACTACGGGAGCTTTATGGCTTTCCCAAGGGGCGGGCAGTTGATAAGCAATTAAGTCAGCTTGAAAAACATTCAATAAACTTTATCAATCACTCCCCGTTTGTGGTGATTTCAACGTTTGGTAATAACGGGGGTGTCGATGTGTCACCTAAAGGGGGTACAGCAGGATTTGTTAAAGTCCTGAATGACAAGGAAATATTGATTCCGGATTCCAAAGGTAATAATCGGATAGATGGATTAGTTAACATTGTAGAAACTGGTCAGATTGGTACACTGTTCTTTATCCCCGGTGTGGATGAGACGCTGCGCATTAATGGTCAAGCCAGCATAACCGCTGACCCCGAATTACTTGCAAGTTTCTGTGAAGATCGCAATCCACCAAAAACCGGTATCAAAATCCATATACAAGAAGTCTTTTTACATTGTGCTAAAGCATTTATGCGATCAAAGTTATGGTCAGTCGATATGCAAATCAATCGCAAGGACTTTCCGACTATCGGGCAAATGATTAATGATCAACTCGGCGTCGTTGACAAGCCCGAATCACAGCAAAGTATGGTGCAAAGATATCAGGCCGATCTATAGATTTACTATGTCCCCTGAGCGTGGGCGAAAATGTGTAAACCAACCTGTGATTTAGTCGTGCGTTCACAATAATCTAATAATTTACCTTACAAGAAATCTGCTCTAATATCTGCGTAGTGACTATTCCAGGCAGGAGAAGTTTTATGGCCCTTGAGATCAAAAAACTAACACCAACAATCGGTGCCGAAGTTCACGGTGTCGATTTATCGGTTGAGCACAGCCCAGCAACGATTGATCAGATTTATCAGGCTCTGTTAGACAATCTGATCATCTTTTTTCCCGGACAATCGTTAACACCCAAGCAGCAACTTGAATTCGCTGGACATTTCGGTGAAATTGACAAGCCTCATCCAATTTACCCTCACGCCGATGACAAAGGTCAGGTAACACTGCTGGAAAACGATGCGGACAGACCGCCCGATACGAATGATTGGCATACAGATTTAACCTTTAAATCAGCCCCGCCTTTTGCCTCAATATTGTATGCAGTTGATGTGCCTGAATCGGGTGGTGATACTTTGTGGTCTAGCCTCTACGCCGCCTATGATGCATTATCCGACGATATGAAATCATTATTTGCGGATAAATCAGCAGTGCACGACATGGGTGATTTTAGGAATGCCTATCTTGAAAATGATCATCCTGAGGCAGCATTAAATGAGGCGATGGCTAAATTAGGCAGTGCAGTGCACCCTATCGTTAAGTATCATCCGATTACAAACAGGCCTTATTTATACGTTAACCCCTCTTTTACTCGCTATATTGCAGGAGAGCAATGGACTCAAAGCGAGCGCCTGATGAAATACTTGTTTGAGCATCAAAATCAGCCTGAGTATCAAGTCCGTTATAAGTGGAGCAAGGGCACTGTCGCGATGTGGGACAATCGATGTACTATGCATTATGCTGTAGCCGATTATCTGCCGCACTATCGCCGTATGCACCGGGTTACGGTTGTTAAGGATAAACACGAGCTTCTGCAGGCTGCCTGATTATTCTGACTACAGAGTTTGATTTATACTGCAGCGTATCTAAGATAGTTAGGCGTCATTATGCTTGAAATCATAGAACAAAATCAGTTGCTCACCTTTGCAGTTGTTTTTTGTGGCCTAGGGTACTTCTATTACACTCGGTTAGTCGGTGATCCACCCTTAGTGAGTCGATTTTCGATGGGTGTGCTGCTGGCTGATATTGTCGTTTTGCCGACTCTGGTTATCCTGTTGATACACATTGTCCAGTTGTTCTGGAAATTTCCAATGTTTAACAACTTTAAGGTCAATCTTGAACTGGTGCAATCAGGTTTACTTTATTTGCTGACATTCTGGTTGATTGCCAGGGCCATTGACGTTGTTATTATGCAGCGATATTTCCACGGCCGAACTGGCTACGATGCGCCGCATCTATTAAGAGGCCTGGTATATGTCATTACGCTGTTTTCTGGTTTGGCTTTATTCCTGTGGCAAATCGATTATCCATTGACGGGTTTTTTGGTTTCCACTGGTGTGATCGCCGGTGTGGTTGGGTTAGCCATGCAAAACACACTGGGGAATTTGTTTTCCGGTATCGCTTTTTCACTGGAAAGGCCTTTTAAAATCGGTGACTGGATTCAACTGCAAGATGGAACGGTAGGCCAAGTAGTAGAAATGACCTGGCGAGCAACCTGGTTTAAAACCTTTAACAATACTATTTTGACCATGCCCAACCTAGCGTTGGCATCGCAAGCGATTACGAATCTGGACAAACCCACAGCGCCCTACAGTGTCTGGTATTCAATCAAGATTTCATCTGAAATCGATCCCAATTACGTCAAAACGTTATTAACCACAGCGGTTGGGCGTTGTCGCCATGTCATGCCCAAACCGGCACCATCGGTTAGGTTAAATAATGCGATAGAAAATCCTTATATTTATGCTGTTTGGGTCCATTTCCGTAGCTATCTGGCACACTTCAAAGGTCAGGAAGAACTATTTATGCAAATTCACCAGGCTTTAAATCAGGCCGGTATTCACGTTTCTGCCGATGTGCAAGAAATTAATTTAAGCCGCAAACGTGCACTGAATCCAATCAGCCTGAAGATCAGTGATACCGTGCGCTCACTGAGTATTTTTGCAGATTTGGATAATGAGGAAATTGAGCAGATTGCTAATGTCAGTGAATACATGATTGTTGAAGCTGATACTGAGTTAATGCATGAAAAACAGCAGGTCAGTAAAGTTTATATTGTTTTAAATGGCGAGCTTGAATCCAGTGTTACTTTAGATAACGGTCGTAAGGTTATCGGTGAACAATTCACAGCAGGTGACAGCTTTGGCTGGTCGGCCATTGTTATAGAAGAAGTCGGTTTCATGACGGTCAAAGCCATATCAGATTCTTTAGTATTAGCCATCGGTAGTGAATGCTTGAAACCGATCTTGACTAAACATGAGTCGTTAATCCAGCAATTTACCGAGATCGTCACCAATCGCATGCAGAACCTGGATCAGGCCCGATCTGCCGCCAATCGTGATCGTAAAATTCCAGTTACCCCAGCCGAGATTAAAAAACGAATTGAAAAATTCCTGCGCTGATTGCAACTCTCTCATCCCGTTCGGAAAACTATTTTAAACAAACCACCAGCGTTCGTGATTCTTAATACCGTCAAGTTGTGAGTTTGATGCAATTTTTTCTGGCGTACCGATTTTGTCGGTTGTGCACGAAATAAAGTTGGCAAAGGCCGGAATAACTGTAGGGCAATCATCGCGAACCAGCTGTTGCATTTCGTGATACATTTCTGAACGCTTCGCTTCATCAAACTCCGCTCGTGCTTGTACAAGTAACTGATTAAAGCGCTCATTTGCCCAGGTTGTATCATTCCACGGTGCATCGGCTGCGTAAGAGACTGACATCACCCAATCGACAGTTGGACGGCCGGCCAGGCTGCTGACATGCCAGGGTTTTTTCAATGGAACTTCTACCCAGTAACCGTCCTTGGGCAGTTTTTGCACATCGATATTTATACCCGCCGCAGTTGCAGACTCTTGATACAGTACTGCACCGTCAACGCCTCCGGAATAAACATCAGCAGCCACTAAGGGTACGGTAAGGTTTTCCATTCCTGCCTTCTTTAGATGAAATCGTGCCTTATCTGGATCATAGACACGTTGTTCAAGTGAGTCGGCAAAATAGCGTTGATTGCGGCCGACTGGATGGTCATTGCCTACGTAGCCATGCCCCAACAGAATCTTCTCCACCCATGCCTCACGGTCAATGGACAATTTCAATGCCATTTGCACATCAGGATTATCGAACGGCGCAATGGTCATCAGCATCGGATAGGGAAAGTGGCGCGTGCCGCCAACCTCGATGATGTTAACGTTAGGCAATCTTTCTAGAAGATGCAATGTTTTCAAGTCAGGATCTTCGATCACATCCACTTCACCGGTTTGCAGGGCACTGGTTCTGGCCATAACATCGGCTATGTTAAGTGTTTCAACGGCATCGAAGTAAGGCTTGCCTTGTTTGAAGTAGTTCGGGTTCTTCTTTGTGAGCGCGCGTATTCCTGGCTCCCAGGCTTCGAGAATAAATGGTCCGGTACCGATACCTTCATCCCACTGTTCGCCGGTTGTTCCATCTGGCGCTATAACCAGGTGGTAATCCGACATCAAATAAGCAAAGTCAGCATTTCCATTTGAAAGTTCCACAATCACCTTTTGTTTACCGTCGGCCTTGATATCATTGATACCTTTCATGATCCCTGCAACAGCCGACTTGCTGTCCTCGCCTCGATGCTGGTTAAGTGAATGGATCACATCTGTAGCGTCCAGAGTCTTGCCGTTATGAAATTCAACCCCTTGGCGCAGGTTAAATACCCAGGTTTTGCCGTCGTCTGAGGCTTCCCAGGACTCAGCCAACTCACCAATAATGTTTCCTTCTGCATTGACTTCAATAAGGGTGTTACGAAGTTGTGAACTGACACTGATCGGGTGTGCAGCCTGTAATGTGGCGCCCTCCAGGGTGTCACTGGTTGCTCCACCTCGAAGCGCCTGGCGCAAGGTCCCTCCATGTTTGGGTGTTAAGGCATGAGCTGATTGAAGGCCCATTGTTGCATTGATGGCCCCTGCGGCACCCAGAGCCGCAGTGGTTTTTAAGAAGCTGCGGCGATCATATAGATTTGGTCCGGAAGATCTGATGTTGCGTTTTGAATTAGTCACGATTTACTCCTCTATGCTTAGCCTCGTTACCTTATGAACGAGTATTTGGCTTAAAAAGTATGGCATAATTAGGATATAATTAAAAATACATAAAACTTATACTTTATGCATAAAAGTTATAATATTGAATTCAATATTAAGGCGGTAAATTGTTAAAATTTCGGCAAATTGAGGTATTTCAGCGTTTAATGGCCACAGGCACAACCACACGTGCGGCCAGGGAACTATCAATCTCACAACCTGCAGTCAGTCGCCATATTGCTGAACTAGAAAGTCACCTCGGATTTAAGCTTTTTAATCGGATTAAGGGGCGATTAGAGCCGACCACATCTGCAGTTCAATTTGCAAATATTGTTGCGCAGAACTTTCTCGGCATGCAACGTATTGAACATGCCGCAGAAAATATTCGAAACAGTATTCCACAACCGATTGTTATTTCATGTTTGCCGGCACTTTCGACCTCAATTTTGCCTAAAGTTGCCAGCATGATTGTGCAGACAAATCAGACCACGAGCTTGCAGATAAACACAGCAAACGTCTCGGAGATTATCCAGAAACTGCAAAGCCATGCCACGGATCTGGCGTTAACATTAACATTTCCGCCTATTTTAGGAATTGAAGTAGAGCCATTTTTCACCGTGGAACATGTTTGTGCAATCCCTGAAGGGCATGACCTGGCGCAAAAGCAAGTCATAACAGCCGCAGACTTCCAGGATCAACCAGTTATTGGCTGGAGCGAAGTGGGACCGCTTCGCTTTGACAAAGAAGCAACTATTTTTGACGACTATTTGTCACCACAAGATGTCAGAATCATCACTCAAACTTCTCACACCCGTTACGCCATGGTCGCTGCGGGTCTGGGCATCACTATTGCCGAACCCTTCGCCTCCGGCCCCTGGTTAAACAATGGTATTGTGCTCAGGAAGTTTGAACCCAAACTGGATTTGACGTATGGCCTTTGTTATCCAACAGGTCGAATTCGCTCTGAAACCGTGGATGTGGTACGCAAGGCTATTGTCAGCACAATGCAGGATTGGCAATCAGACCACCCAAGTGTTTTTAGGGTAAATCTGCATCAAAATTAGTATTGATGAAGTAACTCTGCAGGTATTATCCAGCCACAGTTGAAAAAATACACTCTGTTGCCGGCGATACCTGTGTGATTCTTAAGGTAACAACCGAAAACGCTCAAGCACCGGAAAATTTCCTGTCGCAACTCTACCTATTACCGGGTGTACGTGGAACAAAGAGTTTCATCGCACTATCAACTTATCTTGATCGTCCTGTCCAGGCAGACATTACTGAAAACCGGCCTACCACCGGAATTAATGTTTAGCGATATTTGGGTTTTTTGCGGATGTAGATGACTTTATTAACTTTAGCGATCAATTGTTGTTGTTCATCAACGATTTCAACTGGCACATCATATAAAAATTTTTCTCCATTTTCGGTGTTGTGCTTAATCGTTTCCAGCATGTCATCGGTAAGTTGGTAGTTGGCATAAACAGTACCTTTGGCCGAGGCAATGTAATCAATGCTGGCTCTTTTATCCCAGACGAAATATTTATTATCGAGATTGCGAATAATCATGATGGCATAAAATGCGTCGGTCATACTGTATAAACTGCCGCCGTACTGAGTGCCCATGTAATTACGGTTAAACCAGCGTAATTTCATGCGTACCTGAGCCTGCCTGAAATCGTCATCAATGCGAGTGACGGAAATACCCGCCCCCCAAAAAGGCGGCCACAAGTTCATGCCACGCCTGAGCCACTTAGCCTGGGTGACGATTTTCATCGGCACAAATTTCATTTTTTTAGCTGTATTTTAAAACGCGCAAATAATACCTCTATTAAGAGTAAAAATCAGAGCCAATTTGTAGGACTCAAAAAAATTTACTAATTCGATGACATATCAATGCCACTTAAAATTTGAATCTGGTTGGACAAACTAATCCGATCGTTGTTTAATTCCGCTCAACAGATATTGGGTAGCTAAATGAAAGTAATCTGGTTGAGTGACATGCATCTTAACGCTAACGGTGATTTAGTTTTTGGTTATGATGCGGCGAAGCGATTAGAACTGGCTGTGAATTACATCAAACACAATCATGCAGATGCCAGCTACTGTGTTTTGTCGGGAGATTTAGCTGATGATGGAGCTGCCGTCAGCTATCGATTAATCCGGGGCATGACCGCTGATTTACCCATGCCCATTTTGTCCATTCCAGGCAATCATGATGATCGGGATGTCATGAGGCAAGAGCTCTGGTTTCCGAATGCTATAGACGATACCTTTCTACAATATTCAATTGAGCAGCAAAATTGCCGATTAATCATGCTGGATACCCTGCATAATGGGCATGCTGAAGGTCTGCTTTGTGAAAGCCGGCTCAACTGGTTGACTGAACAGTTGTCCAATAACACAACTGTACCCACATTTGTATTTTGTCATCATCATCCGGCACTTCTTAATCTACCTATGCAGGATAAAGAAAAATTGATAAACGGTGATGAATTTCTGGACGTTCTATCTAAGTTTGGCAACGTTAAGCATTTGTTTTTTGGTCATGTACATCGGCCCGTGAGCGGTAGTTTTGACAAGCTAGGGTTTACAGCTCTGCAATCAACCACATTGCAAGCGCCATTACCATATCCTGAGTGGACTTGGGACAATTTTGTTCCGGCAAAAGAAGCTGCAGGCCTCGGTATTATTCATTTATCCGCAAGCAGTGTAGTTGTTCAGTATCATGCTTTTTGTCGCGCAGAGGACTATTATTTTGAAGCGAAGGTTGTCGCTTAATTAAGCGGCAAGGGAAAGCGTATGTCATTGTCGATTATTTTGCTGGTTCTATTAGCGGCATTCTTGCACGCAAGCTGGAACGCTATGGTCAAAACCAGCGGCGATCGTTTGATCGTTATGGCATGTATCATGACGGTGGCCGGGTTATGCTCAGCTGTTTTAATTCCTTTTGTTGGTATTCCGGCCAAGGCGAGCTGGTTTTATTTATTCTTGTCGGTGGTGATTCATACTGCGTATTATTTTTCCTTGATTGGTGCTTACACACATGGAGATTTGAGCCATGTGTATCCTTTGGCTCGAGGCGTGGCGCCTATCATGATTTTGCTGGGCGGTATTATTTTTGCCACAGAAATCCCGACTTTAAATCAATGGTTGGGTGTGGTGATTGCCTCAGCAGGAATTATGAGTTTGGCATTTGAGAAAGGATTGCCATGGAGATCTAATGACAAACGGCCATTGTTTTACGCGCTGTTAACCGGATTCTGGATAGCCAGTTATACGCTGACCGATGGCCTGGGAGTTCGGGCTTCAGAAAACCCCCTGGCTTATATTTGTTGGTTGTTCTTGCTCGAATGCTGGCCGTTGATGGTTTATACATTATATAAAAGAAAAGGTCAGGTTTTGCCGTATTTAAAATCTAATCTGGGCATTTGCTTAGGGGGTGGAGTAGCGTCTGCGGTGGCCTATGGGATAGTAATTTACGCGCTGGGCTTAGGGTTCATGGCAGGGGTGTCAGCACTAAGAGAAACCAGTGTAGTCATTGCAACATTAATAGGAATCCTTTTATTTAAAGAAGATAATGCTGTTCGAAGAATTTGTGCGGGAGTCATCGTTGCGGCAGGCGTGATATTAATGAATTATCCATCCTAAGTGGACATTGAAACAATACCTAAAACTACAAACACCACCACACCACTGGCCGCCAACGCATAAGCATATTTCAAGAATTTATATTTACGTTTTAATATCAATCCGGTTTGATAAATATCCCTGGCCATGTGTTGCCTGGCGGCAAGGTTGTTATCAATGTTTTCAATAATGTAATTGACGTACTCGTTTTCTTTGTGTTGGGTGAAATGGCCAAAGAATAGAGGGTTTTCGATGGTATCGATATGACCGGGACTGACTTTTTTTGCTGATTTGGGCATCATCACCAGCAGAGCAAAAAACAAGGCAAGCAACTCCGCCAACACAGAAAAAAACAGTATAGTGATCAGTGGTTGGCTTAGTGTTTTCAAAAATGTGGTATTGGTAAACAACAGAGTTAGAGTTACTGCCACGATACCAATAATGACATTTGCTTTTTGATCGGCTAATGAAATCAAACCTGCTTGATTGGAGTGAGTTGAGCGTAAAACATGAATAACATCATTATCTGCTGCTATCGCACGTGCAACTTTGGCCTTGTCTTTTTCCAGGTCAGCCATTTTTAGCCTGACTTTTACGAACTAAAATCATCGATTCCTCATCCTCATTATTATTTAAATCATTGGTCGTTATTATCTCATTATCTTTAAAAGCGTTGATTAATTCCTGTTTATTTAATAGATAGTCTGGGTTGAAGTCGGGTTTGCTGTTTAAGTGGTTGATATTGAATGCCTTAAAAAATAATAAGCCACTGGGCTTGAGTGCTTGCAAGTAAGAGTTAAATGCGGTTCGATCAAGGTATCTGATAACAAAAACTGCGTCAAAGGTAGCGGCCGGTAAAGGCGTGTTGCTCAAGTCAGCCTGAACGGGGAATAGTTTTTTAGCAATCGGCTCAGATGAACGATGTTGCTTTAAAAAATTAAGGCCCTCGGTGCTAAAATCCAGGCAAACTACATCAAGACCATAGTCAGCAATAAAAAAACTATTGCGACCGGTGCCGCAAGCAACATCAAGCGCTAAACCTGAGCTGGGGAAATGGTGAATAAGCTTGATCAGATCAGGGTCTGGGTTATAAGCCGCATGAGTATTGCCCTGGGCATATTTTTTGTCCCAATGGATTCGATGTGCGATCGTGTCTGTGTTCAAGATTTACATCAATCCAAAAAAAGGTTCGACTTCCACCATGTTGCCGGCTGCCACACCGTCGCAGTCGTCAGGCAAAACAATAAAACAGTCACCCCTGCTCATGGAGCTTAGAATTCCCGAACCTTGTTGGCCGGTTGATTCGACTTTTAATATATCGTCATCATAAAACAGTCGGCCGCGCTGGTATTCAGTGCGACCTGGGCGTTTCTTTAATTCTGATACACAAGGCACTAAAAAACGTTTGGGTCTGGTATCAGTTTCACCCATAAGGCGTTTTAATGCGGGCAGTACAAATTGATAAAATGTGACCATGACAGAAACGGGATTGCCTGGCAAGCCGAAGAAAATTGCATCTTCTAATGTGCCGAACGACAGTGGTCGCCCAGGTTTCATGGCCAGTTTCCAAAAACTGACCTCTCCCAGTTGGTTTAATGTCGTGCGAACATAATCGGCTTCCCCTACAGAAGCACCGCCTGAGACAATGACAGCATCGGTATGTTGTGCCGCTTGCTTGAATGTTTTGGCCGTTAATTCAGGGTCATCGCCAATGATTCCCAAATCCAGAATATCAACATTCAAACTGGCCAACATGGAATTCAGGGTATAGCGGTTGGAATCATAAACCTCGCCATGTTCTAACGCTTGCCCAAGCGGCTTTACCTCATCGCCGGTGGCAAAAAAAGCTATTGTGGGTTTTTTATAAACCTCAATTTGGGCTACGCCCAGGGAGGCCAGTAAGCCTATGTCGGCAGAATTCAGTCGTCGTCCGGTTTGAAGCGCTACATCACCTTGTTTAAGGCTCTCACCGGCATAACGCACATGCTGCCCTTGCTTGTGGTTGCTATCAACTTTAATCTGCTGGTGGGAAATTATCTCGGTATCTTCCTGCATGATGACTGTATCGGCACCGTCAGGCATAACGGCGCCTGTCATAATACGAACAGCCTGTCCGGGCTCGAGCCGACCTTCGTATGCATGCCCGGCAAAGGCTTTGCCGACTAAAGCAAGCTTGGTTACCGGGTTTTCAATAATGTCTTCAAAACGTACCGCATAGCCGTCCATTGCCGAGTTGGTATGGTTCGGCACATTCACCGGTGAAAGTACATTAGAGGCCAGCACACGATTTAACGAAGCGATTAAATCAACCTGCTCGGTTATAGTTATTGGAGCAACAATCTGTTGGATACGAGCGAGTGCTTCAGCGACGGGCAAGGAGTTTGGGTCGAAATCAGATTCGCAGCTAGGATCACGTATGACAGTTTCGCTCATAGGGTGAAACCTCTTGATTTTGAAATCACCCCACCTAACCTTCCCTGAAAGGAGATGAAAAATAGGACATTCACCATAATTCGATCTAAAACTCTGTTCAAAGCAGCGACTAACTCAATCATTATCGTTTCCAATCTCCAGATTTCCCGCCTGATTTTTCCATCAGTTGAATGTCACTAATCACCATGCCACGATCAACCGCTTTACACATATCGTAAATGGTTAGCAATGCCGCATTCACTGCAGTTAGGGCTTCCATTTCTACACCGGTTCGTTCAGCCGTTTTAGTAACAACTATGCATTTAACTCTAGAACCCGGCTTATCGATTTCAAAATCAACACTAACCTTGGTCAGCATAATAGGATGGCACAATGGAATGAGTTCCGAGGTTTTTTTTGCTGCCATGATGCCGGCAATTCGCGCAATACCCAACACATCCCCCTTTTTATGTTTTGCTTCAGTGATTTGGTCCAGGGTTTCAGCCCGCATACTAATTCGCCCTTCAGCCAGGGCCATGCGATGGCTAATGTCTTTTTCGCTGACATCAACCATGTGGGCTTTGCCGTCGCTATCAAAATGAGTAAGTTTAGTCATGAGTTAACTATTTGTCTCTAAGACTGGTAATAATAGCTGGAAAACCTGTTAAGCGAAAACTCGTTTGTCAGTAATCAGGTGAATTGTTAATATCCATGATTTGCATAAATAGCTGCAGTCATCATGGCCGATCAATCTAAATCAGTCAAACGACTTGAGAAAAAATGCCAACTTTGGGGCTGGATGCTGTTTGTTATTTCTGCACTATTTTTTATTGCTACCAGCTTACGGTCAGGTGACATACTTGGTTTTTTAGGCGGGCTGTTCTTTTTAATCGCCTGTATCGTATTTTTAATCCCGTTTTTTAAATCGAGCCCTGAATCAAATTGATGCTATAGTGACGTTTTCTAATGTAAATAAACGACATGAAAGTCAAAATCGAAATTGATCTTAAACCTGAAGAAGCCCGTAAATTAATGGGTTTGCCAGAAGTCGAAAAAATGCAAAAGGATTTAATGGATCAAATTAAAGATAAGATGCAAGAAGAAATTAATACCATGACAGATCCACAAGCCTTTATGGAGCGCTATTTACCTTTAGGTATGCAAGGCCTCGAGCAGTTCCAAAAAATGATGACAGAGTTTGCGTCACTTGGTACTAAAAAGAGTAAGGATTAGCACAAGTTTTTGTTGTCGTGGATTACGATCATTCTGATATTCCCTCGGCTTATGATGCAGGTCGTGAGATCAGTCAACATAAAAAGCATCAAGCGCTTAAATTCTTTGCTGAAAATTTACCTGTAGATGAGATCACTAATATCGTTGATCTGGGTTGTGGAACCGGGCGTTTTTCAGGAGCATTGACTGAGTATTTTGATGCCAGCGTAGTCGGCATCGACCCGTCGGAAAAGATGCTGGCCAAGGCCAGCGCCAAATACAATGGTGAAACGATTCGCTTCGAGCAAGCCGGTGCAGAGCGTCTACCTCTTGTTGAAAATTCAGCTGACATGATTTTCATGTCGATGGTGCTTCATCATTTGCTAAATCCAAAGCAAACAGCACGTGAGTGTTATCGAATCCTGAAAAAGGATGCAACGGTTTGCATCAGAAATACATTTATAAATGAAATTTCAACTTATCCCTACCTGGACATATTTCCATCTATTCGTTCAATTATTGAATCTCAACTTATTTCACGTGAGCAATTAATAAACACACATCGATCAACGGGCTTTGAACTATTGGCTCATCAAACTGCATGGGAGGAAATTTCACCTAGCTGGCAGGCTTTTGCCGATAAAATAGCCCTTAAAGCAGATTCCTTTGTCGCCAGACTCGATGATAAAGAATTTCAATCCGGTTTGTTTGCACTACAAAATAAAGCTCAAGATGATGATAATGAATCTCCAGTTGGTTTGAATGTGGATTCATTTATATTTAAAAAATGTAAGTGAAAATGAGAAGTTACTCTCAACCACAACACGTTTCGCTAATCTTATTCGCAACGGTACAGTTTCTTCTTGAGCCTAAATAAGTGCTGTCAGACAAATAAAATCCGATGAAGTTATCTTCGAAATCTTTAGCAACTGATTTTTCAGCTAGTCCGGTTCGCAGTAATTCGAATTGCCATTTTTTGACATTGGGATAGTCTTTAAGAAAGTCGTGGCAAGAATGCCTTTTAATTATCTCAGCTCGATGAAGCAAGGGTAGCCAGGCAATATCAACATTACTTATTGGTTGGCCCTTAAAATAAGGCTCATCACCCAATTTTTTTTCCGCCTTTGTAAATAACCGGTTCAGTTTTTCGGCTCGTTGTACCAATGTTTGTTTGTCGGGGCTTCGCTGTGCGCTACATTGAATTAGATAATGCTTGCTGGCCTGGTAACTCCAGGCCCGATCTTGCGCACGCTGCTCGGGTGTCAGATTTTGTTCTAAGGGAGGACTAATTTCATCAATGTATTCGACAATCGCATCGGATTCAAATAAAGCGTGGCCTGAATCGGTAATTAAAACAGGAACCTGGCCATTGGGGGATAAATCCAGGAACCACTGTGGTTTATCGTTCAGACTGATGTAGTCAATTTCGTAAGGAATACTTTTGGCTTCAAGTAACGCAGTTACGCGCTGTACAAAAGGGCAGATTTTAAAACTGATTACTTTGATCATTCTTTCGTCTCATGATTACTCAACCTATAAGACGAGAGTGGATTGGAAAAGACGATTAGTATTTAACAATTTTTGCAGTTTTTTATTTTGGATTCGTAATCAATGACATGACCTTGCTGATCTAAGGAAAATCGGCAACAGTCTTCGAATAACTCGCGTAGTTGTTGTCTACCTTTTTGGACACGTGATTTTAATGTTGAATAACTCATGCCGTGTTTGGCTGCCCAGTCTTTTTGAGACACTCCATTTAAATCAATTGCTGTCAACAGCTCGCAAGTTTGTTTGGGTAGTGCCTTAATAAACGGTTCCACGCATCGAGACAATTCCTGTTCAATATTTTCCGCCTGATCATCGTGCTTAAGTTGATCGGGATTTAGCGTATCAAATGTTCTGTTTTTACGATAAAAATCGATAACAGTATGGTTAGCAATCTGAAATAGCCATGACTTTAGACTTGATTTTGAATTTACAGAGTCAAGGTTTTTATAGGCTTTAATTAAAATATCCTGAAGTAAATCATCAACATCTGCTGGATTGGAGACTCTAGCCTGCAGAAATGCTTTTAAGCTGGTTCGATACTCTGACCAGAGTTGTTCTATATCCATTGGTAAACTGATTTTAAATTTATTTTTATAATAACCAAGCAAGCCGAGTGTGGCTAAGATTATTTTAAGACCTCGGAATAAACTTGTACCGGACCTGATCCGGTATCCGGGAAAATCATCTTCTTAACTAACTATTATTCATAGCTTCCAGATAAGGTTTTACTTCTTGCTGAACTTTTTGCACTGACTCACGTTCGCAAGCTCTTTCCCAAAATGCCTGAATGCGCGGTTTATCAGAGAAAGGTGCAATCTGCTGAGCGTAGAATAAAGCTGGAATACAAGCGCAATCTGCCATAGTAAACCTCTCCCCACGGTTCCAGGTTTTGTCAGAGAAATTATTTTCCATGTTGTCGTACATGATGTTTATTTTTTCGTCTGCTTCAGCAAGCACTTTGGGGTTTTGTTCGTCTTGTGGTTTGCGTAATTCAAAAAACTTGGTGCCGATAGGGTTGTTTAAATATAGGTCGTACATGCGATCAAGAAATCTGGTTTTTCTTGCTTCTGTCGGGTCGTCCGGTATTAACTTCACCCCTTCACTAACACTATTTAAATACTCAATAATAATTGTCGATTCAGGAATCGGATGACCGTTTTCTAAAATTAATAAAGGAATTTTCCCGATTGGGTAAATTTTTCGAAAATCTGCCCTGACCTGTTCATCAAACATGTTTAATACTTCGGGTTCGAACTCGATTCCGGTTTCATGAAAGGCCAGTAAAACTTTCTGGGAATAGGTGGACAAGGGGTTGTAATACAACTTCATGTTGAGATCCTCAAGCAAAATAAGTATCCAAACCGGCCAGGCAGCCTGTCCAGCCTTGATTATGTTTATCGGCGAATTCCTGCTGACTAAATCCACGGTGAGTCAAAGTGAGCAGAGTTTGGTTGTCGCCTTTTGCGTGAAGGTCAATCGTCACTTGGGTGCGGTCTACGCCATCTTGCCATTTCCAATTAAACACTATCTTTTTGTTCGGAATTATTTCTTCATACTGGCCACCTACGATATGGTCGGAGTTCTCTTCGGGATTGTGCATATGAATTAAATATTCACCACCAACTTTAAGATCAACTTCCGCTCTGGGTACAGTCATGATCGGGCCGGGTCCAAACCATTGTTTAATGATTTCAGGGTCGGTCCAGGCTTGATAGACCTGTTCCACGGGAGCATTAATTTCTTTATTAATGACCAGTTTAATTTGTGAGTCGTTCACGATTACTCCTTTTTGTCAGGGGTTGCTTTTTGTTCCAACAATTCTTTGAGGTTGTCCAGGCGTTCATTCCAGAAGGACTGATAAAACTCCAGCCAGGCCAGTGCATCATCCAGCATTTTCGGTTCAACATGGCATAATCGTTTGCGGCCCTGCTTTATTCGACTGATCAATCCCGCATTTTCCAGCACTTTCAAATGCTTGGATACGGCAGGCAGGCTCATTTTATATTCACCGGCAATCGCATTTACTGTTTGATCCTGCTCACGAATGCGCAGCAATATGTTGCGTCTGGTCGTGTCCGAAAGTGCCTGAAAAACCCTATCTAATTGTTGTTCATTCAGTGTCATATTAATATTTGACCATATGGTTAAATATTAAGTCAAATATATTACTTGCTAATCGTCATATAAATGTAATATTTTCTGCCTCTGGGAGGTTTAGATATTGGACACAAGAGAGTATTTTGATCTTGGTGCGCACTCGCGGCCGATCAACACAGCGTCACCACAAGCACAGATCTGGTTTGATCGTGGGCTGAACTGGCTTTATGGATTCAATCAAGAAGAATCCACTTTTTGTTTTCGAAAAGCTGTCGAGGCTGATCCGAATTGTGCGATTGCGTATTGGGGCATTGCCTATGCATCCGGGCCGTTTTATAACATGCCTTGGGAAATGTTCAGTCAACACGAAGAACAAGAAATGCTCGACTATTGTCACAGTCAATTACAAAAGGCGCTGGAAAATATTGAGCAGGCTTCGCAGGCAGAGCAAGCACTGATCTATGCCTTGACTAAACGGTTTCAGTGTAATCAGCCTAAATGTATGGATACTTATCGACAATGGGATGATGATTTCGCTGCCGCAATGCGCCAAGTTTACCGGCGGTTCCCGCAAGATGTTGATGTTGTGGCATTATTTTGTGAAGCCATGATGACACGTACTCCATGGAATATGTGGGATCTGCACACTGGAGAGGTGATGCAAGGTGCTGATACTTTGGAGGTCATTGATGTGCTGGACAAAGCAATGGCAATGGCTGCCGAAAAAAATCTAGATCCACATCCGGGTATTCATCATCTAAATATTCACATCTGGGAGATGTCCGGGCAGCCTGAAAGGGCAATGGTATCAGCTGATGCACTCAGAGATATCCAACCTGAGGGTGGTCACCTTCATCACATGCCCGCTCATATTTATGGTCTTTGCGGTATGTACTCTGATGCATTGGCTGTAAGTGAAAAAGCAATTATTGCTGATCGTAAATATTTAGCTTATGCAGGCGTGATGAAATTCTACACTACCGCTATTTGCCATGATCTGCATATGAAGATGCATGCAGCCATGATGTGTGGTTTATATCAACCGGCCATCGATGCAGCCAATGAAATTACTCGTATTGTCACCAGACAAGTGCTTAGTATTGATAAACCATACATGTCTATGACATTGGAAGGCTATTACTCGATGCGTATGCACGTATTGGTCAGATTCGGCCTTTGGCAACAGATTATTGATGAACCCATGCCGGAAGATGCCAATTTGTATCCTGTCACCACAGCTATGCATCACTATGCTAAAGGTGTTGCACATGCGACGTTAGGTCAGATTGCTGAAGCAGAACAGCAAAAACAGGCGTTCGAATCGGCATGTGCAAACATGCCCCAAGGACGTTATTTCTTTAATAACCCGGCACTGAATATCCTTGCCGTGGCCAGGCAAATGTTAAATGGTGAGCTCGAATATCACAAAGGAAATCACGAATCAGCATTCGAATTTCTGCGTGAAGCAGTAATGCTTGACGATAATCTTCATTACAGTGAACCCTGGCCCTGGATGCATCCTCCACGACACGCGCTAGGTGCATTATTGATGGAGCAAGGTCAAGTTGAAGAAGCCGAGCAGGTTTATCGAGCTGACCTGGGCCTGGATGATACGGTCATCCGCGCTGCCCAGCATCCTGACAATGTCTGGAGTTTGCATGGGTTCTATGAATGCCTGAGTAACTCGGGCGAATCGACCAAGTCAGCTTTAGTCAAACAACGGCTGGATTTAGCTTTAGCTCGATCCGACGTAAAAATATCCTCTTCTTGCTGTTGCCGGGGAAAGACGTCCTGTTGCTAGATATTTATTAGCACAAGTCTTTAAGCATTTTGTTCGTCACTCCCGTACTGAATCAAAGCCTGTGCTGAACTTGATTCAGTATTCAGCACGGGCTACGGCGGGAATCCAGAAAAGCTGTCGATTATCGACACATGAATTGACTGGAGTGACTATAATTAACTAATGGAATATATCCAAATCACCGAAGCTAATGAACTGCCCGATATTTCTGAGTTTGCCCCCTTCAAGGCAGTAATAGCCATCGAAAATCAAGTCAGCGATGAACGCCAGCAGCAGATAAGTAATTGGCTGGTAACAGCAGGTGCGTTGTATGTCATGTTATGTGGTGAACACTCCGGCAGTTGGTCAGATTCAGTCCGCCAGGCCAATCTCGAACAAACTGCTATTGAAGCCATGAGGCCGGATCAATTTGTCATGATTACTGATCACGAACAGGAGCGTCTGCGTGCTGTTTTCTGGCATGCAAAAAAACATGCTAAACATACCCACGTCAAGCTCGAGCAACTTGTCGTGCTTCATGTTTCCAATGAAAACCGGGCGGTAGATTACTTGTCGATTTTTAATAAGGCGTGATTTTCTGCAAGCTCTGTCTGACAAATTTTTGTTCGAGGATATTTGTACCCCATTGATCACCAAAATATTCTTCAGCCAGGACAAAACCATGTTTCTCATAAAGCTTGCGTGCTGCGTCCAAGCCTTTCACTGTCCACAAATGTGTTTGTTCAAATCCATGTTTATCACAAAAATCAAGTGCACGGGTTAGCAATGACTCACCGACTCCAGCGCCTCGCATTGTGTTACTTACAATGAACCAGCGTAAATGAGCAATGCCCTCATCTAAATCTTCACCGTCAATGGATATGCTGCCGATAATTCGCCCGCCGGTCTCAGCGCGCCAGGTTTCATTTTGCGGTGAGTCAATACGGCTAAAGAATTCAGCAATATCCCCTGTAATTCTGGTTTCAAACTTTCGACCAAATCCATATTGTTGATTCATGTGGGCGTGCATTAACTCGATGATGCGGCCAAGGATTGTCGGTGTGTAGCCTTTTTTAATGTTGATTATGTGGTTAGACGGGTTAAATTCTGATTGGCTGGAGCTTGCTCTTAATGCAGTCGAATATTGTTGTAAGCCCTTTAAAACGCATTGCTGAGAGGATGTGCTCAGTTGGCTAAGAGCCGCTGACACTTGTTTCTCTGCATAGTGATCAATAACGCGTAATGTTTTTCTGCCCTTGTCGGTAAGATAAAGATACTTTATTCGTGTATCTTGCTTGGATCGTCGTTCAGTTATTTCTTGTCTTTCCAGTAGTGATTTGACCAGGCGGCTAACTGTCGATTTTTCCAGTAACAATAATTCGCACAGCGCTGATGCTGATAGACCTTCAGACCTTCCGATTTCAATAATAGCGTGAACGGCTGAGGCAGAAAGATCAGTGCCGGCCATTGTTTTATTCATAAAACCGAATTCGCGAACGAGGTTACGCGAGGCAAGCCTTACATCTGAGACCAGTGATGACAATTCTTGTTGCATAGCCAGTGAGTTCAATACAGTTGTATTATACAACTATATTGAATTAATCAGCTGCCGTCAAGACAGAACTTAAGCTTACTCTAACTTGAATTTTGTTTAGAAAACTCTTGGAAAACGCTATTGCGCCGTTAGCTCATCATGTAACCAATCCATGAATATGTCTAATTCAGCCCGTGGTTTGCATGCTGGGTGCAGATACACAGATAAACCTTCGGGTAGGATCAGGCTTTCTTTGAACGGCCTTAATAACTGGCCTGTTTGTATTAGCTGATTAGTTGTTTGCCGCCAGGCCAGGGCGATGCCATGACCCTCGATTGCAGATTGAATCATCATGGGGTAACTGTCATAGATGATGCCTTGGTAGCCAACCTGCAATGGGATTCTAATCCGCTCAAGCCATTCGTCCCACTCTATCCAGTCTTGAGGGTGAACTTTGTGATGCAACAGTTGATAGTTCGGTAACTCGTCGATTGGCAAGGGATAATCTTGTTGGCCCAGATACTTTGGGCTGCACACCGGGAAGACTTCATCAGCAGCAGTGAACGCTAATTCACAATCACCGCTTTTTCGGGTGGACGTTTGCAGGGCCACATCGAAATAATCCTGTGATTCGGTGACGGGCAGGGTTGAAACAGATACTTTAACTTCTATATTTTGATGCTGCTGATAAAACGTCGATAGTCGTGGCATTAGCCAATAAAGACCTTCGCAAAGTTGCGCAAAAAGTAATATTTCGTTGGGCTTATAGACTTCACGCAATTTTGTAGTGCTGGCAGATAATGTTTCGAGTGCACTTGAGACAGCATTAGTAAATTCAATGCCCTGGTCGGTTAAGTAAACAGCCCGATTTCTTCTGGTGAACAGTTTTGTGCCCAGATTGTCTTCAAGTAATCTAATCTGCCGGCTTATTGCTGCCTGTGTTAACCCCAGTTCTTCAGCGGCTTTTGTTACGCTGCCAAGCCGTGAGGTAGCTTCAAACGGCAGCAGGCTGGCTAAAGGTGGCAATGTTTTTCTGAATTTATTCATTACTTAAAATTATGTATTTTAAAATATTTATCAATTTTATTAAGGAAAAATAAAAACTAAACTTAATTATAGATTATGTTATCAAGAGTCAAATATTAAATGGAAAAATCTATTGGGTCAAACACAGACAATCTGAAACTTGGCATTTTTTCAATATTAGTAGCTGTTTTTTCGTTATCAATTGGGGACGCAATAATCAAGTCATACAGTATTGCCGTACCTTTATGGCAAATGTATGTTGTCAGATCAATGATCGCGTTGCCGATACTGATAGTGATCATTAAACTGACTCAACCGTCATTAACTTTAATACCCAAATCGATTCAATGGGTTGCGTTACGGAGCCTGTTGCTGGGCTGCATGTGGGTAGCTTATTACGCAGCCTTACCTCATATTGATTTATCAGTAGCAGCCGCGATTTATTACACTATTCCACTTTTTATCACTTTGTTTTCGGCCTGGTTTACCCAGGATTCAGTGAGTTACAAATCCTGGGCCGCAATCATCACAGGATTTGTCGGTGTTTTAATCATTGTTCGCCCGACTACAAATGCCTTAAACATTTATATGTTTCTTCCGCTGCTTGCAGCTATTCTGTATGCCATTGCAATGATTCTTACTCGCACTAAATGTATCGATGAAAGTCCAAAAATCTTGTCGTTAAGCTTAAACGTAATGTTTATCGTTATGGGATTAATCGCAACAATGTTGTTAACAGTTTTAGAGCTTGATGATGTAACCCGGCAATCCAATACATTTTTGTTAGGTAATTGGCGAGTGCTGGATGCACAGGGTTGGTTAGTAATGTCCGCATTAGGGGTTGTTATTATTTTAGGTAGCTGGTTTGCTGCCATCGCCTACCAGAACGGCCCGTCACAAATTATTGCTTCATTTGATTATTCATATCTGGTATTCAGTGTTATTTGGGGATTAGTGTTTTTTGCAGAGACGCCTGATGGACGAAGCATAGTAGGAATGGTACTCATTGTGGCAGCGGGCCTGACGATCATCAGAGCATCCTAGCTAACTGATGGTAGGTTTTATTGTTTATCTAATTTCACAGATGTATCTATAGCCGGTAGCCAGGGTTGTGCAGAGCTGCACCAGATTTGAAATTGAGGCGGTAATTCAGATCGGTGTTCTACTGTGCCCATACGAATGTTGTATGCTTCGGGTTTTTCGCTTGCAGAACAAGAATAAATCCCGGAGCCACAGTTATCACAGAAGGCTTGTTGCCTTAAGTTGCCGCTTTCACCCGTTTTGACATAGATCTTAGGATTCCCCTTGAGTAGATTAAAATTTTCGGCCTGCACCACCCCAATTGTCCGAAAAGCAGATGCTGATAAGGCCTGACAATCAGTACAATGACAAATTCCAACAGATTTTTCGTCTAACTCAGCCTCGTAGAGGATGGCGCCACAATGGCAACTACCGTTAATTTTCATCATACAACTCTTGAGTAATCATGTTTTCTGGGGACTTAATAACACAGCAGTATAATAGATCGTTTATTTTTTCATCAATCGCTATATTTATATCTTGCTTTGCATCCCCATCTAATGATGATGAATGGTTCGTATTCAATTGTTTTTTCTCATCAGGCTTATCAAGTTTGTGCAGATCGTCAGTTTGTTTTGCAATCCAGAGGAATTGATTCGCAAATCTTAACGACTGAAGATGGTTATGGCTTGATTGTCGAGTCAAGGTTTGCCGAGCAGGCACGAGTAGAAATGAATGCCTATGTTGATGAAAATATTATCAATGCACCGCCGCCATCAACATCAGCGACTCGCTATTTAAATCCAATTCCAGGATTAGCCGGCTACTTTTTGCTACTCAGCCTGGTCAGTGCTGCTGCAGGTTTTGGACTATTTGGCGTTGACTGGTATACCCAGGGTCGAATCGACAGCCAGCAGATTTATGCCGGTGAAATCTGGCGCCTGGCTACAGCATTAACCTTGCATGCCAGCGGGCAGCACTTACTATCAAACATCGGATTTGGCCTGTTTTTCCTGTATTTTGCCGGGCGTTATCTGGGTTATGGCCTGGCCGGCTTATCGATGTTTGGCGGTGGTATTCTTGGTAATGCCATCAATATTTATATGCAAGGATCGACGCACTTTAGCATTGGTGCATCCACCGCCGTATTTGCCATACTTGGTGTGCTTTGTGCTTATGTCTGGAGGATGAAATACTTTTCGCAGCTATCCTGGTCTAAACGCCTGGGTCCTATTTTTGGTGGTATTGCGTTACTGGCATTCACCGGAACTTCTGGTGAGAATACCGACATTGGCGCACATTTATGGGGGTTTGTCGGTGGTTTGGTAATAGGTGGGTTAGTTGCAACATTCAACTCAAAATTTCCCATCGATAATACTGCCCAGAAAGCTTATGGGGTAGTGGTTATTGTGCTGATTGGGTTGGCGTGGTTGCTGGCTGCATTTTGACCCCCTCTAACTCCCCCTGGAAGGGGGAGAACGAAATTCCTCCCCTCTCAGGGGAGGCTAGGAGGGGTGAGATCAAAAATCAAACTGATATTGTTGCGCAGCCCGTTTGGATTTAGGCAGATGACTTTGCTCGTGTGCCAGCAACCATTGTTTAGTCGGTAAACCTCCGCCAAAGCCGGTAAGTGCTCCAGTAGAACCAATCACACGATGGCAGGGAATAACAATCGGGATCGGATTAGCGCCGTTGGCAGCACCAACTGCACGCGAAGCTTTGGGTCGATCTATGGTTTGTGCTAACTCACCATAACTGGTGGTTTCACCGTAAGGGATGTCTAACAGTGCTTTCCAGACCTGCTGTTGGAATTCAGTACCATCCGGGTCCAGCGGCAGATCGAATGTTTTGAGTTTACCCTGGAAATAATGGTCGAGTTGCTTTATAGCCCGCTTGAATGGCTGCTTGGTTTGTTGCCAGTCAGGTTGGGGGCGACGTTGTTTCGAGCCTTCGGGGAAGCTCATCTGTTTAATGACTTTGCCATCACCGGCGATGAAAATGTTGCCGATGGGCGTCTTATGATAGATGTAATACATACCTTATAGTTTAGGTTAAATTCCAAATATGCATAGCCGCGTATGCACGCCAGGGTCGCCAGTTTTCAGCATACTCAAGCAGCTTAGCAGTCTTTATTCTATCGCCCTTAGCATAAAGTTGGGCGGCTTTTTTCTCCAGCACCAAATCACCTTCCAGCAGAGCATCCGGATGGGCCAGTGCGCGCATGGCAATATACTGCGCAGTCCAAGGGCCGATGCCTTTAATCGATAATAGTTGTTTAATCATCTGTTCGGGCTGTTGATTGTTATTAAAATTCAATTTGCCTGCAGCAACAGCCTGGGCAACACGAGCAATAGTGGCCGCTCGGGCTTTGGGCATGGGCAAACTTTCAATGTCAAGCTTGGCCAGGATTTCCGGAGTCGGGAATAGGAATTCGGTTGCCGATTTTTGCGGCAGTTTGTTGCCGTATTGCTGCACGATCTTACCCATGACGGTAGTAGCGCCAACCACTGAAATCTGTTGACCGACAATGGCTCTTACCGCAATTTCAAAACCATCCCAGGCACCCGGTACTCGCATTCCCGGGTTTTTCTTGACAATGGACCAGAGTGTTTTGTCTGTTTTTAAGCCCGTCAGTATGATCTGTGGGTCCGCACCAAGGTCGAAGATGCGTTTTACTTTTTCTATGACAATAAATAAATCTGCAGGTGTTGATAATTGGATTTCACAAATCAGCTGATATTTGTCCGGGTCACAACTCACTCGAATTGAACCTGGCGCAGTTGGTGTGCCGATAGAACGAGTGTAGTTGTCATCAACAACGTTTTCTACACCGGGTGTAGCTCGTTTAGACAAAAAATCTAATAAATACTGCCAGTTATAAGGTGGTCGATAGGGTAGTTTGAACACATACGAGTCACGATGTAGCGCTTGGCGTTTTGTTGATTTGACTTTTCTTAGTTGAGAAGGGGTAAGGCCATAGGTCTGCTTAATATGATCATTGAATCGACGTAAGCTGCTGTAGCCGGAACTCATCGCTACCTGTGTCATAGGCAGGGTTGTTTCATCAATTAAGCGTTTGGCTGAATGTAACCGATGGGTTTGTACAACAGCAATAGGAGAAGCACCCAGGTGCTGATTAAAAAGTCGGTTTAAATGACGCTCGGAAATACCAAGACGGCCAGCAAAGGCTGCTAAGTCCTTTTCATCCAGATCACCGTCGGCGATTAAGCGTAAAGCACGCGAAACCGTGGATGACGTTCCGGACCACACCGGTGTGCCGGGCGATGTTTCTGGACGGCAGCGCAAGCAGGGTCTATAACCGTTAGCGCCTGCCTGGGCAGCAGTCTTGAAAAAAGTCACATTCTTGAAGCTGGGCAGTTTCACCGGACACACCGGTCGGCAATAAATGCCCGTTGTCTTAACTCCGATAAAAAATTTGCCATCAAAGCGTGCATCTTTTGACAGCCAGGCTTGTTTACAGGTTGCTTGATTAAGTTCCATTGATGCATTAAACATAAAAGAAACTATATTATTAGCGGGTTCAATGTAATGCTAGCCAAAATCGGACATGGTTCTAGCAGTGGGCAACAGACTTTAAGCTTTTGAGGCTTGTGTGGTCAGCAAAATCACCCCTATGAAAACTAAGCCTATACCTATGAAGACACTGAGTGATAGGGTTTCACCAAGAATTAGGATTCCAATTAGGACAGCCACAATAGTGCGCAAATAACTCACGCTGGTCGTGCCTGAAGAACCTAGTGTTTTCAGCAGCCTGAAATAGATAACCAGAGCAATGCCGGTTGAGAATAACCCCAAAGTGATTGCAGCTAAAACAGATGATAATTCCGGCTCTAAAGTCCAGGGTTGTTCAATGATAAAAGTAATTGGCAACATGACCAGGGTTGCAACTAACAGCGTTCCAAATGCAGTAGCTAACGGGGATATGCCGGTAAACGATTTTCCATAAATGGCTGCACCGGCATAACAGACAGTTGCCAATATGATAGCGAGTTGGGCAATAATGTTTTCGCCAAGACCATATAACGATTCGACACCGATGATTAAAATCACGCCCGATAATCCAATTGCTGCACCCCAGCCCTTTTTGGCAGAAGTCGCTTCGTGCTTAATCCAAAAATAGGTAAGTAAAAATACGAAAACAGGAGTAGTAGAGTTAAGGATGGCAGCCACTGAGCTGTCCACATATTGCTGACCCCAGGCTAATAAAGTCCAGGGAAAAATGCAATTCAGGCAGGATTGAATCAGCAATTTAATCGAAGTTTTTGAGTTTTTAGGTGGTAATTCCTTTCGTGCCAGACAAATTCCTAACAGCAATATTGTCGCGATAGTGACCCTGATGCTGACAACTGATAATGGCGGAATCGAAGCTACCGCAATTTTTATTAATGGATAGGAAGCACCCCAGAAAAATGAAAGCAAGCCGAGTAGGGCGTATTCCTTGATTAAACTCTGATTCATAAGTGCTTCTACTAACAAGTTGTTATTTTTGCATGTTACAAGCTAAAGTTAACTTTAGGTCAAACCATCTGTAGAGTTAATTATAGGCCATTGAAGTTATTTTATAGTTCGTTTATCATCGAAGTATGAATGCAGATCCTAACGTCGCCGGTGTTGCGATTTTAATTGGTGACTCCGCCAGGGCCAGCATGTTGTGTTTATTAATGGATAAGCGTGCACGTACAGCCACCGAGTTAGCGCATGTTGCCGGTATTACACCTCAAACCGCCAGTGCACATCTGGCAAAATTAGTCCACGGCGAACTAGTCACTGTGGAAAAACAGGGCCGGCATCGTTATTATCGTTTAGCTAATGAAAACGTTGCAGCCGCTCTTGAAGCCTTGCAAGTCGTTACTACCGCGAAAATCAAGCGACCTTATCGTCCCGGCCCTAAGGATCAAAATCTAAGAAACGGCCGTATGTGTTATGACCATCTGGCTGGTACATTAGGCATTAAGATTACTCAGGCACTGGTCAATAATGGCAGCATTATCGAGATAGGTAAAAACTTTGACTTAACTGAATCAGGAGTAACGTTTCTGACTGAGTTAGGTATCGATATCGATAAGGCCAGGGCAAAGCGCCGTAAATTTAGCCAAACCTGCCTTGATTGGAGCGAGCGCCAACCGCATCTGGCCGGTGCCTTAGGTGCCGCGATTTGCGATAAATTAGTGAGCCTGAAGTGGATCAAGCAAAAAAAGAACAGTCGGGTAGTTGAAGTTACACAGACTGGACGAAAGAATCTTAAGAAGGTTTTTGCTATTAGTTTGTAAATCAATTTAATATCTTTTTTACGTCATTCCCGCGAAGGCGGGAATCTAGCATGGGTTAATTCTGGACTCCCACGTTCCCCGCCTACGCACGGACAGACTGCGGGAGCGACGGTAAGAGATATAGTAGTTGAAGGTTCATTATTTAGTAGTGTCATTTGGCTTAAACAAAGACAATTTATTAGCAACCAACAACCCCGCAAGAATTAGTCCGGCGCCGATTAAGTGATAACCATACAATTTTTCACCCAGAAAAAAGTAGGCCATGATGGAGACAAAAACCGGCATAAGATGAATCGATTGACCGGCTTTTTCCGGGCCTATCAGTTTTACCCCTTCATTAAAACAAAACCAAGCCAGGATAGAAGCGGCAACCGCGACATAGATAACAGCGATAATATTCAGACTGGTCCAGTCAAATGCAGGCTCACTAAAGGGATTAATAAGTCTGGCGAAGATTAATGGAATAATGCCGATCATTGCTAATACCGATAAGAACTCTAACCCGCTCAATTGCTGTGGCCGCCAATGTGGTAAAAATGCGGTATAAAGCCCCCAACAAAATGTAGCAATGATGATCCAAATGTCGCCCTGGCTAAACTCAAGATTCAGTAGAGTTGATGTCTGTCCCTTGCTGACCAGGAAAATAACACCCAGGGCGGATAGCAGAATGCCGAAAAATTCTCGAATTCCAAGTTTTTGACTAAAAATTAGCCAATTGAGCAAAATGATATAAAACGGGATAGTTGAATTATATAAAACGCCATTTGGTGCAGCCGTATACTGCAGGCCAATATAAATAAAAGTGTTGTAAATACCGACAGCGATAATAGCCATAACACTGAGCCTGAACCACTCGTGTCCGTTAAGCTTTCTTTCTGAGATGACCTTGAATAACCAGGGCGTGAGTAATAACGCAACTAACGACCAGCGCCCGGTTGAAAGGGTTAACGGCCCAATGCTGGCATGGGTAGCGCGCCCTACAATGAAGTTACCGCTCCATAGCAGGTTGGTCAGAATCAAATAAAAATAAGCACGTTGCATATATTCGGCGTTATAGCATAATTAACCTTATCATTTTGAGTTTGTACCCTTGCTGGGGCATGCTTGTGAAGGAAGTCTTTATTCATAATTAGGATGCGTGGCTAAACCCATGAAACGTATTGCAGCCATTTGGGGCATTGGTGGATTTATTCTGCTGCTGATGTATGCCGTGATTCGGCTGTTCCCCAAGTCTATCGAGGCATTTGATTTTTCATTTGCCTGGTATCATTGGCTGGCGTTCGCCCTGAACATAGGCTTTATGGCTTATAGTGAGGGTTATAAAGGTTTTCAGGCAAGTTATTCACCGCGTGTAGCAGCCAGGGCAAAATACTTGTGTGCACATGCCAAACCCTATCAATTGTTATTGGCGCCATTATTTTGTATGGGGTTTTTTGATGCACCTAAACGTCGTCGAATCAGTGCAATTTTACTCACAATCATGATTGTTATTTTGGTGATCATTTTTCAACGCCTGCCTCAGCCCTGGCGTGGAATTTTAGATGCCGGGGTGGTGGTGGGTTTATCCTGGGGCATTATTGCGACCATGATTTATGTTATAAAAGCATTTGTTGACCATCAATTTAATCACGATCCGGAAGTGCCCGGTTACCAGATCAAATAACCATGCCAGAACAACAAATCCGAAAGACATTGATTCTCACTGGTGCCAGCCGCGGCATCGGTCATGCTACGGTGAAGCGGTTTTCCAGTGCCGGCTGGCGGGTGATTACCTGTTCCAGACAGCCTTTCCCCGAGGATTGCCCCTGGGATGCCGGCGAAGAAGACCATATCCAAATTGACTTAAGTGACCCTGATGATATTCGCCGCGGCATTAAGGTAATGCGTGAACGCCTCAATGGTGCGCCACTTAACGCGCTGGTAAATAATGCCGGCATATCACCTAAAAATGAGCAGGGTGATAGGCTGAATACTTTAACTACAGATTTTGATACCTGGAAGCATGTTTATCAGGTCAATTTTTTCGCGCCGATCATGCTGGCGCGTGGTTTGATTAATGATTTAAAACAAGTTGAGGGTTCGATTATTAATGTCACCTCCATTGCTGACTTGCGTGTACATCCATTTGCCGGCGCTGCCTATGCGACCTCTAAAGCGGCTTTAGCGGCACTTACCCGGGAAATGGCATCTGATTTTGGTCAGTATGGTATCCGGGTCAACGCTATTGCCCCAGGTGAAATTAATACTGCTATCCTCTCCCCGGGCACCGAAGATCTAGTCAAAAAGATCCCCTTACAACGTTTAGGAAGGCCGGAAGAAGTCGCGTCAATGATTTATATGCTTTGCTCACCCCAATCCAGTTATGTTACCGGCACTGAGATTCACATCAACGGTGGCCAGCACGTTTAAGAAAAAAACTTAACCCGTTATGCATTTGCAGGCTTGTTGCGTAAAAGTACCCCTATAGTAGACCAGTTATTCCGTGCACTGAATCCGCCACCCCGGACTCCGATCCAGGGTCAGCACATGCTTGACACGGAATCCAGAAAAAACAGTTACAAGCTGTTTTTTCTGGATTGCGGATAAGTGTGATGCATTTTCCACAGTGTTTACGAGTCATACGATAACGAGCTTGATATAAAAAATGAGTTTGGCCTTTCAAAGAGGGTGACCCGGAATACGCTCAAGTGAGTAGTGTGCCATTATCAGATAACTGGTCAAATAAGCGCTACCATTACGGAGCAGGGCCGAGTTGCGTATAGTCGAGCAACAGGTATTTAGCGGGCTGCCCGGCCTTAGCGTCACCATCATCACTCATCAATAGCAGGCGCGGCTCGTTGTTAATGATAATAGAGTCGATAGACTCAACATTGTTCAGGTTTATGATATTCGGAAGGTTGATTGGGATAGGTTCATCATCGCGATGACCGCTCCAAGTCCATAGCTGCGAAGTTTTGAAGCCAACTTCGTCTTCGACTTCATTGACAATCAGAAAAGCACCAAGGATCGCATCATAGCTCAACGCCCGTATCCCGCCACCTTGAAGATTGAGCAGAATAGGTTCGCCAAAAACAGGAGCGACATTCTCGGTAAATACCTGAGTGGGATTCTCAATGATGAGAATGATTGACTTCTCTGCAGCCTTAGGTGCTCGGAGCCCAAGTTTGAGCGTTCCTCTGCTTGTGTTGTAGGCCAGCCCTTCAACGTTTAGTTCGTTGAAATCAATGTGTTCACCACTCGCCTGCAAGATAGCCTCTTTGAGGGCGTCGGCCTGTTGCAGCACATCACGTAATTCTTGGTACACAGTGATGTCAGTAACGCTGTTTCCCTTCACTTTAAACCTCAGTAGCTGATTGCGGGAAGGCTGGGATTTTCCTTTCTTAGTCAGCGAGTGCGAGGTAATCGCGTATATGAAATCATCGTTATCGCTTGACAGCCCTTCGAGATCGTTCAGCTTGCGACCAAAAGCACGGATTAATTTGAGGTCAGTGGCTGGATTCTCGATGAGTCGACCATCGCGAGCAACAGATAAAACACTGATGGAACGCAGGGCTTCATCTTCAACCACCAGAATTCGCCCGTCGGGAAGTTGCTGCACGGCAGACGGTTCATAGATATCCGATAGCTCAGATATACCAAAGTTGTTTATATTGCCGGTGGCCTGATTAGGTTCTACAGTAAATATACCATCGAGAGACCGCACTCCGATGAAAGCAACCAGAGATGCCAGCAGCCCCCATCGAAACGCGACGTAAGAGATATTCAGAAGCTTGAACTTCCGGTTCGACATCTTCCCAAGCCAATAGAGCTGATCACTCATCCGGTGATAAACGTCTTTCTGATCACGCAGCAGATTCTGCATATGCATCCAGTATTCCTCTGGGCCGAGTTTGATGCGATCCTCGTAAATCAGCAGGTTTAACTCATCTTTCTCGGTGGAATTTGGACCCCGCATGACATAAGCCTTCAGATCGCGTAATTTAGCCTCGCCGTTCCGATAGGCACTATACCAACCCAGTAATGCACCCGGTAAGTCCACCTGCTCGGGTGATGCTGCCAGTAGTGCGAAAACAATTGAAATTGCGGCGGTGATCATGAACACACCTGCAGGAATCAGAAACCCCGGCGATGAGGCCAAAATAAAGGCACCGGATATCATCAAAGCTGAGATGATAAACCCGTTTAGAGAAATCATAATGTTTGCCTTGGTGGCTGCTAAAGCCAATAGGTCTAACTCAGCCCGATAGGCATTACGGAATAATGTCTCGACGCCTTTCGCTGAACCAATAGTCTTGGCCTTGGCTTTTACTGATTTAGCTTTTTCTCGGGATTCCGTTTTCTGCTCCTCCGGTTTGGAGCTGTCTTCTTTCTTTGAAATCGCTGGACTCTCTCATCTATGATCAGGGTTTATTACACCAGTGTAACAGCCCATATTTTACCGCAGGGACTAATATACTGATGTTATAGTCCGGTGAACGTGCAAGGGCGCTATCTGGCGCTGCCAAAGCAGCATAGCACTAAGGTAGTAATTTTTCCAGTTAGTTATCATCTAGCACACAATCTGATCACGCACCCATTCCTTACAAGCTGATATTCGCGCGAGTCTGTTTGCACAACAGCAGATTCTGAATAGCCATTTGTCTAAATTTAATACTTGAAGGGGCTTGAAATAAACCATACCATACGGTATGGTATGGTTTATATGTCGCATCATTTCTCAAATGGCCAGCAAAAATGGCTTCATGTAGGGTTAAGTCTCTTAGGGGATTTAGGCGCAGACGCCGTTACTATCGATATACTTTGCAAAAGATTAAAACTATCAAAGGGCTCTTTTTATCATCATTTTAAGAGTCGGAAAGATTTTCTCCATCAATTGACCTTGTTTTGGGAAAAGACTATGACCGAACGTGTCATTGAGATCGTAGAATCGGAAAAGGGAGATTTTCTTCAAAAACTATATAGACTGGGTGAGCTTACATCATCCACAACATTCCAGCCAATTGAGCGTGCAATGCGACATTGGGCTACTCAAAATGCACAGATAAAACTGGTATGGCAGCGAGTTGAGCAACGTAGACTAACTTATACAGAAAAACTATTAAATGAGGCCCAATTAGAAAATCCACGTCTAAAAGCGAGAGCATTACATGCCATATTTATTGGCACCCAATATTTATGCCCTCCTGCTTCTAGAGAAGAAATTTTTGAAATGTATCTAGAAATCATTCCATTTAACACCACTAAAATAAAATAGCGAGTATATTCATGCATCAGTTTGACCTTCAACAAGATTGGTCCACCATTAAAAACGTTTTTCGTCGCTCTCGACGTGCAGGGCTACATTACGCATTCTCCACAATCAATCAAGATGGAACCCCCAATGTCACACCAATCGGATCCTTATTGCTCAATTCCAATAAACCCAGAGGTTTTTACTTTGATGTATATAACCACATGCTTGGTTTAAACCTAGAACGAAACCCAAATGTAGCGATTCTTGCAGTAGATAGTCGTAAGCATTATTGGATATCATCAGCCCTTAAAGGTAAGTTTAAAACACCGCCAGCTCTACGATTAATTGGCTCTGTAGATTCCCCCCGTCCAGTAACTCAGAGTGAAAAACAGATATGGTTAAAAGAAATGACATTCATTAGAAGACTTGGAAAGAAACGATTTATAAAGCAGTTAAATACGGTACGAGATATTCATTTTTCACGTGTTGATGTAATGAATATTGGCTCACTCACTCGCTGAGCTTGGCATGTTATATCCAACCACAGCACAAGCTCTGAAGGTAGAAGCACAAAACCGTGTGGTTTTAGACGATGATGAATGACCACTTGGGGTAAAACTATAATGAATAGCAACAAATATAGCGTATAGTTTGCGTATATATTTACGTTAAGGTGGGAACTAACAAGCTGTTCTCATCCTCGACGCAAAACCATCATACCGGCTCCGATAATCAGTAACATACCGAGAATTGTTGCGCCGGTTGGTAATGTGTTAAAGAATAGCAGATCCCAAATCGCAACAAAAACCAGATAGCTGTATTCGAAGGTTGCGACAGTAGACGGGGGTGCGACCTGATAGGCGCCAGCTATCCCAAGGCCAATGACGACAGTAAAGATAGCCAATAATCCTAGCACTGACCATTCTGAAGCACCAACAGTGGACCAGCCGCCAAAAATATAAGGATAAGCATGGACTAATTCTTGCCCTGGTAACCACAATAAAAAGATTCCGCTCACTAGTAAACCAGCAGCCAGCATAATCAGCTTTAGTGATAATGCCATTGCAGCCAGCGGTACTGATTGGCATTTGGTACGGGTGATAATATGCGCGAACGCATAGAAGACTGCGCCAAGCAGGGGAAGTAATGCCCAGGGAGAAAATGCATCAGTACCCGGTTGCAGCAGGATAATGACACCGGTAAAACCGATAAAAACAGCTATCCAGCCGCGAGTGCCGACAGGCTCATTGATCATATAGGCTGATAGCAGGGTGACCAAAATAGGTGTGATGTAAATCGCAGCGCCAAGGGTTGAAAGGCTCACGAATGGAATGGCGCCATAGAATAACAGGAACATCAAGGTCAAAAACAATGACCGTAACAACGGCCATTTACTCAAGGCATGCGCCAGAACATTACGCCTATGGCCTTGCCAACATGCCAAAGCGAAAAGCAGCGGTAATGCTAACAAAGCTCTTAAGGAAAATATTTGCCACAAGGAGAGTTCACTACTGAAAAACTTATAGACCACATCCTGGACGGATGTAATAAACATTGCTACCACAATGAAAATGACTCCGTGAGTAATCTGCTGAGGCCGTGGTCGTGTATTAGCCATGTCCAATTTTGGTGTTCCTGTCCAATTTCAAAAGAGGATGTTGCCAATGATATTGTTTTGGTGAATGTTTGAATAGATATTGAAAATCAAATCAATAGTTCGATATTATTGAATAATGGAGCGCCCACCTGTTTACGGTATTGAAGTTTTTTTAACCATTGTTAAGGAAGGTTCGCTACGTGCTGCCGCCAAAGCATTGGGTGTGGGTGCACCGGCAGTTAGTCATCAGTTGAAACTACTGGAAGAGAAACTGGGTGTTGATCTGATGTATCGAACAACACGCAGCATTGAGTTGACCGATGCCGGTCGGGTTTTATTAAACGACGCTGCTCCGGCTTATAGGGACATGACTTATGCTGTTAAGAAAGTACAGCAAGCCGCTAAATCTACCAAAGGCACGTTACGTTTAAGCCTTTCACGAGGTGCTTATATTACGGCGATTGCACCGATTTTAGAAAAGTTTCAAGCCGAGAATCCAGATATTACTCTAGACATCTCGTTAAACGAGGGGCTCGTGGATATCATCCGTGAAGGAATTCATGCGGGAATTCGGCTTGGAGATCTGGTCGCCGATAATATGGTGGCTGTCCGGCTTACACCGCCTTTAACACCTGTATTTTCAGCAACCCCGTCTTATTTGGACAAATTTGGCCGCCCCGATCATCCGCGTGATTTGCTCAACCATAGAAGCATTCGCTACAAACCTCCCACGGCCAACAAAATGACTGACTGGAATTTCACTGAAAACGGACAGGATAAAACCATTAACCCACCGACGCGACTGGTGTTTGATAACATAATTGGTGTGGTTCAGGCTACAAGAGAAGGTCACGGCATCGGCTGGTGTTTACAAGCCACGATTCAGGAATACCTTGACAAAGGTGAGTTAGAAACAGTTCTCGATTCTTATGTGAAAGAGTTGCCACCGTTTTATCTGTACTACCCCGTGCAAAATAAACGCGTTGAGTGCTTGAGGTTGCTGGTAGATTGTCTGGTATCGCATCGTAATTAGTAGGACGGAGCAGCTAATCACAAACTCATCTCTAATTCGGAATTTGCTTGTTGGTTTTCTTTACAAATCTAAAAGTGGCAATTAAACCTAGCAGTGCAAAGGGTAAGCATGAAGCGAATACCCAAAATGCGGTTGATGCGTAATTTACAGTTTCATTGTCAGCTTCTAAGCCCGCTGTATTTGCTGCTATTCCAATATAGGCTGCTCCAATCGCATATCCTGTTCGCTGCACGGTTGGAAGGGCGGCTGACAGTCTTTCCTTTTCTTCCGGTTCTACCATGTCGGTGGCCAGCCGTAAAATGAACGCCCATGCCATGCCAAATCCTGTACCTTCCAGGAATGCAAAAACGATGATCAACCATAGTGGTCCGTTCGGAACACTTAAAACAAAACCGGCAATACTTATTGTCAATATCATCATGCCCGCAGTGATCATTCTGCGGTCAAACTTTTCGCTAATTTTTGCGCATGCGAAAGCAGCAATACTCCATCCTGCTGCAGAGCAGGCTACGACATAGCCTGCAAACAAGACGGATATGCCATGTATTTTGGTCAGAAATAAAGGGCCATAGACTGAGAGCGCAATGGTCGCTATGGTAAAGCAAAGAATCATGGTTAAGCCTGCGCCTACAGAATGACTCAAGGTAATTGGATGACGAGGTAACAGTCTGGACGCCTCATGACCGGAGTCGACATGCAGGAAATAAACTAATAACAGCAGCCCTAGGATGACAAATAGCGGGGTGCTTATTAGAGAGATATCTGCCCCGGCATAGGCTATGCAAAGTATTCCGCTGGATAACAATGTCAGGCGTATTGCTGGAAATCGTCCATGTTTAGTTTCAGTTATGGATGAGAGATCATGCAATTTGGCAAAAATCAAAAATGCTAATACGAGTGCCAAAATTGCGAAAAACCAAAATGCTTTACGCCAGGATGCATATTCTGCAAACAAACCACCTATCAGAGGGCCAAGAAATGCTGATATCCCCCAAACTATTGAGACAGCAGCTAATGCTTGTGGAATAAGACTTTTAGAAAAGAAAATACTTACGCCAACAAATGATAAAGCCGTCAATCCTCCGCCCCCCAATCCCTGCAATATTCTTCCGGTTAAAAGTAACTGCATATCTGGTGCTAATGCACTCACCAAACAGCCAACTGAAAATATCAGCGCCGAGAGTAGCATAGGTTTTTTTATTCCGTGTTTGGTGGCGAGCAGTCCGCTTGCAGCACCGGCGGTTATTGAACCGACTTCATATAAAGATGTTGCCCAGGGGATTAAATGTACACCTCCAATCTCATCGACTATAGCCGGAATAAGCGTGGCAACTAAGGTAGCATCTGCTGCATGCAATAAAACGGCTACACAGACTAGCGTTAGTGCAGAGATATGCTGCTTGCCAAAACCTTGTTGTTGTAAAACCGAACTTTTTTGCATGAAAACTGTCGATGTTTAAACACAGATTAAAGCTAAATCTTAATAGGTAAAGTTAACTTTAGGTCAAGAAGAATTATTAGAACCTATCTCAAACTTCCTATGTTTGTTGATACATCGTTAAACACTCACTCAACATGCTCATTTACAATATGTAAACTGCGATTTTTCGTTCGTTTTTTTGCCTCGTTTGAACATCGTCTAGAAAGTTTGAGATAGGCTTTAGTTTTAAATTAGCCCAGTCTATCGTCAAAATGATAAAGTGACATGCGCTCGACGCGATCTTCGAGGATTAAAAACTGGTCTTCCAGTTTGACACCTTCGTTCGATTTATCCCAGCCGACGTAGCTTTCCAGACAAATGACCATCCCGGGTTCCAGGTGACCCGGTAAAGGATAATCGCAGCCGGGTTGATGATGTGGAATATTGGGAAATTCACCCGACATGCCCAAACCATGTCCAATACAGTAGTATCGGCTTTGCTGATGTTCTTCTGGAATTTGCCAGGCTTTTTCGGCCAGTTCTCGAAATTCCATCCAGGGTTTTAACAATGCGGCGTTGGTTTCCAGTTGTTCGCGCGCCCGCGCATATAAAAGCCGCTGGTCAGCATTAGCTTTACCATCGCCGCACAGAAATGTACGTGAAAAATCCACGCAGTAATTTTCAAAAGCACAAGCATCCGTGTCTAAACAAAGTAAATCACCTTCTTGCAAAGCACGTGATCCGGCTTCCTGAAAATAAGGAAAAGTATTCGGTCCACTTTGAAATAACCGTGTGCAAATATATTGTCCTTGCTTGGCCATCAGCTGATAATGAAATTCTGCCCAGGTCTCAGCTTCTGTTTTATCCGGTTCGGCCGATTCCTCTAAGCGCCTGACGCCTACTTCAACACGTTTCATTGCTTCACGAATATAGGGCAGTTCAATCGGCAATTTAACGGCTCGTGCAGGTAACAACACATGTTCAGCATTTTTAATGACTAATCCTTCAGCCCGCAGGGCATCTACAGCCGTGTAAGGAAAACGATCGATCGCAACGGAGTCAATGGATTTGTTATGCGCTTTAATCGTAGCGCAAATTTCAACAGCAAAACGCTTACTTGCCTCAGCAACATAACCGCCGGAGCTTTTCATGCATAACCCTTCGGCATGACGAATTTCATCAATCGTAGGTAAACCCCTGGCTAAATGCTCGCAGCCGATATATTCATATAGAATGCAAGGCCCATCTTCCAAAATCAACAAATATCGGGAGGGCGTGCGTTGGGTAAACAACTCCATATTGCGAGCACCACAGGCATAGAAAATATCGTTGGGATCAACCAGCAGCATGGCAGTCACATCGGATTTAGACATGTGTTTGCGCAGATGTTGTTGACGTGATTGATATAATTCAAATCGTCTGGATTCAAGGGCCTGTAAATCCCAATTCTCGGTAAAGTAACTTGCTGACATGTCTGTGCCTTTGACAGTATTGTAGCTAGAAACGATTCAAAATAACCAGCCATAGTGAGGCAGAAATTTAAGGAGTTTAGATAAATCGTATTTGAGTCAAATAGAACTGGCCAATTAGTTGATCTTTCTGGACTCCCGCTTTCACGGGAGTGACGGTAGAGTAGTTTTTTAGGTTTACTAGATCTTAAAAATCAATTTGAAACAATCTGTTGCCAGGCTTGATCTGCTTCGGCTTTGTAAGTTTCGAAATTGCCATCCAGCCACCGGTTGCGACCGCGCGGTGCATAGAATAAATAAAGCCGGTCGCCAAAAATTTCCCAATGTGTGCCGTCGGTTTTGATCAAACCTTCTCCCAGGCTCAAAGCATTGGCACAATGACCATTATAAGCAGGTAAATATTTCTCCGGATCAGCTGCAAAGGCATCGGCATTTTCCTGGCTGGCGAAACGCCATTTAGCGCCTTTGTATTCCACGGTGTATTTCTTTGAACCTTTTAGTGCCTCATGTTCAGCGGCTGTTTGTGCACCGTGATAGGCGAAGCTGTCATGACCATCAATAGCGACACCACCGAAACTGCTTTTACTGACTGGCTCTGCAGCAGATAGTAATGGGCTTAAGGTGAGTAGGAATAATGTAACTAAACACCACTTGGATTGACGAATAATATTCATGTGTATGCGTTCTCTTTTATGCAATTGATTAGTCAGTTATATGAGTAAAAAGTTTAACCTGGATTATGCAATGAGATTCGTCGTGAGAGGAAAAAATGCAATAAGATCAAGTACGCCTGCAAGGAATTTGGATGTAGCCATAGCCCCTCTATGGTGAGGAGAAATTCCTGAGGACGTGATTGAGATTGAAGCAGTTTTTCATCGTAACAGATTTCTATTGCATAATCCGGGTTTAACATGTGATGATTGACAATCGATCTTTACTCTGTGTAAGCTTGGGTTTCTCAAGTCAGCAGGCAGTGAGTCAAAACGGTGTGTGCTAGAACTTTATGAGTTTGTTTTGCGAGAAGAAAATGTAACGATGACTTGAGATATATCTGCAAATATAAATGTTTATTCAATGCAGATTCCTCTTGGTTTTTCTTTCCTTAAAACAATACCCATAAGTAAATCGAACATCAGCTTTAGTTGATGGCTTTAAGTTGGACAGGAGAAACTTATGAGTGCAGACATCCGCAAAGTGGTCACCTATAAAGAAACCAGCCTGATTGAGGGAGGCAAGCTGGCAGAAAAACCGTTGCAAATGTTTGCGGTTGCAGCGGTTGTGAAAAATCCATGGCATGGTCAGGGGTTTGTCGCTGATCTAAAGCCGGAAATTCATCGCTTGGGCCCGATTCTGGGTGAGCTATTAACCAATGAAATAGTTAGCCTGGCGGGTTCAGGCGATATCATCGAAGCTTACGGTAAAGCTGCTGTGGTGGGTGTTGAGGGGGAAGTTGAGCACGCTTCTGCTCTGATTCATACCCTGCGTTTTGGTAATTACTTTCGAAAAGCCGTAGGCGCAAAAAGTTATTTAAGTTTTACTAACACTCGATCTGGCCCGGGCGGCCCGATTATGGTTCCTATGATGCACAAGATGGATGAAGGTATGCGCTCACATTATTTGACTTTGCAGTTTGATATTCCTGATGCTCCAGCTGCTAATGAGATTGTGGTCTGTCTTGGAGCATCAATAGGCGGTCGTCCACATCACCGTATTGGTGATCGTTATCAGGATTTAAAAGATTTGGGCGATACGGATGTTGTGTAAGGCTGCTAATTACAGTCTTTATGGGCAAGGTGACACAACCTTAGTCTTTATTCATGGTGTTGGAATGAACCAGTATGTCTGGCAGCCGCAGATCGATTATTTTTCTGACACTTATCGAATCGTGGTTTACGATCTGCTCGGTCATGGTGGTAGCCCGATGCCATCGGAAGATGCCAGTTTGGAAGAATATTCAGATCAATTGGCAGCATTATTAGAACATCTCGGCATTAATGATGTGAGTCTCATCGGTCATTCAACCGGTGCACTAATAAGTATTGAATTTACGCTACGATACCCCGATAAAGTAACCCGCCTTATACCGTTGAATATTGTCTATAAGCGTGATGATCAACAAAGCCGCAGTGTACTGGCAAGAGCGAACCAGGTATTGGAGCAAGAGCAAATCACAGGCATCGATACGACACTGGACCGTTGGTTCTCGAATAAAACAGATCAATCCAGCCTTGAGAGAATAGCAGTCATTCGGGATTATTTAAGCCAAGTGAATCCTGTTGGTTATGGGCGAACCTATAAAATGTTTGCTCAATCAGATAAAGTGTTTGTAGGAAGGCTTGATCAACTGGACGTACCGGTACTTTACTTGACCGGTGATGATGATCCTAATTCAACACCGTGGATGTCAGAGCAAATGGCGCAAGAAACCCCCCAAGGTGAGGTATTTTCGATTGCTCAAGAGGCTCACATGATGGCATATATTAGTCCTGAAAAAGTAAATCCGATTATTGATCGATTTATTCAAGCGCAGATATAAAGGATGAGATTATGAGCCAGGCATTAGACATTAGAGAATTCAGACAGACTCTGGGTGCTTTTCTGACGGGCGTCACTGTAGTGACGACTATCAATGAGCAAGGCGAGCCAATAGGGTTTACGGCCAATTCATTTACTTCCGTATCTCTTGATCCGCCGCTGGTGCTGGTATGCCTTGCTAAAACCTCCGGAAATTGTGCCAGTTTTGCTAACAGCAAATCTTATGCGATTAATATTCTGGCAGAGAACCAGCAACATGTCTCGGGTACTTTCGCCAGCCCTATAGCAGACCGTTTTGCCACTGTCGGCTGGTGTAAGCAACATACCGGCAGCCCGATCATAGACGATGTCGCCGCCTGGCTGGATTGCAGCATGCATGAAGTAGTGGACGCTGGTGATCATTTGATTTTTATAGGGCAAGTGATGGCATTCGGCAATACTACGCAAGCACCGTTAGGTTATTTGCGCGGTAATTATGTTCGTTTTGCCCTGGAGCAGGAAGCGGCTGTTGCCATGGAGAACCCGGATCAGGAAACATCAGTTGGCGCAATTGTTGAACAAAACGGGGCTGTATTTTTGATTGAGAAGGGCGAGAAATTACATTTACCCCAAGCAGCAAGATTGGGCAATGAACTGGATGATTTGAGCCTGCTTGGCAAGCTCAATAAACTGGGCTTGCACACAGACGTGAATTATCTATTCGCCGTTTATGAAAATAAAAAATCCAAAGAACTATCTATCTATTATCGCGGACAGGTTGCCGATAGCTCACAAGTTAAGCAAGGTCGTTTTTATGTCTTTGAAGAAATTCCATTTGAAAAATTACCGGACGAAGCCACCCAAATTATGCTCAAGCGTTATATCGATGAACGTGAGCAAGATGCATTTGGCATTTATGTTGGTGATGAACGAAAAGGAGCGATAGAACCGCTAGCCAAATTAGGAGATTAACAATGCAATTTTCACTTTTTGTCCATATGGAACGTATTAATCGTGACCAAACTCAAAAGCAACTCTATGATGAGTTTATTGAACTGTGTACATTAGCCGACCGCTCAGGTTTTAGTACGATCTGGACCGGTGAGCATCATGGCATGAACTTCACCATTGCACCAAATCCATTTATTAATTTAGTCGATCTAGCTCGGCGCACTGAAAATGTACGATTGGGAACAGGCACTATTGTCGCGCCGTTCTGGCACCCGATCAAACTTGCCGGTGAAGCGGCCATGACGGATATTGTGACTGATGGTCGTTTGGATATCGGCATTGCCAGAGGAGCTTATTCGTTTGAATATGAACGCATAGGCGAAGGTGTTGATGCCTGGGGTGCAGGACAGAAATTGCGCGAAATTATTCCTGCAATAAAAGGCCTGTGGCAAGGCGACTATGAACATGACGGTGACAATTGGTCATTTCCTAAAACCACCAGTGCACCTAAACCTTTGCAACAGCCGCATCCGCCTATTTGGGTCGCTGCACGTGATCCTAATTCACATGATTTTGCAGTTGTGAATGGCTGTAATGTGCAGGTGACACCGCTGTGGTTAGGTGATGAGGAAATTGAATCGCTGATGGATCGATTCAATACGGCCTGTACAGACCATCCGCAAATTCCGCGCCCGAAAATCATGTTGCTCAATCACACCTATGTGGCTGAAACCGAAGAAGAACTGGTGCAGGGGGCTAAGGATTTGAGCCGATTTTACTGCTACTTCGGAGCCTGGTTTAAGAATGAACGGCCCATTGAGCAAGGCTTGATCCAGGCGTTGACGGAAGACGAGATGGCCAAAATTGAAATGTATTCACCAGCCAATATGCGCGCCAATAATGTTGTCGGTACCCCGGATGAAGTCATAAACAAACTGAAACACTATGAATCTCTGGGCTATGACGAATATAGTTTTTGGATTGATTCAGGCATGAGTTATGAGAAAAAACGTCGCTCACTAGAATTATTCATTAATGAAGTAATGCCAGCGTTTAAAGCTTAGCCTATGGGAGGAACTATGCAAATTTTTAACCATTATATTAACGGTCAATTTAGAGCGGGTACCGAACAGTTTGAAAGTTTAAACCCGGCTAATGGTAAACCCTGGGCCACGTTTCCAGCCGCAACCGAGCATGAAGTGAATCAGGCGGTTGAAGCGGCCGAGAATGCATTATTCAATAGCGAATGGACGCACTATACAGCCACCCAGCGCGGGAAATTATTACGCAAGTTGGGTGATTTGATCGTTGAGTATGCCAATGAACTTGGCGACCTTGAAACCACTGATAGTGGCAAATTGGCGCGAGAAACACGTGCGCAATCGGCTTATGTGGCTGATTATTACCACTATTATGCCGGCTTGGCTGACAAGATTCAGGGTCAAGTCATCCCCATCGATAAACCCGATTTGCATGTGTTTACCACTCGCGAACCAATAGGTGTGGTTGCCGCAATTGTGCCCTGGAATGCACAAATGTTTTTGTCGGCCACTAAAATTGCACCCGCACTGGCAGCCGGCAATACAGTGGTGGTTAAAGCGTCAGAGCAAGCACCGGCTGCCATGTTTAAGTTTGCCGAGCTAATCGATCAGGCAGGGTTTCCGCCGGGGGTGATTAACATCATCACCGGCTTTGGTGAACCTTGCGGCCGAGCATTAACCGCTCACCCTAAAGTGGCAAGAGTCGCTTTTACCGGCGGCCCGGAAACAGCCAGGCATATTGTCCGTAATACAGCAGCAAATTTTGCCCATGTATCGCTGGAGTTAGGCGGCAAATCCCCCATGATTATTTTCGAAGATGCTGATCTTGAGGGTGCAGTTAACGGTATTATTGCCGGAAACTATGGTGCATCGGGACAAAGTTGTGTAGCTGGTTCGCGGGTCTTTATCCAAAGCAGTATTTACGATGACATCTTGGAGCGCATTAAACAACGTGCTGCTGAAATTGTTATTGGTGATCCACTAGCCGAGCATACACAGGTTGGCCCGTTAGCCACTACTGCCCAGGTTGAACGTTGCGAGCGGGTTATTGCTAACTCGATAGAACAGGGAGCCAGCTTGATTTGTGGGGGTAAAAGGCCTTCGCATTTGTCTGAAGGTTGGTACTTTGAGCCAACCCTGTTGTCCTGTCCTGATCAATCCATCGAATCAGTCAGAACAGAGTTTTTCGCGCCGGTAATCAGTGCACTCAAATTCGATACCGAAGAGCAAGCCATAGCCATGGCTAATGACTCACAATTTGGTTTGGGAGCAGGTGTGTTTACAGAAAATCTAGCCCGGGCCCATCGCGTTACCAAGCAAATTCGCTCAGGCATTATTTGGGTCAATACTTATCGTGCCATTTCTCCACTAGCACCTTTTGGAGGTTTTAAGCAAAGTGGAGGTTCACGTGAAGCGGGTATAGATGTGATTTATGATTACACCCGCACCAAAACCACCTGGATCAATACCTCAAAACAGCCCATGGCGAATCCGTTTGTGATGCAGTGATTGGATAGCGTACCAAAGACTCAGAGATCTTCTTATATCGTCATTCCCGCACTGAATCGAGTTCAGCACAGGCTACGGCGGGAATCTAGAAAGTTAAAAACCTAGATTCCCGCCTGCGCGGGAATGACGTTTAAAAAGCAATTATCAATTGTTTTTTATAGGTCAAGTAACTTTTATCCTTAGTTGTTAGATAAACTCAAAGGTTCTAGCTTAACAACAGTATAGGTTGTTATCACATGTAGACATTTGTCATGATTTTTATTTACATGGATATCTTCAATCACTTTTTCAGCATAATCATTTAAGTTGATTGATATAGAATATATTCCTGGTCCAACTCCTCCAAATAGCGTATCCTTATCGCAATACCAATATCCTATTCCTTCCAGTTCTTTTATACCTTTAACAAACTTAGCTTTGACTTGACATGAAATATTTTTGGAAGTAGCTAAGTCGTACACGATTAAGCCAATTCCAGGGTGCCCAATTGTTTGACACTTAGTTCTATTTTGTTGACAACTCATATTTAAACAAACCATTAAAAGTAATAGTGAGAATTGAAGTTTTTTTGAAATCATGACTAATGAATTTTGTTGTTAAAATTTCTAGGGAGATACTAATTATCTCTTAACACAATAGTATCTGCGAACTTGCATTTAAGATCACAGTATAGCAATCTCTTTCAGTAGTAAATCTAAAGGCAAAACTATGAGTGAACACATTTACAAGCATATCCGTCTAACTGGTAGCTCAAAAGTCAGTAGCGATGAAGCAGTTAAAAATGCAATCACCAAAGCTTCGGAAACAGTAAAACATATTAACTGGTTTAAAGTTCTGGAAACCCGTGGTCAAGTTGAGAACAATGAAATTCAGTATTGGCAAGTGACTGTTGAAGTTGGGTTTCGACTAAAGGATTAAAGACAATCAAAATGAATCGAATCGCATTCCAGGGCGAATACGGTGCCAATTCAGATATGGCTTGCCGTGATATGTATCCTGATTTGGAGCCGTTGCCTTGTCGTACTTTTGAAGACGCTTTCAATGCCGTGAGTCACGGTGATGCCGAACTGGCGATGATTCCTATAGAGAATACTATTGCGGGAAGAGTGGCCGATATTCATTTGTTATTGCCAGAATCAGACTTGTACATCGTCGCTGAATATTTTATGCCGATCCGATTTCAATTGATGGTATTACCGGGTGTAAAGGTGCAGCAGATTGAAACAGTCCATAGCCACGTTCATGCCCTGGGCCAATGCCGGAAAATTATAGCGCAACGTGGTTGGCAGGCAATCGTGGCAGGTGATACAGCGGGTGCCGCCAAGCTTGTCGCTGAAAAGGCTGACCCGACGATGGCCGCCATTGCACCTGAATTAGCTGCTGAGTTATATGATCTTGAAATAATAGAGCGCAATGTTGAGGATACTGAGAATAATGTGACGCGATTTGTGATATTGGCCAGGGATAAAAGCGTTGTAGAGCGTAATAATGCCTCAGAAACAATAATTACAACCTTTGTTTTTAATGTTCGTAATATGCCTGCTGCGCTTTATAAAGCTATGGGTGGTTTTGCCACAAATGGCGTAAATATGACCAAACTGGAGAGCTATCAGCTCGAGGGTAAATTTACTGCGACACAGTTTTATGCCGATATTGAAGGCCATCCGGACGATGTGCCGGTAGCAAATGCATTAAATGAATTGCAATTTTTCTCTAACCAGCTTCGAATTCTAGGTGCCTATAAAGCTCATCCTTTTCGGCTCGAACAATAGAGTGTAAGGAACTTCTGAACAAATATCCTCATTTCCACTGAATCGAGTTAAACACAGGCTTGGACGGGGGTACAGAGAAATCAAGAGGTGATGGGTTTATCAGCGAAACGATTTTAGATGTTTTTCAACCCCCTCTGGCTCCCCCTGAAAGGGGGAGAACTGTTCCTCTCCTTTTAGGGGAGGTTAGGTGGGGTGAAATGATGAAAATGCAACAGGTAACAATTCATCAACGAATTACTAAACTACCATGATAACTTTTATGAGACATTATCAGTTCTATTTATTGTATATACTCTTAGAACCTTCATCTTTACTCTGTTGAGACTACAAATGACAAAAAAATTTGGTCAACTAGATGCCTCATTTAAAGCTGCCGGCGGTGTCGAAGGTATAGAAAAATTAGTCAGAGATTTCTATGCATTAATGGATCGCTTGCCCGAAGCCGAGCGTATTCGCGCCATGCATGCGGATGATCTGGAACTATCTATTGACAAATTATCGCGCTTTTTGTGTGGGTGGTTAGGTGGCCCCAGGCGCTATCAAGAAAAGTATGGCTCAATAAGCATCCCGGGTGTTCATTCGCATTTGCGTATAGGTGAAGCTGAAAAACAGGCCTGGTTGTTGTGCATGAAGCAGGCTATAGGTAAACAGAACTATAGCCCGGAATTTTCTGAGTATTTACTTACTCAGTTAAGTGTGCCGGCAGAACGAGTAAAGCAAGTTTGTACTATTACTAAAGGAGCAGGAAATGGCTGAATATGTGCAATTAAAATATTATTTCGGTAAAGAATTGGCGCAATTGCTATCCCAAAAAATTAAACCCATTTACCCTGAGTTTAAATCTCGAGCATTTATCAATAGGGTTGCCAAGCATGTTGATGGCCTTGAACTAAAGGCTCGAGTTGAAGTTATTACTGACACACTTCACGATTATCTTCCGCAAGACTATCCGCAAGCCTACGAAATACTAAAGCAATGCCTGGGACCGGAAAATGACCAGGAAACAGGCATGTTTAAAGAGTTTTATTGGGTTATGCCGATTGCCTTATATGTTGAAAAATATGGTCTCGATCATTTCAAGGTTTCGATCAAAATGATTGAAGAAATCACTAAACGTAACACCGGTGAATACGCGATTCGGCCTTATATCGTCAAGTACCCGAAGCAAACATTAACAGTTATGAAGCGTTGGTCTAAAAGTAAAAACGTTCATTTAAGACGTCTGGCCAGTGAAGGATTAAGACCAAGATTACCCTGGGCGAAAAAAATTACATTGTATTGTGACAACCCTGCACCGATGTTTGAAATTCTGGAGAATTTGAAATCTGATACATCAGCATTTGTGCGTAAGTCTGTGGCCAATCATTTGAACGACTTATTAAAAGAAAATTACAACTACACTTTTGCAGCGTTAAAACGCTGGCACAAGGATGCAACAGATGAAACCCGCTGGATTATTAAACACGCACTAAGGAATGAGCTGAAGAAAAGTAATCCGGCCGCACAAAAGCTTATTACCTAATTGTTAGTAAGAGTAAAAGAGGTGCCAATGGAAAACACTAAAACCGGTCAAGGTATGATCATGAGATTGTTTCATGTGCGCGCCAAGGCGGGGTGTGCAGCTGAATTAATGAAAAAATTCGCAACAACATCTGCTGATGTGGTTCAGCATGAGCCGGGCAACAAAGGATATTTTTTCGGTCAAGGTGTTGCAGTTGATGAAGATATCGTCATTTTTGCCTCTTTCTGGAGCGATCTGGAAGCCGTGAAACAGCGTTTTGGCGAGGATTGGCAAACATCATTTCTACCAGAGGGTTATGAAGACTTGATCGAGGAATGTTCTGTTCAACACATCGACGTCAGTTCCGGTTGGTTCGTTCAACCTGATTGTCAGTAAACATCTTTTTCGCCTTGGCGTTAGTTGTTTCTATCGCTAAACTTAACCAATGAGCACTGGTTTAGTTAGGAAACTTAAAAATAACTACAGACGTAAAAAATTGGCGTCCTTTGGTTTTATTGAAGAATTAACTTGCCCTCAGCAGGTGTATGGTCAAGGCGATGGTAGTTGGATTGTTAATCCAGAAAATATTAACTCATCCAGCGTGATATACAGTTTTGGTATTGGACGAGATATTTCCCTGGAACTTGAGTTAATAGAAAAGCATGATGCTGCCGTTCATGCCTTCGACCCAACACCCGTCTCACTTGAGTGGGTTTCACAACAACCATTACCCATGCAATTGGTGATTCACGATTATGGCCTCGCTGCTTTCGATGGTGATCTGGAATTTCAAATGCCGCGTAAACAGACCGGCGCACATTTCAGTCCGGTACAACGCTATAAAAATAGTTCAACAGGTTTATATAAAGCACCGGTAAAGCGGTTATCAACAATAATGGATGAATTGCAACATCAACATATTGATTTACTCAAAATTGATATTGAGGGCGGTGAATATGATGCAATTGATGATCTTTTAAACTCAGATATTTCTGTTAAGCAATTATTAGTGGAATTTCATCATAACTATGCAACCATTTCTTTGCAGCAAACATTAGATACCTTGTCCCGTTTGCGATCAGCCGGTTTTAAGATTTTTTCCATTAGTGACCGGACTTATGAAATATCAATGCTTAACCAATAGGTCTAAACTAAAATGAGCGATTCGCAAATAATCTTGTTTTTAATCACATCCATACTGTTAATCATTACACCAGGCCAGGATTTTATGCTGGTTATTTCCCGTTCGATTGCTATGGGTCGTAAAGCAGGAATGGCTACTATATCCGGGGTGAGCAGCAGTTTGGTCTTGCATAGCTTTTTAGTAGCCTTTGGATTAGGTGCCTTGCTGCAAACGTCCGAATTCCTTTTTTCTACCATGAAAATTATCGGCGCTTTATACCTCTTATATCTGGGTGTTAAAACATTTACGGCTAAACCGCCACAAATTGATATTGATGAATCCAGTAAAGTGCCGGTGCAGCGGTTGTTCCTGGAAGGCTTGATCTCGAATCTTTGTAATCCCAAGGTGATTGTTTTTTACATTGCGTTTTTGCCGCAATTTGTCGCTGCTGATAATCAACATCCCACTGAAACATTATTGATGCTGGGAATCGTATTTGCTGTAATCACTTTTTTCCTCATCGGCGGGATCGGCTTGCTCGCGGGCACAGCATCCAGCTGGTTACGTCAGAATCAATCCGTGCAGAGCCTATTAAATCGAATTAGCGGTATAATCTTAATCGGTTTTGCCATACGTCTGTTTGCCACCGAGCGAACGGCATGATAACAGAGTAGGAATTACTTGCATGAGAATAGTTGAAGCACCACTAGGTTTTGAGCCAGGTAAAGATTTCACCGGTATGGTGAATCTATCAAAAATTCTCGAAGGTGCCGATGGCGATCCAATTACCTTGTATCGGGTTACATTCGAAGCGGGTGCCAGAACTGACTGGCATGCCCATCAAGGTTTGCAAGTGTTATACATTGAATCCGGTGAATGTCGTTTACAAAAACAAGGAGAGCCCGTGCAGAATGTGCAGGCAGGGAATGTGGTTGTCATTGACGCAGATGAAAAACATTGGCACGGCGCTAGCTCTCAAGGGCAAATGGTTCATATTGCTATCGGCTTATATGAAACTACACAGTGGTTTGGCGCGGTCACTGACCAGGAATTTTCTGGAGAGGATTAAAACAACGCTCTGTGCAAGACCAACAGATTTACCAGTTGCTCGCTGATTTAGTTTTAGTTATTCACTTTTCTGTTGCTGCATTTATTGTTCTCGGTTTATTGCTCATTATTATAGGTGGGTTTAAAAACTGGCAGTGGGTTCGTAATCCCTGGTTTCGTTATGCTCATTTGATTGCAATCGGGTTTGTGGTGGCCCAAACCTGGTTAGGTCAGATATGCCCTTTAACTGTATTAGAAAATTATTTGCGAACCCAGGCAGGTGAAGCAACTTACCCCGGTAGTTTTATAGCCTATTGGTTAGGTGAGCTGCTCTACTACGATTTTCCCATGTGGGTATTTGTCATCCTGTATTCTGTTTTCGGTCTTTTGATTGTAGGCTGCTGGTTTATGGTTAGGCCGCGTTCGTTCAGCTAATCTTGTCAAGCGCTTCCAGCAATTTTTCTTCCTCGTTTTCGTGCATAGAAATGCTTTGTTCAGAATAAGGAAATTTCATTGCAGTGACTTCACTGTGGAAGTCTGTTAAGGCAGCAACTCGCTCATCATAGAGTTGTTGCTGCAAGGGGGCAAGATTTCTGAATGCGTGTGCATGCTTAGGTGGATTGGCTGACTCGCCGCAAATATCCGACATGAATAAAAAGATAGCATCGCCTGCATTACCGGAACCAAGAGAAAAAGTAATAATAGGTGTTTTATCATTGATAGCGTTTAAGGCTTGTTCTGCCACACACTCTATTTCGACGGCGACACAACCGGCATCTTCGTAACGTTTAAACGTCTTAAAAATTTTCAATGCCTCCTCGGCAGTGCGGCCAAATGCTCTTAATCCACCCGACCAGATGCTGAAGGTAGGCACCAGGCCGATATGTCCTTGAACCGGGATGCCTTCTTTGGCTAGCATTTCCACGATGTCATAGCTGCGCAGGGTGTAATACATATCCGCACCTTTTTCCATACAGCTAATTGCAGCGCGCAAAATTTCATCCGGGGTGGCATATTGTGACCAGGTCATGGCTGTACCCATAAAATGGGTGGGCGCAATCTGGCGAGCAATATCCATCTGGCTATCCCAGACTGTTAACAGGTCGATACCTGCGTCGACACAGGCCTGAATTTCGGTTTCATTAGCAGGGTTACACATGGTCAGGCGTTTACCGGAACCTTTAAGTGCTTGAATATCCGATATTGTGTAATTGCGTTGAGCCGGCTTACGGGCGAAACTGTAGATATTTTTCATTTGTCCGTTTTCCTCTGTGGGTCAGTCAGCTAGCTGTCATATTTTGCGGCGAATGCATCGCGCAGCAATATGTAAAATGATTCTTCATCGATACCTGTTTCTTCGCCAAGTTCGGTAATCGCGGTAATGACATGGGTGCGATCAATCTTGGCTGCAAAGCTTTTGTCTTTATGCACTTTTTTGCGTATCGATTTGGGCTTCATGGCGCCGTAGGAACCCACCATTTTCATGTAAGCATAAAGCAAACCACTGAATTCATCACAGGCAAATAGTGTTTTCGACAACAAAGTCGGGCGTGGTGAATCGATGCTGATATGTCCCTTTATTGCTGTAATAACTTCGTCATTGACTCCAAGTTCATCCTGCAATTGTTCATAGCGATGCGGATGTTCCTCAGGCCATTGGTCATAATCCCAGTCGTGTATCAGGCCGGTAATATAATAAATTTCTTTATCATCGACATTTAAATGATCAGCCACCGCTTCCATCGCAGTACCAACCATTTCACCGTGATGACGCTGATAGTCATCATTGACATATTTATGTAAATAGCTTGTAGCTTGTTCTCGCATGCTTTTGTTTATCGATTGCCGGGCTGTTTAGCGTATTGATTGAACACAGAACTGTCAATCGATTTAACGCTATAATAAATAAGCGATGAGTTATTTGTTTAAATCATCAAGGCGTCAATTTATAAAGTCGACAACAGCGTTAAGTATAGCTGGCCTGACATCTTTATCGGCAAGTTCGAACCAGCATGAGTTGATTAGCAAACCTATCCCAAACACAGATGAACAGATTCCTGTGATCGGTATGGGTAGTTGGTTGACGTTTGATATCGGTCATGAACAAAAGTTGCGTGGTCAGCAATGTCAGGTGCTGGCAAAATTTTTTGAGCTTGGCGGTGCAATGCTGGATTCATCTCCAATGTACGGTTATGCAGAGGAGGTAATCGGTGATTGTTTAAAACACACGGGTACGTCGGGATTATTTTCAGCGACTAAAGTATGGACTCCGCTCAAGAAAATGGGTATCGGCCAAATCGATGATTCATTTGAACTGTGGGGAATCGAGAAGTTTGACTTGTTTCAAATTCATAACCTGGTTGGTTTTGAAAAACATCTGGAAACTTTGCAGGACTTGAAAGCAAATAATCGGATTCGTTATCTCGGGGTAACCACTTCACACGGACGTCGCCACCGTGATCTTGAGAAAATTCTATTAACTGTACCGCTTGATTTTGTCCAGCTTACTTATAACGTCGTGGATCGAGAAGCAGAGCAGCGATTATTGCCGGTGGCCAAGGAAAGAGGTATAGCTGTGATTGTGAACCGCCCATTTAGACGTGGGCAACTATTTGATCGCTTTGCTCATCATCCTTTGCCAGTTTGGGTGCGGGATTTCGATTGTAAAAACTGGGCCCAGTTTTTTCTAAAGTTTATTGTTTCCCATCCGGCCGTGACATGTGCGATTCCGGCGACCAGCCAGGTTGAACATGTTGTTGAGAATATGGGTGCACAGCAGGGGCGATTACCGGATCAAAACATGCGAATGAGAATGGCAGCTTATATTCAAGAGCTTGCTTGAGAACTTGTGATTGAGAATACCCCCTAGGCGACAATGTAGAAATCATGGCAATTCTAGGCCAGCAAGATGTGGAAGAGTGGCTATGACTTTTTATGCCGCTCTGCCGTAAAATCCGACTCGCTCCTGCTCTGAGAACATTACCCCCGGTTGTTGGTAATAAGAAAATACAGTAATGATCCGTTCTTTCTCGCCGATCACCGGGGTCACTCGATGTGCTGTATTTTTGCCTTTAAACACGTTTAGTGTGCCGGCTGTTAGTTTTAATCGTTTTTTATAGGGATCTTGGTTGTTTAACAACTTAGCAACGCCGTCATAGTTAGGATCATTATCGTTACGCAAAGCAGTTCTGTATTCAAATTCACCCCCAAGATCGGGTGATTGCAGTAATAATGTTGTGGTGAATTCACTACGGTCAAAATGCCAGTTCAGTGCTTGTCCATTGCTATAAGCCATTACATTAACGCGTGCTAACGGATCAGCCATGGTATAAAGCTTCTCTTTATCCATAACCCGGGCTAGAAATTCTGCAAACGCCGGATATTCATACAGTTTTATTAAAACACTATCCCTGAATTGGTCGGCACAGATCGTACGGTTTGAGGTCAGCTGTAGTGTTAAGGCGGGGTGATTTTCATCGAGCTCGGCGATAGACTTTTTGAAATAAATATTATGGCTGCGCTCGTGTAAAAAGGAATCAGATTCTAATATTGGCTTAACTTCACTGACGGTTTGTCGGATAGCATCAGGTAAAAGAAAGCCTTCAAGGTTGAACATACCGTCACTTAATAAATCACGTTTACAGCGGCTGACTAATTCTTTTCCAGATGACCTATCAAGCTGGTCAATCGGAAATTTTTCTAAATCAATAATCGTTTTCATAGTCAACTTCTAATTGTCGGGTAGTTGCCTGGCAAGATCGATCAGGCTGCTGACCGTAATAGTCGGTTCCACACCCCATGGGTCAAATACAACTTTATCAGAGCGTTGTATCCAGGCTGCTTTCATGCCCACAGAAACAGCACCAATGACGTCGAACCCATTGCTGGAAATCAACCAGGCGTGATTAGCTTCAGCGCCGCTAGTAGTTAGGAAATGCTGATAGACATCGGGGTTAGGTTTAAAGCTTTGTATATCGTCAACACTGACAATACCTAGAAAATAATCTCGAATGCCAGCGTTAGATAGCAAGGTTTCCAGTGCATCAGGAATTCCATTAGAAAAGGCGTACATACGTACTCCCAATGTTTGAAGATCCAACAGCCCTTGTTCAACATCAGCAAATGTAGGCAGGCTTAAGTAACCTTCAAGCAGGTGCTGTTTGTGTTCGCTGTTCAGATCAACGTTATAAAAGGCACAGGTATAGTTCAGCGCGTCACGTGTACAAACTGGAAAATTCTCATAGTTACGCATCAAGCCACGCCGAAATGTATATTCAAGTTGTTTGTCCCGCCAGGTATTAGAAAAGGCAGTTGCCTTATCACCTATCAGCTTTTCAAGTTGCACAATAACACCGTGGGTATCGATCAATGTGCCATAAATGTCGAATCCTAAAGTAACTGTCATCGGATTGCCTTGGTCATTATCAAGCGTCAATCTTAGCAGCTTAAAAATAGGCTGTCTCGGAGATTAATTACCCGTGTGCTTCATTGCTATCGACTAGTAAATTGAACATAATCCGGCTATTGAGGTTGCTCTTGATAGAGCTTGAGGATAGTTTTAATTTGCACATTGTGGAGAAATCATGTCAACAAAAGTCGGATTTATTGGATTAGGAAATGTTGGCGGTAAGCTGGCTGGCAGTTTGCTGAGAAACGGTATTGATTTAACAGTGCGTGACCTGGATAAAGAGGTTGCACAACCGTTTTTGGACAAAGGTGCGCATTGGGGCGAGAGCCCAAAAGCGATGGCGCAAAACGTCGACATTCTGATTACTTGTCTGCCCAGTCCGGCAGCCAGTGCCGCAGTAATGGAATCTGAAGACGGTGCGCTGAAAGGTTTATCTGAAGGAAAAATCTGGGCGGAGATGAGCACTACAGATGAGAATGAAGTTCATCGTTTAGGTGCATTAGTCAGAAATGTTGGTGCCGAGCCTGTTGACTGTCCGGTCTCAGGGGGGTGCCATCGTGCTGCAACCGGTAACATCGCGATTTTTGCCGGCTGTAAGCGTGAAACCTTTGAACGCATGCTGCCGATTTTAACAACCATGGGCCGACGTATCCTGCACACTGGCGATTTAGGTACGGCTTCAGTATTAAAAGTAGTTACGAATTATTTGGCGACAGCTAACTTGTTGACACTATGTGAAGCCCTGGTGACTTCAAAAAAGGCAGGTATGGATTTGAATACGACCTACGAAGCGATTCGAATATCGTCTGGTAATTCATTCGTGCATGAGACTGAAAGCCAGGTAATTTTAAATGGTAGTCGGGATATTAACTTCACCATGGATTTAGTTTGTAAGGATATTGGTTTGTTTGGTGATATTGCCCGTCGCCATGATATTCCACTTGAACTTTCACCGATGATGGAAGAAATATTTGCTGATGGTATGCAGCGCTATGGTGCTCGTGAATATTCACCCAATATTATTCGTCGTCTGGAAGAAGCAACAGGAGCGAAAATATTAGCGCCAGGCTTTCCTGCAGAAATGCTGGATGATGAGCCTGAAGAATCCGGTTATGAAGTTAAACCTAAGGGCAGAGTGTAGTTTGATTTCGACAAAAAGCCTTGTTTGAGGCCACATATGTCTTTCGTTATATAACTAATTACATAGTTAATAAGTATGAGTAAAGACTTGTTTGAAGCCTGTTATGTGTGGTATTTTATTATTTAGATTATCAAAAAATAAAATAATAAATATGAAAATACAGATAAAACAATTTTATTAACCGTTACTTTATCTAGCAGGGTGCTTTATGTTTGCATTTAAGCGCTCATGAACTTTATCGCAACTTTTCAAAAAATTGAAAAGGGAGGCTCGCTATTGCAATAGAATTTTAAAAATCGATCAATTTTTTTACTTAAATAATTATAGTTACATTAAATACTATTAAAAATATTATAAATATCAGTTAATCAAAAAATTATAGGAGAATAAAAATGACTAGCTTACCCCATGGTTTGAGTCAATATGATTCATATGTGACAGATTGTGCAAATGGTGAAGTTGCCAGTACACCTTTGCCCAGCAATTTTGGACGATTGTTACCTAAAAACCCAATTTCAGGAGCGATGCCGGATGGAAAGCCCTTTACTGCTAAAAACTTGATGACAATATTTAGCGGAATTTTAGATCAATTTGCGGATACAAGAAATCGTTCCTCGGATGCTGAAGCCGGCATGACGTTTTTTGGTCAGTTTGTTGATCATGATATTACCCTTGATGCAAAAAGTGCGATTGGCACCAAGATCGACCCAAGAACGGTACGTAATGTCAGGACTCCCAGCCTGGATTTAGATTGTGTTTACGGCAATGGGCCAGAAGCCTCTCCGCACTTGTACAGTAAAGAGCATGAAGGATATTTGCTTTTTGGGACTTGCGAAAATCCACTTGATCTGGCGCGAACCTGTAAAGGTGTGGCCTTGATTGGTGATCCACGTAATGATGAAAATATTATCGTATCTCAATTACAAGGTATTTTTATTTGTTTACATAATCTGCTCATGGATGTATTGAACGCAGATTTGAAATCGAAAGAAAAAATGAAATTGCTGCATAAAGGCTACGATGGTATTCGTTCAGACATGGTGCCCGCTAAAAAATCAGCTTTTGAAGCGGCTCGACGAATCGTCAGATTGCATTATCAATGGTTGGTGATTAATGATTTGCTACCGACTTTCGTCGATAAAGCAGTACTTAAAAATGTGTTGGATCATATTCACAACGATACGTTACCTAAACCTTTTGATGCGCATTCCCCAATTATGCCAATTGAATTCTCTGGTGCAGCCTATCGATTTGGTCATGCAACAGTACAAAACAGTTATACCTTAAATTCAAAAGTTGGCAAAATGGATCTTTTTAAGACTCAGGGCTTTGGTTTTCGGGACAGTGAGACTGATATAGAGTTTGAGCATTTGTTTAAGTTTCCAGGCAAATCCGGTCACGATAAGGCCCGTCCGATTGGTCGAAAGCTGGCTAAAGAGATTTTCTCTTTGCCATTTATTAAAAATGCATCACCGCCATTGAGTAAAGCAGACTCGGCCAAATTGCCACATCGAAACATAGCCAGAGATCGTACAACATTTGAGATTGCTTCAGGCCAGCAGTTCGCGCGAGCAATGGGAATCAATCCTATCCAAGCGCCTAAAGAATTGAATGAAAAAGGTATAACCAAAACACCGTTTTGGTATTACTGTTTGCACGAAGCTGAAGGGCACAATGGTAAATTAGGCCCGGTTGGCGGAACTATTGTGGCAACGACTCTGCTACGTTTACTTAAATTGGATCATGAGTCAATTCTTTGTTCTGCCCAGGATTTCAAGCCATGGCAGCAACTCGGTGCGACTAAGTCCGGCCAATATTCAATCGGCCATATGATCAAGTATGTTGAACAGAATCGATCTTCGATTAAATTTGCCAAGGACTTAACTTGTCCCGACTGTATAAAATAAAAATATCTCAACCAGGTGTTGCTTAAAGCAAACCAAGAGTAATTATTTTATATTGTGTAGATTAGTCATTCACTTGACAGTTGTGACAGCGTAATGCCGTGACATGGAACATCGACTCAAGGATAATAACTAATAGAGTTATAACCTTGGGAGTCAATTATGTTAAAGGGCAGTTGCCTTTGTGGTGATATTCATTATCAGGTGGCTCAGCTTGATTCGCCAATTGTCCATTGTTCGTGCCAAAGCTGCATAAAAGCTCACGCTGCTGCATTTAATACCGGCGCGGGTATCAAGCGTGAGCATTTTAAATGGACCAAGGGTGAAGACAAACTGAGCAGTTATGAATCTTCACCCGGCAAGCTAAGACATTTTTGTTCGCGTTGTGGCTCCCCTTTGATTGCAGAAAAACAAGGGCAGGAAAACTATATTCTTCGAGTCGCAACACTGGATGATGATCCTGGTGTTAAACCAGAATACCAAATCTGGAAGTCACATGAAAAGCCGTGGTTAGAAAACACAGATAGTATTACTGCCTATGATGAGTGGGGTGAATAGAGCTTTTTGACATTAAGCTGGCATTTAACAGTTAAGCAGATAATGATTTAATGGTCTTTGCAGTTATTACCTTTATCTTATTATTGCTGATTTACTTGCCCAGCTTGTGGATTCGCTGGGTGATGAAAAAATACGCCGCTGAACTGAATAGTATACCCGGAACAGGTGGCGAGCTGGCTGAGCACTTGCTCAATCGTTTTGAGTTAGAGGGCTACGTTGTCGAGCGAGCAGACAACATGGGTGATCATTTTGATCCTGATGCTAAGGCGGTGCGTTTAACCGATCAAAATTACTCGGGTAAATCTTTGACCGCGGTGGCCGTGGCTGCGCATGAAGTTGGTCATGCTATTCAACATTTCAGGCAAGAAAAAATATTTGAACTCAGGAAGAAATACATTCCCAAAGCCATTTTGTTTCAAAAGCTCGGGGTAATGTCACTGGCATTATTTCCCTTTATTGCGATGCTTATCAAAGCACCGGCAGTGATGGTGGCAACAATTGCAGTTAGCCTGGCGTTTCAGTTTATCGGTGCATTAGCTTATTTGATTGTTCTGCCGGAAGAATGGGACGCGAGTTTCAACAAAGCGCTGCCTATTTTGATCGAAGGTGAATACATAGAGCCAGATCAACAACATGCGGTTAAAGACATTTTAAAGGCCGCTGCGTTTACTTACTTTGCTGCCGCACTAGCCAGTATGTTGAATATAGGCCGGTGGTTATTAATCCTAAGACGCTGAGTTCTGATTTTAACCTGTCAGTAGCATGAGAATCGTCATCATTACCTTGGGAACTAGAGGTGACGTGCAACCATATATCGCTTTAGGACAAGGATTAAAACAACGCGGGCACATCGTTACCATCTGCACCAGTAGTAGTTTTGAAAAGTTAATCAACAATAGCGGACTAAATTACGGTTACATTAATAACGGCTTGATTGATTTTATTCATTCTGAACAAGGTCGTGATCTGATCGAGAACACTACCGGTTTTTTAAAAATGCTAAAGGTGGGAGTGCGTAGTGCAAAAAAATTAGCACCTTTGCAGCAATCCATATTAAGGGACAGTTGGGAATCAACCCGCCATGCCAATCCTGATTTGATTTTATTTCACCCTAAAGCATTAGGCGCCATACATTTTGCACAAAAGCTGGGAATATCAGCAATTTTGACTTTGCTACAGCCGGTTTATGTGCCGACCACAGTATTTCCCAGTGCAGCATTTAAGCCTAGAAACGTTAATGGCTGGTATAACAAATTAACCTATCAACTTATATTAGGATTATCGGCCTTAGGTACTCGAAAACTAATCAATCGCTGGCGCCAGAGTAACCAACTGCCCAAAGCACATAAAAGTAAAAACCAATTACAAGATACATCAGGCCGAGCTATTCCAGTATTGCACGGGTTTAGTCGCCATGTTATTCCTGATCCTGAAGACTGGCCAAATACGGCACATATCACAGGTTATTGGTTTGTTAAACAAAAGCAATGGCAAGCCACTGATGAATTAGAAGAATTTATTAATGCGGGCACAGCACCCATTTATGTTGGCTTTGGGAGCATGGCCGGCAAAACGCCTGGACGGTTGGCCAAGGTTATTATTGAAGCACTCAGGTTGGCAAATGTTCGTGCGATTATGGCCACAGGCTGGGGCGGCTTAGAGTTAGAAAAACTACCCTGTTCAATATTGAAAATAACTCATGCGCCGCATGAGTGGCTTTTCCCTAAAATGGCAGCAGTGATTCATCATGGCGGGGCCGGCACGACAGCGGCCGGACTCAGGGCAGGCTGCCCTACCATCATTTGTCCATTTATTGCGGATCAACCATTTTGGGGATGGCAGGTTCATAAGCTGGGTGTGGGTAGCGAACCCATCCCGCAGCAACGACTTACACCTGAAAATCTTGCACAGGCAATACGGCTTGTCATTGGCAGTAGCGATATTAAAAATAATGCGCAGTTGCTTGCTGAAAAAATTCGTAACGAGGATGGCATTACCAGTGCAATCGACCTTATTGAAGGCTATAGTAGGAAGATGTAAAAATGTATTTGCAATTGTAAGAAATGGGCGGAGAATAATTGATGACTGAAGTGAATCATGACGTAATTTCTAAGCTTAGTTGTTGGAAAGACACGGTAAAGATAGAAACTTTAAGTGGCGGGATAACCAATCAAAATTTTAAAGTTACTGATGGTAATGAGCAGTTTGTTGTTCGCTTGGGCAGTGACATTTATGAACATTTGATACTTAGATCTAACGAGTCGGCAGCAAGCCAGGCTGCGTTTGATATAGGAGTATCTCCGGAGGTCGTTCATACCGAGCCGGGTATTTTGGTGATACGGTTTGTCGAGGGTAAGGTTTATACCAGCGAAGATGTACAAAACCAGGTTAATCTGGATCGAATTATCAGTTTGTTAAAACGCTTTCATCGTGAGATGAGCTACCAGTATAAGGGCTATCCTGTCATGTTCTGGGTTTTTCAAGTGATCGTCCATTACGAGCATGTTCTGAGAGTAGGGCGCAGTGAGCACTTTCACAGATTGCCTGATTTACTTGAAATCGCTCATGGATTACAGCTTGATGTCGGGCCCGTAGATATTGTTTATGGACATAATGATTTATTGCCTGCGAATTTTATTGATGATGGGAAAAAGCTTTGGTTGATTGATTTTGATTATGCCGGTTTTAATAGCCCGCTGTTTGACCTTGCCAACCTGGCCTCAAATAATGGACTATCAGTCGAGCAAGAGCAAACAATGCTGGCCGATTACTTTGAATATGAAATTTCTGCCCAGACCTGGAAAAGTTACAATGCCATGAAGTGCGCCTCTTTGCTGAGGGAAGCCATGTGGTCTATGGTTAGTGAAATTCACTCAGAAATCGATTTTGATTATTCAGAATATACTGAAGAAAATCTAAAACGTTTTGAGCATGCATATAGTGTTTATCAAAGCCGATTTTAAAAGTATCTTGAAATCATTAACTCGTCACTCCCCTGCAGGCATGAGTCCAGAAAAAATTTTGTTCAATAAAATTACGCAAAGCCTTATTTTTCTTGTGTTTTTAATGTCCTTGACTAGTTGTGGCCAGCTAATCAAGCCCAAACTTTCAACTGGCATTGAAACACTGCGTGCAGGTGAGTACGTGGTGGATCCTCAACATACAGTTATATTGTTTAAAATAAATCATCTGGGTTACGCCAAGTTTGTCGGTCGTTTTAACCAGTTTGAGGCTAATCTGGACTTCTCTCCGGAAGACATGACGGCAGCGAAATTGTCGGCTAGAGTAGATATGAGCAGTGTGGACGTCAATTCCGACAAACTCGAAAAACGCTTGCAGGGAAATGCCTGGTTTGATGTTGCTAACCATCCTTATGCGACTTTTGCTACCACCAGTGCAGAGTTAGTGGATGCAGATACCGCACTGTTCAAAGGTGATATGACTTTTTTAGGTGTAACAGCACCGGTTAATGTATTGGTTAAGTTTAATGGTGGTGGAACTAACGTGCTGACGGCCAAATACACGATAGGTTTTGAGGCAAGTGCCAGCTTCTTACGCAGTAGTTTTGGATTGGATAGTTTTATTCCTGCTCTAGGCGATGAAGTTGAGCTTGAAATCCACGCTGAGTTTCAGCGGCAATGATCATCAGGGCTTACCAGGCAGACAGTGACTATCAGCATGTTAGAGCCTGTGCCGTTGCACTACAGGATTATGAGCGCCTAATCGACCCGCGAATGCCTGGCGGTGAATCTATTGCTGATGAGTATATGAGCAATATATTCAAGCAGTGTAAACAATATACAGGGCGGCTATTTGTTGCTGAACAGCAGCAAGAAATTTGTGGCTATGTGACGGTTTATACACGTTATGTGAGCAATGAAATTGAAGATGGTCCGCGTGAATTTGGTTATATTGGAGATCTTTTCGTTAAGTCGAAATTTCGGGATCAAGGTATTGGCAATCAACTTTTACAGTATGCAGAAGAGCACGCTAGGCGTGAAGATGTAAAGGAAATCATGATAGGGGTTATGGCAGCGAACCAGGCCGCCTTGAAACTCTACCAAAAACAGGGTTTTGTGGCTTATGCAATGATGTTGGAAAAAAAACTATAAAGCATGCTGAAATCAAAACAGCAATGATCCGGCCATAATGCTTAACTTTTCTCAAGCCAGCGAAAACAATCAGCAGCCGATTTTGGATAAATTAGCTGGTTTATTTTCGTCGGTTCCAGATGTCCTGGAAATCGGTAGCGGGTCAGGGCAACACGCTGTTTATTTTGCCAGGCATTTTCCAGAGCTAGTCTGGCAAACCAGTGAGTTAAACGATGGCATCAGTGCATTGACGCTAAATATTGAAAACTATGCGCCGGATAATGTAAAAAAGCCAGTGCTGCTCGATGTATGCCATCATCCCTGGCCGGTAACGACCTGTTCAGCAATTTTTACCGCCAACACCCTTCACATTATGTCCTGGTCGTCTATAAAAGAATTGTTTAAAGGTGTAGGTAGTGTGCTGAAAAATCAGGGTCTGCTTTGTATTTACGGGCCGTTTAAATATAACGGTGAATTTACTACACTCAGTAATGCACGCTTTGATGGATGGTTAAAGGCGCAGAACCCAGTTAGTGGAATTCGCGATTTTGAAGCGATTGATGAATTAGCGTATCAACAAAATTTATCGTTACTGCATGATTATGCCATGCCAGCTAATAATCAATTTTTGATTTTTAAACGAAAGAGCTAAAGTCATACATGTTCATGTGAATAATCAGATGAAAAACATGATCATTGCTGTATGTGTTTTAACCCCCGCTAGCTCCCCCTGAAAGGGGGAGGACCCATTTCTCCCCTATCAGGGGAGGTTAGCAGGGGTAGCATGATAAAAACACAATAACAGGATTTGTTTATTTACGGGAATTATCATAATTTTTTTGCCTTGATCGTTTTCGAAATTGTCCCGGTGTCACCGACAAATGTTGCTTGAAAGTTTTATTAAACGAAATTTCCGACTGATAACCCGATTTCTCAGCAATATTATAAACAGGCAGGTCGGTTGTTCGCAGTAAATTACAGGCCTTTTGCAAACGTATTCGGGTCAAATAATCGAACATGGTTGTACCGACTAATTGTTTAAACCGGTTGGCCAGTGACGTTCTCGACATGCCGATTTGTTCCGATAAACTGTCCAATGTCCAACTTTTTTCCGGTTTACTGTGAATCAGTTTTAAAGCATGGCTAATTTTATTATCAAATAAAGCTTTGGAGAAATTCGACTCGTTCTCGGCAGAAAACTCAGTACGTATTAATTGAATCAACATCACTTCAGTCAGCTTGTCTAACAGTAACTTCGATCCGGGCTGATCGTTGGTGAATTCCTCTGTTAAAAAGTCCAGTGTATATTTCAAGCCGGTATTTTTTTCCAGCATTTCACTACGAATAATCACCAATGGGGGTAAAGTTGCCAGCAATGGATGCTCCAAGGCCTGATCAAACTGAAAATAGCCACATAGCAACATGGTTTTGAATGATTTACTCTGACCGGTCTGATAACCATCAACGCTGGTTAAATCGTGATCTGACCCCTTGGGAATAAAAATAATATCACCCGGACCTGCAATGTGTTGTTGTCCCTCACAATCGATTAAACATTGTCCGCGCCTGACCTGATGAAAACTTGAATAGTCCAGATCGCGCATTTCCAGTTTCCAGGGCGGTACAAGCTGGTCGCAAAAATAAACACTGGCCCTGGCATGGATATCTCTTAATATGTCAGATAGTACACCCATAATATAAAATATTGTACTATGAATTTATATATTTGTACTATTAAATATAAATAGTATTTAAAAAATGGATAGAATGTAATCACTTTCAACAACCAAGGACTTTAATGAGGTATTAACATGAAGACAATCAAACGACAGCTTAGCATTCTGGTATTACTCGCCAGTGCGTTTTTCTCAGCAGTTGTAATGGCTGGAATCACTACCGCAACACCGGCAGTATCAGGTTACGATGTGGTTTCATATCATCAGGACAGCGGCCCAATCAGAGGTGATGGCTCATTTGTAAGTGAGCATGACGGTGAAACTTATTTGTTTGCCTCTAAGGAAAACAAAGCCGTATTTGACGCAGATCCGGAAAAATATGTACCTGCCTACGGTGGTTTTTGTGCCTACGGTGTTTCAGTGGGTAAAAAGTTCCATACTGACCCGCTGGCCTGGAAAATTGAAGACGGCAAGTTGTACTTAAATCTTAACAAAAAAGTGCAAAATATCTGGTTAAAAGACGTACCGGGTTATATAGCCAAAGCTGACACACACTGGACTGACATCGAAGACGTCCCTGCAGCTGAATTGTAATTCATCTCTCTTCCCATACCCTACTTGGACAGAGCCCTTAACCGGGCTCTTTTTTTATGAGTTTGTGTCTGGCCCACCACAATAGTGGAAGCATCAGAATAGTGACCAAACTATAAGCAAACAAAATCGTCTGCAACCTTGGGTAATCAAGTTGTTCAATCGAGTTGGTAAAATAAGCGGTTAGCAAAAGTGTTAGCGAAAAACTCAAGCGCGAAAACAGACTTAGTACGGATAAAAAACTGGCGCGAATTTGGTCAGGTATATTCTCATGCAGAATAGAATATATGATTGGGTTAGCCAGAGCCATAGGTACACTGCGCATCAAGACAATTGCCAAGATGGCCACATGTAGATAAGCTGCCATTGACAAAATGATGACGCAGGCATAGGTAATAACGATAATTAAAGCAGGGCCGGTCCCGAACCGCTGCTTAAGGGGAATGGAGAAGTTACTGGCATAAGAACCCGCTACCATGGTGATAGTAATTAATATGCCTGCTACCAATGGTGAGTTATCGTAGCTTGCACGAGCTGGAAACAACAATTTGATATACGGCTGGAAATATTCATAAGGTACATGCACCAGAATGAAAATAACGACATTGAAAAAAAACAACCAATGTAGTGCCGGTTTTTTTAAATATGAAACGATTTCCGTGATTTGATTAATCACCGTCTGAGCCGAGGCAGATTTATCCGGCTCGCAAAATCGCAGTGATAAAGCAATAGCTACCCCTGCGCCGGCAGCAGCCAGTGCGTAGGGAATTGCTAATGAAAATCCACCTGCTAATCCACCGATAAGTGCAGCGAGCGCAGTCGCCAATAAGCCGAAACGTTGTGCCTTGGCAAGTTGGTCACCGATTTCCTGCTCACGGTTAGTCTGAACAAGTGATTCATACAATAAAGAACTATCTGTGCCTGACTTAAACGAGATATGGGCAGCCAGTAAAGCTTGTGCAATTGCCAGAAATACGAAACTGTCAGCAGTAAAAAACACCATATAACTTAGCAAAGCAGATATAGACGAAGCGATGAGTGTGATTCGGCGCCCTAATAAATCGGACAGATAACCGGAAGGTACTTCAAGTAATACCACACAAATATAATAGATTGCTTCGAGAACAAGTACCTGATTAATGGTAACTTTTGAAGAAAAATATAAAAAGAAAACCGGAAACCAGAATAACAGGCTGGTACTGGCGCTGAACCAGGGGTAAAGGTAAATATTTCGCTGTAAAGAAGCAGTCATGGCTGAAATGTAGCACAGTTGACTAATTGTCTTAATCAGACAAAAATGTGAGCCATAGTTATTACATTTACGACTCATGTTAGATAAAACCCAGGATCAGCAAATTATTGAGCACGAAGTTATTGATGGCGTATATCACTTAACATTGAATCGCCCGGAAAAATTCAATGCCTTATCAGAACAAATGCTCACGACTTTTCAGCGACATATCGATGCCGTTGCCAAGGATCATAGTATTCGCTGTGTAGTGATTGCAGCCAAAGGCAAAGCCTTTTGTGCCGGTCATGATTTAAAACAAATGCGTGCTAACCCAACAAAAGCCTACTACCAGAAGCTATTTAAGCAGTGTGCAGCTTTAATGCAGTCGCTGGTTGATTTGTCGGTTCCGGTCATTGCACAGGTTCAAGGTATAGCAACCGCAGCCGGTTGTCAGCTGGTCGCAACCTGTGATATGGCAGTAGCCAGTGACAAGGCCCGGTTTGCAGTGTCCGGTATTAACGTAGGGTTGTTTTGCTCCACACCGGCGGTGGCGTTGTCCCGAAATATCAAAACTAAAGATGCTTTCAAAATGCTGGTTACCGGTGAATTCATTGAGGCATACACTGCGCTGGAAAAAGGTCTAATCAATGACGTAGTCAGCGAGGACCAGCTTGCCGCCAAAGTCAAAGAAATTACCGACAGTATATGCAGCAAAGCGCCTGTGGCCGTGCGAATCGGCAAATCCATGTTCTACAAGCAATTAGAAATGAATCTCACCGATGCTTACAGCTATGCCGGTGAGGTGATGGCCTGCAACATGATGGAAGAAGATACATGTGAAGGTATTGATGCCTTCACCGAAAAACGCAAGCCCAATTGGAAATCTATCTAGAAATAGCCCAGAAATACAAGCTTTTAATACCTGAGTAACTACAACTCGTCATTCCCGCGCAGGCGGGAATCCAGCAATTCTTGAAATATGGCGATGTAGTTTTAGGCAGCTATAAAGTCACTAAACTATTATTTATTTGCAGAATACTTAACTACTCTGAGTGACTACAAACGAGTCTGTACGTGCCATATCCCAGAACTTTTCGAAGGCCGGGTGGTTAGATTTTCCAGTTAACAATGAGCCTTCTTCAAGCCAGGCATATTGACTGGCCGCAGATCGAACGTCTGTGCTGCTGATACGCATCATCAAATGGTGCGGGGTGAATTCCGAAGCATCTTGCAAACCAGTAGCCTCTATCGTTTCCTTGAGCGCGTCCATAGTGTTGTTGTGAAAATTGGCAACTCGCTGAAATTTGTCGGCGACAACCAATGCTTTATAGCGCCCTTGATCTTGCGTTGTCACACCTGTTGGGCAGTGACCGGTGTGGCAGGCTTGCGCCTGAATGCAACCAATTGCAAACATAAAGCCGCGGGCCATATTACAAATGTCCGCACCCAGGCAAAATGTTCGCGACATATCAAAAGCACTGATAATCTTGCCGGAAACCACAATCTTAATTTCTTTTCTAAGGCCCAGTCCTAGAAGGGTATTGTGTACCAGCATCAAGCCTTCGCGAAGTGGGGCACCAATGTGGTCGGCAAATTCCACCGGAGCGGCACCGGTGCCACCCTCAGAACCGTCGACGGTAATAAAATCGGGTGTGGTTCCCGATTCAATCATGGCCTTAGCAATACCAAAAAACTCCCAGGGGTGCCCGACACAAAGCTTTATACCTACAGGTTTGCCACCGGAAAGTTCCCGACATTTTTGGATGAAGGTCATCAATTCCAGTGGTGTTGTAAACGCACTGTGTCTAGAGGGACTATGGCAATCTTGCCCGACCGGGATACCCCTGGCCTCTGCTATTGCTTCAGTAACTTTAGCACCAGGTAGAATGCCGCCATGGCCGGGTTTAGCGCCTTGTGACAATTTGATTTCGATCATTTTGACTTGATCATCGATGGAGCGCTCGGCAAACATGTCTGGATTAAAGGTTCCGTCTTGATTACGGCAACCAAAGTAACCGCTGGCAATTTGCCAGATTAAATCACCACCATTTTCTTTATGAAAACGTGAAATTGAGCCTTCACCAGTCGTATGAGCAAAACCGCCAACCTTGGCGCCTTTATTCAAGGCTAAAATCGCATTGGGTGAAAGTGCACCATAAGACATGCCTGAAATGTTCAATACCGAACTGCTATAAGGTTTGGTGCAATCTTTACTGCCAACCTGAACCCGAAAATCCGAGCTCTCCAGATGTGAAGGTGACATGGAGTGATTGATCCATAAGTGACCGACGTTTCTTTGGTTTTTGAGTGTGCCGAAAGGCCTGAGTCCTTCCATGCCCTTAGCACGCCTATAAACCAATGCACGCTGTTCGCGTGAAAATGGGACTTCGTCGTGATCGCTTTCCAGAAAATACTGACGAATTTCAGGCCTGAAGCTTTCGAACAAAAATCGCAGACGGGCAGTGACCGGATAGTTTTTTAGTACGGAGCTTTTGTTTTGGATGACATCATATAGCCCATATCCGCCGCCAACTAAGCCTAGTGTAAAAACTATACCTCCCCAAAATGGGGCCGCAACTGCCAAAACTAATCCAACGGGAATGGCTGCAAGGGTCAGCAACCACGGAATATAGCGTGTGTTATTTAAAATCATAGAAACTCTCCAGTCACCATCTGTCTGTCAGCATTATAGACTTGTTGTGAAATCAAGACTATATCCTAAATTTGATTTTCCCGGGAAACAGATCCTAATGTAATGATTCTTAAATGAATTTTTTTTTAAGAACTTGAACTTTTCACACCAAAAACTTACTAAAGAAACTGTTGTTAATCAGGAATGGGTAAGGCTATGGCGTCTCGAAAATCAAACAAACGAAAATCTAAAAATACGATACGCCGAAAAAAAGGTCTTAAGTTTAATCGTCGCAGTCTGCTTCGTTTAGGCATAACCATGATGCTGGCGATACCCGCTTACGTGGCTTTTTCAGCCTATTCAGGTAAACAGGAACAGCTGCATGATTTGAGTATTATTGGTCAGGGTAGTCCCGTTCTAGTTCAAATTCACGATCCGCAATGTGGCCAATGTCGCACGCTCTTGTCCAGTGTTAATGCCGTCCTTGATGAATTTCCGGGGGTGGAATTTCGAATCGCCAACTATAGGTCAGATAAAGGCTATAAATTCTCTCTCGAGCATAATGTCAGTTATACAACCTTGTTATATTTTAATGACAAAGGCAGGAAAAAGGATGTTGCATTTGGATTGCAACAAGAGCAAGAAGTACGCTCTTTTCTCAAGAGTATGCATTCAGGCTAGCTATTGAGCAATTAAAAAGACTTCAAAATAATTCCCATGTTTGCTGCCCCAGGGGGGGAATGGTTCATCGCTGGTTAATCGGACTTTCAAAGCCTGGTAATTTAATTGTTCTCCCCGGTCGTCATAAATATCAAAGCCTTGGAAAGCTTCGGCTAAACGGTTTTTATCAATAGTTTTTGGAAAAAGCGGCAGGTGCAAGGACAGGTGAATTTTTTGCCCTGATCGTTGACTGAGCATTGCAATCTCGTCAGCAAGCAATCCTTCAGCCCCTTCAATGTCAATCTTTATTAAATCAATCTTATCTAAACCATGACGCCCAAATAAATTACTAATTGTAGTAGTTTGAATTTCAACCTCATCACCCTGGATTCCGAACGTACTGGTATCAGATTCACCTTCAACCAGTCCCATCTTTGACACTCCAGGTTTGTTACTTATAGCCTGATCAAGCAATGTGATTTTTGCAGCGATTTGAGGATTTAGATCCAGCATTTTTTTAATGGCTAAATAGCTTTTGGGATTAGGTTCCAGGGCAATAATTTTTCCGGCGCCACAAGCCAGTGCAAACAACAGAGTTGGTCCAATCCAGGCACCAATATCTAAAACTGTTGAACCGGGCTTGACAACCGACTGATAGATTCGCTCGGTGTCAGGTTCCCACCCATTTGCAAATTTTTTCCAGAATGGATGCTCTGGCACTGTAATGTTCTGGTTAGCGATAGACACTTCAGCCAGACTCTCATTCAGGCTGCTATAGCTACGCTCGAATAATGTGATATGGTTGTTGAGCCCTTCAATCATATTTATAACGTTAACAATATTGGGTTGTTATTATGACTGAAATTAAAACAGGAAGTTGCCATTGTGGTGCAGTCGAATTTCAGGTGATATTGGAATACGAAAACAACTAAACACTATTTTTGTAGCATCTGTAGTATTTACACTCATCCATCAGCGCCGTAGCAATCCGAATGAATTTGGCTTTAATATCGCTTGTCTCGAGGATGTTGATCCTTTTGCCGTAGGTGAAGTACCGATGGGAGATGATATCAACCACCTCTGTGATAAATGAGGACGTAAAAAAAGGCCTGCAAAGCAGGCCTAAATAACACACATAGAGTAAATATTATCAGTTAACCTAGAACTCTCTACATATAGAGTGGTAAGCCTATGTGTACTTGTTCGCAGTCAACTGAGAAATCTAGATTTAAGCAAACCACCAGCGTTCCAGACAACGTACGCCATCCAAATCCCAGGAGGCCGCCATACGATCATGCCCAATTTTATCGCTGGTACCGAATACATAATTAGCAAACACTGGAACTACATAACCGTTATCATCGGCAATTAGCTGCTGCATTTCCGTGTACATTTCACGACGCAAGTTATCGTCTTTTTCTGTACGAGCTAATTTTAGAATTTCATTAAAACGCGGATTTTCCCAGTTGCACTCATTCCATGGAGCACCTGCACTAAACGCTGTTGAGAACATCATGTCTTCAGTAGCACGTGGATTCCAGTAAGTTGCGACCCACGGTTCTACTTTATAAACGTCATTCCAATAACCATCATTGGGTTCGCGGACAACTTTTAAGTTAATACCTGCAGCTTTGAGGCTCTCTGCGTAAAGCACTGCAGTATCGATTGCGCCTGCAAACGCAGCGTCAGCAACGTTAATAGTTACATCAAGACTGGACAGGCCTGCTTTTTCAAGATGAAACTTAGCTTTGTCAGGATCGTATTCACGTTGAGGTAGTTCAGCATAATATTGATAAGATTTACCGATTGGATGATCATTACCGATATAACCATGCCCATATAATAATTTATCCAGTGTTTCCTGGCGGTTAATGCCGTATTTTAATGCCATTCTGACATCCAGGTTGGTAAAAGGCTCCAGATTAATTTGCATTGGGAAGGCATAGTATTGTGATCCGGAGGTTTCTTTAATACTTATCCCAGGTGCTTTTTCTAGTCGGCTCAGAGTTTTTAGATCCAGCCGATCAACTGCGTCGACTTCACCTGTCAGTAGTGAATTTGTTCGCGCTGGTATATCAATGACTGAAAGCAATTCGATTGAATCAAAATGACCGGCACCTTCTTTCCAGTAATTAGGGTTGCGTTCTAATTTGGCACGTACGCCGGGCTCAAAAGACTTCAAGGTATAAGGTCCTGTACCAATACCTGAGTTTGTGTCCAGTTTGCCGTCAATAACGGGCATCATCGGGACGTGATAGTCGGTTAATAATGCTGGAAAACCGACATTGCCTTCAGAAAGAGTTATTTCGATGGTATTAGCGTCTAATTTTTTGATGTCAGTAATCGGTGCCAGAATCGCTTTAGCGGCGGATGAGGTGTCCTCTCCCCGGTGGTGATTAATTGAAGCAATAGCATCATCGGCATCAAATGTTTTAGCGTTATGGAATTCAACGCCCTGGCGTAGTTTAAACGTCCATACGCTGGCATCGTCATTAGTTTCCCAGCTCTCTGCTAACTCTGGGACAAGGACATCCTCATTACTGAGTTGTGTAAGACAATTACGAAGTCCATATCCAAGCGTTTGCATATATGACTCGAAAAATGTTGCAGGGTCGAGTACGTCAGATGTTGCGCCACCACCAATAGCCATTCGAAAGTTTCCGCCTTTTTTAGGGCTCATTGCGAGTACCTCCGTAGACCATACCGAAGATGCTGTAGCAATGGTGGCTCCTGTCGCCAGCATGCCTTGCATAAATTCTCGGCGCGATAACTTGCCGTTTTTGGCTAGCTTACTCAAATAATTTTGATGAAGTCTATTTTGCATATCTACCTCCGTGATGCATGATTTAATAAGTTGATGATTGAAATAAAATTTGATTTTAGCTATAGTTCCGTAATATGAAACTATATTGCAGCAATATAAAACAGTAGCAGATTCGGATTGTTACGTCAATAACCCGATAAATATGGAGAAATTAAATGCAACAAAGCTCGATTATTGAAAAATCAATTGTGTTACTAGATGTTTTAGGTGATGTAAGCCGTCCGCTTACTTTCACTGAGATTGTGAAAGCCAGCGATTTCAATAAGAGCACAGTACATCGATTGTTATCAATACTTACTCGCCAAGGGCTGATTAACTATAACGAAGCGGCTAAAACCTATATGCTGGGTCATAAATTATTGCAGTTTGCAAGAAAGGCCTGGAGAGGGTTTGATTTACAAACACTGGCATTGGATGAGATGTTGCAGCTAAATGCGCTCAGTGGTGAAAATGTTTCAATAGGTATGCTAACCGGTAATGAAGTCATGCACTTGCGCATGATTGAATCTCAACATGCCTGGGGTATAGTACATCCGCCTGTGTTTAATGAACCGGCCTATACGACAGCTACGGGGAAAGCTATTCTGGCCTTTTTGTCCACTAAGATATTTGATAACTGGCTGGATCAATGTGAGTTTAAGCGTCGAACTAAATGGTCAATCATTGAACGGGAATTATTTTTAAAAGAAATGAAAAGGATTCGTAAACGGGGTTATGCAACCTGTGATCGGGAGGACATGGATTATATAGTCGGCATTGCAGCACCTGTTTTTAATTTTCTCAACGAACCGATTGCTGCTATAAATATCTGGGCACCCACCAACCGATGTTCAGTTAAAAATCTGACTCGCTGGTCCGATGAAATAGTTGCTGCAGCTGCTCGTATCTCAAAACTAATCGGCAGTAATCAATATCAACGGATCTAGGCTAAAACTGAGTAGCTTGCCTGAGACTTAAGCACGATTAACCTCACGTTTGTCTTTGCTTCGCATCCACCACATCACTGTTTTTGCACCAAGCTTATAAAATGAGTGAAATGGGTAGGTTTTTACACGAGTAGTTGGAAAGGGTGAATCAGCCGCAGATTTTCCCAGCACGCGTTCAGCTAGAATGCGTCCCATTACATTGCCCATAGCAACGCCACGACCGTTGTAACCCAAACCGGCAAATATTGCCGGTTCTGGCTCGTGCAAATGAGGTAAATGGTCGTGAGTAACCGCAATATGCCCGCCCCAATGAAATTCCCAATCGACGCTGGCTAAAACCGGATACATACGAGCAGCTTCTTCTTTTAGTTCACTAAATGCTTTTAAATCACCACGTTGACTCAATCGACCCAGGCTGCCCAATAAAATTCGATTATCGGGTTCGCGACGACCATAAACGATCGTTCGTCGTGTATCCGAAAGGGTGCGCCCATTGGGTAAAATCGAACTAATCAAGTCCTCATTCAGTCTTGAACTTGCCATTTGAATGGAGACCAGGGGAATAATTGATTTAGCGAGTTTAGGAATTAAAGCGTCACTATAACCATTAGTACAAACTAGAACAGTTGTGGCACTGACTTTTCCGCTCGTTGTAGCAATCTGCCATTTATCCTTCTTTTTAGTATAAGAAATTGCCGGACTATGAGTGTAGATGACTGCACCGGCTTCGATTGCACATTTAGCCAATCCGCGTGCGTAAGATAATGGGTGAATAGCACCGCCTTTGGGGATCAGTGTTGCCGACTGGAACGCTGTTGAACCGGTCTCATAGTGTAATTGTTCGCCTTCCAGATATTGAATCTCAATGCCATATTCGCTCCAGGCCTTTGCAGTAGCGCGAGAAGCCTGCCGAGCTTGCGAATAGTGGTCAACTCTAAGCCAGCCGTTTTGCCTGGCCTGACAATCGATTTCATATTTATCAATTATGTCAAAAAGCTCATCAGCGCTGCCCAGCATGGTTTGCGCGATACGATCCAAATATTTAGAGCCCAGGTGCTTTTCTATGGTTGCAGGAGTGTTTTCCGGGGGTAGCGGGTTGACTTGGCCGCCATTTCGTCCAGATGCACCCCAGGCAATTTTATTCGCTTCTAACACCACAACTGTTTGCCCTGCTTCTGCGAGCAATAAAGCTGCTCTTAGGCCGGTAAAACCTGCTCCGATAATAACGGTGTCTACATTGATACTACCCTGTAGCTGAACAGTTACGGGCTCGGCGATGGCATTACTTGCCCAAAGCGAATTTACAGTTTCATTAATCATCTAACGGTACTCGTTCCATAACGTTCTAGTCACATTTCTACCGACGGCGTGATGTAGCCCTTGGAGTAAGTATCAATAATCATTTTTAGGCATTCACTTTGCGATAGATCATTACTAAATCGTGAAGGATGGACTATAGGCAAATCATAGGGTTGTTCACCGGAAACTATCCAATTAGCTAAGAAATCTCCGGCACCGCCGCCAGTGCCAATCCCTACGCAAAATCCAGTGGCTAACCATAATCCCGGATGACTTAGCACGGGCCCAAGTAAAGGGCAGCCATCGGGCGTATAGCAAATTGGGCCGTTATTGACAGCCTTGATCCCGGCTTTTGCAAAGGTTGGGATGCGCTCGATGACTCTAACAAGATGAGGTTCAAGCCGGTCCAGATCAGGAATCAACAGTTCTTCGGCAAAGTCTTCAGGAATACCCTCGACAGCCCAGGGCACAGGACTAGACTCATAAACGCCGCATAGAAACCCATTAGCTTCTTGTCGCGTGTTCGATGGTGCGTAGGGATCTCTAACAGTCGGAACTTCATGATCCAGCGCCTCAAGTTCTGCTATATCACCAGTAATAACCTCGTGATGCTCCAGGGCATAAAGTGGCAGGTTCAAACCCAGGGGCAAAACTATTTCTCTGGCCCAAAAACTGTTGGCCAGTACGACTTGCTCAGCAAACACCTCGATTTCTTTAGTGATCACTGACCATTTTCCATCGTTACATCGATCAATTTTCATAACCGGACACTGACGTTTGATCTCGGCGCCCATTGATCGGGCCGCTTTGGCTAAAGCATGAGTTGCGCCTGATGCGTCAACATGTCCATCGGTTGGAGTATGGGCAGCACCATAAAGTCCATCAGTGACCAACAGCGGGTGAATGTCTTTTATTTGGTCTGGACTGACTACCTGGTAAGATACATTTAATGCTTCATACATGGGTATCAGTTTTCTGTAGGCATCCAGCTCAGCTTGTGTTGTGGCAAGCCGTAGGCTGCCGGCATCATGGAAACTCACTGACTGTCCGGATAGTGCCTGTGCCTCTAAATAATTCTTGATTGAATCAGTAAAAAGACGGGTAATGCTGGCGTAATGGCCAAAATAAGTGGTATTGCCGGCAGCATGCCAGGTTGAGCCAGAGGTCAATTCTCTTTTTTCAAGCAGTAATGTATCGGTGCAGCCGAGTTTAGCCAGTGCATAAAGCACACTGCAGCCTACAATACCACCGCCAATGACAGCTACTTGGACATGCTTAGTCATGCAGGGCTGGTCGTTACGCCCGGTTTGGGTAACTTAATAGGAAAATGGTTGCGAATGTAATCGTCGGTTGTGCTGTCGATATAGTCTGGATAATGTTGAGAAAGGATTTGTTTGGCACGTTCAGTGGCCCTGTCCCATGCATCTTTTGCACCAGTATCATGCCAGTCATCCGGGCTCAGGCGATCAGCCTGACGTGGGTACACATATTCGCTTTCCATCAGTTCCAGTGTTTGTGAATGGCCCAAAAAGTGGCCGGGTCCGTCCACTGTATCAGCAACAACGGATACAGATAATGTTGCATCATTCACCTCTATACCTTTGGCAATTCGATGGATATTAGAAAGCATGTCGTCATCGATGATCATGGCCTCTATGGAACAGCCCAACAGGCTGGATAACATACCGACGGATTCGTAAACAAAGCCACCGCCTGATAAAGCTGCCGACATAATGGTTAGTGCTTTTTCAAAGCCGGCCTGATTGTCAGGGACTTTTGAATCGGACATGCCCGCGCCTACCCCGCCGGGGATGCCGTAAAATGCTGACATTTGCCCAGACGCAGCACCTAAGAGTGCCTGTTCGCCACCACCACCGGTAAAGGCACCGGTTCTTAAATCAGAAATAAATGTCCAGTTACTTAGAATTACAGGATGGCCGGGTTTAAGCATATTGATGACACACATTGAGCCTAAACTTTCAGCACAACCTTGAACCAGTGTGCCGGCCAGGGCCGCTGGAGCAGTTGCGCCAGCCTGAGGTCCGGTAAGTACATTAACCGGCATGCCTGCATCTACTGCCGCACAAGCTACATCCAGGCTTTCTCCGGCAAAAGTCATAGGTGAAACGATAGTGGTAGCATGAGCTGTACAATAAGGTCGTTCAGAGAATGCTTGTTTTCCTTTAGACAGAGCTTCGAGCATTGGCAACATGTCTGTGACATGGTGCCCCATGGTAAAGCTGGTGGCGATATGTTTTTGTGTACCTGCTGCACAGGCGTAAATAGTGTTGATATCCAACTCAAACAAGTTTTCGATTTCTGTTGCGACAACCGGGCGTGTAAACCACTGCACATTTTCCAGGGTGTCACAAACACGTGCCAAGTCGTATAAGTCAATCAAGGTAGATGGCCGATATTTACGCTGCTCAATATCCAGCATTAATACTGCCGCACCACCCGTGCAAAAGTTAACTTTGTTGCTGCACGCCTCAAAATCGAATGCCGGATCACGGCCATACATAATGAACTCTTTAGCAGCCTTGTCTATCATGTCTTCCACTATTGCTCGAGGGAAGAGCAAGCGACCTTGTTGACTGATTTTGCAGCCATGGTTTAAGGCTGCTTGTTTAATACGCTCTGTGGGCTGTGCAATACCCACTTGTGCTAATAAATCCAGGGCAGCATGATGTATTCGTTTGACGTCATGATCAGATAACGGCTTAAATATGGACACCAATTCAGTACCTGGGTTCATGGTAGCTGTAATCTGATCCCGCTTGCGGTGATGTCTGGCGAGGTCTCTTGGGCTTATTGATGAATGGCGGCTTCTTGGCATATCTGAGATTAGGCTAAAATTTCATATTACGAAACTGACATTTAATATAATAAAACAAGCTACTGAAAAAATTCTGATTTGTCAATATACTTAACCGTAGATTAATGAGGAGTCGCCTGATGACAGAGTTAGCACTAATCAATGCAAAGATTATCACTGTTGATAAAAACGACAGTTTTCAGCAAGCTGTTCTGATTGATGGACGTCGTATCAAGGCAGTGGGAACTGATGATGAAATCATGAGCCTGGCAAGCCCAGACGCGCAGGTCGTAAATTTACAAGATCGATCTTTAGTCCCCGGTTTTATTGATGCACACAATCATTTGACCCATCAGGGTGCTGCTTTTAATGCAGTGGATTTTAGCTATCCGGCAGTCGCATCCATAGATGACTTGCGCAAGGCAATTTCCCATGCCGTTGAATACACACAAAAGGGCAAGTGGATTCGGGGCTGGGGTCTGAATTATGAAAAGTTTGCAGATGCCCGCCAACCCACTCGTTGGGATATAGATGATATTTCACCCGAACACCCGGTTTGTGCTGTGCACGTTAGTGGACACAATGTTTTGGTTAACAGTGTTGCACTTAATCAAGCTAATGTTTCTGATGCCACACCTGATCCGGATGGCGGCAAATTTGCTCGCGATGAGCAGGACAGGATTTCAGGCTATGCTTATGATAGTGCCCAACAACTGGTTGTTCCGACCAGCGTTAACGTAGGTCACCATGGTCCGGATATTGGCTACGATTTACCATTGGAGGAATTAGTCGACGATATTGACAGAGCATGTCAGGCTTATATCAAGGCAGGTATTACTTCAATTGTCGACCCGCAAGTCACAACACGGGAAATGCCCGGTTATATGGCAGCACGTAAGCAGGGTAAATTAACCGTAAAAGTCACGTGCATGTATTTATCCAATCATCAAGCTGCAATTAATGAGTTAGGCATTACCGATCATATCGGCAATGATCAATTGTCGATTGGTCCGATGAAATACTATTGTGATGGTACACTAATTGGAGGCACTGCCTTGTTTTATCCCGATGAGCCGGTGCAGGAGAATGGTTGTCGCTGTCATGTTCATGATGCCGGGCGCGGGTATACGTATTGGCCGGATATTGAAGCCTTTAAAGAAACATTAATCGATACTCACGGTCGAGGTTTGCAGTTCGGCATTCACACACAGGGCGATATGGCGTTGGATATTGTTATTGATGCAATTGAACAAGCGCAAAAACGTTTCCCTCGAGATCATGCCAGACACCGTATCGAACATTGCCATGGTGCAACCAAAGAGCAAATAGCCAAAATAAAACAGTTAGGGATGATTCCTATCACTCAGCCGGGTCAGCTTTATGAAACAGGTGATGATTTGACACAAATGTATGGTGAAAAACGAGCCAGATATTTTATTCCGCTTAGGGATATGATTGACGCAGGTATTCCAGCGGTAGTCAGCACTGATGCATTTGTTCAGTCCTACAAACCGTTAGACGCTATTCACGCGGCTGTAAATCGTCGTAGCTTAACAGGTCGCGACATGGGTCAGGATCAGTCTATTTCGGTGCTCGAAGCGATTCGGGCCTATACCCATAATGCTGCCTATTCGGTTTATCAGGAAAAAAACAAAGGCTCAATTGAAGTTGGGAAGCTGGCTGATATGGCAATCATCGATACAGATATTTTGTCTGTTGCAACCGAAGAAATTGCCGAGCAGGATATCTACATGACGATTTCCAACGGTGAGATTGTCTACCAGAAACAACGCTGATAGGTGCCATAGTGTTCATGTAGTTTGCTTTTTAACCACCAGCCGATTAAGGTTGTTATTAATCGTATTGCACGAACACTACTAATAATTGGGTTTTAAAAAGGAGGAACCAATGAAAATTCAATATGATCTGCCGGGAGACGCCAGCTATCAAAGTAAACTCTACCCGCCTGCAAGTGTGGTAGATGATCCGGTTAAAGTTTATTTTTCTACAAGCGGGGATACACTTAATAAGCCTAGAGACGTATCGCTTAAAACCCCGGAAGATGTTATTGCTCATTACACCCTCAGTTCTTTACATGCTGATGGCATTCGAATCATTGATGGGTCGATGAAGGTACACGATAATGATGGCAGATACACCATTGCGTTTGATGTAGATGAATCAAAAAGTAACGCTGCACGTGCTCAGGATTATGCCAAGGTGCATCCGATTTTGATGGATGAAAATCACGCAGGCCAGGCCATAAATGGTGTCGAGGCCTGTAAGAAACTGCCGGGTGTCTGGAACCCATTGTCTGGGTTTAAAGTAAATGACCATGAAGTATCTGAATGGTCACTGTTCTTACCCTTGGGTATGCCGATGGTTAATCAAAAGGCAGTGACCTTGTTGCACTATCCGCCGTCAATAGCCATGAGACATGCCGACTACCTTCATAATGTAACACTGCAGCGCTGGCAGAATTTGCTTAGCTGTGTGGGTGTATCAGAATCAGACCATTGGCTGTATGACACATTCGTTGACGTCAATCCAATAGCAGCACCGGGGTCCGGTGAAAGTGAATACCCAAATGATTATTTTCCAATTATGCTTTCTTCAGCATTTTTTGATAGTGATTGTGTGCCCGGTCCTGATGGAAAGCCGTTATCTGCTAACTATATTCGTTCTATGTTGGAAGAGCTATTAAACCCTCCTCGTATTAAGGAAGATAAAAGCCGCAACTATACGTTACCCTTGTTAGTTGGTGGTTCACCACTTTATGATCCGCAGGCGCCCGGCTGGTTTCGGGTTCGTTATAAGGAATTTTTGCCTACTAAACCCGAGCATGATAAACACGGTATACCGCAGGCTAATGTCATGCAGGTAGGGTTAATTAAGATTAATGAAAACAGTGAAAAACTGACTCCTTATATGATTGTTAATCATATGATTGCCGCTGGTGTGACCGGTGCTGTTACCAGCGAAGGCGGTAAGATTCCCGATATTCGCCGTTACGAGGGAGAAGACCTGGTGGCAGCAGAATTCCTCAAACAATATGATCAGAACCCGAATATCTCACCGGAAGAAGCGAAAAAAAATGCATGCCTGAAGTGGTTCGGTAATGAGAAGGGAAATGGTGCACCTGTACCGTCTAGTGTAGAGGATAAAAAATTTCTCAGAGCCATGGCAATACGCGATTTGTTTTTTGATGTCATCACACTGGAGCCGTTTTATAGCTGGAGCGAAGCGCTGGATAAATCGGCAGAATTTGGGGATGCGGTGTTTAAGACCAAGGCCAACCCGTTGGCCGCAAAGCATTTTGAAGCACAGCAGGTTACGCAAGTAACATGGGGTTGGAAGTAGTTATGGCCGTGGAGCCAAGTGATTCATTTGAGCTTGTGATAGATATTCACATTGAATATCCATAAGCTGATGTATCATATTGGGCAACGAGTACTGATGACCTAGAAAATGAATAACAAAGTGTTGCTTTATGGTTTTGGCCCTTATGCACACTACCAGCATAATGTTACGGGTGGTATTGTTAATGCACTTACCCGGCGTCTACCAGTGAATAGTCATATTTTTGCAACCAAATTCAGCCGTATAATGTTCCAGACCGTGCTGCAGGACTATCAGCCAGAATTCATAATAGGTCTTGGCCAGGATGCACGCGCAAAAAAAATTCGTATTGAACGGCGGGCAAAAAATTGGCGCAAAGGTTTGATCACACCGGGTCGGCCGATATCAAAGTCCAGTCCGGAATATCGCTATGCAAGCTTAAAGGTAAAAAGCGATTCTTCTAGTACAGTCACTTATGATGCCGGTGCTTACGTATGCAATTATTCTATGTATCTCATGTGTGAATATTGTGAAAAGACTAAGGCTAAATTTGCCTTTTTACATGTACCGTTAAAGGTTGATGTTGACCAGTGTGCAAAATTTATTGAAGGGGTAATTAAAAATCAGTGTCATTAGTTGATCATATGCAACGCTACTATAATAAGCGAGCCCGTGAGTACGATGCGTCGATGGGGTATGGCGATCCGGCTGTAGTTGAAAGTCTGGTTCCGGTTATCGATGAGATTAAGAACCGGGTGCGTGGGTTGAATGTTCTTGAGCTGGCTTGCGGCCCCGGATTTTGGACTAGCCATATGATTGAAACGGCAAAGTTTGTTTTGGCCAGCGACTACAATCAATCTACTCTTGATCAGGCCATCAATAGAAACCTGCCAAGTTCCAAGGTCAGGTTTATTCAGACAGATGCCTATGATATCAAGTCAGTACAAGGCGAGTTTGAGGTGCTGGTTGCTGTAGACTGGTTGGCCCATGTCCCACTTGCCAAAATGCAGGTGTTTTTGCAGAACGTTAATCATCGATTACCTGCAGATTCTCAGATGATTTTTGTTGATCAACTTCCAGGGCCGCACTCACTGACGAGTGAGTTTGATCAACAGGGTAATCATATCCAAACAAGAGCATTAGAAAACGGTGAAGTATTTAAAGTAATCAAACACTTCTTTTCTGATCAGCAATATATGGAATTGTTTAAACCTTATTTAAGTCACTTATCAATTCAAAGGTTTGAAACTTGTCGCAGGGTATTGGTGAGCGGGCGAACGACGGAGCATCCAGTTACATCAATTGTGGGTTAAATATGTCGTCTAAAATTGGAAATCCTAGATATCGACGTTTACCTGAACAACAGCGCAAGCAATTAATTATAGATGCCACGCTTAAATGTTTGGCTTCTTATAGCCTGGGTGATACCACCGTGCGCCGAATAGCTGAAATAGCCGGCGTTACGCCTGGCCTGGTGACACATCACTTTAAAAGCAAAGAAGAATTGATTGCTGAGGCTTATAGATATTTATCAGAAAAGTTCTTATCCGATTACCGCCGTGCCAGTAACGAAGAGTCTGATGATCCCATCGAGCGTTTAAGATCTTTGATAAGTGTAATGTTTCAACCGCAAACATTGGATCGGGAGCTGTTAAAAATCTGGACAAGCTTCTGGACGCTGGTTTTGTCCGATAAACGGCTTGAAGCTGTTCATCAATTAACGGCCAAAAAAACACGCAATCATCTTTGTGGACTAATCAAAGCCGCGCTATTGGTCCGTAAAAAAACCGTTGATGAAAGTGAAATACATGAGTTGTCCATAGCGATTTTGAGCCTGCTTGATGGAATGTGGTTAGCCTGGGGACTGGATCCGGATTTATTTGAGCCAGACCAGGCTCGCGGTATCGCTTTTGAGATGATTTCAGCACGCTTAGACCTGCCGGAGCTAAGAGACTAAATCTATTCAAAATCGTCACTACCCTATTGTGCATTTAGACCCGCGTCATTCCGTGCTCGACACGGAATCCACTGGCATTTCTAACTCATCAGTTCTTTCAGTCCGCATCAACTTTGTTCAACATGAAAGTTGATACGGGCGACAACAGCATTGCGGACTCGTCAGGCCCGTTATAGCATACACTTGAAAAAGGCTATTGGTTTGGGATGCATTAGTTGTCATGGAAAAGCTGTTGGATCGCGGATATTTTCTTCGAAAATTCCACGATGACGAAAAGAAGAACTGGCAATTTTGATAGCAGCAGTGGATCAAAAAATATATTCTTACCAAGCTTTCTAAACATGATTGGTTATTATACAATTGTATAATAACTGAAGTTCATCTAATTTGAGCGAATGCATTGAAACAGCGGTCTTATCAATTCAATGTCAGTTTGTTGTGCTGAACGAAGCAAAACTTAACCATAGATAGAGGAAAAAAGTATGCTGACTGTCGGTGAAGCGTTAGTTGATTTGCTTGAGCAATACGGTGTTGATACAGTCTTCGGTATTCCCGGTACGCATTCGATAGAGCTATATCGAGGCCTGGAAAATTCCAGTATTCGGCATATTCTGCCGCGTCACGAGCAAGGCGGTGGTTTTATGGCGGATGGCTATGCACGTGCAACCGGCAAGCCCGGGGTATGCTTTGTAATTACCGGCCCGGGGGTGACCAACATCACCACACCAATGGGTGAGGCTTATATGGATTCGGTACCGATGCTGGTGATTTCTCCGGTCAACCAGCCTGATGCCGGTAAATACAATCGAGGTCGCCTTCATGAAATTACAGATCAGGCGGCAGTAACCGCACCGTTTACAGCTTTCAGTGCTACCGTTAACCATGCCCGGCAACTTCCGGAATTAATTGCTCGCGCGTTTACTATTTTTACCAGTGAACAACCCAGACCGGTGCACATCAGTATTCCACTGGACGTCATGCCGGAGCAAATCGATCAGCCCTGGAAAGCAGTCTCACTACCTAAACCGCCGCAGGCAGGCCAAGATCAATTGCAGCGAGCGGCACAAGTGATTAATAAATCCGAATGTCCATTAATCATTGCCGGTGGAGGTTGTCGTTTCGCCTCCGAGCAAGTGACCGCACTGGCTGAAAAAGCAGCTATTCCGGTGACAACTACTGTTGCAGGAAGAGGTGTGATAGCAGGTTCTCATAAACTGGCTGTCGGAGCCCAGCTGCGAGCGGATGCAGTCAAACAGATGGCCAAGGATGCCGATTTAGTTATTTTATTAGGCACAGAATTGGCTCAAACCGATCACTGGGACGATGATCTACCAGGTGAATTATCGGCCAATCAAATCCGAGTCAATTTAAATTCAAATACTTTGTTAGCTGGTCAAAAAACACAGGCTATCAACGCTGAGGTTAGTAGTACATTGCAAGAATTATTGCCGCTAATTGATCAAGCCACGGATGAGAAAAGGCAGTCAGCGTATAAGTGTATTAATGAAGTCAGGGATCAATTGACCAATGATTTAACCCAAAAAGAACAACGTCATATGCAAGTAATGAATATGGTCATGCCTGCATTGCCGTCTGATTGCACCGTTGTCAGTGATATGACTCAGCTGGCGTATACATCGATAGATTTTATCCCGCTAGAAAGGCCGAATAGCTGGTTTCATCCGACCGGTTACGGTACCTTGGGTTATGCCTTGCCGGCTGGCATGGGCGTAGCGATTGCCAAGCCGGAGCAGCCGGTTTTAGTCATGGTTGGTGATGCAGGTTTGCAATATACCGTGCAGGAGTTAACTCTGGCTGCGGAGTTGAATTTAGATGTGACGATTCTACTTTGGAATAACGATGCCTTATCGCAAATCCGTGATGACATGGTTAACGCCGATATTGATCCGTTAGCCGTGACACAAACTAACCCGGATTTTATGAAATTGGCCCAGGCCTGTGGTTGGGACAGTGTTGCGGTCAATGATCTTGAATCATTACAAGCACAACTTAAAGTTGCTTTTAGTCAGACTGAAAGACCCGTCTTGATTCAACTTAATGAGAACGAGTTAAGCTGATGCAATTTTCTTCATTAACAGATCGAATCGCTGGAACCAGTGTTGACTCCTGGGAGGTGCATTATAAAGCCGCTGCTAGACTCAACGCCGGCGAGGACATTTATTTGCTTAGCGTGGGTCAAGAGTCGTATGAATATACCGACCAGCGTATAGTCGACACAGCGATTAAGAGCATCAAAGCGGGCCGGCATCACTACACTCCGGTTGAAGGCGAGCTTGAACTAAGAAGGCGAATTGCTAAACGTCATCAACAAAAAACCGGGCAGCTTGTCGATGAAGATAACTGTGTGGTTTTCCTGGGCGCGCAAAATGGTATTTTTGCCGCTACCCAATGTTTGTTGGAAGTCGGTGACGAGGTGATCATTCCCGAGCCATATTACACCACCTATCCAGCAACCTTTACCTGCACTGGAGCAACATTAAAATCGATTCCATGTCGGGCAGAAGATTACTTTCAGGTTAACGTTGAAGGTGTATTGGCTGCCATATCTAACAAAACCCGGGCCATTGTTTTAAATACGCCCAATAACCCAACCGGTGCGTTATATGACAAAGATCGAATTGCAGCAATCGTACAGGTCTGTGTTGAAAAAAATATCTGGTTAATTTGCGATGATGTCTACGCTGAGCTTGTCGATCCTGAAGATTTTTATTCGCCGGCATCCATGCCAGGTGCAGACCAGGTCGTGGTTACCGTCTCGAGTCTGTCAAAATCCCATCGTATGACCGGTTGGAGATTAGGCTGGGCGATTGCCCCTAAACAATTGGCAACGCACTTTTATAATCTAAATATGTGTATGAGTTATGGTCTGGTCGGCTTTGTCCAGGATGCGGCCATGACGGCGTTGGATTACTCAGAAGAAATTACGCCAAAAATTCGTGAAAATATTAACTTTAGACGCAACGTTTTAGCAGAAGCATTAGCTAAGATTCCAAGCATCAATGTCATCCCATCACAGGCCGGTATGTTTGTGATGTTAGATATCAGAGGTTTGAACATTTCCGGTCAAGATTTTTGCCGAGGCCTGCTTGATCAATATGATGTTGGTTTAATTCCCTGTGACGGTTTTGGGCCGTCTGGTGCCGGTTTGGTGCGGGCGAGTGCCTGTGATGAACCGCAGCGATTACAGCAGGCCTGTGATCGTATCAAGCAGTATGTTGAATCGTTAAACTGAGTTAGATCGTCACTGTACGTTCAAATACCCCTCCTAACCTCCCCACTGGCAATTATTCGAAGTGAGGCTTGTCGGATTTGCTTTGACAGTATTCACCGGGAAGTTGAGTGATGCTATTAAGCTAGGTTTTGTTCAATGCACGTTTCATTTCCCGGTGAAATAGAGCAAAACTAATCTGAATTGCCACACTGCGAATCATTTCACATCCCCTCTTAAGGGAGGCTAGGAGGGGTATTGGTTTTGAATTAAAGCCGTAAAAAATATCGGATATTTAAGATTTGACCCGTCCGGGGGTAGTCGAGAATTTTTAAACTGATAAAGTATCAATCCTTAGTAACAGGGTCTAAATCAAAGAGGTCATTATGGCTGCCCAAGCGACTGTAGAAGGTAAATTTAACTGGCAGGAGCCGCTGCTGCTCTCCCAACAATTGAGTGAAGAAGAGCGCATGATTGATGATGCGGCTAAGTCTTATTGTCAGGAGAAGTTAATGCCGCGAGTTCTAAACGCCAATCGCCATGAGGTGTTTGATCGCGAAATCATGAATGAGCTGGGTGAGTTGGGGTTTCTAGGGTCAACTATTCCCGAACAATATGGGGGTGCCGGGGTTAATTATGTTTCCTATGGTTTGGTAGCCCGCCAGGTGGAAATGGTTGACTCAGGGTATCGTTCTGCTATGAGTGTGCAATCCTCACTGGTGATGTATCCTATCTATGCTTACGGTAGCGAAGAGCAACGTAATAAATATTTACCTAAACTTGCCACAGGTGAGTGGGTGGGTTGCTTTGGACTGACCGAACCAGATCAGGGCTCTGACCCCGGCGGAATGAAAACCAGAGCTAAAAAAATTGATAGTGGCTACCAGCTCAAGGGTAGCAAGATGTGGATTACCAACTCACCGATTGCCGATGTGTTTGTAGTATGGGCCAAAGATGATGACGATGTTATTCGCGGATTTATCCTTGAAAAAGAAATGGCTGGATTATCTGCACCTAAAATTGAGGGTAAGTTTTCATTGCGTGCTTCTACCACCGGTGAAATTGTTATGGACGATGTGTTTGTGCCGGAAGAGAATAAACTGCCAAACGCAAAAGGTCTGCGTGGACCGTTTGGTTGTTTAAATCGCGCCCGTTATGGTATTGCCTGGGGTGCGATGGGTGCGGCTGAATTCTGCTGGAATGCTGCTAGACAATATGTTCTGGACAGAAAACAATTCGGCCGGCCGCTTGCAGCAAATCAATTGATACAGAAAAAATTGGCGGATATGCAGACTGAAATTACTTTAGGACTGCAGGGCGCGTTGCAACTGGGCCGAATGATTGATGCGGGAGAAGGTGCACCGGAGGCAGTGTCATTAATGAAACGCAATAATTGTGGTAAGGCACTAGAAATTGCCCGCCACGCCAGGGACATGCACGGTGGTAACGGTATTGCTGATGAATACCATGTGATCCGCCATGCTATGAATCTGGAAGCCGTAAATACTTATGAAGGCACACATGATGTGCATGCCTTGATACTGGGACGAGCTCAAACGGGTATTCAGGCGTTTACAGCCTGAAGTTATTACAGTGAGGCTTTTTCAATCGTCATTCTGGAAATGCCGAAGGCATTGTCCAGAATCTCCATGGGCTGTCGCTATTTTAGGTAGATACTGGCTCCCCGCCTGCGCCAGTATGACATTGTTATGTCTTTCCCACAAAGAATAGTCTGCCTCACGGAAGAAACTACGGAGACGCTTTACTTGCTTGGTGAGCAGGACCGAATAGTCGGCATCTCCGGCTATACGGTCAGACCGCCGCAGGCGCGTAGGGAAAAGCCAAAAGTCAGTGCATTTATTTCGGCCAAGATCGATACGATCCTGGATTTGAAACCTGATCTTGTGATTGGTTTTTCAGATATGCAGGCTGAAATCGCTGCCGAATTAATCCGCCGGGGGGTAAATGTGCTGGTCTATAACCAGCGTTCGGTCGCTGAAATTCTAGACATGATAACCAGTTTGAGTCGATTAGTTGGAAATCATAAAGGTGGGGAGCGACTGGTTGAACAGCTTCAGAATAACTTAAACACAATTGCAGATAAGGCACAAAAATATAGCTATCGGCCTAAAGTCTACTTTGAAGAGTGGAATGACCCTTTAATTAGCGGTATACGTTGGGTTAGCGAATTGATTGAAATAGCAGGCGGGCAGGACTGCTTTGCTGATTTATCTCAACATCCAGGAGCCAAAGACAGAATTATTGCCGACCCGTCTGAAGTAATACATCGCAACCCGGACATTATTATAGGCTCTTGGTGCGGCAAGAAGTTTCAACCCGATGCGGTTAAATCCAGGTCTGACTGGCAATCAATTAATGCTGTCAAAAACGATCATATTTATGAAATCAAATCCCCATTGATTTTACAGCCAGGTCCGGCTGCATTAACCGAAGGTGTGTCAGCGCTGCATAAGTTGATCTTAAGTTTCAATCGTAACTTTGAAAAGTAAACGGTCGTGCTTTTAGTCTGATTGTGAAACATTGTTAATTCTCCTTTAATTTTTATCTAGTCATGATAGGCTGCTGTGCATGACAGGTTAAGTTATTTAATGTGGGGTTAGTAAGTATGTCTAAATCGGATATTGATGATCTTGGAGGTCATAAAGTACCCGCTGATGGCTTTTCAAAGCGCTATAATTCACGCCGTAACGTACTGAAATCAGTCATGCTAGGCAGTGGAATAGTGGCACTGCCAACCGAATGGAAGAAACCCATAGTCAAGTCTGTGTTGCTGCCGGCACATGCCCAGACCAGCGCAACGACGACGCCGTCCGCGACAACGACCTCGGCCCCGGACGCAACCACAGTGGCTCCGACCACTCCGATGCCAACTACCCCGGCCCCGACAACAACTTGTGCCCCTGCATCGATAAATTTTACTTATCTGTCCAATCCGAGCTTTATATCTAATGAAACTACACCGGTAACGCATCAGGCCGTGGTTACAAATAACGGACCTGGAAGAATTTCCAGTTTTACAGTACAGGAAAGCCGCCCAAGCACTAGTGAAGTATTTCCGCTTTTAACTGGTGGTGTAATTGAACCGGGTGACACTGTTGTGCTTACTTCTAGTAGGAGTTATTTCTATAGCTTAGGTGAATCAGTTGAGTTGCAGGCGGTTGTAAATGCAATGGATGAGTGTGGTGGTCAATTATCAGATACACAGACTTCCACTGTTGTTACGATTGGCGCCAACATGGCGATCTATGCCAACCAGAACTCAGTCGGTCCAGGTGATGAAATTCAAATTAAGCTGGTATCCAGATTATATGCAACAGATGTTGAAGATGCGCAGTGGATTGATATGAAGTATCGTTGTAATCTATTAAACAATCGCTGGCGCTTCGGTGGTCCGAATGATCATTATTGGGCGGATCCGTCAAATGATTTCGTCAATAAAACCATAGGTGCTAGTGACTATGCATTAGATCTGAGTGATGGAAGGGATTTCGGTAACCAACCCGACTGGATTCATGAATTCAGTTATAGGGTTCCTGAAGGTTTAACCGAAGATTTGGTCATTGAGGCTGAAGATGCTGGCTTGGTGAAAATTTACCAAAATGGACGGTGGTCTACGGCTGTACCCTTAGAAAATGGTTACGATCGTATTGTACTCAAGCTAAACGAATAATCACTACTGCTCAATTAGTTATCTCTTTTCGTCATGCCGGAAATACGATAGCATTATCCGGTATCCAACGGCGTTAATTGTGATTGTGTTTATCAATCTAGTGATTGCTTTTAATAAAGTAGCTTAAACTTTTTGTCCGGCTTCTGGATTGTCATCCGAAATGAAGTATCCTATTTGAATTCCAGATTTATTACCTTCTTATCTGAATTTAGCCCACGATGGCTGATTTCAACAAAGCGAAGTTCATTTTTATTATTCAAGGACAACACACTTGAACAGCGGGTACCGTAATTCTCACTTTCAATGTAAATCGAAGACAACAGTTGTTCGAATTCTTTCTCAATCCCGGTATCAGGTAACTCATGGTCAGGCGCTTTGGTTTTATCTTTGAGTAACTGCAATAGCGCAGATTCCATATCGGCTTGATGAATAATGCGCTGAAATGCTTGTTTGCCTTTGCTCACCTTAGGCCAGGGAGTATCTAATAAATGGTTGCTTAATGCGAAATAACCATGCGCTAATTTTATTGCATCTGCGTTCTGGCGATTAGAAAAATAATAAAGATTTGCAGGTGGCTGACCAAAAATCAAATTGTATCCGGCATATAGATTTGTTGAGTGTTGTAGCTGTGTTATAAATTCCTCATTTGTTCCGTCGAAATTTAAATAATCAGTGACTAATAATCCGCGTGAACGTTCAGCTACAAAACCAGTGTTAACTTCCCGATAATTAGTAATGGCAGCGAATTTTCCTGCATTTGTTACGGCCATCCAGGTGCCGCCTTGCTCCAGGTCTCTGCCACCAAGAATATGTGGCTGATCTTTCCAGAAACTCATAGAAGCGGTGGGGCGCTGATAGAACTCATCCCGGTTTGCAGCAAGGATGAACGGATATTGCTCAGATTGGTTAACAGCTAATAATAAAAAACACATGCCGGTAGTTTAAGCCAGAATAAAGCGAATCGAAGGTATTTTGCAGTAAAATTGCAGCTGAAAGTGTAATCTTCCATTGTGACTCATCCTGAAAATACATTGCCTGTTACTATTGCCATCCCGACCTATGGTCGAGAGCAGACGCTTATTAATACTATTCAAAGCTTGTTGGATCTTGAGCAACCGGCAGCGGAGATCATTATTGTTGACCAGACACAATCACATCAACAAACCACGGATGATCAGTTAAATCAATGGCACCAACAGAATTTAATTAAATTGATCAAGCTATCGTCGCCGTCTATTCCACATGCGATGAATGTGGGTTTGTTAAAAGCAGGCTATCCAACAGTATTATTTCTGGATGACGACATAAAAGCCCATCAAGGTTTAGTCGCAGTTCACTATTTGGCCCAGCAAGATACTGATAGTCAAATTATTGCCGGCAAAGTAATTCAACCCTGGGACGATAAACAAAAGCTGAGTGATGACGGTCATCAATTCAATTCCGATCAGGAAACGCAAGTCAATCATTTCATGGGAGGCAATTTCTCTATTAATAAAAACCAGGCAATCGAGTCGGGAGGTTTTGATGAGAATTTTATTGGGGTGGCTTATCGTTTTGAAAAAGAATTTGCAGATCGTTGGCTAGAGGCAGGAAATAAAATACTATTCAAACCCGATGCAGTGATTGATCACTTGAAGGAAACAAGCGGTGGCACACGTGAATACGGAGAACATCTGACTACCATCAAGCCCTATCACGCAGTAGGTGCATATTATTATTTTTTAGTATCACCCAAAATTAAAAACCAATCCCAGCAAATTCGTAATCGGCTGTTGCAATCTGTGAGTACCCGTCATCATCTAAAACGACCCTGGTATATTCCTGTGACGTTAATAGCGGAATTACGAGGACTGTTTGAAGCTAAAAAACTAGCGAGGTTGGGGCCGAGGTATATAAGTGGCAAGTCTGAGCAGAATAATTCCTCCCCTCTCAGGCGAGTTTAGGTGGGGATGGGCAATTATTCGAAGTGTTGCAATCCGGCCTTGCATTGAAGGGATTTACCGGGAAGCTAAAGTACAAACGTTTTAGTGTCCATATCATTTCCCGGTAAAACAGATTTGTACTAGACCGTAATCCTTGAGTTTTTCTCATTGCCCGTCCCGTTTCATTTCCTGGTAAATGAGGTCAAAACTAATCCGAAATGCTTTACCTGAGGATCATTGCCGATGGGGGCTAGCAGGGCTCAATGTTCCAGGCTGATTTCATAACCACCAAACTTACGGATATTCAGTACGCCATTATCTAAAATCAGATACTGGCCTTTGATACCATCGAGTACTCCTTCGACTATCGGTGTTTTATCAAAATTATGCGCTTTAACTTTTTCCGGGTAACGTTGTACGGGATATTCAAAGTTATATGTTTTTGCTGAATCAATGATTTTGTAATCAGCCTCGCCGATTCGTTGTTCTTGATGGATGTCCGCGATTACCATTTCGATTAATTCTTTTGCTTTTTTGCTTAAATCAACATCCTCCGGGCTACCTTTAAGCATTTTGCGCCAGTCGGTGCGATCAGAAATATGTGATTTAAACATCACTTCAACAAGGCCAGAAATAAACCTGTTTGCGACTTCCAGAATCGGCATAGCCTGCGACGCACCTTGATCCATCCAGCGTGTCGGAATCTGAGTATGACGGGTAATACCCACTTTGAGACCGGAAGAATTAGCTAAATAAACAAAATGGGGCTGCATAAGATTTGCCAATCCCCAGTCCTTGTCCCTCAGAGTTCCAAATTCTGGATCACATAATTCAGGTCGGACGATACATGGGTCGCACTCCGGCAAAGTATTAAAGCATGGATAACAATAGCCCTGATTAAAGCTTTTGTTGGTTTTACGCCCGCAATTTATACAATTAATGTTGCCGCTATGAGCTAATTTGATTGGTTTGCCAATCAAAGCATTCATGTCGACGGATTGATCGCCTATTGGTAGTGAATAGTGCACAACATCGTTGTGGGCAGTACGCATTTTCCGGATGGTTCCGGTTGTTGGAGTTTCAGTCATAGCTTATGAATGGGTTTTGACCCGATTGATTGCATTTTGCCAGGCATCAGTTAATTGAGTGCGCTGCTGCGCATCCATCTTAGGTTGGAATGATTGATCAAGTTGCCAGGCCTGGCTGGCATCCTCAAGTGAGTTAAATAATTTGGCACCTGTTGCAGCCAGGATTGCCGCTCCCAGCGCCGTTGTTTCAATGACTTTGGGCCGTTCAATTTCAGTATTCAAAATATCCGCTAAAAATTGCAATAGCCATCCGTTAGCGACCATACCGCCGTCTACTCGTATGACTTCAGTATTAACAGCACTGTCATTACGCATAGCACTAATCAAGTCGTTAGTCTGATAGCAAACGGATTCCAATGCCGCACGGACAAAGTCGTCGGGTCCGGTATCGCGGGTTATACCCAGCACTGCGCCACGCGCATCCGGGTCCCAGTGCGGTGCGCCTAAGCCGGTAAATGCGGGTACCATATAAACACCGTTGTTTGATTCCATTTGTGCCACAATGGCTTCGGTGTCTCTGGCATTTTTGATGAACTTCAGTTCATCGCGTAGCCACTGAATTGCTGTGCCGGCATTGAATATAGAGCCTTCCAGTGCATAATAATTTTTATGGTTGAATCGATAAGCAATAGTCGTCAGTAGCTTATGCCGGGATTGAATCGCTTTTTCGCCGGTGTTCATCAGCATAAAACAACCGGTGCCGTAGGTACTCTTTATCATGCCCGGTTGAATACAAAGCTGGCCGATAGCCGCCGCTTGTTGATCACCGGCGATACCGAGAATAGGTGTGTTTTCGCCTACAATTTGATTGTCAGCAATGCCAAACTCATCAACCGAATTCTTGACCTCAGGCAACATCGTCCTGGGGATATTAAACAGCTCGAGTAATTCCTCATCCCATTGATTGGTATGAATATTGAACAACAGGGTGCGGCTGGCGTTAGTCGCATCGGTGGCGTGTGATTCGCCTTTAGTCAATTGCCAGACCAGGTAACAATCAGTAGTACCAAATCTAAGTTCACCTTTTTCAGCTTTTTCCCTGGCGCCCTCTACATTATCCAGTATCCAGGCTATTTTGGTTGCCGAAAAATACGGGTCCAGCAATAAACCGGTTTTAGCGGTGACCATTGATTCTTTATTTTGTGCTTTAAGCTCACGGCAAAGATCAGCCGTGCGTCGGTCTTGCCAGACAATGGCGTTGTAAACAGGGTGTCCGGACTTGGCATCCCAGACTACGGTGGTTTCACGCTGGTTGGTGATACCTATTGCCAGCACTTTGCCGGAATTAAGTGCAATACTGTCTTGTCTGACTTGCCGGCAGACTCGTTTGGCACTGCGCCAGATTTCATCTGGATTATGTTCAACCCAGCCATCTTGCGGGTAAAATTGCCTGAATTCTTCTTGCGCACTATGTAAAATATTCCCGTCTGTATCAAAAATGATCGCACGGGTGCTCGAAGTGCCCTGGTCTATTGCAAGAATGAGTGGTTTATCGGCCATTTGTTTGAAGCTATGATTAAATTGTTCGTCTACCTATATCGTCTGTTGACGCTTACCATGCCTTATGCAGTGAAAATTACTCTGCAGTGATGCGATTAGGCGCAATGTCAACGGTTCCTAACTATGACATAATCTGCACTCGGTATCCAGAATGAAAAGGTTATCCTAGGATTATGATCGACTTGTTGGACAGTCCCCCGGAAAGCATCGACGTTACCCTCGATGCCAAAGGACTGCATTGCCCATTACCTATTTTGAAAACCAAAGCCGAATTAAGTCAAATGCAACCGGGTCAGATACTGCATGTTTTAACCACAGACCCGTTAGCACCGCTTGATTTTAAATCCTATGCTGTGCGTGCAGCACATACGTTAATTTATATGCAGGAAGATGGAGACGAAGCCGAGTTCTATTTAAAACGCGGCGAGCATTAATAACCCATATACTATTAAGTAAGGAAAAATGAGCAAAACGGCCTTAGTTCATCATCCCAATTCGGTGATGCATAAAATTTCTGAGTATCATCCAGAACGCCCGGAACGTATTACTGCTGTAGAAGACAGTTTGGCTGCAAATGGATTAACAGATTTGCTGGTCCACCAGCAAGCGCGACAGGCCGCCAGATCGGAATTAGTTCAAGTACACAAACCCGAATATGTTGATTGGATTTTTGAACACGCACCAACTGCTGAGAGCGAAACGATCCAGATAGATGGCGATACAGCTATGAATGTTTATAGCCTGCCATCAGCGTTAACAGCTAGCGGTGCGGTGCTGGATGCAGTTGATAATGTGATAAATCAGGACGTTGAAAACGCATTCTGCCTAGTCAGGCCACCGGGTCATCACGCCGAGCGAGCTATCGCCATGGGCTTTTGTTTTTTTGATAACGTTGCAGTTGGGGCGCAGTATGTAATGGATAAATACGACATCGAACGCGTAGCGATTGTTGATTTTGACGTCCATCATGGTAACGGGACTGAAGACATTTTTTTAAACGAAAAACGGGTGCTGTTTTGCTCAACCTTTCAGGAGTATATTTTTCCCGGCAAGTATGCTCCCAGTCAGCCCGGTCATTTAGTCAATGTGCCGTTACCATCGGGTACCGATAGTGGGCTTTATCGGCAGGTTTTTAGTGAAAAAGTACTGCCAGAACTTGATGCATTTAAACCTGAATTTATTTTCTTTTCAGCCGGATTCGATGCTCACAAAAATGATCCACTGGCCAGTTTGAATCTGGAAGCTGAAGATTTCGGTTGGATTACCGAGCAAGTGATGGAAATAGCTGATGCCCATGCTCAAAGCCGAGTGGTATCGACTCTGGAAGGAGGCTACGATCTGGATGGTCTTGCACAAAGCGCAACCCAGCATGTGAAATCCTTAATGAGGTTGAACTGAATTCCAATTAGCTAAGACTGAATTAAGAGTTTCTACTGATTGTTCAATCTCTGTTTTATTTAAGCAAGCAAATCCTAAAACCAGGGTATTACGATGAGCTGGGCTAATTCGTTTGTTCATATAATATTCTGCAAGTGAATAAGCGACGATATCGTGCTTTGTTAATAGGTACCTACTTAATTTTGCTGCATTAATTTGTTTAGGTAATTGGACCAGGACATTGAATCCCGCGTCGGTTGCATATATCGATTCGAATAATTTTCTATCGATTACTTCAAGCAAATATTTACGTCGTTTATCATAAAGCTTGCGCATCCGGCGAATATGACTTGCATAAAATCCTTGTTTGATGAATTCAGCTAAGACGGATTGGGTTAATCCTGAGGTGGGTTTGCCAAGGCTTAACAAACGGCTCATTGAATCGAGTAACGGTTTGGGTAAAACCATAAACGCTAATCTAAAAGCAGGTAATAATGTGGTTGTAAATGAGCTCATGTAAATGACTCTATTGCTTTGCTGAATGCTGTGAATGGGTGTTACCGGATTACCTTCGTATCTAAATTCACAATCAAAATCATCTTCAATAATCCAGCCTCCATATTGCTGGGCCCATTCAGATAATTCAATACGCCTGGATAAAGACATACGAATACCCAGGGGATAATTTCTAGACGGCACAACATAAGCAAGTTTTGCTTTAGGATTTTGTTTTAATGCTTTGCTGACAATAAATCCACGATCGTCAATTTTGACCGGAATGGACTCAGCCTCAACTGACTTAAATACCAGCCGGCGACCAACAAAGCACGGGTCCTCAACCCATACAGGATCGCCGGGATCAAGTAATAATGTGCTAATTAAGCGTAAGGCTTCTTCTCCACCGTTGCAGATTACAATTTGCTGCGGATGACAGACGATACCTCTGGACAAATGTATATGTTCGCAAATCGCCTGGCGCAACGGCAGGTATCCTAGCGGATCAGAATAATCTAATGCATCGCTGTTTGCATGGACAACAGATTTACTGACTTTATGCCATTTTTGAAATGGAAACTCTCGCAACTCAGGTGTACCCGGCATAAAGGCCCGAATTCGTCTGATATTCGGGTGGTAAAAAATGTGAAAAAGCCTCTCAGCACGAGTCGATAAGTCAAACTCAGATAACGTCGATTCCTGTTTGTCGTTAATGCTAGTTTGCGAATCATTTTTTAAAGCGACGAAAGTCCCTTTCCCTGATTTTGTCTCCAGATATCCTTCACTGATGAGTTGATCATAAACATTCCTGACGGTGCCTCTGGAGATTCCCAACTCTGATTTCATCATTCTGGTCGAAGGTAATTGCATGCCCGTTTTTATTCGGCCTTCAACAACGGCGCTTCTTAATTGATCACAGAATTGCCTATAGATAGATATCTTGCTTTTTTTATCTAGAAAAATGTCCATGAAACTGCTAAGTGGGCTATTAAAAATACTCTAAATTGGGTCTTATTATAACCCAATTTATTAATATAATAGTTATTTAAGTTATTGTTTTTATTGAGAAAATATAAAATATTTGTAATGCCCTTGTCACAATTTTGAACTAATGTCTTACGTCTGACTTTAAGCACGTCACATAAGGAGATGCAACCTATGAAAGATCAAATTAGCAAACGAATTTACTTCGAATTAATATCCAATGCTCAAGCTAGGCGTATATCTCGTCGTGAGTTTATGCAAGGCATGATCGCAACCGGTGTATCGTTGAGTGCGGCATCATCGTTGTGGACAATAAAAGTACATGCGCAGACACCCAAAAAAGGTGGCAAATTTAAAATTGGAATCGCCCATGGTCAAACGACGGATAACCTGGACCCTGCTACTTATGAAAACGGCTTTATGTCCAGCCTGACGTTTGGTGTTAATAATTATCTGACTGAAGTCAGTAATGATGGATCGCTAAAGCCTGAAGTTGCAGAGAGTTGGGAACCCTCCGCTGATGCTAAAACCTGGACATTTAAATTGCGTCAAGGTGTTACATTTCATAACGGCAAAGATGTAACAGCAGAAGATGTGATAGCTTCAATTAACCATCATCGTGGTGAAGCTTCACAGTCAGCTGCTAAACCAATTGTTGCACCAATCACGGGGATTAAAGCTGACGGTAAAGGTGTAGTAGTATTCGAACTTGAGTCAGGTAATGCAGATTTTCCATTCATTATTTCCGATTACCATTTACCGATATTGCAAGCGAATGCAGATGGCACACCAAACTGGCAAGATGGAGTGGGTTGTGGCGCCTATAAGTTGAAGAATTTCGATCCCGGAGTGAGAGCAGATTTTGAACGCAATTCTGATTATTGGAAATCGGATCGAGGTCATTTCGATGAAATCGAAATGATTTCAATTGTCGATCCGGCATCACGCACTAATGGTTTGGTTTCTGGTGAGGTTGATGCAATCGATAGGGTTGATTTGAAAACAGTACATCTACTGCAACGTAAACCAGATGTAAAAATACATTCGATTGCAGGTAATCAACACTTTACATTTCCAATGCATACCAATGTTGCGCCATTTGACAACAATGATGTACGCCTTGCACTTAAATATGCGATTAATCGTGAAGAGATTGTTGAGAAAGTCCTACAGGGTTACGGTGCTGTTGGGAATGATCATCCGATCGGTTCCGGACAGCGTTATTACGCTAGTGAATTGGAGCAAACCAGTTATGACCCTGAGCGAGCAAAGGAGCATTTAAAAAAAGCAGGGATGGACTCATTAGATGTGGATTTACATGTTGCAGATGCCGCTTTTGCAGGTGCCGTTGATGCTGGGGTTTTATATGCTGAACATGCTAAGCCTGCTGGCATTAATATCAATGTTGTACGTGAGCCGAATGACGGTTATTGGTCTAATGTATGGTTAAAGAAACCCTTTTGTGCCTGCTATTGGAGTGGTCGGCCAACTGAGGACTGGATGTTTTCGACGGCATATGCTTCAGGTGTGGACTGGAATGATACTTTTTTTGAACATGAAAAATTTAATCAGTTGTTAGAGGCTGCAAGATCAGAACTTGATGAGGCAAAACGCCGCGAAATGTATGTAGAAATGCAAACGATTATGAATCGTGATGGAGGCACTATTGTTTCGATGTTTGCGTCTTATGTTTATGCCACACAAGCAGGAATTAGCACTGAGGAACAGCTTGGAACCGATGGTGCATTTGACGGCAATCGTTTGATGGAGCGCTGGTGGTCCAATTCCTGATAGACGTTTACACTAACGTTTGCTCGCAATTGGCAGTAGTCAATTGCGAGTTTTTTGATTATAAATAGCACAAATAATTCAGGTATAAACATTATGGCCTCGATTGAGCCGTTTTCCTTACCCGGAAAGTTCTTACGCGGTAATCTGCATACCCATTCAACCTTGTCTGACGGCAAGCTGTCGTCTGCGCAAGTAATCGAAAGATATAAAGCTGCTGGTTATGATTTTCTAGTCCTCTCAGATCACTTTGTAGAGATTTACAATTGGCCGGTAGCTGATACCAGAGAATTTCGATCTGATACATTTACGACTATTCTGGGTGCGGAGTTACATGCACCCAAAACTAATGTCGGTGAGTTATGGCATATCCTTGCATCCGGATTACCTCTTGATTTTGCTCCGGCAGGGGAGAATGAAACAGGAATTCAGATTGCCCGACGCGCTGTTGAGGCAGGCGCCTTCGTATTGATTGCTCATCCAAGTTGGTCACAACTTGATCTGGATGATGGGCTAAGCATAGATTGTGCGCATGCCGTGGAAATATACAATCATGGTTGTGCAGTCGAATGTGCCCGCGGCGGTGGTTGGTATTTATTGGATCAATTGTGTAACCTTGGCCATCGTCTAACGGCAGTAGCTACCGACGATGCTCATTTTACTTATGGGGATCAAGATGCATTTGGAGGTTGGGTTAATGTCAGAGCCGAAAGTCTGGACCCTGAATTAATATTAACAGCACTTAAAGCCGGTCACTTTTATGCTAGTCAGGGTCCGCAGTTCAATAATATTGAGCTTAACGATACAAAACTGAAAGTAAATTGCACTCCGGTAGATAGCATTATTATCGTTAATGGCACGTCGCGAACAACGGCTAAATTCGGTAAAGCTATAACAAGTGGCGAACTTGACCTAAAAGATTTGCAAAAAGGCTGGCTGCTGGAAAAACCAAGCCCCTGGTTTCGAGTGGTTATTACTGATGGGCAAGGTAAAAGTGCCTGGACTAATCCTTATTGGTTAGATGACTTATAAATATAGCTAATTACAAAGACGATTGATTTGGCCTGGAATAGAAATGTGATAATCATATTGCTATACTGGATTGAATAAATAACTTAAAACTACATTCAGCGCACGATTAGTAGTCGCCTTGCTGATGCGACTAAGCAAGCGGTGAATGTTTACTTACAATCAAGGAGGTGGACAATGGCTGAGTATTTAGCGCCGGGTGTCTATGTCGAGGAGATTCCGTCCGGAGCAATACCGATTGTCGGGGGGAGTACAAGCACAGCCGGATTTGTAGGGCCAGCTGAACGCGGCCCTGAGTGCCCTGAATTCATCGCTAGCTGGCTTGACTATAAGCGCATTTACGGCGGATACATACCCGATCAATCTTACCTGGCCTATGCCGTAGAGGGGTTTTTTATAAATGGCGGACAGCGTTGTTTTGTAAGCCGTGTGGTTGCTAAAGATGCTAAAAGAGCACAACTTGTACTAGGCGATTCATTGACAATTGGCGCGATTGGAAGAGGTGAAACCGGAAAAGATATTTCTATTTCAGTATCATCCGCATCTCAGCCCAATTTACAAAAAATTACTGTTTACTATAAAGAAGAAGTAGAAGTCTTTGACGATTTGACCCACGAGCAAGGAGTAAACAATAACGTAGCTACTGTCATCAATAATTCCTCGAACTTGATTCGGGCATGGTGGAGTGGTGAACCTGCGAAGTTACCGCAAAACAATCCGGACCCAGATAACCCTGGAGAGTTTCAAGCCACGACATTAGACGGTGAAGAGTTGGACGGAACAATGGCGGTAGATTTGCAGGCGTTCGTTGGTTATGAAACAGCTGTGCCTTTAGCTATGAATGTAGACACACAAACTGTAGCAACTAACGCTACCGTAACACAGACCGCAGTTCCAAATGGATTATTTGGTCGTTCAAGTGGTTTAAAAGGATTGGCACTGATCGACGAAATATCAGTACTTGCTGTGCCGGATGAAGTAGATAGCAGTAGATTTCCAGACAGAGGTTTAACCCAAAAAGTGATAGAGCAATGTGAGGCTTTAAAAGACCGCTTCGCCATTGTTTCATCTGACCAAACTGATGTAGATAATGTCAACAAATTGCAGCCGCCGATTGATACCAGTTATGCAGGTTTTTACTTTCCCTGGATAAAGATTTTTGATTCCTCAATTAATAGTACCCGTCTAGTTCCTTCAAGCGGTCATATTGCCGGTATTTTTGCCCGAACTGATATTGAGCGTGGTGTGCATAAAGCACCTGCCAATGAAGTTGTGCACGGGGCCGTTGATTTGCAAATTCCAATAACCAAAACAATGCAGGATGTGCTTAATCCTAAACATGTCAATTGTATGCGTGACTTTCGAGCAGATGGGCGAGGCTTGCGCCTGTGGGGTGCACGCACTATGTCGAGTGACCCTGAATGGAAATATGTCAATGTCCGCCGTCTTTTTATGTTTATAGAAGAATCAATTGATGAAGGGACGCAATGGGTGGTATTTGAACCCAATAGTGAAACCACCTGGGCAAAAGTCAGTCAGGCTATTGCTAACTTCTTGACTACAGTTTGGCGCAGTGGCGCACTGATGGGAATGACTGTTGATGAAGCCTTTTTTGTTCGTTGTGACCGCACAACCATGACACAAAATGATATTGATAACGGTCGGTTAATTTGTGTAATCGGCGTTGCGCCCGTCAGACCGGCTGAATTTGTGATTTTCAGAATTGGCCAAAAAACGGCCGATGCATCAACATAAAAGCAGGAGTAGATGAAGTTCACTAACATCACGCTGAAGCGTATTGTGAACGTGATCGAAGCTAATTTGAATTGCCGAACTCTGAATCATTGCCCGTCCTTTGGAAGAGGAGAATTGTTCCTCCCCCTAACTCCTGATTTTTATAGGATTTCGCTAATTCCAGTTCAGTAGTCAAAAAGGCATTGACTATGCTGTAGCAATGTTGCTTTTCGATACGGCATTCATTATCTTGTTTTTATACAACACTGTGGATAATCATGGATTACAAATTAGAGCTCACCGACCAACAAATGCGCGACTATGGCTATAAGGTTGTTGATCATATTGTCGAGCATTTTGACAGCTTGCCTCATAAATCGCCTGTTTGTTTAGAGACACGTGAACAAATGGAAAGCCTTCTATATGAGGAAGTTCCTTTAAAACCTAGTGACACTGAGGAAGTTCTGGCGCATGTGGTCGGGAATATCATGAGTAACTGCGGCCTTAACTCACATCCCAAATCATATTCCTTCGTACCGGGTCCGAGTAACTTTATTGGTGCCATGGCAGATGCGCTTGCTTCCGCGTTTAACACTTTTTCAGGCAGTTGGATGATATCACCTGCAGCGGCTGAAGTGGAAATCATAATGATTAACTGGCTGCTGGAGATGTTTGGTCTACCTGTCAAAAAAGGAGGAGGGTTGTTTACCAGCGGTGGGTCTTTAGCCAATTTAACAGCATTAGTAACGGCCCGGCGTATTAAATGTGGAGAAGATTTTTCAGATGCCTGTGTTTATCTGTCTGATCAGGCACATTCCTCTAACATCAAGGCCTTAAATATTCTCGGTTTTAAAAAACAACAAATTCGAATTATTCCGACCGATTTAGAATTCCAGATTTCATTGAATAAGCTGAAAAATGCCATCGCTATTGACAAATTAAACAACCGGCAACCTCTTTGTATGATTGCTTCTGCCGGAACAACTAACACGGGTACTATCGATCCATTAGCGCAACTTGCAAGTATGTGTAAAAAGGAAAATATTTGGCTACATGTTGATGCCGCTTATGGTGGTGGCGCTATTTTATCGAAGACTGCGAAGCAGCAGTTGAAGGGTATAGAAAAGGCGGATTCCATAACAGTCGATCCACACAAATGGTTTTATCAACCCTATGAAATAGGTTGTTTATTGGTGAGAGATCATCGCTGGTTAACGCAGACGTTTACCGAAAAACCGGAATATTTACGTGATGTAGAGGGTAATCAATCAGAAATTAATTTTTTTGATCATGGTGTGCAATTGACTCGCAGCTTTAAGGCCTTAAAGTTTTATATGTCTATTAAAACCTTCGGTTTGGACGCTTTTAAACAAGCGGTTGATTACAACATCGATTTAGCTGAGAAGGTTGAACATAAACTGCGGGCCAGTAATAAATGGGAGATTATTTCACCGGCTACTTTAGCGGTGATTAACTTTCGCTATAATCCACTTGATAAAAACTATCCAGATGCAATCCTTGATCGTCTTAATCAGTCAATTTCAAAGCAAATTATTGAAAGTGGTGAAGCATTGCTAACAACCACGGTTTTACAAAACCAGGTGGTTTTGCGCATGTGCCTGATTAACCCCCGAACTACATTTGAACATGTTACCGAAACACTTGATATGTGTGAAAAGATTGGAGAGGACACCGAGAGTAATATGTAACGCCGCTGGTAGATTTATTAAACCTTTTGAAGTTGATATTTTATAGGAATAAGCAGCAAGCATGAAAATTTACGTAACAAGTATTTTTGTAGATGACCAAGCTAAAGCCTTAGATTTCTACACTAGCAAACTAGGTTTTAAAAAGAAAACAGATATTCCTTTAGGAGAGTATCGTTGGCTTACAGTGGTTGCACCGGATCAACCTAACGGCGTTGAACTGCTGCTTGAACCAAGTGCACACAGCGCGGTACCACCGTTCAAACAGGCCTTAAAGAAAGATGGCATCCCTTTCGCATCATTCGAGGTAGACAATATCGAGAACGAATTTAATCGTCTTCAATCGCTGAACGTTGAATTCATTCAAGATCCAACGCCCGCAGGTGAAGTCATAACAGCTGTAATAGATGATACATGCGGAAATCTTATCCAGATCATTCAGAGAGTCGCGTAGTGCCGCACAACAAGGCGCTGTAACTGACCTCCGACGGCTGAGCTCCAAACATTAAACGTCTGTTTTGGGCAACTCTCAGCTATACGGTGTACGTCGATATCCAGCCTTAGTTCAAAATTGTCAGATCAAGTTTAGGCTTGCAAAAATTAGATGTAATAGGTGTTATCATTTTTACATTTGTAGATATGTTTACCCCCTCTAACTCCCCCTGGAAGGGGGAGAGCTGTATGGTTCTCGGGTTTTAACTTTGAGTTATAGCATGTTTAGATTACTTCTATTTCGCTTCAGGCCATTCCCTCTAACTCCCCTTGGAAGGGGGGGAACTAGTTCCTCCCCTATCAGGGGAGGATAGGTGGGGTTCTTTATCAACGCCTGTTTCATTTCACTCTCAATGGAAGCAAATGGGCATCTCAGAAGTAAGTATATTGGTTTGGATGTAATCACCCAGGCGTTTAAAATGCGCTGTAATAACTCATTTTTCCGAAGAAGGATTTGACATGACGCCTGAAGAATTTCGTGTTGCCGGTCATCAACTCATCGATTGGATTGCCGATTATCGGCAAAAAATACCAGAGAAGCCGGTCCGCGCAGCCGTTAAACCGGGAGAGGTTCGTGGTGGGTTTTCTACCAATCCGCCGCAAGGCAAAGTCGAGTTCTCACAATTGCTTGAGCAGCTTGATGAAAAAGTGGTGCCGGGTGTTACCCAGGTTCAGCATCCCATGCATTATGGCTGGTTTCCGTCTAACGCTTCATTGTCTTCTGTGTTGGGCGACATCGCCAGTTCGGGAATGGGAACGCTGGGTATTTCCTGGGAAAGCTGTCCGGCGCTGACTGAAGTAGAGCAAGTCATGTGTGACTGGCTACGGCAATTAGTCGGATTAAGCGATCAGTGGCAAGGCACGATTACAGACACCGCTTCGACGACCTGCACCACAGTGATGTTGGCTGCCCGCGAGAAGTATAGTCATTACAGCCAGAATCGTGGAGGGTTACAAAGTGAAGGTTCGCCCGTGGTGGCTTACTCGACGCAGGAAGCCCATTCATCGGTTCAAAAAGCAGCTCTGCTTGCCGGGTACGGTCAGGATAATTTGCGCATGATCGCCATGGATGATTTTACTCGTTCTATGAATATGCAAGCGCTCGAGCAAGCGATTAAGAAAGATATTGATCAAGGTAAAACACCGGCGATTATTGTGGCCTCAGTGGGTTCAACCGGGATTACAGCAATTGATCCAGTAAAAGAAATTGTCCAAATCGCACAAAAATATAATATTTGGGTGCATGTGGATGCCGCTATGGCAGGTTCGGCGATGTTGTTGCCCGAATGTCGATGGATGTGGGAAGGTGTGGAACAGGCCCATTCGATCAGTTGGAATCCACACAAATGGATGGGTACGATTTTGGATTGTTCATTATTGTTTTTGCGCGAACCACAAGATTTGATTCGGGCAATGTCAACTAATCCAAGCTATTTACAATCCAGTGCGGATGGACAGGTGGTTCAATACCGCGACTGGGGGATACCATTGGGGCGTCGATTCAGAGCACTAAAAATCTGGTTTCATTTACAACTTGACGGCATTGAAGCGATTCAGGCCCGTTTGCGCAGGGATTTAACCAATGCCAAGTGGTTTGCCGAGCAGGTTGAATCTGCACCGGGTTGGGAAGTACTGGCGCCGGTTAATCTGCAAACTGTCTGCATACGTTATGTGCCAGAAGGTATGGACCAAGAGCAATGTAATGAGCACAACCTAAAGTGGGTGAACGCTATTAACCAATCTGGCCAGGCATTTTTATCACCTTCTAAATTAGATGATACCTGGATGGTTCGAGTGTCTATTGGTGTTGAATCAACCGAGCGCAATGATATACAAGCCCTATGGCGGCTGATACAGCAACAAATCTAGTCTAAAACAGATGCAAAAGCGTCGGAAATATAGTCCAGGTTACCGCTGCAAATTCCGGCTACATTAATTCGGCCATCACCAGCCATGTAAATGCCATAGTTGTCTTTGATACTGGCAACCATCTCAGGTGTGAATCCTGTATAGGAAAACATACCTTTTTGATTAGTTAAGAAGGACAAATCTTCTTTAATGCCTCGTTGCTCAAGTTCGGATCTGAGCGCTGAACGCATAGCTGAAATTCGACTTCGCATTTCATCAAGTTCTGCTTTCCACTCGGCTGTCATTTGTGAATCATTCAGAACCGTTGCAACAACACGAGCGCCGTGACTGGGCGGCATGGAATAATTTGATCGAATCACGGTTTTTACAGCATTAAATGTGTTTGTAACTTGCTCAGCCGACTCGCACACGAAACTCAAGGCACCGGTGCGTTCACGATAAATACCGAAGTTCTTGGAAAACGAGTTAGCAATCAGCAATTCAGGTAAGTTCTCGGTCATATGCCGTAACCCGGCAACGTCTGCATCCATGCCATCGCCGAGGCCTTGATAAGCACAGTCAACCAGCGGAAACAATTGACGTTCCCGGACAAAATCGGTTAATTGTTGCCATTGATCCAGGGTTAAATCAACCCCGGTAGGATTGTGACAACAGGCGTGCAAAAGGATGACTTCGCCAGCTTTAGAATGCTCATCTAAATGAGTCATCATGCCGTCAAAGTCCAGACTGCGATCAGCGGAGCGAAAATAAGGATATTGATCAACAGTCAAGCGAGCATCTGTTGCAACCGGGATATGATTAGCCCAGGTGGGTGTACTGACCCAGATTTTAATTGCCGGTTTTAAATAATTTAATAGATCACAGGCGACTTTAAGTGCGCCGGTTCCTCCTGGAGTTTGCACACAATCGATGCGATTTTGCTCGATCAGAGGGCTTTGCGAGCCCAATAAAATCGACGGGACAAGCGCACGAAATTCAGCATCTCCGGGAATGCCGACATAGTTTTTGGTTTTCTCAGATTCGAATAAATGATTCTCAGCTTGCTTAACTGCTCGCATAACCGGAACATCACCGTGATCATCTTTATAAACGCCCACCACAAGATCAACTTTTTGTTCTCTGGGATCGTTGCGGAATTTCTCCATCAGCGCTAACAAATTGTCTACGCCTCTAATTTTAATATCTTCGAACATGGTGCAACCGGCTTTGATTTGGATCATGATTAACTGGGGCAGTTAATCTAACATAAATTTAGTCTAAGCTGGATATCGGCGTTCGCCGGTATGACGTCTGTTGAACAACTATTTTGCCCGCATCATTCTGGCGAAACCTCACCACTTGGAATACAGTTTTTGCTATAGATAAGCTCAGATAGATTTTTCCGCGATAGTTGCAATGGCAAGATGAAAGCTTCCCTCACTGCTTAGCCTGTCCCACGAAGGTAGGGTAAGCTCAGATAGACGGTTAGTTCGTTCAAGACAAAAATCAATCCGGCTTGCGAGTTTTGGCCGTCACCTCAGCTGGAAATTCATCTTCACTGTAAGCACCAATAAAGATGCCGACTTGTTCCGCGCCAATATCACGGTAATTAACAAGCTGTTGTTCCGACATAGTGGTTCTCTGTGAGGGCCGGCGTGCCCACTGTGATAGACGTTCTAAAAACATTTGCACAATATGTGCGTAGTCAGGATTATCGCCCAAATCAACAAATTCCTGCGGGTCATTTTTTAGATCGAATAACAGCGGCCGGAAGCCACCATCAGCAAAAACAAATTTCCAGTTCTTATCGACCAGCATAAATAATCTTGCCTGTTTGGGATCAAGATTCAACGCATTGGCTTCAGGTGCAGCGGAATAATCATATTCACTGACAGCATAATCGCGCCAGTTAACAGATGACTCACCATGTATTAAAGGCAATAACGAACGACCTTCGAGAATGTGTTTGGGAACCTCGCCTCCGGACATCTCTACAAATGTCGCCGTCAGGTCAATAGCTTCTATTAATTCATTACAAATTGTGCCACGTGTCGCATCAGCCTCAGGTGACGGATCATAAATAATAAGCGGTACCCGTACCGAAGGGTCATGAAACAAATCTTTTTCACCTAACCAGTGATCACCCAGATAATCACCGTGGTCTGAGGTCACCACGATGACGGTATCCTCTATATGTCCACTTTGTTCAAGCCAGGAGAATAACTTGCCCATCTGGTCATCGCATTGCTTAATAAGCCCCATATAGGCAGGTATGACTTTGTCCCGAACTTCCGGGCGACTGAATGTCTGGCCGATTTTATTATTCATGAATTGCTCATAGACTGGGTGAGGATTTGTTCGTTCAGTTTCAGAGCGAACTACTGGCAGCATATGTTCTTGGCTATACATGTTGTGATAAGGGGCAGGCACGATGTAAGGCCAGTGCGGTTTGATATAACTGAGATGGCAAAGCCATGGGCATGAATCAGATTCATCCCGTTGTTTAATAAAATCGATGGCACGATCGGTCAGCCAAGGAGTTTCGCTGTCCTGCTCTTCAACATTGGCCGGTTTGTCGGAGTGTCGTAAAAACCAACCTGAGACTATGTTACCGTTATCATCAATACCGGCGTTAGCATGATGCATCCAGGGATTATCTGTACTGTAGCCTTTGGAGTGCAAATATTCATTATATGGTGAATGCCTTTTATCATAAAATCCATCCGGACCTTCACCCCATATTCCATCATCGCGAATGTAGGCATCAAAACCGCATTCACTAACGCGGGTACCGATAATTCCATCACGCGAGATACCCAGACGGTCTAAGCCTTCATCGTCTACCTGCATATGAGTTTTACCAATCAACCAGCAGTCCATACCGTTTTCACGCAGGTGATCACCCAGCGTCTGCTCACCCACCTTAAGTGGAAAATTGTTTGAAGAGGCGCCATGTGAATGGACATAACGGCCTGTATAAAAGCTCATTCTGGAGGGGCCGCAAAGTGGTGACTGAACATAACAATGAGAAAAGCGAATACCCTTATCAGCCAAATTGTCCAGGTTCGGTGTATGCAGATGAGGATGTCCGTAACAGCTTAGATAATCAAATCGTAACTGATCGAACATAATAAATAGAATATTTTTAGTTTTATTCATACTTCACTGCTGTGCTGTTTAAATTGGGTGAACAGTTCGAAAAGGCTGGTGTCATGTCGGATGACAATATTGATGTTAATGGGACAGCATTGTTCATACTTATGTATCAAGAAGATTTTTCGGTGCACTGATCAGAGTGCCAAAGCCATTTAGGATATGGCAGGTCTTTTTCCTGCAGAAATTCAGGATTGAACAGTTTGCTTTGATAACGAGTGCCCGAATCACAAAGTAAGGTAACGATAGTTTTGCCAGGGCCGAGTTGTTGTCCCATTTTGATTGCACCGGCTACATTAATCCCGCTGGAGCCACCCAGGCATAATCCTTCTTCTTTAAGTAGATCAAAGACAATGGGTAGTGCCTCTTCATCCGGGATTTGAAATGCATCATCAATCGGTGCATCTTCAAGGTTGGCGGTAATGCGACTTTGTCCGATTCCTTCAGTAATCGATGTACCCTCGGCCTTGAGTTCGCCGTTTTTGAAGTATTCGTATAAAGATGCCCCCATGGGGTCACTGATTGCGGTCACAATATTTGGGTTTTTCTGCTTAAGATAGATACTGACACCAGCTAATGTACCACCGGTCCCAACGGCACAGGTAAATCCATCGATCTTGCCGTCAGTCTGTTGCCAGATTTCAGGGCCGGTAGAAACCACATGGCCATCTCGATTAGCAACGTTATCAAATTGGTTAGCCCATACAGCGCCATTAGGTTCGTTAGCAGCGAGTTCATCAGCGAGACGGCCGGAGACTTTAATGTAATTATTATCATCCCGATAAGGTGCCGGCGGGACTTCTCTTAAATCAGCGCCGCATAAGCGCAGCATGTCCTTTTTTTCATTCGACTGAGAGTCGGGAATGACAATTACGGTTTTGTAACCCTTTGCGTTAGCGACTAATGCCAGACCAATACCGGTGTTACCGGCTGTACCTTCAACTACAGTACCTCCTGGTTTGAGTAAGCCTTTGGCTTCGGCGTCCTCGATAATATATTTGGCTGCCCGATCTTTAACCGAACCACCAGGGTTGAGAAATTCCGCCTTGCCCAGAATAGTACAACCTGTTATTTCCGAAGCTTTTTTGAGCTTAATTAAAGGTGTATTGCCAATGCTGTCTATAAAGCCGTCACGAATCATTACTGATGTCTCATTTCAATAAAAAGATTATAGCAGTTGAATTAATTTTCTAAGCTATGTATCTTGAGGTTGTTATCAATAAATTATTATTCGTCATTGTGAGCACTCACCGTGGAGTTTATTCCTGAAATGACTTATTTCTTTCGTTCCTTGGTAGTGATGGAAAAACATATGAAAAAACAATTAAATCTAATACGAGTATTTTTCATCACGGTAATCTCGCTGTTAATGATGCATCAGGTCGCCGCCCAAAATCCAGAAAAAGAAATCTGGATCGATGTTCGCACAGTTAAAGAATATCAAAGGGAACATCTGGATGGCGCTGCAAATATTCCCCATACGCAAATCAGGCAACGGATAGCTGAAATTACAGATAACAAACAAGCTCAGATACATCTATATTGTGTGTCAGGCGTCAGAGCTGAAATTGCTAAACAGGCATTGCAAAGTATTGGTTATGAAAATGTGATTAACGAAGGAGGCCTTAAAGACTTAGGGGCAAATTAATGAGTTCACACGATCCGGATAAAGTAAAAGATTTATATCATACACTTCACTCTCATCTTCCCAGCGAACCGGCATTGCGGGTTAAAACAATTGAAAACCTGCTGGTTGAAAAAGGTTATCTGGATCAGCAGACCATAGACAACTGGATTGAAGTTTATAGTGAAGATATTGGACCCAAACGAGGCGCCCAGGTGATTGCCAGAGCCTGGCTTGACCAGGAATTTAAACAGCGTTTGTTAACCGATGCCTCGGAGGCTATTGATGATTATGGCTTTTTAGGCAAGGCCACTGCCCATCTAAAAGCGCTGGAAAACACGGATAGTGTTCATAATCTAGTTGTTTGCACCTTGTGCTCATGTTACCCATTTTCATTGCTGGGCATGGCGCCCAACTGGTACAAGACGGCCGCTTATCGCTCTCGAGCCGTCAGAGAACCCAGGGCTGTATTAAAGGAATTCGGTGTGGACCTGGATGATCAAGTTGAAGTCAGGGTTTATGACAGCACCGCGGAACTGCGTTATCTGGTTATCCCCCAGCGTCCACTCGGGACTGAGGATTACTCGCAGCAGCAACTGGCCGGCTTAGTCACCCGAAATTCCATGATTGGGACCGATCGCGATTTAGCAAAAAATATGGGGGGTTAATATGGACGGCATACATGACTTAGGCGGCAAACAAGGTTACGGCAAGATCGATGTCGATGAAGCAGAACAAGCTTTTCATGCCCGATATGAAGGTGTAGGCTGGACCATTAATCAGACCACCAGAGCGCCGGGTATGAGTATCGACTGGTGGCGCCATATTCGAGAATTAACACCACCGGTTGATTATTTAACCAGGCCTTATTTCGATCAATGGGCGATGACTCAGCTGATCGCCATGATCGATACCGGCCAGTTAAATCTGGACGAGGTTTTAAGCGGTGACATTACACCTTTGCATGCATCACCACCAGGCATGAGTATTGCTGATGTTCACCGGGCCACTCAAAAAGCCGGGGTTCGTTTTGATCGCGACGTTGAACAATCCCCGAAATTTTCTGTAGGTGATCAAATTACTACTCGTTGTTATTCCGTCTCAGGCCACACTCGACTGCCAGGCTATGCCCAGGGCAAAATAGGTATCATACATGAGCGTCATGGTGCTCATTTATTTCCGGATGCTTGTGCACAAGGCGATGAACGCGCCGAGCATCTATATTCGGTCAAATTCAACAGCCAAACACTCTGGCCCGAAGACAAACAAACGAATAACTGGATTTATATAGATTTATGGGAGAGTTATTTTGTCGATTAATGAATCGGATAAAACAATAAAGACATCCTTGCAACCATTTTTGCGTGACCAAGACCAACCTGTTTTTGATGAACAATGGCAAGTCCAGGCGCTGGGTATGGCGGACTTGCTAATCCAATCAGGACTGATCAGTGCAAATGAATGGTCACAAACTTTAGGCAAGCATCTTAAGCATTTGCAAACAACCGATGCAGATCAACTGCAAAGTTATTACCAGGCCGTGCTCAATGCACTTGAAGAGCTGATTCAGCAGCAAGAGCTGTTAACCGACAGCCAGATTAATTACCGTGAGCAGGCCTGGAAAGACGCTTACCTTTCAACGCCGCACGGCCAACCGGTCAAATTAGCAGATTAATCATCGGAGTCAAAACAGTGAAAAAACTTTTAGCCCCAATATTGGCTTTTGTATCAATCCTAGTTATGGCACATCAGCCGTTAAGCGGCATGCCCATTGCGGCAGTTGGTATGGGTTAACAATCATTAGTGGCACGTAATATTGAAGTCAAAGCCCGTGTTAATGACATAAACAAACACATTACACTGGCTATGAGTGAACGCTGATGTGGATTGCCACAGTCACTTCGCTCCTTCGCAATGACGATAATGGAACTGCCATGCCACTGCAACACAGCATAGCCTCTACCTTCGTCATTGCGAGCTTAGCGAAGCAATCCACTAAGTGTGTGTAATGGTAATATCTATCAGTCACTAATCACTCTAAAAGGACATCAAGGACGATGAAATAACCCTGTGTTTATATTTTAACTAATACAAGGAATGGAACACTTTACACTGGTGTTACAAGCAATTTATCTCATAGAATTTATCAACACAAGAATCATCTTATCGACGGTTTTACCAAAAAATACAACATTACTAAACTTGTATGGTATGAACTGGCAGACGATATGTGCTCGGCAATCACACGCGAAAAACAAATTAAAGCGGGTTCTCGCAAGAAGAAGTTAGAGTTAATTCAGAAAATGAATCCGTATTGGGAAGATTTATATAAAGAAATCTTGTGATGGATTGTCGTAGTCTTTCATTACTTTCCTACTTTATACCCAAGGGTGTTTGTACCCGTGAAGGTGTTCGTAATGACGTGTAGAGATATCTTTTTAAAAGATAAAATTCAAACAGTAGGAGCGTAAACCTTAGCGTTTGACGAGTAGTGCTGTAGTTTTGATCGCAATCTAACGCCTGCCAGGATTACTAATAAACAAGACGAGAGCAGGATGCAAAACCATATCCAGGTGAAAGGGGTTTGGGTGTTGTAGGTGGCCCAGTATGCAAGCGGCCCTGCGATTATCCAGTAGCTAAACAAGGCGCAGATGGAAGGGTAAGCTGTGTCTAACATGCCGTGTAATGATTCTATGACGATCAGGAAACAGGCATCGACAAATAATGCTATCACGGCAATCCAGATCACACTTTCGGCGAGGAAAATGGTGGTTTGATTTGAATCCAGTGTTTCATCGAGGAACATGAAAATCCATTGTTCACCAAAAATACTTAACATTAATGCGAACGGTAATGTGCAAGCTAAAATAATCATCAGTCCGGATTTCACCGCCAGCAGAATTTGTGAATAGTTTTTGGCGCCTATGTATTTTCCGATGATAATAGCAACGGCCATACTAATCCCGGTATTGAATAAGTAAGAGGTTCCGATGGCATTAAATAAGATTTGATGGGCGGCCTGTTCATCTGCACCCAATGTCCCGGCTAACAGGTTTGTACCTGAAAAAAATGCTTCTTCCATCAACAGTGTCAGACCTATGGGTAAGCTGACCCAAAATAGTTTCACCAATCCCTTGTCAGTCCAAACCTGCTTTTGAATAACGTTAAAAAGATAACAGGTTCTATGGTTGCCAACGTTGACTAACATCAAGCATAAAAGAACGATGTTGGAAATCAGGCTGGCCAAACCAATTCCGGAAATTCCCATCTTTGGAAAGCCGAAATTACCGTAGGCTAGGCAGTAATTCAGGACAGTATTTAAGATCAATGCAAAAATTACAGGTCCGACGCTGGCCCAGGGCCGGTCTATAACAGCAAAGTAGCCACGAAACAAAATTACAATCGAATGAATGGGTAAGGTCCAGGCAAACCAGTGCAAATATTCCTCGCACAATGCCACAACCTCAGGCTTTTGGTCTAGTTTCAACAGTATTGGAGAAATATTTAAAAGAACTAAAGAAAACAGAACCCCAAAAAACAGGCAAAGGATAATGCCATGCCTAAAACAATCAAGCATACCGGTTTCATTTTCAGCACCCAGAGCTTGACCTGCGCGAATACTGCTGCCGACTTCAAATCCAATCAACAGCAACAAGAATATATAAAACGCACTTCCCGCCAGGGAAATAGCTGCCAGTTCAATGTATCCGATGTTTCCTGCGAACAAGGAGTCGACCATGATAATGATCATTTGGATCACAAGCGTTAAGCTTAGCGGCAAGCCCAGGCGCCAGATTAGTTTTAAGTTTGCAAGCATAGACTCAGTCGGTCATTAAAAGCTCAGCTGAATGACAGCCTTGTTTTTATTGACATGCATTATAGCTTTATGACTCTAAAGATAGTGAGCGATTAATTTACAGAGTTTACGGTTACGTCGAATTATCAGTTTTATCAACAGGATCAATGGGTGTGAGTTTGACACTCCCCAGCACATCTTCAATGACTTTAGCTGCGGCAAGCAGCTTTGCTTCCCCACGCGGCGGACCGATTAACTGCATGCCGACCGGCATATATGAGTTAGTAAACCCAACCGGTATTGAGATAGAAGGCAGCGATGTTGTGGTTGATAAAAATGAAAACCGTAGCCAATCAATATAATCTTCAACAACTTCACCGTCGACGGAAGGTGGGAATTCCTGTTTGACTAGTCCCGGTTCTAAACCTACAACCGGACAAGCAAGGACATCATAAATTTCAAGAAAATCACACATTGAGTGATACAGCGTTGTGCGATTACGATAAGCATCATAAATATTATCAAGCTCCAGTCGTTGCCCAAATTCTACATTTTTCTTAAGGGTTTGTTTAAAGTGAGCTTGAATATGTTCAGGCATTCTGCCGTTTACTGCACCATAGTAAATACCGCGTAGCACTTTATAAGTCATATTAAGATGATCAATCCTTGGGCAATCTTCTTCAACCTTAACACCTGCGCCTTCGGTTTTAAGCAAAGCCTGGCGCAGTACTGTATCGATTTCATTTTCAACCGGTGCAAAACCATTCAAGTCAGGACTGTAGGCGATGCGAATTTTAGAATCAGCTTCGATCACCGCTCGTTGGAACGAATCGATAGGGGCTTCGAGTGACAAAGGGTAGCGGGGATTAAAGGCTGTCATTGAATCAAGAAACAATGCGGCATCTTGCACTGTTCTTGCCATTGGTCCGGAAACCGCTTCCATCAAAAATGCAGTGGGCGATCTGCCGGCACTGACTCGACCAGGAGATGGTCTCAGTCCAACCACACCGCAATAAGCGGCGGGTGTTCTGAGTGAACCGGCCAGATCGGAGCCATGGCTTAACCATACTTCACCACTGGCTAAAGAGGCGGCAGCACCCCCGGAAGAACCGCCTGCATTTTTAGATATGTCCCAGGGGTTTCGGGTCATCCCGAATACCTCATTAAATGTATTACCACCGGCGCCAAACTCGGGTGTATTGGTTTTACCAATAATTGTCGCGCCACGGCTTTCGAGTAGTTCGACCAATGGATCGGAGACTTCAGCGACGTTGTCCTTTAATGCAATATTGCCAAAGGTTGTACGCACATCCTTGACATCATTTAAATCTTTGATACCGATAGGCAGACCAGCAAGCCAACCCGAATGTGAGCCATTTTTTTGTTGTTGCTGCCCCAGGTTCAATATGGAATCTCTTGCCCGCTGCTCACAAGTTATAGGCATTGCATTTATTTTTGGCTCGACCTGATTTAAGCGGCTCAAACTTGCTGTTACCAACTCATCTGCTGATATTTCTCCTTTCACTAATAAGCGAACGACTTGATGAGCTTCCAGACTACATAATTCCGGGCCGCTAAAAGATGGTGTGGTTGTATTTTTCATTATTTATGAATCATTTGTTATGTCAGTTTGGAATCTGGTTATCCATTCCCGGCTGTCACTGTTGGCTAATTTCGCGGTTCTGGGTTCAACAGCTGCAGCGATGGTTGGGTCCAGGCCAAGCGACGATAAGATGGTTGCGATGACAACCTGGGGTTCGACAGAAAGCGCCTCATAGCTAATATGCAACGGCTGGATGTCCTGTTCATCAAACCATCTCATCCATGCTTCATCATGTTGCTTTAATTCAGCGATATATTTTGAGAGTTCGCTAGAATCATAAACCGGGGTTTCCGCCGACTTGAGGCGCTCTCGTTCAGTGCCATCGGCGTTGACATGCCACAAACCCGACTGTTCCGCTTTCAGCAGGGACACAGCCTGGGCAATCTTGTCTTCTCGCGTCAGATGCAAATACAGTGATGTTCCAAAGGCTGATTGAAAACGAGCACTGTCGCTTGGTAGATTCGGATAAATTGCATTTAGCCGCTTGCAGAGGCTGTCAAGATTCTCCCACATTAAACGCATGCCGAAAACAGAAGTCCCATTGGTTCCATATTGGTGCACGGCTGATAAATAAGATCGGTCGAATTCATCCTTTTTATTCCAGTTCGCGGCCGACAAATTGAAGTAACCTGCCCAATCAAAGACTTCGAAATTGAAAAAGGAATCCGGACGTCCAGCCACCCCGGTGTCAGTGAGAAGATCGCATAACAAGGTGCTGCCGCTTCTGGGAGTTGCACAAATAATATATGAGTGGGTGTGTTCAAACATTATTGATAGATATAAACGAGTGATGTCAAATGATTATCCGCCACTCTAGAGGCTGATTTGGTGAATTATACCGTTATTCATTATCTTTGATGATTATTCATGTCGGTGTCGTCTTTATTAACTTAGCTAACTTTAAGATGCTTCAAGTTAACTCACAAAAGCCTCGTTAAAGTAGAATAATTTATTTACTTGAAATTGTAGGCACAAATTACTTATGGGAAAAGTATGCTTTCTCGGTACCGGTAAAATGGGATTTGGCATGGCAGCCAGGTTGCTGGAATACGGGCATGAGGTTCGAGTTTACAATCGAACTAAGGAAAAGGCACTTCCACTTGAGGCCAAAGGGGCAGTAATAGTTGATACCCCCAAGCAGGCAGCAGCAGGAGCGGATGCCTTAATTGCCATGGTTGGGGATGATTCGGCATCGCGGTCAGTCTGGTTAGGTGAAGATGGAGCGTTGGCAGCTGAATTGGCGCCACAAACGCTTATCATTGAGTGCTCAACAATTTCACATGATTGGGTGATGGAATTGTCTGCTTTGGTTGAGGATATGAGTTTGTCATACCTTGATTGCCCCGTAACCGGATTACCTGAAGCGGCAGCTAAAGGAGAGCTCACGTTATTTCTGGGTGGAGATCAGGCCACCATAGAGCGGGCACAACCTTATATTAATCCACTGTGCGCAGCGCAAATACATTTTGGTGAAATCGGTGCAGGTATTGCCTACAAGTTGATTGTTAACTTAATGGGCTCAATTCAAATCATTGCAGCAGCAGAAGGCATGCTGGTGGCTGAGAAAGCAGGACTTGATTTGTCCCAGGTGGCAAAAGCACTAGCGGTTGGCGGCACCGGAAGCCCGCAGGTTGCGCGTAACAGTAAACTAATGGCAGATTCAGATCATGAAAATGATGTTCTGTTTGATGCTTGGTGGCGACTTAAGGACACGCATTACGGTGTTAACTTTGCCAATAAAATGGGGCAGGATGTGCCACTAGGAAAACTCACCGAAGCACTATTCCAAAAACTGATTGAAGCCGGATTTTCCAAATCGGCAGAAAGCAAAATTATTGATATTTTAAGAGACCGGAAATAACCTACAGAAGTCTGTTAGACCTTCCCATGGTTATTCAAGTTATACAAACTTAAATACAAAAGCAGCAAACAGCAGGGAAATAATCAGAGCTCCCCAAAGTGGCGTACCGATAATACCGAGCCAGGCGAGATGAATAATTGCAGCGCTGAGCAGGGAAATAAACAAACGGTCACCTCTGGTGGTATCCAGCCCGAACACGCCACGCCGGGGGGAGCCACCCGGATATTTTCTCTCCAGCAGAATCATGGTTGTGATCAATAATGCAATAACGATAAAAAAGGCGGCAGTGGGCCAGGTCCAGGCCATCCAGGTAAGACTGAACATCAGACTCTCCCCAGGGCGAAGCCCTTGGCGATGTAGTTACGTACAAAGTAGATCACGAAGGCACCGGGAATAATGGTCAAGGTGCCGGCGGCGGCCAGCAAACCCAGTTCGTAACCCGAGGTACTGGCGGTCCGGGTCATGGTGGCAGCAATCGGCTTGGCAGCAACTGAAGTGAGTGTTTTTGCCAGTAATAATTCTACCCAGGAAAACATAAAGCAGAAAAAAGCGGCTACGCCAATGCCGGCAGTAATGGTCGGTATAAATATACGAACAAAAAAGCGCCAAAATGAATAACCGTCGATATAAGCGGTTTCATCCAGCTCCTTGGGAACACCCGACATAAAACCTTCAAGTATCCAGACTGCCAGTGGAATATTAAACAAACAGTGTGCCAGTGCCACAGCGATATGTGTATCGAATAGGCCAACAGCTGAATAAAACTGGAAAAAAGGCAGTGCGAACACAGCAGGTGGCGCCATGCGGTTGGTCAATAACCAGAAAAACAAGTGCTTATCGCCCATGAATTTATAGCGGGAAAACGCGTAGGCAGCAGGTAAGGCTACACTAACCGAAATCACCGTGTTCATGACCACATAAAGAATGGAATTGATATAACCGTTATACCAGGTTGGGTCGGTAAAAATTTTGCGGTAATTTTCCAGGGTGAATTCTTGTGGCCAAAGCGTAAAAGTCCCGAGGATTTCATTTGTTGTTTTGAACGACATATTGATCAGCCAATAAATCGGCAACATCAAAAAAATGATATAGAGAGTGGGGACTAACCAGCGTGGTGATTTCATTGCTCGCTCTCGTCACGCATCATCAAGGTGTAGAAAACCCAACAGAACAACAAAATCATAATGAAGTAAATTAGCGACATTGCCGCCGCCGGGCCGAGGTCAAATTGGCCAAGTGCAATTTTCGCCAGGTCTATGGATAAAAATGTAGTGGTGTTACCTGGACCACCACCGGTTAATACAAATGGCTCGGTATAAATCATAAAGCTGTCCATAAACCGCAATAATACTGCAATGATTAATACCCGCTTAAGTTTGGGCAATTGAATAAAACGGAAAATTTGCCAGCGGTTAGCGCCATCAATTCGGGCGGCCTGATAATAGGCATCAGGTATTGCACAAAGCCCTGCATAACAAAGCAGTACCACTAAAGATGTCCAGTGCCAGACATCCATTAACACGACGGTCAGCCAGGCTGCGATCGGTTGTTGGGTGAAGTTATAGTCGATACCCAGGCCATTTATCATTCGGCCCAGTAAGCCGATATCCGGCAGCGCAAAAATATTCCACATTGCACCCACTACATTCCAGGGAATTAATAGCGGCAAAGCCATCAACACCAGGCAGATGGAGACACCGATGCCTTTTTTGGGCATGCACAGTGCAATGGCAATACCCAGAGGGATTTCAATAATCAATATGGTGGCAGTAAAAAATATCTGTCTGCCCAGCGCCTGGTGAAAACGCTCGGAGTTGAGAACTTGCTCATACCACTTTACACCTTCCCAGAAAAACTGATTATTGCCAAAGGTTTCCTGAAATGAGTAATTGACCACCGTCATTAGCGGGATAACGGCATTGAATGCCACTAAAATGACGACCGGTAATACCAGCAGCCAGGCTTTTTCGTTGTGAGTGCGATTAATCATTCAAGTATTGCCCACTCGTTATCACGCCAGCCGTCCACATATAAGTGCGTAAACTTGGGATCAAAATTAACTCGTCCGGAGGATTCAGGCAGGGCTTGTTCGCTGGAGGCTAATAGTTTCAATTCAGTATCATCGAACTGTATATTAGCGAGTTTATAGCGGCCAATATCCTCACATTTATTAATTTTTACGTCCAGCCCCTGATCAGAAAAATAAACATGCTCCGGTCTGACACCAATGCTTAATGATTTTGCATGATTGTAGGGTGTTGACGATTTATTGATCGGTAAGCGGGTATTGCCGGCATAGAATCCATCATCTTTAGCCGTCACTTCGATACGATTCATCCCCGGCGAACCGATAAAATGGCCTACAAACGTATGTTGCGGTTGTTCAAACAATTCTTGTGATGTTCCAACCTGTAAAACTTTGCCTTGTTCCATCACTACAATTTTGTCGGCAAAAGTCAGTGCCTCGGTTTGATCATGGGTGACGTAAATCATGGTGAAATTGAAGCGGCGGTGTAATTCCTTAAGTTTGGAACGTAATAACCACTTCAATTTTGGGTCAATCACTGTCAGCGGTTCATCGAACATGATTACATTTACATCTGAGCGAACCAGACCACGGCCTAATGAAATTTTTTGCTTACCGTCGGCAGTTAAACCCGCTGCTTTTTTATTAAGCACCGATTCAAGTTCCAGCATTTGCGCAACTTCACTAACACGTTGATTAATAGTAGCTTGGTCAAGATTTCGGTTTTTAAGCGGGAACGCCAGGTTGTCATACACGGTCATGGTGTCATAAACCACGGGGAACTGAAAAACCTGGGCTATATTTCGCTGCTCAGGGGTTAATTCGGTAACATCCTGCTGATCAAACAAGATACTGCCTGTTGAAGGCTTGAGCAGACCGGATATGATGTTGAGCAAAGTGGTTTTACCGCATCCGGAAGGGCCGAGTAAGGCATAAGCACCTCCATCTTCCCATTCAAGTGTCATTTCTTTCAGTGCCCAGTCTTCATCTGACTCGGGATTATCAACATAGCTGTGAGCTAGATTATTTAAGGTGATCTTTGCCATGCTACCTCACCGGTTGACCGCTGCTATCGAATACAAAGCAATTACGAGTATCAACAGTCAATGATATTTGCTCCCCTTCTTCAAATTTATGTACACCATGAAGTTGGCTGACCCAGCGCTTGCCGTCTACCTGCATGTGCAACAGGGTTTCAGAGCCGTTAATCTCTGCTAATTCAACCTGACCTTTAAAATCCAAGCCCAGGCTAGAAGTAGAATCAGCTTTAATCTGCAGATGATGGGGCCTGAAGGCCAGTGCATAGTCGCCGTCTTTAATTTGAGCTAATCCGTTGTCAGATGTCCATGAGCTGTCTTGAGCAACCAATGTATCTGCCTGTTTGCGAATGTTAATAATGTTCAATGGCGGATCAGAGAATTCAATCGCGCTTTGTATATTGTCAGGTTGTCGATAGACTTCGTGGGTGGGACCGTATTGAGTAATACTGCCCTCGTGTAAGGTTGCGGTATAACCACCTAGTAACAGTGCCTCGGTGGGTTCGGTGGTTGCATAGATCACTGTAGTATTACTGCCGGAAAATAGTTTGGGTAGTTCTTCCCTGAGTTCTTCGCGTAATTTATAGTCTAAATTCGCCAAAGGTTCATCCAGCAAAATCAAATCTGCCTGTTTGACCAGAGCTCTTGCCAAGGCCACCCGTTGTTGCTGACCGCCTGATAACTCCTGTGTCATTCGCTTCAACATGGTATTAAGACCCAGCAGGCTGGCAACTTCATTAACTCGTTGTGTTATGTCTGCCTTGGTGATTTTTTGTAATTTAAGCGGCGAGGCAATGTTTTGGAATACATCAAGATTTGGGTAATTAATGAATTGTTGATAAACCATGGCTACATTGCGCTTTTGCACGGCCATGCCGGTCACATTATTGCCATTAAACCAGATCTCTCCACTGGTCGGTTGTTCCAGGCCCGCCATCAGTCTCATTAACGTCGTTTTCCCTGCCAGAGTCGGGCCGAGCAAGACGTTAAATACACCCGTTTTTAGCGTCAAACTGGTTGAATAAATGTGGGTTTCAGGGCCTTCTTTTTTTATTATTTGGCGAAGTTCAAGTGACATTAGAATCGTAAAATTAAAACGGCCATGAGTGCAAACTCATGGCCGTTTGCTGGAACTAAGCGGCGTCTTGCCAGCGTTTAACTAACTCATCATAGTCGATGGTTTCGCCTTGTGGCTTTTCATTTTCAAGTTTGGCCTTAGGAGAGCCTTCTTGATTCAACCATTCGGCGGGATCTTTTTCTTCATTCAGTCTTGGACCACAACCACCATACACTTGTGCATTTTCATCGGCTGATTGCATTCGTGCCATAACTTGGTCCATTTCACTGGCCAATCTGTCCATGGCTTCCTGCGGGGTAAAAACACCAGAATTAACGTCACCGATTTGTTGCCACCAGATTTGAGCTAGTTTTGGATAGTCAGGGACGTTGACACCGGTTGGCGTCCAGCGTACCCGATCAGGTGAACGATAAAACTCGACCAAACCGCCCAGTTTGGGCGCACGTTCCGTGAAGGATTCATGACGGATGTCGCTGTCACGAATAGGTGTTAAACCGACGTGAGTTTTCTTCAGTGATACAGTTTTAGCGACAGTGAATTGTGCATACAACCACGCGGCTTTACGGCGGTCAACAGGTGTCGATTCGAACAAGGTCCAGGAACCGGCATCCTGATAACCCAGCTTTTGACCTTCTTCCCAATAAGGACCGTGTGGAGAAGGCGCCATTCTCCAAAGCGGGTTGCCGTCATCATCGACGGTATTATTGCCGTCACTTTTCGGTGCAACCATTGATGAAGTGAATGCTGTGTACCAGAAAATCTGTTGCGCGACATTACCTTGCGATAATGCAGGCAGAGATTGATAAAAGTCGTAGCTGGCAGCCCCTGGAGGCGCATATTTCCTTAACCATTCGTCCCATTTGCGGATTGCATAAACGGCGGCAGGACCGTTGGCGGCACCACCACGTGAGACGGAAGCACCTGCTGGGTTGCAGCTACCTTCTTCCATGCGAATCCCCCATTCATCAACAGGTGTACCATTAGGCAGGCCTTGGCTACCTGCACCCGCCATGGAGAGCCAGGCATCTGTCATGCGCCAGCCAAGGTCGGGTGCGCGTTTACCGTAGTCCATGTGTCCATAAACCTGGACACCATCGATTTCCTTAACATGCTCAGTAAAAAATTCGGCAATATCTTCATAGGCCGACCAGTTGACCGGCACACCTAAATCGTAGCCGTAAATATCTTTAAACTGAGTTTTTAAATCCTCACGCTGGAACCAGTCATATCGAAACCAATAAAGGTTAGCGAATTGTTGGTCGGGAAGCTGATAGAGCTTGCCGTCAGGACCGGTGGTGAAAGATTTGCCCATAAAATCATCCACATCCAGCATGGGGTTGGTGACGTCCGCACCATCGCCTTCCATCCAGTCGCTAAGATTAACCGCCAGTTGTAGTCTTGAATGAGTGCCGATTAAATCGGAATCATTAATATAAGCATCATAAAGATTACGCTGCGTCTGCATTTGTGTCTGCACAGCCTGAACGACTTCGCCTTCACCCAATAATTGATGGTTAACCTTGATGCCGGTGATTTCTTCAAATGCCTTGGTCAGTGTTTTTGATTCATATTCATGAGTGGGAATGGTTTCTGACAATACATTAATTTCCATACCCTGAAACGGTGCAGCTGCGTCAATGAACCATTGCATTTCAGCTTGCTGTTCTTCCTTGGTCAATGTCGAAGGTTGAAATTCTTCATCAATCCAGCGGTTGGCTTCATCCATGCCGGCTATGCTAAGGCCTGCGTAAACGAATGTACCTAATGCCAGCAACGAACGGGGGGATGTTCTCATTATTGATCTCCTCATTAGTGTTAAGGGCAAATAAACTAGCAAGGAATTAATTATTAAGCAAGTTAACTCAGTCAGTATGTCGAAATAATTTATAAATTATTAAACTAATTCACTTATATTGTTGCTCTGCGCATATCAAAAGCGAATCCTGAGTTGAGAGTTTTTCTTCAAGCAATCCACAAAAAAAAGGGTCACCTTGAGGATGTGAATCCTGGAAATATATACAATATTGACATTGACCGAATGGTCGGCGATCTCGTTCGTTAAGCTGATGAATTAAAATACTTTCTAATCCTTCAAGCAGGTTTTCTTTAATATGTTCTGGTAATTTGCTGACAGCTCTTTGGGTTCGCAGTAACGGATCTTTAGATAACAAACTATTGCCCAAATTTGTTAATGATATACGTTTAACCCGCCTGTCGAATTTATCAGGTGTTTTTGTTATTAACTTTTTAGCGTTGAGAGTGGCTAGTGTTTGTGAGACAGTGCCCTTTGTCAGCCCCAGGTAGTTAGTTATGGCTATGGGTGTTCTGGAAAACTTATTTGCCATCTGTAAATAACGTAAAACCTCCCAGTGTACAGGTTGTAATCCTTCTATATGAGATTCGGCGGTCAGTAATCGACCGATTCTTTCAGTCAGATTTGCTATGTAAAGTTCTCTTTTATCCATTATTTGGTTTAACAAAGGTGTTGATGGGACAGCAACATTAAGATAACCAGTTATTATAATTGTTTTTGTTTCGACACGAAACTTTTAATTGAAATTTTAACAATCACTTGATATAGTAACTTTAGTTTCGATTCGAAACTAAAGTTAAGCACAATTGATAATTATGGAGTTACCTATGAAGAAGTTTTCGTTAAAAAAGTTAATTACGAGTGTCTTAATGATGCTAAGCATGGATTCTCTACTTGCACATGAAATCACCAGTGCACAAGAAGAAGATAAAACTGCTGCTTTTGATATCACCCTTGGTCAAGTGACGACAGACAGTCGCCTGACTACTTTTATCATGGAGTTAGCAGGTATAGCGGGTAGCGTAAAACCAGAATCTGTTGGTCAACTAAAAGGTGCAAAAGTAGAATCATATGTGTGGCCGACGAGTCTTGACCCTTCTGTAGTCGGTTTCGAAAAGGATTCAGGTACTTTAGCCTTGGCGATTACAGCACATCCGGATTTCGATGATACTCCGCTATTTGACGAAAATAATGATGGTGATCCGGCAAATGACGGATCTGAATGGCATTCTCATTGGGTTGTTTTGGTTGAAGATCAGACCTGTGGTGCTGGACTTAAGGTCCGTGATGTATCCCCAGGTGCCGACTTATTGCCAAAAACAGCACCAGGGCTTCCGATTGCGCTTGATAGTCCTGGTATGAGTCCTACACTTGACCAGAACACGGCAAGAATTGTAGTACCCATCGGTAATACTGAAGGAGAGGCTTTTGATGCAGTGACCGCAGAATTACAAGTTCACCATCAAGCAAAAACGCCTTTGCTATGTGTTACCCAAGTCCACGACATAGCGTCTAAAGATATGTCGTTGCCGGGCCGGATAGTCAATAGTGAAAATTAATAGCCAGCTTTAGATTCATAGTGAGGATATGCGACATCTTCATTACTAAGTCGAATCCAGCTTTGTATGACCAGTATGCGTTACTTACAAAAAACGGGCAGCGATGGCTGCCCGTTTTACTTAAAAAGCTGTCGAAGTTACTTTAAAGCATGCATATAAGCTGCAAGTGCTTTGATTTGTTGCTCTGAGAGTCTGAAAGCAATCGGATTCATCTCTTCGCTAACGCGGCTACCAGATTTGTAAGCCAGTAATTGCTGTTCGAGATATTCAATATGTTGGCCAGCAACGCGAGGGAAGCGAGTCGGGATACCGTCACCACTTGGGCCATGGCAGCTCATGCATGCGGAAATAGACATTGAAGGTTCACCACCACGATAAATCTTTTCACCCTGTCTGGCAAGTTCTTGCATATCCTCAGAAATCGCACCAAGTTGGGGTTGCTGCTCTTCATAAAATGCATCAATAGCCATCATGTCTTCCTCGCTAAGGTTCGCTACCTGGGCAGCCATAATGGCATTATCACGTTCACCTGATTTGAATTTAGCCAGTTGGTTAGCAATAAATCCATGAACCTGCCCTGCAAGTTTGGGGTTTTGCGGGATTACACTGTTACCATCAGCACCGTGACAGGCTGCGCAAGCCGCAAGTTTTGCTTCAATATCGTTGCTGTCAGCGGCCATAGCTGTTTCAGTTGTTTCCTCTGCGGCAGCCTCGGTTTCTTCCATTGCCGCATCAGCTTGTTCAGTCATTTCCTCTGCGGCGGCCTCAGTTTCTTCCATTGCTGCTTCAGCTTGTTCGGTCATTTCCTCCGCGGCAGCCTCGGTTTCTTCCATTGCTGCTTCAGCTTGTTCGGTCATTTCCTCCGCGGCAGCCTCAGTTTCTTCCATTGCTGCTTCAGCTTGTTCGGTCATTTCCTCTGCGGCGGCCTCAGTTTCTTCCATTGCTGCTTCAGCCTGTTCAGTCGCTTCCTCTACTGCAGCAGTTGCTTCTTGTTCGGCATTTTCAGTTGCTGCCTGTGCAGTATCTACGGCCTCAGTGACTTCTTGCTCAACAGCTTGAGCAGTTGTTTCAGTTTGGGCCATAGCCGGGTGTGCTATTAGCAGCAGCATTAATGCAATTAACCTGGACGACATCTAAAAACTCCTTCAGTCTTGATTAATGTCAGGTGATCACTATTATGTGATCCGTTAAAACTTCACGCTATTTTACTTTAGATTTGGTAGGCTGGTAAGACTATATCAGCATTGTTTTAACCTGGAATATGCAATGGGAATTGTTGTGAGATGAAAAAGTGCAATAAGATCAAGCGCTCCCGCAGGGAATTTGGACGCTGCCATAGCCACCCTATGGTGAGATCAAATTCATGAGGAAGTGCTTGAGATTGAAGCAGTTTTTTATCGCAATAGATTGCTATTGCATATTCCGGGTTCAAGTGATCAGCTTTGTATGACTGGAAAAATTTAAATAGATGAATAACCTGCTGCAAAATTGCAATTACTTATTAAGTGCTTATAAACCTGAGCATTGGCCTGACGATAAAGGCGCAGAAGTTGCTTTTGTCGGACGTTCTAATGTCGGTAAATCGAGTGCTATTAATCGACTAACAGGACAAAAATCCCTGGCCAGAACCAGTAAAACACCAGGTCGGACCCAACAGATCATCTTTTTTACGCTTGATGACAAAATGCGGCTAGTTGATTTACCAGGTTATGGTTATGCCAAAGTACCGCTATCGATCAAAAAACAATGGCAACAACATATTGAGGCCTATTTTAGTGAACGACTCAGCCTCAAGGGCCTGGTATTACCGGTCGATATCAGACATGACTTGACGCCATTGGATGAGCAAATGCTAGTCTACTGCCAAGATCGGGCCTTACCTACATTAATTCTACTGACAAAAGCAGATAAGTTGACCCGCAATCATGCCAACCGGGCGCTGTTTAAATTGCAAAAGCAATTAAAACAAGCCGGGTGGTCAGACTTGGATTATCAATTAGTTTTATTTTCTGCTGTCAGTGGGCAAGGTGAAGAACAGGCTCGTGAGATTGTCTGTCAGTGGCTGGGATTATAGGATCAATTCTTCAGGCGTTAATTCGGTCCCATGCTGGATTCGATGGTAGTAAGACAGGTGCGCAGGTGAACCTTCCGGCCATTGCTGTAAGAATGTTTGTTGCCAGACGGTATTGTCAAAATTAACTTTAACTAAATCGATAAACACATTGCTGTAAGTGAGTTGCCAAATACTGTTAATCCGATTGTGGCATGGGGATTTGGCAATTCTTATAATCAGGCCATACGACTGGTTTTTAAGGTTTCCCATACCTGCTGAACCATTGTTAATAATGATCTTTGTCTCGCCATCGATCTTTAACGACTTGATTGCCGTTAAGCAGGTATGTGTACAGCAAATGACATCGACTTCAGTTTGTGTAAACCAGCTTTTCAATTGGTCTTGGTGAGCAGGCATTTTCATCATCTCATAGCTGAGTCCCCAACCCGACAATGACTCAGGATCACCATGCAGAATCAAAATCCGGGTTCCATTTAAGTTTATTCGCATGGTCAGAGGTAAGGATTGCAGTTGGGACAAGATATCCGAGTGAGAAGATGCAGTGTGCTTTAGCTGTTTGATAATCTGGTTGGAGCGTGTAACGGTTCCATGATCAACCCAGTCCGGATAGGCACAGCCACAGCCGTTTATATCATTATGTCGGGTTAATTCTTTCTCAACATTGCCTGCTAGAGCATGGTGCTTGAGAACTTCCTGATTAATACGTTTGAATTGTTCGTTTGATTTATTGAACCAGTTGAAATCACCGTTAAAAATAAAGTTTGCACCAGGTTCCAGTTCTTTAAGTTTAATAATTTGATCCAGCGCTAAACTGTTACCGTACAATCCGCCGACAATGTAGACAGGTTCAGCTATCGCCGTTTGCTCAAGCGTGGCCAGATCACGAGGGCGATAACGATAATCCACAGGACAACTGCGACCGGGAGAATTCATGAGTACGTCTAGAACAGGTGTTTATTCAAAAACATATGTGCGGCAATACTGGCAGCGTAACCCAATGCTATCGCCCAGCTCCATTTAAGATGAGCCACAAATGTATAAATTCCGCGTGCCTGTCCCATGACGGCAACGCCTGCTGCAGAACCAATAGAAAGCATTGAGCCGCCCACACCGGCGGTCAGGGTTACCAATAGCCATTGACCTAAATTCATGGAGGGGTCCATGGCCAGAACGGCAAACATAACCGGGATATTATCCAGCAAGGCAGAGACTACACCGACAAGTATGTTGGCGTAGGTTGTACCCAGATCGATATAAAAAATCTCTGAGACTTTAGCCAGATAGCCCAAGGCCCCCAAGCCACCCACACAAAGGATAATGCCGTAAAAGAACATCAAGGTGTCCCATTCGGCTCGTTCCAGTGATTTAAAAATGTTGTAATGCATGGTGTGGCGTGCATCGTAACCACCTTGATCTGATGTCTCAATCGATAAAGCTGTATCACCCAGGTCATCGTCAGCAGGGTGAGGGAAATAGCGATCACGACGGTTCAAGTAATAGCCGAACAGCTTCAGCAAGCCCAGGCCTGTCATCATGCCAATGACGGGCGGCAGGTGAAAAAAATTATGAAATGAAACAGCCATGAAAATCGTCACAGCAAATAAGCCGACTACAAACAAGGCTCCATGTTGTAACTCAACTCTTTCATTCATTGCCTCAGGCTGCTGGTCAGGAATTTTTAAAGACATGATGAAAGCCGGAATCACCCAGTTAATAATCGAGGGAATAATGAGCACAAAAAACTGGGTAAACTCAACTTTGCCCTTTTGCCACACCATTAAGGTGGTGATGTCGCCAAAAGGGCTGAAGGCACCGCCGGCATTGGCAGCAACCACAATATTAATACAACCCATAGCGACAAATGTTTTATATTTGCCACCTACCGCCATAATCACTGTTGCCATTAATAATGCTGTAGTGAGATTGTCAGCGATCGGCGAAATGACAAAAGCTAGGGCACCGGTAATCCAGTAGATTGATTTTAGCGAGAATCCTTTGTTTACTAGCCAGGCGCGTAATACATCAAATACACCGCGTTCGTCCATGGCGTTGATATACGTCATCGCGGCCAGCAAAAACAAAAACAGTTCACCATACTCGAGTAAATTATGACGAATGATGGTGCTGGCTGTATGGGTATCACCTACACCGATATAGGCAATCGCAACTAAAACCCAAATCAGACCTGCTGCAACCATAACAGGTTTTGATTTGCGCAAATGTATTGTTTCTTCGCTGATAACCAGTGCATAGGCGAGCACGAACAATATAATGCAAACAATACCGGTCCAGTGACCGGTGAAATCCTGCATCCCTTCGGCGGCAGCAGCCATCACCAGGTTCGGTGCTAACAGTGACAGGACACTAGCAATAATGCTGGTGGTTTTCATGCAAACTAAAATCCAATTTTTTTCGTAGTTAAGCATAACCAAGGATTAGCATGATTTGAAGTCCTTAACCCGAAATATGCAATAAGAATCTGTTGCGATGAAAAACTACTTCAATTTCAAGCACTTCCTCGAAACTTTTCCTCACCATAGGGCGGCTATGGCTACGTCCTAATTCCTTGCGGGAGCGCTTGATCTTATTGTATTTTTTCCTCTCACGACGATTCCCATTGCATATTCCGGGTTTAAATAAAGCTGTTTTTCAAGTATGTTAATAACAATTAAGAAAGTGTCTTGATCATCTTAGGAATTATCGTTGAGATATATAAACAGACTAATTGCCATACTTTTATTAGTTAGTGGATCGGTAACTCATGCAGCAAGTGGCGCTGATGTAGTGAGTATGAACCTGACCGGCGAATGGACCGCATGGATTTGTGTGCTGTTTTTTATCCTGGCTTATTTGCTGGTTTTTGGAGAAGGGCGCCTTAGTTTAAAAAAATCCAAGCCGATGGTAGTGGCCTCGGGGCTAATCTGGATTTTTGTGGCCGTAAGTTATAACAATAAGGGTGAAACCCATACCGCTGAAGTCTTGTTTCGCCAGTCGTTGGAATTTTATGTCGAGTTATTTTTGTTTTTACTCGCCTCGACAACATTCTTAAATGCCATGAGTGAACGAGGAGTGTTTTCCAACCTCAGAGGTATGGTGATGTCACGCAGCAGCTCGTTAAGAACTGTATATTGGGTTTGCGGCACGTTAACGTTTATCTTCTCAGCTTTATTGGCCAACTTTGCAGTGGCTTTGGTATTAGCCAGCGTGATTTTGATTTTAGGTAAGGATAACGACAAGTTTATTGTCTGTGGTTGTATCAATCTGGTTGTGGCCGCCAATGCCGGGGGTTGTTTTTCACCGTTTGGTGATGTTACTACCCTGATGATTTGGCAAAAAGATCTGGTCGAGTTATCAGAATTTTTGCAACTCTTTATACCCTCGTTGGTAAATTGGCTGGTTCCGGCTGTGATCTTGAGTTTTCTTTTTCAATCCAAGTTAGCCTTTTACGATGGTGATCGCAGCCGGATGTCTACTGGTGCATGGATAGTTACGGGTTTATTTATCTTTACTCTAATAAGCTCAATAATTGTTAAGCAGATTTTCCATTTGCCGGCGGTGATCGGTATGATGACAGGTCTGGGTTTGCTTAAACTTTATGGATATCATTTAAAGCGTCGGGGTATTACTCATTTGTCCACCCAAACGACTCCAGGTCAAAATGTTAAGTACGATATTTTTCGTTCCCTGGAAAGATCGGAGTGGGATACTTTAATGTTCCTGTACGGCATTATCGTGGCTATTAGTGGTTTGGCGGCTTTAGGTTATTTAAACATCGTTTCCGATACAGTCTATGGGCAATTAGGCGCAACCAATGCAAACATTTTGATGGGTGTGTTTTCAGCGCTGTTTGATAATGCTGCGGTGATGTATAGCGTTATTTTAATGAATCCCGATATGAGTCATTGGCATTGGTTATTAATCACCTTGACTGCAGGTGTAGGAGGGTCTTTGTTATCGATTGGTTCAGCGGCCGGTATCGTCATCATGGGGCTTTCCGAGGGTAAATATACCTTTATTTCACATTTACGTTTAAGTTGGGTGATTGCTTTGGGCTATCTTGCCAGTATCGCAACCCATTATGTATTAAACGCTTGATTTTAGAAAATATTCAGCATTGTGAGTTAAAATCTCCACACAAATATAAATGAGGACATAACAATGCGAATTTTGTTTGGATTAATTTTGATGCTGACTGGGTCTTTGGCTCTGGCTCAGGGCACGGTAGAAGGACTCTGGAAAACTATTGATGACGAAACAGGTGAAGCCAAGAGTCATGTTCGAATTGAGCAGCGTGACGATATGTTTTACGGCACGGTAGAGGAAGTACTAAATCCTGAGAAAAAAAATTCAGTTTGCGACAAATGCCCGGGAGATCGCCTGGGTGTACCGATCGAAGGGCTGGAAATCATTCGTGACATGAAGGCTAAGGGTGATGGTTGGGCAGGTGGGACCATCCTCGACCCGAAAAAAGGTAAAGTTTATAAAGCTAAAATGAGCCTCAATGATTCGGCTGATGAGCTGACAGTGCGCGGGTTCATTGGATTTTCGTTAATAGGTCGAAGCCAGACCTGGCAGCGGGTTGAATGAGAACTTAAGTGCTAGGCCGGTTGATCAGGGATTAAATCACTTTCCAGGCGGGCAATCTGGTCTCTAAGTTTTAGTTTTTTTCGCTTTAATGCCTGGATTTGCAATTGATCAACATACTTAAACTTGAGCAATTGATTAAGGTTTTCGTCGAGTTCACGATGCTGTTGACGCAGTTCACGGAGCAGCTCTTTCAGGTCATTGTTTTCATCGGCCATCAATCTACTCCGCAAAGTTAACGCGTTTACATGCTAGCATAGGCCGCAAAAACTGTCGATTATCACACTCGGATTATGCACTGGGAATCTATTGCATAATCCGGGTTTAACAATTATGTGAGATTAGTCATGGAAACTTGGGAACAATTATTAGTCGGATTAATCGCCATTTTAGTATTGGTGTTTTTCCTGCCGGGTGTGAAGGCGACATTGGAACGGTCAAAACAGGCTGAAAAAGATTGGCCCGGCCTGCTGATACCGATGGCTTTTGTCGTTGGCTTGATCATTTTTGTAATTATGCTTTTGAGATAGAGAATAACAATGCTAGATACTGCTGCTACGCCTGTAACCACTACGATTTATAGAAAAGACTACCAGCCCCCGGCTTTTCTGGTTGATGCAATTAAATTAACGTTTGAATTGGATGAGGAGCAAACCAAAGTTACAAGTCAGTTGCAGATGTCTTGTAATCCTGAGGCTGAGAAAACCAATACATTAATTCTTGATGGTGATGAACTGATTCCAGAACGGATTATCCTCAATGGAAAAGAGCTGGAGGGTGCAGAATATCATTATGACGAGCTTGCTTTAACCATTAATCAGATTCCGGAGCAGTTTGAATTAGAAATAACTACGTTAATCCAACCGCAGAAAAACACCAAATTAATGGGTTTGTACAAGTCCGCAGGAAATTTTTGCACACAGTGTGAAGCTGAAGGATTCAGAAAAATCACCTTTTTCCCTGATCGCCCTGATGTGTTGACCACCTACACAGTAATGATTTATGCGGATAAAGAAAAATATCCGGTGTTGCTTTCTAACGGCAACAGGATAGATGCCGGAGAGGATGAAAATGGTCGGCATTGGGTGCATTGGCATGATCCTTTCCCCAAACCCAGCTATTTGTTTGCACTGGTTGCCGGTGACCTGGAAAAAATTACGGATACCTTTACCACAGCATCCGGTCGTCAAGTGGCATTGGAAATTTACAGCGAAGCACACAATATCGATCAATGTGATTTCGCATTGGAATCGTTAAGAAAATCCATGCGCTGGGATGAGCAGGTTTACGGCCTGGAATATGATCTTGATATTTTTATGATTGTCGCCGTTGATGATTTCAATATGGGCGCGATGGAGAACAAGGGATTGAATGTTTTCAATACCAAATATGTTCTGGCACACAGTGACACAGCAACTGATAACGACTTTCTTGGTGTTGAAAGCGTTATTGCCCATGAGTATTTCCATAACTGGTCGGGCAATCGGGTTACCTGTCGAGACTGGTTTCAGCTCAGTTTAAAAGAAGGGTTTACAGTTTTTCGGGATCAGGAATTTAGTGCGGATATGCATTCTCGCGGGGTCAAACGTGTTGAGGATGTCAACGTATTGCGTACCTATCAGTTCCGTGAAGATGCCGGCCCCATGGCACATCCGGTGCGGCCTGAGTCTTATCAGGAAATTAATAACTTTTATACGCTCACGGTCTATAACAAGGGTGCTGAAGTGGTGCGGATGTTATCAACCATTGTCGGGAAACATGGGTTTCGTCAAGGCAGCGATTTATATTTTCAACGTCACGATGGTCAGGCCGTCACGATTGAAGATTTTGTCACGGCTATGGAAAATGCCAATAATGTCGATTTGCAACAGTTCAGGCGCTGGTATTCTCAGGCAGGTACGCCTAACCTGAAAGTCAGGGAGAGTTATGATCGCGAGTCCTTGCAATACAAATTGTCAATTGAACAATCTTGCCCTGATTCACCGGGTCAAAACGACAAGCAACCGTTTCATATTCCGATTAAATTGGGTTTATTGGATAAAACCGGTAACGAAATCCCATTAATCACTGAAGACCCTGACATCAGCGTTGAAACATCAGGTTTGAATGCGGTGTTAAATCTTAGCCAACAACAGCAGCAATTTATTTTCAAGCAAGTTGCCGAGCAGCCGGTCTGTTCATTTTTAAGAGGTTTTTCCGCGCCGGTTAACCTTGATTTTGAACAAGATATCACTGCTTTAAGTCATTTGATGGCCTATGATTCCGATTTATTTAATCGCTGGGAGGCTGCCCAACGATTAATGCGGCAAACCTTGTTGCAGTTAATCAACGCAGCACAGAATGATTCAGTGTTAAAGTTGCCTGATTATTTAATTGAGGCAGTCGGTCAGGTTCTGACAGCAGACATAACTGATCAGTCTCTAACAGCGCTTTCCTTGGTGCCGCCCAGTGAGATTTATTTATCGCAGCAAGTTAAAGTTATCGACCCGGATGCGATTCACCAGGCCAGGGAGTTCATGATTAAGGAGCTTGCACGAATCCATAAGCACCAATGGCTTAAGCTTTATGAGAACCTTAATGATTCTGGTGATTATATTATTGACCAGGTTCATGTGGGTCAACGCAGCCTGCGTCAGGTTTGCCTGAATTATCTGATATCGCTGGATGATCAAGAAGTTTGGCAGATTGCATTAAACCAATATGAATCTGCCAACAATATGACGGAACGTCTGGCGGCATTCCAGGCATTGGTTAAATCATCCAGCCCGCAGGCTCAAAACATTATTGATGATTTTTATTCTAAATTTGAGCAACATGCGCTGGCGATGGATAAATGGTTAGCTGTGCAGGCAACAGTCGCCAAGCCAGATACCTTGGCGCGGATAAAACAGCTAGAGAAAAAACGCATATTTGATCGTAAAAATCCTAACAAATTACGCTCTTTGGTCGGCACATTTGTGGCCCAGAACCCAACCTGTTTTCATGCACTGAATGGTAGCGGTTATGAATATTTGACAAACTGGTTGATCGAACTTGATCCGGTTAATCCGCAAGTTGCAGCTCGTTTGGCCGGCTCATTCAATAGCTGGCGCAGTTATGATCAAGCCCGTCAGGATTTAATGAAGACGTCGCTTGAAAAAATCAACAATAACAAAGGTCTTTCTAAAGACGTCAAGGAAATAGTCAGTAAAGCACTGGCTGCATGAGCGATAACGTCGTAATCGTCTGGTTTCGTGAAGACCTCAGGCTTGAGGATAATCCCGCATTTTTTACCGCCTGCCAAAAAGCAAAACATATTATTCCGGTATACATCTTTGATGATCAGAACTCAGGACGTTGGCCATTGGGTGCTGCCAGCCGTTGGTGGCTGGAGCGTAGCCTGACCTCCCTGGCTCAACAACTTAAACGTCATGGCAATGAATTACTATTTTTCAAAGGTGATGCGCTGGAGGTTCTAAGCAAAATCGCCGCAAGGTCTAATGCCGCTGCAGTGTACTGGAATCGACTTTACGGCCCTGCTCAAATTGAACGGGACAAAAAAGTTAAAAGTACGTTAAGGCAATCTGGCATTGATGCTGTCTCGTTAAAAGGAAACGTGTTGATCGAACCCTGGAAAGTCTTAAATAAAAGCGATCAGCCCTATAAAGTTTTCACACCGTATTGGAATAGAGTAAAGCAACTATTAGTTAACCAGCCACCGTCGATATACCCCTTACTTGATGCCATACCGTCTGCACCCAAAAAATTACCGGATTCGATGACCATAAAGTCACTAAAGTTATACACAGGCGACGTGGATTGGGCACGAGACTTCCCTGACTACTGGCAGCCGGGTGTCGGCGGAGCTAAAAACCTAAAAAATACATTCATAGACGCGGCAATTGATAATTATTCAAATCAGCGTGATTTACCCGATGTAGACGGTACTTCAAGATTATCACCGCATCTTCATTTTGGTGAACTTAGTGTAAACCAGCTATGGTTCGATATTTGGCAATCGCTGCAGTCCGAGTCACAAGCTACACAACAGCAGTTATGGTCATACTTAAGACAATTAGTATGGCGAGATTTTAGTCAATATTTACTGTTTCATTTTAAGCAGATCGATGAGCAACCCTTTCGGCCTGAATTTACTGAATTTCCATGGCAGCATGATCAGCAGTCGCTTCAATTGTGGCAGCAGGGGAAAACCGGTTATCCCCTGGTAGATGCAGGAATGCGCCAGCTCTGGCGCGCTGGCTGGATGCATAATCGTGTGCGTATGGTCTGCGCCTCGTTTTTAACAAAACACTTGTTGATTCACTGGCATCATGGCGCTAACTGGTTTTGGGATACATTAGTTGATGCGGATTTAGCTAATAATAGTTGTGGTTGGCAATGGGTGGCAGGCTGCGGGGCCGACGCAGCACCTTACTTCAGAATTTTTAATCCGATAACTCAAAGCAAAAAGTTCGATGCAAAAGGTAACTATATCAGGCGCTGGGTACCTGAGTTGGCGGGCTTGGATACGAAATATATACACGAACCCTGGCTGGCAACAGAGGCTAAGGGCAAGCAAACAGGGCTTGAGTTAAATCAAAATTATCCGCATATAATTATAGAACACTCATTTGCCCGCCAACGGGCGCTGCAGGCATATGCACAAATGCGCCGTTAACGGCAATTAATACGATTTTTGATGGTTGCGAAAGATAAATCTATTACTCCGGTCTCGACTGAGACGGATATTAATGCCTTTTTGCAAGATGCAAAGGCCATGACGCAGGCCAAAGAAAAAGGGACGGGGCGTTTGTTTTTTGCTATGGATGCGACATTCAGCCGCGAACCAACCTGGGATATGGCTTGCCATATCCAGGCCGAAATGTTCTTGGCTACTGACCAAATTGGAAACCTGACTATTAAACTGGCTTACTATGGTGGCTTTAACACCTTCAAGGTTTCAAACTGGGTGAGCAATTCGGCCCAATTACTGAAATTGATGTCGTCGGTGCGTTGTGAAGGCGGGAAAACGCAGATTGCCAGAGTATTAAATTATGCACTACAACAGGCCAGGCAACAGTCTATTGACGCCATAGTGTTTGTTGGCGATTGTATGGAGGAGGATGCTGACCACTTGTCCGATTTGGCAGGCCAGTTAGGCTTGCTCGGGGTTCCCATATTCATTTTTCAGGAAGGATCAAACACCACAGCCAGTAAAACTTTCAGGCATCTATGCAAGTTATCCAAGGGTGCATACTGCCGCTTTGACTCAGGCAGTGCGGAGCAACTCAAAGCATTGCTGGCGGCCGTGGCTGTTTATGCTACAGGCGGCAAGCAAGCTTACCTGGATTATGCGAAATCGAACAAAATTGCGGGGCTGTTGGAATGACATGCCGCATTTACTGTGTCTCGCCACAATGATCATAGCCTGTCATTCTGAGCCGCGAAGCGGCGTGAGGATCTCCTTATTGCCGTTTAGGCTTTTAATAAAAGTCAGTGAGCTATATCAAGCAGAGGCTGAGTTAAAAATACTAATGGATACTGGTTTTCACCGGTATGACGATATGGGTTACTAACGAAAAGTAGGGATGTTACGCATATTCATCACCATTGCTGTTGTTGCCTTTTTGTGGTGGTTTTTATTTTCGTTTAATAAAGCGCCGGCAGCACAACGCAAGCAACTGCTGACCAAATTCTTGCTCTATGGTCTGGCAGGTGGTTTGCTGCTGTTAGTCGTGACGGGGCGTGCGCCCTGGTTCTTTGCGCTTGTCGGCGCGGCAATACCTTGGCTACAACGTTTGCTGGTGTTGAAAAATGCTTGGAATGCGTTTAAGCCTAAGTCTGATTCTTCTGTCTCGTCCGGAAAAACATCCACGGTTCGCAGTGAATATCTGCAAATGAGTCTGGATCATGATTCAGCACAAATGAACGGCCAGGTTTTAAAGGGCAGTATGGCCGGTCAAGAATTAAATCAACTTAGTCTGGAGCAATTGTTGGATTTGTTAGCTGAATGTGCTGCTGATGCAGATTCGCAGAATTTGCTCACGGCTTATCTTGATTTTCGTTTTTCAGATGAGTGGCGCCAACATGCATCATTTTCTGGGGAGCCACCCGCCCAAGCATCAAATACAACCATGACCCAAGCGGAAGCATTGGCTATTCTTGGATTAGAGAGCGGGGCCAGTAAAGAAGAAATCATTCTTGCACATAAAAAACTAATGCAAAAACTACACCCGGACCGGGGTGGTTCCGAATATTTAGCTTCTAAAATCAATCAAGCCAAAGAATTCTTGTTGTCATAAATCACATGATTTTTGTGAAATAGTTAACAGAACAGATTGTTAACAATTGTTACATTGTAATCGTGGCTGGCGAAAGAAGAAGAATAAACAGAAGAAGAATAAAGCCTAAACCACTAAGTTAAGAATAGGAGGATGTGTATTGCCTCAGTAGAGGCAATACTTTTTTTATGGGTAATTGCCAGCAAACCATGTAGCAATTCGTTCCCCGTCATGCCGGGCTTGACCCCACGGTCAAGGTCTCCATAATACCATTTGGGCATTAAGCATCGGTTACATTAATCCCATTAGAGGCTAAACCATGGAGATTCCTCGATCGCTTGGTGCCCACTCGGAATGACAATGCTGTGTCATCCTGAGCAACGCGAAGGATCTGTTTGTAAAACCTTCTACCGTCACCATACTAGTGGAAAGCTGTATTCATAAAACTCTTAGGAACATAATAGATTCCTCGTCATGCCGGGCTTGATCCGGCATCCAGATGGCTGTTAGAGAAAACCGTTACCAGCCCGAGGGAAGTTTTTTGTGGATGGTAATTTGTTTGCTTTTGCTGCTGATATAACCGCCTTCAACCAAATCATGAAAAATTTTATTTACCATTTCTCTGGATGAACCGACCATATTGGCAATATCCTGTTGAGTTAACTTTTCTTCGACAATGAGCACGCCATCTTTTTCAATTGCCATTTTTAACAAGGTGTTTACAATCCTGCGGTAAACATTGCTTAACGCAAGGCTCTTAATGCTGCCTGTTAAATCACGTATGCGATCTGTCAATGCGCTGAGCATATTCATTGCAATGTCTATGTTGTCACGTAAACACTGCTGGAAATCACTGCGGCTGATGATTAAAAAGCTGGATGGTTCCAGCGTCATGACATTCGCTGATCTCGGTTCGCTATCCAATAACGCTATTTCCCCGAAATAAGACCCTTGTGGGATGATGCCGAGTACTATTTCTCTGCCATTACGGTCAGTTAAGAAAGCTTTGGCACGTCCTTTTTCAACGACATAAAGCGAATCAGTATGATCTCCCTCGTTAATAATGGCTGCGTTTTTTGGAAAAGAACGCCTTATCGCATGTTTTGTGATGGTTTCTAAATCCTCATCCGAGAGGTTCGAGAAAAATGGCACTTGGCTCATTAATTCTTTCATATGCTTCTCAGTCATTGTTCAACATTTTTCTTTAGTGACGTTCATAGGTTTAGTATAGCTTTAACTTATAAAACTACAAAAATTAAAATATGTTAATTCCCACATAAATATCAGTCATTTGCTTGGGATCATGGCTACAACGATCTAAAATAAGCAAATCAACCTAATAGGCGTTGGATTATTTGTTAATATTACGCGGCATGCTGTACCTAAGCAAATAAATCCAAAGGGAGATGTAGCTGACAATTGAATGTTCAAAGTGTGGATTTTCCAATCCTGACGAAGCTCGGTTTTGTGGTGGCTGTGGGAATACTATAGCCTCTCTTGATTGCCAGCACTGCGGCAGCAGTAACCAGGCCGGTGCACGTTTTTGCTCATTCTGCGGTCAATCCCTAGCCGTCGAAACCAAATCAGAACAGACGCAGGAAGAATCGCAAGCGGAGCGACGCTTATTGACGGTTATGTTTTGTGATCTGGTTGATTCAACCACCATTGTTGACAGTCTTGATCCTGAAGAAACCCGCTCCATAATCCGTAATTTTCAATCCCATGCCAAGCTTATTATTGAACAGTTCGGTGGACGTATTACTGAATATTTAGGCGATGGGATTGTCGCTCAATTTACACGCCATGAAACCAATGCCGAGCGTGCAATTAATGCGGGTTTGGGATTAATTCGAAAACTCGAAGAAGAAAATATTATTATCAGTTCAACCGGAAATGCTGTAAAAGTACGTTGCGGAATTGCAACTGGGCTGGCCGTAGTGGGTGATATGCTGGGTGACACTCGTATCCGTTCTGAGTCAGCCATTGGTTTGCCCTTGAATCTGGCAGCTCGAATTCAGGGTTTAGCCAACCCCAGCGAAATTGTGATAGCCGGTGATACGTTTCGTCTGACTCGGGGATTGTTCGAGTTTGAAGATATAGGCAAACACACACTCAAAGGCATTAAAGATTCGCAACAAGTCTGGCGGGTAATCAAGGAAAAGCACGTTAGCTCACGGTTTATGGCAAATGCTGCCGAGATGACACCGATGGTGGATCGTGAGGATGCGATGGGCGTGTTACTAAATTGTTGGGAAAGCAGCAAGCGTGGTCATGCCGATGCGGTCATTTTTACCGGCGAAGCGGGTATTGGCAAGTCACGGATATTGCAGGAGTTGGGTAAAAAAATCTCTAAAGATGATTTCTTTTATCTTGAATATCAGTGTGCACCTTACCACACCAATACCGCACTTTATCCCTTAACCAACAGGCTAGAGGTAGCAGCCGGTTTCGAGCGTGATGACAGTAGTGAACAACGACTGACCAAATTAGAAAAACTGGTCGAGATGTCTTCTGAAGACATGGACTTTGACATGCCCGCATTTGTCAGCTTGATGGGGCTGCAGTCAGGCAAAAAGTGGCCAATGCCAAACCTTGATCCGGATGAAAAAAAGGAGCGTATATTCACAGCGTTAATCAAAAACATGTTTGCCCTGGCAAAGACTAAGCCACTGTTAATCAAAATTGAAGATGTACACTGGATTGATCCCACTACACTTGAGCTAATGGGACGTATGATTAAAGCCCTGAAGGGACACAATATTCTGTTATTGATTACATCCAGACCGGGATTTGATGCCGATTTTCTGCAGGAAACACATGTTACACGCCTGGAAATAGAGCGGCTGCCGCGTCAGTACACCGCTCAATTGATTGAAGGTGTTCAAGGAGTAAAAGAATTACCCAAGGATGTCATTAACGAGATTATTCAGCGCACCGAGGGTATCCCTTTATTTGCAGAAGAGTTGAGCAAGAGCCTGATGGAAAGTTTACAAGCAGAAAGCGCTTCGGCCGACTCAAGTGTGCTAGTCAAAAAAGATATTCCAACAACCTTGCATGATTCACTATTGGCCCGTCTGGATAGATTGCCCAAATCATCTAAATCAATCGCGCAATTAGCGGCCGTTATCGGCCGGGATTTTTCATTCGATTTGCTTGAGCACATTGCAGATTATGAGCAAAAAAACCTTTATAAAGATTTAACGCCGTTACTTGAAGCCCAGCTGGTTTATCAGGATAAAGCACCACCCTATGCGGAGTTTTGTTTTAAACATGCCCTGGTGCGGGATGTTGCCTATGAAAATTTGTTGCAAAGTGAACGTGTTGATATTCACAAACGCATCGCCGAGGCGATTGAAAAAAATTACCCCGATATTATTAAGAAAACCCCAGAACTGATCGCACGCCACTTCACCGAAGGCAAGCAATACGAAAAAGCAGTCCAATATTGGTTACAAGCCGGGGAAAAGGCAAGTAAGCAGTTCGCATTATTAGAGGCCAGGGAACATCTTTCTACTGGACTAAATCTTTTAGAAAAACTTGAAGATAGCCAAGAAACCAAAACTAAAAAACTAGAATATTTAATAACATTGGGTCCTGTTTTAATGGCTTTAGAAGGATCAGGGTCGGAGATCACAAGGCAGAATTATTTAAACGCAGTCAATTTGTGTGATCAATTACCCGAATCAGCAAAACAATTTACAGCTTTATGGGGCCAGTGGCTGGTTTCCATGGATTATGAAGATGATCATGCATTCACATGGTCAAATCGTATTCAGGATTTAGCACAAAGACTGGATGACATCGATCTCAAACTTCAAGCACATCATTGTCAATGGACAACCTACTTTCATCATGGTGATTTTATTAATGCACATGAACATATAATTACCGGATTGAAGTTATATGATTTTGAGCAACATCACGATCATGCAAGTATTTATGGTGGACATGATCCAAAAGTATGTGGGACGGGTTTTCTATCTCATGCGTTATGGTTCTTGGGGGATGAAGAAAAAGCTCTGGAACAATCAAAGCAATGTTATGAATGGGCTGTTGATATAAAACATAAAGGCTCTCTGTTTCATGCTGTTGAATTAAATTTACTTTTACAATTATTCAGAAAAGATCAAGCAGGAATTACATTATGGGCTAAAAAGTTATTCGATATATGTGCTGAACTTAAATTGCCAGAATATGAGGGAAGACTTAAGCATTGTCAGGGTCTGGTCATGACCTTCAATGGGTCTTTAAATGATGGAATTATTCTGATGCAGGAGGGACTAAATCAGCTAGTTGATGTTGGTACTACAGAGGACTATTTATTACTTTCTGAGATTATTGTTCAAGCATTAATTGCAAATAATAAGCTTGACGATGCGATGGAAAAAATAAACTCAACAATTAGTATACTTGATTCACAAACTATTCAATATTGGAAGGCCGAAGTATTTAGGCGAAAAGGGAAAATATTATTTTTGTTAGGAAATAACTTAGAGGCATTAGAGTCCTACAAAATAGCCTTGAATACTGCCATAGACCAAAAAGCCAAACCGCTCGAATTTAGGGCAATGATTAGTTTATGTGAACTTTATCAATCAACCGGCTTATTTCCCGAATCAAAAGAGATTTTGATTGATGCATATAAACAAGATAGTGAAAGCTCTATATCTAAAGAACTTCTCAGGGCTAAATCAATTCTAGATGAAATTTGCGGCTAAGATATAAAATTTACTAATCTTGATGAGCTCCAACCATTTTAGAACGGGCCGCCATTTTAGAACGGGCCGCCATTTTAGAACGTGATGCCATTTTAGAACGAGCCGCTAGCTTAGAGCGTGATGTCATGAACCCTTCATCATCACAAGGCTCAAGCAAGATTTCTTTAAATGTGCCTATATCCAGGTCAATGCAAATTGATTTGTCATGTCTGTCGATTTTCCAGACTCGAATATCGCTGCCGAAGCGCCAGTCTTTGCCTTCTATGCCTGTATTTCGGGTTAGAAACCTTGGCAAGCCTGAGGCACTGTCAACTTCTTCGGGTGGAATGCCGTTACCCCAGACCATGTAAATTAAAGGATAGTCAAGCTTGTAATAATTTCCCTCGTAGGAAAAACTGTATATTCTGGCTAAGATAGGTTCCAATCCTTGACCACTACTGATATCTGAAGCAGTCGGAATGGTGTTATCACAATTGTCGTCAAGTTCCTCTCCAAAGCGGATACGTCGGTATTCTTGTTCCAGGGTTCCTGGCGGCATTGGGGAATCACCGTTTGCATCAGCAGTTGCGTTATAAGGGGTTTGATTCAATTCATCCAGAGCTAATCGTAGCCCTCTGAATTTTTTCCCAAAAAGATAAATTTTAGTAGGCTCGTAGAGGTCTTCGGAAAGAAGTTGAAGTGGGTCTAGCGCCATAGAGTGCCTCCATTTATTTATTATTGGTTCAGTATTTAATTATATTAACATAAAGATAACAAAAATTTGACTCAATGTCTTGAGGCATTTTGATTGAATGTAGATGGATGCGGGATATTCACTCCAGCTTCGGTAATGACTTTGTGGGTTTTATTTACTTAAGTTTGATATGTTTTGTTTAACTCTTAAATTCTCATTGAAAGGGGGAAAACGTAATATTCCTCGGTAATTCATGCTGAGTGAAAACGTTATCAAAGCTAAAATAATTCGGGCAAGATAGTTGGAGTGACAAATGAGTCATGTTATTGAAGCGTTATGTTAAGTTGATCTGATTGATGCATCGACTAACATCTGATTTCAAGCCACAACAAAAACTCGGAAGATAAACGAGATACTAATCAGATTGTCTTTGCGCCCTGCTACAGACGATTGCCCATTACGTTGTAGATTACGTGCAGGAATCGGTGTGCAACAACCGGATCAGTGGAAAAGGGCCACTCTCTGACAGCTACCTCGGTCAAACTAGCCGGTGCCTCATAAACTAATTCATCCTTCTTGATCGTGGCCCGAACTGTCAGGTCCGCAAGCAATTCTGGATCAACAGCAGTTGGGTCATCGGACAGAATGACGAAATCGGCTATCTTGCCCACTTCGATTGAGCCTTTACTTTGTTCCTCGAAGTGCTGCCAGGCTGGCCAGATAGTCATCGCTTTCAAGGCCGTCATTACGTCGACTCTTTGATGAGGACCGAGAATGTCGCCCGAGCGTGTGCGTCGGGTTACTATCGCAGCAAGGACACGCATACTGTCAGGAAACGCAACAGGGGCGTCATGGTGAGTGCCGAACATCATGCCACGACTTCTTATCCAACCCGTTGGTGAAATATTTTCGGCATTGACCGGTCCGACCGTATGATCACGGTGCCAGTCACCCCAGTAAAAGGTATGCATCGGAAAGACCGAGGGGAAGACTCCCAGACGTTGGTAATTGTCGACCTGATCTTCGCGCATGAACTGACCGTGTATTAGTACGGGGCGAGTATCTGGTGTGCCGAATTTAGACTGTGCATCATCTATGGCTGAAACAAGCATATCTGAAGCACCTTCGCCGTTTGCATGGACTAATAGTTGGATGCTGTTGTCATAGGCCCAGTTTACAGCGTCCTGCACCTGCTCCATGGTTGCGGATGCATAGCCCGCATAGCCGGGAGGATAATTCCCGATCGGATTGTAGTATGGTCTGTCGCGAAGTGCGGTAAAACCCTGTGGGGAGCCGTCTATGGTTAATTTTGCACCACCTACACGTACACCATCCTGATAATGCATCGACATGTTTTCGGCTATATAGCTTCGATCTAGTAATACGTCCGGATAGCTAACAATGTCGATTGCAATTTGACCTTCGGCTGCGGCCTTTCTGAGTGCCTCCACAACCTGTTGAGAACTTCGGCCATCCTGAGCCGTGGTATAACCAAACTTTGCCCAGAGTTCCGCGCCTGCCCGGGCGAATGTTTGCAAGCCCTCCTCACCCAGACGGCCGAGCAAAGGCATGAGTACCGCAATTAACGCATTTTCCTCAAAGACGCCAGTCGGTTCACCAGAATCGTCAAATCGAATGACACCACCCGGTGGTGTCATTGACCCTTTGCCAATCCCGGTAGCGGCTAACGCCTTAGAGTTTGCCACACCAAAATGCCCTGACTGGTGCCAGATAAAGACCGGAATATCTTTCGAAACTTCATCGAGTTCGTAACGGGTGGGATGGCGTTTCTCTGCTAGCTGACTATCATCATAGCCAAAGCCGATAATCAGTTTGACCTTGTCGACGGCTGCCTGGTTTTCAGATACCCATTCACGCAATGAATTTTGAAGCGAAGGGATGTCCGTGTTAACGCCATCTGGAGGTGGAAGAAGATTTGCAGATAGAGCCTGTATGCCGCCCATTACAACATGACCATGGCTATCAAAAAAACCTGGCAGCATGGTGCGGCCTTGCAGATCGAACATCCTGGTATCTTCATCCTGGTACTTCGATACCTCGGCAACTGGACCAACTGCAATGATGACCCCATCCTTCACCGCAACTGCCTCCACCCTTGGTAACGTGTCGTTAATGGTATGAATGGGGCCGCCAGAATAGATTGTATCGGCTATATCGTTAGCAGCAAATGTTGTACCGGAAGTAATTGAAGCGCATGCAAAGATGCTGGCGAGAACAGTTCTATTCATAATAAAAAGATCCGTGGAAACGTTGGATATATTACATGGCAAAAAATGATAAATATTTGCTCGTGAATTTAACGTGAAACAATGCCCAGGTTTTGATTTTTACAAAAGCTCTTCATGAAAAGATTCGAGCTCTGGTCGGAAAAAGGAGAGGGTATGTGTCAGAGCAAGCAAAGTAGGTTTTTTTAATGCCGGTTTCATTTTCCGGTGAAAGTGGTTGTGTAAGCTTGGACTGTATTACTCTGAATCATTGCCCATGGGCAATTAATACTCTATTTCGCGCCAATCAAAAACCTCAGCAATCTCAACGCTATATTGCCCGTCTGATAGCTCTTGGTCAGCGTTGAATAATGATTGGACAATCTGCGGAAATGTTAAGTTCCAGGAAAGCTGTTCCCAGCTTAAACTGAGCAATAATCCAGTGTAATCGCGTGCATCTACCAAGGCTTGTTTAAATCCCAGTGGATTTGCCTCATAGGCGGAATCAAAAGCTTCTTGTACCTGTTGCTCGTTGTCCATTTTTTCAGTCAATCCGCGTGATAATTCATCCAGCTCAGGGTCTATAAGTTCTTTCTCCAGTAATTTTTGTTGAAAGATTTCAACGAATAAATCAAACAGGGCCCCGGTAAAAGGCAAACTCATGTCGTGCAATTGTTTGATGGTTAATTGATCAAGAGGTGTGTCAGGGTCGGGGACATTTTTCATTTTTATATCATTACTGGCCATGCGGATCTGACGTGTATTGGACTCTTCTCCAACGCGATTTAATTCGTTGCGTGAGTAAAGATTTCCACTTGACTGCTCAAGTAAGCGGTCAATGACGGAGTTAAAATGTAATAATGAAATGATTGCTACAATATCACTCGCTGTTTCATGAAAGGCAAAAAATTGGGGCGTAGCTGTATCATCAGTCGGCATGCCGATCACTGAATAAAGCAGTTGATGGCCAAATTCATGGGCCAGCACATCAAAGTTCAGGTTGTAAGGGAATTTATGGCCTTCATCGTCTTTACCGTATCCCATTTCAATGAAGCCGTAACCGGCATGGGCATTGTCCCAATCCACCCAGGGTACCAGTTCCATCTGCTCAAATGTATCGCTAAAACTCCATTCTATCTCGTGGCCGAAATAAGTTTCCCAGATATCCAGTACAAAGCGCAGGGTGCCGTACATGTGTGCCGCTTCGAATTCATGGGTCCCGATCTCCAAATGATCAAAATGTCCATCAGGTCCGGCTATGGCAGGTGGATTAATTGCCCCATTATAGGGCGGTAATCGAGGGCCGTCGTAATAATCTTTATCAATTGCATCGACCACATACATCCGGTCATCACTTGGTCCGGGGCCGATCTCCCAAGGTGCAATGGAAACCCAAACGGTTTCAGGTTCCTGGTAGTCGGTTAACAATGGTGATTGTGGGAATAGTCTGAACCGAGTGCCGGCCTCGCGGAAATCGATCTCGAGTTCGCTAAGTTCACAACCGGGGCATATGTCCTCATTGCGCTTTTTGTAATTATCCACCCTCATGATTTTGCTTTAAATAGTAATATTCATCCAAAATCTTAGCATAAAAATCATCGCCATCAACAAAACCCAGTTGAGTAGCATAGTTTTCAATTCTATCCGGTAATTCGGTGCCTAGTGTTTGGGTAAAGTACCAATCGCCTAATTGCAACAGATCAAGCTCAGTTAGATCATGGATGGTTAATCGATTATTTTGTTGAGTTAACTTTGCTTTTTTATCTTGTGCACGGCTGGAAAATTCAGACAACTCGCCTGAATGTTTCAGATAAGCAAGTAAAAGCTGGTCCAGTTGATAAGGCGAAAGCTGATTCGCGGTCGCTTGACTTTGCTTTATTTGCCATTCACGAGCTAAGCCAAGTTTGAGTGCATCTGGGGATTGGTGTAGCTTGTTCAAATCAAGATCGCTTGCAGTTTCCGGCTGGGAACCAGTCAAATTCGAGGCCAATGCCTGATCTAATAATTCAAAATAACGCTCGCCTGTCAATCGCAGCTCATCTAGCACCGGGTTTTCCAAGTGATGTGTTTGATCGATCTCATCAATAGCGGTTTGCCATTGAGTAGTATGTTGGAAAGCAGGCTGACTAATTTTTTGGCTGGATGATTGCATAGTTTTATGCCGATTAATTTGATCGAGCATGGTCAGCGCGTCAAGGTGTTTTTGGTCAATCTTATTTTCCTGTACCCATTGCCCCAGATCGGATAATCGTTCGGCGGCAATATCGTATTGCTTGGCAAGCATGAAAACTTCAGCGTAATTTCGCTGAGGGTAAAAAAGTGATTTAGTGATATCGGTTAGCGTTTTAAGTTCTTCAGCGTTAATGAGTTTTTGCTGTTGTGCCTTGGCGAGTGTAAAGCGAATGTTGACCATGGCCTCGCTAGCCGGTTTATAACCGAGCTCCGCCGGACCGTGAATGACCGCAACTTCATCATCGTCTTCAAAAACGTCATCAATAAATGGCGGCAACACTCCCGATTGATAAGCCTGATAAATCTTGCCGCAACCTTGCATACCAAACTGATCTAATTCTGCTGCCCGTAGCGCCCCCATGCTTGCTGCCCCAAACACTGTTACGCCTTGATTCATCGCCCATAGAATTTCTTTATGCCAGGCTGCAGGAACCTGATTGAAGTAACCATCGATAATGCCGATTATCTCAGGTTGATAAAGTTCGGTGATTCGGTAGACATCACCGTATTTAACAGGCGGCAAGTAAGTTGCAGTCAGACGCTGCTGAGCATCTTCAAGCGTAATAGTCGGGCCGATGAAAATGAAGGTTTTGTTCATTTAATCGCAAATTGCCAGAAAACAGTTAGCACTTGTCATACTGGCGAAGGCCAGTATCCAGTCTAGAGTAACTCTGGATATAAATCTTTCCATTTAGGATTTATCGTTTCGATTAACTTTATTTTCCATTGGCGTTTCCAGTTTTTAAGCGCCTTTTCTCTAGAAAAAGCTGATTCCATTGTACTGTGTAGCTCATACCACATGAGGTTATACACTTTATACTTTTTTGTAAAACCAGGAACCAAAGATTGTTTATGTTCCCAGACACGCTTTATTAAATTGGATGTTACTCCAACATAAAGCGTACCGTTCTTCCTACTAGCCATAATATAAACACAGGGTTGTTTACCCATCCTTGAGTCCTTATGTAACTTCCTTGTTTAAAGATACTGGATTGCGGCGTTCGCCACAATGACGTAAATAAAGCGATCATTTAGCTCTTGTCATACTGGCGAAGGCCAGTATCCAGAAATATTGTTACCCCATCTCAAACGGTAAATCTATCAATGCCTTGGCTCTTGGGCCGGGAATATAGCTGCTGTGCCAGTGGCCGTAGGCCCCTTCGAGACCTGGGATAACAACCTTGACCACCGATAGTCCGTATTCTGGTTTGGTTAAATCAACAGCAATAATTTGTTTGATTCCTACAGCGGTGAGCCGGGAAATGCATAATTGTAAATCTTCAGACATATCTGCATGGTCAAAGCTTGGAAGTTGATTGAACTGTTTGATGGGTTGATGTTTCTCCAGCAACTCGTAGCCCTGGATGCGGCGTTTTTGCCGTTGGTCAGCCTGGTATTCTGACCAGCCAACGTCATCACGACTGCCGGCAATATATGTCGCTCTGGACTGTGCGGCTTCGGTTAAGGCTCGGGAAAGGGCGACTTCTTTGCTGGCATGGGTCCCGGCTCCAGATTCGGGGTCGGCCCAATCATCTTCATCGCCTATCGCCAGGCAAATGAAACTGGGTAATCCAATATCGCTGGTCATGTCCCAGATTTTTATCTGAATGTCGGCATTCTCGAATTGTTTGATCAGCCATTGGCAGTTTTTGTCCTGGATAGATTCAATATCTACACCGGTTGCAATCAGTGCAGAAAGCGGTTGTTGATTCCACAATGCTTCGGCATCACGCTCAACGACTTCGTAAACGGCATGGCAAATCGCCTCATTTAATGTGTTGCCGGATGCAAGTCCGTTAGTGTTGGCAGCAAAATAACCGCTGCCGTTCAAATATGGCAGGGTGTAATCCGTACTGACCATTTCAAAGGGTAACCACAGTGGTTGCTGGTTGACCAGGTTAATCCCTTCAATCCAGAAAATAGGGATATCAGCGTGTAAAGACTTGGTACTGGATTTAGGCAAAAGCTGAATATCGGCCAGCGGCAGTTGTCCCTGTAAATCATTAATACTGCCAAATCGCAGTTCGTGGGTGATTCGCTCTGCGTGAAATGTTTCGACCGATTCCATCAATGCAGATACTTTTGCTGCATCAGTTTCGAATCCTTTGCCTTGTGATACTGAAATCGAGCGTGATTGTGGTCGAAAAGAGGTATAAACAGGAATCCCTACTCTGTCGAGCCCAGTTACATTAGCGACCCGGGTAATACCCATTTTACTCATTAAAGGCTGAACTCTTTTCAAAGTATCAGCGGGTGTCAATGTTCGATGAGTGCCTAAGTGATATGCTTTGGGTTCCATCTGTTACAGTTTTTTTCTTTGTTCGGTTTCGTCAGACGACGTTAACGAATAAAATAACACGATTCAATAATTTATTGTGATAAACCATGCTTAACCCTATCTTTGGGCAACTAATAACCGAACGCTTAAGTGACTGACAGAGAACCACAGCAACCGGGTGGCGATATGCCCAATTTGGCAGCGCATCGCATTAGCCGCCATAAAAAAGCCCGACTAACAGCACCAAGGCGAAGAATTTCACGTACAAAAAGACGTAATAAGGATACTTCTGCAGGCAAGATGGTGGCGGTTGCTGCGCTATTTTTTGCGGCTGTCATTATCGCTAAAGTGATATTGTTTCCAGGCCAAGTTATCCAGCCAGAAATTAACCAGGTTGGTGATGATGGGATTTCGCTTGACCAATCTGAAGCTGTTCAATCAAAACCCAAAGGTTTAGTTTTAAAACCCGAAGATTTTGCTTCAAGTTTGTTGTTTGCGGCCGGGCAAAATGATTTTCCAACTCGTATGGATATCGAAGTTCAAAGTCATGAATTTCCTTTGAAGCTTGAATATACACTTGACCATGGCCTGCAGTTCGCCTTGTCAGAATGGCTGGATCGTTATGATCCTGACTTTGCGGTAGCAGTAGCCATGGATCCGGACAGCGGGCGCATTTTGGCCTTGACCACTTATGTCAGTGACGGTGAGCCGTTGGGGAATCTTGCCATGTCCTCAGCCTTTCCAGCGGCTTCGGTGTTTAAAATAATCACTGCGGCAGCGGCCATGGATATGGGCAAGCTTAACCCTGAGTCTATTCTTCCATTTAATGGCAAGTCATCGTCGTTATATAAACAGAATGTCTATAAGCACAAAAACACCAAATGGACTCGTAAGCCTACTTTGGCTGAGGCATTTGCTAAATCAATTAATACTGTTTTTGGGCGAATCGGTTTGTATACAGTCGGGCCACAACAGCTCAGTAATTATGCCCAGCGGTTTTATTTTAATACGCATATCAACACTGATATTCCTATTGACCCCAGCCAAACCTATATCCCGGTTGGTGGAGATGATTGGGCGGTCGTAGAAGCGGCATCAGGTTATACCAATAAAGTCACCTTGAGCCCTTTACATGGGGCCGCGCTGGCTGCCAGCATGATAAACGGCGGTAAATTAATGCGGCCATTCATGGTTGATCGAGCCTTTGATGAAAAAGGCCGTTTGGTTTATAAGGGTAATCCGGAGCAGTTGATGTTGGCCATTACACCGGAAACAGCAGCAAATATGCAGCAGTTAATGGCCAAGACAGTATCAATTGGTACAGCTCGGCGCTCTTTCCGTGATTTTTTCAAAGGGCAGTACGCGGATATAAAAGTCGGAGGCAAAACCGGTACGCTGACGGGCGGTAATTTAAAAGGGTTGAATGACTGGTTTGTCGGTTATGCCTATAATGATCAGCGCAAATTGGCCTATGCCGTGTTAAATATTAATCTGGATAAGTGGAAAGTTAAATCGCATTATCTTTCACGCTTGATGATCGAGCATTATTTTGACACTAGTGCCGATGTTGAAATGACAGCAAGCTTAATCGAATAAAAGGAACATCAATGTGCAACAATATTTAGACACCGTGCGGGAAGTGCTGGAAAAAGGCACACGTAAAGAAAACAGAACCGGTGTCGACACGATTTCCACTTTCAATATCAATTATGAAATTGATTTACGTGAAGGTTTTCCGCTGTTAACGACCAAGGAAATTTCCTGGAAGAATATTGTTGTGGAAAATCTGTGGTTTCTGTCGGGTGATACTCATATCGGCCTGTTAAAAAAGCATAATTGTAAATTCTGGGACCCCTGGGCTGATGAAAATGATTTAGTCCCCAGCGCTTATGGAAATTTTTGGCGTCATTATCCAGTGCATCAGGATGGTCGAGCCGAATTTAATGACCAAGTTGCTTATGCCTTAAACACCTTGAAAAACAGCCCGATGAGCCGTCGCATGGTAGTGTTAGCCTGGGCGCCGGGTAATGCACAAACAAGTGCTTTGCCGCCTTGCCATGCCATGTGGGTGTTGAATGTACAAAATGATGAGCAGGGTCAGCCGCTGCTGAACCTGCATCTCACTCAGCGTAGTTGTGACGTGGCTCTGGGTGTGCCTTACAACATAGCCGGTTATGCTTTTTTGCTGGAATTATTTGCGCATCTAAGCGGTATCCGGGCCGGAATTTTTGCCCATACATTAATTGATGCCCATATTTACACCGTAAAAGCAGATGGTTCCATGGCCGACTATGACCATATTCCGGGATTGAAACAACAGCTTGATCGCGAGATTAGAACGCGGCCCATACTTACCATTGATCCTTCTATTACCAGTTTGGATGATATAACACCGCTGCTTCGAGCCGATACAGATGAGCTATTGCAAAAGTTCAGACTAGACGGCTACAACCCGCATCCGTTTATTCCATTTAAGGTGGCGGTTTGAATTTACCCCACCTAACCTCCCCTGAAAGGGGAGGAAAGTCTTTTTCGGAGTTAGAGGGAACGGCAAGTAACGAAGCGAAATTAACTTAAAGATGTCGCAACACAAAATCAAAATCCAGGAACCAGACAGTTCTCCCTCTTTCAGGGGGAGTTAGAGGGGGTATACATTGAACCAACCCAAACGAACCATCACCGCCATTGTAGGCATGACGAAAGATCGTGTAATCGGCAAAGGCGGAGCCCTGCCCTGGCGTTATTCTGAAGATTTGAAGCGCTTTAAGCGTAAAACACTTGATTCAACCATTATCATGGGCCGTAAAACCTGGGAGTCGATAGGCAGTAAACCATTGCCACGTCGCCGTAATATTGTTATTTCCAGCCGGGTGCTAACAGATATAGAGTGTTATAGTTCGATTGAAAGAGTCCTTGAGCAGTTGGATGGGCAAATCTGGATTATCGGTGGTGGGCAGATTTATCGAACAGCGCTGAATTACTGTGATGCAGTGGATGTCACCTGGATACCGGAAAAAATCCAGGGTGAGGGCCTGGTTAAGTTTCCGGTTTTAGATGAATCCCAGTGGCAGCCACAAGAATCGGTGGTTAACGAATTTGATCCGCGGCTGATTCACCAGTTATTTGTTCGCAGGTCTTAACCGCAAATTCCATCATATAGATTAAACTGAGGTTGAGTTTGCTTGACCAGTCCCAGTGTTTGGCATAGTTCAGTCCGGGCATCGGGAATATTTTGATCCGCAGCTTGTTTATACCAGTAAAGTGATCGTTCCAGATCAATAGGAGTGCCGGAACCCAGCGCTAATTTTCTGGCCAGGGCCAATTGAGTCGGACCGTCGCCACGTTGTGCGGCTAATTTATACCATTGAACACAGGCTTCTTCATTTTTGGTGACTCCTTTGCCACTGCAATACATCACGCCTAACATGCTCATGGCACCGACGCGGCCACCAGCCGCTGCCTGCTGGGCATATTGAAAGGCTTTGATGTAATTCTGGGCAACACCGCGACCGCCATGATAGTAACGCCTGGCCAGCGCTTCCTGTGCCAGTGGACTGCCATTGTTGGCTGCCTGGGTGAACCAGTATATTGATTTTTCATCGTTTTGCTCCAGGCCATCACCTTGAGAATATCGACGTCCTAACTCGACCTGGGCTTCAACATCACCACGTTTAGCTTTAATTTGATCGGTCAAGCCTCGGGTTGTGGCGCAGGAGGTCATTAGCAGACTTATCAGAATAAAAAATACAAGTTTTACAGCATTCATAGGTTTTAATTAAACGGATTATCCTAAAAGTATAGCCAGTTCAATATTAGAATTAAATGAATATATCGAGGTTGAATCACTTCGCAAATTACTCTTCAACCACTTTCTGTCATTGCGAGTACCCAAAGGGCATAAAGAGCCAAGCGACGTGGCAATCTACCACTCACCGGTATTCGGCATCGACGCCCATGGCTCTTGTGCGGGCAAGCTATCTCCGGCTTGCAGTAATTCCACTGAGATACCATCCGGTGAGCGCACGAAGGCCATATGTCCATCCCTGGGTGGTCGATTGATAGTCACACCGCCATCCATGAGCTTTTGACATAAATCATAAATGTTGTCGACTCTATAAGCCAGATGACCAAAGTTACGCCCGCCCGTATAGACTTCGTCTGATCCCCAGTTGTAAGTCAGTTCAACCTGGGCATCTTCTTGTCCTTCAGGTGCCAGAAAAATTAAAGTGAATTTTCCGGCTTCATTTTCGTAGCGGCGTATTTCTTTTAAACCAAGCAAATCACAATAAAAATGTAGTGATTCATCAACGTCCGTAACCCGGACCATGGTGTGTAAATATTGCATCGTGTTTTCCTTTAATTGTTCAACCAATTGCTGATAATGTTAATTTGATCTTTATCCATTAACGCAGGAGCATGACCGACAGCTTTAATCATTGTTGAGGTTAGGTTCGGTTGAAGTTGTTTCATTTTCTTCAAAATTGAAGGCAGAAGAATATCAGAATTTTCGCCATGAATCAGGTAAATAGGGGCTTTGATCGATTGGAACAGTGGCCATAAGTCGGCTTTAGCATTGCTGGCGGTTTTAAAAGGAACAACAATTCCCGGGTCATAATTTGAGGTGATTTTCCCATCACCATCAGTTTGATAACTATACTTGGCTAAATGTCGCCATTGCTCATCTGTAAGTTGACCAAACGGTGCGTAAACCTGGCGCACATGCTGTTCAAAATCTTCTAAATTCGAAAATTTTTCTGACTTCGATAAATAGTCAATAATTCGATTTGCTGCTGCAGAAGGAACTTCAGGGCCGACATCGTTTATGATTAGGCGCTGAAATGATTGAGGATTCTGTGCAGCAAGTATCATCCCAATCAAACCTCCCATGGACGTGCCCAACCAGTTAAACGAACGGATGGATAATTCCTGCAATAGTGTGCTTACTACTTGTAAATAGGTTGGGATGACATAATCGTTTTTATCTTCCAGCCAGTCACTTGAGCCACGTCCCGGAAAATCAATCGCGATAACCCTGAACTGATCGCAGATTGCACTGGCCAGATAATCAAAGTCGTGTGTGTTTCTGGTCAAGCCGTGAGCGCAGATCACTACTGGGGATTCAGTTTTACCCCAGTCTAAATAATGGATTCTGTAGGACTTGCCTTTATGATCAAAAGCAAAAAATTGACTATCAGGTTTAGTCATGTTCGATTAGGTTGATAAGTTCAGATAACTGTTCATCAGCAGTAATCGGATAAACAGTCATGCCATTTTCGCGGCCGCGAATGGGGACTTGAGTGGCGCTCAAATGATGCTGCCTGATTCCAGATTCGATAAGTAATTCTTTGGATATAACAACTTTACAGCCCAAATTCTTGGTTTGAGCTTCAAGCCTGGCTGCAATATTAATATTGTCGCCGATGGCGGAATAGTTAGGTGATTTCGGTGGCCCCATGTTGCCGACTATTGCTTCACCACAATGCAGTCCGATACCCATTTTAAGCGGTTGCTCAAGGTCAGCTTGCATTTTTTCATTCAGTTTTTGCAAGCGCTCGAGCATATCAAGTGCACCTTTGAGTGCCTCGCGGCATGCGGTTTTTAAATCTGTATTAACACCGTACAAAGCCATGAGTCCATCGCCGGCAAACTGGGCATAATGACCGTTTGTATTGTGCAAAGATTTGGACATTTCAACAAAAAACTGATTCAGAATAAAAAGCACATCATAAGGCAGTTTGTACTCGGCTAATTGAGTTGATCCACGCAGGTCGACAAACATGGCCACAACTGCTTTTTCTTCACCGCTCACTCCGCCAGCCGGTTGAGCCAGTTTCATACTGGCATCAGCAGGTAATAGTGGGGTCACTTCAATATCACCGTTAACCACCGCCTGACACGCCAGTCTGACGTCCGGTGCGGCTTTGATTCGTGTTAGTGCGAGTCGCTCAAGTTCACTCACGCTCCCCAGGTTTTCAGCGCCGTGATTAACACGCACCCGGCAAGTGGTGCAGCGAGCCCGGCCACCGCAGACGGATGCATGCGGCAAGTCGGCAAAACGAATCGCATTAAGAATACTTTGCCCGGATGATGCTTTGATGCTGTGATCAGAAATTGAAATTGTGCAACGATCCTTGCTCAGCACCATTTTGCGGCGCAGCTGCTTAAGCAGCAACATTAAAATGCTACACACTACTACAAACCACAGTAATGCCATTTTTAAAGTATAAATCTGCTGTGTGATTTCAGGATCTTTTAGCTCTGGAACATCATACTCAAAAGCTTGATAGCCTGATTGAACAAAACCAATCAATGCCAGTAAAGGCCAGATAATCGCCAGGGCATATATCCAGTAAAGATTTTTGCGATACCAGTGCTTGGTTTTTAACCAGTAATGAAAACCAAGACAAATATGAAACCAGGCGACAATGACTAATGCAAACTGACGAATTACTTCTCCCATGTCCAGCCAGATTGCTTGCAAAATTAACGGATAGGTCGTGTCGACTTCGAAACCATGATAATAGCCGCGAACTGGAATTACGTGAGGGATGAGCAATAGAATCATCGCAATTCCACTGAGAATTTGTAATTGTTGCCAGCGATGCAGGTGTAAAAACGGCCGTTGATAAAGCGCCCTCATCGCAATGAAGAAATGAACGGCAATACTAAGGCCGAGTATAGTGGTTGCAAACGGATGACGAACAATTTTAGTCACAAGGTTGCGCATGGCTTCCATCGCTTCGATGCTAACCAGGCCAAGGATGTGATTACCCAGATGGATAAAGACATAGCTGAACATAATCAGCGCGGTCATTGAACGCAGTCGATTAATTAAATAGCGAGAAACCAACAGTGTCTGAAGTTTTTACTTGGACGTCAGTTTAACAGAGGTTCGATCATTGATTTAAGCTCTTCACTGGTAAAGACACCGAGTTTTTTGTCTACTACGACACCGCTTCGATCAGTGATGAGAGTGAAAGGAATTGCACCAACCTCATTATATTTGTACATTAAATCGGGCGTGGTGTCGTCAGAGATTAATAGCGGATAATTAATATCCATGGTGTCAGCAAAACGCTGAACAGGCTCAGGATCATCAATTGCGACACCGAGTATTTGCAGACCCTGTTCACGATAGCGATCCTGGAAATCGGCCAACATCGGCATTTCTTCACGACAAGGTGCGCACCAGGTAGCCCAAAAATTAATTAACAAAACTTTACCTTGCCATTGTTCATGGGGTTGTTCGTTGCCCAAATAATCCTTGAGTGCTAGTTGGATAGCATCTTGAGGAGGTTGTTCAGCATAAAACTGCTTTTTAGCGAAAAACACACCGGCATAAAGTGCAATTGCTGCAACGACTGCGATCAGTATCGAGGAAAGTAAACGGGTGATGGACATACTTAACCTGTTACACGTTTTAGAATTTGCATAAACTCCTCACTATCCCGATAGCCATAGAACTTTAAGTCTGCGAATTCATTTCCGTCTGCGCTAAAAAATAACGTCGCAGGCGGACCAAAAACATTGAAACGTTTTTTGACTGATTTTACTGCTTCATCTGAAGCATCAGTCACATCAACTTTAACGTTGATAAACTTTTCGTTGAGTAGATTTGCAATGCCAGGATCTTTAAATGTTGAGCCTTCCATACGCAAACAGTCCAGACACCAATCTGCATAATAGTCTAGCATGACAAATTTGTTTTCTGTCCGTGCTTGTGCAAACAGTTCATCAATTTCACTGTTGCTGGTGACAATAGTAAATAAATCAGTTTTAAGCTGAGTTTGAGTTGAACTACCGGCGACTAGTTGCTTGATAGGCAAGGGATTCATGATATCTCGATAACCGTTTAAGCCACCGATAAAGGCTAATACTCCCCAGACCAGGCTTAATACCGCGGCTGTTTTGGCTATGATCGTAAAGCCCTTATTGAATTGTTTGCTGAACAAAAATATCGCCATTGAAACGAGTAATAGACTCCACAAAAACAGAACAGGTATGGCTGGAATAAAGCTAAGTAAATAGATTGCTACCGCAAGTAGTAAAAAGCCGATGATCTTGTTGATATCTTCCATCCAGGTGCCGGCCTTGGGGACTAAATGACCGAATTCAAAGCCGAAGAAAATCAACACTACTCCCATACCCATCGCCATTGAGAACATTAATGCCGCACCCAGCAAGGCACTGCCTTTGGCGATGGCGATACTGAGCGTTGAAATCAATAGCGGCGAGACGCAGGCACCGACGATCAAAGCTGAAATCAGACCCATTGCAAATACAGAAATGGCTCCGCCACTGGCCAATTTTTGGCTGTGCCCGGATAAGCTGGTCTGCATAAATGCGGGAACTTGCAGCTTAAAAAAACCGAACATAGATAATGACATTAATAGCAGCAGGACACTTAAAAAGCCAATTGCCCAAGGCGTTTGGAAATAGGCCTGCAATTGTTCTCCGCTAGCACCGGCCACTGCACCGATCAGACTGTAACTGACTGCTGTACCTAGAACGTATATTACCGATAGTAATCCGGAATGATGCAGGCCGCCTTTGCCACGCTCGGCCATAATGATGCCTGAAAGAATAGGAATCATTGGCAGCACACAGGGGGTGAATGTTAATAGCAGCCCACCACCAAAAGCAGCTAATAAATACCAAAACAGACTCTTATCATTGCTGACGTCCTGATTGTTCACGCCAGCATCGGCAAACGGGCCGTCAAAGTCTGCCAGCGTCATTTCAATTTTACGGGTTTGCGGTTGATAGCAAATACCATCTTCGGCACAACCTTGATATTCTGCAACTAAACTCAGATCGTTGGTTTTAGCTAACCTGGCCAAATTGATCGGGATGGTTGCATTGCCGTAATAAACCTCAATTTCTCCAAAATGGGGGTCATCTTTGACAATACCTTCTGGGTAGTTAATCTCACTGAGGATGATTTGGGGATTCTCAGAATTGAATTTGATATGCGGTTTATATAAATAGTAGCCTTCTGCTGCTTCAAAATTAGCGACAACTCGATTGGTATCTGTGTTGGTGATGACAAGTTGAAAAGCTTCATCTACGGGAAGGAATTCTTCATCAGGGTTTATAGTAAATACGTTGCCTTGAGAAAAAATGCCTGTTTTAGCCGGAGAATCCGAAGCTTGTGCTTGTGAAATCAGATTGAAGCTTTCGGTTTGGGGTGGATAGCAAATACCTAAGGGCTCGTAGCAGCCCTGGTACGATACAGTTAAGTTGACCGCTGGATTCGTCTGTCGGTTGGCAATGGAAAATGCAAGCTGGTTTTTGTAAATATTAACCAGGCCAAACAGCGGATCTTCGATGGGTATGCCTTCAGGCAATTCCAGCTGCGAATAATCAATAACCTGACCATTTAAGTCCAGCTTGAGCTTTTGCTTGTATAAGTAATAACCCTCGGCTATGTCCCAGCGTAGATCAATTTGATTGCTTTCGCTCAATTGTGTCGATAACACAAAAGCCTGCTCGGGCGGCAATAATTCTTCCTCATTGGCTACAGCCAATGCTGAAAACAGCAAAAACAATAATATAATGAGGTTGAATTTAAACATCACAAGAAAGTTTCTAATTTATATTCTCATCCAGCCAGTTTAGATAAGCAGCCGAACCTGCAGATAATGGGACAGTAATTATCTCTGGTAGTTCATAAGAATGTATATCTTCAATCACTTGTTTAACCTGTTCAAACTGACTGCTGCGTGTTTTTATGATCAGTAACAACTCTTTGTCACGGACGACTTTTTGTTCCCATAAATAAACCGACTCAGCCTTGGTGATAATATTCACGCAAGCCGCTAACCGGGCTTCAACTAAAGCAGATGCTATCGCTCTAGCCTGCTTTTTACCTGCGCAAGTTGATAATACAAGTTGAAAGGTATTTGAGTTATCCGTCATACTTTTGCTAAGTGTATTGTTTTGAAAACTAGATTATAAAACAGTTAATCAAAAATCAGGCTGGGATTAAAAGCCTGAAAAGTAAAGTCGTCAGGGTTTTTGCTGTTATCGATTAATTTGATAATGGTTTGAGAAATACTTGGGTCATTCTGTGCAAATAAACCGCATTGGCTCAAAGCTTTCCTTTTATTTATGTTTTTACCCAGGTAGGCATAAGCGATTCTGGCACAACTTGGGATTCTACCCAGTGTTGGACAACCAATCGTAAGGCCATGAAGATAATTGATATGGCTTTGATACGTCGGGTAGAGTACAGTCATATTGAAGGCTTTGCCCCAGAGTATTTCCCTGTCTATGATAAAAATCCGATTACAGGAATATGAAACAATGCCGGTGTATTTGTTGATAAATTTATCTTCCTGGTTTTGTTGTTGCTTATCATATAAATGTTCAATCGATTTGGTGAAAATCCGATCTTTAAATTCATACATACAAATCAAAGAACAAACTATTTTTCCCGGATAGCCTAGAGAATAAAAATAACTGTAGTAATAGCCAAGATAACGTTTTAAATCTCCGCTTGAACTGGGAAAGAGTGTCTGGAACTGCTGCTCAAAATAAAAATCCGGTTGTTCAAATTTTGCAACGAATTCGTCATGTTGTAAAAACAGTTGTCCATCGTTAACCCTGAAATACTTGGCAATACGATTGAGATTTCTTGGTGAAGGGCGAGAATTTCCGCTTAAATATTTATTAAATTGTTGCCGGTTAATTCCAATATTTCGACAAACCTCAGAAATTGAAGCATGCCTGCCACAGAGAAAGCGCAGATTTTGAGTGAAGTGATTATTTGACATTATTGAGCAATATTGAGCAAAAATAGCATAAACTAGCGTCAGTTTAAGCTATTTTTGAGAAATTGTTAACTCTCCAATGCTGTTGCAAAATTAATGGCATTGTCTGCAGCAAGTGATTCATCAATATAAATAATTATTGCATTGATGTTTTCACCTATAACGACCAAATAGGAGTTACCGATGACTAAATTATCTAATAAACAAGCACTTAAACTGATCAATGCATTTCAAAATGGCAGTTTATCTCGGCGTAAATTTATTGCTGGGTCTACCGCTCTGGCAGGAGCAGGGCTTTTTTCAACCTCCGCAATCAATCAAGTGTTGGCAGCTACGCCCAACAAAGGCGGGCACATGAAAGTCGCAATGGCTCACGGCAATACATCAGATACATTAGATCCTGCTACGATTGAAAATGGCCTGCAATGGGTGGCTGTGCACGGTGTGGCAAATACGCTCACTGAAGTTGCACCAGACGGAAGATTAATGCCCTCTTTAGCCAGCAGTTGGGAAGCGTCAGCAGATGCTAAAACCTGGGTTTTTAAAATTCGCCGAGATGTTGAATTTCATAATGGCAAGACTCTAACCATTGATGATGTTATAGCTTCAATCAATTACCATCGTGGTGAAGAATCAAAGTCTGCCGGTAAACCGGTGATGGCTGGTGTGGCAAGCCTTAAAGCAGATGGCCCCGATACGCTAATTATCGAGTTATCTGGAGGTAATGCAGATTTCCCATTTAACTTTAATGAGGCTTTTTTCACGATTTATCCGGCCAAAGATAATTCTATCGATTGGCAAGGCGGTGGCTCGGGGCCTTATAAAATTAAAAATTACGACCCGGGTGTGCGCATCGATTTTGAACGTAATCCTAATTACTGGAAAGAAGGGCATGCACATGCAGAGACGATTGAACTACTAACAATTACAGACCCGGCCGCTCGTTCCTCAGCACTGATCACCGGCGAGGTACACGTTATTGATCAGGTTGATCTGAAAACAGTAGAATTGTTGGGTCGTAATCCTGCCATTACAATTCTGGAAGGTGCCGGTCCCTTGCACTATACATTTCCAATGGCAACGAATGTGGCCCCATTTGATAATCTGGATGTCCGCAAAGCACTCAAGTACGCTATTGATCGTGAGGAAATGGTCGAAAAAATCCTCCAGGGTCATGGTGTTGTAGGCAATGATCATCCGATCGGTCCTTCATATCGTTATCATGCTGCTGATATTGAGCAAACTGCCTATGATCCCGACAAAGCAAAATTTCACTTAAAACAAGCAGGCCTTAGTGATTTAACTGTAGATCTTAGTACTGCTGATTCGGCTTTTGCGGGGGCTGTGGATGCGGTTCAGCTTTATCAGGCCTCCGCGGTCAAGGCCGGTATTAATATTAATGTGGTGCGTGAATCCAATGACGGTTATTGGTCTGATGTATGGATGAAAAAACCCTGGGCGGCCAGTTACTGGGGAGGCTATAGCACAGAAGATGCGATGTTCACCACGGGTTACTCAACAGGAGCCGCATGGAATGATACTTTCTGGAGTAATGAGGAATTTGAAAAACTGTTGGTGCAATCCCGTGCTGAACTGGATGAAACTAAACGTGCTGAAATGTATCGAGATATGCAAATTCTTCTGCGTGATGAAGGAGGAGTTGTTGCGCCTATGTTTGCTAATTCAGTCATGGCGAGAAATGACAATGTTGGACATGGTGAATTATCCTGGATTCGACCAACGGATGGACGACGTATGTTAGAACGCTGGTGGGTGGCATAGCGCTGTTGCTGGTACAACTTAGGGATCAAAAATACTCCGAAGTACTGAGTTCCAAATTATTGTCCGCCCTTCTGGAAAGGGGAGAACTTCGCTCCTCCCCTGATAGGGGAGGTTAGGTGAGGTGTTATTAATATAGGTTAGTCTGCTAATGAAGATTATTACCGCCATAATGCAGCATGAAACCAATACGTTTTCGAGTATTGAAACACCACTTCGTGCTTTTACTGAACTATTGGGTTCCAGGGAAATACTTTCAGGCCATAGGGCAATCAAGTTTTTCAAAGGAACACGAATGGCCATAGGTGCATTTATCGATTTGCTGCAAGCAGAGAATATTGACATTGCGTTGCCTCTGGCTGCTTATGCCGAGCCAAGTGCTGCAGTTGAGGATAATGCCTTTGATCAAATGTGTGATTGCATTTGTGATGCTGTGGCCCAGGGTTGTGACGGCATTATGCTTGATCTGCATGGAGCGATGGTTACTCAAAGTTATTTCGATGGAGAAGGTGAATTACTCAGGAGGATTCGGCAAGTCAACCCCCGAGTTCCAATCGCAGTGGCACTTGATTTTCATGCCAATATCAGCGATGAAATTTGTCAGCACGCGGATATCGTTACCGGCTATCGAACCTATCCACATGTGGATATGTATGAGTGCGGGTTACGTGCCGGAAGACTATTATTAAAGATGATCTATGGGCAAATTAAACCCTATACACGTTGGGCGAGAGCTCCAATGATGACTCACATGATCAAGCAAACACCTGCCCTGGCACCTATGAAGCCGATTATGGATAAAGCTATTTGTAAAGAAACATCTGGTGATGTGCTGGCTGCAAGCGTATTCGGCGGCTTTCCTTTGGCAGATATTCCTTATGTAAGCCTGGCAGCTGTTGTTGTGCTGGACCAAAATGACCGTAAATCTCATCAATTAGCAGACGAACTGGTTTCGATGGCCTGGGAATCAAGAGCCGATTTTGTTTATGAACCTGAAACTTATGTCAATACTATTGCTTATGCTAAAACCTTAGCAGACGGACCTATCATACTGGCAGATCATGGAGACAATGCCGGCGCAGGCGGCTCGCACGACAACATGTCAGTGGTTGCCGAAGTATTAAGGCAGGAACTAAAAAATGTTGCCGTTGCACCTATCGCTGATCCACAGGCGGTGGATATCTTATGGCAAGCTGGTGAAGGTGCCGAAATAACCTTGCCTGTCGGTGGCAAAACCCCAACACCTTCGATTGGCTTAAAGGCTGAACCACTGGAACTTAATGGCTGTGTTAAAACTTTAACAGAACTTAAATTTGAAATTACGGGTCCGATGATGACTGGTTTTCAAGTCGACTTGGGGCGAAGTGTGCTATTTAAAGTCGGCTCAGTGGAAATGATTATAAGTGAGCGACGAACTGAACCCGCCGATCTGGGTTTTTTTACCAATATGGGGATTGAACCGCTGGAAAAACGCTATTTGCTATTAAAATCCCGGCAACACTTTCGAGCAGGATTTGAGCAAATCGCCAAACAAATATTACTCGTCGCCGGACCGGGAGTTTGCAGTTCAGATTACAGCATATTTCCATTTGAAAATCTAACCCGTCCGATTTACCCTCTAGATAAAGATATTACGTTCTCAGCTCAAACAAATAGAACCTGATTCTTCACAAGATATTAAACAATAGTGCCTGCTACAAATAGTTAACAATTTATAGAATTTTCACTATGGATCAGTCCCTGACTTGTCAAGTCAACGAAATTGAAAATACCTGGATCAGGTTAAGTGATGGCGTCAAACTGGCTGCCAGAATCTGGATGCCGGAAAATTCCGGATCGAATCCAGTGCCGGGTATATTGGAATATTTACCCTATCGTAAACGCGATGGAACGGCGATACGCGATGCATTGACTCATCCTTATTTTGCTGCGCATGGTTATGCATGTGTGCGGGTTGATATTCGTGGCAATGGAGAATCGGATGGCTTGATGGAAGATGAGTATCTCAAGCTCGAACAGGATGATGGGTTGGAAGTGATTAACTGGATTGCAGCTCAGCCCTGGTGTGATGGTAACGTAGGTATGATGGGCATCTCATGGGGTGGGTTTAATGGTTTGCAAATCGCTGCCCGCCAACCTGAAGCGCTCAAGGCTATTATTACCTTGTGCTCGACCGATGATCGATATGCTGACGATATTCATTATAAGGGCGGCGCAATGTTGCTGGAAAATATCGGTTGGGCGGCGACCATGTTTAGTTACTCAACTTCGCCACCTGACCCGCTGCTGGTGGGTAACGACTGGCTGGCGATCTGGCAGAACCGGCTTGAAAATATGCCTTTGCTGGCGCAAAAGTGGATGCAGCATCAAAGTCGGGATGAATATTGGCAGCATGGATCGATCTGTGAAGATTACTCTTCCATCAAAGCGGCAGTTTATTGCATGACAGGGTGGGCCGATGCCTATATTAATAGCGTTCCGCGGATGATGGAACATTTACAATGCCCCAAAAAAGCCTTAATCGGGCCCTGGCTGCATAAGTACCCGCATTTAGCATTACCGGAACCGCGAATAGGGTTCTTGCAAGAAGCTTTGCGTTGGTGGGATTATTGGCTTAAAGGCATTGATACCGGTATCATGGAAGAACCAGCTTGTACACTTTATCTGCAAGAAAGTGTGCCGCCCAAAGCAAATTATGAGTACCGCGCCGGTCAGTGGATACAAACCGATGGTTGGCCTGATTCAAATAAGGTCACCATGCAACACTGGTCGCTATCCGGTTACGGTCTGATTAATGAACCTCATAGTCTTGATACTAGCGTGAAAGTCGATTCGGCATTAACCACAGGCGTGCATAGCGGCGAATATATGGCGTTGTGGTTTGGGCCGGACTACCCTACCGATCAGCGCCGTGACGATGCCTTGTCAGTTTGTTTTGACACTGAAGTTTTGACCGCTGATTTGAACGTTGTTGGTAATCCAAAATTAAAGTTGAAGGTCAGCAGTGACAAAGCATGTGGTCAGTTGACAGCCCGTTTATCAGATATTGCCTCGGATGGACAAGTGACTCGTGTCACCTATGGCATGATAAATCTGAGCAATCGTGATGCACTGGAATCGGCGCAAGACGTTGCGCCAGGTGAAGCTTATGAAATCGAGTTGCAGCTGGACTTTATTGCCCAGACCATTCCCAAAGGTCACAAAATGCGGATTGCGTTATCCAGCAGTTATTTTCCATTACTCTGGCCGACACCCGAGAAAGCCGCTATTACACTTGAACCGGGAGCTCAATCACTGCTTTTGCCTGTTTATAACGGTGAACCCATTGAGAACCCATTCGAGCCACCAGTCAGCGCAGAACCGGAGAAAATTACCCAGCTGCGTGAGGCTTCAAACAAAAGAACAATCACTGAAGATGTGGCTACTGGCATCGTCAGTATTGATATTGAAGATGATTTCGGCTCTATGCGGTTTGACCAGCACGGAATGTGTGTCGAGCAAATTGCAAAGGAACATTACTCTGTTCATCTTGATGATCCGAACCAGACTAAAGCGCAAACGCATTGGTATTACCGAACATCCAGAGACGGCTGGCAGGTTTCCACTGATACCTATATGACGATTACCTGTGACAAGGACAATTTTTATATCAAGGCCGAGTTGGTTGCATTTTTAGACGAGAAATTAGTGTTAGAAAAAAATTGGGATGAATCGGTTGCGCGTGTCGCAGTTTAAGTTGCGTTTATCTCAAAATGCACATTTAGACTGAGTAAACTGTGCCTTTTCGCTCACCTGAACATCGTTCGGCTATTTTGAGATAGATTTTAATAATGACTATAATCCAGCCTTTAATTGATATGGTTCTATTTTGATTTCCGAACAAGAAATTTCCTCTGTGGCTGCTGTTATTCAAATAGCGATTGCACCTGTTTTTTTATTGGCAGGTATCTCAGCCTTGCTGGCGGTGATGACTAACCGATTGACTCGAGTGATTGACCGATGGCGCACCCTGGAACGGGCTTTAGCAAAAATGACGGATAAAGAAAGTCAGCGAATTTTAGAAAAAGAAATGAAGAACCAGTTCAAACGTGGACGTTATATTAATGTTGCCATCACGCTAGCGACCGTCAGTGCGCTATTAGTTTGTGCAGTGATTGTGTCGTTATTTTTAGGCACATTTTTTGGTAAAAATGCCACCTTGATTATTGCGGCATTATTTATTTGCTGCATGTGTGTGTTGATTTTCGCCTTGGGATTTTTTCTGGCAGAGGTACTGATTGCAACACGCACACTGCGTAAAGGCTTGTATACCATTGAATCACTTATTCATTTCGATAAGCCATAGTGCAACCGTTATCCACCAACCAGGCTGACACCGGCAATATATTTATGCAGTGAGAAAAATACAACATACATGACCAGAGATATAATCAAATTTCTGAGCGTGCGTGCCATTGGTGCAGGTTCAGGTTTGACCCATTCGCCTTCGCGTTTATTGACAAAAATCATTTGAATAATAATCCAGACAAAAAACGATCCGAACAACAGCACAGATCGGGTCTCTCCATTCGCTAGAAGGTGCGCCGCTGCCCAGATTAATACAGCGGTCATCATGGGATGGCGAACCAGACGCTGAATAATAGTTTTGCCATTGGACGCACCGAACAAAATAAAGGCGATCAGCATCAGTAGCATAGTAATATGCTTGGTCCAATAGGGCGCAACATAAGCATATTCGACAGGTGTACTGCGCCAACCGAATATGATCATCAGCATGGCTGCTAGAACCACCAATGAAAAAATACCACGCCAGGTTTTTTCACCGGCGGCATTGATCACACCGTTTTTGATGCCCGGTGCTAGTGCGAGTGAAAGATGGGCTAGAATGAATAGACTGATTCCTGCAATAAGTAAGGTCATGGTGGTTCAACTTTATGTATATTCGGGCGTTATTTTATCACTGCAGATGAATATAATTGCTGCATGAAGCAAAATAATAGTTTTAAAAATTTAATTGATGCAGGTAAGCTAATTGTCCTTGACGGAGGGTTGTCAAATCAGCTTGAAGCGCAAGGTTGCAACTTAACTACCTCACTGTGGTCGGCAGAATTATTGCTGAATAATCCACAAGCCATCATCGATGCGCATCTTGCTTATTTGAATGCCGGTGCCCAGATCATTACCAGCTCGAGTTATCAGGCTTCGATTGAAGGATTTATGTCAAAGGGGTTATCCGAATCACAAGCCGAAGACTTGATATTGATTTCAGTCAAGTTGGCTGAAAAAGCAATTGAAAATTTCATGGTTAATCATCCAAATTCTGTCAGACCATTAATTGCAGCCAGCATTGGGCCTTATGGCGCGTATCTGGCTGATGGCTCGGAATATACAGGTCATTATGGTACTAGCAATGATGAGCTAATGAAATTTCATTCGCAGAGGCTCCGCCTTCTTGATCAAAGTAGAGCAGATATTCTGGCCTGTGAAACCATCCCGAGCTATCAAGAAGCCAAGATATTAGTAGAGCTGCTGAATAGGGTTGAAACACCGGCCTGGATAAGTTTTTCCTGCTCCAGCGGGCAGCATATAAACGACGGCACTGATATTGAGCAGGTAGCCAGATTATTTGTTCATCATTCAAAGGTATTGGCGCTCGGCATTAATTGCACCGCCCCCGAGTACGTCAGTGAGCTGATTGATCGGATTAAATCTGTAGTTGCCGATAAAGCAATTGTGGTTTATCCAAATGCAGGTGAAGATTATGATGCGAACACCAAAACCTGGCTAACTGATGGTGCTGATTTCGATTTTTGCGATAGGGTCGGTCAGTGGTACCAACAGGGTGCACAAATTATCGGTGGTTGTTGCCGGATTGGTCCTGAGCAGATCAAAGCTATCACTGACAAGCTTAGTTAACTATGAGTAGTAAGGTAAATTTCGATCACCTGGTTATCGCCGCAACCGATTTATCCTGCGGTGTTGATTATGTCAAACAGGTTTTGGGTGTTGAAATGCCGTATGGTGGCGAACATGAAAAAATGGGCACTCACAACCACTTGATGTGCTTGGGGCGCGATTGCTTTATTGAAGTTATTGCTGTCAATCCGGTTGCTAATCAGCCTCTTAGGCCACGTTGGTATGGCCTGGACGATCCGTTTGTGCGTCAAACTATCACACAAGGCCCAAGGTTGATCGGCTGGGTGGTCAATACCGATAACATCACTAATCTACTGGGACAAGTGCAATTTCAATTTGGTCAAGCGGAGTTGATATCCCGTGGAATGCTGGACTGGTATTTTGCACTGCCACAGGATGGCAGATTGCTTGGGTCTGGATTGATACCCTATGTGATGCAATGGAATACGGACATTCATCCTGCAACATCGATGTCGGATTTAGGTTGCAGATTACAGTGCTTAGAGATTTATCATCCACAGGCGGATTGGCTGCAAGGCATTTTGGCCCAGTTAAATGCAGTTGAGTTAGTTACTGTGCATCAGCTTGAAAAAAATACAAGTGCTTATATGACTGCGACTATTCAGACACCTTTAGGTTCTAAGCAGTTATGCACTGGAGTCTAGGGTCGATTTACTGCTGCTAGTCTTCTTCCAGTATTAACATCAAAATCGGCAAAATATTATTTGCCCTGGTTGACGGTGGTGATGGTATGGGGGGTGGCTGTCTACCCCATCCCGCACCAGTGATACTGATTTTATTCAACCAGGTATTCCAGCGCCCCCATTCGCCACTTGGGCCGGTATAAGCATAGGCGATGTACTCGGAAGCTCCCATCTGGGACTGACCCAGAAAATTGCCGGACATACCCAGGTTATGTGCTGTGGGTTGTATATTGGCTGTGATATTATCGTTGGTGATGGGTTGAAATCTTAGGCCATCAGAGGATTGCCAGACATGCACATAGCTATTGGTTGAGAAGCGATTACCGATAGCCATGGCGATAAAACGATTTACTTCGGGCAAATATTTGACGGCAGTCTGATCTTCTTTGAAGTCTCGATTAGCGATTGCATAGCCACGATCAGTTAGATTGCCCGGCCAGTTGGCATTATTAATTGCAGTGGTGGCAACACGGGTCTTTGGTGTACCTTGATTTTCCGTGTAGTAAAGGTAAAGTGTGTTTCCTTTGACGATCATATTAGGTTCACCCAAACCCCATCTGTTGGCCAGGCCGGTGTAGCGCAGTATAGCCTTGGGATTGCCTCCCCAGCCGCTACCATTCCACTTCTGGTAATTCCTGTCGGGGCTGGTTGAACGAGCAACAAACACATGATTATTTAAGCCGCCGGTTGCGCCGATGTCATCGGTTGCAGTGTAAGCCATATAATAATAACCGCCTACCTTGATGACATTCGGATCACACACTGCAGTGCCGTCCTCACTGCCAGGGGTGGCACTAAGAGCAATAGTTTCTTCGCTCCAGGTCACACCACCGTTGGTGGAGTGTTTATAGCGTATGAAATCAGCAATACCTTGTTCTTCATCACCCTCTGAGCAGGCCCAGAAATGCAGGTGATTATTGTTGTAGCGAATCAGTGCAGGACCATAGCGGTAGGATGCATCTGTATTTAGACCTGTTCCATCCCAGGGCCAATCGGGTGGCCAATAAGACGGTCTGGGTAAATAAGTTGCGTCATGAATCATGCGGCCGGGTAAAGCACTGACTGACAATGAGGATTGTGCAATGACCTGGCTAGGTGAAGCCAGTGACAGGCATAGGTAAAGTAATAGTGTGAATGAAAAAAATTTCAAAAAACAATTTCAGATCATAGAGTTACGTGAACTTTAACAGGTAACTTGCCAACTATTCAAGCTGAAAATACTATTTAAGTGATACGAGGGTGTTCAATCATAGGCAGGTTGGGTTAGATCATCACGACTGAGGCGGTAAGCATACCATGCCAATAAACTGGCAATTAAAACATACACAGAACCTGCGAAAGTCAGTTTTTCTACACTGACGCCACGATCGAAAAACCATCCCAGAATAAAGGGTGATAGTGCCGATGAAAATACCATCATTGAAGTCGATAAGGACTTAATCGAACCCAGGTATTTATTGCCGTAAAGTTCAGAATAAAAAGGGCCGGAAAGTGTGTTTACAAAGCCTGACGAAAGTCCCAGTAATAACATAAAGCCCACTGCCGTAAATGTATGAGACGACATAGAGAGTAATAGTAAACCTAAGCCAAGTGGTAAGGGTGCTATAGCAATAAGCCTTGCTGCATCATATTTGTCCACCAGATGGCCGGCGTAGAGTGAAAATAAAAAAGCTACGCTGGCATAGACACTGAACAACATACCCCACATCGACAACGACCAACCTTTAGACTCAATTAAATGAATCTGGTGGAAGATGAAGCCCGTGAATAATATCGAGTGAGCAAGCAATCCAGGCAGGAACATATAAAAACGTTTGTCTGCAAGTACTTCCGAACGAGTCCACTGCCGACGCCTATAAGTTCTTTCAGTGATTTGTGGGTTTTCTACATCCTTTAAATAATTTGCATGGCGAATATCATGATTGCGTAGTAAATATAAAATTGCAGGAACCATGATAATTAATAAAGTTACACCTGTAACTTGCCAGGTGCTGCGCCAGCCGAGCCAGAATATCAGACCAATAATGATGCTGGGCATCACTGCCTCGGAGAGTGAATAGCCAGTCTGACTAATGGCCGTGGCTTTACCCTTTATAGGCTCCAGGTACCGGACCATGGTGGTAACACTGGTGAGTGTTTTTAAACCTTGCCCAATATGTCTGGTGACAAAGATGCTGATTAAAAGCATGATTGCACCATGGCTGAACGAAATCAGCAGGCAGCCAATAAAAGAACCGACGACGATAAAAATACTGAATTTTTTTAGATCGATGCGATCAACCAGTGTGCCTGTGTAAACGATCGCAGCAGCACTGAGCAAGGTTGCAAACGAATAAATGCCACCGAACTGACCATGTGTTAACGACAATTCTTCACGAATGGCACCACTGAATAAAGATATAAAAAACGTTTGGCCAGGTGCTGACCAGAAAGAAAGTAAAAATCCGAACAGCAAAAGCCGCCACTCGGTAGCAAGTAGTTTGTTCACAGGCCGAAGTAGATTTAATCAGCCTGAGTGTATATCAATTATTATTTGAACTAACAACTATTTACAAGACGAGGTCTTATCTAAAAGCAAAAATCCTATTTATGAGATAACTTGTATGCAATCTTAAGCTTGCTCATAAGCTAACATTACAACGCCAAGCTTCTTTTCAGCTTGCTGCAGATTCGCCAGTTCAGATTCTGAAAGTTCAGCAAATTTGGGTTCCGGTTCGACCGCGACAATAACTTTATCGATGTCATCTTCCAGTGTTTGTATTACTTCCAGCTCCTGATCAGAGATCTGTGCGGGATGATATTGAGATGCCATAACGTCCTCCGTATCTGAGACATATTGTCCAGTATAGCAAATTTAAGGTGAAGCTTAATCACGTTCAGCCTGCCTCGATTGAGTCCAAACCCATCTCAGCGAGATGATTTTAGCAATGGGCAACAGACCCTAGGTCAAGGCTAAACCGGATCATCTAATGCAACACGAATTACGGCTGATGTCATCCAGCAGTTTTCATAAGGGGCATCGCTTTGTTTGTTGAGCCTGAAAATATACGCCGCTTTAGTGCCGTCTTCTGCAGTGATGATAATAGGTACATTAGCACTGGTGTTATAGTTTTGAGTTGGTCCGATTTCTAAATTCGAATAACCCAACATAGGTGCATAGGTCGGATTATCAAAAAGTGTTTTAAAGCGCTCTAGTGGTCCTGTTTGAGCTTTATTAGCCGGTGAGGCAAATCGATAAGTGATTTCGATGCCGGTACCCTGAACTGGAGAGTCATGATTCTTAAGTGCATTCATCTGGATTTGCACCACATCAGCAGGGGAATATTTAGGATCCGGAACAAGCTTATCAGACTCAGATGTATTAGCGCTTAAACACCCCATCAAGCTCAGTAAAAAAGAAAGCGTAATAATTACTTTTTTTGTCTGATTCTTCATACGAATAAGTTTATTTAGTCTTAGCAAACATCTATTAGTTCAACATTAACATTTTTTTCGCAGACTGTTTTACTCTAGAGCCAAATTTAAGATTTGGACAGCGATTGAATTGTGCAAAACGTTGTATTTCTCTGGTTAAATAGTAACCAAATTTATCCCGTTGTTTTAAGTTTGGTTCCAGAATTAAACTTCTAATAATGAAGTTGCCGTTTTTGCGATCAGCTTTGGCATCCATGCGTGCAGCAATACCACCTTGCCATAAAATCGGCAGGACAAAATAACCATGCATGCGTTTTTTCTCCGGTACATAACATTCAAGCTGATAGTCAAAATCAAATAGCCTAAGTATGCGTTTGCGCTGTATCACCAGGTTGTCAAAAGGCGAGAGTATCTTGACTTTGCTAAGCGCCAAACGTTGATCGACCAATGACTCAAAATCCGGTCTTAAGTAATAAATTTCTGATCGCTTGTGAATTTTAGCGGGTATTAGTTTTTTTTCTTCAACCTGCTCATTCACCGCTTGTTTGATAGCAGGCCCCATACCTTTGCGCAAATAACCGAACTCACTCATATGTCCGATGCCGTGCGCGTCTATATGCCTGTTTATTAGAAAATGAGCAAATTCTTGTTTTGAAGGAGGGCTGGTATTGATATTCGAGGGCAAAACCCGTTCAGTAAGGTCAAACACCTTCTGAAAATTATTGCGCCGTGTAACCAGCAAATCACCTTGCATAAATAACTGTTCAATGGCTTGCTTAATCGGCCCCCATTCCCACATGCCACCGGTAAAACCTTGGTGTTCCTCAAAGTCCTTAGCCTGTAAAGGGCCATCGATTTCTATTCTTTCGAGTACGTGTTGCATTAATTTGGTATTTTTTTGATACCAGTGCCGTTGTCCGCTTTTTATGGCATGCATCCTCGGCAGGCAAAAGCGAAAATCTTCAATCGGCAAATAGGCGGCTGCGTGTGACCAGTATTCGAAGGCTTGCCGCTGTTCAACAAGTTTGTCTAAATATTGATGTCGATAATGCGGTACCCGATTCCAGAGTGTGTGATGATGGGCGCGTTCAACCACCGAAATAGTGTCTATTTGTATATAACCCAAATGCACAATAGTCTGCAAAGTGCCTTTCAAACCTCTGTTAAAACCTGAAATCGGCAGTCCCTGGCTAGTTAAGGCCAGTCTGCGAGCTTGTGTTTTTGTTATATGTTCGTAGTATTGCATTCAATAATAACCGTGTATCATCCCTACGGATGATAATACAGAACAAAGAGGAATAATCGAATGGCCTGGTGGGGAAAATTAGTCGGTGGTGCCTTAGGTTTTATGATAGGTGGCCCAATTGGGGCGATGCTGGGTGCAACGTTTGGTCACAACTTTGACGCCAAGTCAGAGCGGCGACAAACCAAGCGTTATTTGCCTGGCGATCAAGAGCGTACTCAAGCTGCATTTTTTGCAGCCACCTTCTCAGTAATGGGACATATTGCCAAAGCAGACGGGCGCGTTTCCAAAAGTGAGATCGCGCTGGCCGAGCAATTAATGATACACATGCAGCTTAGCCCCGAGCAAAAGAAAATTGCCATTAATTTATTCAAGCAAGGCAAAAATCCAAGTTTCCAACTCGATGAGGTCTTGCACCAATTTAAGCAAGAGTGTCATCGTCGTACCACATTAATCCGCATGTTTGTGGAGATTCAGGTTCAGGCTGCATTTGCTGATGGCAAACTTGATCCAAGCGAATCAAGAATTCTTCAGCATGTTGCTCAGACACTTGGTTTTACCCAGGCTGACTTAGATCAAATCATTAGTTTGATTACTTCAGGTGGCGCCAGCGAAGCTGGCCAGCAAATGACGCTGGAAGAGGCCTACAACATACTCGGAGCTGATGAAAAAATGACTACAGCCGACATACGCAAGCTTTATCGCAAACTGCTCAGTCAGCATCACCCGGATAAACTTGTTGCCAAAGGTCTGCCGGAAGAAATGATTAAACTTGCTAACGAAAAAACCCATGAAATTCAGACGGCCTGGAAACTGGTGCAAAAATCACGTGGAGCGGTTACGCATAAATAGCATTGAGCCTGACTGAACTTGTTATTAAAATGCCGCTGACTTTATCGTTTAATAACTGGAGATAAAAATGTATAAATATATTTTGCTTGCTTTAGCATTGATTCTACAAGGTTGCGCAACAACCTCTTCGACAACCGTGGTCGAGGAAATTCAAACAGATAAGATTTACAATGTCGTGATTGAAGGTAAGCCCGAGTTGACCGGTGATGTAAAAAATGAATCTAATGTTGTGATTGGCGAAGTTTTGACCAACAAAACTTCAAGTTCAGGCGTTACTGTGGCAAAGATTTCTATTGAGCAAGAGTACGATGAGATCATCCAAACTAACTCCGTGTTTTATGCCAATGACGGCGATCTTGTTCATACCAAGTTGAACGATGACGAGGGTGAAGCGCTTGAAGAGGGCGACAAGATGATGGGCTTTACCGGGAAAACCCAGCTTTATTGGCACAAAACCAAATCAGCGATCAAAGGTGCGACCAACGCCACCATTTCCAAAGCCCAGGAATTGTATAAAGGCGCGACTCAATAGAATTTTATTTGCCTATCGTGCATTTAGAAGGTTAACCTGTCTAAGTGACGAGTTGATAATATACTGTTGAATAGGGATTTGAGTTTAAATGCACAATGGGTTTGGTTATTGTTTTGAACTTTGTAATCGCTCTAGTGACAGACCTGTTCTCCGATTAACCAGATAGATTGCGGCCAAGACTATTAGCAGGGCCGCAATCATTGTCCAGCGGAACAGCTCTTCCAGCCATACAATCCCAATCAAAGCGCCGAGGATGGGGACAACAAAATTGATTAGGGACATTTTGCCAGCTCCGATTCGGGGGATTAAATAAAAGTAAATGAGGTTAGCTAATGCGGTTGAAAACAGTCCTAGATAGATCATGGCATACAATGAATGTAAATCGGGCAGGTCCTGAGTGAAGGGTTTTTCAAGAATTAAGGCAATAGGAAAGATTAGGAACAATCCTACAATTGTTGAGCCGGTGGCCATAATAGGTGCGGGTAAGCGTACAAATTTACGAACATATAATGTTGTCATCGCATAGCAGGTAGCTGCTCCCAGAATGGCTAACTGACCGCCCGGATGTTTGCCAATGCCGGAAAGCACGTCAATGCCTACAAGTATAATTAAACCTACTACACCCAAATTGGCACCGAGCAGTGAAGAAAAATTTAACCGTTCATCTTCAAATAATATGTGGGCAAGTAACACAGTCAATACTGGAGCAATACCCATCATCACAGCAGCGAGTCCGCTGTCAACATAGATTTCCCCCCAGCTAATCAGAAAAAATGGGACAACGTTTCCAAATGCTCCAATAAAAACAAAATGAAGCCAATCACTGCTAATTGATGGCAATGCCATGTGTTGATACTTCATGAACAAGTATAACAATCCCGCAGCAATCAATATTCTTCCGGTGACCAGTGTCATCGGTGCAATGCTTTGGATGCCGATTTTAATAAAGGCGTATGAAGAGCTCCAAATAAGCGCCAACAAGCACCAGAAAAATATATTTTTTAACATCTGAAATTCGGTGTAACCAAGATTGAGCCGGAAAATAAACCTCTATATAATCTGCTACAGATATAGCAGCACTTAATGCTATTAAAAATGTAGCAATATGTCAACAGATACCAAAAGAATAAAAATACCCAGACCCGGGAAGCCGGTGCGTGGTTCTCGCACTGGGCAACCCATAATGGTTTTATTCGATTTGCTAGGACGCCGCTGGGCAATGGGTATCATCTGGAACTTGCATAATACACCTTGTACGTTTCGAGCATTGCAAGAGCGATGTGACTCTATTTCCCCAACTGTTTTAAATGCTCGTTTAAAAGAATTGCGTGCGTCAAATTTGGTCACAACCTGCGACAAGGGTTACTGTTTGACCGGTGAAGGTGAAAAACTCTATACCTGTCTTGAACCGTTAGGTGCCTGGGCCAAAGGTTGGTCTAAAGACCTATAATCCTTACCTTATGTACTCAAAAATTTGATTAAGTGTAATGGTTGCTGACTCAAAAGCACCGTGATAGGGTTCCATTTTTTATTAAAATTGGATTGGTATGTCAAACAACACCATTATCACTTGCGCCATTACCGGTGGTCATAATAGTTATGCCAACAACTTTAGGGGTCATCCGGATTACCCTGTCAGCCCTGAGCAGATTGCCAATAATGCGATTGAAGCGGCAAAGGCGGGTGCTGCAATTGCTCATATCCATGTGCGTGATCCCGAAACCGGCGCACGCTCAGGTGATCCGGTGTTATTCAAGGAGGTGGTTGAGCGCATTCGTGATTCCGGCAGTGATGTGCTCATTAATCTAACCTCTAGTGAAGGTGCACGTTTCATCCCAGGCAAAGATGATCCCAAAACAGGTGGTGAGGGGACAACTTTAATCAAGCCTCTGGATCGGCTTAAACATATAGAAGAACTACGGCCTGATATTTGCACTCTGGACGTCGGTACATTCAATTTTGGTGATGTGATTTTTGTTAATACACCTGAAGATCTTCGCATCATGGCAAAACGAATTCAACAAATCGGCGTAAAGCCAGAGATTGAAGTTTTTGAGCTGGGTCATATCGAATTTGCCAAAAAACTGATCGATGAAGGTTTGATTGATACGCCGCCGATGTTCCAGGTTTGTTTAGGGATTCCACATGCGGCACCGGCTGTGCCGGAAGTACTGAATTTGATGCAAAGTCGCTTGCCTGAAAATGCGCGTTGGAGTGCATTCGGCATTTCGCGAGCAGAATTCCATATCGCTGCTCAGTCTGTCGGTCTGGGAGGTAATGTTCGGGTTGGTTTAGAGGACAATTTATATTTGTCTAAAGGTGAATTTGCCTCTAATGTGCAACTAGTTGAAAAGGCAGTCAGAGTTGTCCGTGAATTAGGGGCAGAACCGGCTAGCTCTGCACAAGCCAGAGCTATATTAGGGCTGAGTTAGCTGACAGATGGTGACCAGGCTGGTCAAGTTTTCAGATCATATGCTCAAAGGGAAGTGGGCCAGAATTATCATGAGCGACGAACAACCTTGTTTTATTGCCGTAGGTCCAAGATCGTTAGTGCTTAAAAGATCAAAAACTGGCATTGTTGGACCCAGGCTATTTGAAATCAGGCGATTGCAACATCTGGAAAAAATCGCAGCTTCACTCAATCAACAATTCCCTAAGGATCTAACTCCGGCAGGAATGACTAACTCCTTGTTAAGGCCGATTGTCAACGCCGTGTTGCATTGCCGCGATCTGGATGAGACATTAACAACACTAAAAAATGTAGAGCTAACTTGAACTCCAATTAAAGAACTATTCTTTCTAATGACTTAGGTCAATGATTAGTCTAGTGATTTTGGTTAAAGTTATCTTACCTAAAGGAGTAAATGATGTTTGAAGGAATTGAAAATTTACCTGAACATGTTATCGGTATAAGAGTCAGTGGCAAAGTCACTGCAGATGACTATCGTCAACACTTCATTCCAGTAGTTGAAGAAAAACTAACCTCGCACAAACGAGTGGATTGTTTATGTGTGATTGAAAAAGATTTTTCAGGCGCACAGCCGGCTGCGGTGTGGGAAGATTTTCGCTATGGAATGGCAAAAATCAATCGCTGGGGGCGTGTTGCGGTGGTGACGGATATCGACTGGATAGAGAATTCGATTAATATTTTTAAAATTTTTTGGCCTGGGCATTTGCAGCAGTTCGATTCAGATGACTATGACAAAGCCAAAGACTGGGTTTGTGATATTAACCGCGTGGCTCTGGAGGCCGAAATTGACGAGCAAAACGGACTGATTATTTTAAAACCAAGTCAGGAAGAGTCTTTGTCCGAGTATGATTTTGATTATGTCACTAAACTCACTGATGATTATTTAAAAGATCATAGTCAAATAAATGGAATTCTGATTTGCTCGCGTAAATTTCCAGGTTGGCAAGGTCTGGGAGCAATGATGTCACATCTGAAATTTGTTCATGATCACCACCGAAAAATTGAGCGCATTGCTGTGGTCACTAATAGTCCTCTAGGGCAATTCGCTGATCATGTAACTGATCATTTTGTCAAAGCTGAAATCAAAAGTTTCGATTACGATCAGCAAGATAAAGCGGTGGATTGGCTGACTGAAGACGACAGTTTGATTTGAAGGATCGGTCACGATTCGCAGTTAAGCTACTCGGACTAATTGTGATCTTGTTCACCGGGAAGTGGAACGATCGGCAATAATAAAGGACTCTATAATTGCAGTCTTGCACAAAACTGTTTTACCGGAAAACGAAACGGGAATTAAAATGACACTTGTTTAATGCATGCTTCAATTCCCCGGTTAATGAGGTCGATAATAACCCGAATTGCCTTGCTTCGAATAATTGCCCATGGGGAGTTAGAGGGACGGGCAGTTATCCGCAGTTCAACAATTCAGTTTAGTTCTGATCTAATTAACCGGGAAGTGGAACATGTATCAAAATAAAACCTCCCCTGGTTCTCCCCCTTTCAGGGGGAGTTAGAGGGAACGGGGCTTCATAAAATGCTAGAATTGAAGTTGCCTCAATCTATGATTAGAAACCCAGGAATCATCAGTTCTCCCCCTTTAAGGGGGAGTTAGAGGGGGTCAACAATCAAATCCATAAAAATAATGCACAACCGGCGGTTAACCCACCTGTCACCCAGCTAAAAATTGTCCAACGAAAAGGTGTGGACAAGAACCTTCGAATCGATTGCCCGGCGAAAACCCATGGTGTTACAGCTATAAAGCCCAATAGCGGAGTGATCAACAGTACAGCCCAAAGTAATGTGGGTTCTGTTTCCATGGCAACCAAAATCAAACTGACTAATGCGAGTGTCGCAACGACTGCTTTCGGATTGACGAACTGAAATAAAGTTGCAGCAATAAATGACATTGGTTTTTGATTCTCGGGTTTTTCAGAAATTTGACTGGCCCGTGCCATTTTCCAGCCGATCAATACCAGCCAGCTGCTGCCAATTATTTTCAAAACAAGCAAGGTTTGTGGCCATTTCTCGATTAATGGTTCTAGACCGATGATGGCAAAAACAATAAGTAGAATACCACCAAACTCGATTCCAAATATATGCGGTAAAGTAGCTTTAAAACCAAATCGGGCACCGGAGTAAGTCAGCATCATGTTATTAGGCCCAGGTGTAGCCCACATAGTGTAAGCGGCAGTTATAAAAGGCAACAACAATTCAATATGTTCAAACATCTTGTGTTCATACGTAAATATTGGATTTATTCTAAACTTTTTGTCAAAATAGACACAGACACAATATTTTATATTTTTGATAGACACAGAATGGATCAGCAGCCTGCATACATGAGAATTTCCCGGCAGTTGGAGCGGCAAATACGTTCAGGTCAACGCAAGCCGGGTGAGAAACTGGAATCGATTCGACAATTGGCGAAAACCGAAGGTGTGAGTGTCAATACCATTCGCTCTGCTATGGATATGTTGGCTCAGACCGGCCTGGTGCTCAGTCAACCGCGTAAAGGTATCGTTGTTGCCAGCTCGAGTGATGAACTGGATTATCAACCTTATGAGCAGTTCGAACCTGACGCACGATTAGCCCGGCAGTCCCGAGAGTGGTTGAACACTGCAGTCGCACCGGATAGAGCATCAAATTTATTTGTAAATATGGTGGTTCCGACTGATAACCCTTTATTCAAAACTTTTCAACGGCATTATCGACAAAGCCTGTCGTCACCACCCAAAGCCGCAGTTGAGATGTCGGCGGGCAATGCTCAATTGCGGGAGAAGTTAGCCGAGCTTGCTTTAAAAAGGCAAATGCGGATTAGCGCTGCTGAGATCCAAATTACAAATGGTTGTCAGAATGCAATTGAGCATGCACTGAGGGTGATTTGCCGTCCGGGTGATGCAGTAGCGCTGCCGACTCCGGCATTTCCAGGTTACCTTGCTTTGTTAAGCTTGTTAAGGTTAAAACTGATTGAGCTGCCGATGACGCCCGCTGGGCCTGATCCGATATTATTAAAAAAAGTGATGAGTTCGGGTCAAGCAAAAGCATTGATTATTAACCCTATTTGCCACAATCCAACCGGGGTATCGATCAGTGACGATTTCAAACGGGATATCGCCTTATGGGCTAATCAGTACAACATGCCTGTGATAGAGGATGATATTTGCGCTGAGCTTAGTTTTTGTGAGCATCATCCAAGGCTTATTGCAAGTTTTGATAAAAAAGGCTGGGTATTATTAGTGAGCTCAATTTCAAAGCTGATGGGTGATAGTGAGCGAATTGGTTGGTGTTTTCCAGGCCGCTTTAAAGATGCTTATATGACCCAATGTGCAGTCAGCCAAATCGGCAGCTCGTATTATCGGCAAAAGGCTCTGGCGTTATATTTGAATGGTTCAAGGTTTCCGAGTCAGTTGAGGCAATGGCGGCAGGATATCGGGCGTGCTATTAATCAAGCTAAAGAAATGTTGGATTTAGAATTACGAGATCGTGTGCAAATTACTCAGCCCAGCGGCGGTTATTCGCTTTGGGTCAAGTTGCCTAAAATTATAGATGCCAAAAAACTCAGACAACAAGCGAATAAAGATGGACTGGATTTTCTGCCGGGCGAGTTTTTTTCTCTGCAGCCGCGTTTCAAAAATTACTTAAGGTTGGTTGTTATTCCACCATTGACTGAAAAGCATAAAGACGAATTATTGAGTTTGAGCAAGCTCATCCTACAAAATCTTTAATTGAATTGTTTGGACCCCACCGCCTCTCCATCGGCAATGATTCAAGGTTCAGCTATTCGGATTAGGCGCGATCTGTTTCACCGGGAAACGAAACGATCGGCAATGATAAAGAATTGTATGAATTGCAGTCTTGCAAATGACTGTTTTCCCGGGAAATGAAACGGGCATTAATGAAGAACCCCTCCTAACCTCCCCTGATAGGGGAGGAACTATATCTCCCTATTCTTGAGGGATCAGAGAGTCAAATAAAAATCAAGATTCAAATTAATATCAAACCTATAATTCGAACCTATGATCGTACTGAATAACATCACCCTGCAACGTGGGCGAGAAAATGTGCTGGAAGATACCTCGCTGACGATTTATGAAGGCCGTAAAGTTGCCTTGATCGGTCGTAATGGTTGTGGGAAATCCAGTTTGTTTGAATTGCTGCTTGATAACATCAGTGCAGAAAAGGGTGATGCATCAGTTCCATCTGATTGCCAGATCGCACATATGGCTCAGGAGATAACCGACAGCGACACAGATGCTTTAAATTATGTCTTGGATGGTCATGCACAATTCAGAGTTATTCAATACAAGATTCAGCAAGCCGAGTCTGATGATGATAATCACGCTTTAAGTCATCATTATGAAGAACTTCAGACTATCGGCGGCTATCAACTAGAGAGTAAAGCGGCAGAGTTGTTGAGTGGATTGGGGTTTGCTAATGACGAATTAAACAATCCGGTGAATTCATTTTCCGGTGGTTGGCGTATTCGCTTGAATCTTGCTAAAGCACTGATGAGCCCATCAGATGTTTTGTTATTAGACGAACCGACCAATCACCTTGATTTGGATACGACATTTTGGTTGGAGCAATGGCTAAAGCGATACCCGGGTACACTAATCATAATTTCTCATGATCGTGATTTTATTGATAATGTGGCGAAAGAAATTGTACATATAGAATCCAAAAAACTGAACTTCTATAAGGGCAATTACTCAGCGTTTGAAAAACAACGTGCTGAAAGACTGGCATTACAACAAGCCAATTTTGACAAACAGCAAAGACAGATCAAGCACATTCAAAAATTTATTACTCGCTTTAAAGCCAAAGCCAGTAAAGCTAAACAAGCTCAAAGTCGTATCAAGCAGCTCAATAACATGGAGCTGGTAGCCAGTGTGCAGATTGACAGTCCATTTAAATTTGAATTTACTGAAAGCGAGAAAACCTCCAACCCGCTCATTACCTTACGTGATATCGCACTTGGTTATGGTGCACATAAAGTTCTGGAAAATGTTGGTTTAAGTTTACATCCAGGTGCCAGGATAGGATTGCTGGGCGTCAATGGTGCCGGTAAGTCGACATTGATAAAGGGTATTCGAGGTGAATTAACCCCGTTTACTGGAGAAATAGTTAAAGGTGAGCATTGCTATATCGGCTATTTTGCCCAACATCAACTTGAGGCTTTGGATCTGAATGCGAGTGCGGTGACCCACATTCAAAGAATCTCTCCACAAGCAAGTGAGCAACAAGCCAGAAACTTCCTCGGAGGATTCGACTTTCATGGCGATAAAGCAGTGGAACCAATTGTGCCGTTTTCAGGCGGCGAAAAAGCCCGCCTGGCTCTAGCCTTGATTGTCTGGCAAAAACCTAATGTATTACTACTCGATGAGCCCACCAATCATCTAGATCTGGATATGCGTAGTGCGTTGACGTTAGCACTGCAGAGTTTTACCGGGGCGCTAATTGTTGTCTCTCATGATCGCCATTTGCTGCGTCACAGTGTTGATGAATATTTGTTGATTGATCAAGGCAGAGTGGAGCAATTTGATGGCACACTCACAGACTACCATCGATGGATCAATGGCGGTGAGCTAAAGAAATCTGAAGCACAAACTATTGAAAAACCCTCAGCCAGTCTGACCAAAACCAATAAAAAGCTAGAACGTCAGCACACTGCTGAATTGCGCAAAGCACAAGCGCCTATTAAAAATCGGATTAAGCGTATTGAGAAAAAAATGGACCAGACTCAGACCAGGCTTAATGATGTAGAAAAAGTCTTGGCAGATGAGTCGATTTACCAACCCGACCAAAAACATAAACTGGAAGATTTGATTTTCGAGCAGACTGATCTTCGAAAGGAGTTAACGGCGTTGGAAGAGAGTTGGTTATCTTTAACTGACCAACTAGAAAGCATGACGCTAAGTTAATCAGTTTAGTTGAGGGAATATCAACGAGGTAGAGCCGCTAATCCGATTCCAAAACTAACAAACAGGCCGCCCAAGACACGGCGAATAATCCCTGCGTGAGTATCATTAGTTAAGAAATGTTGTAATTTTTCAGCGAAATAAATTAAAACCATATGATTGATCAGACACAGCGTAGAAAAAGTGATAACTAAAATGCTGGCCTGTATAAATAAATCGTTGTTCTGATCCAGAAAAGGAGGAAACAACGCTGCCAATAAAGCAATTGCTTTGGGATTGGTCAGTGAAATGAACAAACCTTCAAAAAACAAGCGTAAATGGGAACGGTTTTGAACATTGATATGATGTTGTGTGCGGCCTATCGAGTCATCCTTCCAGACTTTATAGCCTAGAAAAATCAAATAGGCGGCACCTACCAATTTAATTGTAGTGAACAGTAGCGCAGATGTATTCATTAGCGCACCCAAACCGAAGCATACCGCATAGCCAAGAACCGATACGCCCACGGCATTGCCGGTTGCTGAAAACAGAGTTCGGCGTGCGCCATGAGTAATTGAATTTTTTATAGTTAAAAAAATTGCCGGCCCCGGACTAACAACCGGTACGATGCTGACAACAAGAAAAAGTAACCAGGTATTTAAAGACATGCTACGTCAATGATTTGAATAATCATATTCTAAATAATCAGTTAAGTGTGTGCCATGTTGTTAGTAGTCGATTTCAATTTACAGCCTGGTTAATAACTGGGTTAGTTGTAGTTATTGTTTGATATGTGCCGCCCAGGCTGCTCACAGAGGAATTTTAGGTAACAGGAGTTTATTTTATTTGGGCGGCACATAATCTGACTGTTAATCAGTCGGCGGTGTCAAAGGCGATACGTTTTAATACTGCGGGTCAAATTCACCCTTAAACAATCCTTGCGAATCTGATTTTGCAACATAGATCTTGTCGTCAAGATAAATAGCATAACAATTTTCAGTACTGCCATCCCATTGATTCCAGTGAATACATAGTTCATTATCACGAATTATCCAGCTGCCATTATCCACATCGTTGTCAGGTGTTTTGGCTGACAAAAAGTCACTGCTGAATAAATAGCCGATCATATTGCCGTCTGCTAGGAAACGGAAATGAGCAGAGTCCCAACCCTTAGTTTGTTGCTTCTCTCTCATATCGAAAAAAATATCTTTACCGGAGAAGAGGTCGGCTAACTGTGGGTCTGAGACACGTGTAGAATTGCCCCAGGCAAGTGAAGAGATCAAAACGCTGCACAATAAGAATTTGCTTTTACTTAACATATCGTCACCTTACATAATTGTTTATAACAATTTGAATATGGTTTAAATCGTATTTAAAGTTTGACTGTCAATTTAATTTTAAAAGCAGATAAACCATATCAATGAACAAATAGTAGTTGCAATCGGGGTCTATAAAAATGCATAATACATTGATTTTAAAGCATTATTGTATTGGTATAGATAGGCTGACACGTCATGAAACTTCACATTGACTGTACTGGTAGAGGTGACAGTACAATTACAGATTATCTGGTTAGTAAGATAACTGAACAAATCGAATTATCAAATTTACCGGCCGGTACCCGCTTACCATCGATTCGCGGCTTTGCTGATATCAATGACGTTAGCCGTTTTACAGTAGTACAGGTTTATGATCGGTTAGTTGCAGATGGTTTATTGCAATCACGTCCTGGAGCGGGTTTTTATGTTACCGATATTTCGATAACTAAAAAGTTAACCGATGACATTATTGAAAGTGAAAATTGTGGCGTTATTGGAGGTGCGATAACCAACAAAAACTTCTTAAGTGTTGGTCGTGGATCACTGCCTTATAACTGGTTGGAAAACGCCGGATTGGAAAAAGCAATACGTAAGGTCGGCCGTAGCTCATTAACGGAATTATTAGAGGGTTACTCAAATATATATGGGTATGAGCCCTTACGGGAACAGCTTCGGCAAAGGCTGATTAATATAGGGATTTCCGCCGGTATTGATCAAATCCTCACAGTTAATGGCGCGTTGTCCGGTATAGATATTGTCTGCCGTACTTTGCTCAAAAGTGGTGATGTTGTGCTTATTGATGATCCGGGTTATCACATGCTTAGTGAGCTAATGGAGAGTCTTGAAGTCAAGATTTTAGGTGTACCCTGGAATAGGCAAGGGCCGGATATTGAAGCGTTAGATAAACTAGCCAGTAAATACCAGCCTAAATTATTCATCACCTCAGGCGTTAATCAGAATCCGACTAATCTGACTGTTTTGCCGGCTGTAATGCATCAGGTGTTGACTATGGCTGAGCGACATAATTTCCGGATTATTGAAGACGATGTGTTTGGTGTATTTCATCTTGAATCGCCACTTCGCTATGCCACCTTAGACCAGCTTAACCGTGTGATTTATATTAATTCATACTCCAAAACGATCTCAGGACGACTTCGAATTGGTTACCTGGCGCTACCCGAGTCATTAGTGGAAAATGTACTGCAAACACGCAGGTTAGGTGGACGTACCAGCGAACTTGCTGAACGAGTGGTGTATGAATTGTTGCGGGAAGGTAATTATCGCAAGCATATTCAATACCTGGTAGGACGTTTACAGAAATCACGAGAGAAAACAATAAAGTTCCTTTCGCAGCTAGGGTTTGAGTTTTTCGTTATACCTGAATATGGAGAATTCTTGTGGGTAAGACTCCCGTGGCTGGAGAATAGTAAAGAGCTAGCTGATGAGGGCCTGAAAAACGAAATTCATTTTATGTCGGGCGACCATTTTACCGCAGATAGCCGCGCTAGCCCCTGGATTCGGTTCAGCATAGCCTGGTGTCAGGATCCAAGGTTAGTAAAGTTTTTAAACGAATTTGTTGCAAGGAAACAACCATGAAACTTTATTATTCGCCCGGTGCGTGTTCGTTAGCGCCGCATATCGTGCTGGAAGAAATTGGTCGGCCTTATCAAACTCATTTAGTTTCTTCTATGGATGGTTCAACCAAAACTGCGGAATATCTAGAAATTAACCCCAAGGGTAGAGTACCGGTCCTGGATACAGGAACAGATGTTATTACCGAAGTACCAGCGATAATGACCTATCTGGCACGCACATATTCTGATAGTAAGTTGTTGGATGATTCACCGATAAATTCTGCCCGGGCGCTGGAGTGGATGAATTGGCTAGCCAGTGGTGTGCATGCCTTGCCGGTTGCGCAAATCTGGCGGGTGGAGCGATTTGCAGACGATCCTGACGCCTATTCAAGCATTAAACGCCAGGGTATGCTGAATTTAGAATCGTCTTATCAAATGATTGAGCAGAAATTACAAGAGCTGCCGGATCTCTGGGTTATAGCAAATAGCTACTCAATTGTTGATGCGTACCTTCTGGTTTTTTATCGTTGGGGAAATCGTTTGGGGCTCGATATGAAACCCACATTCCCGATTTGGACAAAACATGCCTTGGCTCTACTGGAGAGGGAAGCAGTGCAAAAGGTTTTGGAACATGAACAGATTTCAATTTGGGAGTAGCTCATGCAACGAAGATTTATACAATGTGACGTATTTTCTGCAACTCCGATCAAAGGTAACGGTTTGGCTGTAATTATAGATGCAGAAGGTTTAAGCGATCAGCAAATGCAGGAGTTTGCGGCCTGGACAAATCTGGCCGAAACTACATTTTTATTTCCACCGGATGATCCATCGGCTGATTACAAGGTTCGAATTTTTTCACCTGGCAGGGAAATGCTATTTGCCGGCCATCCTACTTTAGGGAGCTGTGCCGCCTGGTTACATGCAGGCGGAGTGCCGCATGATCCAAACAGTATCCGCCAGGAATGTGCTATTGGTATTGTAGAAATTAATATGCAGGGAACAGTTCCGGCTTTTATTGCACCACCGACTTCGATTGATGATTTGCCGAGTGAGGAATCAAATAAACTCATAGATGCTCTGGAACTCGATTCAGAACAAGTCATCAATACTGTCAAACTAGACAATGGACCTGTCTGGCAGGTGCTGGAATTAGAAAATGCTGATCAAGTTTTAGCTGTAGATTCTTTGAAAGTACGCTGGCCTGAGTTTAGAGCGGTCGGCTTGTTAGGTGCACACCCTCAAGGCTCTGAATGTGACTATGAAGTGCGCATGCTGGCGCCATCCAGTGGCATGAGTGAGGATCCGATTACCGGTTCGCTTAATTCGGCTTTAGCGTGCTGGTTATATGATCAAGGTAGATTAAACCAAGAAATTGTTATGGCTCAGGGTACCAGTATCAACCGCCAGGGGCGGGTTTATATCAAACCCGATTTAGATGGTCGGATTCTAATAGGTGGTCAAACCAGCATTGTGATCGAAGGAACAATAGAACTATAAAGTCAGTTGTAATCAGTGCTCTTGTAAGCGGTTATGTTATCTGAATCAGTTGCAGGAGGTAATGTCTGAGGAATATTACAGGCATACTCTGATGGTGTGACCAGCATGTCAGGAAAAACCGCTTTGGCTAAAATAAAGCTCATGACCTGGAATTCTGGTCGCCAGGTTTGAAGGTTTTTATTTTCCTGCAATATCCCGCAAGGCCGGGCATTGCTGTGACAACCTTTGCAACTGTAATTTTTAGGCAAATTCGTGTAGGGATCGACCAATTGGGTATAAGACTCCAGTGCTGAATTGATCAACCGTTCAATATTTGCAGTCGGACAGGTTTTCGGTGACCATTGCTGAGGTTTTGCCCAGTTATCGGTCAACTTCATGCGGCAGTTTTCAGCTACATGTTGAACGTTTACCATTTGATAATACTTTAGCGGCGAATTTTGATATCTGTCCTGATAACTCTTGTTAATTAGCTGTAACCACAATGGGATGTCGTTGGCACGTGAAATATTTACGGGTTGCCGCTTCCAGATATCCGCCAGATTATCTTTGCTAGTGATAACGGCTGGCAGATTACCATTAAAACCCCTATTTCCATAGGGAGGCCAGATATTGACTTGTGTTTTGTTAGCTTTGCCGGGATTAAAAGAGGGTTTGAGCCCTGATTGATTAGTCGGTTGTAGAATTTCGACATTATCAATTTGTTCAAAAGTGCTCGCAACGTGACTTAATCGAGTAATACGATGTATATGTAAAGCAACTAACGCTGCAGTACCACGAAAACAATTTGTTCTGTCTGGACTGATGATAACGGCTGCTTGCGTATAGTAACGCTTTGGGTCGTCATGTTCAGGGTCAAGAATGCGCCACGCTGCCTTGGTTTCCAGCATTCCGACTTTGCCAGGCTGATCAAAGGGTAAGGCCCGAAAACCGCCTTGAGGTGAATTTTTTGCTTGCATGAATTGTGCCTGTTGGCTGATCGCTACCGATTTAGATTGTATTTGTGCGTTGTAATAGTCGTTATCACGTAAATAATTAAAGAAGGTTTTATTAAGCGTGACCTGATAGCGAACGTAGCGACCAAATTGATCCTGCAAAGGAGCTACTGGTCCTTTGCGGGCACTTTCACTGGGTTGATTAATATCATACAGAGCAATTTCTGTTTCCCGGTCATAACCGCCACATAGTTCGGCAATAGCTTTATCCGTCATTCCAGCTGGTAGCTGTGGCAGGTCATCCCAGCTCGGATAATTTTCCCAGTAAGAAGGTGGTAGTAACGCTTCCTGAGGCTGGGCATAAGTCTGCCAAACTAATGGAGATTTAATTGCGGGTTGATTTTGGGTGGTGTCAGCCTGCCCTCGAACACCCGGCTTAGCTGGCCAACTTAAGGCAACAAAAGATGCCCACATATAGTCCACATAGTCTAATTCTGTCCGATTAACGAAATAGCCGTCTGCATCAGTTGAAAATGTCATTACAGGTAACTCGTAATCCTGAGCCATAGTGTGAGTTGGTGAAATGACTATAGTGCTAGCAAAGAAACAGAAATAGGGGAAAAGCTTTAATTTTGACATGGTACATCCTCCTTTATGCTATTGAGTGTAACATGTCTGATGTTTGCTAAATAAATTTCAAGAGTAACTAAAAATTTCGGTTGTCTTGCAATAAAAAGTCAGTGGTTGGAAATGAAAATTAATCGAAGTTTATTAAGCGCGGACGTATTATAATAATCGTGGAATAATTAAAAACTACACCAAAGAAGGAGAATCAAGATGATACTAAGGCCTGTATCATTTCGGTTATCAACAAAATGAAGAAGCTGAAAAAATCACGGAGAAATAAGCCATGTTCAATGTTAGCGATGGTTTTTACATAAAACCTTTTTTTTCAATTATTGTTGCTTTGTTCGCTCATTTTGATTTTGTGATGGCGGATGAAGAGTCCTCCGTCCAGGGGATTGATGTATCACATTATCAGGGCGATGTTGACTGGCAAGCGGTCAGCAATGCAGGCACGGCGTTTGCTTTCATCAAGTGTACCGATAGTACAACTGATAAGGACTCTAAATTCGAAACCAATTGGGCAGCAACACAGGCGCTAGGCATCCCGCGCGGGGCGTATCATTTTTTTCATCCTGAAATAGATGCTGTTACACAAGCCGATTTCTTTCTTACATGCTTTGATACTAGCCTTGGCGAACTACCGCCAGTGATTGATGTTGAACGATACAAAGATGATTTTGCAAAATTACGATGCCAGGATGTTATTGATAAAATCAACGCGTTCGCCGCTGCAGTCATCCAAAAACTTAACGGAACAATCATCATCTACACGAATCCAAGCACTTGGGAACAGAATATGTGCAGTGCAGATATATTCGACAATTATGGTATTTGGATTGCCGAGTATAGCGACACACTCGATATCAGTAGTAAATGGGAAAAGTGGAATTTCTGGCAGTACAGTCAGACTGGCACCATTGATGGCATTGACGGTAATGTAGACCTAAATCGATTTAATGGCTCAACCGATCAATTTCAGGCGTACTTAAGGTAAACAATCTGCAACTAATTCTCTTAACTATAATTTAACGGCTAATCTATCGCCCCATTAGCGCCCGACAATACTAGCGAGGCCAATAAGTGCAGGAGCCAGGAAAATTTTCAATAAAGTAGTAATAATTTTCTATTTATATAGCGTTGGGATAAGTTGTTTTTAGATAATGCGTCGGCGTTATGCCCAGGCAGCGTTTAAACATAGCAATAAAGGCACTACTGTTCTCATAACCCAGTTCTAGGGCAACTTGAGTGATGTTATCACCAACCGCTAATAACTCCAGGCTACGCTGTAACTTCAGCTGCTGGCGCCAGGACTGGAATGACATGCCGGTCTGCTTGGAAAAAAGGCGATTGATTGTGCGTTTGCTTGCTCCGGTATAGTGCGCCCATTCGCCCAGGCTGCGGGCATCGGCAGGGTTGTTTATTAACGCATCTGTAATTCGTACCAGGCGCTGATCAGTAGGTAATGGCAAGGATAGTGAAAGCGTTGGTTGAATCAATATCTGGTCGAGAATCACTTGCATTAATCTGCCCTGTGGACTGTCAATTTGATAATCGTTACCTAATGAAACCATGTGGACAATTAATTCACGCAAAAGAGGTGTGATCTGAATTACACAAGGCTCAGCTGGAAATTCAGTGATCAGGCTCGGCAGAATATAAAGCGATTGCATTGATAATGTTCGAATTGTATCTATCCGGTGCTGCATATTAGCGGGCATCAATACCGCACGCTGTGGAGGTATAACATAGCACGCGGATTTGGTAGTAACGCTCATTACACCGCTGTTGGCATAGACCAATTGTGCCCGTTGATGTTGATGGAACGGGATATGTTCGCCTTTAGCCAGCTCATTGTGGTAACTCACAATGGGTAATGGTGATTCGTCGTCAATCTTGGAGGTAATTTTTGATTGTGTCATTTTGGCGTGTTTAAAGTATTTTTTGGCCTAAATCAATAAGCACGTCAATCAGATTATGCTCATACTTGCTTTATAGTCAACCTGAGTGTTAGCCATGAAAACTAATCAATTGAGATTTTTCTTCCTGAATCTTGGTCATTTTCTGGATCACTTTTTTATGCTGATTTTTGCCAGTGTGGCCGCTCTACGTCTGAACACCGAATGGGGAATGAGTTATGCTGAGCTGATCCCCTATGCCACACCTGGCCTGGTTGCATTTGGTCTTTGTGCTCTTCCCGCAGGTTGGTTAGCGGATAAATGGAGCCGTTCAGCGATGATGGTTATTTTCTTTGTCGGTATTGGTATTAGCTCGATTTATACCAGTTTTGCTGATAGTCCAGCAGCAGTGGGTGTTGGGTTAACGCTGATTGGTGTATTTGCGGCGATTTATCATCCAGTTGGCATAGCCATGCTTGTGCAAGGACGTCAGAAGACAGGAGTAATGCTGGCCGTCAATGGTATCTTTGGCAACTTGGGGGTTGCATCCGCAGCCCTGGTTACAGGTTTGTTAATTGATAATATTGGTTGGCGTGGTGCATTTTATCTGCCGGGGATCTTTGCCATTATCATAGGACTATTGTATTTTGTTCTTGAGTATAAGATGGATAAGTTGGAGACGATTCAAGCTGAAAATAATCTGCAAGCATCTGCTACTTCAGCTTCAATGCAATCACAGTTAAGTCGAATCTTTGCCGTCATACTTTTTACCACCGCACTAGGCGGGTTGATTTTCCAGAGCACAACCTTTGCTTTACCCAAGATATTTGAGGAAAGACTGGGCGATTTCGCAGGCAGTGCCACGTTGATTGGATTCTATACATTTATAGTATTTACTATTGCTGCCTTCGCCCAACTAGTCGTCGGATACTTGTTAGATAACCACAGTGTTCGAGCTGTTTTTGCCTGGGTAGCACTATTACAAACATTGTTTCTTTCACTGATGATACATGTAACCGGCTTGCAAACACTGATTGTTGCCATTGCATTTATGCTAGTGGTATTTGGCGCTATCCCGATTAATGATGTTCTTGTGGGGCGTGTGGTAAAAAGCGAATGGCGAAGTAGAGCCTATGCGCTGACTTATCTAGTCAGTTTTACGGTCAGTGCGTCAGCCGTGCCTTTGATAGCCGTCATACATGGCTCGTATGGGTTTGACAGATTATTTTTATTGCTTTCCCTATCGGCACTTTTAATTTTTATCGCGGCGCTGTTTTTGCCTAAACAAGCAAAGCAAACAAACTTAAACACCAACAATGTAGTTACTGATTAAAAAGTTTGCCTGTAGTTTGGGAACTACATATATAAAAACGTTATGGAATTAAGAGTCAGACTCGTCTTGCCAGTAATCGACATCCGAATCAGCCGGAAAAAACTTTGTAATACCCGGTTTTGTTGTGCGGCCGGGTGCATTGCCGGCCAGTACGCCGATTTTGTCTGAATCGGGGTAATAGGCGACTTCAGGCTCCAGCATCGTGCTGACGCACAAATAAACCAGTTCCTGGTCAGAGTTATTAAAAATCTGGTGGGCCTGTTTCGGATTTGCCGGAGCCGCAATAAAATCGCCCTTTCGGATTTGGTGTTCATCATCACCTAAAATAAATACACCATTACCTTCGAGTACAAAAAACATTTCTTCATTGGCAAAGTGTGCATGTTTGGGAAAAGCACGTTTGCCGGCGGCCAGTTTAGTGATTCGGTAGCCAAGCTTGTCGGCAGCGAGCCGATTAGCGATAGGTCCGAGTTGAGCTTGAAAAGCAGTACCATACTCGAGCTTTTCATAGGTTAATTCATCGAAGTTGATGATGTGCGGTTTTTTGTTCATCTTGATGTGCAGTTGTATTTAGTGATTAAGCATCGATAGCCACAACATTTAGCTGGCAGGGCATAAATCCTCAAATTCAGCAAAGCAGTCATTATGCTGGGCATCAGGAGGTGCAAATGATTTTTTAAAGGTAAACGCATCTGGCGTAGGACCATTTGCTCTAAGTAAGTCGAGCTTTTGCCTGGCTTCAAGAATCGTTGGAATTGTTCCGGCCGGTATCCACCATAATACTGTATAAGCTTCGCGTAGATGTTCAAACCATTCCTTACGGCGGCTCATGATCTTGGCATGTGAAGTCCGATAAACATAATTATGCAGTGATTCAATATCGCTCCAGACACTCATATTAACCAGCGTATCATCTTCAAAGAATTTGGTATTTGATTGATCAATCACACCGGCATCTGTGATCAATCGCCAGACAAAACCCGGCGCCGTGTCGGCAAGCTGATTAATGCGATCAAGATTATTGATAAAGTCCGTCATCACTGGGTCTTCCAGTGAGAATTTCATCTTGGCGATATTCAATTGTGCTAGGTGATATGAGGGCATAATATAGTTGTGAAGTGCTTAAAGTTTAAATATTACCAACCATGAAACATAAAGTTAAGTCTTATAGTTCATGACTGGATTCGGGCCAATAGCACACCACCGCCCATAATCAAAACACTACCCAAAATGGTGGTCATAGATGGTTCTTCTCCAAAGTAGAAAAAACCTATTATTGCAGCAAACACAATCCAGGAATAATTCACTGGGCCAACGATGCTTACGTCCGCGAGTCGATACCCTCTAATGGTTAGATATTGGGCAAAAATTGCTAATGGACCCAAAACCAGAAATGGCAGATTGTCGGTAAGTTTTGTAGATTGCCAGGAAAATAGTGCCGGAAACAGCAGTAGCACCATACCAAAAAAGTTCACATATAACAGTACGGTCATGGGATTTTCCTTGACTGATAATTGCTTAATCAAAATACATTCCAAAGCAATAAGCACCGCGCCGAGCAGCGCCACTGAGGCAGGCCAGATGTAATTCATATTCAATGTTTCAAAAACATTTTTATCGATTAGCATACTCATTGCACCAGCAAAACAGATTAGTATTGCCAGCCAATGTTTTGCAGAAACTGTTTCCTTTAGAATAAAAATCCCTAGCAATACAACTAAGGCGCCGTCCAATAAGCCGATAGCTGTAGCATCAACAATGGGCATATTTTGAGCTGCATAAATTGCACAAACACCTCCAAATGAACCGCAAATGGCACGGGCCAGGTGAGTTAATGGCACCTGGCTTTGATGGGCATGTAACTTATTACCTGTGCCGAAGTTGAACAAAATAAGAGTGCTAAAACCACTGATGTAGCGTAGTAGTAGAATTTGTAGCGCCGAGGCGCTTTCGCCGGCAAACTTGCCTGAAGCAAACACAATGGAAAACAGTGCTGTACTTGCAGTTACCCACAATACGGCCTGACAGTTTGTTGATATTGCAGTTACCAAAAGTGAAATTTGTTTGTTAAGATGATTGAATTTATCTCACTTTGGGATTAGCAAATCAAAGGATTAAAATTCAATCAGCATGAAAAAAATAGATGCAGGATATAATCACGTATCACTGAACTCCTTGCGTGTGTTTGAGGCAGTGGTCAGGCATGGCAGCTTAAAACAAGCAGCTGATGAGATTTGTGTTTCACCCAGTGCGGTTAGTCATCAAATCAAGTCTCTGGAGCAAAGTCTTCATGTGCAATTGTTTAAACGCGCACATAACTCGATTACATTGACCCGGCAGGGCCGGCAATTTTTCCAGGAGATTCAACCTGCATTGGCTTCAATTGATCATGCTGTCAACCGTTTGACACAGCGTTCTAATCATTTAGTCATAAGGGTGGGTTTATCGTTGGCCATGCGCTGGTTGATTCCAAAGCTTGAAGAATTCAAAACTAAATTTCCTAAAGTGCGTGTACGAGTCGAAACTACACATGAGTCAGGATTCGATTTGACACCTGGAATTGATATTGCTTTGGTTTATAGGCCTGATCATGTCAAAAACCTGGATGGCAAGCTGATATTAAAAGAAACCTGTCAGCCCTTAATATCGCCATTATTGTTGCAGAAGTATCAGCACAACAATATTCTGGAATATCATCGTATACCTGCAGTGTCCAGTAATTCGACAGATTGGGATTGGCAGCTATGGGAGCAGGCTAATAACCTACCTCAAGGTAGTATAAATATTGTAGACCGTTTCGATACAGACGATGCCGCCATTCATGCAGCAGCTAGTGGAATGGGCATGGTGTTAAGTTCAGAATTCATGGCCCAAAAAGAACTAAGCATGGGTTCTCTTGTTAAACTACCAATGTGCAAGCCATTAATACTGGGTGGTTATTGGCTAATTTCTGCTAATTATCCAACTGCTGCCAGCAGGCAATTCGAATCATGGATATTTAAAATGCTGAAGTAATTAGAATTATTGTATCGCATTATGTCGATCGAACTTTACTACTGTTGGGTGATAAGGATTCGGAAAACTTTATTACCTTTTGAGCCAAATCAACTTTAATTGCCTTAAAGAACTGCTGTTATTTACGAAAATGTGTTTGATATTTTTCAACACCATCTGGAATTTCTGACCAGGTTTGTTTTGATTTTAGATATACGTGCTTAAAAGTGTAATCTTTTGCATTAATCCAGCTTGGATCATCAAATGTACCGGCAGCTATTGTTCTGATACCGGTTGCAGCTTCCAAGATGAATCCTAAATTTGTCCCACAATTAGGGCAAAAAAATACTTTTAACCAGCGCTTTGATTCGTCTGATTTATGTGTGTAATGCGACAACTCACCATCAAAGACAATCTGTTCATCCTTATAGACGACTTCGATGCCAAATGCTGCCCCCGTTCGCCTCTGACACCAAGTACAATGACATACTGTGATGTGCATTGGCTCGCCGATACATTGGTAATGCACGCTGCCGCATACGCACTGCCCAGTTTTTACCATTAATAGACGTTTCTACTGCCAATCCTAAAGCTAAACCAGAATCAAGCTGATTTTGCATCAACAGATTGAATAGCTGAGTTGGCGTTGATTGCATTGTTGATAGCGCGCAGTACGGCCGTCATCGAAGCCGTCATAATATCGCTATCCAGGCCCACACCAAAATAATACTGATTTTCGACTTTGATCTGGATGTAGCAAGCGGCTTTAGCATCTGAGCCGGCGCCAATCGCATGTTCATGGTAGTCGATCAGGTTAAAGCTCAAGTCATAATGATTTTTTAATACGCTAACGAATGCTTCAATTGGACCGGAACCTGAACCGCTTAATGTTTGCTCGGTTCCATCTGCTTCTTGTAGGCGCACGCTAATGGTATCGGCCTGCTTTTGCACATCCTGACTGATCGTATAAGCAAGCAAAGAGAGTGGCTTATCGCAGTTGATGTAAGCATTCTGGAAACTTTCCCAAATAACATGATTGGGCACTTCCGTTTCTGTTTCTTCCGAATATTTTTGAATCACATGGCTAAAATCAATCTGTAGCGCTCGTGGCATTTTGAAGCCGAAATCCTGTTCCATGATATAAGCGACACCGCCTTTGCCGGATTGACTGTTAATGCGAATCACGGCTTGGTAATCACGGTTTATATCTTTCGGATCAATCGGCAAATAAGCAATATCCCAGGGATCATCTGCTTGATACTCGTTCAGGCACTTTCGAATCGCGTCCTGATGAGAGCCACTGAATGCTGTAAAAACTAACTCACCGACATACGGATGACGCGGATTCGTATCGATTTGGGTGCAGTATTCAGCACAGCGGCGGATTTCGTCCATATTGGCGAAGTTCAAGCCCGAGTCGATACCTTGGCTGTACATATTCATGGCCATAGTAACAATATCCAGGTTGCCGGTACGTTCGCCATTGCCGAACAAAGTGCCTTCGACACGATCAGCACCAGCCATCAAACCAAACTCAGAGGAAGCAATACCAGTGCCGCGATCATTATGGGTGTGCAGGCTGACAATTAAATTTTCTCTGTTCTTTAAATGACGGCACATCCATTCAATTTGATCGGCATAAACATTAGGTGTGGTCATTTCTACCGTTGAAGGCAAGTTAATGATTACCTTTTTATCTGCAGTCGGTTGCCAAACATCAATGACAGCATTGCAAACTTCGGCCGCATAATCCATTTCAGTGCCGGTAAAACTTTCCGGTGAATACTGGAATGTCCAATCGGTACCGGTTTGTTTGTCGGCATATTCTTTTACCCATTGTGCACCTTGCACAGCTATGTTGGTAATGCCCGCACGGTCAAGCCCGAATACATGCTTGCGTTGCACTGTAGACGTTGAGTTATAGACGTGCACAATGGCCTGCTTGCAACCTTGCAGTGCTTCATAAGTACGCTCAATCAAGGGTTCACGAGCCTGCACCAACGCCTGAATAGTGACATCATCAGGAATGCGGTTTTCTTCAATGATCATGCGGGTGAAGTCGAAGTCAGGTTGAGAAGCTGCCGGAAATCCGATTTCGATTTCTTTAAAGCCGATTTCAATCAGCAAATCCCATAGCCGTGACTTTTGTTCCACATTCATGGGTTCAACCAATGCCTGGTTGCCGTCACGTAGATCAACACTGCACCAGATCGGTGCCTGCTCGATCATGTTATCCGGCCAGGTACGATCAGGCAGATTTAACGGCGGATAAGGCCGATATTTGCGATGGTCGAAATTCTGTTTTGTAGTTGCTGACATGGTTCATTCCTAAAAGTCTGTAAGTTTGGTTTTTAACTGTGGCGGTTAGGAACTGGCCGCCGGGTACCACATTCTAGACCCGAAGACCGATGACTAGGCCTAGGCTCAGCAGTAGTAAGAGGCTGGTAGTGTTAGTGTGTGTGTTGAAAATATTCATGTTACTTGACCTGTTGGTGTGTAAGTGCCCTTGAACTGCTTAGAGCAGGCCAAGTAGTAGAGTGTTGTTTAAGGACACTATATTCATAGTTGTAATGCTAGTCTGTATCCGCTTTTGTTGTCAAGCATCAAATAAACGAATCGTCATTCCGAGCGAGCGACAAGCGAACCGAGAAACCTGTATGGTTTAGCTTCTGATCGGATTAATGTAGCTGACGCTTAATACCCGAACAGTCTTATGGAGATCCTCACGCCACTTTGTGGCTCAGGATGACACAGTATTGTCGTTCCGAGCGAGCGACAAGCGAACCGAGGAATCTGTATGGTTTAGCTTCTGATCGGATTAATGTAACCGACGCTTAATGCCCGAACAGTCTTATGGAGATCCTCACGCCACTTTGTGGTTCAGGATGACACAGTATTGTCGCTCTCTCGGGATGACACTAGCTTAAGAATCTTGATGATAAGATATGTATTCGATTAAAAACGGAATCTGAGTATCATGGATGATAAATCGTTCTATATCTATATCCTGACTAATTGTAATAACACGGTTCTTTATACAGGTGTTACGAATGATTTGATGCGAAGAGTTTTCGAGCATAAAAATCACGTCATTAAAGGCTTTACAGACAAATATAATTGTACAAAGTTGGTTTATTTTGAATCGACATCATGCATCAACTCGGCGATTACTAGAGAGAAACAACTCAAGGGTTGGCGTAGAGCGAAGAAAGAATCTCTGATTAGTTTTAAAAAACCCGAAGTGGATCGATTTATCAGAGAACTGGTATTGAAAGGGTAGAAGGCTTTATAAACAGATCCTTCGCGTTGCTCAGGATGACACAGAATTGTCATTCCGAGTGAGCGATACGCGAGCCGAGGAATCTGTATGGTCTAGCTTCTGATCGGATTAATGTAACCGACGCTTAATGCCCGAGCAGTGTTATGGAGATCCTCACGGTGCTAAAGCCTGTCCCTGCGAAGGCTGGGACACCTCAGGATGATACTTGTGTGTCACTCTTGAGGCGATGTAATCCTAGAATGATTACACCGGCAATCAAGCCCCATAATGCTGAGCCAATTCCAAACAGGGTCAAGCCGGAGATGGTGACGACAAAAGTGACTACAGCAGCCTCTGTTTCCTTGTTGTCGCCGCTTAGTGCTGACTTGAGTGAACCTTTTAATGGTCCGAATAATGCCAAGCCTGCGAAAGTAGTAATCAGTACGGCAGGTAACGCTAATAGAAACTCGACAAAAGCCTGAGCGAATAGCGCAAACAAAACATACATTAAGGCGTAAACCGGGCCTACTTTCCAACGCTGATCGCGATCAGGATGACAAGAGACTCCCGAACAAATGGATGCGGTAATTGCTGCTAAGCAAACACCGTGTGCTGCAAATGGAGCAAGCAACAATGAAACGACACCGGTTGGGATGATTGAACCTGCCGGTGAGAAGGTAAAGTTATCGGCCTTGAGCACGGCCAGGCCGGTTAAGTTCTGTGATGCCATGGTGATGAAGTAAAGTGGTACACCCAGGCCAATTAAAACCGGCACCTCAAAAACAGGTTGTACCAGCGACAGCGTTGATAACTGAACATTACAGCATTGCTGCGAAATTTGACCCGTAAAGATACTCATTACAATTCCTATGACTAAAATGGCTGGAACTGCCAGAGCTAAACTACGTAGCTGTACGATAAAAAATACTAGCACCAGAATCAGCACAAAAAGCGGTGCGATTTGAGCAGCACCAATAACATCCAGGGCGAACTTAATCAGAATACCCGCCAACATGGCCGCCGCGACCGTGGTAGGAATTCTTTTCATCAGCTCACTCAATGGCTTGATTGCCATGGTAATGATTATTAATAAAGCGGCTAAAATGAAGGCTCCGACGGCTTGTTCCAGATTGATTTTTTCCGAATAGGATGCAATCAATGCAGCACCGGGGGTCGACCAGGCGGTAATAATTGGCATACGAAAACGCCAAGTTAGATAAAAACTGGTCACTGCAATACCAATACATAGTGCTGTTATCCACGAGGCAGTTTGCGCCGGGTTGGCATTGACCGCTTCTGCTGCTTTTAGAATCAACGCTACTGAGCCTGCAAAACCGACAAAAGCCGCTGTAACAGCAGCAGAGATAACTGATGCGGGAGCCATTTTATTCATCCAACTGATTTTAAAGTGTTGGTCACACATGTGTAGTTATATTTGTACTGGTTCACGGTTCGTATTCTGGCATATACTCGCCAGATGAATGAGTGTGAATGTTGATTGTGCGATCAATCCGTTTGTTTGCCGCATTGGTCGCCATGGGTTTATCCTGGGGTGCAACTATACCGCTGATGAAAACGGCGGTATCAACCGGGCATAAACCATTAGGGTTAATCGTCTGGCAATTATTGATCGCGGTTTGTGTGCTAAGTGTTTATTGTTATGCCAAAAATATCAAACCGCGAACAGATCGAAAGTCCTTGCTTCACTATTTGGTGATTGCTTCATTAGGGACATTGTTGCCCAATAGTTTTTCGTTTTTCGCTATAGCACACATTCCTGCCGGTGTTTACGCCATTATCATTGCCAGTGTGCCGATATTTGCTTTATTAATCGCTTTGGTTTTAAGGCTGGAAGGATTTTCATTGATTCGTATGCTGGGGGTGTTGCTCGGTATTACGGCTATCGCCCTGTTGATAGGTCCGGATGCTAGTTTGCCGGATCCAGATAAAGCGATTTTTGTAGTCATCGCGCTAATGGCACCGCTTTGTTATGGTGTAGAAGGTAACTACATCGAAACCCAAAATCACTGTAATTACAACCCGATAGCAACAATATATGGAGCCTCTATTGTCGGCTTGATTTTAGCTGTGCCCCTGGCTTTGGCAATTGGGTCGTGGGTTGATTTAACTCAGACTTTTGGGTCAGCTGAAATTGCGTTAATTTGCTCCTCATTTATTCATACCGCAGTTTATGTGAGTTATGTATGGATGGTGAATATCAGTGGTGCGGTGTTTGCCGGGCAGGTCGCTTATATAGTTACAATTTCTGGTGTGTTCTATAGTGCGATCCTTTTAGGAGAGACTTATTCCGGCTGGGTTTGGGCTTCGTTGGCCTTGATGATTTGTGGTTTGGCGCTGGTGCAGCCCAGAGATATACATTCAGAACAGTCAGTCAAACAGTTGTGATAATGCCTTAATTCTCCGAAACATGACCACTGTTGAAACAAAGTTCAAAAAAAGCAAAATTGTTTGTTGGGGTCTTCTTTTAACTTCAGGGATTCTATATGGCTCGACTTTTTCATGGATGAAAGTCGCCATGGCAAATGGCGCTAATCCGTTAGGGAGTGTTTATTGGTTTGTCTTAATCGCATCAACCATACTTGGTTTGATTATATGCGTAACTAATAAAATCAAATATATTGATCCTGGTTTCCTGAAGATTTGTTTTGTCTGGGGTTTAATAAGTGTTGTTATTCCAAATCTTCTTTTCTTTTACTCAGCGCAGCAACTTCAAGCAAGTTTGATTGTAATAGCAATAGCCCTGGTTCCAATTTTGACGCTAACAGGTGCAATTTTGTTGCAGCGTGAAAAATGGACATTTGGTAGAGCTTTAGGAATTAGTTTAGGCGCATGTGCAGTAGCACTTATCTTTCTTCCCGAGGTAAGCCTGCCAAGTATGGGTGATACGTTTTATTTGTTACTCATATTTGCTGCTGCGGGATGTTATGCACTGGAGCATTTGTTTATCGAAACAAAAATCCCTCAGAATTCGGATCTGGTCAGTTTGTTATTTTTGGTTTTCAGTTCAACAACTATAATCTTGACGCCTGTAGTCGTATTGACCGGCACATTTATCATTCCATCATGGCCAATGGGTGCCATGGAAATCTCAATCTTGACTATAGCGCTAATTACTTTACTGGATTATTTTTTGATCACGCTTTTAATTCTATGGGCCGGACCAGTTTTTGCCAGCCAAGCCGCCTATATCGTTACCGTTGCTGGAATCATATGGGGAGTATTGATTTTTCAGGATAAGCACTCAGCCTGGATCTGGTTGGCAATTTTGTTGTTACTTATAGGATTGACGCTGGTGCAACCTAGAGATGTGAAAGGTAGTAAGGGCCAAAAATGAAAACCCCTCCTAACCTCCCCTGATAGGGGAGGAACCAGCTCTCCCCCTTTCAGGGGGAGGTAGAGGGGGTTTTCGTTTGGATGCATGTTTTATTTTTCGGTGAATGATATCAATGCAAATCCGGATTGCCTCACTCCGAATAATTGCCAGTGGTAATCACCAACACTGCAACGGCTCTTCACTCATGTTTGCCGCTTGCTCTCTTAAACTAAGAATATGGTTTTCCCAACATTGCTGTTCATTAAACCAGGGGAATGCTTTGGGAAATGCCGGATCATCCCAACGCCGAGCCAACCAGGCGTGGTAATAAATTAAACGCATGGTACGCAAAGCTTCGAGTAAGTGAAGTTCACGTGCATCAAAATCACAAAATTCAGTATAACCCTCTAAGAGTTCACTCAAGCTTCGGGTTTGATCTGACCTGTCACCGGATAAAAACATCCAGATATCCTGGGCAGCCGGGCCGGTTCTGGCATCGTCAAGATCAACAATGTGTAAACTCTCATCGCGAATCAGAATATTACTGGGATGACAATCACCATGTAGCCTCAAGGTTTGAATACTGCCGGCGCGCTCGAAACACCAATGGACTTGATCAACAAGATTATCGACAAGGCTTGTATATGCACTCATTAAATCCTGCGGAATAAAATTATTTTTTAGCAAATAATCTTTTGATTCAATGACATAACTTTCAATGGAAATTTCAGGACGATATTCAAATGGCTTGGTTTTTCCGACGGCATGAATACGGCCCATGAACTGTCCAATTTGATAAAGCTGATCAAGGTTGTCGATTTCCAGGGCATAACCGCCTTTACGTTCGAATAGGGAAAAGCGAAATTGGTCATAACGAAAAAGTGATTTGCCATTAGCGTTTCTAATTGGAGTCACTACCGGGATTTCAGCCTCAGCCAGTTCATATGAATAATTATGTTCTTCGAGGATGCATTCATTAGACCAGCGATGAGGGCGATAAAACTTGGCAATCAAAGGTTCTGCATCATCTATACCAACTTGATAAACCCTGTTTTCATAACTATTTAATGCCAGCAAACGGCCATCGCACAAATAGCCCTGGCTTTCAATGGCAGTAATGATCTCATCCGGCCCAAGTTGCTGGAAACTGAGTTGCTCTTGATCAGTCATCTGAGTAAATATCAACTATGATTCCGAAACAGCGAAGAATGGGCGAACCGAGAATCTTCAGCCCGCGTTATTCACTCTTATTAATCGAAAATAAACCGGTGGCAATGCCAAGCCCAATGTAAACAGTGCTGGAAAAATATTTTTGAATTTTAGCAACACGTTCAGTTTGTGATAATAACTGCCTGGCCGAACCGGCAATCAGTGCATAAATACTGTCACTGCCTAAAGCGAGAATCACAAAAATCAAACCCAAAATAATAAATTGCAACGTCACCGATCCATTAGCCGGATTTACAAACTGGGGTAAAAACGCCAGAAAGAAAATCGCGGTTTTGGGGTTGAATAAATTAACAATAAAGCCTTGCCAAAATAGTTGTCGATGCTTCATGGGTTCAACGGTAATATCCTTAATAACAGGCTGTTTTGAAAAAAGTGTCTTTATGCCCAGATAGATTAAGTAAACTGCACCTATATATTTAATAATGCTAAACATCAAAGCACTTTGCAGCACCAGCGCCGACAACCCTAATGCGGCCAGTGTGACATGTACAATGCCGGCTACTGATATTCCAAGCGTCGAGACAAGACCGGCAAGTCGGCCCTGCTCCAGGCTGCGGGCAATAATAAACAATACCGCAGGACCAGGGATTATCGCCAGCGTGATTGACGCAGCCATAAAAATCAACAATGAGGTTGTGTCGAACATGAATAAATTTAGGTTTTAGTTGTCTGGAGTTTAATGGATTGAAGCTGCTTCTGATAGTATCGCAACGATGAAATTCATAGCTTGTAAATGAATCAGCGTAAGACATCCATAGATGTGCTACGGGGTTTTGCTTTACTCGGCATTTTATTAATGAACATTGCCAGTTTTGCCATGCCCGATGCAGCGTATTTTAATCCACATGCATACGGTGCCGATAACCGGTTGAATCAACTGATTTATGGGTTAACCCATGTGCTCGCCGATCAAAAGTTTATGGCGTTGTTCTCACTATTATTCGGTGCTGGTGTGATATTAATGACGTCGAAAATCGAAGCCCAGGGGAAAACACCGTTTGTGAACCATTTTATGCGTAATCTCTGGTTATTAGTGTTTGGCATTATTCACGGTGTTTTTATTTGGGTGGGTGATATTTTGCTGGTTTACGCATTACTGGCTTTACCATTGTACTTCTTGCGTAAGCTGTCCGATAAATTGCTTATTGTTCTTGGCTTAATCATCTATTTTATTCCAACATTTTATAGTGTATTTGAGCAGCGGGAGTTGCCAAACTATGATGCTCAAAGCCAATACACTTTGGCGGATTATTGGCAACCCTCGAGAGCAAGTATTGAACGTGATCTGACGATATTCAGAGGTAATTACTCTGCACAACTTGCCTATCGGCTGGGTGAAGGTGACTACCCGGATAACCAAGGCCAGGAATTAATCGATACCATGCTGCTGTTGGATAGCTTTAGTCGCGCTTTAGGAATGATGTTAATCGGAATGGTCTTTTTTCGTGCAGGTATTTTAAGTGCGCAGCGCAGCCGGGATTTTTATCGGCGAATGTTAGTGGTTGGTTTTGCCGTGGGTCTGCCGTTATCAGTGATTGGTCTGGTGCTCTCAATTAAGTCAGGCTGGCATTGGCACTACGGAATACTGATGGGCCGGGTTCCCAATAATATCGCTACTCCATTTATTGCCAGTGCTTACCTTGCAGCAATAATGCTTTGGTGCCAAAGCTCACTGTGGTTTGATCTAAAGGAAAAATTCGCTGCAGTGGGCCGCACAGCATTTACTAACTATATAGCCCAGTCGTTAATTGCAACGTATGTATTCTATGGTTTTGGACTAGGTCTTTATGGAACACTGAATCGTTGGCAGTTGCTGTTGATTATTTTATTGATTTGGATTGTGCAGCTGTATGCAAGTCAATGGTGGTTAAAGCGATTTGCTTTTGGGCCACTGGAATGGTTATGGCGCTGTTTAACTTATTTCAAGCTACAGCCACTAAAAAACAGGCACTGATGGATAGATGAAAATGGCGAGCCTGACGACTCGCCAATCACACCAAGAGGGAAACGGCGTAATGTGTTAATTTATCCAGCCTTGTTCCTTAAAGTATTTAGCCGCACCATCATGTAAAGGTGCTGATAAACCGTCTTTGACCATGGTTTCTGGCTCAAGATAAGCAAATGCCGGATGTAGAGATTTAAAGCGGTCAAAATTCTCAAATATTGATTTAACCACATTGTAAATCGTCTCTTCTGGAACATCTGAAGAAGAGACGAAGGTTGCCAGCACACCAAAGGTTGGTACATCTTCGTCAGTACCTTTGTACATACCGCCAGCGACGTTTGAGACTGCATAGTAAGAATTTTCAGCCACCAATTGATCAACTTCAGGCCCTGTCACCGGTACTACAATTGCATCACAGCTGGTTGCAGCCTCTTTGATATTAGCAACGGGGTGGCCTGCTGTAATAACGAAAGCGTCAATCAGATTGTCGCATAGTGCCTGAGACTGTTCGGCTGATTTCAGTTCACTAGCCAGGGAGAACGTAGATTTATCCCAACCTTTAAGTGACATCATGACTTCCATGGTGCCGCGTTGGCCGGATCCTGGGTTACCTATATTCACACGGTGGCCAGGTAAATCATCAAAGCTCTTAATTCCCGAATCCGATCTTGCTACAACCGTAAACGGTTCTGGATGAACAGAAAATACAGCTCTGACTTTTTCATTAGCACCTTGTTCCTCAAACTTTGAGGTGCCGTTATAGGCATGATATTGCCAATCAGATTGGGCAACCCCCATGTCCTGATCACCTGCACGGATAGCATTAAGGTTAGCGATTGAACCACCTGTTGAAGGTGCTGTACATTTGATGTTGTGCTCATCGGTACTTCGGTTAACCATTTTGCAAATAGATTGGCCGACGACGTAATACACGCCAGTTTGTCCACCGGTACCGATCGTAACAAAAGTTTCCTGTGCCGAACTCGTCGAGGAAAGAGAGAAAAGGCCAAGTGCCAGGCCGAAACTGATTGAATGTAACTTTTTCATATAAAAACTCCTGTTTGAAAATGTCTGTGTTGATAAAAAACTGTTCGTATTGAGCTATTCGGAAGAATGCTCAAGGTTGAGACTTGATAACTCCGGATAACCAAAAGCGCCTGGTGCGCCACCCGTATGTAGAAAAACGATATTGCCTTGTAAATTTAAATCTTTTTTGTCTAACAAGTGAAACAGGCCCGCCATGGCTTTACCACTGTAGGTTGGGTCCAGTAAAATTCCTTCGCGTCTACCGGCTTTATAAATCGCTTCGGTGGTCGCATCATTTAAACGTCCGTAACCCGGGCTTAAAACGGCGTCAGTAACAATAATGTCGGACTCAGTGATTAAGTCCGGTTGCCCGATCATTTGTGCTACTTCCTGGCAACGTTTAAACATTCTCGCTTTTTGTAATTCGGCATTACGGCGTACACAAATACCATAGACGTTGGCATTACAACCCAGCGCACGTAGACCGACTAACAAGCCAGAATGTGTTGAGCCGCTGCCGGAAGCGATGACTACAGCATCAAGCGATTGCTGCCCCAGTTGCTGCAATAATTCTTCAGCAACTAAAACATAGCCCAGTGCGCCTAGTGGGGCATGATTGGGTGCTAATGGGATTACATAAGCATGTCTACCTTGTTGGTTGAGTTCTTCTGCGCGCTGGTACAAAGCACGGTCGGCACCTTCTTCGTCTTCACCGACCGGGTATTTATGCACTTTGGCACCTAACATGCTGACTAAGAACGGATTGCCTGACTGATAGTATGCGCTGGGTCGGTCAGAAACGCGTTCTTCCAGTTGAACTTCACAGTACATGCCTAACTTATGCGCAGCAGCCACAGTCATACGCACATGATTTGATTGAATAGCGCCTGTGGTTAAAATCGTATCGGCTTGTTGATCCAATGCATCGCCAAGATAAAACTCAAGCTGGCGTGCTTTGTTACCGCCCATCGCCAGGCCGGTACAATCATCGCGTTTAATCCAGAGATTAACGTCTCGCTGCCCGGTCGAATAATCTTTAGAAAGATTATTCATTCGCTCCAACGGTGTGGGCGCATGAGCAAGCTGTACCCACGGGTACTTATTTTTGACTTTTTCGCTTAACAAATTTTTATCCTCAAAAGCATGGTTGCATCATCCTCCCCAACCGCTGATAACATTGACCAGCATGACCAAACTGGTAATGAGCAAGGTTACAAATACGATTAATCTGAAATAAAAGACACTCAAGCTGGGTGCAAGCCTGTGACCGATAAATACCCCTAATAGTGCAGCAGGACACAGGCTTGCAGCGGTTACCCAGGTTTGCTTTTCAACACCTATAGTCACCATCTGGCAAGCCAAAGCAAGCCCGTAGGCAAGTATAAAGAAAACTAAAATTGTGCAACGTATCGCCTGTTTTTTATAAGAAGTACCGGACAAATAAAGCATGACCAGCGGTGCAGGCATGGCCAGTGTAGAACCAAGAATGCCCGATGCAATACCTACGGAGAATTGCACGGGTTGTCTGCCTTGATGGGATTTCTTAATTACATCTCGTTTAAGAACCATAGGCGCAAAATATAGATACGCATTCCACAGGGTAATGATTAAAATGACTATGGCGGCAAACAATTTAATCAAATCCAGGTTCAACCGATCAAAAAACATAATTCCAATAGGAGAACCAATTAGACAGCCGGCACCAAAAACGATGAGCAACTTGGCAACCACATCACCTTTAACAGACGGCAGAATTGCCAATGACATCACCAGAGTGACGATGATGACGAGCTGAATGGCGGCCAGCGAATCGACGACCCATAAGAATATCGGCACACATAACAGCCCGAATCCGAAACCGGTAACGGTTTGCAGAATCGAAGCCACTAAGGTTACAGTTGATAAGGTCGCCCAATCCATTGTGATAACTACTCTTAAATGCATAAGCCACTGATGCTTAGCAAACTTTAGTTTGGATCAAGCATAAGAGCAAATCATAATTTATTCATCTAGAATAACTTTATGTTATGCTAAATAAATTCATGATTAAGCAACGTTCATCATCGCATATTCGATTACATATAGACAGATAGAAGCCTTCCGGGAAGTCATGCGTAGCGGATCAATCACGCTGGCGGCGGAATCATTGGCCGTTTCTCAACCGGCAGTTAGCCGCTTGATTGCCGACCTTGAATATCATTTGCAGTTAAAACTATTTGTGCGTCATGCTAATCATATTGAACCGACAGTAGAATCTAAACTATTGGAAACACAGGTTAATCGTTTTTATATCGGGCTGGAAAAGATAGAACAGCAAGCGCAGGCTATCTCACATCTGGATTATGGGCATCTAAGGATTGTGGCGCTGCCCGTGCTGATGGATGGTTTTTTACCCCGGGTTCTTGCGGATTTTCATCAAGATTATCCAGGTGTAAAAATCGAACTTGAATCTTCAAATCGAAACGAAATTTATGATCGTATCCAGTCTAATCAATTCGATATCGGTTTGAGTATCACTGCCAATGTAAAGCAGCATAATGTCAATACGGATTTATTTCGGTTGCAGAATGCAGTTTGTGCGGTACCTGTCGGCCATGAATTATCTTCATGCGTACACGTTGCTATAAAAGAAATTGCAAAGTATCCGCTGATTACATTGATGTTCGGCAGCCCGTTTAGAAGCGAAATCGACAGTATATTTTCACGTCTCAAGATTAACCCTAACATTGTGCTGGAGGCAAGAACACAACAGTCAATATGCCAACTGGTCGATCATGGCTGTGGTATTGCCATTGTTGATGAAGCAGTCAAATACTTTATTAATCCAGACAGAATTAAATTGATAAACATTCGTCCCCGGATTAGCTGGGAAGTGGTGTTATTACAACCTAAAGATTTAACTCCTTCTATTTCGCAGCAACGTTTTGTTGAGTACTTGTACAAATATCAATAAGGCTGCAAAGCACTAACAAAAATTACGCTCCTTTGGCTATGATTTTGTGCTAATTTAGCGTCGATATAAATGCAGACTTTCAGATATTAGCCTGTTAGCCAAACGTCAAAAAATTATTGAGAAATAATCAAGGTAAAACCATGCTTGTTCAAGACAAAACAGTTGTTCGTTTTCATTATGAGTTGTCACAAGTGACTGTCGATGGAAATGAATTTATAGAAAAAAGCAATGCAGATGAAGCCATGGCTTATCTACACGGCCAAGGTGCAATCATTGCCGGTTTAGAGAACGAAATGGAGGGTAAACAGGCAGGTGATGAGTTCGAAGCCACAGTGCAAGCAGAAGATGCTTATGGCGAGCGTGACGAAAACGCCAAACAGCGGATTCCAATAAAGCATCTTTTTCAGAAAAAAAGGCTTCAAAAGGGAATGATTGTTTCAGTCAACACTCAAGACGGCCCACGCGAAGTTGTGATAGAGAAGGTCGGTAAGTTTAATGTTGATGTTGATACCAATCACCCATTAGCCGGTAAAGACTTGCATTTCAAAATCAAAATTGAAGACGTTCGCGAAGCAACCGCCGAAGAAATTGCCCACGGCCATGCCCATGGGCCGGGCGGGCATCATCATTGATTTGAGTTGACCCCCTCTAACTCCCCCTGAGAGGGGGAGAACTTACTATTCCTCCCCTCTCAGGGGAGGTTAGGTGGGGTAGTATTTTTAAATGCCCGTTTCGTTTCCCGGTAAATTAAATTAGAGCTAATTCGAAGTGAGGCAAATCGGGTTTACTGTGAAAGTATTAACCGGGAAGCTGAATGATGCCTTTAAACAAAGTCTAAGTTAGAAGCCCGTTTCGTTTCCCGGTAAATTAGAGCAGAACCTAGTCTGAATCGCTGAACTGTGAATTATTGCCGATGGGGAGGTTAAGAGGGGTTTTCAAATTTCGTTTGCTAATTCAATCAACAATAATCCTCAAGAACCAAATCCGCCCCTTTTTCGGCAACCATCATCGTTGGAGCGTTAGTATTGCCGGAGGTTATATTAGGAAAAATCGAAGCATCTATAACTCGCAGGCCTGATAAGCCGTGTACTTTTAGTTTTTGATCAACTACTGAGTCAGTGGCATTACTGCCCATCTTGCATGTGCAGGTCGGATGAAAAATCGTATCTGCCCGTTCACGTAAATCCTCTATGTATTGATCGTCTGTTATGACGTCCACACCAGGCATGATTTCCGCTGCGATAATTTTTTGCATAGCGTCTGTTTGACTAATCTGACGGATAAATTTTGCTGCCTCAAGCAATTCTTGAACATCATAGTCGGTGTGCAGATAATTAGGTTTTATAGCAGGTGGTTGATGCACATCTTTTGAACGAATAAATACTTCACCACGGCTAGTAGGCCGGCATTGAGATATGCCAATATTAAATGCAGAAAAATCGTCCAGCTTAACCATTGGGCGGGTGCCTGTTTTTGCACCTAACCAGCTCATCGGCTGAAAATAGAGCTGTATATTCGGACGATCACGGTCAGGGCTGGATTTAAAAAAACCTCCTGCTTGATTAACACTCAGGGCAAGTGGTCCTTGACGTGTTAATGCATATTTAAGCCCAGACATTGTCAGGTTGAACACACCCCGTAATTCGTCATTCAATGTAGGAATTTTGCTCTTGTAAAAATAACTAATACCAATATGATCTTGCAGGTTTTTACCGACAGCGGGAAGATGAGTTTGCAGATCAATACCTAGCTGTTGCAGTTTTTCTTGATCGCCCACGCCGGAGATCTGCAAAATCTGCGGTGAACCGATAGCGCCGGCAGACAGAATTATTTCTTTATGTCCGAGGACTTTTTTAGATTTCCCCTGCTGGCTATATTGAATACCCTTAGCTCGATTGCCATCGAATAAAATTTTTTCTACCTGCGCTTGTGAGGCGATAGTCAAGTTGGGTCGTGATTTGGCAGGATTCAGATAACAAACAGCAGTGGACATACGGCGGCCGTTGGCCGTATTGATTTGATAAAAACCAACGCCTTCCTGAGTGGCGCCATTAAAATCCGGGTTTGTTTTCAAGCCTAGTGATTGTGATCCCTCAATAAAATACTGATTAGTTGGATGCATTTGACCGTCTGTGTTACAGATTGAAACAGGGCCACCTGTCGCCCGCCATTGATCATCTCCCGCCAGGTTGTTTTCCAGTTTCTTGAAATAAGGCAGTACATTTTCCCAGCCCCAATCTGAGTTACCGGCGTCACGCCAGTCATTAAAATCCTCAGCTTGACCACGAATAAACACCATGGCATTAATTGAACTGGAACCGCCTAATACCTTGCCTCTAGGCCAATAACTGCTACGACCATTCATACTGTCCATAGCTTCAGTCTTATACATCCAGTTGACTTTGGGGTCGTAATAAAGCTTGCCATACCCAATCGGCATATGAATCCAGGGGCTGTTGTCAGTACCACCGGCTTCGATTAATAAAACCTGATGCATGCCGTTTTCACTTAGACGATTTGCCAGTACGCAGCCGGCCGAGCCGGCACCAATGATGATGAAATCGTAATCTTTGTCGGATTCAGCCATATCAACTAGTTCGAAATATTCTCAAACGTTTTTGGGTTTGACTCAGGGTAATCGTGATGCCGGAAATAATAATCAGCGCAACACCTGCCAGCATTATCATAGTGGGATACTCTTGCCAAAAAATAATTCCCAACGTCAATGCAACCAGAATACCGAAATAGGAAAACGGTGCAATAAAAGATAACTCACCTTTACGCACAGCTGTGATTTGACTGAAAAATCCACAGCTTAGTAGAATTGCCGAACAACCCAAGGCAAACATGTTAGATATAGCAACTGGCCGCCAATCGAATAGCGACAATACCAAACCAGCGAATGTAACCAGCATTACCGTAGCTAAAGTGATATAGATTGAATTCAGCTCAGCAGGGATACGGCGGGTAAAAATATCTCTTGTGGACACGAATGCAGCAGCCATAAGCGGCAGAAAAATCACGGCACTGAATTCGCCTGAAAAAGGATTTGTCACCAAAGTGATGCCGGTAAAACCGATAATTACAGCCAGCCATCTGAGTGCAACCACATTCTCTTTTAAAATCAATGCGGCAAGCAGGGTAGAAAGTATGGGTGATGTCCAGGTTAAAGTGCTGACAGTCGCGATAGGCATTAATGACAAGCCGGTTATGAAACAAAGTGTTGCACCCATCTCACAGCTTGCCCGTCCCAGATTAATTCTTGATAAAGCCTGTTTAGGAAACACCGGCATGTTCCTGAATTTGAGAATACCTATAAACAACAGACAGGCGAAGCATCCGCGTATAAACAATATCTGACCGATACCCAATGACTCCGACATGGTCTTCATAATGGCATCATTACAGGAGATGAACGTCATCGCCAACATGATTAAAAGTGCTGCCTTAATGTTTTCAGACATGATGCAATATTTTTCAGCCGTTGGATTGATAATAGGGATTGCGGCGAGCCTGTGCTGGACCCGGATCGGAGTCCGGGGTGACGGATTCAGTGCCACAATGACGATTCACAGCATACTTCGTCATGCCGGAAATCCTGAAGGGATTATCCGGTATCTCTTCAATCATTTTAAAAATCCGCCCGCCCCGGTACCCTTGGAAACGGAATCACGTCCCTGACATTGCTCATGCCGGTGATATAACTCACCAGCCTTTCGAACCCGAGCCCGAACCCAGCATGCGGCACCGAACCATAGCGCCGCAAATCTAAAAACCAGTTGTAGGTTTCAAGATCGAGTCCATGCTCCTGCATTCGTCGTTTGAGGACATCAAAGCGTTCTTCACGTTGGGAGCCACCGATAATCTCGCCAATACCAGGTGCCAATACATCCAGTGCTGCGACAGTTTTACCTCCATCATTCAGGCGCATATAAAACGCCTTGATTTCTGTAGGGTAATTCTTAACCACGACAGGTGACTTGAAATGCTGCTCACTCAAGTAACGTTCATGCTCGGTTTGCAAGTCAACGCCCCATTCAACCGGGAATTCGAATTCTTTACCTGATGCTTTAAGAATCTCTATGGCCTCACCATAGTCAACACGATTAAATGGCTCGGTCAAAAATTGCTCAAGCCTTTCAATCGCCGTTGATTCAACTCGCTGGGCGAAAAACGCCATGTCCTCAGCGCAATTCTTAAGTACATATTTAAAAATGTATTTAAGAAAATCCTCGGCCAGATCCGCCAGATCATCAAGGTCAGCAAAGGCAATTTCAGGTTCGATCATCCAGAATTCAGCCAGGTGACGGGAGGTATTGGAATTCTCGGCGCGGAAAGTCGGCCCAAACGTATAGACTTTGGATAAGGCCAAACAATAAGCTTCTACATTCAGTTGACCTGAAACCGTTAAATAAGCTTCCTTACTGAAAAAATCCTGTGAAAAATCAACTTCACCGGTTTCTGTCTTGGGTGGATTCAACAAGTCCAGAGTGCTGATACGGAACAGGTCACCGGCGCCCTCGGCATCGCTGGTGGTAATAATCGGGGTATTAATCCAGTAATACCCATTTTCATTAAAGTACGAATGGATGGCCTGCATGGTGGCATGACGCACACGCGTTACCGCACCAAAAGCATTAGTGCGCGGGCGCAGGTGAGCAACTTCACGCAGGAATTCAAAACTATGAGGCTTGGGTTGAATCGGATACGTTTCAGGATCATCCACCCAACCGACGACTTTAATCTCAGTAGCCTGAATTTCCAGCTTTTTGTTCTTGCCGCCACCTTCTACCAGAGTGCCTGAACAAATCACTGCACAAGCCGTGGTCAAATGCAGAATTTCATCTTCATAATTCGCTAGCGTATTGTCAGCAACCACCTGAATAGGATCAAAGCACGAACCGTCATGCACGTTAATAAACGAAAAACCGGCCTTTGAATCGCGCCGGGTCCGCACCCAGCCCTTGATGGTAACATTATCCTCAGCCTTGCCAGCCAGTGCCTGTTTAACCGAAACAACCGTCGAATTACTCATAAACTTTGCAATAGTTTAAAAACCGTAAATATAGCGGGAAATGCCTGGTCCGAGTAGCATTGTTTTTAATCTCTTTAGTGATGTCAGCCCATATCTAATGGACTCTTTACCGCACTTGCGCCTTGATTTAATACGTGGGTGTATATCATGGAGGTGCTTACATCCGCATGCCCTAATAATTTTTGCACTGTGCGAATATCGTAACCATTAATCAGCAACTGAGTCGCAAAACTGTGCCTAAACGTATGGCTACTGGCATGCTTGTGAATATTTGCAGCTTTGATTGCCTTGGCAACAGCTTTTTGCAGGGTGCTGGTAAGAATATGATGCCTGCGAATTACTCCGCTAATAGGGTCTTTTGCTAGATTGTTCATCGGAAACACAAATTGCCAGGCCGTTTGCTTTGCTTTACCGGGATATTTGCGAGCTAATGCAAAAGGCAAATATACAGACCCAAATCCATTTTCCAAGTCCTGCTCATGAATGGCAATCACTTTTTTCACTTGGCAGCGCAAATCATTGATTAAAGATTCAGGCAAAACCGTACTTCGATCCTGGCTTCCTTTGCCATCTCGGACAATCAAACACTTCATATCAAAGTCAATATCTTTGATTCGTAACCGACAACATTCAGATACTCTTAACCCAGACCCATACATCAAACTACCCATCAGCTTATATTTGTCACTCAACTTGCTGATCACAGCTTGAGCTTCTTGAGCAGAAAAAACAACCGGTATTCGGCGTTTTGGTTTTGAATAATGAAAACTTAATTCACCGATCTCAATTTTCAGAAAGTGATTGTATAAATACGCCAAGGCATTCAGGGCGATTTTTTGTGTGTTAGGAGAAACCTTCCGATCAATCGCTAAATAATTCAAAAACGTTTCAATTTCTGATTTGCCCATTGAGCTTGGATGCTTTTTATGGTGAAACAAAATAAATCGCTTCACCCAATGCACGTAAGTCTTCTCCGTCGAGTAGGCTTTGTTTTCCGCACGTATATGCAGCCGAAATCGGTCCAGAAATTTCGTCGAATTAGAATTGATAGAAGAAGGAATATCATCCATGAGAGCCTCCATGCACAGTGAGGTTAATCCATGATCAAAATGTTAGCATAATAAAGTTGTCTAGTTTTGTCTTCATTTTCCCGGCAACAAGAACGGTAAATTTTATTACTTTTGATAATCAATAACTTAGGATCGAATTTTTTAAAACAATTAGTAAGAGTTATATTGCCAAAGGCTACGTAACTCAGTAGTAGTGAAACATTAAATTTCCTCTAAATTACCTTGAAAACAAATATAAACTGATAAAGAATGAACTAAATCTTAAACGAGCTATACTTAGATGCGATACATCGCTAAACGACATAGATTAAACTGTTATGAGTGTTCAGAAACAAACATAGGAGGTGTTTTATGGAGTGGATACTTATTTTTCTGGCTTTATTGGCAATAATAATCATCTATGCGTACATGCAAAATCCGCGGCATACCCATATTAAATTTCCTCATCCCCCTGGGTTTGCCAGGATTAATACGCCTAAAGATGGCTGGTGCGAAGAGAGACGGAGGGTCACCCTATCAAATGGTATGGAATATGTTATACCTATTGGGGCAAAAGGTCATTTTGTACTTTTGCATGACTGGCCTGTGGAAGCGGGTAGCGGAGATTCAAAAGTCATATTTAATATTCCTGCTGGCACAGCTACTGATTTCGCAAGCATCCCTAAGGTAGCGCATTCGCTAATTTCTCCCATAAGCAACTCCGTATACAGCGCAGTTTTACACGACTACTTATATAAAGACCCGCGTGACTCTATTGCGAGTGCGGTTTCAAAAAATAAAGCTGACTCTCTTTTCTATTGGGGGCTTCGGGCTTGTGGCGTAAATAAACTTCTTTCTGGCTTAATGTATCTAGCAGTGCATTGGTTTGGTAAGAGTAGCTATGTCAGGTAGTACACTCATAACAAGTCAATCAACTTCGCGCCTACGGCGCCGGACGCAGCAAAGCTGCGCCGGTTATTGAGGCGTTATGTAACTACTTGAACAAGAAATGATTATATCTACAAAAAAACTACAGAAACGAGGGGCAAAATGGTCAAGTCTTAGGGTTTTTGGAAATAGTCGTATCGTTAGGTCGTCCTATTTCTGGTTCATTCTGATTCCAATGATTTCCAAGTTTTTTAACTATTGTGATAAGGATGGTAATAGAGACCTTTTCTTTTGCAAACCATTTATCGAAATAGAAATCCCCTTTAACTGGAAAATTGCATTTTATGGTTCACTATTTTATGCACTAGCAACTCTCCTATATCAACTCTTCTGTCCTCATGTAGTCAAAAACTATCAAAATTATTCTGAATTCTCGAAAAGTGGGCGAGGAATTGGGTATTTAATTTGGTGCTTAACTACAAGATATGGAAATTCGTTTCAGTCAATGCATCCAAATGTAGCAGCATATTTAGAAACATTTGGTCTAAAAAAGAATATGCTTGACGGAAGACATTATGATGTCATAGCCCAAGAGATACACATGCTTGATCAAGATATGCCAACGTTCTTTTGGTATGTTGTTGAACGGTTAGATTTTTACAAGTTATATATAAGGCAAGCGGTATTGTTACTTTACACCATAGGTTCCCTATTTTTTATTTGGGTAATCTTGGAGAATTTATACGCAGTCTTAAGTTATATAGGGCGGCAAGGTGTCTTTTGAGTCAGTTACATAACAAAGCAGCCCAACCTACCGCTAACGCGTCGGCTGATTTCAAACGTTATGTTCAATAGGATCAACGGGAATACATTATGGAACTAAAAGATTTCGTGGCCGAATCAATTAAGCAAATTATTGATGGAGTAAATGAAGCAAAGCAACACGCTGATCAGCACAATGCATCTGTTAATCCCCAACGTTGGGGATGGAATTCGAGCAATGTTCAGGCAAAGTTTGATAAAAAAACTGGGGCTGCAATTGAAAACATTGAATTTGATGTGGCTGTAACGGCAACTGATGGAACTGCAACTAAGGGCGGCATAGGCGTGTTTATGGGCGCTGTTAATCTTGGCTCGCAGGGGCAGTCCGAGAGTTCTAATTCATCGGTTAGCAGACTTAAATTTTCTGTTCCCATTGTTCTCCCAGTTACTCCAAACCCAAAAGATGAATAAAGAACATATCAAGCACATGCACTCAGACTGCCAAACCGCTACGCGCTTTGTCAGCCGGTGATGCGAAGCGATGTGTGAGTAGATAGATGCCAAAAGATTCTAAAACAGCCAGTTATCTCAAAATAATTACTGGAATCCCAGGGAAGATATTGGCTTTCATCGGATTGGCTGTTCTTATATTCGAGTTCATAACTAGTCCGCCAGGCGAAGAGAGACTTATCTCCAGTAACTGGACATTTGACCGTAGCGGGGACCGAAACCATCTGCTTCCAATGACTCTCGATTTTCAGCCCGAAGGACTAATTTTACCTCTCGGTCCCAACGGCGAAACTGATGAAATCACTAATGAGAGGAAATGGAATATCAAACCTCCTTATTTGGGAGGCGATTTAGTCATTATGTCGAGCACAAACGACGTTACAACAATCTTTAAATATTGCTTTAAGGAAACACTTTTACTATTCGGCAAGTATGAATGCTCGGGTGAGCCATTTGGGCGCGGGGGCCACACACATTATTTAGTAGAAAAATGATTGCCAAATTCACACATAACAAGCGCATGCAGCCGGACCTCACAAGACGCTACGCGCCTTGTGAGGCCGCTGATGCAAGGCGTTAGGCGCAGTTATGGAAATTAACAAATTAATAGACAGAAGCTCCTTAGTAGTTGTTATCATTTCACTGTGTATATTTTCTACGTCTATTTTTTTTA
>JANQSD010000008.1 GCA_028284225.1 Arenicellales bacterium
TCGTCATCGCCGCCGTTAACGTCGTCTTACCGTGATCAACGTGACCAATCGTGCCCACATTTACATGCGGCTTGGTGCGCTCAAATTTTTCCTTAGACACTTCTATTGTCCTCTTTTAAAGTTAACTAACAAATCTCATCTTGTTGGAGCCCATAACCGGATTTGAACCGGTGACCTCTTCCTTACCAAGGAAGTGCTCTACCGACTGAGCTATATGGGCTAAACAAATAGCGCAATCTGCAAAGCTCTTGCCTTCAACAAAGCTGGAGCGGGCGATGGGAATCGAACCCACATCATCAGCTTGGAAGGCTGAGGTTCTACCATTGAACTACGCCCGCCTGTTATGGCTTTTCCTAATCCCTGCTCCTTAACTGTATCAATACACGTTTGACACCGAGTGGTGGAGGGAGAAGGATTCGAACCTTCGAAGGCATAGCCAGCAGATTTACAGTCTGCCCCCTTTGACCGCTCGGGAATCCCTCCCGATGTCGCAAACGCGCGATTTTCTTATTAAACAAGGGATTTGTCAACCGACAAACCCCTTGTTTTCTAAAGAAAAACTGGAGCCCGCTGACGGATTCGAACCCCCGACCTGCTGATTACAAATCAGCTGCTCTACCGACTGAGCTAAGCGGGCTAAGGGGCCGGTATTTTAGGGAATAGTTAGGCAAACATCAATTAAAACCGGCCTGATTTACCGCTTTTTTGTATTAGCAACTCAGACATGGGTAAATAATCTGTAACACGACCCGATTTACGGCAATTTTTAAAGTCTATATACCTTAGAACCTGCCTGCATTCGTTTAAACATAAAGACTCTACGGTCATCCTGAGGCGCAGTAGCGCCGTGAGAATCTCTCAATCGCTGCTCGGGCATTGATACAAGTTTATGCTCTATTCAACTTGGAAGCCGATTTATGGAGATCCCTCGGCTGTGCTCGGGATGACAATGTTACTCCGTCATCCTGAGGAACGAAGTGACGTGAGGATCTTTCAATGACTGTTCGGGCTTCTATATGAATCTATGCTCCGTTTAACTAAGAAGCCGAATCATAGAGATCCCTCGACTGTGCTCGGAATGACAATGTTACTCCGTCATCCTGAGGCGCATTAGCGCCGTGAGGATCTCTCTATGACTGTTCGGGCTTCGACATGAGTTTATGCTCCGTTCAACTTAACAGCCGATTTTATGCAGATCCTTTGACTGTGCTTTTATGACCGAATGAATACGGGATAACATTAAGGCTAAACAACAACTACCGTCCCTTCCACACCGGTTTGCGTTTTTCGGCGAAGGCTTTGGCACCTTCAAGCTGATCTTCGCTGGTATAAAGCGTGGCAACCGTTTTTAATTTATGTTGATTTGCCATATCTAAAGTGTCTTGAAAATTATGATCTTCAGCTGCTCTAACCGTTTCCTTGATAGCGGCGTAGACCAAAGGCGGCCCTTCGGAGAGCAACCCTGCAACTTCCCTGGCCCGCTGCATCAATTTATCAGCAGCAACAACCTCATTAACCAGTCCCCAATGTTTGGCTTCATCTACGTCCATCCAGCGGCCTGTGAATAACAATTCCATCGCCACATGGTACGGCACACGTTTGGGTAATTTAATGGTTGCTGCATCAGCTAGTGTGCCGGAGTTGATTTCAGGCAATGCAAAGCTGGCATGCTCTGCGGCGATAATAATATCCGCAGATATCATCAACTCAAACCCTCCACCACAAGCGATACCGTTTACCGCAGCAATAATGGGTTTATTTAAATCCGGCAATTCCTGAATACCGCCGAATCCTCCTACACCATAATCAGAATCCGGGGCTTCGCCCTCAGCAGCTGCTTTTAAATCCCAGCCCGGACAAAAGAATTTTTCGCCGCCTCCGGTAATAATGGCCACACGCATCGCCGGATCGTCGCGAAATTCAGCAAATACTTCACCCATTAACTTGCTGGTGGGCGCATCTATAGCATTTGCTTTAGGCCGATTTAAGGTGACTTCTAAAATTGAACCATTTTTTTCAACATTTAATGGTGATTGCATTGTGCATCTCCAGTTAGTTTTAATCAGAATTATGGAAAACCCAGCATTTTACCGGCTGGTCGAGCTGATAACGATTATCAGATTGTGTTTGCTCAAAACGATCTCTAACTCGTTGATTATTAACATCTTCTAGCGTGTAGCGATCGAGTGAATAACGCATCATTTCATCAACAAATTCACCAAAGTCATTAAAATATTCACTCACTTGATATTTGAATTCATTACAAAATTTAAATTTGGGTTTGGCGAATTTTTCTATGGCAGCAATGGCATTAGCTCGAATGGGTGTTTCATCAATAAATGGTTCACTCACTTCTTGATAGCTGCCCTCGGCAATCGGTTCAGCGATGTAAAGTATGCCGGTGCTTTTTAACACTCGATAGGCCTCCTGGATTGCAGTTCCCATCGACTCAGTTGGCACATGATGTAATGAATACATAAAAATCACTATATCGGCACTATCGCTTTCAAGCTCAAGCTTTTCGGCACCGCCGCTTAATATTTTGAACCCCTCTGATTCATATTCTTCTATTTTCCAGGACTCAAGATTCGGCTCGACACCGACAACCGTCGCACCTTTTTCCACGAGTAGTTTAGCCTTGGTACCATCTCCACAACCAATATCGACAACCGACTTGCCTTTAAAATCAAATGTCTCTAGTAATACGTCGATATCTGAATCATAGTGTTTCATTAATTGGACCTCATCCTTATCAATGCATCAGCAGCATAAACAGCGCCATCATTACAAACCATCAGCGGGTTAATGTCCATTTCGCATAATGTTGTCTGATTAGCCAAAACAAACTGTTGGACATTTAAAATTGCATCAACCAGTAAATCGGTATTGACCACTGGCTTATTACGATAACCCTTAAATAGCTTGGCTATTTTTAAGCTACAAATCGCTGTCTCAACATGTTTTCGCTCAAACGGAAACAGCAATACTGCTACATCTTTTAATAATTCTGTGTAGATTCCACCTGCCCCGATAATCATATAAAGCCCTATCACAGGGTCTCTATTCACGCCGATAATCAGTTCAATTGCTGAATCTGTAATCATTTGTTCAATTAGAAATTGATCGGATAGCGAGCTCAAATCTTCAACAGCCACACTAACCTCGGCATCTGTATTGAGATTAAGCTTAACGGCACCCAGCTCGGTTTTATGCGCAAGCTCTCCTCCGACTGCCTTAATGACAACAGGAAATCCAACCTGATTGGCTATCTCAACTGCCTGTTGCGGATCAGTACATAAGCTTGATCGTGCAATGGGAATATTATATTCGGCCAACTTTTGTTTAGAGCTAAATTCATCAAAAGTTTTATCCGTAATTTCAGTTGAATAGTCATTTACTAGCGGCTGAAAGCTTTCAGCATTAATACCGATTTTTGCAGCAGCTTCAACGGCCGCCAGCGTGTTTTCGATACCACAAAACGGCACAATACTATGTTCGATCAATTTATCAGCAATATCTTCAGGCATTAACTCTGCCAACGAAGCTACGATAGCCGCTCTGGAACCTGTTTGCTCGGCTGCATTCTGCCAGGCCGATAATGTCACTCGCCAATCGCTGATATCACAACGGTCTTCTCTGGGAAAATCCATCACTAATGCATTAAGGTCGAACCCTGACTTCATCACTTCCCTAAATGTTGCTTGCAGACGCTCATAATTGGCCCAATCAAAGGTGTGGTAATCAAATGGGTTACTGATCGTCACTAGTTCACGAACGGTGGGCTCAATCCGGTCGATATCATCTTGAGAAAAATCCCTGAATTTAACCGCATAATTCTCTGAGGCATCACTTATTAATGAAGCTTCTCCACCTGAGCAACTCAAACTGACTATTTCGTTTCCGGGCAAACCGCCATAAACATGCAATAATTTCAGCGTTTCCAGAAATTCTTCCAGCGTATTAACCCTGGCAATACCTAAGCGGTCAAACAAGGCATTCATGACTTGGTCATTGCTGGACATTGAGGCAGTGTGAGTCATGGTGATCGCTGCACCTTTTTCCGACTTACCGGTTTTTATCGCCACAACGGGTTTACCATACTGATGGGCAATTGCTACAGCCTGGCAAAATTTCTCTACATCATCCAGACCTTCAATATGCAGGCCAATGGCACTAACACGATCATCTTTACACAACTCGATAATCATCTCGGACATGCCGACCATGGCCTGATTACCCAATGTGATCATGTATGCAATCGGCGTAGCCCGTTTGTTCATGGTCAGATTAATAGCAATATTGCTGGATTGCATCAAAATCGCCACGCCGGTTTCGACACGTTTGCCACCGTGTTGATCGGGCCACAGCAAGGCGCCATCTAAATAGTTGATAAAACCATAGCAGTTCGGCCCTAGAACCGGCATGTCACCGGCAGCTGATAGCAACTGCTGGTTAAGATCAGCATCGCCTGTTTCCTTGAATCCTGAGGCATAACAAACCGCCCCACCTGCACCTATCTGATTAAGCTGCTCTATGATCTTTATGGTCTGATGGCGATTGACACCGATAAAACTGACGTCGGGCGATGAAGGTAACGACTGAATATCACGAAAACAACTGCGCCCGGCAATAGTTTCCCTGGATGGATGTAATGGCCAGATTTCACCAGCAAACTTCATCTTATCGCATTGCTGGGCGACTACTTCGGCGAAGTGCCCACCAAAAACAGCGATGGTTTTGGGGGTTAGGACACGGTTGAGGTTTTTGGAAAATTCTTCCATCTAGATCACTGAATCCACTTTATACGGCCTTCTGACGGAGGTCTACGTGAAACTAAGAGGGGGTGCTCAAGGAGATACCGGATCAAGTCCGGTATGACGATGTGCATTCTATTTAATCCGGGTCTCACAATCATGCTCCTAGCGGCCTAAGCATATTTCTCGAAATAATATGGCGCTGAATCTCGCTGGTGCCTTCCCAAATGCGCTCAACTCTGGCATCACGCCAGATGCGTTCTAATGGGAAATCTGACATCAGCCCCATACCACCGAAAATCTGGATGGCTTCATCAGCAACATAGGCCAGCATTTCTGTGGTGTAGACTTTAGCCATGGCATAATCCATATCTGTTGCTGTACCGGCGTCTGTTTTACTGGCGGCTTTTAAGGTTAGCAACTCCGCTGCTTCCAGCTGTGTTCTCATGTCAGCCAGTTTAAAGCTGATGCCCTGAAATTTGCCGATCACTTGCCCGAATTGTTTGCGGTTAGCCGCCCAATCAGTAGCCAACTCTAAAGCCCGATAAGCCCGGCCCAGACACATGGCGGCCACTTGTAAGCGCGTTGGACCCAGCCAATCATTGGCCACTTCAAAGCCTTTGTGTTCTTCGCCAAGAACCTGGCTGGCCGGCACACGGCAATCATCGAACTCTAAAATACAGTTGTGATAACCACGATGCGATACACTGTGATAACCATCACGAACAGTAAAGCCCGGTGTACCCTTATCCACCAGAAATGCCGTGATTTTCTTGCGTGGACCGCGCGCTGATTCTTCCACCCCTGTGGCCGCAAATAAGATCACGAAATCAGCCACATCAGCATGAGAGATGAAATGCTTGGTGCCATTAATAACATAATCATCGCCATCACGATCAGCCTTACATTTCATTCCGCGCAAGTCCGAACCTGCGTCAGGCTCTGTCATGGCCAGGCAATCGGTTTTTTCGCCGCGAACACAAGGAAACAGGTATTTGTCACGCTGTTCACCTTGACAGGCCTGCAGGATGTTACTGGGTCGGCCGACCAGATACTGCAACGCAAAGTTAGCACGACCTAATTCGCGCTCCAACAAGGTCAAGGTCACGATATCCAGGCCTGCACCGCCTAATTCTTCAGGCATATTGGCCGCATACAGCCCTTGTTCAATCGCCCTTTGCTGGATTTGTTGCACTAACTCCGGGCGGACCTGATCAGTCTTCTCTACTTCTTCTTCATAGGGATACAGCTCCTGCTCGACAAACGCCCGCGCAGTTTCAACAATCAATTCTTGCTCATGTGATAATTCGAAATCCATGCTTATTCTCCTAAACGTTACGTTTGATGCCAATACTACGACCCGCCACATCCGGCTTTTCTAAACCTGCATGGGCATCGGTAATTGGTTTGATTTTCGCTAACATCCAATCCGGTGCTGCGGCTGCCTTACCTGATTTAGCGTCGACATGCAGCATCATCTGCTCACCTGTCGCCAACAACTCATTGGTCCCTGAATGATAGATTGAGTGGAGCAAATGCAGCCGTTTTTCATCTTGATCCAATACCTGGGTGGTGCTGTGAATGGGCTCCAGACCAGCTACCTCTTTAATATGCATAATGTGGGTTTCAACGGTGTAGTAACTGCCAACATCGTCAAGATAAGCCCGGTCTATGCCAAGGTGACGATATAGTGCATCAGAACTGTCACCAAAAACCTGCAAGTAGCGGCTCTCAGTCATATGGCCGTTGTAGTCCACCCACTGCGGCTGCACTACTGTATTGAAGAGCTTCAGCGGCTGGCTAATATCAACGTCCGCTTGCTCATTGTTACCGGCATGCACATTTTTATACAAACGCTCTTCATGTTCTGCCAGCACTTTGCCTGCTGCATAATTCTGTGCTTTTAACGCTTGTTGGACCGCAATTAAGCAATCATCACGAATACGCTCCAACTCCCGCACATCGACTCCACCAGCTTGGTCATCGGACTGACCGACAATTTTATCCAGCAATTCGTCATCCAGTTCCGGTGTATCCATCAGTTTAGTCCAGGGCCATTTAAGCGCCGGCCCAAACTGTGACATAAAATGGCGCATACCGAGCTCGCCACCGGCAATTCGGAAAGTCATAAATGATCCCATTGAGGCCCAGCGCAGCCCACAGCCATAAATCACAGCATCGTCCAATTCCTGTGCCGTAGCCACATCGTCATTGACTAACCACAACGATTCGCGCCACATCGCCTCCATCAGGCGATCTGCCAGAAAGGCATCAATTTCCTTGCGCACATGCAAAGGTTTCATCCCGATTGAAGTAAATAATGCTTTTGCTTTTTCAATAAAAGCCGGGTCCGTTTGCTCACCGCCCACTAATTCAACCAGAGGCAATAAATAAACAGGTTGAAAAGGATGCACAACCATAAACCGGCCCGGATGAGCCATTTCGGCTTGCAGCTTGGTCGGTAATAGACCGGATGTTGAGGAACCGATCAACGTATCAGTCGGTGCATATTGTTCGATTTCGGCCAGAATTTTTATTTTGACATCTTCACGCTCAGGTGCACTTTCTTGAATAAACTCGGCATCGCTGACTGTCTCTTCCATGGTATCGCAAAACGTCACCGAACCTTTAGGCGGAAACGGTGCAATCGTGAGCTTGGACATCGCTCTGTCAGCATTTGCCATCACTTCACTCAACCGGCGCGGTGCTTCTGGATGCGGATCGTACATTTTTACATCGATACCGTTCCAGGCCAGCCGTGCGGCCCAGCCGGCTCCAATCACCCCGGCTCCTATACATGCTGCCCGTTGAATTTCGCTCATTTTAGCTCCTTTTAATTCTGCTATTTAGATTCCCGCCCGCGCGGGAATGACGTTTCAGTTGAGCCTCGAAGTATCGAGGAATCCTTTAAACCCGGATTATGCAATGGAATTCGTCGTGAGAAGAAAAAATGCAATAAGATCAAGTGCGCCCGCAAGGAATTTAGACGTAGCCATAGCCACCCTATGGTGAGGAGAAATTCCTGAGGACGTGCTTGAGATTGAAGCAGTTTTTCTTCGCAGCAGATTTTCATTGCATAATCCGGGTTAAATCAAATCGGTAAATAATTTTTGCTCCAGCTGGTAGCTAGAACGCCTGTGGCTATCAATTGATCTACTTCTTCTTCACTCAAACCTAATTCCAGAAGAATTTCTTTGCTCTGGGCACCGTATTTTGGTGCCTCGCAAGGAATGCTTATGGTTGATTCAGCTGGCCGTATTGAGTTCGGTGCCACCAGATCAACACTGTGATCGGATGGATGGTCCGGATTACGAATAAACGAAAAGGTATTTTCTGCCAGATCAACCTCATAGATACCTAGGTGAATAAATGATTCACGAACTTGATGCATTTGACCCAAGGGTTGTGCGCCGATATCTTGTTCGAGTAATTTTTCCAGCCAATGACTCATGGGTTGAGTGATGAATATTGATTCGAGCTGTTGCTCAAGATCTTGTAAAGACAAATCACTAACAAAATTCAGTTCTTCGATTTTAGTCAGGCGGTTTTTCTGATCATCTCTAGCCGCCAGGAAAAACCATCCATCGGCAGCCCGGTATGCTCGATATAGGCCGTTATAGCCTTTAACATCTCGGCCGCTAGGCTCATTAAAGTCTTCTCGACCTTGATAATCATACATAAAAGGGGCTTGGATTAAATTACCTGCCGCGCATAAAGAAGCGCGGGCAATATCTCCCTCGCCTGTGATTTCCCGCTGGTAAAGTGCTGCACCAATAGCTACTGCTGCACAAAATCCACCCAATACATCAATCGTACCAAAATGGGCATGTTCTTCCGGTGTTTCAAAACCGCCGCCAAACCTTAACATGACACCCGTTGACGCCTGCGCCAGATCATCATAGCCCGGTGTGTCACTGCGAGGCCCGTACTCAGGGCCACCATAGCAATCTAACTGACACAGAATAATCTTGGGGTTAATTGATTTCAGACGTTTGTAATCCAGGCCCAGTGATTCAAGTTGGCGGTCAAACGCGTTAATCGTAATCACATCAACGTCAGCAATTAATTTGTCCAAAATAGGACGTGCCTGTTGCGCTTTCAAGTCCATCAACAAACTACGTTTACCTTTATTGGCATGCATGCCGAAAATCACGGTATTCCACGGGTCCATTGAAGGCTCTACCGGCCCTAAAGAGATCACCTCTGCACCAAACCTTGCCATAGTCGAGGCAATAGTCGGGCCAGCAATAACGTTGGTTAAGTCCAGCACTTTAATGCCACTAAGCCAACCTTCGTTACTTTTAGTTACAGAATTTTTCGCCGGCTTCGGTTTAGTATTTGCCAGAATTTGTTCACGGTTTTCATCGGTAACCGGTGCGGAGTTTTTCTGCATGGACTGTTCATCACCTTGAAGCCAGGCAACATTACCCAATTGCAACATTTCCCCATGAATCTGATCGTCTACCTTTAGCACCAGACCCGAAGTTAACGCATGCTCGGAATTCATCCACTCTTTAGACGTTCGTTGAGCCGCACCCGGGGCACCTATATCGCCAAAAATAGTTTCCCACTCAAAAGCTGTTTTGGTTAAGAAAACTTGTTTGAGTTCTGTCGAAATAATATCCGACCAACTGCGACTTAGCGGATAGTTAGACAAGGTGCAGTCCGCTCCTTGCGGCCACTCGGCCGTATCCAGATAAGCACTGAACTGCGGCAAACCTTGTGCTAACAGCTTGTCCCAAAGCCCCATTTTTTTCAGTATCCTTACCGGGTGGTCTTTATGAGAAGCCGAAACCACATAAAAATAACGACCATCCTTGCAACGATAATTGCGATAAAACGGATCAAGGTATTCCTGTAATGATTGATAATCCATATCCATTGGCAGATTTTCGCGGCGCCGACGTTCGATCTCCTTTTCCCGGTGACCTTTATAGCGCTCAGGGTAACCTTCAACATATTGTGAGTTATAAGCCAGACCTTCCATCAAAGCCGATGCCAATGGCGTTTCAATGCTGTCACCGGTACCGGTTGATTCTCGCTTAAACACAGCAAACAACACCGCCATTGCTCCTAAAACACTGGCATATGCAGAAGCCAACGGCAACGGCGAAAAACTGGGGTTAATACCCATTAGGATACGATTCAGCCCCATATCGGTACACTGCCCGCAAACACTGGCGACAATCGCTTCCCAGGCAGGAATTCGGGCTAATTGTTCATCAGTCGAGGCAAATCCCGGCAAAGATAAATAAACAATCTGCGGGTGATCTGCCCTAACGGTTTGAGCATCTAGACCTAAACCCTGCATCACACCCGGGCGAAAGTTCTCAATTACCACATCGGCACTGGCGATCAAATCCTTCGCAGTAACCAGATCATCAGGTTGCTTTAAATCCAGCACGATACTCTGCTTACCACGATTCAGCATCCGAGCCGCCGGGCTTTGCCAACGCGGGCCGCCGGGTGGATCGATACGTATAATCTCAGCACCGAAATCAGCGAGGATCATCGCCGCTGCAGGACCGGCAATGTACTGACCAAAGTCAATCACCTTAATCCCAGTTAATGGCCGCTTCGTTGTGTGCATTCCCAAAACTCTCTACCAACTACCTCGTCATACCGGCACTGAATCGAGTTCAGCATAAACTCCGGACCGGTATCCATTGGCATTTATAACAACTCCATCATTACAGACTTTAAGTTGCTGTTTCAAAGTACTTCTTAAAGTGTTCATCTCTGCTTGATCCACTGACTAGTTAAGAAAGCCCTTGGATTCTGGACAAATGCTCCGCATTTTCCAGAATGACGGCTTCTGTATTTACATGGCTATTTATTGAGAGGCTCCAACTAATCTTGCTTTAACAGCATTGAGATTTAAACTTGCTTGTTTAAACTTAGTTTCTGACGACCCTCTTCCGGGCTAACCACTCTGGCACCTAGCAATTCAATGATCTTTTTAGCTTTTTCGACAAGCTGAGCATTGGTTGCAAGCACGCCGCGTTCAAGGTAAAGATTGTCTTCCAAACCTACCCTTACATGACCACCCAGAATTACCGCCTGTGCCACCATCGGCATTTGCATGCGGCTAATTCCAAATGCGGCCCAGTTGGCCCCTTGCGGCAACGCATCAACCATGGTTTTCATATGAGCGGTATCTGCCGGCGCTCCCCAGGGAATACCTAAGCAAATTTGGAACAATGGCGGTTGATCCAACCAGCCCTGTTCAAGCATGTGCTTGGCCAACCACAAATGGCCCGTATCAAACACTTCCAATTCCGGTTTAACGCCGATTTGCTGAATCTTTTTGGACATTTTTTCAAGCATGCCTGGTGTATTGGTCATCACGTAATCGGCTTCGGCAAAATTCATGGTGCCGCAATCGAGGGTACAGATCTCAGGCAGCAATTCTTTAACATGGATCAAGCGCTCGTCGGCACCCACCATATCAGTGCCATCCGGCGACAAGATTTCACCGGCATCCAGGTCGCCCAGGACAATGTCCCCACCCATACCTGAGGTTAAGTTAATAATGACATCGGTATCACTGCTGCGAATACGATCAACAACTTCACGATAAAGTGCTGGATCGCGGCTGCCCTTGCCCGTCTCCGGGTCTCGCACATGACAGTGTGCAACGGTTGCGCCTGCTTTGGCTGCCTCAATAGCAGCAGTTGCGATTTGCTCTGGCGTCACCGGCACATGGGGTGATCTATCCACCGTATTACCTGATCCGGTAACAGCACAGCTAAGAATTACCTCTGAGTTCATGATCGTCTCCTGCGAAAGTTAGGTAAATACGATACCAAAGTAGCTTTAGAAAAGTATTCATTTTTCGTCGAAAATTTTGCAATTTTCGTCACAAGCCGTCATCATTATGCTTTTACATGAAACGACCCTATGGCTAACAGCAGCAACAATTATTCGATCAGCAATATCGCTTTCATCTTGCTACCCGAGTTCGCTTTAATGTCTTTTTGCACCAGCAGCGAACCATTACGTGTTGCTAACCGATTAAGCAAGCAATCACTTTACTCATGGAAACTCTATTCACTGGACGGCAAACCGGTGGTTTCGAGTAATTCGATGGTAAGCCAGGTTGATGGTTCAATTCAGCAAATTGAAAATGTCGATTTAGTCGTTGTAGTCTCCAGTTTCAATCCGCAAGTCAGTATATCCCGGCCTTTAACTCATACACTTAAGCAACTTGCCTCACGCGGAATCTTTATTGGAGGTGTTGATACCGGACCCTACATTTTAGCTCGAGCGGATTTATTGGACGGCTATAAAGCAACTATCCACTTCGAAGATTTAGCTAACTTTCGCCAAACATTCCCACAGGTTGAAACGTTATCTACCCGTTATGTGATTGACAGGAAAAGACTTACCGCTGCCGGTGCGGCAGCTTCCATGGATATGATGCTTGAATTAATTAGCCGACAACACGGTCAACAGCTGGCGCTGCAAGTTGCCGAGCAGTTTATTTATTCGCCCGCCAAACAACTGGATGATGAGCAACGCCTACCCGTTTCACAACGCTTACAGACCGATCATCCGGTGATTTTAGAAGCCGTGTCGTTAATGGAAAACCATCTGGAAGATAACTTATCTACTGCTCAAATTGCCGAACTTTGCGGTATTTCATTACGCCAGCTTGAGCGTTTGTTCAAACAGTTTTTGAATTCCACTCCGGGGAAATGGTACAGATTATTGAAACTGAAAAATGCCCGAATCCAACTTAAGCAAAGCCGTTATACCGTTGCGGAAATTGCCGCCAATAACGGTTTTGATTCCACCTCAAGTTTTAGCCGGGCCTACAAAGCACAGTATCAACGCTCACCGAGTGAAGATAGAACTAAAATTTAGAGGCATTTCGCAGTGCTTTGTTTAACTATATTTGAACCTGTATATCGATTGAGACTGGCCAAAACAGTTTCATTCACAGGCTGATTCAGATTAATCCAGTAACGTTGCGGATAAATCAGATATTCGCGTTCAGTGCTCGCAGTAAACCCGGCGTTGCTTAAGTTAGTGGCTAAATCATTGGCCGTGCTTTTATAAGTAAACACGCCTAAAGACAGTACTTGCTCACCATTTGCCAAGGTTTTCTGATAAGTCTCACTTACACCTGCATTTTGCAAACGCTGACGCAAGTCACTGATATCAGTTGAACTATCGACAGGAATTACAACTCGATAGGACGCCACCTTGCGCGATGCCTCGGAAAGAATCCGATACGATAACGCCTCTGAAGTCAGTATTTTCTCAACTTGATCGAGGACAATTTGTTGTTCTATCGGGCCAAGGTTTGCGCAATTGCCCGGTAGTTGTGAGCTACTCGAGTCCAGCAGGCTAATATCCGCTGTATTTGCCGGCACTTCTCTGATTTCAATTTCTGGTTGATTGTTTTGGTCATTCGAATTCGCCAGCAAAAAAACCGAAATGTTTAACGCTAGTAATATGCCAATCAGCCACTTCACTATTTACTGTCCGCGATTATCTTTAACCCTTTGAGCACAAGTTCAGGTTCTTTGATGACATTATGCTGCAGCAAGTTAGCCAATTTATCCATGTCACCTCCACACAAATAGATATTAACACTGTAGCCCAGAGTTTTACGCATTAGCTGAACAATTGTATCAATACCCCCGGCTATCGAATAGATAACACCGGAGTACATGGCTTGATCGGTATCCAAAGCAAATACACTGGCATCAACTTTGCTGGCTAAACTTAAATTGTCGGCCCGATTTAATGACTCTAAGGCCAGATCAAGCCCCGGAAAAATCACTCCACCTTCAAAAATGCCATCAGAATTAACCGCATCAACGGTTACAGCAGTACCGCAGTCGATAACTACTGCAGGTGACTGATTAAGTGAATGTGCTGCTATTAATGCAGCCCACCGGTCCGAGCCTAGAGAATCAGTCGGCTGATAACGATTAATAATTCCGTGTTCGCGTCTGGCAGGTTCAATAAAATGCGGTGTTCGGCCTACAACTTCTTCGCACAAGACTGAAAGCTGCTGGTTATAACCCTGATTGCGTGTACTGGATATAATAATCTTTTCAATATCGGTGCTTGCTTGTAGCTGATCTTTTAAGGCCTGAGCAAAGTCAGCGCGTTGACAAGCCCCCGTAAGCCATTGGTCTGTACCATCCAGTGCCCATTTAATTCTGCTATTACCTGCGTCGATTAATAAGTTCATCGGCTTATCTCTCTCCTGACCGATAATTCACCAAAATAATATGACTTAATTGTATTGTCTGATAATTCAATTAATAACGCGCCATCATCGTTAATGCCCAGGTATTTACCACTAATTACCTCGTTAGCTTGATAAAGCGTAACACGTTGATGCTTTAAATAGTCTATCTCATTCCACTTATCAATAAAGCTCCCCAGCCCATCCGATTCGAATTGCTGATAGCTAAGCAACAGTTGATTAATCAACTTTGCAACAATGAACTCACGGTCTTGCGCCGTAAATCCATATGATGAGAGCTGAGCTACCGGCTGTGAAATCATTTGCCTGCTTGCAGCATCCAACTCTACGTTCAAACCAATTCCGGTGATTGTCATGCTACTCATTGGTGAAAATTTTTGGGTCTGGATCAATATACCGGCCAATTTGGCGTCACCCAGATAAACATCATTGGGCCATTTAACCGCTGCATCTGTGACACCTAACTCGTGTAAAACGTCGACGATGGCAATACCGGCAATCAGACTCAAACCCGACAGTTTGGCTAAATCCATATCAAATCTGTATGCCAGCGACAACAGAATGTTTTTTGCATCTGTCGCCAGCCACAGCTTACCACCACGCCCCGCGCCTGCAGTTTGACTATCTGCAACACAAACATGACCATGAATATCCGTATTTTTAGACTGATCCAGCAGCCAACGATTGGTAGAATCGAGTTGCTCAAAACAGAACAGTTGGGCTCGATCTTGCGGGCCACTCAAATTTAACTGTGCAACGATTTTTTCTTTGTTTAATGCCATCAGCGCAATGATATAATCCAGCTCCGAACTAATCCAGCAACTGTATCTTGAAGATCAAACGAAATCCAACTCGCGAAGTACGTATTGGCTCTATCGCCATCGGCAATAATCATGCGATTGCCGTACAAAGCATGTGCGCGACAAAAACACAGGATATTGAAGCCACCGTGGCACAAGTCAAACAGTTGCAAGCTGCCAACGCAGGTGTGGTCAGAATCGCTGTGGACAGCAAAAAAGATGCCCGCGCCTTAGCTGAAATTCGCCAACAAACTGATGCTAACCTGTCGGTTGATTTACAGGAAAACTATCGCCTGGTAGAGATGGTCGCGCCGCATGTCGACAAAGTACGTTACAACCCCGGCCATTTGTATCATCACGAAAGAGATAAACCCTGGCAGGACAAGGTTAAGTACATCACCGATATTGCGGCAGAAAACAATTGTGCCATGCGTGTCGGTGTCAATGCCGGATCGGTCGATCCCGAAGCGCAGGACAAGTATAGCAAGGAAGATTCAATTTCGCCGATGCTGGACAGTGCCCAGGATCATTGCGAACTACTGGACAAAATCGGCTTCGACCAATATTGCGTATCATTAAAAGACTCAGACCCTAACAAAGTGATTGACGTCTATAAACGTTTTGCCACGCAAAACCCTGAAATCCCATTACATCTTGGTGTCACTGAAGCCGGCATGCCGCCGGAGGGAATTATCAAAACCCGGATCGCCTTTGAACAGCTCATCGGCCGAGGCATAGGCGATACTATTCGGGTTTCTCTAACTTTACCCAATCCGCAAAAACATGAAGAAGTTCAAGCCGGCTTTAATATTCTTGATGATATTGAGCATGGCCGAGTGCGCAGCGTGGTTGTGTTTGATCCAAACAAATTAAACATTATCAGTTGCCCAAGCTGTTCCAGGGTCGAGAACGAAGCCTTCGTTGAACTGGCACAAGAAGTCAAAAAAATGACCGAATACGCAAAAAATCATGCCATCACCATCGCTGTGATGGGATGCCGCGTTAACGGCCCAGGCGAAACCGACGATGCTGACCTAGGATTATGGTGCGGCCCCAACTACGTCAACCTGAAAAAAGGCGAAGAAAAAATCGGCGCCTACAAATACGACGAAATCATCCCCATCCTGCAAGGCGAACTAGACAAATTGATTCAAGCAAAAGCTTAATAGTTCACAGATCGCAAGGTCATTGCGAAGGGGTGAAATAACTGAAGCAATCCAAGCCTACTGGTAAGGCAAACCAACTTAAAACCCGTTATTCCCTCGCTTAATGACTTCACCTAAACCTCGTCATTCCCGCACAGGAACGTCATCCTCGACTCCGATCGGAGACGGGAATCTAGAAAATTAATCCCCAAAACCCACTACTTCCGACGAACCACCCTACACTCAGCATCCAAAGGCTGACGAGACTGCCTGGCCTTCACCGGCTGCGGTTTCAAACCCATCCGTGAAATCAGGCCCACAGACAACATTACAACCATCCCGGCAATAACCAAATAAATCGAACCAATCAACGCCAGGCCGAAAACAACCAAGCCCGATACAAGCAACAATACCTTGCTCAAACCGGCTTTAAAATCAACCTTATTCATTCATCATTCTCCAAATGGTGTTTTTCATACGCTTAAGTCTAGTCAACCAAGCTTAAAATAATCTTAAGATCGCAGCCCAAGTCAACATGAGATATGCCACATGAGTCATTACGAGGAGTCAAAGCGACGAAGCAATCCATAATCTTTGATATTTCGCATTCATCTATTCGTAGCAACTTCCACAAAATAACAAGAAAAAATACTCCCCCCAAAACCCACCATAACCCCACAATACTTGGGAAATACAAACTTAAACCTTATATAATTAATAGTCTTGGTTCTGGGGGCGACTGGCTTCGACGTGAGTCGCGAAACCATCGGAGCATGCCGAGGTGCAGAGTTCCTCGTAAATCCAACTGCAAACTATTAGTTGCCAACGACGACAACTACGCTCTAGCAGCTTAAGCTAGGCCCTTGTCTCCGTCTTGCCTGCGTGGTGGATGTACAAGGTCAAACAGCAGGACCGCGTTGCAACCTGTCTGTGATTACAACGTTAAACTTAAGGCAGACTCGCTGCTCAAAGCGCTAGTCTAACAGCGCTGACACAGTTAAAAACTAAAGGCTTAGACTAAGCATGTAGTCGCCGATGAGCGTAGGGCTGACGGACGCGGGTTCGATCCCCGCCGCCTCCACCAACCAACCCTCCAATGCAATTCCAAATAGTTCATTTTATCTATTAAAAACATGCACTTATACGTATTTTATCAGTATTTTTGATCCATCTAAATTCGTTAAAGTTCGTCTAGATACCCTTTTTTTGAGGGTATTTATAAGGGTGTTCTTCATGTAGAATATACAGATACCCTCAATTTAAATAACTTATATGAAGAGGCGATTAACCGATACAGCTGTCAAAAATGCCAAGCTCAAAGAAGGCAAATCACAGACTAAATATACCGATGGTGGTGGGCTATATCTCCTGGTAACTAAAACAGGTAAATACTGGCGCTTTAATTATCGTTTTAACGGTAAATTTAAAACCCTTGCCTTAGGTGTTTATCCTGATATTAGTTTGAAGCGGGCCAGAAATGCTCATGAGGCAGCCAGGGATAAGTTGCTTGATAACATCGACCCCAGTTTTCAAAGGAAAATTAAAAAATTATCTTTTAGAGAAAGCTCAGATAATTCATTTGAAATGGTTGCACGGGAATGGTACGAGCGGTTTCTCGACACCTGGTCGACCAGTCACGCAAAGCGACTGATTAGCAGGCTTGAGAATGATGTCTTTCCATGGCTAGGATCAAGACCAATAAATGAAATTGAACCACCAGAGATTCTAGCTGTAATGGAACGAGTGCATTCCAGAGGTGCGTTGGAATCCGCTCATCGTGTACGGCATGTCTGTGGTCAGGTTTTTCGATATGCCATTGCGACTGGTCGTGCCAAACGGGATCAGACAGCCGATTTACGTGGTGCCCTACCCCCTGTAAGAAAAAATCACTTTGCCGCAATCAAAAGCCCGGAAGAGCTTAGAGCCTTAATCCTTGCTATCGATTCTTACAGAGGCACTTTTATTGTGAGATGTGCGCTACAAATCTCAGCATTAGTAATGCTCCGGCCAGGTGAATTACGTCAAGCACAATGGGATGAAATTAATTTCCAAAAAACAACCTGGACTATCCCAGTGAGTCGAATGAAGGCACGTAAAACCACAAAAGAACTCAATCAAACCACTCATATTGTTCCCTTAAGCTCACAAGCAGTGAATATATTCAAAGAGCTCCACCCATTAACTGGTCACTTTCCATACGTTTTTACAGGTGCACGAAACCGGTATAGGCCAATGAGTGAAAATGCTGTGAATGGAGCGCTGCGGTCGATGGGTTTCACTAATGATCAAATGACAGCGCATGGTTTCAGAGCCACTGCTTCAACGTTTTTGAATGAAATGGGTTTCAACCCTGATGCTATTGAAGCTCAACTTGCCCATAAAGACAAAAACGAAATCAGAGCAGCCTACAACCGAGCTCAATATCTCGATGAAAGAAGAACCATGTTACAAGCTTGGGCTGACTATCTTGACTCAATGAGGTCTGAAAATGAACTACAACACAATAAAATTTAATGATGTTTATTTAGCAAATTATTATGGTCTTAAAAACTTAGGCTTATCACCAGATTGGGAAGACACCTATAACAAACTTGTATTAGATAATTCACTTACTAATGTGGTGAGTGGTTACATCTTTATAAACAATAACACACACTTTATTCAAAATTGGCGCAAAGTAAATTCTTTAGGGTTAGAGAATCTATCGTTTTGGGAAAATTTTAAAAACACTTTTTTATTATGGCGAAATTACAGGTCTGGATTTGCGAATACTTGGACTGATTTCTGTGGTTTCTTTCAGATTGAGAAATACAACAACATACAGATGAATAAGATTGAATATAGGTTACATTTTACTGACATCTCCTATTCGGATTCAATTAAGCTGCCTGTGGGCGATTACGTTGAATTGGTTGAGAAGCAAGTAGTCAGCACAGATGATGATTTCATACATTTTCCAAGGTCAATTATTCCATTCTCAGAAAAAAAGAGCGAATACATATCACGATACTTATATTTTCCAATTAATGATTTTATTGATATGGATGGAAAATCTGAAACGAATTTTATTAAAGCTGACATTGTATTTTCGGAAGGCAAGCAAATTGAGATCAATGAAGCATCAAGCCTGGTTACGAATGATAATTCAACAGAATACGAAACAAGTGAAAACATAAAAGATTCAGATGCTGTGATAATTTCTGCCTTATTTAACGCTTTGGAGCTTGAAAACCCTGATGACTTTTCTGGAAATGATAAATTAGTAGTAAATCATCTTAATAAATTACACCCAAATCAATCATATTTAACACATAGCACAATCTCGAAACGGTTAGCAATAGGTCGAGGTATTCTTGGCATTAGCAAAAAACAAAAATCTACATAACAAATTTTTGAATTAAAAACTCTTTTTGTTTCCAGAACCATTGTTTTTATTTCCCGGAAACATATGAAGTTAAAATTCGTAGTTAAATCAACAGCATCCGTTAAAAAACGAAGAAAGGTGCTGTTATGCAAATACATTCAATTCCACAATCCGGATTTTTGCGATTAAGGACGATAATAGGCGATAAGAAAAATAATATTCCCGCCATTATTCCAGTTGGTCGTACGACCTGGTTAAAAGGCGTGAAAAATGGTGATTATCCACAACCGGTCAAACTCAGTCCGCATACCGTTGCCTGGAAGGTCGATGATATTTTAAGGTTGATCGACAAACTCGAAGCCCAGTGAGTATAAAGTGCATGACTTGGGCCTGGTCACAACAATTACGACCAACGACTAAATTGGTCCTGATGTCCTTATCAGACATTGCCAATGATTCCGGACAATGTTTTCCGTCAATACGTCACCTCGCCCAAAAATGCAGCTTATCCCCCCGCCATACTCGGCGAGAAATTCAAAAACTTGAGGATTTGGATCTCATGAGTATCCAAAAACGAATCAGAAAAGATGGCTCCCACAGTTCAAATTTGTATCTATTACATCTCGCAAAATCAGGGGGTGACAACTTGTCACCACCCCAGGATAGGACAATATGTCAGCAGGTAGTGACAGCAGTGTCAGGAGGTCATGACTCCCATGTCACCCCGTTAACCACCAAAGAACCATTAATTAACCCTACTGCTACAGAACACTTGCACTGGCCAGAACAACTCTCTGACTCTGAACGTGAATCGATTCAGAAATTAGTAGTAGGGTTTTCAGATGAAATTGTTCAGCAATTATTGGATGAACTGGCAGGTCAGATCAAGTCTATTAAAAATCCAATTGCGTACTTCTTCACCATTTTGAATCGTTATAAAAATGGCAAATTTATTCCCTCGAATTCACTACGCGTTAAAGCCGATCGAAAAACTCGCAGACGTAATCAACGAGCTCTGGACAATGCCAGCAAACTGCATTTAAAACGGCTCCGTGAATACGGCATCAAAGTAAATATTGAATCAGAATGAGTGTAAAGACAGGTAAACAATACTCGTTTACGCCATGTATACCTGGCATGTTTACCAAAGAGGTTTTCCATGGAGAATTGGGGAAATTGAAACTTGGACTTTCAATTTCATCTAAAAACTCTACAAGCTCAAGCTCCTTGGACATACGCTATATGCTTGTTTTACCTTGGCTTATCGGCTGGACGCCGCTTGCACCAGGCAGGACAAGCCCTCTGGGTTTTACTTTTTTCCTGGACGTCAAAAAGCAATCCATTCACCCGGCACCGTCTCCACGCGCAGCGCTCGACCAAGATGCCTGCGACCTCATTTTTCGCTGCCGCGATAAATTCAGCCACAAGGGTGATGCTGGACGCATCCTCCCAGCCCTCTTGGTCGAGCGTTCCGATGAACGCTTCGACGGTGCCTGCAAGGCACGTTGCATTGATTCTGGGGAATCAACACAACTTTTATTCACTGGGGTGAATAATGCCTTGCTGGGTTTGGTTCAACGTTGCCGGGGCAACGTGGTTCACCAAATTTTTTATTCGCAGGTGCGATTAAAAAACCGGCACAGCCCATTCATCATTGGGATGATGAATCGCCTTTGCTCAGCTTGGGCTTCGCAGCCGTCCAATTTAGCTTCGCGCTTGAAGGCGCTGCGTGTTGCTGAACGCAACCTTGCATCGAGCCGCCTGTCATGATTGCATTTGACCGTTTATTCGATTGGACGTTTTCCCTGGCGGTAAATTACCTCAATTTGATATCGCAATCAGCCCTGGATGAGTTCAATCTGCCACACTTCTCGTTAATCATCGGTGGAAGTTGGCTGTTAGTGTTTGTATTTTGGTTTGGCAAACATGCCTTACAGGCTCCTGAGAGCTCAAAACTGTATCGAACACTGAAATCACTCGGTGATTTAACTCTCACGGTAGTATTCCTGTTTCTCGTAGGCACTTTAGGGGTTTGCTACCTTGTTTACATCCAACATGCCAGAAAAGACTGGCTGTTAGAATGGATGATGGTCTACCTGGCCAAACCATTCATTACGACTTCTATTGGTCTCACAATCGTAGGTCTGATACTGGCATGGATAGCCGTTCGATACTGGATTCCTAAGATCAATCATTGGCTCAATGAGCGAATCACTAAAAAGAGTTATCAAGATGCAGGCATTAGTGATATTCGCAACATTGATGATCTCATCCCCAAGACGTTCGATTATGATCCGACTCAATATTGGAAATTATCAAAAAGTCAAATGTTTATCGGTCTTGACCCAAACTTAAAGCCCATCTATATCCCTTTACCCGAATGGAAAACTCAGCATCAACAAGTATTGGGTACAACGGGATTTGGAAAAGGCATCGCTGTTACCAATCAACTCAGTCAATGTCTAGGATTCGGACAAACTGCCATTGTCTTTGACCCGAAGCATGATGAGTGGGCACCCTCGGTTTTAATCCAAACTGCCAAACAACTGGGTAAACCTGTTTGTATCATTGATCTGAATGCCAATCAACCGCAATTTAATCCGCTTCATGGTGCTGATGAATTTGAACTATTTGATTTACTGGTCGGCGCATTCGGACTGGCCGAACGTGGTGCTGAGTCAGATTATTACCGTTCCAAAGAACGACGTGTGGTTCAACAATGGATTGAACCGCTTAAACACGGTGTTTCACTGATCGAATATGCAAATTCCCTCACAGAGGCGGATTTTGATAATGCGCCGAAGTTATGTAATGACCTGACAGAATTGGCCATGTTAGGTTGCATTAATACCGCTCAGCAAGGCTACTGGCAAGATGTCATGGATCAGGGTGGCTTGATCTATATCATCGGCTCAGTGCGACGTGAGCCGGTTTTACGTCTTCAAAAAATGCTATTGCTGCGTATCCTACAGCGATTGGAGCAACGAAATCGCTCGTTAGCGCATACTCACGTCACCCTATTTCTGGATGAGTTGAAATACTTGTTATGTAAACCTTCATTGCAGGCTTTGGGCACTATTCGTGATAGATCTGCCAATATTATTCTGGCGCATCAGTCTATAAATGATCTTCGAGATGTCTCGGATGACCTTGATCCCGAAGCCGTAAAATCGGCCGTACTGGAGAACACTGCGCTCAAGCTGATTTATCGCTCACAAGACCCGGAAACAGCTGAATGGATTGCCAAACGATCCGGCACCATAAAAGCACACCGGGAAATCAGGGAACTGACACGAAATGAAGGATTTTCTGAATTGACTCACGGTAATCGGCGCCTACAGGAAATGCAGCGTTACTTGATCGAGCCGAATATGATCTTAAGACTGCCGAAACGATGTGGCATCTGGTTTTCCAATGAACCCTCTGAGATCGTGCTGACCAGCCCGATTAAAGCCAATAAATCAGACATTGCTCCAACGATTGTTAATTCAGAATCGGAGATAAAAAATAAAAACACTACCTTCAAATCCAACGGCTTGGATTATTTCACATGAGCGCGGGATTAATCAGCGATCCGGCGCTACGCCAGCAACGTATCGAAGAAAAAAGACAGCAGCTACTCTCCTGGCTGGTTGATTTCACCTGGACAACGCCGGCCATTGCCGGAGAGGTAATGGGACTAAAAACTCGCGCAGGCATTAATAAAACATTGAAACAATTTGAATCCATGGATTTAATTAAATCCAAATCTCTCCAATTGGGAAATTCAAAAAATTTCCGAATTGTAGGCATTACCCCAAACGGTTTACTCTGGTGTGATGGCAAAAATAACAACTTTAAAAATCCTTGCTTTGATGTCGAGCGGGTAGCATTAAGCACCATTAATCATCGCCTGGATATTCAACGTTGTCGCCTTAAAGTATTAAGACATAATGAATTGATCTGGCTAGCGGAGAACAACCTTCCAACGGATTTGGACTATCGACCAGATGCAATAATTCATTTTGAAGATCGAATTGTTGCCCTAGAGTTGGAACGCACCGCAAAGACACGTAAGCGTTACCAACAAATAATAGTACAGCACTTAAGGCAGATAAAACAAGGCCATTACGATCAAGTCCACTACGTTAGCACCATCAATGGTTTCGCAATACGTTTGAGTAAATTATTTTTATCCATACCGACCCTCACTGTAAAAGGTCAGCAAATTTTATTCAACGAGGATTTAAAAAATAGATTTGAATTTTATAATTTCAATGAGTGGAAGCTATTAATGAATTGATTATAATGAGATTCGACCTCACAGGGCTCTCAATAATTGTTCTGCCTCCGAATATGCCTGTTTAAGGAAAAACTCATCCATCTCTTTGTAAAAATTCAGACGAAGGAGTAGTTGAATATATAAATAATGTAAAACCCATAAAAATTGTGAGTAAAGTAGTAAGAACGATTTGTAAAACGGCTTCTAGAAAGGGTAGTGTGTCGAATAAATAATAGTAAGTTATCTCAATTGACATGATTGAGAGGACTAACAAAAAACTTAGTATTAATATTATTATTATCTTAAATTTTGACTTGATTTGATGATTTTTATTCCATTTAATACAAAGCAAACATATGAATAATGGTAAATATGGAAACAAGATTCTTCGATTTTTTTCTACTTGAAGAGCATATTGTTCATTGTGACTCATTTCTTCAAATTCATTAATATTAGTTTGCAAGTTTAATTCGCTAAAAGTGTACTGTAATACATTAAATTTTGACAATTTTAAGAAATTATTCAGAACCTCAGGGGTAACGATAGTTGTCCACTGCCCTAGATCAGATCTAACTATACTATCAATATATCCATAACCAGACAGGATTTGGAAAATACCTTCCAAATTCCATGTGTTTCCAGAGCTGTAATACGCACGCTTAGAATGAACGACTGAACGTAAAGATCTGTCTGAATCGTATTCGAATACAGTGATGCCCTCCATTTCATTCTCATCTATAATGCTAGAGACTCTAATATGGCTATGCTCTTCTGTTATAATAATACCTAAATCATCATCTACAAATATCGTTGGAGTATGACTTTCATTTTTTAAGTAAGTTGATATTAAATCTTGTTGAAGAAGCTTCTCTGACATTGGCAAAATTATTTCTTGAAACAATAATATAAGAGTTGAAAAGAATCCAAAAAAAATAAGATTATGAATGAATAGTCTTAATGAAATAAGTCTGTCTTTTAATGCATTAATTAGATTTTCTTTAATATACTTAGAAAATAGAATTAAAGACATTAGAGGAAGCAAAAAGTAAAGATATCGAGGAAAAGAAAAAACCACATAGCTACAAATATTATAGATATTAAAAGTGATTCCGTGATATCTATTTATAAATTGTGCGTATACAATCAGAATAGTTAGAATTATTACTGTCAGACTAGACCATATATATCTTTTCATTTCAAAATCTGAATTTAATCAACAGTCGAAGAAGGATAATTTTCTTTATCATCTGCTAGTTGCTCGTATAAAAGTGACATTTGAGTTAAATCATATTTAAATTCTTCGATTTGTTCCCATTGAGAAGATTCGAACAATGCTTTGCGGGATTGATCAATTGCCATTCCAGCAATAATTAACAAAATTATGGCCAGGCCCATCAGGCACATAGTAATACTTTTAATTAATCTATTCTTTTTTGACTTCTCTCTTTCATCAGAGTCCATTTTTTGAATGCTGGACTCGATAAATTCAACTTCATTGTAATTTAATAATTCGGAATTCTCCTGCAATAGTTTCCTAGCTTCTAGTAGATCATAGTTAGCTAGCAAGAAAACTTCCTTGTTTGATGTATTTTTTGCCCAAGATTTCGATCTATCAAATACCAAATCTAATATTTTTATATATGAAGTAGATTGTTGTAACCACGTCTGCAACTTATCCCATTGAGTTAACAGGGTTTCATGGGCAATCTCTATAAAAGTACTCACTTCATTTGTTTCCTCATGAATTTCCTTGTTGCTAATCATCACAAGTCTTCCAAATTCATCACGACTAAGTTTATCTAAGAGTGCCCATTGATCTTCTTGAAATTCATCCTTAGAAGCAATGCGTCGAGTACTACCCCCTGTGTCACCAATTTTGGCTAATCGAATGAAGATAGATTTACATAATGATTTTTCAGTGTCTGTTAAAATTTCATAGACAATGTTAGCTTTTTTAGCAAGCGCGCCAGAGACTTCTCCAATTGATTGATAAGTCTTTAACAAGTCTCCGTTGTATTTGTCCTTTTGAATCCATGTTTGTGAAAGTGCGAACTCCATTAAGGCTAGATCAGAGGCTCTATCACTGACATCTTTTATTACTTTATTTGCAAATAAATCAGCATCATTAATTCCAGCTAGCATTAGAGGATTTACGATAGCCTTGTGCAGACTATTATTATCCATCCGCCTTACTAAATACTTACATTTTTGTGAAAACTTATAAAATTCTTCATATGATGAACATAGATTGTAGTAATCTCTTCGCATTGTAATCACAATTTTTATGTTAAGAACGCCAGTATCTTCTGTAAGCTTAACTAGAAGTTTAAAAAAATCTTCTCTTTCTTGCTCATCTTTAACTTGAGTGAAAATTTCTTCGAACTGATCAATTACTATTAATAACCTATCATTGTTAGTAAATGGATATTTGATCATCTCTACAATTTCACGTGAATTTTTGTTAGCGTCATTTAGTGTTGAACCAATATATGACGCGTCTTTAGGAGTTATATTAAATTGAATTTTTGATTTTTGAATTATTGCCTCTGTTAGCCTAAGAAAGGGGGAATTAAATGGTTTAAACTCAATAAATTGCCAATTTTTGATGTAAGACCTATTTTCTGAAAAATCATCTTCTAATCTTCCATTTTCATATAAAGGTATTAATCCTGCTTTCACAAGAGAAGACTTCCCTGCCCCACTGTCTCCGTATACCATGAGTAATTTATTGTTTTTCAGTAAATCGATTAGTTCGGTACTTTCTTTTTCTCTTCCATAAAATAAATGGCTATCGTTTTTAGAAAATGCTCTTAGCCCAACAAATGGGTCCGTAACTAATGGAGCTAGAGACTTAGGTTCTTCAAGAATAGTGGAAATTAATTTTTGTAATTCGTCTGGATTATTTAATGGGTCTTTAATCGCATGAAATTGCTTAACAAAACCAGGCAAGGAAGAACAACTCTGAGCCTCTTTGGAAATGATAGGTATAAATGGATATTCTCCTTCTTCTCTAATTGCCCTCGACAGTGCTAATCGAACTTCTGGTTCTACCCATTTAGCCACCCCAGAATGACCGATGTATACAGCAAATGCTGTTGATTCATTATCTAAAATTCTCTCAATTTGATTTTGCCAAGGCCTGCCTGGAATTAAATCTGTTATGTCTAACCAAACTTTTAACTTTTTTGTGTGAGCGAGAGGATTATTCTCTATCTTTTCCTTTAAAAACCTCGCTGCTTCGGTGTCGGTAGATGAGTGGCTTAAGAATAACAATTTATTTTTCAATCATAACCCCATAAAATGTTGGTTCTGTTTTTTTATCAAGACATCTAATACCATAGTATAGTTTGAAATCTTATCAAGGTCATGCTTCAAATGTCGGGTAGAGAGCCATGGATAGTTAATGCAGAATAAATCTAAATAACAAAGGGTTTAGTATAATATGCAAGCTTTCTCTTTTAAGTGGTATATGAAAATAAAAATATTTTTCTCCCTAGTTAGCCTGATTTTCCTAACAATCGGAATAAATCTATTTTTCTCAACTATGTTCAATAAGATAAATAATCTGGATTTCAAATTCCATAATCAAAATAAATTTCTCACATATAGTGAAAAAATTTTAGAAGATATTGAAGATAAAATTAGATCAAATATTAGTAAGAGTGGAAAGTATATAATTGATCCAGATTTTCCAGCCACACTGACACTTTATGGATCTAGACGGCGGTGCAAAACAATATTTGAGCATAAGGCATGTCGATATCAGACTAGTTTCAAATATACTAAACGATATATATCAGACTCCTGTAGAAGTGAAAATAAAAATTGGTGTGTAAAACAAAATCAAAAGAGATCTGCCATTAGACACAATGTTAGTTATTGGGTTGATTTTAAGGATGATAATGATTTCCCAATTAATGTATTGCATGTTTTGATTTATGATATAGATTTGGATTATTTAAATCACCCTGATTATGGAATATTCCCTAATAATTATTACAAACCACATGTTAATCACTTTATTTTTAATTGGGGTGATGAAAATTTAGATAAATTAATGAACTATCTAAAAAAAGGAATTATGAATAAAACTCAAAAATCTGTGACCGTACATGGGACTACTGAACGGCTTGTAGATCCTAATGAAATTTAAACCATCATCACTTTAATGGATGTTTGTAATATTACTAATTCAGAACTGGTAATTGGTATAAATATTCAAACCACGCAAAGTTAATAATATTCAGTTATTCTATTAGCTCGTAAAGTGAATTAAATTCATAACGACTTATGCAATAGCCATCATTTTTCTGTTCATCATTAAAAACCAAATAATCCCCAACTTGATAATATGACTTACCTTCTTTTGTAAGAATATAGCCAACATTAAGAGCTTCTTCTGCCCAGACTGGAATTATTTTTACAAATTTTCCATCACTTACTTCTTTATAAGATTTTTTAAATACTTCTTGGTCGATCGTATATATCTCCGTACCGTTTTTAACTAACCAATCCCCCTTTTTACATTTTTGCTTTGAACCCCATTTTTCATATTCAAAGCCCTCAGTATCAAGATCAAGTTGAACTGCAACTATAAATTTTTCTGCTTTTTTTCGATATTTCTTTAGCATTATTAATTCAGGTTAAAATTCAATGGAAAATGAGATGCTTTTATGTCTTTGCTCGACGCAAGTTGACCAAGATGAAATAAAAGTTCCATATTTTCTGGAGCATCAAGAGAAGTTAATGATTTAATTTTTTTTAAGTCTTTTATATTTGAATCTAATGATTTGACATAATCAATAGATAAATCTAAATCATACCTGAGATAACTTAGGCCTGCACTCTGCCCTACAAGATTCTTCGCTAAGTCCCCCAATTCCAAATCAATTGTTTTTGCCGTGGGACTACTCGATAACCATTGTAAAATTGTGTTTTGCAAAACAGAGCAATCCTCCATCAACGACAATAACGATTTCACTCCATGCTTTGCGGCAAGCACTGAGTTTTGAACAGATAGATCACCCGTACCTGTGCCTATAGAAACTAACAAAATTTTATCTTCACCCATCGGCCAATTAATTTTATATCCATCTAAAGTTACATACATCAACGATTGGAGAGCCGGATTATTGAATGGGCTTACGCCGCCATCTACAAATTCTCCTTGAATAGATTTATGACCCTCCATTCTTTTAATCAATATATTTTGGGGCTCAAAATACCTGGGAGCCGCTGTTGAGGCTCGCACGACTTGCCACAAGGGATATTCTTTATTTCCTATGACTCCGTCAGAATTATGATTATAGAACTGCCCAAATGGGTTATTACTTATCGGCCAAGGGCTGCCAGTATCAAGTCTCTTAGTTATAATCAGAAGCCCGGTTTTCACTAAACTACTGCCGAGAGTCGTATCTGACCCGTAAACCTTCTTCAGCTCTTTAATTAGTTTTTTCTCATCATATTTTGCCCTAAGGTATCCGTGCCTTAATAAGGATTTCTTGAAAACTGCATGTCCTAATTCAAAATACTTATCAATAATATCATCCACTTTCCAATCCAAGGCCAATGCTGCAGCTATAATTGCACCAGTTGATGTTCCTGCGATTAGATCGAAGTAGTGGCTAAGACGAAATTCATCAGAATTACTATGCTTACTCTTCAAAATAGTTTCTATGTCTTTTAAAAAGGCTAAGCTTATAACACCGCGCAACCCTCCTCCGTCGAGTGAAAGGATTCGTTTGGGGCCTCCTGAAGCTTTTAGATGCTGTTTTGTCGAAAGAATTTTGTAACTCATTACTAATCTAATTTTTGAAAATAATTCCATTCTATTGTATACCGCAAACTTCAATTAAGTGCATTATGAAAATTTTATATTACTATCTGCTTTACCTTATGAAATTACATTTGTAATAGGGAAGGCAAAGTGTAAAATATAAATTCTTCAGCTATTGCGACAAAGTAAATTAATCAGACAAATTAGATATACAGAAAAAATCTAAAGCACATCATTGGAAAAAGAAAATGAAATTAATTTAGAAGGATTAAAATTCATAGAGCATAAATATACTGGTTGGCGTGCAGTAGAAGCACAACATAAAGTTGTAACGAGAAGATTGAAAGATTCTCTTGTTGAGCATTTGAACTTAGAAGAGTTGTTGGATCATAGAACAGTCAGTGAAAGCACATCTTCAAAATTACATTACCTATTGAGCACGCCTTTCAGATATCCACCTCTAAAATACGGATCCAGATTTGGCACTAGAAAAGAAAAAGGTATCTTTTATGGTTCACTTGATTTATCAACCGCAATGGCAGAAGTGGCGTATTATCGATTTTTATTTATTACAAGCATATTGAATGAAAACGAGATTTATGGTGATGATAACGCTATCTATACTGATTTTACTTTTTTTAAATTTGAAGTTTCACCTAAGAAATTTGTCAGCTTAATAAATCCATTTTTCCTTTCCAAACTTAACAAAATATGCTCTCCAACCGATTACAAATATTCCCAAAAATTAGGTAAAACTTTAAAAAAAATGGGTGTAGATGCAATTTGTTATCCTTCTGCGCGTAACCCACGAGGAGGCTTAGAGACAGCAATTTTTAAACCCGTTTTTTCTACTAACAAACCTTTAAGCTTTAAACATATACACTGTAAAACAACCTCAAAATTATGTGAGTTCATTGTGCGAGATGAAAACCAAAGCAATCATTCGTATAAATTTAATATAGAAGACTTTTATTTTAAAGATGAAATTAGGAGTGTCGAATCAACTCTTGAAACTGTAGATAAGGATCATGACTTTAGTCCGGTTTTAGGACATCTAAGGGTTTTTATATCATACAAACGAAGCAATGATCAAATTAGCATATGGGTTAAAAAGTTTTGTGATGATTTGCGTAATTTAGGTATTGACGCAAAGTTAGATAAATACGAAATGAAATTTGGTGATTCGGTGTCAAAAAAGATGACAACTTTAATTCGTGAAGCAGACGCATTTATATTCGTTATTACATCTGACTCTGTAACTGTTGCAGATAACCAAGATGGGAAAGGAGCTTTAAATTATGAGATACAATTAATGAATGATCGCAGAATGAATGAAGGAATTCCAATAATTGGTTTGTTAAAAGACGGAGATAAATTACCTGGATTTCTTGCAGATAACAGATATGCTGATTTCAGATCAAATAGAAACTATAAAAATTCATTAGAAGAATTAGTTTCTGATTTACTTGGTAAAACTGGCCCACCACCTATTAATGCTAGTTAATAATTTGTTCTAACTTAGAATCAAATGTTAAAGACAGCGTTATCATCCTTTTTAGGTAATGGCAACGGCGAAATGTCAGCGTTAGCAGCATGCATTTCTTACATTCGATACAGTCAATTTGGGAATGGATTATTATCAATGTTAAACAACCTGAGTTAAACAAAAATATTCATATCCCATATATTCTTGTTTTAGAAGCTATTAGTTCAGCCCTTTTATTAAAAGCCTGATCTATATATTTTTCTGGGCTACTATCAAAATCCTCCCATTTAACTAGGACACAGTACCTTTCTTCTTCAGTATGAGAACAACTATTATTTGGAATGTAGTAGTTATAACTAAATTCACGAATGACTGTTTCATCATTCAATGAAACACAACTATGTGAATTACTACACTTCGAACAAATATAATCACCCTTAAATATTGCGTTTTGCATGATTGGCAACACGACACCAAGAATTCCATTTTTAGTATTCTCCTTCCCATCATAAAGCGATGCTTGTAACTCTCGCTTAATAAACTTTTGTTGTTGGTAACCTAGGGATTCAGCACTATATAAGCCTATTAGAAAAATTGTAACAGTTGAATCCGCCAGATGTTCTTCACGTATTTTTCTTAGAATATATTCTTCGTCATCTGAATCAATAGAGTAATTGAGTGATTTATCAATCATGTCAACTGAAAGTTCATTTTGAATATATGATTTATAAAAATTATCTTCAGTTTTGAAGGAAATAAAACATTTATGGGTCATGGTTTATAGTGAATTTTGATATTATTGTGGAAGATCATGTTTATTTAGAAGCCGATCTAAAATTGATCGTTTACGATAAATAAATACTTTACTAGAAATTTCGCCTGGCAATTTAAATAATGAAATCACATTTCCGGAATTCGTTATCAGCATATTATCGACCCCAGATCGATTTTTATCAATCTTTGTCCATGTCGATCCGAAATCTTTAGTTAGCCATATTCCTGAGGAATAAAACTCGTTAACGATCCTTCCCGAAATTCTTCTTGTTTCATTTTCGCCGATTGAAACAACTATTTCATTCGAATTGTAATGATTCCAACCTAAATAATTTAAACTATTCCATGTTGCTTCAATATTAATCTCAGGGACTAATTCCCATGACTTTCCGAAATCAGTAGTTCTGGCCAATCCTCCTGGCAATGGATCAAATGGATCGAACCTTTCTGAAGCCCAAATAAATGTCACACCGTTGGCTTTATTTCCATGCCAAGCTCGAATATCTGTTGAAAAATAAATTTCATCTGTTTTATTCCAATTTAGACCACCATCATCTGTAAAAAAAACTGGAAAAGGTGGTCCACTAATATACCCGCGAATTTGAAAACCCTTAATTTCATCATATTGGTACTCAAATGACTCAAAATGGTCTTTCTCCATCAATGAATCAGGTAAATTGAAGTTAATTGACTTCCAGTTTTGATGTGATTCACCAAATTGCCCTACGATTTCATATATCCTATCCTCGCTTAATCTTTCAAAAGTACCAGATTTATCCACACTATTATTACCTATAAGTTCACTTGTATCTGTCAAAGAAAATTCTAATTTTCCAAGTATTTGGTCATCTTCTGAAAGTTCTGTTATTTCTACAGACAAATCCTCTCCTTCGTGGCCAGCATCATCACTCCAAGGCTCTGGCTCTTCTTTGATAATGTAGAAGCTACTTGACTCTGAAATATGTTCTGGAACTTCGATGCTGGTTGCGTTTGATATGTGCTTTGATTGGTGCCAAGCATGTGTTGGACTGTTGAATATGCGAACTGTAATTAATAAAAAAAAGATTGTGATCAAGATAGTAGTCAGTATCGTATAGTACCTAGAACGCTGTCGATCACGTAATTTAAGATCCTCATAATTCAATTCATTACCAAATTTTTCACTTAGAATACTGGACACAAGTCTTAGCATTTCATTTTTAAAATAATACCTGTCAACGAATATCCATTTTAAAATATTCGAATTTTTCAAAACTCTAAGATCTGCGAATATTGCTCTTGGAACATTCGACTTAATAACTGACGGAATAACAGATTCCTTGTCACCTTCAATTAAGGCAATATTCAGAGACTCTTTTTGAGTTTCAACAAAAGAAGTACACTCATTATTCACTGGTTCAGAATTAACAGAATTATTACTACATACAATAAGGAAATTTGGTATTGAGTGAATATACTCTTCAAAACTAGCCAAATAGTCATGACTAACACCCTGGTCACTTTTATCTCTAAAAGCCCTAATTCGTTTGTCTTTTAGGTCTTTTTGGAAAGAACTAGGAAATTTATAGTTTTCTAAAAAATTCTGGATTTTTTTAACTTCCTTCGAATCTTTTGAACTGTAAGAAATAAAGACATCATACCTCTTACTTTTTTTCTGACTCACAAATTTATACCTTTTATTATTTTTATAAAATGCTACCACATAAGGGTATATATAAGGGTATATAAGTGGGTATTTAACACAATAACTTTAGCTATTGTTTATTGTAAACAGTAGGTTAGATAGAGTATTCGATCCCCGCCGCTACACGCTCTCTAACAGTAACATTTCCTGTGTGATAAACACATCGTCTGCTGCTTCGCTGACGCATCTATAGGCTTGTTGTCCATCGAAACTACTGAATTGTTCATTGAGCAGTGAGTCGGCTTTGAAAAATTCGCAGCCTCTTTTCTGTGCTTCTTTTGCAGCCTCTACACGACTTAGTTTATACCTGCTCGGCCTGTCTAGCACCTTGCCAATATCAACCACCCAGGCATTATCGGACAAACTGGTGATAGTAACTGGTTTTGAAAAATCGATTGATTTTGGAATATAGGAACATCCCGTTAGTAATACAATTACAGCAACAACTGTAGAAAACCTCACTTTAGCCATATATTTCACCGTTACTTTTTTCATCATCAATTGGACTAATTAATCATATAACAGTGCTTTACATTAAAGCAAATTACTCGATTTGAATTCCCATTCCCTAATTTTTGGCTCAAATCAAACTTGGGATTGCAAAATAGAAGGACAGAGCATATGAGTAAAGGTGGGCTGTTGATTTGGAGAAATAGTCGCCCCTAGTTGAAAATCCGTCTTTAATGTTGCGCTTACTGAAAGAACATGGCTCGTTTCAGACAAAATTTTCTATGATATAAGGCTGAATTTCTGATATGTCGTTTACAACTGGATATTCATTATTAGAATCTGATATGCCCCATCCGTAACTAACACCCAAGAAATTTACTCCGGAAAACCTGGCGGCTTCCCAGTCTGATGGCAGATCACCAATATATAATAATTCATGAGAACGAATATCAAATTCGTCTAGCAAAAACTTGATTTTTTCTCCTTTAGATTTGCTATCCTGTGTGTCTTTTGTAAATATCAGTTCTCGGTCAAAAAAGCTGAGGATTTCACCGAGTGCCGGCGTTATATTAGATATAAAATTTGACGTGAGTATTCCTAAGCTCAAGCCTAATCGATAAATATTTACAACTGTCCCATAGGCTTCATTAAATGGAGTAATCGTGTATTTTTGTATAAATGTTTGTTGATATTCAATATATGCTCTTTCAGCAAACTCTCTTGGGAACCCAACTGCCACGAAAAAATCATACATTGGACTGATATTGACATTATTGCGAACCAGTTTTCTTAATTCATCAGCACTTGGAATATCCAAACCTAAGCCATACTCAATGTTTTTATCCTTACATATTTGCAGGTGAGGTGTTAAGGAATCCAGTAACACACCGTCAACATCAAACAAAACCACCCTCAATTTACTCATTCACCATCCAGAAATTGAAAACTCGAAAATAAAATTACTTACGTCAATAAGATTCCGCCAATTGGCAAAATTCCAAGCGCAAAAAACAGAATAAGAACCGTAATATACAGATACTGAATCCATTTGCCATGCGTATATTTGGATTTTTTAAATTTATCTTCATCATACTTTTGGCGTACAAATATACCTAAATCAACATTATCCCCATGGCTGGCATCAGTGGGCACTTCCCAACCCCAAAGATAGTTACGTCTTTTGGGCCAGTTCTTAATTTGATCATTAAACGTTCCAGCTTTAAATAAGGTATCGTTTTCAATTTTAAACAGTACATCAGCAGCTATAAATACCAGTTCTTCGTTACGTCTATCTAAAAATATAAAGATAATGGTTATCCATGCGCCTAAAAAAGATAATCCTGCAGCGATCCAGATTAGATCACTTTTAATTAAACCAATATAAGCATTCAAAAATAATCCAACAAATATCAAACCAAAATTCAGCATGGTAGTCCGCTGCTTGGCATGGTATTCAAAATATTTCCAAGCATATTCAAAGCGGGCATTAGTAATTAACCATTCATTGCATCCTTCTTTATTAGGGCAATTTTCGACTTTTGATTCTGCAATTATCTGTTGATCGTTATCAGACATAATTCATATTAATTTTAGATTATTATTTTTTACGTTGTTCTGCATTGGATTCAACCCTGGCATCAGTATAAACGACTGTACGACCCAAAGTTAATCATTGATTATAGTAATCGTTTTGCAGTTAATTATTCTATCAGCAAGTAGAACCAACTAAATAATATATAACTTCATGTGTATATATTATATTAGTTTAATATATTTGATAGACGGACTTAAACCCGCAGTTGGAAAACGGTTAAATTTCGCTCAGGCACGTTATTTTTCTAGAACGACTTTAGGCCGCAAGCTACTTTGGACCAAACAATAGCCAAATTACAAATCCGATAAATGGCAGTACTAAAAGTGCAATTATCCAAATTACTTTGGATAATGTAGATGCCGAACTATTCACGATTTTGACGATAGCCCAGACATCTAACACTAATACGAGTAAGCCAAGAATCCCGCTAATTTCTAAATTCATAACTAAACAAACAACTCTAGTTGAGTAAATATGTGCGGGAGTTTAACACTACACTAACTGTATAGAGTAACAAATTGGAAGCTAGCAAGAGTTTCAACTAATGGTCAGTTAAACTGTGTGGTGAGATTAACCATGGAAGATTACGAACATGACTAATAGACGTGCCACCCTCACATCCTTTTTATCAAGCCGTGGAAGCAATGGTTGCTAGCGGTGTTACCGGCGGTTGCGGCGGAGGCAATTACTGCCCAGACGCACCTCTGACCCGTGGGCAGATGGCAGCATTTATGGCAAGGGCCTGAGGCTTATGATTTTTACCAGTTTGTTGTGAGATAGCCTCGACCTCTACCTTTAGTGAAACTTGTTACGTTCTTTAAGTGCTAATCGCTACTCATTGAGCAATTCACTATATCAACAGTTTCGTGGTTAATGTTGAGGCTGTTTACTGCCCAAACTTTCCTTTAACTTTTGAGTACAGCTGCCGACCAAAATCATCTGCTTCATGGTGACGATGTTCAGGTGCGCTTTTATTATATGGATGCCATGCTTCATGGCCTAACGTGATCACATTTTGTTCTACACCGGTTCCGGCTGAAGCTGCAAACAAAAAACAAGCGCCATCGCAATAAGCGCCAAGTGCATTTGTCGGCCTGATACCACTGCCAAATACATCATTAAAACCGTTCACTAGATAGACAGTGTTATAACCACCAGCAATGTATTGATATTCATCAGGTGCATATTTCATGATTGTTGCCAGGATAATTTCTATTCGTTTTTTAAACTGAGGATTATTGGTTTGATCGACCACACGGATTGGTTTACTGCCCGGTTTGGGCTTATCATCCTTTTTCACTAGATAATAAATAACACTGAGGATCAGCAAAGCGCTGACTAGTTTAAAAACTAAATTCTGATCCATTAGAAAGTTTCCCGCAAAACATTTAATTTGTCTTTTGTAGCCTCTACCCTGACACCTGACTCTGCCTTCTCTCTGTTGAGTTCGATAATTTCTCCGGGCAGATCGCCCCAGCGTGTTCCTTTTTTCAATAAACGCGGTTTCGGCTTGCTTGGTAAAGTCTGTTCTACATCAAGCCAGAACTCCGGGGGAACGGCATGCTGGGTACAACCTACTAACAGGCTAATGGTAAAAGCTAACAATGGCTTCATTAATTCGTTTCCCTAGTTCCTCGGGTATTTCTTGAAAATGACAGGCTTGTGGTTGAATATAAATCACGTCATCACAGACAACAGGTTCAGTGTCGCCATATAGCTTCGCTAACTGCTTTTCGTAATTGTCCAGAGCTTGTTGTGCATTAGCATGTGCATCATTAATGATGTCGAGTTGACTGATCAAGTCCTGGTTTTCCTGAAAAAGTGCTTTATTCAACTTACTGTATTCTTTTTCATCTAATGTGAACTTATCAATGTAATAATCACGCACCAGCCAACCGGATAACAAAACCCCGACGATAAACCAAAAAGCGTGCGGCCAATAGCTTTTCTTAGCTACAATATATTGCTGGATGCGTTCAACTGTTTCCATGATTTAATGGTATCTGGATCGCTTTTTATATCTCCCGCAGTCGAGATGGTATCTGCATCGACTAAATTAATATTAATGAATTGGTAACACTGATGATGTTAAATAGCACAAGCAGTTTAAATGGCGTAAGCGCCAAATTGAGGACGGGATTTTCATTTAATCCGTAATCTGTCAGAGTCTAGTTTTCGAGACTGGAGACTGTAATGCTGGCAAAGACGATGACGGCGAAACAACGTATGTGGCTGGGCCATGTTAAAGCCGCAGATAAAAGTGGTGGCAGTATTGCCGAGTATGCACAAATTCACGGATTACGCTTAAAGACGCTTTACCAGCGGAAGGCAAGCTGAAGACAAAGAAACTGCCGTTAGCCAGACAAGCGTTGCAACGCATCCAATTGCTGTATCGAATCGAGAAGCAGGCCAAAGGTTTGGGTGCCGATCAACGCCTGGCGTTGCGACAATCGCGATCTGTGCCGATTCTTAATGATTTGAGAAAATGGCTCGATCAGCATCTGCCCGTTATCGTCAACCAGTCAGCGTTAGGTAAGGCCATGCACTATATGAATAGACAGTGGGATAAGTTGACGGTCTATACGACAGATGGCCGCTTAACCATCGACAACAATCTTTGCGAGAATGCTATCCGTCCATTTGTCATTGGCCGTAAAAATCATCTATTCTCCGATACAGTCTCAGGGGCCAAAGCCAGTGCTAATCTATACAGTCTGATCGAAACTGCCAAGGCTAACAGTTTTGAGCCGTATCAATACTTAAAAAGGGTATTCACCGAACTACCCAAGGCCACAGAGGTTGAGCAGATTGAAGCGTTGCTGCCGTTCAAACCCAAATTCGAATTGGACGAGGCCGCATGAATTCTGGTAACTTATTGGTTGCGTTAAAAAGCAGCAGGGAAACTAAAATTAAATGTTAGTAAATAGTTGCAAATATTCAAGCATCAAACAACAAACCGAAGAACAGACTCGCGAACTTGAGCAGGAAATAAAAGACAATTCAAAATCAAAAGGGTTCTGGATTGTATTTTGGATTGCTGTATTGTCAGGTTGGTCGATTCTTTTATTCATTAGCAGTGCGTAAGACTCCAAAAAGATAATTAACGGTTTTGCTAGCTGTTTACTAACTATTAAATACCTCAGTGGATCACCGCTTGATAAAAGACATCACTAATTAAGCGATTACTAAATGGCTCAATTTAATATTTTTGTGTGTAGCATTGTTTGAGTACCCCTCCTAGCCTCCCCTATCAGGGGAGGAACCTGACTCAATGGAAGTGCCTCGATTAAGGTCATAGTCATTTCAGACATCAGTAATTTTGTGAGTCAACAAGAACCTAAAGTTCTCCCCCTTTCAGGGGGAGTTAGAGGGGGTTCTATATCGAGCTGTAAAATTGTTTAGTTTAGCTTCATTCTTTAAGTGCCCCTCTTAACCTCCCCTGATAAAGAACAGGCAATAATTCAGAGTTATGCTATCCAGATTAACTCTGACCTCTTTAACCGGGAAATGGAACGGGTTTTAAAAAATGCTACTTCAGCTCGCCTAACAAGCAAGGATTTTGTCAGCCTACAAAAATCTTCCTCATGTATGCCCGGTTTTCTGTAACGATGATCGTAATTTCAGAACCGGGAATAATATTAAAAACAGCAATGATGCTGCGGTCACGATAGAAGGACCTGAAGGGGTATCGAATTGTAACGATCCGAAGATTCCTAATAGTACTGCAGCAACACCTAATATTGAGGCCGTAACAGCCATTGATTCTGGAGTTTTCGCCAGTTGCCTGGCGGTTGCAGCGGGAATGATCAACAGGGATGTAATCAATAGAATACCTACTATGCGTACTGAAAACGCTACCACAATCGTCATCAGAAACATAAGAAGTAATTGGGTTCGGAATGTTCGCACACCTTCTGCTTTCGCTAAGTCCTCATGAATAGTCATTAGCGTTAATGAAGACCAGTTTAATATCAGTAACGTTAGAACCGCACCACCACCGAGATATATCCATAATAAATCTGTATTGGTAATCGTTAAAATGTCACCGAAAAGATAGCTGTGCAAATCAAACTGTATGTAATCGAGGAAGCTTAGCGCCACCATGCCTAATGAGAGCGAAGCATGTGCTAATATGCCGAGCAAAGTGTCTGTGGCTAAAATATGCTTGTGCTGCAGCCAGACCAGTAAAACCGCGAAAACAGAACATACTATTATGATTCCTATATTGACGCTAAAACCGTAAAGCAGGCCTAAAGCGATACCAAGTAAAGAACTGTGGGCAAGTGAGTCGCCAAAATATGCCATTCGCCGCCATACAACAAAACAGCCCAAAACACCGACCACCAGTGCTACACCGACACCAGCAATAATGGCCCGGATGATAAATCCGTCAAACATGATGATCCTCATGGGCATGATCATGAGTATGGTGATAAACAGACATTAGCCTGGCCATATCATTGCCGAATAACGATATAAACTCCGGATCTTGGGTGACGACTTGTGGCTCGCCGGAACAACAAACATGATGATATAAGCATACGACTTTTTTAGTTGATGACATGACTAAATGTAAGTCATGAGACACCATTAACACAGCCAGTTTACGCTCAAGATGTATTTTTTCGATTAATTTGTAAAACGCTAATTGCCCGGACACATCTAAATTTTGTGCCGGCTCGTCCAGGATCAGCAATTGAGGCTGGTCTAGTAATGCTCTTGCCAATAATACACGTTGTAATTCTCCCCCCGATAAAACATAAAGCGGTAGACTGAGCAATGAGGCAATCTGGGTTTCATCAATAACGTTAGTCAGCTCATTGGGGTTTGTTGTTTTTCTTAGCTGCAAAAACCGTTTAACCGTAATTGGCATTGTCAGGTCAGCCACCAAACGTTGCGGCAAATACCCGATTTTCAGGTTGGGGCTACAAGCAACAGCTCCAGAGTCAGGCTGATAAAACCCCATCAAACATTTTAGCAACATGGATTTGCCGGCGCCGTTTGGCCCTATGATGGTAATAAAATCATTTACCCCAACCTCAAGTGAAACATTGCTGAGAATTTGCTTTCGATCACGAATAACCGAAATATTATCGACTTGTATTAAATTATTCATCAACTAGCCCGGATTCAGCCCAAAAATCAAATAGGACAAAACTAATCGCTGGGCCGTTGTAGCTGATCGAGCACTGACATTTTGTTTTAAAGTTTAAACTCATAACATCTTTCCGACTGATGTAATACCCAGGCTAACTGCAGTGCTCGCAGAGCCCTTCAATTTCCAACGTTATCCGTGAGGGCTTGAAATTATTACTATCCGATGTGTGGTAAATTGCTTTATCAAGCTGCTGATTACAACATTCTTTAACTTCCTGACATTGGCTGCATATCAAAAAATAACAGGTATGATGTTGTGCGGGATGAGAACAACCCACGTATGCATTTAAACTGTTGAGTTTATGCACCAGGCCATTTTCGGTAAGAAAGTCAAGACTGCGGTAAACCGTCGGCGGCTTTGCAGCGCTTTTTCTATCGCCAAGTTGCTCAAGAATATCATAGGCTTTGACCGGACCATGACCGGCCCAGACTAGCTCAAGCACTTTCCTGCGCAGCTTAGTCAGACGCAAGCCATTCTGCGCGCAAATTGACTCGGCATTTTCAAGTGCAGTGTTTACACAAACACTATGCGAATGTTGTTCAAACATCTTGATTTTCTGATTAAAAGCTACGTTATAATATAACATTATTCGATAAGAACATCACTCAATTCAACAGGCTATGAAACACCTCACCATATTTATTTTAGGCTTGGCTTTTTCGATGACCAGCCCGGCCCAAAACATTGTAGTAACAATTAAACCCTTGCATTCTATTGTGCAAAATATCCTGGGAGATGATCTAAAGGCAGAACTGGTAATAGACAATAATGCGTCACCTCATGATTACCAGTTAAAGCCTTCTGATCTTAAACTGATTAACAGCGCCGATATTGTGTTCTTTATCGATGAATCACTAGAATCATTTATGGGGAAAATATACGAAGGTGCTAATAAGGATGAAAAATTCATACCCGTGCTTCGTCAGGAGGGTCTAAATCTTTTACCCCCGCGTTCTGAGGAACACAATCATAACCATAATCATGGCCACAATGCAGTTGATGCTCATATCTGGCTTGATGTAGACAACGCAGTTGCGATTGCAAACATAACCAAAAATAATTTAACGCAGATATATCCTGAAAGTGGTGAACTTTTCGAAGCTAATTATTTAAGAACCAGGGAAAAACTCAAGCAACTTGATTCATATTTAAAATCACAGCTTGAGCCCTTGCAAACCCTAGCTTTCATTACCCAGCATGATGCTTATCAATACTTCGACAAGCGTTACAAGCTTAACTACATCAGGGCGCTTGCACTAAATGCCTCGATCCCGGCGTCTCTAAAGCTACCGCAGGTTATGCGTAAAAACATTGAAACTAATGATGTAAAGTGTATTTTTAGCGAACCTCAGTATTCGAATCGAATAGCTAAAGCAATCGCAGCAGACACAAATATCAATATAGGGCAGTTAGACCCTATCGGACAAAATTTAGTCCCGGGAAAAGCGTTGTATTTCGACCTTTTAACTGATCTTGCAGATAATTTTCAAGAATGTCTAACACAAGCATCTTGATTTAATGGCAAAGATGCCTATCATCATGATCACAAAGCCACCAACCCGAACATTGACATGCTGGAAATTGAGCGCAAATTCTTAGTAAAAAATAATTCCTGGAAACAGCACATTAAGTCCAGTGAACCGATTATTCAGGGTTATCTGGCTTCCTCGTCGACCAATGGCATCACTGTGAGAATAAGAGTAACAGGGCAACATGGTTATTTAACCTTCAAGGGTCCTAGAGTGGGTATCTCAAGAACTGAATACGAATATCAAGTACCTATTAATGACGCCAAATCGATTTTACTTGAATCACAAGCACCAACTGTAAAAAAAGTCAGACATATTGTCGAACATGACGGCGATGAATGGGAGATTGATGTCTATAAAGGCAATAATAAAGGTTTGACTACCGCCGAAATCGAGTTGAAATCCGAGGAACAGGAATTCAAACTTCCCAAATGGATTAAAGAAGAAGTCACCGGAGAATATAAATATCGTAATTCCCGATTGGCACTTAACCCGTATACAACCTGGGATAAATAATGAACGAGCACCTTCTTATTGAAGCGACTGAACTTGACGAGTTTCTGAGAACGTCAACTCATCCACTGCTGGTTGATGTGACTACAGTTGAATCCTATGTCAAGCATCATATACCTGGCGCAATCTTTTTTGACTATAAGCTCCTTGTCAGCGGCATTGCGCCCTCCCCTGGAACTTTGCCTGAGATTGCCAATCTTGCCCAGTCACTGGCTGCTGCGGGAATAAACAAACAAAAGACGATCATTGCTTATGATGATGAAGGTGGCGGCAAAGCATCACGATTACTCTGGACACTGGATATTCTGGGATTTGAAAAAATCTTTTTGATTAATGGTGGTTTACATGCCTGGGCACAGGCCGGATTAGGTTTGGAATCAAATCCTAACGCAGCACAAGCAACTGAAGTAGAGCTACTGCAATATGACCTGAATAAAGTTGCCGACAAAGACTTTATTCTGAATAATCTTGAAAGCAATGAGATTGTAATCTGGGATGCTCGCAGCAGTGAAGAATACAGTGGCTTAAAACCAAGAGCCGCACGAAATGGTCACATACCCGGTGCAGTCAATCTGAACTGGCTGGATACAATAGATAGGCAAAACGGGTTACGTTATTTACCCAAGACGGAATTAGTTAACTTGCTTAACAGCAAAGGCATTACAGCTGATAAAACCATCATTACACATTGTCAAACTCATCACCGTTCTGCACACAGTGCTATATTGTTAAAATACTTAGGCTATGAAAAGGTAAAAGCCTATCCAGGCTCTTGGTCAGAATGGGGAAATGCCGACGATACACCGATAGAACAATAATTCTAACTCTAATCTGGGAGTCGATATGAAAATAGTTCATATCGATATGGATGCTTTCTATGCTTCAGTTGAGGAACTGGACAACCCTGAAATAAAAGACAAACCTGTAATTGTTGGCGGACCAACTCAAATGCGAGGGGTTGTTTCGGCAGCAAATTATCATGCACGCGAGTTTGGTGTGCGAAGTGCTATGCCAATGGCAACGGCGACACGTCTTTGCCCGCAGGCCGTCATCATAACGCCCAGGCATAAGCGCTATATTGAGATTTCAAGGAAAATCAGAGCTATCTTTTTTCGCTACACCCCATTGGTCCAGCCCCTCTCATTGGATGAAGCATTTTTGGATTTAAATGACAGCGTTAAATTATTTGGTCCGGTTGTTGATGTAGCGCGCCAGATCAAATCAGACATTTATAATGAGCTAAAATTGACAGCATCAGTTGGCATCGCGCCGAACAAATTCTTAGCCAAATTAGCCAGTGACGCTGATAAACCTGATGGTTTTGTCATCGTAGAGAAATCAGCAGTTCGGCAGTTTCTTGACCCTATGCCAATTACACAGCTTTGGGGAGTCGGAAAATCCAGTGCCAAAAAGCTTAAGCGCAACGCTATTTTTACTGTTGCACATCTGCGCGAAAAAAGTCTTGAACAACTGCAAGCTATGTTTGGTGAATTACAGGCTCAACATTTATGGAACTTGGCCAGAGGCATAGACAACAGGCAAATAGTCATTCATTCCCAGGCTAAATCTATCTCAAGGGAAACCACTTTCCCGAATGACCTTACCGATCTGACCAAATTAAAAAGCTATTTTGTGATATTGACAGAAGATGTCTGTGAACAAATGCGATCTGAGTTTTTGATGGCCAAAACAATACAGATTAAATTTCGCCGTAACGATTTTAAAACCTTCACACGTTCATTGTCATTACCACAATATACTGATTCGACAAAAGCGGTCTTAGAAGCTGTGAATAACTTAATTGACAACCATATCAGTGATAGTGTGTTACCTCTGAGATTGATTGGAGTGGGTTTGAGTAATTTCGAAAATAAACTAACAACACAAAACGACTTATTCGAAAGTGCTCATAATCCGATAGATACCTTGTCAGATAAGATCAATCAAAAATTCGGAAGTTTTGCGCTTTATAGGGCCAAGGGGATTATGAAAAAAGACAAATCGAATTGAACAGCCACTATAATTGGTAGCATGATTAATACAAACTATAAATTATGATTAAGAAAGCTGAAAAATCTGCCGAACTATGGAAACAGCAACTGACTGACGAACAGTTTTATATCACCCGGCAAAAAGGCACTGAGCGCCCTTTTAGCGGAAAATTTAATAACCATTTCGACAACGGCCCTCAACCCACTAGGTTAAGATATGGCGTTAATTCCGCATCACTGAATTTCGAACCTAAGCAAGAAAATTAAAACTAGCTCTTACGACATATGTTCAAATTATTGATGTCGTTACGGTTTGGTCCGTATTTTTTAACGCAGTTTTTAGGCGCATTTAATGATAATCTTTATAAAAATGCCTTAATTATTTTAATCACCTATACACTCGCGGCAAAAGCCGGCCTTAATACTGACACCATGGTCAACCTCAGTGCCGGATTGTTCATACTTCCCTATTTTTTGTTTTCGGCATTTGCGGGTCAGTTAGCGGATAAAATGGAAAAATCCCGATATATCAGAATCATCAAGCTGGCTGAAATCATCTTTATGTGTGTGGGAGCGGTTGCCTTTCTTACCGGCAATCTCTACCTATTGCTATTTATATTATTTTGCATGGGCGCCCAATCCAGTTTCTTTGGGCCGGTTAAATACGGCATACTGCCCCAACATCTAAGCAAGCAAGAGCTGGTTAATGGAAATGGCCTTGTGGAAATGGGAACGTTTCTGGCGATTTTGTTAGGCACCATCGCAGGCGGGTTGATGATAGGCTTTGATGATGGTGCATTATGGGTATCCATTGCCGTTATATTTTTTGCACTACTGGGCTGGTTGATCAGCACAAAAATTCCCCTCGCCCCTGCTGTTGACCCTAACCTTAAACTCAACTATAACTTGTTGGCCGAATCATTCAAGATCATCAAACACATCTACAGTTACCGATACATTTTCGGCGCTATATTGGGCATTTCCTGGTTTTGGTTTTATGGTGCAGTGATCCTGGCTCAATTCCCTGCCTATACCAAGAATTATTTATCCTCAAATGAAGAAGTGGTGACACTACTGCTGGCTATATTCTCGCTGGGTATCGGATTAGGGTCGATTTTCTGTGGCTATTATTCTAAGCATACAATTAAGCGCAGCTTGACATTGTTACCACTGGGCGCGTTGGGCCTGACAATATTCGGATTCATCGTTGCCTGGCTTGAGCCTACAGTGATTGAGAATACACTCATGGATTTCAGTCAATTCATCACTTACAAGAAAAATTTATTAATAGTAGCAGCATTGGGTGCACTATCATTTTGTGGTGGGCTTTATATCGTACCGTTGTATACTTTCATTCAGCACTATGCGCCAGAGAATTTTCGCTCACGGGTTATTGCAGGCAATAATATTTTGAATGCATTGTTTATGGTCATTGCAGCTGTATTCGCTATTGTGTTCTTAATTTCAGGGCGAACCATACTCGAACTATTTGCCTGCCTGGCGCTAATGAACATTGCAGTTTTTATTTTCAGCACCATTTTTGTATTGAAATTTAAATCACAGAAAACGGTTTAGACATTAATGATCAGAATATTCAACAAAATACTGGTTTTAGTCATTCAGACATTGCTTGTCTATAATCTTTTTTATGCAAATATAACCCTTGCCCAGGAGCAACAGCCTACAGCAGGAAACTTATTGCTTGAGGCAACCAAAGAACAATATAAGCTTGATAATGAAATCCGGGCGGATAGCTGGAGCAAAGTCCAGGAACAATGGGCAACGACTCTGGCGGAAATCGAACAATTTATTAATAGTGATTCACGTCATAGCCAGGACGATATTAACCATTCACTTGATGACATTGACCGATTAATTGATCAGGCCAGGGATTCAATTAAGGCGGCCAAAGATTCACTGCGCACGAATAATTTGCTACTGGAAGGACTCGGTAAAACACCGATTTCCGGTCAAGAGCCGGAAAATTTAACAGTAACCCGCAATCAATTGAGCCATATTAAATCGTTTTATGAGAATCAGATTGAAAAATTAAACCAATTAGTGATCAATGCTGAGAATCTTAAAATCGCTCTTTCTCAACTTAGGCGGACTGAGTTTACTGAAATAATGAAAACCAGGGTTGCATTGCCCTTTCTACCTTCGACCATTGCTACCGCAATTAAAACCATTACAAGCCGTACAGCTGGCTTTGTACTCTCCTCAAGACAGTGGGCGAAAGAACATTCGCGCTCAACTGAGCTTTGGACCACCCGAATCTCTATTCTTGTCGCAGTAGTACTGGCCTATTTTTTAGGTAAATTGATTAGCCGCCGATTTGGCCGCAACCCAGAGATTGAACATCCTTCACAATCAAGAAAATTATCGGCGGCCATCGCAGAAGGAGTAGCCACTGGCATTATTCCGATCACAATTATCTGTATTCTCTATGCGTTGTTGAATTCTGTTTATTCAATCGACTCGGAAAAGTTCCATAACGTGGTCAACACCATTTTGATCCATTTACTGATACTGTCAGTCGCAGTGACTCTTTGTATTGCAATATTATCGCCTAAATATCCAATCTGGAGATTAACCTCGCTCAGCGCCAGAACCTCATCCAGAGTTGGTAAGGGGCTAATCTTTCTTATATTCGTCGTGATTTTGGACAGTTTATTCTTCCGTTTCTTGAATATTGTACCTGAGACGGCGCTCAATTTTGATGAAACCGAAAGCCGAACTACATCGTTTGTCAGCACCATATTCAATATCCTAAAGGCTTCGGCACTTGTTTATATTTGCCGCCCATCAGTGTGGCAAAATGACAACCAGGTTAGAATCGAAGAAGAACAAACAGCAATGGATACTATTTGGTCGGTCATCCGAATAGTAATTATTTTGCTTGCCATGGGCAGTATTATTGCCTCGCTGATGGGACATGTTTATCTAGGGCAATACATTACTTTTGGCATATTTATTACCATTATATTACTCGGAGTAGGGTTTTTAATTCGAGAAGCCGCGCATGAATTGATTGGTTTTATTGTAAAACAGAAATGGCTGCGTCAGACCTTTGGCTTTAGGATAGTGACGTTGCAAAGCATTAAATTTTGGGCTGAGTTTATTATCGATCCAATCATTTTCGGCGCCGCCTTTCTCGTCATTATGCCTTTCTGGGGCGTTCCGGTTGAGAAATTACTGCAAATTGTCAAAACCGCATTTGAAGGCTTTAATATTGGTGAGCTGCGAATTTCACTGAAAGGCATTTTGCTCTCGATTGTCGTATTTTTTATTTTAATGCGATTGACGAAGTTCATTCAGAAATTCATAAAACAAAATCTTTTCCCAAAATCCTCGCAAACACGAGCTCAACAACACAACACACTGACCATTATTAATTACCTGGGTGTCATTATTGCGCTAAGTGCAGCCGTAGCGGCGCTGGGGATTGATTTTCAAACCATAGCGGTTATCTTGGGTGCCTTATCGGTAGGTATTGGTTTTGGTCTGCGTAACGTTGTCAGTAACTTTGTTTCCGGATTGCTGTTATTAGTCGAAAAACCAATCAAGGTCGGTGACTGGATACAAATCGGTCAACATGAGGGTTTTGTCAAGGATTTAAAATTTAGGTCAACCGAACTGGAAACGTTCCAACAAGCCTCGGTCATCATTCCAAACGCCGATTTGATTTCGCAACCGGTGGTTAATATGACCTTTGCCGATGAAAAAGGACGTATAGAAGTTCCTGTTTCGGTGGCTTACCACAGTGACCCCAGGCAAGTGCATGATTTACTCATCGACATTGCCAAGCAACATCCACAAACGCTCGATGACCCCGAACCGTTTGTCGTGTTCATGAATTTTGGTGAAAGTTCATTAGACTTTGAATTGCGAGCATTCACCAATGAGGTTATCAGCAAAGTCATCATCGCAAGTGACATACGCTTCGAAATCGAAAAAACATTAAATGAAAAAGGTATCGAAATTCCGTTCCCGCAACGAGTCGTACATTTCAAAGACGAGGCCAAAGAAACCAAACAATCCGATTAATATTTATGAACCGAGGGTCGAGTATGCACTCAACAGCAGCAATACAATTGAGGTTGTATAACAATGTTAATTCACATCTACCTCATTGCTATGCTGAGGCAGCTTAATCAGTTTAAGCTGGGAATCCCCCGCAGTCTCTCCTTTGCGAAGTCAATAAAGGCCCTGATTTTGGCAGGTGCACGGCGTCCTTCGACATGCACCAGATGAATCGGCAACGGATTAGGCTCAAACGCCTCTAATACCGATTGCAATGCTCCGGTTTCCAGGTCTGGACCGACTTGATATGACAGAACTCGGCACAAACCCCAATCCTGCTTTGCAACTGAAATTGCTGTCGCAATGCTACTGACGCTGAGTCTAGGTTTAACCCGAACCACATTATGCATGTCGGGGCCAAAACGCCAATCCGAAACCGGACTGACCGGGGCGGCAGAGACTATTTGATGGGATGTAATATCTGCCGGAGCCTGAGGATAGCCATTTTTTTCAAAATAGCCCGGTGATCCGCAAATGATGCGGCGAACTTGTCCGACACGCACTGCCGATAGCCCGGATGAGGGCAATTCGCCTATACGCACGGCAAGATCGAAACCCTCTTCGACCATATTCACAATACGGTCAACCATCAGCACATCAGCACTTACACCTTGGTGGGCATCCAGAAAGTCCGTCAGGATCGGTGCGACATAGATGCGGCCAAATTCATTTGGACAAGTAATACGTAATCGCCCAACCGGATTGGTTGCTGCCCCTGCAGCGGCATCATCGGCGGATTGCAACTGTGCAAGAAGATGACGCGCATCCTCCAGGTAGGCCAGGCCTACATCTGTCAGACGCACACGCCGAGTGGTACGGGTAAAAAGACGCACGCCCAGCCGTGCCTCAAGCGCGTTCACACCGCGGGTTACGGATGGTGCACTTAGGCCGGTCTTGCGAGCACCACCGGCAAAGCTTTCGGCCTCGGCAACGGCGATAAAAACCTCAAGGCTGCGGAAACGTTCCATAATCTTGACTCTTTTAATTTATATCATTTGGCAAAATAATAACTTTCATATTTTGCGTATTCATTTTCTATACAAAACAATATATCTTTACATCAATTGAAATGCAAAGACACTTTATCCACCTTAAGAAGGAGAACCATGATCGACATACAACTACGCTTGCCTGTTCCGCCATTTGACAGAAACACTGCCATCGAGAAAGTACGCCTAGCTGAAGATGGCTGGAACAGCCGCAATCCTGCCAAGGTTGCACTGGCCTATACGCCGGATACAAACTGGCGCAACCGCGCCGAGTTTCCACAAGGTCGCGCGCAAGTCGAAGCATTTTTGACCCGCAAATGGAACAAGGAGCTAGATTATCGCCTGATTAAGGAACTGTGGGCCTATACCTATAACCGTATTGCCGTGCGCTACGCCTATGAGTATCACGATGATAGTGGTAACTGGTTTCGTGCTTATGGTAATGAGAACTGGGAATTCGAGGAGAACGGCTATATGACCAATCGTCATGCCTCAATCAACGAAAAACCCATCAGCAAAGAGGAACGCAAATTCCACTGGCCATTGGGGCCTCGTCCCGAGGCTCACCCCGGCCTCAGTGACCTTGGTCTTTAACTATAAAAAGGAAATTTCAATGACACCCATCAAACTTTACCACCATCCAAAATCCGGCCATTGCCACCGTGTCGAGCTAATGCTTTCCCTGCTGGACTTACCCTATGAAACCGTTGATTTAGATATGGCTAATGGTGCACATAAAGCACCTGAATTTCTGAAGATCAGCCCCTTTGGTCTGGTACCTGCCATCGATGACGATGGTTACACCCTGGCCGATTCAAGTGCTATCCTGGTCTACCTCGTCTTGACTTATGCCAAGGAACTGGACTGGATACCTAAAGCACCTAAAACTGCCGCCGAAGTGCAGCGTTGGCTGACAGTTGCCGCTGATAACATCTATTCCGGCCCCTGTGCAGCCCGCCTGGTCAAGGTTTTTGGTGCCCAGCTTGACCACAGCGCTGCCGTCGCCAAGTCGCATGCTTTATTCAAAATCATAGACGCCCATCTGCAGGATCGAAACTGGCTGACAGCCGACTTAATCACAATTGCTGATGTTGCCTGCTACAGCTATATTGCCCATGCTCCCGAAGGCGGTGTTGATTTGGCCCCCTATGCGAACATCCGGTCCTGGTTGACTCGTATCGAGGCACAGCCGAAGTTTATTGGCATGGAAACTTCACCCATCCCGGAGTTGGCTTAGGTTACTGGGTCGGCACACTCTGGAGATACATAACATGGACCCAAAGACTGCTGTTCAAAATCCCTTTCACGCGGGTGAATTAGAAGCACAGGCACGAGCCGGTGTTGGTGACGTTTCACAATGGGCTGGTGGTTTTATTCGTAGTTATCTTCCCGAACAGCACCGCGAATTTCATACATCACTGCCGTTCCTGGTGATCGCTGGTGCAGACTCTGATGAGCGCATATGGGTCACACTGCTCGATGGTGATGAAGGGTTTATTCACTCACCCGATGCGTATTCACTAACACTGAATACGATAATCGACATTCAGGACCCGTTAGCCGATACGTTAAACACAGGCACGGATGTCGGCGCTCTTGGTATTGAATTAGCCACACGTCGCCGCAACAGATTCAGCGGTCAGTTCAATAAAACGGCTGATGGCTATGCTATTGATATCCACCAAACTTTTGGAAATTGCCCGCAGTACATCAACGAACGTGCCTGGACTCGTGTACCTCGGAACACACCTGCGCAAGTTAAGCGAAGCAGCACGCTTAGCATTTCCCAGATTGAGTTGATCAAACATGCTGATACGATGTTCATCGGATCTGGACACCAAAAAAGTAACAACACCCCATCGCGTAGTTATGACGCCTCTCATCGTGGCGGCGCGCCCGGGTTTGTGCATGTGTCAGATACTAGTCACCTACAAATCCCTGACTACGCCGGTAACAACTTTTTCAACACCATTGGTAACCTGATCAGCAATCCGCGTATCGGTCTGGTTTTTGTCAATTTTGAAACAGGCAGTCTGCTGCATATTTCGGGTCGTGCCACAATTGATTGGAGCCCACAGAATACCTTTGACTCTGATGCATTGCGTGTGATTGATGTGGAAATTGACGCCGTTATTGAACGCCCCGGTGCAGTTGCTCTACGCTGGTCGCAACAAGATCATTTGTTGCGCCAATTAAAAGTCGCCCGACGCAAAAAAGAAGCGCACAATATCACTTCCTTCTATCTGACCCCGGCAGATCACAAACCTTTACCCGGTTTTAAGGCCGGTCAACACCTACCTGTCGAAATACAGATCCCGGGTCAAACCGGCACATCCAAGCGAAGTTATTCCTTGTCCGGTCCACCGGACGCAACCAATAGCTATCGCTTGAGTATCAAGCGAGAACACAAAGGGCTGGTGTCGAGATTCTTTCATGACCAGCTGTATGAAGGTGCAATTATTAGGGCATCAGTCCCTTCGGGTGACTTCGTCATGCCCTGCGGCAATTGTCCTGTTGTGCTGGCCAGCGCAGGTGTTGGATTAACCCCTATGATATCAATGTTGCATTCGACCTTATCCGATGCTGTCCCCCGCCGTATCTGGTTTGTACATGGCTCACGAAACGGCAATGAACATGCATTGCAATCTGAGGTGACTCAGTTGATCGCAAAGCACCCTTATGCACAGCAAAAACGATTTTATAGCCGCCCATTAGAAAGCGATATTCTGGGGAAGGATTACGATAAACATGGACGTATCACAGCACAGGACGTGCTAAACCTGAACTCCGGCCCGGATACGCAGTATCTTCTGTGTGGCCCCACCCCGTTTTTGGCCGATATTAAAAACGGATTGGAGGCATCAGGCGTACCTGCTGAAAACATCCATTACGAAACATTTGGCCCAGCAGGCTAGCAATACGCTATCCTAAAACAAACTTAAATCTTGATACCCAGCATATCTCATATAATCTCTAAAGCCATGATAAACACCATTCTAATCATTGGAAATATTATCCTATATGTATGGGTGACCTATAGCTGCTATCAGATTTTCAGAACGATGTGGTCAAAAACTGATAATCGATTTTTTTATAAATTTATGATGGTTTTTTCTTTTTATTTACTCTTCTTTGCACCTTGGGGCTACTGTTTTACATGTTCGCTAGCCTGAAGAAAATGCTTGCCGCTTAGAAACACCGGAGTAATACAGAACAATTAATAATTTAAAGCAGTGTATCGATTGCTTTTAATGCATCACGCCGACTAATCTGGCCAACAAGGCGGTTATCTTCAATGACCGGCAGGCGCTTCAATGGAGTTTCAACAAACATTTTGGCGATGTCAATTATACTGTCATCGGCATTAACTGTGGTGACATTCTTAGTCATATAATCAGAAACTTTACCGCCACGGCTATCGTTATAACCGGCTTCCAAGGCAACTTTCAAACAGTCTTTTTCAGATAAAATGCCGACCAGGTTATCCATGCTGTCCTGAACCGGCGCACCGGAAATACGGTTTTTGAGCAAAATTGAAATAGCCTGCATGATTTCCATGTCCGGAGACAGGGTAATCAAACTAGCGGCCATAAAATCTCTTACTTTGGCGGAGACAAGCATGGTTGATCCCTCAGGCTTTCATATTATTAGAATCACTATCGCGAATCGCTAATAGTTGTTTACGCTTTTCACAAGGCTCGGAACAAAAATCACAAGCTGACTCTAATCCATCTATGTTAGAAATGCCGCCGCAACTGCCCTTAATGGCATCACGACCAAAGATGACACCAATGGCCATAGCGACAACCACAATCAGTAAAATTGCAAATGTGACTAGAATTACCTGTAACATATTTATTCCATATAGGGCTTCATTTGAGGTGTGGTTTTAACAATAAACTCATCACCCTGTTTCTCTATCATATACACTGCCAACCCATATTGCAAAGCAAATTCATAGCCATACTCAGGGCCTAATACCATTAATGCAGTTGCATAACCATCAGCGCTCATACAGTCATCTGCAATAACGGACACAGACACTAATTTGTGCTCGATGGGACGAAAAGTCAGTGGGTCAATAATATGCGAATAACGAACTCCATCTTCTTCAAAAAAATTTCGGTAGCTACCTGAGGTAGCAATACTTTTATGTGTTATGGAGACAACCTGCTGAATGGATTCGTTTAGAGCCGGGTCTGGTTTTTCAATCCCTACTCGCCACAGTTGACCATCAAGATTTCTACCCCTGGCACTTAGTTCGCCACCGATATCAACCAGGAAATTAGTGATTTGATAAGTTTCAAGCAATTGAGCTAACTTATCGACTGCAAAACCTTTGGCAATTGCTGATAAGTCCAATCTTAAATCAGTAATGGATTTTTTTAGTGCTGCTGGATCGAGTCGCACATCTAGTTTATTTCCACCAAATAACTCTGCTACTTGTGTTATTTCTGATTCTGATGGAGTCTTGACTGGTTTTTTATCAGCGCCAAAACTCCATAGATCTATTAAAGGACCGAGAGTCGGGTCAAATCTGCCCTGAGTTTGTTCATAAATCTGTTTAGCCTTGGCCGTGACCACTGCAAAATCGCTGGATACTGAAAACCACTGTGTTGAGTTGGATTGATTGAAACTAGTAATTTCCGAATCCTGTTGATAGGTCGACATTTGCCGGTTAACTTGATCAAGCACATTTTCAATAGCAGCCTTAAGCTGTTCCTCTTCGATATCATCGTCTGCAACCAATGAAATCCGATAATAGGTGCCCATAGTTTGGCCGGAAATTTGTGTGAGCTGTTTTTCTGCGAAATCGGAGCAGGATGTTAGAACGAAAGTTAGTAGTGGTACTAGTAATGCTATACCCCCTCTAACTCCCCCTGAAAGGGGGAGAACAATCGGGTTCCTGGATATATTCAACGTTCGCAACATCCGAATTAGTCCGGCATCACAAGATGCTAGTTGATTCCTCCCCTTTCAGGGGAGGTTAGGAGGGGTTCTCTTTCAAACAGCTCTAGCCGCCGAAATCATCCAATAAGATATTGTCGCTTTCCACGCCCAGGTTTTCGAGCATATTGATTACCGCAGCATTCATGACCGGCGGGCCACACATGTAATATTCACAATCCTCAGGATTTGGATGATCTTTGAGATAATTCTCAAACAGGACATTGTGAATAAAGCCTGTTTCACCTTCCCAATTGTCATCCGGTTGCGGATCGGATAACGCCACATGCCAGTCAAAGTTATCATTCTCGGCATCCAGCATGTCAAAGTCTTCGACGTAGAACATTTCGCGTTTACTGCGTGCGCCATACCAGAATGACATTTTGCGGTCGGTTTTGATTCGACGTAATTGATCAAAAATATGAGATCGCATCGGTGCCATACCTGCACCACCACCTACGAACACCATTTCAGCATCTGTATCTTTAGCAAAGAATTCTCCAAACGGACCGGAAATAGTGACTTCGTCGCCAGGTTTAAGGTTAAAAATGTATGATGACATTTCGCCCGGCGGTACATCAGGATTATTTGGCGGCGGTGATGCAATCCGCACATTGAGCATAATAATGCCCTTTTCCTCAGGATAATTGGCCATTGAATAGGCACGCACCACTTTATCTTTAACTGATGACTCATAGCGCCAAAGATTGAACTTATCCCAATCTTCGTGATACTCATCTTCAACATCGAATGTTTTGTAACTCACTTGATGTGGTGGGCATTCGATTTGAATATAACCACCGGCACGGAAATCCACATTCTCGCCCTCAGGCAACTCTAGGACCAACTCTTTAATGAAAGTCGCTACATTTTCATTGGAACGAACTTTACAGCGCCATTGTTTGACACCGAATACTTCTTCCGGCACTTCAATTTTCATATCCTGCTTGACAGCAACTTGGCAGGACAAGCGATCACCCTCACGTGCTTCACGCTTGGTAATGTGAGATTCTTCAGTGGGCAGAATTGAACCTCCGCCTTCGAATATCTTGACCCGGCACTGGGCACAGGTGCCACCACCGCCACAGGCTGAAGATACAAAAAGTTTGTTGTCGGCTAAAGCACCCAGTAATTTAGATCCTACAGGGGCCTGGACTGTTTTTTCGCCGTTAATGGTGATATTGACATTACCGCTGGCCACTAATCTTGATTTAGCCATCAGGATAATAAATACCAGAGCTAAAACAATGATGATGAATGCTGCAACCGCGAATGAGATTTGAAAGATCATGGTGTGTATTCCTTATTCGTTTTGCACCTTATAACTGAATGCCAGAAAAAGCCATGAAGCCTAAGGCCATTAAACCAACGGTAATAAAGGTAATGCCAAGGCCTTGCAGGCCGTCAGGCACATCACTGTATTTCAATTTTTCCCGAACACCGGCCAATGCAGTGATCGCCAAGGCCCAGCCGAAACCACTACTGCCGCCGTAGACCAGACTTTCTACTAAATTGTAGTCTCGTTGCACCATGAACAATGTACCACCTAGAATGGCACAGTTTACTGTTATCAATGGCAGGAATATTCCAAGTGCATTATATAGAGCCGGAAAAAACCGATCCAAAACCATTTCTAAAATCTGCACCATGGCTGCAATAACGCCGATATAAGTCAACAAGCCCAGGAATGTCAGGTCAAGTTCGCCTAAGCCAGCCCACTCCAAAGAACCCGGCTTAAGTAGGTTATTGAGCAGTAAATTATTGACCGGTACAGTTATAAATTGCACCACAAATACCGCAGCACCCAAACCTATCGCTGTTTCAATCTTTTTAGAAACCGCCAGGAATGTACACATTCCCAGGAAAAAAGATAGCGCCAGATTCTGAACGAAAATTGATTCTACGGCTAAGGCAAGCATTAGTGAGCCTCCGATCGATGTAGCGAGTAAATCTCAAAATCACGCTTCTCTACTTGTTCAGCTTTCCAGCTTCTGACAGCCCATATTAACAAGCCGATAATGAAAAACGCGCTTGGTGCTAATAACATCATCCCATTGGGCTCATACCAACCACCATCCTTTGTCAGTGAAAATACTTGAATCCCAAACAGTTTGCCGGTGCCGAATAACTCGCGGATAAAGGCCACTATCATCAGCACAGCACTGTATCCCAAGCCGTTACCGATTCCATCCATAAAGCTGTGGAAAGGACCATTTTTCATTGCATACGCCTCGGCTCGGCCCATGACTATGCAATTGGTAATAATCAGACCAACAAATACTGATAACGCCTTACTCGTCTCATAGGCATAAGCTTTTAGAACTTGATCAACCACAATAACCAAAGAAGCAATGATGGTCATTTGAATAATAATCCGTACACTGCTGGGCACATGATTACGAATAATACTGACCGATAAGTTAGACAATGCAGTAACACTTATAACCGCCAAACACATTACAAATGCAGTTTTCATCGAGGTTGTTACCGCCAATGCAGAACATATTCCCAATACTTGCAAGGTAATTGGATTGTTATCGACGATCGGTTTATATATCGCTTCTTTCGTTTCTGAGCTCATTTCAGCTTCCTCTTAACATTCCTGCTCATCATCCCTGACTTGTACGCAACTTATCAATGTATGGTCCAAAACCTTGATCAGTTAACCAGTATTTAAATAAGTTACTAACACCGTTTGTGGTCAAGGTCGCACCGGCCAAACCGTCAACCTGGTAATCTGCTTGCGCATTGGCAGGATTGACTGAACCTTTAACCAAATGAAAGTTGTATTCGCCATTTTCATCAAACAGCTGTTTGCCATTCCAAACTGCTCGCCAGTTAGGATTATCCACCTCACCACCCAGGCCAGGTGTTTCACCATGTTCATAAAAAATCACTCTGTAGATAGTAGACAAATCTGTTTCCAGAGAAATAAAACCATACAACGTCGACCATAAGCCGTAACCGTGAACCGGTAAAATAACTTTGTTGACTTGATCACTATCATCTTTGACCAGATAGACCTTGGCATAGTTCGCACGTCGGCCAATACCGGCAATATCTTCATCGTCGCTTAACTCGACACTTTGCTCTGGGTCTTTAGCCGCTACCCGCTGGTCAAACGTATCGACATCCAGCTCATCAACGTACTCGCCTGTTTCCAGATCAACGATTTTAGTATCGATTAAGGCAAAACGATCTTCCATAGACATGGAATCATCATCAAGCCCTGCAACTTGAAGAATATTCTTGCGCACATCAACAAGCTTATTAATCTCTTGCTTTTCTTTCAAAGCGACCGCAGCCGTGGCCACCACTATTGCACATACCAGACAGACCATAACAGTCATAAATACCGTCTTAACGATACTGTCATTAGGCATTGACAATAAGCGGCCTAGGAAACCGCCCTGCTTTGTTTGATTATCTGATTTTTGATCTTCTTCAGGCATAACGTTTGTTCCTGCGCTTGATATTAGCTTGAACGACAAAATGATCGATTAACGGGGCAAAAATGTTACAAAACAAAATTGCCAGCATCACACCTTCCGGAAAAGCGGGATTTACCACCCGAATCAAAACCGTCATAAATCCAATCAAGGCTCCATAAATCCAGCGGCCTGTGTTGGTCATGGCAGCACTGACCGGCTCTGTCGCCATGAACATCATGCCGAACGCAAAGCCACCCAGCACCAAATGCCATAAAAACGACACACCGAACATGGGGTTAGTATCACTGCCAACCACATTAAACACCGTTGCGGTCAAGGCCATGCCCAGAAACATACCGGCAACGATACGCCAGGACGCAATCTTGGTAATCATCAAAAATGCACCGCCGATCAGACAAGCTAACGTTGATGTTTCTCCCAATGAACCTTGAATGGTACCCAGGAAAGATGCGCCCCAGGTATAACCGGCCGCTTCAACCGCTTCTATACCACCCGCTGCAGCCAGACCCAATGGCGTTGCACCACTAAATCCATCAACCGCCGTCCATACTGCATCTCCAGACATCGCGCCTGGATAAGCAAAGTATAGGAACGCTCTGCCTGTCAATGCGGGATTAAGGAAGTTTTTACCAGTACCACCAAAGACTTCCTTGCCGATAACAATACCAAATGAAATACCCAAGGCCACCATCCAAAGTGGGGTATCAGGGGGCACAATCAGTGCGAATAATATAGAGGTAACGAAAAAACCTTCATTAATTTCATGACCGCGCACTGTGGCAAAAGTGATTTCCCATACTGCACCAATAGCAAAAGTAATAAAATAGATGGGAATAAAATAAACAGCACCGTGGATAAAGTTGGACCAGAAACTGTCCGGATTAACATCACCACCCAACAAACCAAATAGACTGCCGCGCCAACCCGGCACAGTGTCCAAACCCATTGCTACCATCGCCGTATTAGCCTGCAAGCCGGTATTCCACATGGCCACAAACACACATGGCATAACCGATAACCAGACATAGATCATCACTCGCTTGAGATCGATGCCATCACGCACATGGGGTGAAGTTAAGGTTTGGTCATTAGGTGAATACAGAAAGGTATCAACCGCTTCGTAAATAGGATAATACTTCTCTAAACGCCCACCCTTGGCAAAAAGCGGGTGTAATTGATCGAGCTTGTCTCTAAGTGACATCAGCCCTCCTTCTCAATCTGTTCGAGTCTGGCACGCAGCACCGGACCAAATTCATTCTTACTTGGACAAATAAAAGAACATAGAGCCAAGTCTTCCTCGTCCATTTCCAAACAGCCCAAGGCCTGCGCACTATCGGTATCACCGACAATCAGCGCTCTTAACATTTGAGTCGGCAAGATATCCATGGGCATTACATTTTCATAATGACCTAGCGGCACCATAGCCCTGGGGCTGCCATTTTGCAAAGTGCCAAAATCATAAGTTTTGTTGCGGTTAAAGGCTGATAAAAACACATTAAATGCGGAATATTTTTTGGGGCCTGGTGATAACCAGCCAAATAGATCACGAGTTTGATCCTGGGGTAACACTGTAATTTGATTATCATAACGTCGTAAAAAGCTGACAGCATCTGCGGCCCGTTGGCCATTTAATATAGAGCCGGAAATTAGCCTTACTTTCCCTTCCTGTAACTCGTTACCGACAATTTGGCTAATTTTGGCACCCATTCTGGTTCTGATCAGACGTGGTTGTTTAATCATGGGACCGGACAAAGCCACTACCCGGTCTGTCCAGAGCTGTCCGGTAGAGAATAGCTTACTGACTGCAATGACATCCTGGTATCCGATATGCCAAACGACTCTTTCTGCATTTACCGGATGTAAAAAATGAATATGAGTCCCGACTAATCCAGCTGGATGCGGGCCCGAGAAATGTGCTAATTCAACATCATCTTGATCTGGAACATCAATATCTGCATCCGGTGAGGCACAGACGTAAACCATTCCGTCAATCAGTTTGCTGATGATGCGGATACCATTAACAAAATCTTGCTTATGCTCATTAATGATTACTGCCGGATCACCCGCCAATGGATTGGTGTCCATAGCATTAATGAAAATTGCCTGAGGAACGTCATCAATTGCCGGCACTTTGCTATAAGGACGTGTTCTAAATGCTGTCCATAAGCCTGAATTTATCAAGTTTTCGCGAATTCGTTCAGCACTCAAACTGCCGTATTGATCAGCTGAATATTGGTGAAACTGTTGACACTCTTCACCATCAAGTTCGATCACTACTGACATTAATGCTCGTTTAGCACCGCGATTTATAGCTGAGATGACACCACAGCCGGGAGAAGTGTAATTAACGCCGGGGTTCTTTTTGTCAGCAAATAAAATCTGACCGATTTTGACCCGGTCACCCTCTTGCACAGACATAGTCGGCTTCATACCCACATAATCAGTGCCGAGGACAGCAACTTCTGTTACTGAATTTGCATCTGTAATTGTCTGATCCGGCTTACCGTTAATCGGTATGTTCAGACCTTTTTTAACCTTAAAATGCACGTTTTAAGCTTCCTGTCTCGACTTGTAAAAAGCAAAAAAACAAATAAAGAATCGATTACGAGAACCATCCTCATTTGCTTTATTGTGTTTCAATATAATGTGATTTTACTGGTTGTGCAGCGTTTATAAAACACTTTTTGGCGTTTTTTATGTCATACACTATATTGTCAACGTGTCGCATTTTGTGTTTATACCTTCAGCATTCAGCGCTAAACTATTGGTTACCATCACATTTTGCCTTAAAGGGAGCACAAAAAAGTGAATTTTGAAAAAGTCTTATTCGCATTTTTTATTTTGCTTGCGATGACGTTAAATTTCGGTTTTTTCTACGGTGACCAGACCGATCCAAGCCAACATCATGTTTATGAGTTATTTGCGGCTATTGTTATTAGCCTGATTGCCACCATTATGAAATTTGGTGATCGTTCGCAAGTCGGTGCTGTCCTGCTGGCCACTTCTTTAGTTGCAGATTTGCAACTGATCGCCGCCGCTACCGTCTGGGGTATTGCGGTATATGGCTTAAATTTACCCCTCAATGCTTCGGTCATGTCGACTATTGTTTCGTTGTCAGGCGGCGCGTTGTTGGCTAACATCGTTTCAACCATATTGTTAGTTATTGAGACAATCGTTGCTCGTCGTTGAAATCCGGCGACGTTAGCAACCTTTTGATCAGACCATGGATTCCATTCCTTTTTTAATTCTGCGTCGATTAAGACGCCCTTTACTGCTGTTACTAACGGTTTACTCCATAGCTGTATTGGGTTTCACATTAATTCCAGGGGTCGATGATAACGGCAACCCCTGGCGAATGGACTTTTTCCATGCTTTTTATTTTGTCAGTTATATGGGTTCAACTATCGGTTTTGGTGAGCTGCCTTATGCATTTACCGATGCCCAGCGGCTGTGGACCATGGTTACCATCTATACCACCGTCGTTTCGTGGTTATACACCATAGGTTCGATTATTTCTCTGATTCAGGATCCCACATTACGTGATACGTTTATTCTGAGAAACTTCAAAAAAAATGTCAGCCGAATTAAAGAACCCTTTTATTTAGTATGTGGCTATGGTGAAACCGGGAATCAGTTAGTCAGGGCCATGTGTCAGCGTGGTCTACGTTCTGTTGTTATTGATAAAACAGAAGAAAGAATCAGCGCCTTGCAATTACAGGACTTTGGGATTTATGTGCCTGGCATTTATGGTGACGCAACAGATGTAGAATTACTCAAAGATGCGGGGCTTAAAAACCGCTTTTGCAAAGGTGTTTTTGCCCTGACCGATGATGATTTAGTTAATCTCAAGGTATCAATTACCAGCAAACTACTAAATCCAGATGTCAAAGTTATAGCTCGGGTTGAACATCACGAAATTGATGCCAATATGCGCTCATTCGGCACCGATCATATTATTAATCCTTTTGACAGTTTCGCCGATTTGGTTAGTCTTGCCGTTAAGGCACCCAGTTTTTATTTACTACAGACCTGGTTAACCAGCCCACCGGGAACCAAACTGCTTGAGCCTATTTTTCCACCTAAAGGACGCTGGATTATTTGCGGCTATGGCCGTTTCGGTCATGCCATGCATAAACAACTTGGTAATTTGGGCATTGATGTAACAGTGGTCGATGCCAACCCGGATGAAACCAATCCTCCAAAGCATTTCGTGTTTGGTGTAGGCACTGAAGCGGTAACATTGCGTGAGGCTGAAGTAGAAACTGCTGATGCATTAGTTGCCGCCAATGATAATGATACCAATAATCTTTCAACAATTATGACGGCCAGGGAGCTAAACCCTAAACTATTTCTGGTTTCGCGGCAGAATGGATCGGCTAATGATGAACTATTCCAGGCCGCTGATCTGGATATGATCACCTACCATAACCGAGTCGTTGCCAGGCGCACTTTGGCTATTATCACCACGCCTTTAACCGAAGAGTTTCTCAAATTGGCACGCAAACAGGAAATCACCTGGGCCAATCAATTAGTCAGCCGGATTATTGCTGTAATTGATGACGAGGTCCCTCATACCTGGGTCATTAACGTCAAAGATGGCTCGGCCAAAGCTATCATGCGTTCACTTAAAGAAAAACGCCCGGTCCATTTACGACACTTACTTAAAGACCCGACTAATCGCAAACGTAATCTTGATTGTGTGACCTTGATGATTAAGCGCGAAGGAAAAACGCTGCTCTCCCCTGATTCAAAAGAAACCATACGCGCAGGTGACAGTATTTTATTTAGCGGATCGGGCGATGCAGAAATACGGATGCGGCGCATCGCCCGTAATTACGAAGATCTATTTTACGTTCGCACCGGCGTTACTCGACCTTCCGGTATTATCTGGCGCAAGCTGTTTATAGAAAAAGAAAACTTCTAGAGGTCCATCCTACACCTATTTTATTCTGCAGCCGGTTTTTGAACCTCAAGCAGTTCAATATCAAACACTAGTGTCGAATTGGCTTGAATACGCTGGCCTGCACCTCTTTCACCATAGGCCAGCTGTGGTGGAATAACCACTTCATATTTAGCCCCGGGTTTCATGAGTTGCACAATTTCGGTCCAGCCCGGAATGACATTAGCCAATGGAAATGTCGCCGGCTCACCACGAGCAATGGAACTATCAAATTCAGTACCGTCAATCAGGCGACCTGCATAATGCACTACAACGGTATCTTCCTTAACTGGTGAATCGCCTTCTCCCGCTTCAATGATTTTATATAGCAAACCACTATCCGTTTTCTCTACTCCATCACCGGCAGCATAGTTATCACGAAACTCTTGGCCTTTAGCCAGATTTTCCTCCGCAGCTTTAGCTAACTGCTCCTGCTGTTGTTGTGCCCGCTTTTGTTCAGCTGCCAGCAATACCTCGCGCATCTGCTCCTCGGTCAAAGCTGAGTCACTTCCTGCCAATGCTTGCTCAACACCTTGCAGAAATTGGTCTTTATCAAATTCACCTGCAGCATCGATCAGGGGCTTCACGCTTCTGACGGAATAATAACCGGCAGAATAGCTGAATTTAGCCGCATCTGTTTCAGGCACATCCTGCGCAATACTGTAATGAGTACTGACCAACAATAACGCTGGAAGTATTTTTTTATAGTCCATAATAATTTCCGTGATTTAAATTATAAAAGCGGCATGATAAAGGCACTGCCTGAATCTATGCTTTATGAGCCGTGATAATGGCATGAACTTGTTAACTGTCAAGTATCTTTTCTTTTTATCGAATCTGAATTACATTCAAGCTTAGGATTCACTCAACACACAGAGCGTCCAACAATAATGACATCTTCAGTTCATGCCTTAGATAGCTCAAGATCAATTTCTTATCCACAAGGTATTTTTCTTGTAATTCTGGCCGGCGTGTTTTGGTCTTCCATGGGGCTGGGAATACGCTTGATAGAACAAGCTAATGTTTGGCAAATTCTACTTTATCGATCATTCTCTCTGGCGATATTTTTATTTATATTAATCAGCTTTCGTTCAGGCTTCAAACCCCTTAGAACGATTAAGCGTGCAGGCATTGCCGGTGTTATTGGCGGTTTCGGGCTTGTACTGGCTTTTTCTGGTGGTATCTATGCGATTCAAACCACAACTGTTGCCAACGCGATGTTTTTGTTTGCTTCTGCTCCTTTCCTGGCCGCCATTCTGGGCTGGTTTGTATTGAAAGAATCAGTCAGTAAAATTACCTTTGTCACTATGGTTATCGCCATGATCGGCATCGGCCTCATGGTATGGCAAGGTATATCCAGCGGCCATATTGTCGGCAACGTTTGTGCGATCTTGTCAGCGCTTGGTTTTGCAATTTTCAGCATTGCATTACGTTGGGGCAAATTGGAGGATATGTTACCCGCTGTGTTTTTAGCCGGTTTATTTGCCATGATTATTGCGGCTATTATTTGCAATATCGAAGCTTATTCATTCTCAATTCCCGCACGTGACCTGATAATTGCATTGTCCATGGGTGTATTTCAAGTCGGCATGGGACTGGCAGTATTTACTATCGGCTCCAAAGTCGTACCGGCAGCAGAATTGGCACTACTATCGATGACCGAGGTATTGCTGGGTCCATTATGGGTGTGGCTGTTTATTGGTGAAACGGCCAGCGCAAATACCCTAATCGGTGGATGTGTTTTGCTACTGGCCATTGCCAGCAATGCTATTTTCGGCATTAAAAACAAAACGCCTAGCTAAATTTAGCGCCTAAGACTTACTCATATTCACTTTGTCATATTCCTGAAACATTTGTCTGTTTTAATCTAAGTACTACAGTTACAAAGGATTCGTAACAAAAACAATGCGGATTTTGTATGGTGTGCAGACTACAGGGAATGGTCATCTAAGCCGTTCACGCCTGGTTATTTCACATCTCAAACAGTTGGGCCATGATGTACATGTACTACTAAGTGGCGCTGATGATGGCAAATTTTGGGATCACTCAGTACTTGAACCCTACACCAAATACCAAGGGCTTACTTTTGTCCACAAAAATGGAAAAATTAATGCCTTAAAAACGTTAAGTAATCTCGATGTAAAAAGCTTCTATTCTGATATCTGGAATTTTAACTCTAGACGTTATGACCTAGTGATTAGCGATTTTGAACCCATTTCTACACGTATTGCTGAACGTTTTAATATCAAAAGTATCGGAATCTCTCATCAATGCGCGTTCGTTTATAAGGTACCCAAAGCCCCGTTAAATTATATCGGCAAGTTTGTTACCCGAATGTTCGCTCCGGTAACACTCCCTATCGGCCTGCATTGGTACCATTTCAACCGGTCAATTCTACCGCCAATTATTAATCATCAACTTAGTTGTGACCTGCCTATTGAAACCAACAAAATTCTGGTCTATTTGCCATTTGAAAATCGTGATAGTTTCAAGCAAGAGTTTTTAAAGTTCCCTGAATATAGTTTTCATATTTATGAAAAACGAGATCAACCATTAATAGAAGAAAATTTAAGTTGGCACCCCTTTTCGCGGGAAAATTTTATTAATGATTTGAAGTCATCAAGCGGAGTTATCTGTCAGGCCGGTTTCGAGTTACCCAGTGAAGCTATCCATTTAGGTAAAAAGCTGCTTTTAAAACCCGTTCAAGGTCAGTATGAGCAACTCAGCAACGTAATCGCAATGCGGAAATTGGGTTACGGAAAAACCACCAATAAATTCACTACGCAAGTGATTGAAAATTGGTTAGATCAACCTTCACCTCAACCAGCCGGTTATCCTAATGTAGCAAAGTACGTGGCTCAGTGGATTAGTGAAGATCCCTCACTTTCAGCAGAGTTACTATCTCAATATTTGTGGGATAACACACAACAACCTCCTTTACAGCTGAATTTTGTTATGGCTTAACGCCATGAAAAATAACATTCTCAACTATGCCTCTACATTCAAATCAAAAGCGTCAGCAAATATCAGCGTTGAGAAACGACATTACCGCACGGTCTGGATATCAGATATCCACCTAGGCACCAAAGGATCAAATGCCGAAGCATTGCTTGATTTTCTGCGAACCGTAGAGTGTGACAAACTTTATCTAGTGGGTGATATCGTTGATGGTTGGCGTTTAAAACGAGGCTGGTATTGGCCGCAAACGCATAACGATATAGTACAGAAAATCCTGCGTAAGGCCCGCAAAGGAACCAAAGTTGTTTATGTCCCCGGCAATCACGATGAATTTCTAGCCGATTACTATGATAACAATTTCGGTGGTATTGAAATTGTCGAAAACCATATTCATGTCACTGTCGATGGTCGACGTATACTCGTCTTACACGGGCATGAATTTGACAATATCATCCGCTATTCAAAATGGCTGGCTTTTGTCGGTGACTATGCCTATCAAGCTGCTTTGAATTTGAACTATTTTTTCAACATCACCCGACGTTATTTTGGCAGGGATTATTGGTCCTTATCGTCCTATTTGAAATTAAAAGTGAAAAATGCAGTGAGCTATATATCTTCCTTTGAGGAAGCTGTGGTCAGAGCATCAAGAAGACATAACGTTAATGGAGTTATCTGCGGCCATATTCACCATGCGCAAGTCCGCGAAATTGAAGAAGTTACCTACTATAACGATGGTGATTGGGTAGAAAGCTGCACAGCTTTAGTTGAAGATCATCTCGGCGAACTACATTTAATAAGGTGGTTTGAGGATGACGCATTGCCTGAAGACAAGTCTGCAAAATTGAAAAAAATCAGTTCTGCTTAATAGCGTCGACGTTTGCGACAATATTTTAGCCGTAGCAATAGAGTCAGGCCCGGCCAAGACCCCGGATCAGTCGTATTCGTTTGACACCGGTGACTAGTTGATTATGTCCTTAATAAAGAAGATTATTGCAAGGTTTAACTTAGCGAAACAAGCACTTACAGGTAAACAAAAAAATATTTCATTTAAATCAATAATTTAAACAATTAGCCTTAAGTTGTTTGCTATAAGCATACAAAACGTCATAAAAACTTAATAAATACAATTACTTATAACTGTTTTTGTTTTGTCATAATTTTGTAACATTCAGGTCGTATCATTCGCATAAATCCAAACCTAACTGAGACTTTATCATGAAACATCTCAAAACTATTGTGGCTACTGCTGCTGTAATAGCGGCCACGTCATCGGTATACGCCCAGGGAAGAGAGCACATAGAAATCGTTGGTTCATCAACGGTTTATCCATTTGCTACCGTTGTTGCTGAAACCTTCGGTAATAAGACAGAATTCAAAACACCAAAAATCGAATCAACTGGCTCAGGTGGCGGCTTGAAGCTATTTTGTTCCGGCACTGGTGTTGATACACCTGACATCACTAATGCCTCACGTCGAATTAAACAGAGCGAAGTTGAACTGTGCGCCAGCAATGGTGTAAATAACGTCACAGAAGTTCAAATCGGTTATGACGGTATTGCGATTGCCAATGCTAAAAGTGGCCAAGACTTCAGCCTGACTCGCCGCGATATCTTCCTGGCTTTAGCTAAAGAAGTACCGGGTGCTAATGACGGTGAGTTGGTAGAGAACACAGCTAAAACCTGGCAAGACGTTAACCCTGACCTGCCTGCAATTGCTATCGAAGTATTAGGCCCACCACCAACATCGGGCACACGCGATGCATTTGTTGAGTTAGCGATGGAAGGCGGTTGCAAATCTTTCGATTGGATCAAAGCCATGAAGAAAGAAGACAAAAGCAAATATAAAGAAGTTTGTCACACCATCCGTGAAGACGGTGCGTTCATCGAAGCCGGTGAAAACGACAACTTAATTGTACAAAAACTGGAAAAGAATCCTGATGCATTAGGCATTTTCGGTTTCAGTTTCCTGGATCAAAACTCAGACAAAGTAAAAGGAGCCCAAGTTGATGGTGCAGACATTACTTTTGAAAATATTGCTGACGGCAGTTATCCGGTTTCACGTCCGCTTTACTTCTATGTAAAAAGCGACCACGTTGGCAAGATCCCTGGCATTGCTGAATTCATCGCTGAATTTACTGATGAAGATACCTGGGGTGATGAGGGTTACTTAACTGACAAGGGTCTTATCCCTCTGAATGAAGAGCTTCGTGCTGAAATCGGTGAAGCTGCAAATTCTTTAAAACCTTTAACGCTATAATCTGAGTAATCAATTAGATTACGACAAAGGCGGTATAGCTAGTAGTTATACCGCTTCTTTAATTTTACTCAAAGAAGATAGCAAGCTTTATAATCACCGCAGGTTTAAGCTGCACTGACATAAACAGAGATAAACGATGCCAATCAACACAATATTAATCACCCTGGTAGCTTTGTTGATATTTGGCTACTTTCTGGGGCGTAAGCGGTCATTGGCAGTTGCCGGCAGCACTGCCAAAGGATATTCGGATTTACACTCGCTTCCCAGCTATTATGGCTATATGGTCGCGGTGTGGGCTGGAATTCCTGCTCTGATCATTCTACTAATTTGGTCGGCTTTCAGTTCCTCAATAGTCACTTCTATGACAATTTCAGGCTTACCCGAGCAAATGCAAGCTCAATCAAAACAACAGCTGGGCTTGGTGATGAATGAAATCAAAAATTTAGCCAACTCGGGTTTGATTGCCAATGAAACAGATCCGATTAAACAAGCTGCAGCCGAGCATTATCAAAAGCTCACTCATATTAATACTATGGCTAAAACCGTTGTCGTATTTGTTATTGCTCTGATAGGCCTGGTTTTAGCCATGCGGCTAATAAAGCCCGAAACCCGGGCCAGAAACATAGTCGAAGGCGTTATACGCTGGACTATGATCATTTGCGCTTCCATCGCTATATTAACCACTGTTGGCATTGTGATGTCGGTATTGTTTGAATCGCTGCTATTTTTTACCTCTGTATCACCAATAGAATTTTTGTTTGGGACTAAGTGGAGTCCTCAAACTTCAATTCGTACTGATCAGGTCGGCAGTTCAGGAAGCTTTGGTGCAATTCCGTTGTTCGTCGGTACTATGCTGATTTCAGCCGTGGCTTTATGCATAGCAGTGCCGGTTGGACTGATGTCCGCCATTTATTTATCAGAATATGCCAATAAAAATATTCGTGCTTTTGCTAAACCCACTCTGGAAATTCTTGCTGGTATTCCAACTGTTGTTTACGGTTTTTTCGCAGCCCTGAGTGTGGCGCCTTTTATTCGCAATCTAGGGGAAAGCATTGGTCTTGATGTCGCTTCGGAAAGCGCCCTTGCAGCAGGCCTCGTTATGGGCATTATGATTATTCCCTTTGTATCCTCTTTGTCGGATGATGTCATTTCAGCCGTGCCTCAGGCAATGCGTGACGGTTCTTTTGGCATGGGTGCAACGAAATCAGAAACCATACGCCAGGTTATTATTCCTGCAGCCTTACCGGGTATTGTCGGTGGAATTTTATTAGCGGCATCTAGAGCAATAGGTGAAACCATGATTGTGGTCATGGCCGCCGGTTTATCAGCCAATCTAACGATAAACCCGTTAGAGGCCGTGACAACTGTAACTGTTCAGATTGTTACCTTATTAACCGGTGACCAGGAATTTGACAGCCCCAAAACATTAGCGGCCTTTGCATTAGGCTTGGGGCTATTCGTAACCACCTTGGTATTAAATATCGTCGCACTGCATATCATTCGCAAATATCGCGAACAATATGAATAACGGGTTGGGATTGATTTCATGAAAGATTCAACAAAAATTATTAAAGCCGGACTTAACAAGCGTTATGCCAGGGAAAAACGTTTTAAGTTTTTTGGCTTGTGCTCCATCATTCTCAGTTTCGCGTTTCTGCTAATACTGCTGTCGACCATAGTAGGCAGAGGCCTACCTGCATTCCAGCAGACTTACATGAAGCTTGATGTGACATTAGATGAAGAAACCCTGGGAGTTACCAGCAACTCATCAAGCAAAGAGCTTTTTTCAGCTAAATACGACAAGGTCATCAGAAACACACTTTATGACATGTTCCCCAATGTGTCTGACCGCAAAGAAAAACGTGCATTACGTAATATTGTGAGTAACTCAGCTGCTTATGATCTACGCGACAAAGTTATCGCAAATCCGGAATTATTAGGCACCACTCAATCCTACTGGTTTTTGGCTAAAGATGATGTTGATGTTTATATGAAAGGCAATATCGACCGTAATTTACCTGAGTCCGACCGTCGGATTAAAGACTTTCAATTGGTTTGGATCGACAGACTGATTGCAGAAGATCGACTGGAAAAACGTTTTAACACGGTACTGTTCAATGCTGCAGATTCAAGAGAACCTGAACAAGCCGGCATGCGCGGTGCAATCATGGGATCTTTTTTAACTATGCTGGTGACCTTACTACTTTCTTTTCCAGTCGCAGTGGCAGCAGCGGCCTACCTTGAAGAATTTGCACCACAGAATAACCGCTGGGTTGATTTGATCGAAGTCAACATCAATAACCTGGCTGCTGTACCGTCTATTGTTTTTGGCTTACTAGGTTTGGCAGTATTCATCAATTTCTTTGGGGTACCCCGATCTACGCCGTTGATTGGTGGACTTGTTCTTTCATTAATGACATTACCGACTATTATTATCGCAAGCCGAGCTGCAATTAAAGCGGTGCCACCTTCTATTAAGGAGGCTGCAATCGGCATGGGCGCATCGCCAGTACAAACACTATTTCAACACACACTGCCCCTGGCAATGCCGGGCATTCTTACCGGAACAATTATCGGCATGGCACAGGCACTTGGCGAAACTGCCCCGCTATTAATGATCGGCATGGTTGCTTTCGTGGCTGAAGTCCCAGGTGGAATTTTTGACCCGGCAACAGTGATGCCGGTGCAGATCTATTTATGGTCTGATAGCCCTGAACGCGCATTTACCGAACGAACTTCGGCCGCTATTATGGTTTTATTAGCCTTTCTAATCGTCATGAATTTAATTGCGATTATCTTGCGCAAAAAATTCGAACGACGCTGGTAACTTGAGACTACGACTATGAACGAAATACTGGAAACACTACCTGGGACTACAACTCAATCCTTACAATCGGATGAACCCAAACCCGAAGCCAAGACTCGAGATGAATTTGATGTTGAAATTGACGGCACCGTGGGCCAACCTTTTGTCGACAACCCCAAAATGAGCTCACGCAATTGTGACGTCTTTTATGCTGAAAAACAGGCTATTTTTGATGTCAACGTTGACATTGGTCGCAATGAGATTATCGCCATGATTGGTCCCTCCGGTTGCGGCAAATCGACATACCTTCGTGTTCTTAACCGAATGAATGACACTATACCTATTTGTCGCACCACTGGCACGCACACGCTGGATGGCGAAGATATTTATGCCAAAGACCAGGATCCTGTTTTGCTCAGAGCACGGGTCGGCATGGTCTTTCAAAAACCAAATCCTTTTCCAAAATCGATCTACGACAATGTTGCTTATGGACCGCGTCTGCATGGTTTAACGAGTAATCGCTCAGAATTAGACGACCTGGTTGAAGCAAGCTTAACCAAAGCGGGTTTGTTCAAAGAAGTAAAAGATGACTTGCAAAAACCAGGCACAGGCCTGTCGGGTGGTCAGCAGCAACGCCTTTGCATCGCCCGTGCAATTGCCGTCGACCCGGAAGTCATTTTAATGGACGAACCGACTTCTGCGCTGGACCCGATCGCTACAGCGATAATAGAAGAGTTAATGGACGATCTTAAGGAAAGTTATACCATTGCAATTGTCACTCACTCTATGCAACAAGCCGCCAGAGTATCGCAACGCACCGCTTATTTTCATCTTGGGCGATTAGTTGAAGTTAATGACACGGATAAGGTTTTTACTAATCCTGAGCACCAGTTAACTGAAAACTACATTACCGGCCGTTTCGGCTGATTCACCTTCAATTTATTCATGTAGGAATTGATTATGGAACTCGGACAACACATATCCCAACGCTACGACCAAGAGCTTGAAGATATTCGAAACCAGGTCTTGAAAATGGGCGGCCTGGTCGAAAAGCAAGCCGAAAATGCTGTAAAAGCTTTACTTGATCGTGATGCTGAGCTTGCCGAAGAAGTGGCTTCTACCGACTACAAAATAAATAAAATGGAAGTGGAAATCGATGATGAGTGCACTCGTGTTATTGCCCGCCGCCAACCTGCGGCCAGCGATTTACGCCTGATCATTGCTGTTATCAAAGTTATCACTGACCTTGAGCGCATTGGTGATGAAGCAGAAAAAATCGGTGTCTACTCAATCAAGCTTGCCAAAAAGAAAGTCTCGAATGGCATGCACTACGATTTAACTCATTTGAGCAAATTAGTACTGGCTATGCTACACGATTCGCTCGATGCATTTGCCCGTCTAGATGACGAACAAGCTTTGAAAATTGTCGGCAAGAATGAAATCATCAACAAGGAAATCAACAGCCTTACTCGTCTGTTAATCACACATATGATGGAGGATACCCGCAATATAAAAAATGCCCTGAGAATTAATTGGTGTGCCAGATCACTGGAACGCATTGGTGATCATTCACGCAATATTTCTGAGTATGTTGTATTTTTAGCAAAGGGCAAAGATATCCGTCATACAGATATCGATACTATTCGTGCCGAATATAACCTTGACGATGAAGATTAATTACGGGCCATTAACAGCAATTTGTAACTGAGATAGATGTTCAATATCCTCATCGTCGAAGATGATCTGCCTATCAGCGCCATGTTGAAAAGTTTTTTACTATCAAAACAATATTCAGTGGAAGAAGCAATTGATGCTGAACAAGCCATGGCAAAGTTACATAAATCAAATATTGATTTGATCTTACTTGATTGGATGTTACCTGATGTAAGTGGTCCCAGCCTGATTAAAACTATCCGCAAAGACAGCAGGAAAAAAGATATTCCCATCATCATGTTGACCGCCAAGGCCGAAGAAACCGATAAAATACAAGGTCTTGAATATGGCGCGGATGATTACATGACCAAGCCAGTTTCACTCAAAGAACTGTTAGCACGAATCAGGGCATTATTAAGGCGTACCCAAGGGATTGATCAGGACAGCATTATTCAAAAAGGGGAAATAGCGCTAAATATTGACAATAATCAACTTATTATTAAAGGCAAAAATGTCAATATAGGCAAAACAGAACTGCGTCTGTTACATTACCTAATGAGGACTTCAGGACGCCCTCATTCTCGCAGCAAATTATTGGATCAAGTCTGGGGACAAGGTGTTTTTATTGAGGAACGAACTGTTGATGTACATATCTTGCGTTTGCGTAAAATTCTTAAAGCCCACGGTGTCGACCATATGGTTCAGACCGTTCGTGGTGTTGGCTACCGCTTTACTGAAAAATAACTTGTTCTCTTTTTTCCATGGATAGCCATTACTGGGCCACAGAATTATGGCGGATCACCCTGTTTGTATTTTTGGCTATTGTCGCTGGGAGCATTTCCGGTCAGTGGCTGATTAGCATTACTATTATTTCTATTAGCTACTCTGTCTGGCTTCTTTATAAGTTAAACAATTTAAATCAATGGCTTAAGAGCAAAAGTTATCGTAAAAACTCTCCTGATAACAGCGGCATTTGGGAACGAATTGAAACCCAGATTCGTAATATCAACCGCACCAGTGACAAAAACAAAAAACGCACCAACAAACTGTTAAAGCGGTTTCAAGGTATCGTTAAAGGACTGCCCTACGCCACAATCATTTTAAATGAGAATAACGAAATCGAGTGGGCTAATGAAAAAGCATTGAGCTATCTGAATATTGACATAAGCAAAGACCGAGGCCAGCGTATCGATAACCTGTTACGTTCACCGGAAGCGGTGAAGATTGTTAATAAAAAACGTAATCAGGAAATTGAAATTTCGTTGCCCCATAATAATGAACGCCGCCTCGCAGTCCAATATGTGCCTGTTCAAAAAGATCTTAAGCTGGTTTTGGCACGAGATATTAGTGACCGTATAAATGTTCAGCAAATGCGCAAGAATTTTATTTCTAATGCTTCACATGAATTGCGCACTCCTCTTACCGTCATCTCTGGATATTTAGAAATGATGGCCGATGATGAAAACCTTCCTGGTCATCTAAAATCTGCAGTTAAACATTCCTCAATACAATCAGCCAGGATGAAAGACATTATCGAAGACATGCTGACGCTTTCAAGACTTGAAAAGTCCGAACTCGATGAAGAATCCTGTTCAAATGTCGACGTTGCATCAATTTTGAACAGCATCTGCAACGATGAAATAAAGATTACATCTTCAAACTCTCATAGATTGATAACTGACATTGATAACCGCTTACATCTACTCGGAGTGGAATCTGAAATTGTCAGTGTTTGTAGTAACTTAATTCAAAATGCAATAAAACACACACCGTCGGAAACCGAAATTCGAGTAAGCTGGAAACAGCAAGATAACGGCAATGCTTGTTTATCAATCGATGACAATGGCCCAGGTATCCCGGATGAGCATATCGGCAACCTGACTCAACGCTTCTATCGAGTTGATAAAGGCCGCTCCCGAGATCAGGGCGGGACAGGTTTAGGCTTGGCAATTGTGCAACATATCATTCAACGCCATGGCGGAGAATTAGAAATCTCTAGCATTATCAACAAAGGCTCAACATTTAGTGCTGTATTTCCTGCAGATAAAGTAGTTGACATAAATAAATAAAATAAATATCTAAAATTTCATTACTCGCATTATTCCGGTATTCTCAAGGTACCATTTATAATTTATATGAATTTTTGAATCTATAACGATGGTCAATGAAGAATTAAAACTGTCTATGACCCAGTGGCGGCATCATTTACATGCCAACCCGGAATTAGGCTTCAATGAACACAAAACCGCCAGCTTTATCGAAGACCTGCTAACACAATGGAATATTGAACACTATACGGGGGTTGGTGGCACCGGTGTTGTGGCCAGGCTCACTAAAGGTAATAGCGATAAATCAATCGCGCTACGTGCGGATATCGACGCCCTGCCGATCCAGGAAATAAACGATTTTGATTACCGTTCGACCCAACTAGGTGTAATGCATGCCTGTGGGCACGACGGCCACACCAGCATGCTTTTAGGTGCAGCCAAATATTTGGCTGACCATGGCGAATTTAATGGTTCGGTTGTATTCATTTTTCAGCCTAATGAAGAACACGGTGAAGGTGCTTTAGCCATGATCGACGATGGCTTGTTTGATCGTTTCAGAGTCGATGAAATCTACGGCATGCACAATATTCCAGGTATGGAGATTAATACTTTTGCTAGCCGCCCCGGGATAATGTGCGCCAGCGAAAGTTTATTTGAGATCAATATTCAGGCACAAGGCGGTCATGCCGCTGCACCACATATGGGAGTCGACGCAATTATTGTCGGTGCTGAAGTGGTCAATGCGCTGCAAACAGTCATCGCCAGGAAAATTGATCCTGCTGAAAGTGGTGTGGTCTCAGTGACAGAATTTATTACAGACGGTTGCCGCAATGTATTACCCGGGAACGCAATATTAAAAGGCGATGTACGCGCCTTGAACCCGCAAACACGCAATTTAATCGAACAAAAAATGCGACAAATAATTGAAGGTATCGCTATTTCTCATGGAGTAACGATTGACTTCAGTTTTGAAAGTGTATTTATTGAAGTGATTAACGATAATCAAATTACTAACTATGCGGTTAATGCGGCTCAATCAATATCACCAAATGTACAAAACAATATCAATCCTATAACCTTCTCTGAGGATTTTGCCCATTTTGCCGCTCAGCGGCCCGGGTGTTTTATGTTAATGGGTAACGGCACAGACGGCAGCCATGGACAACCGCTACATTCACCGGATTACAATTTTAATGACAATGCGCTGATACCAGGTGTTAACTATTGGGTCTCGCTGGTCGAGCAACGTTTAAATACTTAAAATGTTTCGAAAAAGACAACAACAACTTTGCAGGCATCTACAAAAACAGAATATTGATGTTGCTTTAATCACTGACGATGACAGTGTTTATTATTTCTCAGGCTATTATGACTACCTGCACATGGATTTTGGGCGCCCAACCATTCTAGTGGTTGAATCGAATGGTAACAGCTGCTTAATCACACCGATGATGGAACTTGACATGGCTGAAGCAGCAGCCCACGTTGATACTATTCAACCCTGGAATGACGGCAAGGGGAATGAATGGCGTGGCCCCTTGGCGGTGATACTCGAAGGCAAAGCCACAATCGCTATCGAACCCGATTTAATTCCTCCCATTGTTAATCGATATATCACACAGGCAGTAGAAAAAGAAAACCTGCGAACTGTCAGCTCAATTATTGCTGATATGCGCATGATCAAATCAACAGAAGAATTAAAAATAGCCAGGCACGCCGGCCAGGTGGCCATGGCAATGATGGAAGCTGCTAAAAATACCATAGGCAAAAATGTAGCTGAATACGAAGTTGCACTGGCAACTTCTAAGGCAGGCACACGTAAAGCCGCTGAACTTTTGGGTCAATACTACCCTGACCCAAGAATGTCGCCTAACACGCATTTTCTCCAAATCATGGCCTCGGGTAAAGACATTACCATGCCTCATCATCGGGCATCGACTAAACGAATTCAGTACGGTGATCCTGTTTTCATGTGTTTCTGCGGCATGACAAATTTCCATCATTTTAAACTCGGTTTTGACCGAACCTTTTGGGTCGGTGAAATTATCGAACCATCACAACGAGCAGTTTATGAAATTGCTGTTGAAAGCCAGACTGCTGCACTACAAAAGCTTGGCCCGGGTGTCAGTGCTGAAGAAGTACACGCTGAATATGCTGAGGTAATCCAAACTGCAGGTTATGAGTACCCTTTCCGCTGTGGGCGAGCAACAGGTTTTAGTTTCCTGGAAAAACCGCAATTAGTTTTTGGTGATAAAACTATTCTCGAGCCCGGCATGGTATTTGCTGTTGACGGATCTGTGACAGACTCGAAAATATCGTTTAGGGCCCAGGTAGGTGACAGTTTCATCATTACTGAATCAGGTTACGAACCCATTACTCACTTTTCAAAAGAACTAGAAGATATTATTTTATAAACAACGTCATCAGAATTAATCGAAAAATACTTGTTCTATTAGTTCTTCTACGGTTTGATAATCCGGATTATACGTGGTCCTGGCAACAGCAATCCCGTCCGGCGAAGCGGTGTGTTGAGCCCCATACCAATGCTGCTTAGATCTCATGCAAGCCATGAAAATCGGATAGTCATTACCATTACAAATAAGCAAATTTCTCGACTTACCAAGCAAATCATTGTCAGGTGAATTGATCATGCTCAAATGAGATTGATTCAGAATTCGTAGCGCCGGATAGTAACTTTCCCGAATAACTTCATTTGTGTTTTTATCAAGACCTGGTTGCTCATTGTAAATCAACAATCTTTTTTTGTCCGAGGTAAACCGCCTTTGAAAAATGTCACGCACGTATTCAACGTCAACTACTGAATCTTGCATCGTAATAACAGCCAACACCGGCATTTTCAATAGATGAGTTTGCCAATGCCTTTTTAAATACTTAGTCATGTTGTAATACTGCGTGGCAGAATTGATAGGAATAGAATTATATTTAGTCGGGTTGTCTTCGATGATCAGACCGCCAAACATATACGGTTCAAACTTGGCATAAACCCATGACCAGCGTAACCATTTTTTGAGCTTGCTTTCATACGCCGGAGAGACAAGAAATAGCCCCGCTATATCTGCATATTCAAGCGCCAGAATTGTTGCTATTACACCTCCCAAGGAAAAACCGCCCAAATAAATCGGGGTTTCATCTTGATTCCAAAGCTGCAAATGTTTACGAGCGGCTTTAAGCCAGGTTTTATAAGAAATTTCCAGCATTTCGTCAGGATGGGAACCGTGCCCCGGCAATAATACTGCACGCACATCAAATCCTCTGGCAGATAAACTGTTAGCCATGTCCACCCACACATAAGTCGAATCATTTAGGCCATGAAAAAGCAAAAATTTACCGCGGTATTCGACATTTTTATTCGCACTAATTTCAAACGGCAAATTCAGTCTGATTTGCTGCTGCGAACGCTGCGGCAGGCTGCGCTTACTAATATATTGATAAACATCCTGCCTATGTTCCGCAAAGTCGACAACTGGGCCGGGAAATTTTTCAGCAATAGTATTAGCTGAAATAGATTTGTTAAAACCACTCGCTAAAAAAATGATTAGCAAGTAGTTAATTAATTTCATGACTCGAAAGATTTAGATGTCTGTTAACCCTGGGCCTCAAAATCATCTTCACGTAACTTGGCAGTACCGTCTTCTTGCAATACCCAAAGTTCCTTATGGATGACTCCAGAGGCTTTGTTCATTGTCCAGCCTGAACTTAGAATTGCACTATTTGCATCCTGTATCTCGATCTTCGGATTTATGTAATCGACCTGTGCAAACCCGTCATCAATTAAATTCTGCCAAAAAGCCTGAATCTCGGTTGTACCAACAAAAGTGCCGAATGGGCGGGCATGCATGACTGCCTCCGCTTCATACTGGGCAGCACAACCCGCAGCGTTGCCTGAATTAAAAGCAGATTTCCAAGCCGCACTAGCCTGATTTACAGCCGCTAAGAGTAACTCTTTTTGTTTGTCATTAATCATGATTTATCCTTGGTAAACTGAATTAAAAAAAAATTATATGTTAATACGATAAAAGCAGATGTAATACTGATGAGCAATTACTTATCACATCCTGTCCTTACTTATAAAACAACTGAATAAAGTATCAAATACAATTCGCGTATCTTTTTCTGCAAAATAAAGGTTTATTTCTGAATAAGTAGAACTGATCTCAATCAAATTTATATTTTGTAAGGCAACTCGCTGCAATATCATATACAGCATTCCTGGGATTGTTGCGTATTTGTCGCCAAATTTGACACAAATTGAGGCAACTTGGTCATGAGCGTATAAAGGTTTTTGAGTGGTTATTTTCTTAAGTTTAGTTTGGTAGACCGACTCAACAATAACTGTGATTTCACCGATTCCTTCACATAAATTACAAAAACCATTCCTGGATTGTATAAATCCATAAAGAAGACTCAACTTTCTATGCGTCTGCGGTGTGCGCAAAAAACTGGCTGTCGAAAGCCCCGAAATAACAGTCAACTTATCAATAACATATTGTCTGCTGTTAATTTGCGAACCAGCCAGTTCGCCTTTTAGCCTTGATAAAGCCATCATAACGGCACTGTCGCTAACCTCCTTTTGGGCGCGCGCTTTAACCAGAGGATTTAGATAACGGGCTAACTGAGCCTGATTAAATAGCTCATGATTAAAACCAAATTCCAGGAAAGGATTTTCTTGAATAATGGTTAACAGTGCTTCAGTAATTTTAATCATTTTGTTAAAAATATAACAAAATTAGATAATTTTATATCTTTTTTTCTTTAAATTTTACATCCACTACCGCTTTCCATAAGATTCGTCTGGTTTAAAGATTAATCTGAAATAGTTATGGAAATATTACCTAAAGGCACTTACACGCCATTAGTTACACCTTTTACAGCAACTGGTGATATAGATTTCAGTGCACTTGAGGTACTGATTGAAAGACAACTAACAGCTGGTGTTGAGGCATTAGTGATGCTTGGTACAACCGGAGAGAGCCCAACAATCTCACAACAGGAGTCGGTTGAAATTATCCGATTTGCAGTTGAGTTAGTTAAATCCAGGTCCAGTGTTGTGGCATGTATTGGAAACAATGATACGGCCTCCAGTATAGATAAGGCTAAACAAGCTGAACAACTTGGAGTCGCCGGTTTGCTGGTCCTGTGTCCTTACTACAGCAAACCAACACAGGCAGGTTTGTACCAACACTTTTTAGCCATTGCCAACGCTGTACCGCTGCCGCAGCTGGTTTACAACATTGAAGGACGAACCGGCATTAATGTGGAAACCTCTACTTTAATGGAGTTAGCAACTATTCCGAACATTGTGGGTGTAAAAGAGGCCAGTGCCGATATTGAACAAATCAGCGCCGTTATAGCTGAATCCAATACTGATTTCTTAGTCTTATCAGGATGTGACCATCTCAATTACCCACTCATGAGCCTGGGCGGTCACGGAGTCATTTCTACTTTAGCCAATCTGTTGCCAAGCCAAGTAAAAAAGTTAGTTGATTATGCCTTAGCCGATGATTATATTGCTGCTCGACAACTTCACTATCAGCTATTGCCGCTGGCACAAGGTTGCTTTATTGAAACAAATCCGATTCCTGTAAAAACGGCTCTGGCCATGCTGGGGTTGATTGATGAGCAATTCCGTTTACCTATAACCAATATGAGTCCAGCCAATAGAACCTATTGGCAAAAAGTTCTTCAAGAAAATGGCGTTTTCGCAGCATCGGTGCAAATAGAGGCCGTCAATGCCTGATATAACCATAAAAAAAGCGACTATTACCGATAGCTCACAAATTCTTAAGTTTATTACTGAGCTGGCGACCTATGAAAAAGCCAAACATGAGGTAGTTGCAAAAAAGGCTGATATCGAGACATCACTTTTTGGCAAAGACTCCATCGCAAAAGCCATTATCTGTGAAATGGATGATAATCCTGTAGGTTTTGCTGTCTACTTTTACAGCTATTCCACTTGGCTGGCGGGGAATTGTCTTTACTTGGAAGACCTTTATGTTACACCTGGGAGTCGTGGCACCGGAGCAGGAAAAGCTTTACTGAAATACTTAGCCCAATTGGCGGTAAATAAAGGCTGCCAACGATTTGAATGGAGTGTACTGGGTTGGAACAAAACCGCCATTGAATTTTATGAATCAATCGGTGCCGTACCCCAACACGAATGGACTAAATACCGTTTATCAGATACCGCGCTTAAACGTGCAGCTGAATAGACTTAATTCCGATGGATAAATAAAGCAACACATAATACGATTAAAAACTGCAGTAACTTAACCTGCAACTTTAATATTCTATTAGGATCTGTTGCCAGAGTAGTAATAACAAGTTGAAAATTATTAACGGTTTTAAACTATTAGCGCAAAATCTTGTGTACTAATTGCAGTACCGGGTTTCAACATTAAAATAACAGGATATGTTAGCACTTACCCGTCTTTCTCAAAATCCGCTGTTCGTTTGCCGTGGTGATCCACACTTACCGGTGCATACCCGCCAATGGTTTGAGCAACCTGGACGTAATGATGGAGAATCAGAAGTTTGGTGTTATACAGATCGTTTATCTTACGCAACTGGAGAGACGGTTTTTGTGCATGCTATTTCTTCTATCGCTTCTATTCGAGTTCGGGTTTATTCCCAGAATTTAGTACCCCGCTGTCTGCTTGACCTTAAGACCACAGCCCGCTGGGCGCACACTCCTGATGATGCATCAGTAAATGGTTGTCATTGGCCGCAAGTAGCCGAGTTTAGTCTTTCCGAGGACTGGCCTTGTGGTGTCTACCGGGTTTGCGTACAGGCTGACAAGCAAACTCGGGCTGACCATTTGATAGTTGTTCGACCAGGAGAATCTGCTGATAAAACACAACGCCTGCTGTTAATCACCTCCGACTGTACCTGGGCGGCCTATAACGATTGGGGAGGCTCGAATCATTATGAAGGCATTATCGATCCGCACTACAATCGGTTTTCAGCCAAATTATCATCGCAAAGACCGTTTGCGCTAGGCTTTATAGATTTGCCGCAGGATGCACCACGAACCTTGCCGCAACAACCTCCTGTTGATGGTGAGATCATATATCCACATATGGAATGGGCCTGGCAACAAGGTTATTCGAAAAAGTATGCCTCAGCAGGCTGGGCCAGTTATGAGCGGGTTTTTTGTCACTGGGCAGAGCTGCAGGGTTATCACTGTGATATAGCAACACAGCAGGATTTGCATTACCGCCCTGAAATACTACGTGGTTACCGGTGTGTGGTTTTTGTAGGTCATGATGAGTACTGGAGTTGGCAGATGCGTGATGCTATTGATGATTACATTGAGCAAGGTGGGCATGTAGCCCGATTTGCCGGTAATTTCATGTGGCAGATTCGACTTGAGGAACAAGGTCAGAGCCAAATTTGCCATAAATACTGCGCACAAACTGATGATCCTTTAATGAATAGGTCTAACCAGCATTTAGTAACGACCGCCTGGGAGGCCGATTTTATAAATCGCCCAAGCCATCAAACCTTTGGCTTAAATGCATTAAAAGGGCTTTATGCCGGCTGGGGCGGTTTGGCGGCCAATGGACCAGGAGGGTTTACACTTTATCGGCCCGAGCATTGGGCATTTGCAGGCTGTAAACTGGGATATGGTGACATTCTAGGTGCCCGCTCCAGAATATTCGGTTATGAAGTTGATGGCCTTGATTATCGCGTCGAAGCTGGATTACCGTATCCAGAGCCTTGTGCGGGATTACCGGATGATTTGGAAATCCTCGCATTAGGGTTGGCTCGATTGCGGGAAGATAATTTTGACTCACCCTCAAGCGGATTATTCGTCGGGGATGATGATGCGATTTATGCCGCTCGGATTTTGCAGGGTGACAGTTCAGAACAAAATTTGCAGCGGGTTAACCGGGGTTCGGGCATGGTTGTTCATTTCCGCAAAGGCCGGGGTGAAGTATTTCATGCCGGAACAACAGAATGGGTAGCTGGATTACTGCGTCAGGACAATGCAGTTGAGCAGGTAACTCGCAATGTTTTAAATCACTTTTTGAATAACTAAAAATTCTCAGTTAAACAGCATTTAAGATTAACCCATTAGTCTCAACAGTTTAATCTGAAGCAGTTATAATCACTCAAAACTAATTTATTTTGATGCCAATGGCCATTGACCCAAAACTTTTACATATTCTGCGTTGCCCGATAACCAAGCAAAAACTGAAAGCTGCCAGCGAGCAAGAACTGCAACTACTTAATCAAATGGTGGCTGAAAATAGTTTGCAACATAGCGACGGGTCCTCGGTTGACGAAACTATTGTCGCAGCGCTGGTCACCGAAAATCGGCAAACGGTTTACAAAATTACAAACGGTATCCCGGTTATGCTGGAAGACCAAAGTATTCCAGCGCATCAAATTGAAAATTGGTAACTAGACTGCTTTGGCAGTTTGTGATTCTCTACGATTTTGTACTGCTTTCGCCAGTGTCTCTATCACCGGCCAGGTATCATCAATTGACAAACAAGCATCCGTTATACTTTGGCCATAAACCTCGGCCTTACCGTCAACCACTTTCTGGTTGCCTTCGATTAAATTACTTTCAATCATGACGCCCATGATTCGTCGGTCACCCGCACTCACCTGACCCGCCACATCATTGGCAACGTCAATCTGACGTTTATGCTGTTTAAGGCTGTTTGCATGGCTAAAATCAATCATCACTACTTCAGGCAGGTTATTCTTAGCCAACAACTCACAAGCTGCATTAACTGACTTTGCGTCATAGTTAGGTTCTTTACCACCACGCAGAATAATGTGGCAATCCTCGTTTCCGGCAGTGCTGAAAATAGCAGAATGACCAAAGGCCGTCATGGAAAGAAAGTGATGCGGCCGCGATGCAGAAAGAATCGCGTCAACAGCAATTTTTAGATTGCCGTTGGTACCGTTTTTAAGACCAACCGGACAAGACAAGCCTGAGGTCATTTCACGATGCACCTGGCTTTCTGTTGTACGGGCGCCGATTGCGCCCCAACTGACAAGATCAGCCACGTATTGCGGTGTGACAACATCAAGGAATTCTGTTCCCGCCGGCACACCCATTTGGTTAAGATCCAACAACAATGTGCGGGCTGTCTTTATGCCTTTGTTGATATTAAAGGTTTCATTCAGATCAGGATCGTTGATCAAACCCTTCCAACCAACAGTGGTTCTGGGTTTTTCAAAATAAACCCGCATTACTACACATAAATCATTGGCAAACTGTTCACGCATTTTAGCCACATGTTGTGCATATTCCTTAGCTGCATCAACATCGTGTATGGAACATGGGCCGGTTACAACCAAAAGACGGTCATCCTTGCCATTTAAAATTTGATGAATCTCCTGACGCGTTTCATAAACCAGTGTAGCAATAGACTCGGTAATAGGACTTTCATCGGCAACCAGAGTCGGTGTTGCTACCGCTCGGATTTCCGTAATGCGTGTATTTTCAGTTTGGTGCATGTGCTATGCCATTTTTCAAGATTTTAACTATAGGGAGCGTATTTTAACCATTCGTTTCAGTTTAGCAAATAAGGTATTGTAATAATATGAGTTTTAACTTTTAAAACATTGACCCAAGTAACAGTTATGTAATACTTCGGCTGACAACGGAGTATTTGATGCATATACATATTCTCGGCATTTGCGGCACATTCATGGGTGGCATTGCCGCCATAGCCAAGCAAGCCGGCCATACTGTCACAGGTTGTGATCAAAATATTTACCCTCCTATGAGTGATCAGTTGCAGCAGCTTGGGATACAACTGCATCAGGGTTTTGATGAAGATCAAATTAATAAATTTAATCCCGATGTTTTTGTCATCGGCAATATCATGACCCGTGGCATGCCGGTGATTGAGCGGCTTCTACAAACCAGACAAAAACTAGTATCCGGACCCCAGTGGCTAGCTGAACATGTTTTATCGCAGCAGGATAATGTGATCGCCATTGCCGGCACCCACGGCAAAACCACCACCTCAAGTTTAGTTGCCTGGATTCTGGAAGATTGCGGGTTCAGCCCGGGATTTTTGATTGGCGGCATACCTCAAAACTTTGATGTTTCTGCACGACTTGGTGATGGCAAGGTATTTGTAATTGAGGCCGATGAGTACGATACAGCATTCTTTGATAAACGATCAAAATTCATTCATTACCTACCGAATATTGTGGTTCTGAATAATCTGGAGTTTGATCACGCTGATATTTTCGATTCGCTTGGTGATATTAAGCGGCAGTTTCATCATTTAATAAAACTGATACCGGCCAATGGCCATATACTGGTGAATGCTGACGATACTAATCTTGAAAGTGTTATTGATAAAGGCTGCTGGTCTCATTTGGAATATTTCGGGTATAGACAAACTGATTGGCAAACTGAACATCTAAACAACCATCAGTTTCAAATTTCATATCAAAACCGGACCCACACCGCTGAATCGGTATTGCCGGGCAAGCACAATCAAATGAATCTGGCTGCAGCCATTGCGGCCACATCTAAAATGGGCATTGATATTGACACTGCTATCAATTCAGCCCGAAAATTCAGCCCGCCTAAACGACGACTGGAATTAAAATCAGATAAAAATTCGATCAGAATCTTCGATGACTTTGCCCACCATCCAACTGCGATCAAAGAAACCATTGCGGCAGTTAAATCAGACAGAACACTTATCGTGGCTTTCGAGCCACGTTCTAATAGCATGCGTTCCGGCGCACACTCCGATGGGTTAACAACGGCATTCGATAATGCTGATGAGATCATTATCTACCAACCACATAGCACAGAGGCTGATTTTGGGTTTCTATATGATCATTATCCTCAAAACCTGCATATTTTTGATAGCATTGATAAAATTATCGAACATTTAAACCATTCGGTGGTCGAAAATACAGATGTAGTTTTTATGAGTAACGGTAGCTTTGAAAACATCATCGTCAAGTATATACAAACGCTATAAATTAACCTGGAGTTCAGCCAGTCAACTTAATATTGGCTGATCAACGTATTGGAGTGAAATAATGCGAAAATTCTTTTATTTAATTTTTATCAGTCTCGCCCTGCCAATGACTGCCTGCGCCCAGGAACTGTATGAGGAAGGCAAGCACTATACTGTTCTGAATGCTGCCCAGCCGGTTGAAACAGGAGATAACATTGAGGTTCGGGAATTGTTTTGGTACGGGTGTCCGCATTGTTTCAAGCTTGAAGACGGATTAGAGGCCTGGGTGGAAAATATGCCGGAAGGCGCTGAATTCGTACGTATGCCGGCTATCTTCAGTAAAGTTTGGGAGCAACACGCCAAAATATATTACACCTTCGAAGCCATGGGCAACCTAGAGCAAATGCACAAGAAAGTATTCGACGCTATTCATATCGATAAAAAGCAATTAACCAAAGACGATGAAATTGTCGAATTTGCAGTACAACAGGGCCTTGATAAAAAGGCTGTGGAGGAAACACTGGAATCATTCACAGTTAATTCCAAGATTAATGCTGCAAAAACCAATATTTCTAAGTATCAGGTAACGGGTGTTCCTGCTATTGTTGTTGACGGCAAATATTTGACAGATGTCACGTCAGCCGGAAGTGAACAACAAATGTTTAAAGTCATTGAATTTTTAATCAATAAGGCTAAAGCTGACAGCTAAGCAAGCCAAGTTCGAAGATATGTCAATAATAACCAATAACCTATCGTCATCCTGATAACGCGGAAGAATCTGCTACAGATCACATTAGTTGTCTAAGCATATAGCAAACTCAAAAGAGATTCTTCGGCTATCGCCTCAGAAAGACAGTCTGTATAGTGAAGTGTGTATCGATTACTTCCAGACTTATCCGGTTAACTGACTAAAAAATATTCATTAAAAAAGCCGACTTATGAGTCGGCTTTTTTTAGAACAATTAAATACAATTTATTTCTTCAATAAATCCCTGATTTCACCAAGTAATACTTCAGTAGCCGGCGGCTCGGCAGGTGCTTCTTCTTGCTCCTCCTCACGCTTGGCTTTATTTACGGCTTTAATAACAAAAAATATCGCCAGTGCAACAACTAAAAAACTGATAATATTGTTAATGAACACACCATAGTTTATGGTTACTGCACCGGCCTCAGCTGCCGCCTCAACACTGGCATACGGTGCAGCTGTTGCACCTTCCTTAATCACCGCAAACAAATTAGAAAAATCCACACCGCCCATTAACATACCGATCGGTGGCATCAAAACATCATCAACCAGGCTCTTGACCACTGTACCAAACGCAGCACCAATGATAATCCCGGTTGCCATATCCACCAAACTACCCTTCATCGCAAATTCTTTGAATTCTTTAAACATATTTAACTCCTTAGCTAATTTATTGCGACGATTTTTAACGCCTTTTTACTTAAAAAGCAATGCCATCTATGCTCCCTGAAACAGTATTTTTCATTCTATAAACACTCAGCTAAAGCACAAACTGGCTATAATCTAGGCTCTTTAAACGAATTCATAAACAGCGGAAATAACAATGAATGATACAGAGAGTCCAAAAATACTAATCGGTGGGAATGGACAAACTCAAGTTTGGATGCCGACAGCCATGGCCAACCGCCATGGCATGATTGCAGGGGCAACAGGCACAGGCAAAACCGTTAGCCTGCAGATACTGGCTGAATCATTTTCGCGCCTGGGTGTTCCCTGCTTCATGGCTGACGTAAAGGGCGATCTGTCTGGTTTGGCCAAAGCGGGTAAGACACATCCAAAAATTCAGCAACGTGTTGATGTTATTGGCATAGAAAATTATACATTTAGCCCTTCTCCAACAGTGTTTTGGGATTTGTTTGGCAAAAAGGGCCATATGATTAGGGCAACTATTACTGATTTAGGACCGCTATTAATCTCGAGCCTGCTGGAACTTAACGATACTCAAACAGGTGTACTATACGGAGCCTTCAAAATAGCCGATGACAATGGCATGTTGTTGCTTGATCTGAAGGATTTACAGTCATTACTGAAATGGATGGGGGAAAACCGTAAAGAGTTAATGATTGAATATGGCAACATCCATCCCTCCAGCCTCGGGGCTATTCAGCGCGCGCTAATGGTATTGGAAGAACAAAATGCTGAATATTTCCTTGGCGAACCGGCGATTACGCTAAGCGATTTGATGCAGCATGATTTTTCCGGCCGCGGCGTGGTCAGCATTCTTGATGTAACCAAACTAATTTCACGCTCCCCCCGGTTGTATGCCACATTCTTGTTATGGTTGCTGTCAGAGTTATTTGAAGAGATGCCTGAAGTCGGGGACGCAGACAAGCCTAAGGCCGTGTTTTTCTTCGATGAGGCCCACCTTCTGTTTGATCGTGCCCCTAAGGCTCTGGTTGACAAAATCGAGCAAGTCGTCAGGCTTATTCGTTCAAAAGGAGTGGGGGTATTCTTTATTAGCCAAAGTCCACTGGATATTCCTGAAGAAGTGTTAGGTCAGCTAGGTTTAAAAATACAGCATGCCTTGCGGGCCTTTACGCCGAAAGATAAAAAGGCGGTTGAAACCGTGGCGGAAACGTTCCGCATTAATCCGGATATAGACACCATGACAGCAATTACTGAGCTTGGCACAGGCGAAGCCTTGGTTTCTGTTTTGGATTTAGATGGTGCACCAACACCGGTAGAACGTATATTAATACGTCCGCCTGAATCTCAAATCGGCCCAATCACGGACAAACTACGCAAGGAAATTATTGGCCGTTCGCCACTCAAGGGTAAATACGATGAAACTGTTGATCGTGAATCTGCCTATGAAATGCTAAAAAAGCAAACAGCCAAAACTGAAAAGCGCAAACAAAAAGCCGCTTCTGAGCGTACTTTTAAGGAACCGTTTCCAACAACCAAGCGCAAAACCACGAAAACCCGTTATAAACGCCAGACCGCAACTGAAGCGCTCATCAAAAGTGCAGCTCGTTCTATCGGCACTCAGCTTGGCCGCCGTGTAATTCGGGGTATTCTTGGTTCTTTGCTCGGCGGACGCAGATAACTTCCACAAACTACTAAACGCTGTTGTATAATCAGCGCAACGGTTTTTTGATTGTGACCAGGAGAAATTAATGACCGATAACGAATTTGGCCGAGCCTTTACAACGATGATCATCTTGTTGATCGTCATGACATTTGGATTGGCTTTTCTAGGAAATCTTATGGCCAGGGATGTTGATGATAAGCTTGATGCTGAACGTGAAGTTTCAATTCAACAAGTTGTTGCCGACCGCATTGCACCCGCCGGAGAAATTACAATAGGCGAAGCCCCGGCCTTGGCTGTAGCCGCCGTAGAGGATGTAGTTCTTCCCGGTGATGAGGTTTACAATTCCAGTTGCGCAGCCTGTCACGGTGCTGGCGTTGCAGGCGCTCCCAAGGTTGGTGATGCAGCAGGATGGACAGACCGAATTGCACAAGGCATTGAAACTTTGTATGCAAATGCTATTAATGGCTTCCAAGGCTCGGCCGGCATCATGCCTGCTAAAGGCGGCAATGCCTCATTGAGTGATGGCTCAGTACAAGCGGCCGTTGACTATATGCTCGAGCAATCACAGTAAGTTTTCTTCCAGGGGAGTACTGAACTCCCCTGCCTCATCCTCTCCAACCCCCGTTTTTACTTTACCAGACCTGAGCATGACCATTGCTCTTGAAAATACGTCGTTAATGTCGCTCAAAATGCTCGTTTATCCCAATAAACTGCGTTTTTCCTCTTACGACGAATTCCATTGCATAATCCGGGTTTAACATTAAATATTCATTACTTATTGTTACTTTGCTTGATCACTTGAGATGGGTTACATAAGATGACTAATCCGGTTATCTGACCAAGATAACTCGATCATTTAGTGATGCAGTACATGTGAACCTGGCTTTGAAATTTGAGTAGTAACAATAACTTTTGGCCTCAAGCAATAATTTTTATCGATATGGATGCATTTTTTGCATCGGTAGAGCAATTCGATTTCCCCGAACTCAGAGGTAAGCCGATTGGAATTACTAATGGCCTAGAAGGAACCTGTATTATCACCAGCTCCTATGAAGCCCGGCACTGGGGGATTTATACCGGTATGCGGATTAAGCAAGCCCAACATATTTGTCCTGATTTTATTCGCCGTCCTGCCCGACCGGAGCGTTATGCTGAAATATCCAGCCAAATAATGGAGAGCTTAACGACTATTAGTCCGGATGTGGAAATATTTTCTGTTGATGAAGCGTTTATTGATGTTAGTCGATGCCAAAAACTGATGGGTAAACCTGAAATAATAGCTAAGAAGGTTAAACAAACCATCTACGACGTTTCAGGGCTAACCTGCACGGTGGGTTTAAGCCGTGATAAAACCAGTGCCAAATTTATCGCCAAGCAGAATAAACCTAATGGTTTTGGTGTTCTATTACCTGATCAGGTAGCTGACAGATTACGGGACGTCCCGGTTGAAAACCTGTGTGGCATCTCAAAAGGTATCCGGCAATTCCTTGCTCGCCGCGGTGCGAGAACTTGTGGTGAAGTCGCTCAACTACCTATTAGCACATTGGGAAAACGGTTTGGTAATCCGGGTCGACGTATCTGGTTGATGTGCCAGGGACAAGATCCTGAACCCATTCAAAAACAATTATCGGCACCCAAATCATTTTCACACGGGAAAGTCATGCCGCCGCAAACCACTGAAAAATCTGTGGTCTATACATATTTTCAACATATGTGCCAAAAAATGGGACATCGGTTGAGATCAAATCAGCTGGCAGCAGCTAAATTTCATTTTGCCTTACGGCTGACCCAGGGTAATCAATGGTTGCACAATGAATACACATGCTCCCCACCCACCCAAAATAGTCAACGACTTTTCAAGTTTGCCAAAGACTTTTTAAGGCAGAATTGGTCTGGTGAAGCTGTTTGTCAACTGGGCATAACGGGGTGTAAGTTGACACCGATCAATCATCAGCTTGACTTTATTGAGCACCACAATGAAAAAACCAATCGACTATTGTTCACCATGGATGCGATTAATAAGCGCTATGGTGAGTTTGTACTGTGTCCCGCCCGATTATTAGAACGCTCTAATATGCCCAATGTTATTTCACCGGCCTGGCGACCCCAGGGACATCGAAAGTATTTGTAAGTTAGGGGGCGTTCTCAATGACCCAATCGTTACTGTTAGGCTTGAAAAAACGTCAGACAAAGCATGAGGAGCGTAGTTTGGTCATTCCAAATGAGCGACGAACCTCGGTGCCGCTTGACGGTATAACGCCGTATGGCGTTTTTTCAAACCTAACCCACAGGGCCAAGTCCCATTTTCACTGAACTGCGTTATCATTCGCTTATGTAGAGCAACTACACAGCACTCATTCTGCCTTGCCCAGCAAAAAATGGGGATTGGCAGCAATGATTGGGTCATTGAGAACGCCCCCTAATCTATTTTCTCCGCAATTTTTTCAAGCTGTTGCGCAACTGCATCCCATACGGCCATAGGCCCCGCCATGTTAATTTCTTCTTTTTGCCAGTTCTCTACAGATAGCTTTTTTGCCTCACTCAAATATTGCGATAACTTTTCACGCTTGTCCTTGATCTGGGCTAATTCCTGATTATGTGATTCATCGGCAGTATGCTTGGTTTTTTCCAGTAACTCATCAATATGCTTTAAACGTGACTCATATTCCAATATGTGTTGATTAATCAAATGCTCTTTTTCGCTCATCGTGTCTCCTGAGTATGGTGATAGGTTTAAGCTTAACAATTGAGATTGAATTGAGCGTGAATCAAAGCAACAGGAAAATTCCAGAGCCTGTAATAAACAAAGGCCAAAGCGTTAAACTTTGGCCTTTAATGTGCATCTAGTGTAGTTGTACCAACTTCCCCCTGCTTATTTATTGTTTTTATTTACAATTACTTTACTCCTTTAGCAGCTTTTTTTCTGTGATAAAAATCACAATTTCACAAACATTAACTATATTTAATTATTGGCTAAATATTGAAAATGTGATGCCCAATAGAATGTATTCAATATCAAACTAACTTAGGTCACCACATCTTCCAATAGCCACATTCCAAATAACTCAAGTGCTGGCTTTAAATTCAGGATAAGCTTCCATTCCACATTCAGAAATATCAACACCTTCATATTCTTCTTCTTCAGATACCCTAATGCCTAGCGTCACTTTTAATATCAACCACACAATCAAACTAGCGGAAAATACCCAAATAAATATAGTTGCTGCACCAACCAACTGGCCGCCGAAAGTCGCATCGGTATCCGATAATAATACGGCAAAAATTCCCCACAAACCAACTGTGCCATGTACTGAAATGGCACCGACAGGATCGTCAATTTTCAACCGGTCTAAGGACAAAATACTAAATACAACAATGACTCCACCAACCGCACCTATTATCGTCGCTAACAACGGTGTTGGATCTGCCGGCTCAGCGGTGATAGCAACCAAACCTGCCAAAGCCCCGTTCAAAGCCATTGTTAAATCAGCTTTGCCGAACATTATCCTGGCAACCAGTAATGCTGCAATTAAGCCGCCAGATGCCGCTGCATTGGTATTCAAAAATACATTGGCTACTTCGTTAGCTGCTTCGATGCCGCCGAGCTTTAGCGTAGAGCCACCATTAAATCCAAACCAACCCAACCATAAAATAAAGGTACCCAGTGTTGCCAGCGGTAAATTTGCGCCAGGAATTGCATTTATACGGCCATCTTTGGTGTATTTGCCTTTTCGAGGGCCCAGAATCAATACGCCCGCCAGCGCTGCTGCAGCACCTGCCATGTGTACAATACCGGAACCCGCATAATCACTATAATTCAAACTGAACAGGCCAAAAACGGATTTCCCACCCCAGGTCCAGGCACCTTCAAGCGGGTAAATGACACCTGTCATGACTACTGCAAAAGCTAAAAATGCCCACAGCTTCATTCGTTCCGCTACCGCACCCGAGACAATAGACATACACGTCGCGACAAAAACGACCTGGAAGAAAAAGTCAGAAGCACCGGAATAAACCGAGTCACCACCAAAACCATTTTCTGCTGACGCGGCCAAAACAGCATCAACATCTATCGAGGATACAGAATCAACACCTGATAAGAAAAAGCCACCACCATACATAATTTGATAGCCGCAAATTAAATACATGCTACAAGCGACAGCAAATAAAGCCACGTTTTTAGTGAGTATTTCAGTGGTATTTTTGGAGCGAACTAACCCTGCTTCGAGCATGGCAAAACCCGCTGCCATCCACATAACTAATGCCCCACAAACTAAAAAGTAAAACGTATCAATCGCATACTGTAATTCAAAAATATTGTTTTCCATCATTATCTCCTAAATCGCACTTTCATTAAGTTCACCCGTACGTATTCGGGTCACTTGAGTCAGCGGCAACACAAATATCTTGCCATCGCCAACCTGCCCGCTGTTAGCTTGCTGGCGAATGATGTCTATGACTTCTTCAAGATGTTGCTCGAGCACTGCAATTTCGAGTTTAATTTTGGGAACAAAATCAACAGCATATTCGGCTCCACGGTAAAGCTCATGGCGGCCCTGCTGACGTCCAAAACCTTTAACCTCTGTAACAGTCATACCTGTCACACCAACTGTATTTAGGGATTCCCTGACATCATCGAGTTTGTAGGGTTTGATAATTGCTACAACTAAATTCATTTTGCTAACCTAAGTATTAGTTAGCTATTTATAAGCAATTATTGTGCCAAATTTAAAATTATTATTTCTTTTTTATTTTCAAATGCTTATGAATTTATAAATTATAAGACATCTGGAAATTGACTAGTTATAGTGCATTTTTTTGGCGCACGATCTCAAATAGGCCTACTGCAGTAGCAGTTGCCACATTCAAGCTTTCTACTTGCCCAAACATCGGTATGGAGAGTAAGTGATCACAAGCTTTTTGGGTCAACGGCCTCAGCCCCTTGGCTTCATTTCCCAGTATAAGTGCTATTCGACCTTTAAATTGATATTGGTAAATAGATTGATGTGCGTTATCAGCCATTCCAATGACCCAAAAATCATTTTGCTTTAACTGTTCTAGCGTCCTGACCAGATTAGTGACTGTATGAATATGAAGCGAATCCGCCGCCCCTACGGCAACTTTGCGCGCAGCTGCCGTCACAGATGCACTCTTATCCTTGGGGAGAACAACATGATTAACGCCCGCTGCATCGGCAACTCTTAGACAACTTCCTAAATTCATTGGATCTTGTACACCGTCCAACACCAAAACCGTCTCATCATCGTGCATCATCTTAAAAACATCATTAAGATGCGCTTTGGGCCGAGTTATTGTGTCTTCAACCACCGCCATAATACCCTGATGAACGACATCACCTAACTGCTTTTGCAATAAATCACGCTGACAAAACACAATCTTGATCTGATTTTGTTTTAGCTGATCAATCAATTTGGACATGCGCGCTTCTTTTCGGTTTTGATCAATATAAACAGTCAGCATCTGTGCTGCAGACTGACGCATCAATGCGGAGACAGCATGAAAACCGTAGACGAAACGTTTGCTTACTTGCTTAGCCACTACTATTCTTTGATCGGCTTTTTTGTTTGAAACTAGACTTTTTACTTGATGGTTTACCCCGAGCCTGAATAATCAAATCTAATTTTTTTTCTTCCAAATCAACCCTGGATATTTGAGCCTCTATCATTTGGCCGATTTTAAATACCTTGCCGCTTCGCTCCCCTATAAGTTGCTGTTTAAGTGGATCATAAAAATAAAAATCATCCATTAAGCTGCTCACATGAACCAATCCACTCGTCAGCACGCCGTTAAGTTCCACAAAAAATCCGAAACTACTAACTCCTGTTATTACTCCATCAAAGCTATCCCCAACATGGGCTTTTAAATATTGCAGTTTATAATAACTAACCACCTCTCTCGATGCTTCTTCTGCTCTACGCTCTGTACTACTGCAATGCTCGGCAATAGCCGCCAAATTATCGATCAATTTTTTCGCAGGCCGACGCTGCTTGATAATACTTTTAAGCAATCGATGTACGACTAAATCCGGATAACGACGTATGGGCGAAGTAAAGTGTGTATAAGCCTGATAATTCAAAGCAAAATGCATATTAACCTGATCACTGTAATGCGCCTGTTTTTGAGTTCGCAGCATCATGGTACTGATAATATACTTCCATTGATCTTTAATCTTAGGTTCTTTCAAAACACTAACGAAATCTTCGCTATTGGGTCTGTCGCCTCCAGGCAACTCCAGATTAAAATCAGATAAAAAGTAACGCAAATCTGCAATTCGTTCATCATCGGGTCGCTCATGAACTCTGAACATGCCTGCCTCAAACTTATCCTCCAGCAATTCAGCGGCACAAACATTAGCCACCAACATAAACTCCTCAATTAAGCGGTGAGCATCATTTCGAATAATCGGGTCAATACTCGTGACTTCACCTTGCTGATTAAAGTTGACAAAGGTTTCGGGTATTTCTAATTCCAAGGCCCCTCGTTGTTTACGTAATACTAGTAATTTATTAAACAACTGATAAGCTTGTTTGAGCGACTTTTGTAGTTCAGCTTTAATATCAACGAATACACCATTATTCAAATAGTCCCAGACTTGGGTATAGGTTAGCCTTGCTTTCGATTTAATAACGGCTTCATAGAATTGATAATCCAGTCGTCGACCCTGTTCATCTAAAGTAACCTCACAAACCATTACCAGCCGCTCAGTACCCGGTTTTAAAGAACATATTCCATTTGAATAGGTCTCCGGCAACATAGGTACAACTTTGTTAGGAAAATAAACTGATGTACCGCGTTCGTAAGCAATTTTATCAAGTACAGAATTCGCTTTTATATATTGTGCAACATCGGCAATGGCAACATACAGCGCATAACCCGAACGACTACGATTAACAAAGATCGCATCGTCAAAATCTTTGGCTGTTTCGCCATCAATGGTGACGAAATTTAAATCTCGTAAGTCTCGCCTTGAAGTGATCTCAGTTTCAGGAATCCGCTTAGGACACTTTTCTGCAGCCGTCTGAGCTGCTTGTGACCAGACATGCGGAATTTGATGCTTATATAACGCCAGCGTAACCGGCATCTCGGCATCAGAAATATCGCCAAACACATGGGTTATTTCACCCAGTAATAATCGTTTTCGATGATCCGGATATTGAGTAATCTTGACTTCGACAATGTCTCCTGGATTTACTCCTTCAAATGATTTCTTGTCTACAAAAACATCATGAGAAATCCGTTTATCCAGCGGCTGAACATAGCGTTTGCGGTTGTAACTTCGCACTACCCCGGACAGACGTTGATGCGCCCGGTCCAGGACTTTGGTGACTCGTCCACTCAGTTTGCCAGAACTTTTTTTACGACTAACTTCCACTTCAACACGGTCACCATGCAACACTGTGTTCATTTCGAACACAGGCAAATATACATCATCACTCTTGTCATCCGGCTCTACAAACCCAAACCCCTTGGGATGACCTATCACCGTCCCTGTAAAAACTTGATGCTTATTCTTTGAATTCTTTTTCGATTTTTTCACTTTAAATTGACAACCTTAAATAGTCATTGTAGAGTCGACCGCCTCATATGCCGAGGTGGCGGAATTGGTAGACGCGCTAGCTTCAGGTGCTAGTGGGGGCAACCCCGTGAAGGTTCAAGTCCTTTCCTCGGTACCACACATTACACAAGTCTTTGTTTCTTAACGACTTTTTGTCCTCGATAAGTTGATTTAAATACAAGGTGGTACACTTGAGTGATACACCTTAGATGCCTGATTTTTTGCATGTGGAGCTTATCACATGCGACACAGGCATAGTTAACTGTGAGGTGTGAAAGACATAGCCAGAGGTCAATTCTTAGTTCGCAACAGACACAATAATACATGGTGAAGCATCTGGTTTTTCCCCAAACCAATTTTTCGCTTGTTTAGTAATTTCACCTCCTGCAACTATGAAAGCATGATCAACTAATACCTTTCGATTTGTTTCAGGATCAAAAATCTCATGACCCAGCATCATTAAAAGTTGGTTATGTATTTCAGCGATATTTGTGTTACTTCCTTTGCTTTTTCCAGCAGCATCTAGCTTTCCTTTTTTTACCTGAATTCCAAAATTTAGCTTCAATCTCTACTCTACATTCATACAATAAGTCAGCAAGTCTTTTTTGTAAGTTTTTTAAAGAGCTACAAGGAGCTGAAATTTTTCTGGTTCCACCACCTTTTTTTGGGATATCGAACTCAAAGTATTTATTTTTCTCATGAAAGAGCAAATAAGATAAAGCTTTGGGCTTGAACCCAAGCAATACAGCTAATTCTTTTCGATCTGTTAGGCTTCTTAACTTGTCAAGCTTATTGAAATTCTTTTCATTCATTATAGGTTTTATGAAGCTTACAGGCACTCATAATGCTAAAAGTATCCACAAGATAACAGTAGATATAAGCAGATGGAACACATGCTGTAAGGTAGCAAGCGTTGGTAACTTTTAATCTTAAACCGCGATACGCGATCACAAATCTGCCTGTAAGCTTAGATATAGTTTATATCAGTAAAAATTATGTAATCAATCAAAAAGATTACATTGATTATCCCATTTAGAAAATTTTGACAACAAAATAAGTAAGTCAGAATATCAATTGTCGAGTTTAAGTCAATTAGGTGATACACTTAATGTGAGTTTTAGAATGCTTTTACATTTTTCAATACATTAAGGTGCTTTTCAATGCCGATTATTAGCTAGTGCTAATAAACACTGATAACAATGATTAAACATTGGCTCACTGAGTAATAATGACCTATCCTTTGAAGAGAATTCTTCGTGCCAATAATCGATTGAATTCTTCAAACTTTTTGCAATATAGTTATCTGGATTATTATCAAATGATATAGAACTAATTGTGCTCTGAAGTTGATCATAATTATGTTTATTAATATCAGGAGGCTCATTTAATTCCCAGTTTGGTTTATGCAACTTCCACCATGATAAAGTTCTCAAGAAATTTAACAATGAAATGTAAAAACTACCTATACCAATATACTTTTCAAGAGTTATTACTTTATGCGACAAATTCCCAGGTAAAAATAGAGTATCCCCTTCACCTACAAAAAACCATGACGAACTTTTAAGAGTAACAAATGTTGCCAAATCAAAATGACATTGGCGATCAATATCTAGTCGCTCTATATCTTCAATACCATTTTTTAAGCCCTCTAATGTATCCCAACATAGCCAAAGCTTTTTTCCAACAAGACAATGATTACTACCATCTGAATCATCACAATGTGATTCAGTTACATTAAATTGCGTACTAATTAAGATTGTCATCATTTCTAGTGAACCCACTTCAGACGGGCACTCTAAATAAAGGTTGTGCTTACTTAGTTGGTCGAGATTAAATAAATTTTCAATTGGCGTATTTCGAATATGTAGATCAGTTATAGACATGACCTCTTCATTATCTGACCATTTTTCGATGATTTCATTTAATGCTAAGTAATGTATTTCTGGTAAGACACCTCCAAACTTAGCTCTAAATCGCTCATCAAAATTAATCTCCGATAATGCATTAATAATATTTCCTTTCCCAACATAAGGCGAAAAATGATCATTGAAAAGTGATATTCTCCCCATGTACATATTTCTATAGAATTTTTTATCATTATATTTTTCGCTCGTTAAATACTTTTTTTGTAATAAATCTATACCCACGCCATCCAAACTAAGTGTTTGATCCAACTGACTGATTTTTTTGAATAGATCAGCTATATCAACTTTATTCATGAATTTGTAACCTCCTCTTTCTCGACGTTATAAGTTTTATTTTCTTGGTAGATAATTGATAAGCCAGAAAGACTGATAATAATTAAACCTACAATAACCGCTAATGTAGGAATATCTCCCCAGATTATTAAACCGAATATGACTGACCAAATCAGTGCTGTATATTCAAACGGTGCAATAGTGCTAACACTCGCATAGTTTACTGAGAGGGTAATAAAAAAGGTCGCTAGTCCTCCAAAAATCCCTATCATGACAAACACAATTAAATCACTTGATTTAATCGTTACCCATGTAAAAGGAAGCCAAAACGATGAAATGATAATAACAATTATAGTTCCATAAAAGACTGTGGCAATTGTCGTCGCTTCTGATGATAGTAACTTCGAGAAAATGATAAATAAAGCACAACAAAATGCTGCCGCTATTGGAAATAGAGTGATAAGGTCAAAGTTAGTTAGACTTGGATTTATAATTATGATAGCACCCAAAAACCCACAGGCAATTGCCAACCATTGGTTTATATGAATTTTCTCTTTAAATATAAACGTACTCAATAAAAGCATAAAAAAAGGAGTTGTAAAAAACAAAGTAACTGAGTTCACAAGTGGCATTGTGCGAAGAGAGTAAACAAAAAATACAAAGACCAATGCTGAAGATATAGCCCTTAATATTTGTAGTTTTATATTACCTGGAGAACTCCACTGATCCTTAGATAAGATTATAAGTAGTGAAATAGGTAATAATGCGAATAGTGAACGGAAAAACAAAATCTGAGACATTGGATAAGATGTAGAAATCCATTTTGAGCAAGCATCCATAGCTGTTTCAAAGAACATACCAACACAATAACAAACTATGCCTTTAATAAATAACTTACGCTGAATCATATTCTATCCTGATGAATAGAAGAGTACCCATCAGGATAGATGGACTTACATGTTACAGATTAACTCTATTCCTTATCGAGCTTTGTAATAATAGGTCTGACTTTACCGCCTCGGATTTTAGGCTTTTTAGCAGTCTCCAATTTATCTTCTTTAATAATATGTTTCATTTTTATGTACCTCTGTATTTAAATTATGATTTGCGTATTTATACGCAGAAAAATTGTGGCATATTTTATTTAATTAATCAAATTGACTGAGAATATTCACGCAACATTACACTTTTAAATCCCATTATTACTGTTATTATTATTTTCTTGTTTCATTAGTTACTAATTAATTCTAACTGGTAGCGCGTTGATTTTAACTGCCCTGTTTTGAATAAAGCTTGCTTTTTAACTAAATCTCTTAGATCTCTGGTTGCCGTAGGTCTGGATGTTCTGGCTATGGTGATATAGTTAGCCACACTCAATCCCCCTTTAAAACCATCGGTTCCTTCTTTAAACATTCGGTTTAGGACTTTTTCTTGTCTTTCATTTAACTGCCCCTGCAAGCGTCTAAATAATTTGTCCTTAGCAAGGATAAATTCAATGCGCTTTTGTGTATTTATTTGAGCGTCTAATATAGTGCCAGCAAAATAAACCAACCACTCTGTGATTTCGTTTGATTTACTATTTTCTTCCAAAGCTGTGTAATAGGCTTTTTTGTTTCTCTCAATGGTGTAGGCCAGAGCAATTAAACTAGGATGGCCAAGGTTCTGTGCAAGTGCCTGTTCGGATATTGCTCGACCAATGCGACCATTGCCGTCTTCAAACGGGTGGATACTTTCAAAATACAAATGCGCAATGCCTGCCCGTGTTAAAGCGGGTAGCGTATTCTTTTCATCTGGTGCAGATTGATTAAACCAGAGAACAAATTGATCCATCTCATCTGGCATTTGTTCAGATGGTGGTGCTTGAAAATGAATTTTTGGGTCATGAATTGCGCCCGAAACAATTCTCATCGGATCGTCATGTGTTCGATAAGCACCAATATCTTCAATGCTTATACGACCTTTCATCAACATGCGATGCCAAGAAAATAAAGTTTCATGATCTAAGGCATTGTCAAAGTTTTTGTAAACCGAAACCATCATTTCTGCGATACCCTGCTCGGCAGCAGAAATTCTCCTTTGATCTGTTCTTAATCCAAATTGTTTGCAGATAGAAGATTGCACACTATCACGATCAAGAAACTCCCCTTCTATCTCGGATGTTTTTAGCGCCTCTTCACTGATAATCTCAATTTTAATTTGTTCTTTATCTTCATCGGAAATATGCTTGAAAACACCATAGCATTCACTGGCAATTTTGATAAATTCCAGTTCAAGATCAGCTAATGCAGCTTGATCGTAGGTAAAGTTAGGCCAATCTTTTTGTTCCCAATTCCACATATTGATGCATAAAACTCCTTTTTATGCATCATAATACAACTTATTTTAATTTATAAAAAGATTTTTTTTGTATTTTTATGAATCAACAACTACTCGAAATTGAAACAATTAGGTGGTACATTCAATGTGTATTCAAGGATAATGTTTTTCTAATAAACGTATATATTTCAATACATTAAGGTGCTTTTCGAGGCATTTAATGTGTGAGACCAAGTCCTTTCCTCGGTACCAAATCAGTAATTTTTCGCTTTAAAAATTAACAACTTAGTTTTTTCACATTAGCCGTTTTCCCAAGTCTGTTACCTTGGTCGTGTACATTTGAGCTTCGGCCCAACGTATATTACCCGAACTAAGCATAGTGTCTATTACTTTCAAGTACGTAACACGAACTGATTGGAATTCGGAACTGAAACTGTTTCTGCCGCGCTACCAAGTATTGACTGATTTACACATTTTTGTTTATGTTCCTGACATTTGTGTAAAAGCGATAAGGTGATTTACATTATGCTAACACTCAGTTTGAGTGCAATTATGATTCTTCGTTTATGTGTTCCAGTTTATATACCTGCCAGGTATGTTGTTATTTCCTCTGATGACAAGTGTTTTAATCGCTGAGGACTAAATGTGAATTATTGTTAATTTTGATTGGTACAAAATGAAACCAATTTAAGATAATGTATGATAGACTGCACCTCCACACGGGGACCAATTAACTAATCGCCTTTTTTGCCTATATTACTTCTTTACATCTAACTTTTACTTCAGAAACGTTCAGATTCAAGGTGGTTAGCAGTGAAATATTCTTTTATTGAGATAAAACCCAAGCAAAGCTAATTTAAATTAACAGTTGATAGACATGACAAATCGAACCGAACCTATCTTTCAAGAAATTATTAAAATAATCACTAAAACCATCTCCACAGTTTTAACGTTGTTTTTACCGATCACTGCATTGGGGATGCCGCCCACATCGAGTCAAACGGTTATTACTTCCAGTTTTGCGTCGGATAATGATAACAATACTGGTAGCGGTGCTTTTCAGGTAGACAATTTTACTGCAGCCACCTGGACGATGACGACCGATGTAGCCAGCACGCCGGCACTCGCGAACGGGTGGAGAAATATAGAAATTTCAACTGGTAATTTTGGGGTGGGTTACATACCTGCTGAATCCTGGCCTTTCAATCAAGCCCCTGCAGAAGAACTTAGTATTAGTTTCAGTACCACCACCATGAACAACACAGCCAGAACCGGTTTATGGATGACCCTTAAACATCCTATTAGGGGGCCTTTTATTACTGAATTTACTCTAAATAGCGTACGTATTAATTTGACGGTCAGCTTTGATGGAACAGGGGATGCGATCATCCATGACCCCGATAATGAAGTAATGAATCATTCTGATGGTGCAAATTTCTCTAGCGGTAGCTTGATAGATCAAATTGCGCTTGGAGGAAGTTTTTATGCTGCATTAGATTGGTGGCTAGAGTTCCCAGCCGATACTCAAAACGTGACGGTTTCATTCGGATTTGTCGGTGGCTCTGGCGCTCCGTTTGCTAACCCACAGGCAGAATATATTTCTTTTGGCGCATCTTTTATCCCTTCGGATTTTGGTGATGCACCGGATAGTAGTTATGGAACGTTATCAACTAATTCCGGTGCCCAGCACTATGCAGTGGGTTATGATGAAACCACCAACACCAGTCCATTACTATTAGGGAATTCAATTGATGGAAATACCGATGGTCATCCAAATCGAGCCGCAACTGGCGATGGAGCTGACGAAGACGGTGTAAGCAGTTTTCAGGAATACAATTCTGCGGGAGGTATGACCTGTACCGGAACGAACGGGACCTATACCACGGCGGCGAATGAATACTGTGTGGTAGTGAACGCAACCAATAATTCTTCCACTGATGCACAGTTGGTTGGCTGGCTGGATTACGGGGCGGGCACCGGCACCCGCCTCACCCCGGACGGGGTTTTTGATGATGCCGAACGGTCAGTGACCAATCCAGCCAATGCGCATCCGGACGATGACGGTACATTTGTGACAGGAAATGTACCGGCCAATTCAGGTTCTAATGATTATGTACTAGTGTTTACAGGATTAGGGAATGCCGATGACGGTAAGACTGTTGCCCCACCCTACCAGAGTTCAAACTCCACTTATGCACGTTTTCGTTTAACCAGTGATGCATCGTTTTTCTCGGATGCATCCCCGAGCCCCACTGGAATAGTGGCCGATGGTGAAGTGGAGGACTATTTTTTAGAGGTAGAGACTTTGCCTGTAACGCTTTCCCATTTTGACAGTGATCGCAGTGGCGATTGGGTTGAAGTAAACTGGGGGACGAACAGTGAGTTATTCAATGTCGGATTTCAACTGTGGGGGTTAGACGGGTTTGACGGTGAGTGGGAGAAACTGCACAACTGGTTAGTTAAAAGCGGTAGTGGTAATGCCGTGGAACCGCAGAGTTACCGTAAACGCGCGCGTATTCCCGGTCGTATCCGTGAGTTAGTGGCATTAGGGATCTCCAGTGTGGATGCAGACGGGCGTGAACATTACTACGGCCCGTTTGAAGTCAATACCGCGTACGGTGAGTTAGGGGATTTAGAACCGATCGCCTGGGACCATATTCGCACCCAGCTGGATGATCGATTAACCACCCAGGGATATGTCCGTGATGGGTTAGACCGGTACGTGCGGGTCAATGCCCAGGCCTCAAGCAGTGACTCGGCGGAAGTGGTTGAATTTGGGGTGAGTAAAGCGGGGATGTATCGTATTACAGCGGCCCAGTTGCTCAGTGCCGG